>CAVPHN010000008.1:0-102094 GCA_963704205.1 uncultured delta proteobacterium
ATTGCTTGACAATTTCGGGAAATATTGATTGCATACAAGCTAATCAATGGCATTATTTTCAAGGATCAAAATGAAAGCGGATCAGTGCATTTTTTTTCAACTCGCAAAAGCCAGTCAGGCAGCAGCCAAGTTCTGGACCTGCCGGCTGACCGACGCGCATGTGACAGCCGCCCAAGGCATGGTGCTGGGTTTTCTTCGCGAAAACGACCAGGTAACGTCCCGGGAACTCGGTGAAAGGGTCATGCTGGACAGTGCTACCCTTACCGGCATTCTGGACCGGCTTGAAAAAGCAAGCCTGGTGGGAAAAAAGACGCATCCGGAGGATCGCAGGGCGCTGAGCGTCTCTTTGACCGAACAGGGCAGACAGTTGACAGAAAACCTGATCGCCCTGGCGGAAACAGCAAATCAGGATTTTCTGGAACCTCTGACTTCAGAGGAGCAACTGATTTTGCGGCTGCTTTTGAAAAAACTTTGCCAAATGCATCGCGCAGAGGGTTAACCCAAATATTTTTAAACAATTATCTTGCATACAAGTACTAAGCATACAAACAGAATGCCATCATTTGCTGCGGTGAAAAAATGGCATCCACATCAACCATTCGATCTATTTTTCAGGGGGAACATGAGTGCAAACATTTTCAAGCAGTTGCAGGAACGGCTGAATTTCTATTCCATTGGATTTCCGGAAACAGCAACCGGAGTGGAGCTTAAAATTTTAAAAGAACTGTTTACCGAAGATGAAGCCAACCTGTTTCTTTCTCTGTCACACCGCCTGGAAAAGCCTGAAACCGTGGCCGAGCGCATCGGCCGTCAGCTTACGGATGTTGCCGATCGGCTTGAGGACATGGCCGGTCGGGGACTTCTCTTCCGGGTGAAAAAAGGTGATTCCGTCAGGTATGCCGCCATTCCGTTTGTTCATGGGCTCTTTGAATTCCAGGTATCCAGGTTGAATCGCAACCTTTCTGAACTGCTTGAAGAATATTTTAAGGGCGGGTTTCTGGACGCATTCAACAAGAGCCGCGGTACTTTTCTTCGCACCATACCGGTTCAAAAGTCCCTGGATGCAACCCGGAATGTCGCCGCCTTTGATGATGCAGCCGAAATCCTGAAGAAAATGAATAAAATCGTGGTTACAAGCTGTATCTGCCGAAAACAGAAAGGCCTCATCGATCAGTCCTGCGACAAGCCCCTTGAGACCTGCTTCATGTTCGGCGCCATGGCACAGTATTATCTGGATAACCAGATGGGCCGCGAAATCGACATTAATGAGGCGATTCAGATCCTGTCGGATGCCCAGGCAGCCGGCCTGGTCACCCAACCGGCCACGGCGCAGAATCCGGGCGGCATGTGCAACTGCTGCGGCGACTGCTGCGGCGTACTTCGTGCGCTGAATCAGCACCCCCGACCGTCAGAAATCGTGTTTTCCAACTACATCGCCGGGTTGGAGCCTGAATTATGCATCGGGTGCCAGACTTGCCTGGAACGGTGTCAGATGAACGCCCTGAGGATGAATGATCAGGATCTGGCCGAGATTGATCCGGATCGTTGCATCGGCTGCGGCCTGTGCGTAACCACCTGCCCTTCCGGTGCATTAAGCCTGAAGCAGAAGACCGGAGCGCAGTATTTGGTGCCCCCGTTGACCGGCGCTGATCAAATGATGGCCATGGCTGAAAAACGCGGGCTGTTATCATAGAAGAGGAGACCTTATGGAGACCTGGCATAAAACAGGATGCGTATTATGTGCCCAGAACTGCGGACTGGAAGTCCTGGTTGACGATGACCGGATCACTCGGGTCCGGCCCGACAAAGACAACCCGCGGAGTCAGGGTTATGTCTGCAGAAAAGGGCTCAATATTGCCTATCACCAGTATCCCAAGGATCGGCTGACCGTTCCGCTGAAGCGCTCGGGAAATGGATTTCATGAAATATCCTGGAATCAGGCTGTGGATGAAATCGCGGACAAACTGCGGGATCTGGTCGGTCACCATGGCCCGCGATGCCTGGCATACATGGGCGGCAGTTCACAGGGCGGTCATTTTGAAGCCTCATTCGGGATCAGCCTGCTTCGGGCCATGGGTTCCCAGTACTATTATTCCTCCGCCGGCCAGGAGTTCAGCGGTATCTGGTGGGTATTGGGACGCATGCTGGGCAGGCAGTACTATGTCGCCATACCCGACGAGCACGGCGCCGAAATGCTGGTTGGCTGGGGCTGGAACGGCATGATGAGCCATCAGATGCCACAGGCCCGCAAAACGCTCACCGGGTTCAGCAAAGACCCGGACCGGCTGCTTGTCGTGATCGATCCCAGAAAAAGCGAAACCGCCGCCATTGCCGACATTCATCTTGCGGTGCGGCCCGGCACCGACGCCCTTCTTGCCAAGACAATGATCGCCATCATCGTCAACGAAGGGTGGGAGGCTTCCGGCTATATCACCCAATACGTGGCCGACTGGGAAAGGATCAAACCCTGGTTTGCCGATTTCGACACCCGCTCGGCTCTTGACGTCTGCCAGCTCGATTATTCTCTGGTTCACCAGGTATGTCGCCTGATGACGACAAAGCGATGGTGCATGCATCCGGATCTGGGTATTTACATGGGACGCCACAGCACGCTGAACTCCTATCTGATGAATATTCTGGGAGCCGTCTGCGGCATATTCTGCGTTCTGGGCGGCAACGTTATCCCCGGTATGGTCATGCCCATGGGATTTCATGCGGATGAACGCAGTCCCGAAACCTGGCGGACAGTTGAAACCGCCATGCCGCCGGCCGCTGCCGGTTCATTCCCCCCCAATGTCATGCCCGAGGAAATCCTGTCCGACCGTCCGGATCGCCTTCGGGCCGTGCTGGTCAGTGCCTGCAACCCGCTTAGGTCTTATGCCGACACCCAGGCGTTTGAAAAGGCGTTTGACCGACTGGATCTTCTGGTGGTCAACGACATCGTCATGAGCGAAACCGCAAGACAGGCCCATTATGTGCTGCCCTGCAGATCCTATTATGAAGCCTGGGACGGCACTTTTTTCCCCTGGACCTTTCCGGATGTCTATTTTCAGCTGCGAAGACCCGTGGTCAATCCGCCGCAGCATTGCATGGAAGCCTCGCAGATTTTTACGCTGCTGGCGGACCGGCTGGGTCTGATACCGGATATTCCGGAACATATTCAGAACGCCGCCAAAGGCGATCGCCTCACCTTTGGCATGCATCTAATGGAATGGGCCGGCAAAACGCCGGATGCGCAGAGCCGGATGTCGTTTATACTGGCAAAAACCCTGGGCCGCGCGTGGAACAGCGCAGCCCTTGCCGCTTCGTGGGGAATGCTGATGACCGCCCCGAAAACTTTTCGAAAAAACGCGGCCAGAGCCGGCTTTCAAACAGGTCTGGATCAGGGAGACCGGATATTTCAGGCGCTTCTGGATACCCCTCAGGGACTGTGGGCCGGCAAAGCCGATATCGCCGACAACTGGTCGGCCATTCGCACGCCATCGGGGAAAATCGAGGTATTCATCCCCGAACTGGCGGAACAGGCAAAAAATCTGAATGCGGCCGGCGAAGCCGAAGACCTTAAAATGCAGCCCGATTTTCCATTTGTCCTGAATGCCGGAAGGCACATGGACACCAACATGAACACCTTGATGCGAAACCCGGAGTGGAATAAAGGAAAACGGGCATGCACCATTGCCCTCAGCCCGCTTGACGCCGATAAGCTCGGCCTGACTGACGGACAATCAGTAAGGATCGTAACAGATGCCGGCAGCGCGGTCGGTGAACTGCAGGTCAGCACCCAGGTACGTTCAGGAACGGTTCTGATTCCGCATGGATTCGGCCTGATCTATGACGAAGCCGTTTACGGCATCAATGTCAATCATCTGACAAAAAACACGCACCGGGATCCGCTGGGAACTCCCATCCACCGGTTTGTGCCCTGCAGGGTTGAAAGCGCCTGAACGCGACAAATCCGGCTTGACGGATCTGCCGATGGGAAAATGGTGCTTGACAATCCACTGGCAAACCCATAGAGTCAGAATCATCCGCCTTTAATCAATATATTTTTCGGGAGCTTGGACAAACCAGGCTGAGAGGGACTCTGCCGATAGCAGTGAGTCCGACCGTTGAACCTGATCCGGGTAATGCCGGTGGAGGAAATCTCAGGCCAGAAGCCATCTCCCTTTACCGGAAGATGGCTTTTTTATTTTAAGGAAAGAACATGAAACTATTTTGGCGACTCATCGTTTTGTTTGGTTGTTTTTCCGGCACCGCCGGCATTGCTCAGGATAAGGCTGTTGAGCTGACGGTCATGACACATAACAGCTTTAGTATCAGCAAGCCCCTCATGGCTGACTTTGAAAAAAAACACGGGGTTTCAGTAAAGTTCATCAAGGCCGGTGATGCCGGCGCTGTCCTGAACCAGGCCATTTTGTCCAAATCCAATCCCATGGCCGATGTTTTTTTCGGGGTTGACAACACGTTCCTGAGCCGGGCATTATCTTCAGGAATATTTATTCCCTATTCATCTCCCCTATTGAGCGCCATTCCAGAAGCCTTGAAACTGGATCCGGAAAACCGGCTGCTGCCGGTGGATTTCGGAGATGTCTGCCTCAATTATGACAAAAACTGGTTCTCCAAGAAGGGAATTCCGGCTCCGCAGCGCCTGGAAGATCTGATCAAGCCGGAATATGCCGGACTTACGGTTGTGCAAAACCCGGCAACATCCTCTCCCGGCCTTGCTTTTCTGCTGACCACAGTTGGGCATTTTGGGGAACCCGGATATCTTGATTTCTGGAAAAAGCTAAGGGCCAATGATATCCTGGCCGTGGATGGATGGAAACAGGCCTATTGGGGAAGCTTCAGCGCTTCATCCAAGGGAAACCGCCCGATTGTTGTCAGCTATGCAGGCAGCCCGGCAGCGGAAGTCTGGTATTCCAAGAAACCCATTACACAGTCACCGACGGCAGCTGTGACAACGGATGGAACCTGCTTTCGACAGATCGAATTTGTGGGGATTCTAAAAGGAACAAAACGCCTGGAGCTGGCGCAGAAGCTGGTGGATTTCATGCTGGACAAACCCTTTCAGGAAGACATTCCCCTTCAGATGTTCGTATTTCCGGCAAACAGCACTGCCAAGCTTCCGGAAGTGTTTGTCCAGAATACCCAAACGCCCCGTCGCCCCGTACAAATATCCCCCCGGCAAATCGACGCCGGCCGTGAAAAGTGGATAGACGCCTGGACCGATGCGGTGCTCCGATAATTCATTGTGATCGAAACAATTTCGTGGCCTTTATGAAAACCCGTATTCGCCCATCACATTGCATTCTGGCTGGAATTCCGCTGCTGTTTCTGGGAGTCTTTTATTTTTATCCGCTTCTGAACATCCTGAAATTAAGCCTTGCGCCGGAAGGCCATTGGGATTTCAGGCCATTATCACCCCTGATTCGTTCCGGGTTTTATGTCAGAACCCTTTGGTTCACCTTCTGGCAGGCAGGGCTCTCCACGATTCTGACCCTGGTTTCGGCCCTTCCTGTCGCATGGGTATTTATCCGTTTTGATTTTCCGGGAAAGCGCCTGATTCAGTCCCTGATCACCATTCCCTTTGTACTGCCAACGGTTGTGGTAGGCGCGGCTTTTCAGTCCCTGCTGGGTCCGCAAGGTGTCATCAACACCCTGTCGGCAGACTGGTTTCACCTGACATTCCCGCCCATTAACCTGAATCACAGCGTCGGGTTTATTCTGATCGCCCATGTGTTTTACAATTTTTCAATCGCGTTTCGAATGATTACCGGCTTTGGACGCCACCTGAATCCGGCCCTGATCCATGCCGCGCAGCTTCTGGGCGCATCCCCCTGGAAATCCTTCCGGCAGATCACGTTTCCGCTCCTTGTGCCTGTTTTGCTTTCATCCGCCATGCTGATTTTTGTATTCTGCTTCAGCAGTTTTGGCGTCATTCTGATTCTGGGAGGCCCCAGGCTCTCCACCATCGAAGTCGAGATCTACCGCCAGGCCGTCAACCTGTTTCACCTTCCCCTGGCCGCAGCCCTTTCCGTAATCCAGATTCTGTTTACCTTTGCCTGCCTGTGGGTTTATACAAACCTGCAACGCAAAGCCGCTGTCGCCGCAGAACCCGGCGGTTATCCGCCAACCGCTCGAAACCCTTCAAGAATATCCCATTATGTATTCATAGGCGCCAGTATCGGATGGATCATTGTTTTTGTGGGATCGCCGCTGGCAGCCCTTATCCTTCAATCCGCGATTACGGATACCGGGTTTTCCCCGAGCCACTTACCAAATGCTGTTTATCGATTCCTCTCAGTCCCTGTTTTATGTGCCCCCGATACAGGCCCTGGGAAACTCGATTGGCGTGGCGCTCTGCACCCTTTTTTTCGTCCCTGGGATCGGGTTTCCGGCAGCCATGTTTCTGGCCAGATCCAAAACAAGAATTTCCGCATTTCTGGATCCCCTGTTCATGCTGCCGCTTTCTACTTCCGCGGTAACACTGGGCTTTGGTTTTATCATCTCCCTGGATAAAGAGCCCTTGAATCTGAGAAGTTCATGGCTTCTTTTGCCCATTGCCCACACGCTGACAGCATTTCCCTTTGTCATACGCTGTCTGCTGCCGGCGCTGCGCAACATCAATGCGCAGTTAAGAGAATCGGCTGCAATCCTGGGCGCATCCCCTTTCAGGGTCTGGAAATCCGTGGATCTGCCCATCGTTTCCCGGGCCCTTGCGGCAGCATCCGTATTCGCCTTTACCATCAGCATGGGAGAATTCGGCGCAACCTCTTTTATCGCCCGGCCCCAGACACCTACCCTTCCCATTGCCATCTACCGCTTTCTGGGGACTCCCGGGACCGTCAATTATGGCCAGGCCATGGCCATGAGCTGTCTGCTCATGCTGATCACGGCAGCGGGATTTCTGGTTCTGGATCGAATGATGGATAAACCCCAGGGAATATTCTGACATGCCGCTTCTGGAAGTCACCCATATCAGCAAATCATTTGCGCACACCCCGGCACTCAGGCGTGTCAGTTTCAGCCTTGACCAGGGCGAGATCCTGGGAATACTGGGGCCATCGGGATGCGGGAAAACAACGCTTTTAAGAATTCTTGCGGGCATTGAAACACCGGACAGCGGCAGAATCTCATTTGATGGAAAGGACATGGCGGATGTCCCGCCCCATCGCAGACATTTTGGCATGATGTTTCAGGATTTTGCACTGTTTCCTCACAAAACGGTTTTTGACAACGTGGGGTTCGGGCTTTTACAGAAAAAACTGCCTTCCCAGGAAGTCACCCGCCGCGTTCATGAACTTCTGGCACTGGTTGGACTGGATGGATTTTCGAATCGCGGCATCAGCTCCTTGTCCGGAGGCGAAAGGCAGCGTATCGCCCTGGCCCGAAGTCTTGCGCCAAACCCCAGACTTCTGCTTCTGGATGAGCCCATGGGTTCACTGGATCGGGAGCTTCGCGAACGGCTGGTTCCAGAGCTTAAGGCCATTTTACAGCATGTCGGCGTTACCGCTGTTTTTGTGACCCATGATCATGCAGAAGCCTATGCCATGGCAGACAAGGTGGCGGTAATGAACCATGGGCCAAATCGAGCAGGAAGACAGCCCGGAAAACCTGTATCGACAGCCCCGAAACCGGCGGGTAGCCACATTTCTTGGATTTGAAAATTTTGTGGACGGAACGGTGATGCAGGATGGACGCGTTCAAACACGGATCGGCGTGTTTTATCCGGCAAATCCGGAAAAGATTACGCCAGGAAAAACGGTCACCCTTTTAATCCGACCCGAAGCTGCGGAAGTGGTATCCGCTGATGGCAAGAATTTGCATCAAACGATAGAAAGAGACAGCCAATCCGTAACGATGATTTCCGGCATTGTCACGCAACGGCTGTTTCAGGGAAGATTTTATCGCCTGAAAATGGAAACGCCAGAAGCTTTGTCCCTCTCCTTCGATCTGTCCAACGCCTTCCCCCCTCCCCGAATCGGATCAATCGTGAACCTTGCAATTTTCTCATCCGGTGTTGTATGTATAGGCTGAAAGCAAAAGGCGTTTCGGGACAAATACGCGGAAGAAACTAAATTACTTACAACATCATTGTAACTATCGATCTTTTAGCCTGCATTATTTCTTCAGCTCGGAAAGCCTTTTTTGAGCATCCTTGGCAAAAGGGCTGTCAGGATATTTTTGAATGATTTCCTGGTACAACTGCGTGGCATGATCCGGATTATGCTGTTTTTCCTCGAGACGTGCCGTATCCATAAGTTCCTTGGCCTTATCCCCGGAGCAGCCTGAGACGGCAACTGAAAACAGGATCATCAGTGATAGGATGAAGCGTTTCATAAGAATTCCCCTTTTCGATGCAATGGTGTCATGGATTCCGATTCCCCTTGTTTGATACTGGCAAATGCCATTCAAAAAGAACTGAGCCGCGACCAGAAGATCTCTTGGTCCGTCCGGCCGGACATCATGCACTATATGATGTCCGTCTCAGGCGTGGATACCCTTGAAGCGATTCAACAAACCCTTCTGGATGAGACATCCAGCGAAGGGGCCTCTCTCTTTGAGCTCATTTTGTTTCCGGATGAAGGATTTCAGATCGCCATCGAGGCGATTGTTGAAAACTTTAATTACAGCAAAGCCGATGAAAAAACAATCTGCGACCTGCTGATATCCCAGAAAATAAAAACGGTTTTTCATTTTCCGGACTTTGGAAGCACACCTGTCAGCGATCCCCGCTGAAACCATTCAACCCGTTATTACCCGGCTGAATATTTCCCGAAAAACAGATCCACGGATTATTGATGCACTACACCGATTTTCAGAAGAACCCCTTTGCACACGGTGCAAGATCCGGCTGAGAAATTCCAGATGGATTCAAAACGAAGCCCATATCCGGCTGCTGCGGGAAGTGATTGAAAAATTCGCCCCGAAAAGAGACGGTTTTACCGAATATCTGGATGTTGTCCTTGAATTTCTAACGGTTTTTCACACTGAATCCGATATCATGCAATCCCTGGAATCTGAAAAAGAGCGTCTCGTTCATCTCCTGGACATGGCAGACAGACAGGATCATCTTTTAAGAACATCGCCAATGGAAGCCATCATGCTTCAGGGCGTCCGGATCGTATCGATTGACAGAGAGGATATCATCAACCGAATTCATGTTCTGGATCATATCTGCAGGAGCGGTACGGACAAATAGGCCAGCCCTTTCAAGGTGGTGTGAGTCAAGTATTCTAATACTGAACCCTGCGGGCAATATGATATATGGGGCAAGAGGTTTGAGAGGAAACGTTCGCAGAGCTTAAGACCCAGGGAAAAAGGAATGCCGACATGTCATGTGCGCAAGTCCTGCAAAGCGTTGGGGCCGAGTGCCAAGTAAAGATTATCCGCTGAACTCGAACCGGATGCCGGCTTTTGGCGTCTTGGGTATTGACAAAGTGTTTCCAAATATTCTATGTTCACCCCAAAAGGGCTTGTTCATGCCTGCCATAAATGTAATACCTTGATGCAGATATAATATAACTCATTGATATGATATATAATAACTGGTGATGTTGTCATTGGCTCGTTCAGTATGACATCTTGAGCCCAAGGGGCAGAACGTCTGTTCGACTTAAGAGATTTTCCGCCAGCACCTCATCTTGTTACCAACGAATGTGAAACAATGAAAAACCGAACTGTTCATAATCAAATTTTTCAAACATTTTTTTCTATCGCCTGTTGCCTTCTTTTCATCCTGACATCCGCAAATGTCCACGGCAAACAGACCCAATCCAAAACCGGCACCGCCGAAAAATCTCGATCCAAAAATCTCGACAAGTCGGCTGAAAAGAAATCCAGCCCATCCAACTGAAAAAGAATCCTTCTCCAAAACCCTCCGCAAAAACTACTAAAAAGCACAGCAAAGCAAAGCAGACCCGGTCGAAAAAAAGCCAGCCTCAAAGGACACTGCAAGCATTACATCAGAACCCCGACGGAGCCCGTTTCATTATTCTCCATCAGATTTTTCGAATTTCAAACTTCAGGAGGAAATGAAGGAATATCTGGGCATTCCTTATCGAAGCGGCGGTACCAGTTTTAAAGGAATGGATTGCTCGGGATTTGCCAGAACGATTTATTCCAACCTGTTCGGAATTGAACTGCCGCACAATTCCGCGGCACAGTTCAGTTTTACCAAACTTCAAAAAATTGACGAAGACGAACTCCAGACCGGAGATCTTGTGTTTTTTTCCCGAAAAAAACGCATCAATCATGTTGGGGTTTATCTGGGGGAGGGAAATTTCATTCACGCCACAAACGGCAAAGGCATCGTGATATCCAGCCTGGACGACCAGCACTGGAAATCCCGGATGGTCGGAACCAAAAGGCCGATGTCATTTGACAGATCCGGCATGGACACCCTGCAGCTTCAGGGAGAATTTGACATCCCGCTCAATACCGGCAGCCACATCAAATCTTATGCCCGTGACGAATTCCGTCCTTCATACGATTTTGGCAACTCCGGCCGACCCGATGCGTTTCGCGAAACAAACAATGAAGTCTATGAATTTAGCAAGGGCCATCTGTATGCTTATGAAGTTGCACTCAGTCACAAACTATGGGATGACACCTGCGACATCAGCATGAGCGCCATTCGGGAAAAACTGGATAAATGCCAGCGCCTGGAACGTTTATGACCATGAACTGGATGCTGACTGGCCTTTGCATAAACAGTCCATGGATGATTCATTTTCAACCGTCCGTCATGGCTTCAAGCTGGCAAGTCAAATCACCCCGTTTGAAGGACTCAGCTTCACGCCATCCTTTGTTTACCTGAATTACGATCAGCAGTCTCAACCCAAGGAATTGCTGGAAGTTCCCAAACGCATTTTCGGCCTGAATACACAGATCACTCCGATGGCCGGCCCCTGGTCCGTTTCGATGGCAATGCATTACGCGGATCAACTGGATATGGCGGATTCTCTCTTTAAAACCTCCGACTTGCTCAATGCCATGGATATGTCCTTTAAACTGGGGTATTATTTTTCAAAAAATCTTGAGCTCTCCATCATGGGAAAACATGATTTCAAGTCCGTACCCGGCCGGACCGACCTGACGACATCCTACGATTCATCATCCAATAGCGATTTTCTGTTTAAATTGGATATGAAGTATTAAAAAGAAGACTGAAGGATTTTTGCCTTCAGTCTAGTCATGTCTTCAGCCTCTTTTTTCAATCGGGACGTAACGATTCTCACCAAGTCCGGTATAGATCTGCCGCGGGCGGCTCAGCCGCCAGTTGGGATCATCCAGGCTTTCCTTCCACTGGGCAATCCAGCCCGGAAGCCTGCCGATGGCAAACATCACGGTAAACATGTTGGTGGGAATTCCCATGGCGCGGAGCACGATGCCGCTGTAAAAATCGATGTTCGGGTACAGGTTCTGTTCGATAAAATAATCGTCTTTAACCGCCGCATCCTCCAACTGCTTGGCGATATCCAGCAGCGGATCACTGATTTTCAATTTATCCAATACCTTGTCACACATTTTTTTCATGATTCTGGCCCGCGGATCATAAGTCTTATACACCCTGTGGCCAAAGCCCATCAGCCGGAATGAATCATTTTTGTCTTTCGCCCTCGCAATGGCCCGTTTGACATCCCCGCCACTCTTTTTAATGCTTTCCAGCATTTCGATCACTGCCTGATTGGCGCCCCCGTGCAGCGGCCCCCAGAGCGCCGCAACCCCTGCAGAGATCGCCGCATAAAGATTAACCCGGCCGCTTCCGACCATTCGAACCGTTGACGTGGAGCAGTTCTGTTCGTGATCCGCATGAAGAATCCAGAAGACATTCAGTGCTTTGACCAGCGTGTTATCAATATAATAAGGTCTTGACCGGATTATCGAACATCATGTTCAGAAAATTGGCGCAATAGTTCAGATCCGGCCGGGGATAAATCACCTTGTGGCCCCGTGATATTTTATAGGACATGGCGGCAAGGGTGCGGACCTTGGACAGCAGGCGGGTGACCGTCAGAATTGATTTCTTCTTCTTCATTGATCTTGAGCTCCGGATAAAAGCTTCTAAGGGCTGTCACCATCGCGGACATGATTCCCATGGGATGGGAAGCTCTGGGAAAATTCTGGAAAAAAAACTGCATGTCCTCATGAATCAGGGAATTGTCATTGAGAAGGACAGAGAATTGATTCAGTTCCTGACGGGTCGGCAGTTTTCCGTTAATCAGCAGATAGGCGGTTTCCGTAAAAATGGAATGCTCGGCAAGATCTTCAACCGGAATCCCCCGATATCGCAAGATGCCTTTTTCCCCGTCCATGAAAGTGATGTCACTGGTACAGCTTCCGGTATTGGCAAAGCCGGGATCAAGGGTTATCAGGCCGGTGGCCTTACGAAGTTTTGAAATATCGATGCCTTTTTCACCCTCCGTTCCGACAACAATCGGCAGTTCGCAGACTTTATCCCCATAAACAATCTTAACTGTTTCCATCGTATGCTCTCCCCATCATTCACATAATCCCTGTTCAATTTCATTGACATCAGCGCCACTATCTTCATAATATCACATTCATGAAAGACACGACCTCCCGCCCGCTTGAGCATATCAGCGCGATTTTGCCCAGAGCCATGAAGGCGATTCACCCGGACAAAATCGATACGTTTATCGCCATCTGCAGCCTATGGGATGACATTGTCGGCAAATCCGTATCCGAGCATGTTCGCCCAGCAGCTTATAAAGAGCCCCTTCTCATCGTTCATGTGAACAGCTCGGCCTGGATCCATCACCTGCAGTTCACCAAAAAAGAAATGATCGGGCAGATCAACAAGATGCTCAAAAAAACGGCGGTAACCGACATCAAATGTAAAATCGGTCCGGTTTAAACCCCAGGATTCATCCTAAAGACTTTTTACGGTTGAAATTCTCTTTCCGTCTACCTGCCCGCCTATTGAATTGACGGGTAACCTTTTCGCCCACAGCTTTCAACAATAAAAAACCCCGAATCGGCGAACCGGTTCCGGGGTTTTTATCGCGTTATTATGTTAATTTCAGTCCACAACCGGCCTGGGAAGAACCTTTGCTCTTTCGGCGATTTCCGGAACCTTATGTTCCCATTCAATGGCCATCAGGTGAACGCCGGCCACGCCTTTCAGCTCCTTGAACTCCTCAATCTGCTCACAGGCGATCTTGATGCCTTCATCGGCAACCTTGGTCTTGTCCACGCCCTGAAGCCGCTTGATGATCTCATCGGGCACATCCATGCCCGGCACCTTGGCTTTCATATACCGGGCCATACCGACGCTCTTCATGGGCGTGACACCGGCAAGGATGTACACCTTTTCGGTAAGTCCCATGTCATTGGCCATTTTGATGAAGTTGCGGAATTTTTCCATGTTGTAGATGCACTGGGTCTGAATAAAATCCACGCCGGCCGCAATTTTTTTGGCCAGGCGATGCACCCGCCACTCAAACGGATCGGCAAAAGGATTGGCTGCCGCGCCGATAAATATTTTAGGCGGATGCTCGATATCCGTTCCGCCCAGAAATTTTCCTTCATCGCGCATTTTTTTGACCATGGCAATGAGCTGCATGGAATCAATGTCGAAAACCCCCTTGGCCTGCGGATGATCCCCGAATTTCTGATGGTCTCCGGACAGGCACAGCATGTTTTTAATGCCAAGGGTATATGCGCCCAGAATATCGCTCTGCATGGCCAGACGGTTTCGATCGCGGCACACCATCTGGTAATTGGGTTCAAGGCCTTCCTGAAGCACGATCAGGGAGGCTGCCCAGCTCGACATGCGAACCACGGCGGTCTGGTTGTCCGTAATGTTGACGGCATCCACCATTCCCTTTAAGAAAGCGGCCTTGTGTTTGACCTCATCAACGCCGGTTCCCCTGGGCGGCCCCAGTTCTCCCGTAAATGCAAAATGACCAGCCTTTAAGATTTTTTCTAAATTGCTTCCTGATTTCATATCGGCTTCCTCATTATTTTCCGGTTTTTTCCGGTTTGCTGTAACCAGGCTGAATTACGGTTCGCGGTATCTGGTTCTGCCAGTCATTGGCCGGGGTAATTTCAAGTATGCATTCCAGGCGACCCTGGCCCTTTAACCGTTCGTAAATCATTTGCCACGCGCAGGGCTGGTTGGGATCGATCTCGCAGTTTCCCTTGTTGGTACCGCCGCAGGGGCCGTTATAGAGCCCCTTGGCGCACATGGTCACCGGACAGACGCCGCCGGTTTGCCCGAGAACGCAGCTGCTGCAGGACCTGCACCGTTCCTCATACCACCCCACGGCCTGATTCACGCCGATAAACGTGGTATCCACGGCCGGAAGTACCGGTATCTTCGGATAACGTTCCGCCAGAAACTGAATGCCGGCGCCGCAGGCCATGGACAGCAGGGCCTCGTACTCACCGACTTTGGCATCCAGCACTTCCAGATATTCCCGATCGCACTGGCGTTCGATGGTGATCCCGGATATTTCAATCGGGTTGTCATCGATTCTTCTGGCCATGTCCAGCTCCGCGTTCAAAACGGAAACTTCTTTTTCACCGCCGGCCAGACAGACCGCGACACAGGTTCCGCATCCCACGTTCAGGACTTTTTTATAGCCTTTCAGAAGCTGCTTGATTTCTTCAAAAGGTTTTCGTTTGGCAACGATCATATGCCCTCCTTTATATTATTCGGCCGTCTCCGGATGGAATACATTCACTTCTTTCAGATCATCTCCCAAGTATTCCCGTTCGTTTGGCCCGAGTACTCCCAGAGAAAGGCAGATGAGGGTCCAGAGGTGGACGACCGGATAGTGTCCACCATAATGTTCACTCAGTTCGTGAATCTGGGCGTGGCAGTTGTGGCACCCGGCAATGCAGTAATCCGCTCCTGTGGCCTTAATCTGATCGTCTTTGAGCTTGCCATAAATCAGCCGCTGTTCCTTGAATCCGGACTGCAGAAATCCGCCGCCGCCGCCGCAGCAGTAGTTGTTCGATTTATTGGGCTGCATGTCGATGAAATTTTCTTCACCCACCACGGCTTTGACCACGAAACGCAGATCATCCGCAATGGGATCGCCAAAGCTCTTTCTGACGATCTGACAGGGATCCTGAACCGTGAACTTGATCTTCAAATCCTTGTTCCAGTCGGAATTGACCTTCAGTTTTCCTTCACGGATCCATTTGGCATAATATTCATAAATGTTCTTAACTTCAAAGTTGTGTTCGATATTGAATTTTTTCAGTCCGGCCCGGACTGAGAATGTAACGTGCCCTCACTCAGTGTTGAGGAATATCTTACAGCCTAGCTTATTGGCCTGATTGACTGTTGTTCGCGTCACTTTTTCCCAGGAATCATTATCCGCCAGGAACAGGCAGTAGTTTTCCCCTGCCCAGCCATGGCTGCCATATGTCCAGTCCACCCCGGCAAGATGGAGGATTTTCCAAAGGGGAACCATTTCATTGGGTTCGGTCACCGGTTCCCTGGAATTCTGATTCAAAAAGAATTCAGCCCCTTGTTTATCAATGGGCGCCTCCATATCGGCAAATTCAGGCTGTGCTTCCTTGAACTCCTCCAGAACATCCTGCACCACAAAGATAAAATCGTCCGGAGACGTTCCCATGGCGCTGGTACTGTCGTTTCGAAGCTGCATATCACAGGATCCCAGGATACCCTTGGGTCGCTGATCCCTGGGCCGCAGGCCCCTGGCATTGAAAACAAGCTGGGGGATGTCTATCTTCATCGGGCAGACATAGATGCACCGCTGACACATCGTACACATCCAGGGCCAGTCTGATTTCATGATTTCCTCATCCATCCCCAGCGCCGCCATGCGCAGAAATTTTCGGGGATCCATTCCGTCAAGTCCCGTTGCCGGACATCCGGATGAACAGGCGCCGCAGGTCAGACAAAGATTCAGATTTCCCCCGTCCGGGATAATCTCCTTGACTTTGTCGATAAACATACTTTTCTTTTTACCGCCAAGTTTGATTGCTTCCTCTGCCATATTCTACTCCTTAGGTTATGCTTTTGCAGGATATTCCATCCGGTTTTTTAATGGATTGGGTCCAAGCGCCTTGATATGTTCCGTCATCTCTTTTGCATACGCCGCAAATGTCGGCCCTTCTCCGGAAGAAAGGTTATACATGCGAACGCGATCCCCTTCCAGACCGACTTCCTCAAGCAAAGCGCGGGCCTGTTCCACCCGCTGTCTGGCCTTGAAATTTCCCTCTTTGTAATGACAGGAGCCTTCCAGGCAGCCCACCACATAAACGCCGTCAGCACCTTTCTGAATCGCGCTCAGCAGGTACATCAAATCCACTTTCCCGGTACAGGGAACCCGGATGATTTTTATGTTTGCCGGATAATCGAGTCGCATCGAACCTGCCAGGTCCGCGGCTGAATACCCTCAATAATCACAGCAAAATGTGATAATGGTTGGTTCAAATTCGGACATCACATCCCCCCCGCCAACAAGGCATCAATTTTACATAGTATTTGATCATTTTCATAATAATTGAGCTGAATCGTCTCCCTGGGGCATACGCCGGCGCATATGCCGCATCCGTGGCAGATGGCTTCATCAATTTCAATGACTTGTTTTTCGGTATTAAAGACCGGCACATTGAAGGGGCAGGATCTGACACAGGTCAGGCATTTCACGCAGTGTTCGGTCTCCACCTGGGCGGTAATGGCCGAGAGCTTGATTTCGGATTTGGATAAAAATGTCGTGGCCCGGGAGGCCGCGGCCTGGGCCTGGGCAATGGTTTCCGTAATCAGTTTGGGGCCGTGGGCCGTTCCGCACAAAAATATGCCGTCTCCGGGCATATCCACGGGCCGGAGCTTGACATGGGCTTCGATGAAATACCCTTCGGGATTGCGGTTGAACTTCATGATCCCGCAAAGCTCTGTGGTGTCTTCAGCCACCATGCCGGCGCTCAAGGTCACCAGATCCGCCTGAATCTCCAGATTCCGCTGCAGGATATGATCTTTTACCGTCACCATCATGCCTTCGGTGACAGGCGCAACCAGAGGCGGATGTTCCGATTCAAACCGGATAAAGATGACACCCAGGTTTCTGGCTTCCTTGTAAAAGTCTTCCATCAGGCCGTAGGTCCGGATATCCCGGTACAGCACAAAAACATTGGTCTCGGGATTCTTCTTCTTGATGATCAAGGCGTTTTTGACCGCATTCTGGCAGCAGATCCGGGAGCAGTTGACATTTTCCTCGTTTCGGGAACCCACGCACTGGATCATGACCACCGATGACAGATCGCCGGCGCCTTTTTCCTCCAGAATATCCCCGAGCTGAACCTGCGTCACCACCCGCGGATCCTGATTAAAACCATATTCCTTGGGCGTATATTCCCCGGCGCCGGTGGCGACAATGATGATGCCATGCTTGATGGTGCGCTTTTCGTTTTCCGGGCCGACCAGAACGCTTGTGGAAAAATTTCCCTTGTACCCGCTGAAGTCCACCACCCTGGCCCCGGTAATCACCTCGATTTTGTCATGGGCGGTGACCTCGACAATCAGATCATTCAGATACGTCTGAATATCCCCGCCTTCAATGGTATGATGCAGTTTTCTGGAAAAGCCGCCCAACGCGGCCTCTTTTTCGAGAAGCGCCACCTGAAACCCCTGCTTTCCCAGCCCCAGGGCCGCATTCATTCCCGCAACACCGCCGCCGATGACAAGGGCCTGTTTGTTGACGGAAATGACTTTTTCCTTGAGCTGCTTAAGCGTTGCGGACCGGGCAACCGCCATTCGGACCAGGTCCTTGGCCTTCTGGGTGGCAATCGCCGGCGTCTTGGAATGAATCCAGGAATTCTGATTGCGGATATTGGCCATTTCAAAGAGATAGCGGTTCAGACCGCAGGCCTCCAGGGTTTCCATGAACATCTGCTCATGGGTTTTGGGACTGCAGGAGGCAACGACCACGCGGTTCAGCTTGTGCTCGATGATTTTCTCCTTGATCTTGTCCTGGGTGTCCTGAGAGCAGGTAAAAAGATTCTGATCCGTATAGGCCACATAAGGCAGGGATGCCGCATATTCGGCGACTGCCGGAACATTCACGACACCGCCGATATTGATGCCGCAGTTGCAGACAAAGACGCCGATCCGCGGTGTTTCCGCCGCCACATCCTGCTGATCCGGCATCTCGATGATCTTGGTATCGGTGCCGCGGGCCTCGGCTAAGATCCGAGCCCGCCGCGCAGGCAGCCGCGCTTGCCTCGGTGATGGAGCCGGGAATGTCTTTAGGCCCCTGGAACACGCCGCAGGTATAAACCCCTTTGCGGGATGTGGCTACCGGCGTGAAGGGATCGGTTTCAACAAAATTATACTGATCCAATTCGATTCCCAGTTGCTGGGCCAGAATTTTTGAGGTTTCAGGCACCTGAAGCCCAACGGAAAGAACCACCATGCTGAAGGTTTCTTCCTGAATCTCGCCGGCCTCGGTCACAAAGCGCACGGTCAAGTCCCCGGTTTCCGGAATTTCTGTAACCGTATGGACCCTCGACTTGATAAATCTGACCCCGTCCTTGTCCTTGGCCCTGAGATAATATTTTTCATAATCCTTTCCGAAGGTGCGGATGTCCATATTGAAGATGGCGCAATCCAGATCGCAGTGGGCATGTTCCTTGGCAATCATGGCTTCCTTGACCGCATACATGCAGCAGACAGAAGAACAGTAGCCGTTTCCGCATTTATTGGTGTCCCGGGATCCGATGCACTGAAGCCAGGCGATTTTTTTGGGTTCTTCCCGGTCCAGAGGCCGGCACAGGTGCCCCCGGTAAGGGCCGGAAGCGCTCAGGATGCGTTCGAATTCCTCGCTGGTGACCACGTTGGCGGATTTGCCATATCCCAGAAAATCCAGTTTGGAAGGGTCATATCCCTGGCTGCCGGAGGCCAGTATGATGGAGCCGACGGTCAGTGTGGATTCGCGCTCGGTGTCATCATATTGAATGGCCTTGGCAACGCACATGTTTTCACAGAGCCCGCAGCCGATGCAGGTGTCGGTGTCGATGCCGAATGCCAGGGGAACGGCCTGCGGGTATTCGATGAAGGTGGCCCTTCTATCATCCAGCCCCTTGTTGTAGCGGTTGACCGCGGTAACCGGACAGTGCCTGGCGCATTCCCCGCAGCCCGTGCATTTGATTGGATCGATGTACCGGGGATGGTTGACCAGGGTGACGGTAAAATTCCCGGGCTCTCCTTCAACCGATTTGATTTCGCTGTTGGTGATGATATTGACGTTCAGATGCCGGCCGACCTCGACCAGTTTGGGTGAGATCACTCACATGGCGCAGTCATTGGTCGGAAATGTCTTATCCAGCCGGGCCATCATGCCCCCGACCGTCGGCAGCTTATCAACGAGATGTACATAATAATCTGAATTGGCCAGATCCAGAGCGGCCTGCATACCGGCAATTCCGGCACCCACGACCATCACTGAACCACTTGTCTTGCCACGAACCGATCCCATGATAACTCCTCTAGCGCAGCACGCTACACTATGTTATACGTGATGATATAAAAGCAGGCTATAAAGACCGAAGGCTGCAGGCAAATGATGCGTACCATCACAGCTTTCAGTCTTCCTGCTATAATGCCCCAAAAACAGGAACACACTCCGTATGCCCCTTGAACTCGATCATATTGGTCTTTTCCATATCCGCCAGCAGATAGGAAATCCGTTTAAGCCCCAGCCCGATTCGCTGGCTGATGGCTCTGACGGATGTAAACCCGGCGATAATGGCCTGGCGGATCAATTGTTTATGGTATTCCCTTTCCAGAACCTCATCCAGAATCGCCTCAAAGCGCGCCTTTTCCCATTTGCGGCCGTAAACATCGCCTCTGGCCAGAAGTTTTACTTCTTTTCCAACCATCCAGCGCAGGGTTTCGGCTTTTAATGTTTCTTCCGCGGCCGCCAGTTCCAGGGAAAACAGCTCCGCATCGAATTTCCCCTGGGCCTTGACATTTTCGATGACGGATGCGGATATATCGACAAACCGCTGGGCTTCGGCAGAAGAAAGCCATGCCAGATGAAGCCGGCTCTCGCCGATACCGGAGAGTTTCAGCAGTTTTTGGGTCATGAGAATCTTTTTTTCAGCTTGAATATTACCTTCCAGGTAATGGCAGTCGCCGAAATGTCAGCCGGCCACCAGAACACCGTCGCACCCGCTTTTTAGTGCCTGAACAATAAAGAGCGGATCCACCCGACCCGAACACATGACCCGGACGGTTCTCATATTCGAGGGGTGCTGAAGCCTGGACACCCCTGCCAGATCAGCCCCGGCATAGGCGCACCAGTTACAGAGAAACGCAACGATTTTGGGTTCAACTTGTTCCATATTTACACCTTTTGGATAGTGATTAATAATTCACCGCGTTAAACCGCCGCACAGACAGCCGCAACGATTTGATCATCCCGGAAATGCAGCATATCAATGGCCTTTTTCGGACAGGATGAGGCGCAAAGTCCGCAGCCCTTACAGGAGGCGGAAATGTTTTTGGCCTTAAATCCCTTGCCGTCCACATCTTCCTGAATAATGGCGCCAAAGGGACAGACTTCGGTGCACAGACCGCAACCGATGCACAGCTCCCGGTCGACCTGAGAGACCAGCGGGGATATCTGAATGGAGGCCCTGGAAAGAACCGTAGCAGCCCGCCCTGCCGCCGCCATTGCCTGGCCGATGCTTTCATCCAGCGACTTGGGATAATGGGCCAGACCGCAGACAAAAAGACCGTCCGATGCAAAATCCACGGGCCGCAGCTTGGCATGGGCTTCCATGAAGAAACTTCTCGGCATTGACGGGAACCTTGTAAAACGCGGCGATATCCGCATTTGGCGGAGGGCTCGATGGCGGTTGCCAGATTCACCAGATCCGCATGGATCAAAAGTTCTTTCTGGAGAATCGGGTCAAATACCCGAACCTCGAGCCCATCAGGAGTTTCCGTCACAACGGGTTTTTTCTCCAGGCTGTAGCGGATGAAGATCACACCTTTTTCCCTGGCCTTTTTATAGAGAACTTCCCGCTCGCCAAAGGTCCGGATGTCCCGGTAAATGACAAAAACATCGGTATCCGGCTGTTTTTCCTTGATGGCAATGGCCTGGGATACGGATGCCGTACAGCAGATCCGGGAACAATAGGGCCGTTTTTCATCCCGCGAGCCCACGCACTGAATAAAGACCACGCTCCCTGCGCCGGCAAGTTTTTCCGGGTGGTTCTCCAGGTCGTGCCACCGGGTAACGGACGGGTGTTTTCCGTAAAGATATTCTTCGGTGCCGGCTGCCTGACCACCGGTTGCCACAATGACAACACCGTGTTGAATAGAATGGCTGTTTTCACCGGCCTGAACCCGGGTTTCAAAATTGCCCACAAAACCGCTGGCATCAACAACTTCAGCCTGGGTCAAGACCGTAATCCGGGGATGCCGGCTGACGCGCCCGATCAGGTTCTTCAAAAACCCCTGAACATCTTCCCCGGACCAGGTGTGGTGCACATCCCGGGCAGAGCCGCCAAGCGTAGCGGATTTCTCAACAAGGGTTGCGCCAAAGCCCTGATCCGCAAGGCTAAGGGCCGCAGTCATGCCGGCAACCCCGCCGCCGATGACAAGGGCGGACTTGTTGACGCTCACGGACAGCGAAGGAATCGCCTCCAGCAGCGTTGCCCGGCTTATCGCCATCCGAACCAGATCCTTGGCCTTGTCCGTCGCCTTTTCCTTTTCCGCCGAATGAATCCAGGTGCACTGATTCCGGATATTGGCCATCTCGAACAGGTAGGCGTTCAGTCCCGCGTTTCGAATGGTTTCCTGAAACAGCGGTTCGTGCGTTCTCGGCGTACAGGCCGCAACCACGATACGGTTCAGGCGCTGCTCATTAATGACCTCGACCATTTTCTCCTGAGCATCCTGGCTGCAGGCAAATAGAGGCTCTTCGGTATAGACAACATGACCCAGTTCCCTGGCGTAGGCTGCAACAGCCGGAACATCGGCAATGCCGCCGATATTGATGCCGCAGTTGCAGACAAATACGCCGATTCGCGGTTCTTCGTCCTGGACGGCCAGTTCATCGGGAAAGGATTTTTCCTTTACCAGCGTTCCTCTGACCGCTGCACAGACTGATACCGGCGGAACACGCCGCAGCGCTTGCTTCGACCACGGACTGCGGGATATCCTTTGGGCCCTGAAGCGCACCGGCAACATAAATGCCTTCCCGTGACGTGGCGACCGGGGCCGATATTGGACGTTTTGACGAATTTATAGGAATTCAGCTCCAACACCGAGGATTTTGGCAGCCTCGATGGCGGATGCCGCCGGCTCCATACCCACGGAAAGCACCACCATGTCGAAATCTTCGGACACGCGCTCCCCGGCGTCTGTCGCGTACACCAGATTAAGGGTTCCGGTTTCATCGACTTCGGTAATGGTATGAACCCTGGAGCGGATAAAACGGACGCCCTGGGACTTGGCGCGTTCATAATATTTTTCAAAGTCCTTGCCGTGTGTCCGCATGTCCATGAAAAAGATGGCAGGCTCGAAATCCGGCCCCAGGTGCTCTTTGGCGATCACCGATTCCTTGATGGCGTACATGCAGCAGACCGATGAGCAGTATTCATTGTCGCAGCGGTTCAGATCGCGTGAACCCACGCACTGGAGCCAGGCGATTTTCTTGGGTTCTTTTCCATCCGAGAGCCGGTGAACATGACCCGCAAAAGGCCCACCGGCGGACAGCATCCGCTCGAATTCCATGCTGGTAACCACATTGGGGAATTTGGCATGCTGGTAATTATCAAATTTGTCCGGATTAAAAGGGGTGAAATCCGGCCGTCAGAATGACCGAACCCACATTGAGGGTAATGTCTTTTTCAACTATCATCAAATATAATGGCATTTGTCGGACAGAATTTTTCACAGGCCCGGCATTTGCCTTTTTTGAAAATAAATACACTGGTTTTTATCAATGGCATATTTCAGCGGCACGGCCTGGGCATAGGGAACATAAATGGCTTTTCGCTTGGCCAGCCCTTCATTAAACGGGTCCATGGTTTTTGCGGGACATTTTTCCGCGCAGGTTCCGCAGGCAATACATTTTTCCATATCCACAAAACGGGGAGACTGTTTGAGGGTAACGGTAAAATCGCCGGAATCGCCGGAAATGGAAGTAACTTTGGAAAGGGTGAGAAGTTCGATGTTCATGTGCCGGCCGACCTCGACCAGTTTAGGGGAAATAATTCACATGGAACAGTCGTTGGTGGGAAATGTCTTATCCAGCTGGGCCATGGCGCCGCCAATGGCCGGACTTTCTTCAACCAGGTAAACATAGTATCCGGATTCGGCCAGATCCAGAGCCGACTGCATACCCGTGATACCACCGCCCACAACCAAAACAGATCCTACCGGAGTCTTGTTGCTCATATTTGTCTTCCTGTTTTTCTCGGTAATTTAAGGGTGTCCACAACGCAAACAAGCCATCACATGCCATAATGTAATGGGTCAGTCACAGTAATTTCAGCCATCAACCATTTCATATTGTTGGCAGAAAAAAATGTCAGATTCTGAAGCATCTTTTTTGCTTGAATTTCGAACATTGCCAAATAATCCAATATGTGTCAAGGAAATTATAATTCTGAACAAGGAAAATTCCAGGTTGCGGCGGCCAAATACTCATGTCTGAATCTATTTATCTTTCATATCCGTAAGATACTCGAACACGGCGTAAGTGAATGATCCGTTTTGATGAATTTCACAGCAATTCAACGAAAATTGAAGGTATTGCGGTTTTGGTGAATCCGGATGCATTGTTCACAACTTGTTTATAACCGGAGATCACCTTAAAATCTTTGATAAAAAATTCGATTTTTATTAAGCTGTATTTCTGGGTAGTTGATGATCTCCAATTATATATAATATCAACATTTCAAGCAGATATAATGTGTGCATATTTTTATTGCCAGCCCTTCTAAATTCCGATTTATCCCGTTTGACTCTATCCGGGTGCTTATGTAAAACCGGACTCAGCCAAACGATGCCATCAGGTTGATCCGCGGGCGCCGTGAGACAGTTCCAAAATGTCCCAGAATCAATTCACACCCCCTGATTTCCACGTGCATTTTTTTGTGGACACCAGGCTGTGATTGTTTTTTCAGTCTATCACTGTTTTTCATTTCACTCAGACCCACAACTTACTCCGAACTGGCGATAGCATTATGGAATCCATCTGGAACAAAACCAAGGCCGTTATCAAGACTCGCATACCCGGTCACAGTTACCGAATGTGGATTGAGCCGGTTGAATTGAAGAACGAGAACAATGGTGTCGTTGTGCTTTCCTGCCCGAACCATTTTTCAAAAAAACGGGTTCTTGAGTATTACAGCGATCTGATCTTATCGGAAATGCAGAAAATTTCGGGCAAATCCTGTCAGATAGCCCTGGAAGTATCCGAAAAGCGTCCAGCCGGGCAACCGGATATCAGCTATCAAAAACCCCTTTTCCCCCAGGCCGAGGCTCAGCCTTCCAGCGGCAGATTTCTGAGAAGAGATTATACTTTTGATCAGTTTGTGGTCGGCGGCAACAATGACTTTGCATATTCGGCATCCCTGGCCCTGGCCTCCCGGAAGAAAACCCAGCAGCATTCCCTGTTTTTGCTTTCAAAAACCGGCATGGGGAAAAGCCATCTGACCCAGGCCGTCGGCAACCATATATTAACGGAAAATCCAGCAGAAAAAGTATATTATATTACGGCGGAAGATTTTTCCAATGAAATGGTTTCCGCCTATCAACATGATACCATCGAGCAGTTCAAGAAAAAATATCGAACCGGCTGCAATGTCCTGCTGCTGGATGACGTGCAGTACCTCAGCGGCAAGGAAAAGACGCAGGTCGAATTGGCCATGACGTTGGATACCCTGTATGACTCAGGGAAAAAAATTATTTTTTCCAGCTCCTATCTTCCCGGAGACATTCCCAAGCTGAATGAAAAACTGCGCTCAAGGCTGTCCAGCGGATTGATATCCGCCATTGATCCGCCAAATTTCAGAACACGGATCAGAATTCTTCAAAAAAAGGCAACAGCCAATGGCGTTCATATTCCGGAAGAAATCACCCAGTATCTGGCAGGCGAACTAACGGAGGATGTGCGCCAATTGGAAAGCGGCCTGATCGGCATTACGGCCAAATCATCCCTTTTGGGCGCCCCGATCGACATGGCGCTTGCCGAAAGCGTTATTAAAAACATTGCCCGCCAGCGTAAACTCATCACCATCGACGGCATAAAAAAACTGGTTTGCCAGGAATTCAATGTTTCCCATCATGACATGATCTCTGCTTCCCGCAAACAGTCCATAGTAAGACCCAGACAGATTGCGATGTATTTATCCCGGCGTTATACCGACTCGCCCCTTCAGGCCATCGGAAAGTGCTTTAATCGTTATCATGCAACAACACTGCATTCGATCAGCGCTGTTGAAAAAGGAATCCGGGACAACCGCTCACTTCAGAAACAAATCGACTACCTTTGCGCCAAGCTTGAAGAAGGGATCTGCTGATACCGGCAAAACCGAGGGGGATGCCCGATCTATTCGTGGATCGGACGGCTGGGTACAGGAGGCAGCTACTGATTTTTCTCGGAAAACGTTTCCGAGTACATCAATTCTTCCAGGATTTCAGCCCGGATGTGGTGGTTGCTTTCAATGGCACAGCGCAAGCTTAGCGCACAAAATTTAAAACACATGCGATCTTCGGCATTATATTCTCCAAGACAGCCCAGATCATCACTTGGCACTTCAGCAGTAACAGCCTTCTTTTTTTTCATGCATCTTCCTTTAATAGCCTGAGCATATCCTCATGTATCCATTCATTGGTTGCAAGAATCTCGTTGCCGTAGATGGAAAATGCCCGATTTGAAAAATCCGTGATGGCTGCCCCTGCTTCCCGTGCAATCAAATAACCGGCTGCCGTGTCCCAGGGTTTCAGATTCTGTTCCCAGAATCCCTCAAATCGCCCGCACGCCAGAAAGCAAAGATCCAGAGAAGCCGAACCCAACCGCCGGACACCTTGCGAAGCCCTCTGGCAGTTTGAAAACCGCGCCATCACCTCTTGAAAAATTTCAATGAAATTATAGGGAAATCCGGTAACAAGAAGGCTTTCCGAAACCAGGCGGGTTTCGGAGACATGAATCGGCCTGCCGTTAAGCTGGGCGCCCTGACCCTGAACTGCTGTAAACAATTCGCCGGTCACCGGATTCAGGACAATACCCACGGCGATTTTTCCATCCATCTCAAAGGCAATGGAAACCCCGAACAGCCCGAGCTGGTGGGTATAATTGGTGGTTCCATCCAGAGGGTCGATAATCCATCTGCTCCCATGGTTTTCGCCGCTTATTCCGCTTTCTTCAGCCAGAATGGCATGCTCTGGAAAAAACTTGTGGATCGAAGCGATGATGACTTTTTCCGAGCCCAGATCCGCTTCGGTGACCAGATCGATGGCGCCCTTATGGTCCGGTGTTTTGATTTTCCCCAGAAAAGAGCGAAGAACCCGGCCGCCGTTATAGGCAGCACCGATTCCAACAGTTTTGATGCGTTCAAGATTCATATCGTAAGTTTCGCTTATATGCCCTTTCACAGAGGATGTCAACCTTTTTATCGCTGTTCAATGGCTCCGGCCATCGCTTCAATCAGCGGCAGCAACGTGGCTTTGTTGTTGGCGGAAACCGCAATGCCGCCATAGCAAGTTCAAACACCGCTCAACCTCGATTTGATCCAGCGCATCCTGCTTGTTCAGAACCCGCAGGCAGGGGATTTGATTCAGCTCCAGGCTTTCCAGAATCGCTTCAACGGATTGAATCTGATCCTCGCAGCGGGGGTTGCTGATATCAATCACATGCAGCAGCAGATCGGCGGTTTCAAGCTCTTCAAGCGTCGCACGAAAAGCAATCTGCAAGTCCTGAGGAAGATTCTTGATAAAACCGACTGTGTCCGTAATAATAACATCGATATCCTTGGGAAACCTCAGCCTCCGGCTGGCAGGATCCAGGGTTGCAAAAAGCCGCTGCTCCGCAAGAACCTGGCTCTGGGTCAGGGTATTTAACAGCGTTGATTTGCCGGCGTTCGTATAGCCGATAATCGAGATCACCGGCAGGCCCTGCTTGCGACGCCTGGCTTTTTGCTGGCTGCGCTGCTGAACCACTTCGGCCAGGGCCTTTTCCAGCCGGACAATCCGGTCTCTGGCCCGCCTTCGGTTGATCTCCAGTTTGGTTTCGCCCGGCCCCCTGCCGCCAATGCCGCCGGTCAATCGTGACATGGCGGTATTTTTGGTCACCAGCCGCGGCAGCAGGTATTTAAGCTGGGCCAGCTCCACCTGAAGCTTTCCCTCGCGGGACTGTGCCCGCTGGGCAAAAATATCCAGGATAAGCTGCGTCCGGTCAATGACCTTCATCTCGATCTGGTCGGCAATGGAACGAATCTGTGAAGGGTTGAGCTCCTGATCAAAGATGATAAGGCCGGCCCCTTTCTGAATGGCCAGCAGCGTAATATCCTGAAGCTTACCGATACCCATTAAAAAACGGGGATCCGCCTGCCTGCGGTGCTGAAAAACGGTATCCACAACAAAAATGCCGCTTGAGCCGGCAAGCTCTTCAAGTTCACTCAGAGAGTCCATGGCAGCCCTGCGTGATTCCGTCGAAACACTTACCAGAAGCGCTCTTTCCTGCCCCTGAATGGCACCCGTTTTGGATTCCCGCGAAACGCTGACCTGCCCCAGTTCGGATTCAATGGACTGAATCAGACTCAGGCAGCCCATATCCAGCTGGTCGGCCGGAAAAGGCGGCAGGATTCGATATGGAGCAGCAGCGGATGCCAATGGCAAAACATGCGCCGCCATGACTTCCAGAGGCTTTCCATCCGGTGTCAGAGTCAAGACAGCCATGATATCCAGGCGAAGCAGCGAAAGATCTGTCAGGTCATCATGGGAAAGCGGCTCGGCTCTTAAATGGGTATGAATGCACCGGACGCCTTTGAGTCGGTCCGAAGCGCTTCGGTAATGGCTGATATCCGGAAGAACAATGCCGTGATAATCCCCGACAATGACCGATGTGACCTTGCCCTGACGGTTGACCAGAATCCCGATCTGGCGCCGGATTTCATGAGAGAGCCGGCAGAGTTCATCCGCGATTTCAGGGGAAACCAGATATTCGGGAGAAACACGTCCGTCGTAAATGTCTTCGAGGCCGGCAATCTGGCTGGCCTTTAACCCGGAAATGTTTCCATAGAGTTTTTTCATCTGATTTCCGGCGCCGGATTTTCAAAACGGGTATAGGATTTCAGAAATGTAAGCGGGGCAAGGCCCGTGGGTCCGTTTCGATGTTTGGCAACGATGACTTCGGCCTTTCCCCGGTTCGGATTGTTTTCATCTCTGTTGTATACTTCGTCCCGATAAATAAAGGTTACGACATCGGCATCCTGCTCCAGGGCGCCGGATTCCCGAAGATCCGATAACTGAGGACGTTTATCGCTGCGCTCTTCGAGCTTTCTGTTCAGCTGGGACAACGCCACAATGGGCAGGTCCAGTTCCCTGGCAAGCGATTTGATGGATCGGGATATTTCGGAGATCTCCAGATCCCTTCTGTCATTGGAAATCGAACTTTTCATGAGCTGGAGATAATCGATGACGATCATTCCCAGGTTATGTTCCTTTTTTAATCTTCTGGCTTTTGCCCGAATGGTCATGGACGATATTTCCGGAGAATCGTCTATGAAAATAGGCGCATCGGAAAGGACTCCGGCGGCGTTCGTGAGCCGATCCCAGTCGTCATCGCTGAAAAAGCCATCCCGCAACCTTACCGAATCAATTCTGGCCTCGGCACAAAGCATCCGCATGGAAAGCTGCTCTTTGGACATTTCCAGAGAAAAAATGGCACAGGGAACATTGTGGTCGACAGCGGCATTTCGAACAATATTCAGGGCCAGCGCAGTTTTTCCCATACTCGGGCGTGCCGCCAGAATGATCAGGTCCGAGCGCTGAAATCCGGACGTCAGGTGATCCAGGCCGGTAAAACCCGTGGGTACGCCGGTCAAAAGGGTTTTGTTGCCCTGGCGTTCTTCCAGCTTATCGATATTTTGATCTATCAGGGTACGGATGTGATTGAAGGCCGGCTTGACCTTGTTATCGGAAATCTCGAAAATTGCGGTTTCTGCAAAATCCAGGACATCGTCAACCTCGCCCTGATCTTCAAAACACCGTTTGACGATATGGTTGGCTTTTTCAATGAGTCGGCGCAAACAGCCTTTATCATGGATGATTCTGGCATAATAAACGGCATTGACAGCAATTGGAACCGACTCCAGGATCTGTACGATACTGGATACGCCGCCCACGGTCTCCAGATGCCCATTGGCTTTCAGAGCATTGGTCAGGGTCACCAGATCAACGGGCTCCCCCTTGTCAAAGAGCTCCCGCATGGTTGCGTATATCCGCTGATGGGCGGAGCGATAAAAATCATCCGGGGACAGGACTTCAACAATGTCCATCAGGGTGCTGTTGTCATGAAGAATAGCGCTGATAATGGCTTCTTCAGCTTCGAGACTGTGGGGCGGAAGGTGGTAAAGAGATGGGTCTTGTTGGGATTTCATCCGGAATAACCAGGGTGTAAGGTTGAGGATGTTGAGGGGGGGGGTTGAGTTCTGTTCTCAACTCCCCTCCTCAACCTTTTCAATCTGATTTGACTCAGCCGTATTTAATCAGATACGATTTCGACCGTGATTTCGGGCTCAACCCCTTTGTACACGCGAATCGGAATTCGGAATGTACCCAGGGTTTTGATGGGCTCTTTCATCAGGATCATTTTCTTTTCCACGATGACTTCCTTGGCAGCCAGCGCGTCAATAATATCGCGGGTCGTAATGGAGCCATAGAGGCGGTTTTCATCACTCACCCTGGCAGCAATGGTGCAGACCACGCCTTGCAGTTTTTTGGCCATTTCTTCGGCAAAGCCTTTTTCCTTGGCAATTTGAAGATCGACCCTGACCTTCTGTTGTAGAAACAGCTTGTGGTTTTGCAGACTGGCCAGAACAGCCTTTTTCTGGGGCAGCAGATAATTGCGTGCATATCCATCGGCAACTTTGACTTCACTGCCGATGATGCCCAGAGATTCAATGGTTTCAGTTAAAATGACTTTCATAGTATCCTCCACGTATCACCAAAGCTGACCCGCCGCATCCGGCAGAATTCATGACTCACTGTTCAGCTTTTCGTTTTTATTAATTTTTCTAAAATCAATCCATAAATCGAAAAAACCCAGGCCAATAACCAGCATGGAAAACACTTGCTGCACTCCGATAAGGCCGTACAGCACCCCTCTTAAAATTCGCGGAAACTTTCTTTTATCAAAATAAAACGAAACAATGGAAATCCCCTGAATGAAATAAATCATGATCAAGCCAAGCACGATATTCAGTCCGATAATCTTCAGGGATTTTACCGGAATCAGCAGCATAACGCCCCCGGCAATCACGACCCAAACCAGAATTTCAGGCGACTTCCATTGGGTCAGACTCGCCAAAGTCCGGAGTTTTAAGCCCCCTGAATCTGACCAGCGATCTTGTCATCAGCAGATTGACCCAGGTTACAAAAAGGGTGGACATGAGCGCCATCCCGGGAATAACCCGAACCAGCACATACTGAATGGTCTCCAGCGACCGTGAAAGGGTCTGAAGGGTTTCTTCGGGCATCGACATTTGTCGATACAGCTCAAGGGTCAGTTCCAGATTCTGCTTGACATAACGATCGACAAGGCTGCTGAAATCCGTCTGACTGAAAGCGCTGTAAAACAACGCCAACGCAATGCCGGAGCCAATGACCGACAGACAGGGATAAAGAACCGTCTTTTCAACAGACGTTTTCTCATCAAACATCTCCCCAAGCACAAAACCCAGTATCAGGAGTACCGTAAACAGCGCAAGATCAAATGAAAGGCCTTCAGCCATGATCGTCATGACGATACAGCTTGCGGCCAGTATCAGCCCGCCTGCGGGTCTTCCCAGTTTATACCGGTAATAACTGACAGGAAGCGGTATCACAACAGCGCTGATGAATCCGATGATGGGAATATACAGGGTAGCGGCAAATATCAGGCATGTGAAGCCCACGCCTGCCGCAATATTTTTCAGTACATCCCCATCCATTGTTAAAAACACAGGGCACATCCTCTTTACAACATCACCAGGGGCAAAAGCCTACATCTCGACAGATCCGACAAAAGGCAGCAGCGCAATGGTTCTGGCACGCTTGATGGCCTCGGTCAACAAGCGCTGGTGCTTGGCGCAGGTTCCCGAGATACGTCTGGGAATGATTTTTCCCCGTTCGGTTGTGAAATATCGAAGCGACTTTGAATCCTTATAGTCAATCACAATGGTGGCATCTGCGCAAAAGCGGCAGATTTTCCGGCGATGAAATACCCGTTTTTTTCGGGTTGCGGGTTTACGTTTATTTGAACTGTATGGAGCCATATTTATTCCTCCTCCTCATTGTTATCAAATGATGAATCGATGCTTTCATCAAATGGCGATTCCGGTTCGCCGGCAATGTCGTCCGTAATGGACTTAACAGGCAAAGCCTTGGCAGCGGCGATTTCTTCCTTGATTTTTTCGACATCGGCGTTATCAGCCAGCATGATGGTCATAAATTTCAAAAACCGATCATTGATGCGAAAAAAACGCTCAAGTTCATCTACCACTACACCGGTACCGCAGTAATCGAGGCGGAAATAATATCCTCTTATTTTTTTTCGAATTTCATAGGCCAGTCGTTTAATTCCCCATTCTTCAAGCTCAATCAATGATCCATTTTTCTGTAAAATGACATCCTTGATCTTGTCACAAAGGGAATTGCGTTCATCCTCGGGAACATCAGGATCAACGATGACAATTGTCTCATACCTTCTCATAAAACCTCCTTGTGGATATTAAGCCCTGAAACCATTCAGAGCAAGGACGAAGAAAGACCATGTCAGAACTGTCTGACAGATTCCTTCCTCAAATTTATTAATATAGCCTTACGATCATCGGGATGTCAACAGTAATTAAAATTTACAAACGCATCGATTCGGATCAGCGATGGTCAATTGGTTTCAACGGGCCATGGAAGGCGGGCTTTTTAATGCGGATAATTTTGGGCCGGTAATGCTGATTTTCCGCCATCCGGTTTCCCTTGAAGCGGATCAGCAGAAATGAAATTGCAAAAAATCCGACAGCGCCAACCACGGATGCGGTTGAACCCTCGATATTGAAAAACGGACCGGCGGCATTTCCGGCAAACGCCCCTGCGATCATGCAGATAACGGGAAAAACGTACAGCAAAAAAGTGGCTTTCAGCAGAGCGGCGCTTTCGATGCTGACCATGACACGATCGCCGATTGCCGCACCGATCTGGTTGATGGCATCAACCTCCATGTCCTGACCGTCGCCGTCCGGAGAGGCACAGGCGTGCCGGGCGGAGCAGGATGCGCATGCGCTCCCCCGCCGGGTTTTAACCCAGGCAGTCGCTCCTTCCACGCTGATCACAACGCCTTCTTCTGTTGGCAAAACATTTTCCTTAAAAACCGAGCGATGCCGGAATATGAACCAGGATTGCACGCAACGATAATAAAAACTGGATACATTCCCTTAACTGGAAAGATTCATTTCAGCATTTTCCTGAGCGCGGGCCGTTTGCTTGTAACAAATCAGGCCGCACTGAAGACATCGGGAAGCCTCGGAAACCGCCATTTCCTGGGTAAATCCCTTTTCAATCTCACTGCACGCCGACAGTGATTTGCATAGCGGCATGATCCGGCGCGGAACGTTTTCCACATTTTCAACATGGTCCACATTCTGCACCAGGGTCTCCGGCGTCACCACCTGATCGGAAAAAGACAAAGGAATGCCGTACAGACTCTGGTGAATGGATGCGGCAGATCTTCGTCCGGCGGCGATGGCCTTGATGGCGCCGGAAAAATCCGACAGCACGTCATTTTCCGAAATCCAGCCGATTTCTTTATGAAAATCCGGTTTTTTATAGGGCTCGAAGGCTTCCCACGCAATTGCTGTAGCCGCTGCTTCCGGCTGATCCGCTTCGGCCCTGACGACAATCATTTCAGGAATTCGACCCGATGGAATCACCAGGGTTCCGGCAGGCAAATTCAATTTTTCCCCGGTATCCAGATCCGTCGTTTCCAGAGCCACCAGGCTGCCCCCCTTGCCTTTGATCCGGGTGATGGCGGCACGATAAATCACGCTGATTCCGCTGGCTTCCAGCTTCTCCAAATCGTCCTGAGCAAAAGGCAAGCTCTGCTTTGACTCTCTGAGCAGAAGCACAACTTCTTTGACGCCCTGAGCCTTTGAGCAGCAGGGCCATATCCAGCGCCATGTTTCCGCCGCCAGCAATAACAACGGGAGAATCCGCCATTTTACCGTCATCCTGCTGCAGGAGATCTGGCAAAGTCAATCAGCAGAAACAGGCCCGGAAACGGATGTTCAACCACCTGCCCGGCACCGCGCGACAGCCGGCTGTCCCACCCGCCGGTTGCCATGAAAACAGCTTCGTATCCTTCAGAGAAAAGGGATTCCAGTGTAAAATCAGCGCCCAGCGCTTTCGATGTCTCGGCATGGACGCCCATATCCAGAATTCCCTGGATATCCCAGTCGAGGATATCCAGCGGCAGGCGATTTCTGGCAATCGCAGTTCGAAGAAGCCCGCCAAGCTGAGGAGCAGCCTCGAAGACCGTCACATCATGCCCCAGACGGGTCGAGAAAAATGCGGTTGAAAGCCCTTCCACGCCGCCGCCGATCACAGCGATTTTTTTGCCGGATGCCGGCGCCTTATAAGGCAGAATGTGCTTGTCCACGGATTTTTCATAGTCCGCGGCAAACCGCTTGAGATAGTTGATGGCAACGGGCTCATCCACATATTGACGCCTGCATTCGGTTTCACAGGGCCTGGGACAGATCCGGCCGATGACGGTCGGAAACGGATTGCGTTCCTTGATGATCTGAACGCTTCGGTGAAAATCGCCGATGGAGATCAGACGGATGTATTCGCTGATATTGATGCCCGCCGGACAGGCGCGCTGACAGGGAGTGGTGCAGTCTTCGGTGGTATACTCACGCAGAATCCGGCGCGTGACTGAAGACAGGGTGATGATATGTTTCGGGCATACTTTTTCACAGGCACCGCAGCCAGTGCAGTTTTTCTCATTGACGACGGGAAGCCCGTTTGGCCCGATATCCAGCGCATTGAAAAGACAGGCTCTGACGCAGCTGCCAAGCCCCAGGCACCCGATGCCGCAGACCTTCATGCCGCCGCTCAGCAGCGCGGCGGCCCGGCAATCGGAAAGACCATCGTAGATGTATTTGACATCCGCTTCCCGAACGCTGTAAGTACACCCCAGCCGGGAAATATTGGGTTCTCTGGCTTCAACGGAAACCCCTAAAAGGACGGCAATGGCCTCGGCAACTTCCGGACCGGCTGCAACACAAGATGTCGGAGCGGCTTTACCGGCAGCAATGGCCACTGCATTGGCACTGCACCCTGCCACACCGCATCCGCCGCAGTTGGCGCCCGGAAGCGCCCCTTCGATTGCCTCAATCAGAGGGTCCACATACACATAAAACACCTTGGATGCCACAGCCAATCCTGCACCAACGACAAGCCCCAAACCGCCCATCATGGAAACCGCTTCGATCATGTTCATCACTCCAGTTAGTGTGTTAGAAAAAAGGAAGAGATAAGCACAGAATTACCAATACGCACGCACATTCACTTTCAGTTGGTTTTATTCACCAGGACCCGTCCAGCCCTCTAAGACCATCCATGTATAATCGCCCGCAAGCCACGAACAATGAATATCGCGTTCGTAAAATCGGAATGCCGGATGTGACCGCCGCTTCGATCATTTTGGCATCGGGTTTTTTCCCCCGGACAATCACGATAGCTGAAACTCCGGCGATTGTTGCTGTCCTCAACACCTGTTCTGTCGTCAATCCCGTCAAAAGGACTGCGCCTTTGGCTACTGCCGACAATATATCCTCCATGAGGTCAGCTCCGCCGCCCCCAACGATATTCATGTCCATCTGGTCATGGCCAGATAAGACTTCCGCTTTCAACGAATCTTTGATCTCGGATAATTTCATAGGAAATACCAGTTCATCATTGGTAAAATAACAATAAAAAAACCACGAACCCGGCTGAACAGTTTCAACTTGTTTTAACGATTTAACATTTCATGATTGCAACAAAATGTCAATACAATCATCCACCAATTCTTGACTGTCAAAGCTTCCATAAGATATATTGGAAGTGAGAAACCATTTTGGAATATCTCACGCAAAGACACGAAACGCGAAAAAAAATGCCAGTGCTCGTTTTATTTCTTCATTTTTTCGCGAGAGAAAAAAACAAATTCATCTCCAATCCATCATAACAAGGAACTGTCATGAATTCTTTCAAGGCAAAAGCACTTGCAGCGGCCGGCCATATCCGGTCACGTCTTCTTCGGGTTCCCGAAATCGCCATCTTAACAGGTACGGGACTGGGTGAATGTGCAGACGGTGTTTTGATACACGCTCAATTTGAATATCAGGATATTCCGCATTTTCCGGTTTCAACCGTGGAAGGGCATCCGGGGCAGCTTCTGATCGGCGATCTTGAGGGCAGGGATGTCGCCGTATTTAAAGGTAGATTTCATCTCTATGAAGGATATTCTCCTCAAGAGGTTACTTTTCCGATAAGGGTTATGCAGGAGCTGGGCATAAAGCGTTTTATCGTTTCCAATGCCGCAGGGGGTTTGAGTTCCCGGTTTTCATCCGGTGACATCATGATCATTCGGGATCATATTAACCTGACCGGCCAGAATCCGCTGGTCGGCCCCCACGAACCGGATTGGGGAAACCGCTTTCCCGACATGGCCCGCGCCTATGATCCGGATCTTGCCAAACTGGCTTTAACCATCGGAAATCAATTAAACATACCCCTTCAAACCGGTGTTTATGCCGGTCTTATAGGTCCTTCCCTTGAAACCCCCGCGGAAATACGTTTTTTACAAACCATCGGCGCGTCAGCAGTCGGGTTTTCAACCATCATGGAAGTCATCGCCGCAGTGCAGGCTGGAATGAACGTCATCGGACTTTCAACCATTACCAATGTTCACGACCCGGAGAATCCGGTTCCGGCATCGCTTGAAGAAATCCTTGATGTTGCGCATCGCGCTTCACCGACACTGCAACTCCTTATTGAACACATCGTAAAAACGCTTTAACTTTCATTAAGATAGCAGTCGATCTACCATTTCCGCAAACCCGAATCCCCCTTCCCTTTCCGTCACCCAGGAAGGATCATGGGGCATTTTTCCCATAAAGTTCTTTACATTGGCAACACCGACGGAATTGGGAAAATACCCGAACATGGGCGCATCGTTGGGGGAATCCCCCGCATAGATCACCTGATCTCTGACGGCATCAAGATTCTTCGAAAAAACCTCTTCAAAGAACAGCCGGGTCATGGCCAGTTTGTCGTAATCCCCGAACCAGCCGTTTACATGAATGGAGCTGATTTTGGCCTGAGCCCCGGCTTCTGTAAAACAGGCCACGATGCGGTCAATGTCCGCAGGCGTCAGCGGCGCCACATCTTCACAAAAATCAATGGCCAGATCCGCTTCCCGGTATGCCTGATCCGAAGCCACCCGGGAGCCGGGAACCGTTTTCAGGACATGCTGCAGAATGGCGTCCAGGCGATTTCTGTCCGCACGGCGCTCTTTCTCAGGCTTCCAGTAACGCCGCATCATTTTGCGGGAGCCGGCGTCATAACGAAAATAAAATGCGCCGTTTTCACCCACAACGCCGTCCACCGGCCACATCCGCGCGATATGGTCGCACCAGCCGGCGGGCCTGCCGGTGATGGGAATCACGGCAATACCCGCTGCCTGCATTTTTTCCATCGCAACGAACACCACGGACGGCAGACGGCCATTCAGCGTCAGGGTATCGTCAATGTCCGTCAGGACATATTGTATCGTCCGCATTTCCGGAATTAAAAATTCGGCAAATGGTTTCATAATCTTTAATTTCGCTTGTACAGGGCAGCAACCAACTGGGACCGTTGATAAAATTCATTCTTCAGAAAAAACAGGGAATACGGATCATTTAATGTAAAAAAGCAAAAAGACGGAAGCCAGCGGCCAGGATAACAACGGAATATTTTTGTTCGCGACTTCAGCACCTTCGCATGAGAGATCGTTTTCTTTAATAAACTGCTTAACATTATTAAGACGGATACTCCAGCGATATTGTGCGCTACACTCATTGGCCATGGACAGAAGGCGTTTGCAACTCTTTATTTATTGCTAATTGGATAGAATTGAATTATACTGGAAATAATATCAAGAAAACTGCCAGGCGTGAAGATATAAGACCCTTCCACCATGTATTCCGAAACAGTCCATAATCGGCGAATCAATTCTCAGACCATTTAATGACGCCGCTCATTTCGAATTACAATCAGATGAATTTATTTACGAAGTCATACAATTAAAAGCCACATACAGAGGAATTGCATTTGAATTTTAAAGAATTGGGACTGACCGAAAATATCATAAAAGCCATCGGCGAGTTGGGCTTTGATTCACCGACGCCGATTCAGGAAAAAGTTATCCCGCAGATTCTGAACGACCCAAGAGATATCGTGGGGCTCGCACAGACAGGAACCGGAAAAACGGCGGCATACGGGCTGCCGATTTTAGAACGAACGGATATTTCGTCAAAAAAGGTCCAGGCGCTCATTCTTTGCCCGACCCGGGAGCTCTGCCTTCAGATCACCCATGACATGGAGAGTTTCTCGCGGTTTATTCCCAAGCTTTCAGTTACCGCGGTTTATGGCGGCGCTGGAATCATCGAGCAGATGCGATCTGTTCGAAAGGGAGCTCAGATCATTGTTGCCACACCCGGTCGGCTTCTCGATTTAATCAACCGGAAGGCTGCCGATATCAGCGCCATCCGGCATCTTGTGCTTGATGAGGCGGATATCATGTTGAACATGGGGTTCAAGGAAGAGCTGGACGCCATTCTGGCTGCAGCCCCCAAAGAGCGGCAGACCCTCCTGTTCTCGGCAACAATGCCGGCAGAGGTTGCGAAAATTGCCGCAAAATACATGAAAAACCCGATCGAAATTTCCGTAGGCCAGAAGAATTCCGGAACCGCCAACGTTGAACATCGATACTTCATGGTGCATGCAAAGGACAAGTACGAGACATTAAAACGGGTGGTCGATTATTATCCGGAAATTTACGGCATCATTTTCTGCAGGACCCGCATCAGCACCCAGGAAATCGCCGATAAGATGATCCGGGACGGGTATAATGCCGAAGCGCTTCACGGAGATCTGTCCCAGTCGCAACGGGAATTTGTCATGCGAAAATTCCGGGAAGGCAATGTTCAGCTCCTGATTGCCACGGACATTGCCGCTCGGGGTCTGGATGTGAACAACCTGACCCATGTCATCCACTATGACCTGCCGGATGATCTGGAAATCTACACGCACAGAAGCGGCCGGACCGGCAGAGCTGGAAAAACCGGAATCTCTCTTGCCATCATCCACATGAAAGAAAAATATAAAATCGGAAGCATTGAAAAAACCGTCAAGCGGAAAATCACCGCCACAAAAGTGCCGCTTGGAAAAGATATCTGCGAGCAGCAACTGATACACCAGATCGATCGGGTTAAGGCCGTTAACGTGGACGACGATCAGATATCGCCCTATCTGGCGGTTATTGAAGAAAAGCTGGCGGATTTGGACAGAGAAGCGCTATTGAAGCATTTTGTGTCCCTGGAATTCAACCGTTTTCTGAAATACTACAAAAACGCCCCGGATCTGACTGCAATTCCCAGGGAAGTGCAAAAAAAGAAACCGGACCACCAGGCTTTTGTGAAAGCCGGCGTCAAGGAATTCAGCAAAACCGGTTTTACCTATCTGGTTGTGGATATCGGCAAGAATGATAACGTGTTGCCACCTCAGATCATCGGCCTGATCAATCAAAGTACGAGAAACCGATTCATCAAACTGGGAAACATCGATATCAGCCCGAACAGCTCAAGGTTTCAGATTGAAAACCATTGTGTGGACGAAGTGTATAAAGCCATCAGCGGATACAAGTTCTGCGGAAAAAAACTGAGAGTGGAAAGAGAAGAATCCAGTGGCGAAAACCGAAAGAAACGGTGGAAAAAGAGTACAAGAAGCTGCGAAAATTCTGTATAGTGCTTTAAGGGAATGAAACCGGTTGGGGTTAGCCTTGCTCAATCCCGGTCTCATTTTCCGGTTTCGTTCCGGTTGCCACAAGCGTTGGAGATGCCTGATGAAAGACTGCAGGTTGATATCGATCTTGAAAACAGGGGTTCTGCTCTTTTGCCTCCTTCCCTTTTCCGCCCTTTGCCAAGATCTTCAGCCCGTGACCTTTCTGCCCCAGTGGACCCCCCAGGCCCAGTTTGCCGGATATTATGTAGCCATCCAGAAAGGATTTTATCAGAGGCGGGGAATTGATCTTCGCCTTCTTGCAGGCGGTCCGGACAGTCCGCCCGCGGACATGCTGCTTTGCCGAAAGACCGATTTTACCACCTTGTTTCTTTCCGATGCGATCAAGCTGCGCGCCAAAGGCGTTGATCTTGTCAATGTGGCACAGATCGGACAAAAATCCGGCTTTATGCTGGTTGCCAGAAAATCAAGCGGCATTCTCTCCCCAAAAGACCTGAACGGAAAACGCGTGAGCCTCTGGTCGGATTTCCAGATTCAACCCCTGGCATTTTTCCGAAAGTACCAGGTTCAAGTCGCCATCATTCCCCAAACCTATACCGTTAATTTATTTTTGCAGGGCGGTGTGGATGCCGCCTGCGCCATGTGGTACAATGAATACCATACGCTGCTCAATTCCGGAGTGAACACCGATGAATTGACCACATTTTTTTTTGACCACCATGGTCTGAACTTTCCGGAAGACGGCATGTATTGCCTGGGTGAAACGCTTAAAAAGGATGATCGCATCTGCCGCAATGTTGTCGGCGCATCCCTTGAAGGCTGGCGCTACGCTTTTGATCATCCCGATGAAGCCGTTGACATTGTGATGACCTATGCCCAAGAAGCCCATGTCGGCACCAATCGCGTACATCAGCGATGGATGCTGGACCGCATCAGGGATATTTCCGTGATCAGCGGCAGGAACACCCCGACGGGAACCCTTTCTCCAGATGACTTTCAGACAGTTGCCACTGAACTCAAATCCGCCGGAATTATCGATGAAATTCCAAAATTCAATGAATTTCATGTCCCCTGCCTGGATGATTCGCGCTAAAAAAAGCCTGGCATTCAAGATTGCTTCGCTGACCCTGCTGGGCACAGCCTGCATTTTTTTTGCGTGTTATATTTTATAATTATGCCGTTTCCAGACAAACAGTGCTCAAGACCGTTGAAGACAATACCCGGCATTTAACCCTGTCCACTGTTCATAAAATCGAAAATACCCTGCTGGGGATTGAAAAAGTCCCGCGCTATCTGGCCGCATCCCTTGAAAGCCAGGTTTATACCCGCGATATGCTGCTCAAATGGATTGAGAATGTATTGATTACCAATTCAGAAATCTACGGATCAATGGTTGCATTTGAGCCATTTTTCTTCGATCCGGAATCCCGTTATTACGCCCCGTATTTCTGCCGGGAAGATGACAAGCTCCGGAGTTATGACGCAGAAGCCGCGTTTAATTATTTTTTCTGGGACTGGTATCTGATGCCCAAGGAACTGGGCAGACCCGTCTGGAGCGAGCCATATTTTGATACCGGCGGCGGCAACATCGTGATGAGCACTTTTTCCGTGCCGTTTTATCGCAAGATTTATGATGACAAGGTTTTCAGCGGCGTCGTAACGGCCGATCTTTCCCTGAAATGGCTCAAGGACATTATCTCCCGGATCAAAATCCATCAATCCGGATATGCTTTTTTAATTTCACAGACCGGTGTTTTTGTGTCTCATCCGAATAAAGATCTGATCATGAATGAAAGCATTTTCAGTATTGCCGAAGCAGCCGGCGATGCCCAGCTTCGCAATATCGGCAGGGACATGATTCATGGAAAAGAAGGATTTGTCACGTTGAATCAAAATTTTATCGGAAAAATCTCCAGAATGTATTATGCGCCGCTGCAATCAACCGGCTGGTCAGTGGGCGTTGTAATTCCGGAAGATGAGCTCTTTGCGGCGCTCAAAGACCTTACCCTTGAATTGGCATTGATTGGCGCGGTCGGCTTTACCCTTCTGTTTCTGGTGATTGTCTTTATATCCGGTAAAATGACCCGGCCCATCAGTGCGCTTGCCGATAAAACCGCTGAAATTGCCAAAGGAAACCTGGATATCGACCTTCCTGTCAGCAGGTCCAACGATGAAATCGGGGATCTGACCACATCGTTTGAAAACATGCGTTCCGCCCTGAAAGAATACATTGTCGATCTGAAGGAAACCACCGCAATCAAAGAACGGATCGAGAGCGAGCTGAAGATTGCGCATACCATTCAGATGAGTTTCTTACCCAAGCGCTTTCCGCCGTTTCCGGAAAAACAGGAATTTGACATCTATGCGGCCCTGATTCCGGCCAAGGAAGTCGGCGGTGATCTTTATGACTTTTTCCTTCTGGATGACAGGCATCTGTTTTTCTCCATCGGCGATGTCTCTGGCAAAGGGGTTCCGGCAGCCCTCTTTATGGCCGTCACCAAAACCCTCATGAAGGGCATTGCCAGCGAGAACATAACCCCTTCGGATATTCTGGAGCGGACCAACCGGGAGCTCTGCGTGGATAACGACACGATGATGTTTTGCACCGTGTTCTGCGGTATCCTGAATTTTGCGACCGGGGAGCTGGCCTATGCCAATGCCGGGCATAATCCGCCGCTGATCATTTCACCGGCGCACAAACCCGAATGGCTGGCTGTCGCCCCCCAGGTGATGCTGGGGGTTCTGGAAGATGCCGACTACAAAACCCATCTGACCACCCTGAAGCCCGGCGCCAGCCTGATTCTTTATACGGACGGGGTCACCGAAGCCATGGATCATCAGGACAAACTCTACGCCAATGATCGGCTGATCCGGACACTGGAAATGGAAAAAGGCGACTCTGCCCATGAGATTGTTGAAAACATCATCCTGTCGGTCCGGGAGTTTGTCGGGCCAGTCACACAGAGCGACGATATCACGGTTCTGGCACTGACCTTCAAAGGCGATTCGCCCCAGGATTACAGGAAGGGATAATTTCTCTAAAAGCGCATGATTCATGCGTTCAAGATGACATGACGCTGCTTGCCCGAACTGAAGATACATTTTTCAATGGCAGGATAAAGGTCTTTCAGCACCGGGAGGGATACCGGTTTTCCATCGACGCCGTGCTGCTGGCCGCATTTTCAGCCCCCGAGGCCAAAGACCGTATCGTGGATCTGGGCACCGGATGCGGAATCATTCCCTTGATCCTGGGACACCGGCATCCGGCGGTAAGCATAACGGGAATTGAAGTTCAACCGGAACTGGCGGAACTGGCAGCGCAGAATGTTGAAGCCAACGGACTGACGGAGCGCATATCCATTGTCTGCGCAGATATGAGATCGCTTTCGATTCAAGCTGTTTCCGGACCGGTGGATCTTGTGATCAGCAACCCCCCTTACAGAAAAGGCCGATCCGGCAGGGTCAATCCCCATCCTCAGCGGGCAGTTGCCAGGCATGAAATCCTGGCAACCCTTCAGGATGTGGCCGCCGCGGCCGCAAGGCTGCTCGGTATCGGCGGCAGGTTCGCAATCGTCTATCCTGCGGAACGGATCACGGATCTTCTGACGACCCTGCGATCCGCCGGTATCGAACCCAAACACATCCAGACGGTTCACGCAAAAAGCCATGACCCGGCCCGCCTCGTTCTGGTGTCCGGCATCAAGGCAGGTGGCCCTGGCGCCGCGGTCCGTGAACCGCTGGTGATCTTCCAGCCGGACGGCACCTATACCGACAGGGTTCAGGCCATGTTTAATCCCTGACGGTCTATGCCACCTGGGTCAACCGGTTTATTACCTGGCCGGTAATTACCTTTGGATAAAAATACGTGGATTTTCTGGGCATGATTTCCCCAGCCTCGGCAATCCGCTTGACCTGATCGATCCGGGTGGAATTCAGGATAAAGGCTGCATCGCAGCCCCCCGTCCTGACAGCTTCAAGTGCAACGTCCGTCTTGCTGGAATAGCTCATGATGGATTCATCGTCCAGTTGACTGTGATCCAGGCCCAAAAGCTCCATCAATATCAGCCGGGTCAATACCGTCACATCCAGTTCCAGCATTTGTTCCGACATCTCGCGGCCGAACATCCGCTGCATGACGCCGGGTTTCAGGCTGAGCAGATATCCCTGCGGGTGATTTTTCATCACGACACCGATCTGGGTACGGGGGCTGCCTGCATCCAAAATACCGTCCCATTTTTCTGCTGCTGCCCCTGGACCGGTTCCCGTTTCCATTGAAAACCGACTGATATCAAAACAGGTTTCCGCGGCAGTGATGAACGAATCCATTTTTTCCTGAGAAATCGCCCTTACCATTCGGTGCGCCGGCAGAATCACCACCCCCGGATCTTCCATACCGCATAAATACATCATGACGAAGTTGGCCGGATGCTCCGGAGAAAACCCCGGTGTCCGCTCCGCAATCCACTGCCGGTAGTTCAGGGCGGTTTCGTACCGGTGATGGCCATCTGCTATGAAGAGGGATTTGTCGCTCATGAAATCGGAAATTCTCTGGTGGACGGCCACATCCGTTATCCGCCACAACTGATGGCGGTGGCCATGGGTGTCGACAAATGTCATGTCCGGCGACATTTCAGAACAGGACTGCCTCAGGGTATTCAGAACCATCTGCCGGGGATCCGAATACAGGGAAAATATCGGGCTGTAATTGGTGTGACAGGCTTTCATCAGCTCCAGTCTTTCCGACTTCACCCGGGAAAAGGTTTTTTCATGCGGCAGTACCACACCTTTTTCAAAAGGCTCCAGGACAACCTGCGAAATCATGCCCCATCGGGTGACCTTTTGGGAATGAACAGAAAAATCAATGGAGGTCAGATAAAATGCCGGAGAAGGATCCTGAACCAGGACGCCTTCGGACAGCCAGGCATTAAAAAAACCCGCCGAACGGGTATGGCGGTTGTCTTGGGGCGTATCCTTTTCAGATGTCTTTCCCAGGATCAACCGGACGATATTCCAGGGATGGCGCTCATAAAAGGCAAGCTGCTCCAGGGGCGTTATCACATCATACGGCGGGGTGGCAATATCCGCCAGATTCTCTACCCTTTCGGGGTTATACACAATTCCACGGAATGGAACAATTTTGGCCATCACACAATATCCTTTTACGAGTTCATACAGAAGTCCGGAATCAATAACATCGACTCCGGCCTTTTATGCGCGGGCCAAGAAATACTACAAAGCTGGAGGTTATTCAAGTCTGAATGTAAAAAATCTCAATAAGATCATTGACAGGAATTCCCAAAAAGTATATTTATGATCGTCTTAAGTCAGAGGGTGATGGAGAGGTGGCCGAGCGGCTGATGGCCCCGCTCTCGAAAAGCGGTATCCTGTCTAAAAACGGGATCGTGGGTTCAAATCCCACCCTCTCCGCCAAAGATTTGGGCCTGAATGATGATCCCCCTGTTTGATTCTGGAGAGATGTCCGAGCGGCTGAAGGAGCACGACTGGAAATCGTGTGCGCTGTTAATAGCGGCGCCGAGGGTTCAAATCCCTCTCTCTCCGCCAGTTTCATATCCATTTCCAGCCCCGATTTTACGGCGTGAACGCGCTCTCTGCTGACCTTCCGATGATTCTCTGCCAGGAAATCAACTATGTCTTATCTGGTTCTTGCCCGTAAATATCGACCCCAGAGCTTTGCTGATGTCGTCAAGCAAGATCATGTCACGCAAACCCTCGGCCATGCCATATCCTCCGGACGGGTAGCCCATGCCATTTTGTTTACCGGGCCAAGGGGAACCGGCAAAACCACCATTGCCCGTATTCTGGCAAAAGCCCTGAACTGCCAGCAGGGTCCGACAGCCTCTCCCTGCAATGTCTGCCGTTCGTGCATGGAGATCACATCGGGTCAGGCGGTCGATGTCTTTGAAATTGACGGGGCATCCAACAACAGTGTGGACCAGGTCCGCGACCTCAGAGACAATGTCCGTTACATGCCTTCCCACAGCCGCTATAAAATCTACATCATCGATGAAGTCCACATGCTCACGGCTGCGGCCTTTAATGCCCTGCTAAAGACGCTTGAAGAGCCGCCTGCCCATGTGCTGTTCATGTTTGCAACCACCGAGCCGCAGAAAATTCCCCTGACCATTCTCTCCAGATGCCAGCGCCATGACCTTCGCCGGATTGACACCCGATCGATTTTTGAACACCTTCAGGCACTCTGCTTGAAGGAAGCGGTGGACATTCCGCAGGAAAGCCTTCTTGTCGTTTCTCAGGAAGCCGGCGGCAGCATGAGAGATGCCTTGAGCCTTCTGGATCAGATCCTTTCCTTTTCAGAAGGAAAAATCACCCACGATCTGGTCATCAGCCTTCTTGGGGTCATTGACAGACAATTTATCTTTGATCTTTCCCAGGCTGTTTTAAACGGGGACATGGCGGAAATCCTGAATCTTCTGGAAACCGGTTATGAAAACGGTCTGGACTTAAAGCGCCTTTACAATTCGCTTGTCGAACATTTCCGCAACCTGCTTGTTGTCAAAATAAGCAAAAATGCTCAGAAGCTTGTTGATGTCCCTCTCCATGAAATCGACCGAATGCAGCAGCAGGTGAAATCGGTTTCGGTATCCTCCCTGAACCATATTTTTGACATGCTGTTTTCAGAGGAAGCCACGCTTCGCTACTCCAGCCTCCCCAGGCTGGCCCTGGAACTGGTCTTTTTCAGAATTATTCAGACCCGGCCCTCTCTGCCCATCGATGATCTCATTGAAAAGCTGGATTTTTTGCGAAAGGAAATTCATCCGTCCCAACGCCAGCTTGTTGAAGAACAGCGCCCGTATGCAATCCCGGAACCGGAACCTGAGCCCGAACAGACACTGCACCGGCCGGAGCCGGAACCGCGTGCAGCCGTTCATTCGCATCCCCCTGAAAAAAGCCCGCGCCAGCCGCTTCGAATCGAGGCATCTGGAATCCGAATCTGCGCTGGATGCCGCTCTGAAACGGATTGTGGACAAGGTATCGGAGACGTCTCCGGCCCTGGCGCCTGTTTTATCCCGATCCAAATTGAAGAAAATTGAGAATCATACCCTGGAGATTCGTTTTTCCGGAAATGGATTCAATCTGAACCGAATCCGCCAGCCGAAAAATGAAGCCCTGCTGAAATCGGTCATCAGCCAGTTATTTGAACAACCGATCAAGCTCATCATCCAGGCTGAAAAAGAACCGCTTCCGGAAAACCAGGTCCGGGCCAGCCAGACCCAGTACCTGAGGCAGGAAGCGCTGAACCACCCCCTCGTTGCCGATGTCATTGAGATTTTTGGCGGAACGGTTGTCGATATCAAGATAGAGAAGGAGAGACCCTCATGATGAAAAATATGGGAAATATGATGAAACAGGCCCAGCAGCTTCAGGCCAAAATGGTGAAGCTTCAGGAAGAACTGTCTGAAAAAACGATTGAAACCTCTTCCGGCGGCGGCATGATCAAAGTCGTTGCCAACGGCAAACAGCAGATCGTCTCCATTCAGATCGAAAAAGAAGTGGTTGATCCGGAAGATGTTGAAATGCTTCAGGATCTTAATTCTTGCGGCAGTCAATGACGCCCTTGCCAAATCCCAGGAAATGGTTTCCGGTGAAATGAGCAAACTCACCGGGGGCTTGAATATCCCGGGACTGATGTAACAGCCATGAACCATTACCCCACATCCATTCGACAGGTCATTCGCCAGCTCAGCAAGCTTCCGGGCATCGGTGAAAAAACCGCCGAGCGCCTGGCCATGTATATCCTCCGGTCTTCCCGAAGCGATGCCGAACAACTGGCACGAAGCATCGGAGAGCTCAAGGACAAGGTCAGATTGTGCACCCTCTGTTTTTCGCTCAGCGAAGCGGAACATTGCAGCATCTGCAGCAATCCCTCCAGGGACGAGCGGCTGCTCTGCGTGGTCGAACAGCCTGCGGATATGGTGTCGATCGAAAAATCAGGCGCATACAATGGACGGTACCATGTCCTTCAAGGCGCACTGTCGCCCATGGATGGCATCGGACCCGATGCCATCCGCATCAAGGAATTGATTGCAAGGATTGTGGGGGGCGGGATTCAGGAAGTCATTCTGGCCACAGGCACCCACGTGGAAGGCGAGGCAACGGCTTCATATCTTCTGGGCCTTCTGGAGAAATTTCCGGTCAAGGTCACCCGCATTGCCTCCGGGGTGCCCATCGGCGGAGACTTGAAATACATTGATCAGGTTACCCTGAAAAGAGCCATGGAGACCCGCTATGCCCTGTGATCCCTTGACGCCGCAGGATATTTTCAACTGCCAGCAATGCGGCGACTGCTGCAAGGGATTCGGCGGAACCTATGTTTCCCCTGAGGATGTTCAGTCCATCGCCGCCTTTATTCATATTGATCCCGGAATGTTTCTGGAAAAATACTGTCAGCTTTCCGGCAGCAAATCCGTTCTGGCTCAGGCCGAAAACGGATACTGCGTTTTCTGGAAAGACAAAATCTGCACGATTCATCCTGTCAAGCCCCGAATGTGCAAGGCATGGCCCTTTATTCCAAACGTTCTGAAAGACCCGCAAAACTGGCATATCATGGCAGGCTTCTGCCCCGGAATCCGCACCGATGTCACCCCTTCGGAAATCATTGCCTGTGTCCGCAGCCAGATCGACCAGCAAAAACGCTGCGATGACTGATCTGAATTCTATGGACCACAGACAGCAGCCCGGGATACGTCTCAAGGATATCATTTCCAGTCGTGGTCATCGGTGAGCCTGTAGATATGGTTGTCCTTCCCATCTGAAATGATTTTCAAAACAATCCCGCGATCTTCCAGCTCAAGAAAGCTTGCGTGCATTGCCTCGGGCGAGGCATTCCAGATCTCCAGAAGGTTTTTTGTGGAAAGGGTTGCTCCGGAATCCGCCAGGCCGCAGCAGAGCAGATACAGAGAAACGGTTTCGGTTGAAAGGCCCATTTGAAATATTTTTTGATTCATTGCAGAATGCTCCAGAAAAATGCTCATGTCCATATCTGACAGTCAGCCGCATCCATCTCCCCTTTTTCAGGGCCGATTTTGCAGCTTGCAGCGCACTTAGACGATCGGGTCCTCGATTCGCGTATCAAATACGCGTTTGCTTTTTCGCTCCGACCGCGGCAATGATCCATACGGAACAATTTCCGCAACCGGTGTAATCAATACTTTTTTCTTAATCTGATGAACAAGCTCTTTTGACAGTTCCTCGTTTCTTTCTTCTCCGATATCCCTGGCCCGCTCCACCACCAGCCGCATCATTCCCCGTTCGGATGCATCCCTGGTCAGATGGATCTGGTATTCCGATCCCAGGGCCGGTATGTCCGGAGACGATCGCATCAATGGTCGAAGGATAAATATTGACGGCCCGGAACTTGAACATGTCATCGGTCCGGCCCCGAATCCGGGAGTGTCTGGGCATGATCGTACCACAGGTACAGGAACCCGGAATGATACGGGTAATGTCCCGGGTTCGATATCGAATCAGGGGTACAGCCTCCTTGCAGAGAGTGGTCACCACCATTTCTCCCCATTCGCCATCCGGGACCGTCTCCAGGGTGTCCGGGTTGATGATTTCCATGATATAGTAATCCGCCCAGTAATGAATACAGTCATGATCCGGACATTCGATGCCGGTTCCCGGTCCATAAAGCTCGGTAAGGCCGGTAATGTCAAAGAGTTCGGCACCGCCAAAGAGTTCGGATATTTTTTTGCGCATGGAAATGGATGCGCGTTCGGATCCATATATGACTTTTTTGATGCGTATCTTATCACCGAGCCCTCTTCTGCTGACTTCTTCCGCCATCAGGAGCCCCATGGATGCGGTGCAGCATAAAACCGTCGGTTGAAGATCCAGCAGAAACTGGCACTGCATGTCCACATTTCCCGGACCGATGGGAAGCGCCATGGCGCCGACTTTTTCGCAGCCCAGCTGAAACCCGATCCCAGCAGTCCAGACCCCATAACCCACGGCAATCTGCACCCGGTCTTCAGGAGTTACTCCGGCCATTTCATAGGCTCTGGCAAAGAAATGACACCAGTCCTCAACGTCTTTTTGGGTATAGCAAAGATTTTTCCGCTTTCCTGTCGTCCCGCTGCTGGAATGAATCCGGACGATTTTTTCAAACGGCACGGCGCGAAGCGGAAACGGATAGCCGTCGCGAAGATCGTCGGCAGTGGTAAAGGGAAGTTTTTTGAGATCATCCAGGGATTGAATGCTCTCCGGAGCGATTCCTGCCCTGTCCAGCTTGGCGCGGTACTCCGAAGAACCGTTATAGGCATGGGCCACGGTCCACTTGAGCCCCTTTAGCTGGTGTTCCTGAAGCTGCATGGCAGTGGTTATGGGGGATTCAAATCGTTTCAGGGTCATAAAGTCTCTCCAAAGGGTCCATGTCATGTTTTCGGTCTTCCTGCAAACTGTTGCAGCGGTTGCATCTTCTGGCTACCTGGCCGGTTTTCCGACACAGTGACATCTGCTGTGAACTGCTTCATTACCGTCAACTCGGGAAGCAAAGTCAACAGGGAATCCAGCGTGTTTCCGGCAAGCCGGAACAGGGTCCAGCCATTCATCGGAACCGCGCCCAGGCTTTCGTAGAATCGAATGGCCGGTTCATTCCAGTCCAGAACCGACCATTCCAGGCGCTTGCAGCCCCGTTTTCGATGGCCAGTTCGGCGACATACATCAGCAGGGCCTTTCCCAGGCCTTTTCCCCGATGGGCCTTCTGGACATACAGATCTTCGATGTACATGCCCGACTTTCCGAGAAATGTTGAAAAACTGTGAAAGAACAGGGCGTAACCGACAGGAATTCCCTGTACACTGCCGATGATGACTTCGGCGCGCGGAGATGGCCCGAAACAGCGATTCCCGAAGAATCGCTTCAGTGGCAACTACCTGATCCAGTAGTTTTTCATATCTTGCCAGATCTTTAATCAGGGAAAGAATAAGCGGCACATCCGCTTCGGTTGCAACCCGGATGTCAATATTCAAATATGCGCCATCTGTCATTGTGAATTCCAATCCATAAAAAATCAAAGGCAATCGTTCTTGAAGAACCATTGCCTTTGCCTGTGATTCTTTGCTGTTCATGAAATACAACCGGGTTCGAACACCACCCTAATCTTGAATTACTGCCGGGATACGCCGGTCAACTCGGTGGCCTTGGACATGGCACCACCTCCCTTTGCCGACGCCTCGCCCTGAGAATCAAAGGCTATCTGCGTTGAGGTACGAAGCACCCCCTGGCCGGTCCCGCTGGCATCCACCAACAGCTCGATGTGGCCGGTGCTCAGGCCTTTGCCGGTCGTTAATCGGCCACCCGTACTTGAGAAGGCTTTAGACGACAGAATCGTGACGACAAACTTGCCACTGCGTGAGTTTGAGGAAGCCATGTTAATCGGAAAGCTCTTCCCTCCCATTGAAACCGTGCCATGTTGAAAAGATGACAACGTTGTCATAAACTGCTGAGCGTTGCTCTGGGACGCCTTTAACTGGCTGATTTCTTCCTTGGTTGAATAACTCTGCAGAGTGATGGTGATGGTGTTTCCAGCACCGGCTTCAGTAGGCTTACTGAATTTTTTTTTGAATAAACCGCCCTGTGCGCCGGTCGCAGCCGATTTGCCCTTAGCCATTGAGGATCCGGTTGTGGCCGTATAAGTACCCAGCGGGGCCTGTGTTTGAGCAAAAACCAGCGCGGATGAGATAAAGACAAACAGAATAGCATAACCTAACGTTTTAATTTTGGAAGCGTTTTTAGTTGGCATCTATTAGCTCCTTTCCTTATGCAGTTTGCAACAAGGTGTAACGTATCGTTACGATACAGCACAGCAAAGACACAGTTGGGTATCTTTTTATATCATCATTCTTCCCTGTCTTGTCAATGTCAAATTAACCGGCTTGATCCCGAAACGCCTCCGATATCCGAATCATCAGCGAAAAAGCCGCTTGTCAGTCGCCCTGCTTGCTCCTCGTTGACTTTCACAGAAAATCCCTTGCAATAGAGGAGACTTTTTAGTATAAGGGCAAACACATGGTGGGTGTAGCTCAGTCGGTAGAGCACCGGGTTGTGGCCCCGGTTGTCGCGGGTTCAATCCCCGTCACTCACCCCATTTTGCCTGCTTCACGCGCCCGTAGCTCAGCTGGATAGAGCGTCGGACTTCGAATCCGTAGGCCGGGGGTTCGAATCCCTCCGGGCGTACCAATTATATCAAGGGGTTAGATGAAAAATCTAACCCCTTTTTTCGTTATATGGGGGCGCAATATGGGTGCGGTGCTGTCAATCTGGATATTTAAAACTTTTGGCTGGCACCTGTGTCAGGGATACAGCCCGATTGTGAATTTCCGATCGGTTTTTTTCGCTTTTTCGCGAAAATTTCAAATGCCGCAAAATCCCTGATGCGGAACGGAGTTGCGCTGCTGATGACATCGCCATGGTGAACAAATGATCAAGTCTATTGCCGGATTCATTCTGATTGTCTTTTTATTCGCAGCTTCCGCCTTGGCCGGGCCCTTCAGCAATGTATTGATTGTTTCAATCGATGCGCTGCACCCCGATGCGCTTTCAGCCAAAACAACACCGGTTATTTACAGGCAGATGACGAGCGGCGCCTTCACCTTGAACGGCATCAGCACGGACCCGCCCCTGACCTTGATATCCCATACCGCCATGTTCACGGGCCTCGGTCCCGCGGAAAGCGGAAAATCGGATAACAACTGGCAGCCAGGGGAGCCGACGATTGCAAAAAGCACCATTTTCAATCTTGCCAGGTCCTACGGTTATTTGACCGGATACTATTATTCCAAGGAAAAACTTGGCTTTCTTGTCAATCCGTCAGTCAGTGATCTTCGGTTCTCCAAAGACAACGCCGTGGATATCGCGCATGCATTTCTCCAAAAACCCGGGAATCACTTCGTGTTTCTTCATGTCAGCGGACTGGATGAAGTCGGCCCGGTAAAAGGCTGGCTCTCACCGGAATATCTGGAAGAGCTGTCTTTTATCGATGAGATGCTCGGGGCACTAATCGACACCGTCCGACAAAAAGGCGATTTTCTGATCGTCATCACCAGCGACCATGCCGGGCACGAAACAATTCACGGCAGCAATCATCCGGATGATTTCAAGCTGCCGTTTGTGATCGTCTCGGACCGGATCAAGCTGGATCGGTTTCAGAACATCCCCTACCGTGTTGTCGATCTGAAACCCATGATCGAACGTCTATTAGCCCCAGACTTCGGGCAATCATCGGTTCAGTAAAATACGGTCCATCCAGCGCAATTCGCTTTTGGATCACCCCCCGCAGCGCCGGAGCGGCCGCTCGATATGCCTCCACTGGTTTTCCCTCTCGGTCCGACGTCGGAGCTGCTTGAACGCCGGCCGGATATCGCCGCTGCCGAATGCCGCATGGCCGCCTCAAACGCCAATATCGGCCTTGCGACCTATCTTGAGGTGGCGACCACGCAGAATGCGGCTCTTGGGATCGAACGGACCAGCGTCCGCCTTCGGGGTCATCAACTGGTATCGGTTGCGGCCCTTGTCAAATCGCTCGGCGGCGGATGGCAGGCTCCGGAAAGCAACACCAATGGTTCCTGATTCACGCAAAAGGGGCATGGAATCGATTGTCCTCCGATTTGTTATATTCACAATATATTTTATAAATTTCTTAAGATCTTTCTTGACAGGGAATATCAAAATATCTATATTCATTAAAATGAATATGATAGACCATCATGGATCAATTTGTCAAAGTCATGAAAGCCCTTTCAGATCCCAGCCGACTGAAGATCATCAAAATGCTTCAGCATAAGCCCATGTGCGTATGCGAAATTCAAAAAGCCCTGGATATACCTCAGCCGACGACATCCCGGCAGTTGAAAATCCTGGAAGACGCCGGACTTGCCGTGAGTCAGAAACGCGGTCTGTGGGTCAATTACGACCTGGCAGACGGTTTGGACAGTCCATACGCCGCCATGCTGCTGGGAGGGCTTAAACACTGGCTTGAGAATGACACGGAAATTGTCCGGATGGTCAATAAACTCCCTGAAATCCGCAGGGAAGATATCTGCAAAGCGTAAGGAATCGTTATGAAAGATCTAACTCCTCAACCCTGCTGTACGGTGGTACCGGACGTCCCGGGAACTCCCGTTGTTTTGAAGGAAAAATCCCAGGCGCTTCGATACATCCTCTACATGATTCCCTTGTTGGTCTTATGGGGGTTCATTTATCAGGAACTGGCGAATTTCTCCCGCCTGATCACCTATACCGTGCTGCAACTGAAGGAAGGAAACCATCTGAGCAGCGCAATTGAATTTTTTATTTACGAAACCCCAAAAGTCCTGATGCTGCTGACCCTGGTGGTGTTCGGGGTCGGCATTGTCCGGTCTTTTTTTACCCCGGAAAAAACCCGGAAAATACTGGCCGGCAAACGCGAATCCTTCGGAAACGTGCTGGCCGCGCTTCTGGGGATCGTCACCCCATTTTGCTCCTGCTCCGCGGTACCGCTTTTTATTGGATTTGTCACAACCGGCGTTCCGCTTGGTGTAACCTTTTCTTTTTTGATTTCAGCACCCATGGTCAACGAAATCGCTCTGGTGCTGCTCTACGGCCTCTTTGGTTGGAAAGTGGCCGCCATTTACCTTGGTACCGGTCTTCTGATCGCCATGATTGCCGGATGGGTGATCGGAAGACTTCACATGGAGCGGCATCTCGAAGAATGGGTGCTTCAGATTCAGGCCGGCGGAAACGGCATGGTTGAAGAGGATCTGAACTGGGCAAACCGGATTCAGTATGGCCTTGATGCCATCAAGGATATTGTCGGAAAGGTCTGGATCTATGTGGTGGTTGGAATCGCTGTTGGTGCCGGAATTCACGGGTTTGTACCCGAAGGGTTTATGGCTTCCATCATGGGAAAAGGCGCCTGGTGGTCGGTTCCCATCGCTGTTCTGGTAGGCATTCCCATGTATTCAAATGCCGCGGGCATCATACCCGTGGTTCACGCGCTGATTGAAAAAGGTGCAGCTCTGGGAACGGTTCTGGCGTTTATGATGTCCGTGATTGCGCTCTCGCTGCCGGAAATGGTGATCCTGCGGAAAGTTTTGAAACCTGCGCTGATTGCCACCTTTATCAGCGTTGTGGGCGTTGGCATTCTGATCGTCGGATATCTGTTTAACTTTCTGATATAATCATGGAGGAATGCAAATGACCGGACAGAAACTGAAAATACTGTTTTTATGCACCGGCAACACCTGCCGAAGCCAGATGGCCGAAGGACTGACGCGGCACCTGAAATCGAAAATTATCGAGCCGTTTTCCGCTGGCGTGGACCCCGGCGTGATGAATTCCCGAGCAGTTAAAAGTATGGCGGAAATCGGCATCGATATTTCAGGCGGCTTTCCAAAGACCATCGAAAGCCTGGGACCCATTACCTTCGATTACGTGATTACGCTGTGCGATCACGCCAATGAATCCTGTCCGCTGTTTCCGGGGAAAACAAAAAGACTCCACTGGGGCTTTGAAGATCCGCCCAAACTGGCTGAAAACGCGTCAACCGAGGAAGAGGCCATGGGCCACTACCGCAGGGTGCGCAATGAAATCAGGGCGTTTGTGGAAACCCTACCGGATAATCTGAACACTTGAGCTGTTTTTATTCAAAGAAGAAATCTTTACCCGAAAGGAGATTGTGATGGAAATCAAGGTACTGGGTCCTGGCTGCGCCAAATGCCAGCAGACCGAAAAAGTGGTAAAAGAAGCCATTGCTGAAGCCGGCGTATTCGCTGAGGTGGAAAAAGTGACGGACATGATGAAAATCGCAGGCTTTGGCGTGTTCGGCACCCCTGCTGTGGTTATAAACGGCGAGGTCAAGAGCGTTGGTAAGATCCCTAAAAAAGACGAAATCAAGAAATGGCTGGCTGCAGCTAATTAGAGGGAGGTGCATTATGTCTGGGGATTGAAAAGAACAAGAATTTCAATCTGGATGCCGCGGATGTTCAAACGGTCAAGGAAGCTGTTAAAAATCTGTTCGGCGACGCAGCGTAATCTTTATCTGATTGTCAGAAATTACCATTAACAGGAAATTCAATGAAAAACCAATACATGAAGATACCGGCCAGATCAGTTATTATCACGGGGCTGTTCTTTTTTATTTTCAGCTTTCCGCAGACCTCGGTTTTTTCCGTTCTGACATCCTCTGCTGCACAGGCGGCGGAAACCAAGGAAATCCCGGCCAAGGGAATGGTCACCATGGTGGATCTGGGAGCCAAAAAATGCATTCCCTGCAAAATGATGGCGCCCATCATGGAAAAAGTGGAAAAAGACTATCAGGGAAAAGCCGTCATTCATTTCTATGATGTATGGGAAGATCGGGAACCGGCCACACGGTTCGGCATTCGGGGCATTCCCACCCAGATTTTCTTCGACAAGGATGCCAAAGAAGTTTATCGGCATGTCGGATTTATGAGCGAAGCAGACATTGTCAGCCAGCTTACCAAAATGGGCGTAAAATAATCCGGACTCCGGGAGACATCATGATCGAATCTTTTTTTCTGACAGTGAACCAGTGGATGACCGGCGGGGCTTCCCTGGCGCTGGTGGGATGTTTTTTGTGGGGGATGGTCAGTGTGCTCTTCAGCCCCTGTCATCTGGCATCCATCCCGCTGATGGTGGCCTATGTCGGCGGCCAGAAGGAACAGCCAAAGCCCCTTCAGGCCATGCAGTACTCGATTGCATTCACCACTGGCCTCTTTATCAGTATTGCTGCGATCGGCATTATCTGCGCGCTTTTGGGCCGCATGCTGGGAGATGTCGGCAATTACTGGCAGATTCTGGTGGGTCTGGTGCTGGTCTGGGTAAGCCTCAGCATGTTCGGGGTCAAAGGATGCTCCATGGGCGGCGGCCTTCTCTACCGCCTGAAATTCAAGGGACTCCTGGGCGCGCTGGGCTTGGGCGTGGCATACGGTACGCTTTCCGGCTCCTGCACCTTCGGCTTTATTGCGCCGATTCTGGCCGTCATTACGGTTCAGCAGCAGATTGCCAGCGGCGTGCTGATGATCCTGCTGTTTGCTGTTGGGCACTGTCTTCCCATTGTTATCGCCGGAAGCTCGACGGCGCTGGTGCGCCGCATTCTGGAAAACAGCACCTGGCAAGGCGCCGGAAACTGGTTTCGGAAAGGCGCCGGCGCTCTAATCGGATGCCTCGGATTATATTTTATACTGACACCGCTGATTTCATAAAGACAAAAATCCAGGGAGGATTCATGTCAGCCATCAAAAAACTCTCATTTCTGGATCGTTTTCTTACTTTGTGGATTTTTCTGGCCATGTTTATAGGAGTGTCCTGGGGGTATCTGTATCCGGGGGTCAGGGATGTCATCAACATGTTTCAGGCGGGAACTACCAACATCCCCATTGCCGTGGGTCTGATTCTGATGATGTACCCGCCGCTGGCCAAGGTAAAATACGAAGAGTTGAAAGAAGTCTTTAAAAACACCCGGATCTTACTCCTTTCCTTGGTTCAGAACTGGATTATCGGACCCATCCTTATGTTTTTTCTGGCCATAATTTTTTTGTCCGGTCATCAGGAATACATGGTGGGCCTGATTCTGATCGGTCTTGCCCGCTGCATCGCAATGGTCATCGTCTGGAACGAGTTGGCATCCGGGGATACGGAATACTGCGCGGGTCTGGTGGCCTTTAATTCCATTTTTCAGGTTCTGCTTTTTTCCGTATACGCCTGGGTGTTCATCACGGTGCTGCCCGAATGGCTTGGGCTTAAAGGCATGGTCGTGGATATTTCCATCGGCCAGATTGCCGAAAGCGTGTTCATATATCTGGGGATTCCCTTTATCGCCGGCATGATCACCCGCTGGGTCGGTTTAAAAACAAAAGGCAAGAAATGGTATGAAGAACGCTTTATTCCCAAAATCAGCCCGATGACGCTGATCGCCCTTCTGTTTACCATTCTGGTGATGTTCTCCCTCAAAGGCGAATACATTGTGCAACTGCCGCTGGATGTGATCCGGATCGCTGTTCCCCTTTGCATTTATTTTTTCATCATGTTTTTCGTCTCCTTTTATCTGTCCATGAAATTCAAGGCGACCTACGAGCAGACCACCACTTTAAGCTTTACCGCCGCATCCAACAATTTCGAGCTGGCCATAGCCGTTGCGGTTGCCGTGTTCGGCATCGATTCCGGTCAGGCGTTTGCTGCCGTGATCGGTCCGCTGGTGGAAGTGCCGGTATTGATTTCCCTGGTAAATGTGGCGCTGTGGCTCAAGAAAAAATATTTCCCCTTTACAATGGCCACACCCACCGGCGTCTGCCATTTGACCTGCAAACCATAGGATTTCAGGAACGTATCGCATCATGACAAGAGACGAACATTTTCATCCGTGGATCCGATCCATCCGGCAACTGTCGCTGATCGTACTGGCAGCGGTGGCAATCGCCTTGATTTCAAATCATTTCCGGCCGGCGTCTCTGCCACTTATCGGAGACTGGTCGCCGGAAGCGCGGCTGATGTCTCCATCGGGCCGGCAGATGGCCATTACCCTGGATGATGCAAAAAATCTGCACCAATCCATGGGTGCGGTGTTTATGGATGCGCGTCCTCAGGAGGAATTCACCAAGGGGCATATCCAGGGCGCAATCAGTCTTCCATGGCACGAAGCCGAACAGCGGGTGATGGATGTCACTGCGAATCTGACAAACGATGCAGTGATCGTTACCTACTGCGACGGAGATACCTGCGACCTGAGCAAGGACCTGGCGTTGTTTCTTGAGAATCTGGGATTTACAAACGTCCGTGTGCTGGTCAACGGCTGGACCGTATGGCGGAATGCCGGATTGCCGGTTGTGACAGGAAATTAAAGACGTTGAGAAGTTGGGAAAGATAATATGGAACATTCAACCGGAGCATGGCCCAGGCGTTTTGCCCTTGTGGCACGACTGATTCTGGGCGGAGTGTTTATTTATGCCAGTTTCGATAAAATCCTTCACCCGGCCGCGTTTGCAGAGGCTGTGTTTAATTATCAGATTCTTCCCTCTCAACTGATCAACTTGACGGCCCTGATACTGCCCTGGCTGGAGCTGATCCTGGGTATGCTGCTTCTTTCCGGAATCTGGGTGCCAGGCGCTGTCCTCGGGGTAAATCTCTTAATGGTCGTGTTCCTGAGCGCTCTTGTCTTCAACACTGCCAGGGGCCTGAATATCTCCTGCGGGTGTTTTTCCACTGAAACGACTGCTTCCGGACTCTCCGGGTGGACTGTCTTGCGGGATGTCTTCTTTTTCAGCCTTTCGGCTTATCTTCTTTTTGTGACCGCTCAGACGAATAGACTGAAAGAACGGCATGAAGGTGTTTATCCCAAAGAAATAACAACAATCACGATATGCATTATCTGTCTCTGCTGCTGGCATCCGCGGCCTCTGCAACGGATATCACGGACTTGTGATCCATGCGGCCAGGCGCCAACCCGATATTCAGGACAGCGAACTGGCCATCACCGAAAGCGGTCTGCAGGTAGATCTTGCCTATGCTTCGCTTTATCCGAAAATTGACGGTGTGGCACGGTATGAAAAATACAATTCCCCGACCAATTTAAGGCCCCTGCCACCCACGGAGGTGACCCTCCATGATCCGATTCCGTTTTCCAAAGATATATTCAGATACGGGGTGACGTTTCAGATGCCGGTTTATGTTCAGTCGGTCTATACCCTTGCCGGAAAAATGAAACTTCTGAAGGAAAAAGCCGAATTTCAAAAACAGATCGATGTCGTCAAAAAAGAGGCCGCCATCGTGTCGCTGAACAGCACGATGGCTTATCTTGACGGCGTCCAGAAAGCCATAATATCCAGAAAAGCATCTCTTGCCGAAACCATTTCCAGCCTGACGATCAAGGTCAACACCGGCAGAACGGCCGAGGCTGAGCTTATGAAAGTTCAGAAGCTGATGGCGGATCTGCAGCGCCAGGAAAACGACATCCGCCAAAAACAACTTGAAATTACCCGGGACATTTACAAGCTGACGCAGATGGAGATCCATGCTCCCCTTCCCATGACATTGAAAACCGCTTTGGTTCAGGACCGCTTCATCGCGGTCCAGGCCATTGAAAAAGAGGTCGCGGCAGCCGAAAAGGACGTTCAACGCGCCAGAGAGCAGTTTTATCCCTCCCTCTATCTGGAAGGTTTTCTGTCTGAAAATGAAGGCACGGCCTATAACACCGACAGTCATATCGACAGAACCTACAATGGGGTCAGCCTCATTCTGAAAATCCCTCTTTTTGAAAAATCCACATATGTATCCAACGAAGCCGCCCGTATCCGTCTGAAACGCAGCCAAAAAGGCCTTGAAAAAACCCGGATCGAACTTGAGGCGCTTTCGGGATATCTGAACCAGAGACTTCCGCTGATCGAATCCGCCATTGGCCTGGCAGAATCGGCCGTCGGTCTGGAGCGACTCTCCCCCCTGGCGGATGTGGCTATCGGCGGGCTTCTGGTCGGCACCCTGCTGACCCTGATTTATATTCCCATGTTCGCATTTTCATTGGATCGCAGCCCCGTAACAGCCCAGATCTATGATCCCAAACTCGTTGGACGATAAGGAAAAACGATGTATACAGAAAACATTTTGAAAGCGCCGGTAAATGAAATGGTTTGCTATTGTTCGAAAGTCACCAAAGGCCGGATTCTGGCCGCGATTCAGGAAGGAGCGCGGAGTCTGGACACCATCAAAACCGCTACGGGCGCCTGTCCGATGGGAAAATGCAAGGAATTGAGCCCAAGAAAAAGGTGATGCTCGCGGGAAATCAACCTTCTCCTGGGCCAGGAGAAACCCTAACTGTATTTATAATATCAGTCCATTAAGTAAATATGAAATGGAGACAATGAATTGTTTCTCATCAATTGTCAGTTCGCCTGCGATCATGGAAACCAATTCTTCTCTGGTCTTTTCGAGGTCTTCACATGTGACGGCTTCCAGAGTCATGCCTTGAAATTCGGTTTCAAAAACAGGCCAGATATCTCCAAGTCCCGGATTAAGAACCTCTATTCTGGGTCGGTCATGGCTGATCAGGTAAACGACAAACGCCTTTCGCATAGCTGCGCTGAAGTTTCCATATTTGAGAAGCATCATGATATCGAAGAGATCCCGTGGGTGCTGACGATCCAGGGCAGCGCAGACTTTTCCTGCGTATAATTCATCATCTGACAGGATTTGACATTCAACGGAAATCTCAAACGGAATGATCCGCAGGAGCAATTCTGCTTGTTTGAAGCATACGGAATCGATCACGCTGGTATTCCTTCATGATCAACGGGAACGGGTATCTGATATTTCGCGTCAAACCGGCCATTCGGTATGATCATCCGCTTCCCTTTCCCGAGATCGATTTTCGATAAATCCTGCTTTGACATCCAGGCATGTTCCTGCCTTTCCGCCATATAACGAAACAGCCTTTTCACCTTTACAGAGCGGCATACCGTCAACAACCCCTGAACAACATCCGGCCGAAGGGTGACCAGGTTTTCCATGATCAACCGGGCTTCGTCGAATCCGACTTCTTTGGGCGTCAGATGAAGCATCTCCATGGCTGCCCGCTCCGGCGCCGATATTCTGATCGAAAAGTCACCATCTTTGAAATCGGTAAATCCCTTCAGGCTATCCGCAGGAAAGAGATTCGTTCTCGTTACGACAAATTTAACGCCGAAACGATCTTCCGTGAACCATGACGGCAATATCAGCCCTCGTGGACCGTACAGAAAAACCCAGTTCTGCTTCGCCGGCAGGTAATGGGCGTTTCCTTTCAGTTCAAGGGCTGTTTTTCCGCCGACATGGACAGGGAGTACGAGCTGCGTCTGAAGCGTATAAAGAGCGCCAGGCCAGTCCACCCTATCCCCGGAGCGTATGTATGCGCCGCGGCCAAACGACTCCAGCCAGCTCAGGAGTGATGAATTCCGTACCGGCGCCAATCTGCCGAGGGTGCTACCCAGATTTTGGGCATTTATCTGCCTTGCTCTTTGTGAAGCAATGCTGTTGCCTTCTTTTGCAGAGCCGGCATAGTGTCTCCCCCGCTGTCTGTTCGCCATCAATTATCTATGGCAAAGCTTAGTATTAATGATATTATAGCCCAGGCAAATGGAAAATTATTAATTATTGATAAATGTCAGGGAAAATATGCACGGCAATGAATTAAGGTCAGTCCTGGATCAAATTCCAATTGGTATCACAGTGACAGATCTTGATGGCAATATTTTATATTATAACGGATACAGCGCCCAGATCGTCGATCGAAAACCGGAATATATCGGCATGGACATAAGATCTTGCCATAAGAAACCAGAAAGTATTATCAAAATTGACACGATTTTATCTGAAATAAAAGATGGGAAACGGGAAAATTATTGCTATGAATCAAAACGGAAAGATAAAGTCTTATCCGTAACGATTTCTCCTTATAAATGTATGGGAGAATTGATTGGATTTATTCATTGCATTGTTGTTAAATGATTTTTATACCGGCGAAGGTTCAAGAGGATGTTCTGGTTTAGGATTGATGAGGCTATTTGCATGTTCATGAAGTCGGATATTCTTGCACCGCTGACTCACAGTATCGCAGATTTGCCGATTTGCTTGGAACTCAGCGGGTTAGAGGCTAATGTTGCATTTTAGACGGATCGGATTACTTGTCAATCATGTTAAATGAATCAGTTATGGAACGGCGGGAATAATGAAAAAAATATTTATTGCTGTGATGCTTATTTCAATTTGTTCGATGTTCTCGGCTTCAAATAGTTGGGCTATTTGGCCTTTCCCTCCATGGAAAAACAACGAACAAGCAAAAATAAAAAATCTTGAAAAGCAACTCCAAGTTGAGAGGCAGATGAAGGAGGATGCACAAACAAAAATAAGTGACCTTGAAGATCAACTCCAATATGAGAGGCAGATGAAGGAGTCCGTACAAACAAAAATAAATGATCTTGAAAAGCAACTCCAAGATGAGACTCTGATAAAGGAGAACGCACAAAAAGACAAAGAGTTGGCTCAACAAAATACAGCAAAAGCTGAAAGCTCACGTGTTCTGTGGATGTACATATCTGCAGCAGTTGGTTTGCTTTGTCTTCTTTTGGGTATTGCTATAGGATCAAAAATTCGAAGGATATTTACAATATGAAAGGAATCAAAATGCTGAAGAAAATGTGTTTTATTATGGGATGTTTCATTCTGGCGTTTCCATTACTGGCACCCAGTTTTGACTGCAATAAACCGGATTTTGGCGCCCGTATCGAGGATCTGAACAAAGATGGATATTTCGTCTGGTATATGGAAAAAGGCGGAATATCCTATTACAACTATACCGGTCCGTGCCGAACGAAAATGCATAATCACGCCAATCCCATGGTCTCCTTTGCCTTTATTCAAGACCAGTTATATGCACGAATCGTCAATATTCCGGAACAAGAGGGTCAGACAGAGGATATCAGAGACAGAATGGAAAAAAATGTGTCCAAGCAGGTTGGAACACAACCATATTCCATGAAACAGGATGGTGACTGGTGGGTATATCAATGGTTCAATGAAAAAGATAACCTTAAATATAAAGTTAAAGTACACAGCAAAACAAATGAAGGTAAAAGCGTATGCTACTATGAACCGCTTCGAGCGAAACTGAAAAACATAAATGAGGCTGACGATCCTGCGTCTCTGGCGAACTGATTATTGCCTGAGCGGCTCTGTGGTGGGAGAATAATACTTGCCAAGACAAAGCAGACTTTGCCACCGAAGGCAAGGAAGGTTCAGCTTACCTTCATGAGATATTGTGTTTACCCACTCGAAACAGATAGGAGCCCCGAATAATTGTTGACGCCGATCGGCAAGATCAAATTCCTTTCCCAGGTGATTTGTTCAGTTCCAAGCAGCGAGCATAGAAGTCTTTGTTGGTTCTGCATCCGGATAACGGACTGCGATCAGATCTTCCCAGCAGATCGCCTTGATGTCCAGTCGATCAAGCGTCGGCAGATACCAGCCCGAAAAACACCTGCAGTGCTTGTCACCGTATTCATCCACCCTTCGTTCAACCACTGTGCGCAAGGAAGTTTTGGTCAAATACTCGTCGAACAAGCCTTGGTTTATCTGACTTGACAGGACATAGAAGCCGAGTGCTTTGAATTCTTGCGCCTGCCTTATGGTTCGTTTTAAGACTTCTGTAATGCACGCTACATTACGCGCGGCCTCGTTGAAATAAGCGGCTTTCTTGACGCCTGCCGACAATTTGCTGTGCATTTTAGCTTCAATTACCACGAAATGTCTGACGTCTGGACGGAGAGTCAGATCCTCCTTTTCGCCGTTTCCGATGTCGAAGTGACCAATGAAGGCATCCGCGTGAGTCAATGATTCTGCGATAGCGTCCCCCCGGAACTCAGGGAGGAAAGCAGATGGAAGCAGTGCCTCGGAATACCACCTAGACCCAAGCGGAACAGTCAGCGGGTGCCGCCCATCCTTAAGATCAATGGATGCAAATAGATCCAACGTCAATCTAAGCATCCAGCCTTCATTGTTGGGTTGCGTTGACGGCATGACCGGAAGGTCTGTCTTGCGACTATTGAGAAGTGTTTCAATCCGCTCGAATATCATTTCAATTGCCTTTCTGACCTCAGCTGAACAATATTTTCACAGTCTGTATAAGAGGTTGCGCTATCCGTTTCTTGAACAATGGATTGTTTCTGAATAGGAACAAAAGCTCGAATTATTTAAGCTCCCTGCCGTCTATAGTGGGTAATAACTATTCATTATGTATATCGGGATCTTTTCAGAGAACTTGAGTGAAAAGTGAAATGCAACTGAAAAAGATGACAATAAATATCCGCGTAAAAAAATCACTCCGGCCAGCATCGTAGCCACACCGACTTGACCAATCTCTTCTGCTATGCTATCAAATGATATATTAATAGATGGCGAAGTGATATATGCGATTATTTTCAACCCGCTTGACCAGATCTGGACACTGTATGTCATGAACGACCGGATCATTCTTCATCTTGACATGAATGCTTTTTTTGCCAGTGTCGAGCAGCAGGCAAATCCGGCGCTGCGGGGAAAGCCGATTGCCGTTATCGGCTCCAATGGCAGAACGGTGATCACGACCGCCTCCTATGAAGCCCGGAAATACGGCGTCAAGACCGGCATGGCCATCTGGGAAGCAAAGCGCCAGTGCCCTCAAATCATTCTTGTCGTTGGAGACAACCGCAAATACACCTACACATCTTCCCGGATTTTCAACATGATGCTGGACTACACACCGCTGGTGGAAGTGTTCAGCATTGACGAAGCCTTTCTCGATGTCACGCATTCTCTTAAAATCTTTGGCTCTCCGGAACGCATTGTGTACCTGATGAAAGCCCGGATTAAGCAGAGTTTCGGCCTGACCTGCTCGGTTGGCATCGCGTCCCAACAAGCTTCTTGCCAAACTTGCCAGCGATATGAAAAAACCGGATGGGCTTACAATCATTCGTCCGGATGAAGTATCTCAAATAATAGACACCCTGCCCATTAAGGCTCTTTGCGGTATCGGTTCCCGCATGGAGCGCCATTTGAATCTTCTGGGAATCAAGACAATCGGGGAACTGGGGCGGTTTCCGGTTGATATTCTGGAAAAGAAAGTTTGGCGTCACCGGACAGCATCTGCATGACATGGGCCTTGGTATTGACCATAGCCCGGTGGTTCCGGCAAGCGGTCAGGACAGGGTCAAATCCGTCGGACACTCCATGACACTGAGGCGGGACGTTTCCCGGCGTCAGGATATTCTCAAATACCTGCTTCAGCTATCTGAAATGGTTGGCAGACGTGCCAGGCGTTACGGCGTTTCCGGCAAAACAATTAATCTGTATGTCCGATACGCTGACTTTTACTCCAGCTTCGGCAAACAGCAGACTCTGGCAAATCCCACCAACCAGAGCGACGATATCTATAAGGCAGCGATCGATATTCTGGACACGGTTGAACTTCAGCAGCCGGTACGGCTCCTTGGAGTTCGGCTGACCAATTTGCAATATAAGGTGGCACAGCTTCCCTTGTTTCCGCAGGAACGAAGAAAAGCGCTCATGATTCAGGCCATGGATGCCGTCAACAACCGTTATGGGGATTTTACCGTAACCTTTGCCAGCCTTATGGATACCGAGGAAAAAGGCAGCCATGTTATCTCGCCGGCCTGGCGGCCTGACGGCATTCGGTGTGTCGATATAAAGTAATTTTTGATCTGAGATGGAACCAGAAATTATTTATACATATCTTCTATCTCTTTGGCATATTTTGTATTGACGATTCTGCGTTTGAGCTTCATGGTCGGGGTTAACTCCTCCCCTTCAACACTAAATTCATTGGGCAGGATGGTGAATTTTTTAATGGCCTGAACCCTTGCTAACGTGGCATTTACCGCATCGAGTTTTTGCTGTACATAGGCTCTGAATTTCGGGCACCTGGCAGCTTCGGCCATGTTTTTGGCCGGACTGCCGGCATTTTTAAGCTCCTGGTCGAGTCTTTCCGGATTCAGCGTGAATAAAGCAGTCATATATTGCCGCCGATCGCCGATAACAACCACATTGGCGACCACTGGAATTGATTTGAGTTTTGACTCCAGAACCTGTGGGGCAATGTTTTCGCCACCTGCGGTAATAATCAATTCCTTTTTCCGGTCCGTGATTTTCAAGAAACCTTTATCATCAATTTTCCCGACATCGCCTGAATGCAGCCATCCGTCCTTATCAATGGTTTCGGCGGTTGCCGCATCGTTTTTAAAATAGCCTTTGAATACATGCCGTCCTTTCATGAAGACCTCTCCGTCTTCGGCAATTTTTATGGTTGTGCCGGCAACAGCCGGTCCGGCCCATCCGGTTCGGTATTTAAAAGGCTCCGGCAGGGACAGGGTCCCAGGACCTGTGCATTCGCTCATCCCGTAAACTTCCGTCAAAGGAAGTCCCAGGCTCAGAAAGAATTCAAGCGTGTCCATGGATATCGGCGCCGCAGTGGAAATGAATAATCTGCAACGGTCAAATCCCAATTTTTCTCTTACCTTTGAAAAGACCAGTTTATTGGCCAGACCGTAAAAGAATGGTTTCGGCTTTCCTTCCTGGTCGGCATAGCCGCCGGCAAGTCCTTGTTTGCGCGCCCATGCAGCAATTTTTTTCTTCAGCGGGGGATTTTGAGCGCCGGCAGCCATCATCTTCGCCTGTATCTTCTCCCATACGCGGGGAACGCCGACGAAAAGGGTAGGCCTTACTTCAGGCAGATTTTCACCCAGTTTATCGAGGCTTTCCGCAAACCAGGCCGTGCATCCCGCAAGATACGGGACATGAAGACTGACGACCTGTTCGGCAATATGGCTCAGCGGAAGATAGCTGATAACCTGATCCTCATGATTCCCATGAATCATATTGATCACTTGCTGCGCTGTCCAGGTGATATTGTCATGGGTGATCATGACCCCCTTGGGATTGCCGGTGGTTCCGGAAGTATAGATCAGCGTACAGCAGTCATCCGGCTTCTGGGCGATGATCCTTTCTTCAAGCGCTTCTTCCGAAACTTTTTCCGCAAGTTTCGGCAATTCATTCCAGGCATGGACCATATCATCCGGATCAGATCCGTTCATCAGCACAATGGCTTTCAATTCAGGCAACTGATCCTTGATTTTTTTTATTTTTGCCAGTTGTTCTGTGTTTTCAACCACCACAATGTTTGCTTCACTGTGAGAAGCGATATAATGGCATTGTTCGGGACTGTTGGTCGTGTATATGCCGCCAGGAACTGCGCCGGCAAACACTCCGGCAAGATCGCTGATAAACCACTGAGGGCAATTGTTTCCAAGGATATTGACAGCCTTGCCTTTCTCAAGTCCCAGCGCCATAAACGCGCGCGCTGTTATCCTGACCTGTTTATAATAGTCTTTCCAGGTCGTTTCTTCCCATTGACCACCTGTTTTGAACTTTAGCGCCACCCTGTCTCCGAATTTATCAGCGGTTTCTTTGAATGCCTCCATAATCGTCTTTTTCATATACCCTCCTTTCTTTCATCAGTTGGTGATTAATAAGAAAGCATTCGCTTTATTTGGGGTTGTTCCCGCAATTCAAAGTAAAAACGCAGCTGAAAAGCTGATTGCAACAATGGCATGCGGTTTGGGGCTTTCAGTAACACTATGAAGAAGATTCTGCGATATTTTACCGGCAACAGGCACTGCTTTGATCGTCGTTAGTATTTTATATATTAATACTATTTCTGTATTGGCTTCAGAATATTTAGTCAACAATAATGTTTTGTTTCGGAAAATATTTGCGACTGAAACACCTATCGATTGATTGGATTTGATATCTCTTGTATTTTGCGAGGATCAGGCTGTTTTGCAGGATCAAATTTCGAAGTCATGTAACACTTTCCGGCCAGCACCTGTATGGCGGTAGACCGCGTTCGGCCCGAGACCCTGTAACTATCTTTCAAAAAATCAATTTCACAGATCTGAAAGATTGTTGCTTCACGCAATCAAAAATAAATTTACCGAAAGGATCCCATGGATAAAGACCTCAGCAAAGTCAGAAGAGGACTCAAGAAGCTCTTACGGTCCCAACCTCTGGCCGTACTGGCCACACAGGGCACGGGGCAGCCTTATGCCAGCCTGGTAGCCTTCGTCTCCAGCGACGACCTCAAATCGCTCTATTTCGCCACCACCCGGTCTACGCGCAAATATGCCAACTTGTCGGCTGATTCAAGGGTAGCGATGCTCGTGGACAACCGGTCCAACAAAACATCCGACTTTCGCTGGGCCATGGCCTCAACGGCAACCGGCACAGCCGTGGAAGTGACCCTAGAGACCGGGAAAGCGAGCTGGATCGCTATCTTGCCAAACACCCCAATCTGAAGGACTTTGTACAGTCACCCAACTGTGCCCTCTGCCAGATACGGGTCCAGTCTTATTACGTGGTAACGCACTTTCAGAGCGTGGTAGAGGTCCACATGGGATCATGAAGCCGGCCCTGTCTCTTCATAAAATCACCCAAGGACCGATCCCTGACCGGCGGGAAGAGCACTGGGATACAGGGCTTCGTATCCGGACAGGTGATAACAACAATCAATCCAAATCATTGTAAATGCATTAATTCCGGTTGCAGATTCTTACAACAACTGCTGTTTCTTTAAGCTCCTTCAGCGCCTGAAGCGTTGAGTTGCCGTCAATAACCCGGTATTTGCCGTTTTGCATTCTCATGACATCAATCGGTTTTCGTTTTTCTCCTTTTCCCTCCTTTGCCTCCATCATCAATTGATGGGCACGTTTCACCCGTTCCGGGTCCGGTGTTTCCCTGGCCGCAATATCCGCCAAAGGTACGGCAACACTGTCCGGGGTATTCACGAAATACGGGGAATTTTCGGAAATATCGATTGTCATAAAAGCGCACCTGGCCGCCACCGGTTCCTTTTTGAGAGCTCACGCCAGCACATGCTTGTCCAGAACAAAGCAGGCAAAGATTCCTGAAAACACGACCTCTTCTTTCCGCGTTACGGCAACCGCGACAATTTGTTTTCTGCCCTGCCGGGCTTCGGCCGTTGCTGTGGCAATCACCGTCTCCCCTGCCTTGACAGGCTTTAAAAATTTCACGTCCGATGAGCCCAGAACCACATTCGGATGATTCACCGCGATCATGGCGGCATAGTCCGCAAGACCGAAAATATACCCGCCGTGCACGAGTCCGCTTTCATCCACTGCCATGGAACTGATCGTATGCAGTTCAACACGGCTGACGCCTTCTTCCAGATAAACCGGAGTCCCGAAACATTCCTGATTGATTTTTTGATGGGTTTGAATGGTCATCATGGTATCTGTTCTCCTTTGCGTAAATTGATTTTGTTCTTTAGGCCCTTACCCTGTCCCGCCACATCAGTTCTTCCCTTTTTCAGCATGGGATATAAGGTTCATTCTGCCGAAGTCCTGCAAATGGATACAGGGCTGGGCGCTGAAGGGGTGATTCTCGGGAAGGATACAGACCATTTGATCTTTAAAGAGCGGCGAATAGGTAGAATTATCGTCAGGTGAAGATGCGCCGGATTGCAATTATGGTTTTACTAATAAAGCAATTCGGAGTATTTTCCAAGCACATTCATTACCGGACTGCAAGGATATTTACCAGCGGCACATCCCATTGGAATTTTTAGAAAAAGGAGACCCACATGGCGCTTATCAACACGGTTTCGCCCGAAAAGGCAGAAGGTTCAATCAAGGAAGCATATGAGATGTTTATGAAAAACATCGGCATAATTCCCAAACCCATGGAGATGATGAGTGCCAGTCCGGCTCTCTTTAACCTCCAGCTCCAGCGGATTCAATATTTCTCGAAACATCCGACACTCAGTTTTCCCCTGCTCGCCCATATCCGGTATCTGGTGGCCCATAATCTTAACTACAGCTTCTGTATGGATTTTAATAAACTTATGCTGAAAAAGCAGGGAATTGGCGATGCGGATATCCGCAAGATGGAAGCCGACCCGTCGCAGTCGCTGCTGGAAGAAAACGAGAGCGCCATGCTGGCCTTTGTCGTCAAAGCAGTCAAAGCCCCCGGATCGGTTACCGCGGATGATATCAAGAAACTGAAAGATCTTGGGTGGAATGACAAGGATATGGTGGACGCACTTTCCCAGGGCGTCGGCATGATCGATCACGCCATCATGATGCAGGCTTTTCAGATTGACCAGGATTGCATGGTCGGCTGATCGTATCAATGTGGAACATCAGGTGCATGTAACCAAAAATTAACAACAGGCACCTGATGTTCTTTTATGACCCCGCACGCGTTTTCCAGGCGGGATACATCCTTATCTCGGCCAGAACTCCACTGAGAAGTTGAAGGGCTGAGTCCCGGCGCTACAGTGCATGAGGGCCGAACCGTCGTTGTACTGCCAGACATAGCTGTCCGTACAGATCGTCTTTACGTCTTTGGGATAGGATTTGTAGATCTCCGGCCACGTGCAGTGATTCTCGGCGCAAGCGTATTTGTTTGGCTCCAAATCGGGGATAGGGCTGCAGCAGGTCCGCGCCGTGCGAAGCGGGGAGTAGAAAGCATACGGCGAGCAACCGCACCCCACGTTGTCACAGCCAACGTCGTCGCAGCTCACTTTGCACTGGCAGCAAACGGCGGAGATCTGAGCGGACGTGGGCCTTTGATTCTCCGGGAGGCCATCGAGGTTAGCGCGAGCCCAGATCTCCTTGCAGGCCCCCCAACAGACATTGCCGCCAATCTTGCCATCACCGTCGCGCGTGGGCCACGGGCACGCCGGTAGCTCTTTACACCCCGCCTTCAGGTCCTTGCATCCATCCGCGTTCGTCACTGCAACCGCCACTGCGTAATTGAATCCATCCACATAGCTCACGTCGTAGTAGGCATCTTTCTGAAAATTGGGTTGGTTGTCGAAATTGATTTCCGCCAGGGACTGAAGGCCGCCGTTGGCGCAAGTGGCCTGCGCCCCGCCCCAGTTGCAGTCGTTCGAGTCGCACCTGATCTTCCATTCCCCATTTCCGTCCTTGCAACCACCGCGCGGGAGGAAGCGGTAGTTGGCCCCGTACGGAGCACAAAATGTTTTTGTCTTGGCTTCTTCGTCCGTCCCCAACTCCCAATCCGTGAAATCGCTTGGTGGGGCGATTCCCTTGTTTTTCACCGCGTCCCAGACACCGACCCAGATGTTCTCCCCGCTGTGGTTGGTGAAGGTAACGAGGTGCTCTCTCGACTGACAGGGCGCGCAGCCCCCAGCCGAGGCTCGGAGGCTGTGATCCACGGCAACGTCGAAGAGCTTCTTGCCGTTCGGCGTCAGGTGCTTCCAGACCTTGCTGGACAGGAACAGGCCAACGCGTTTGGCGGGCGCGGTGAGACCGGGCATCTCATCTCCGAATTCGTAGGAGAAGAGGCCGTATCTCTTACCCGCATCGGCCTCCAAGCCCTCGAGCGCGCCGACGCAAACGGCGCTTTCACCGGGGACGCCCCAGCCCATGGCAAAGCCCTTGTTGCTGACCAAGACCGTACCGTTGAGGTTGGCGGCGAGGGTGTGGTCCGGGTCGGTGATCTTGATGGTCTGCCTATTCAGGGCCTTTCCGAAGTCCGCGCCGTAATTCAGATCCGTCATGCCCAGATCGTCCAACTGCTGGTGCTCGGAACAGAGTACTGGCACCTGAACCTCGCGAAACATGGCACCCAGAAGATTGGTATCGACCGAATCGGAAATTATGACTAAGTCCATGCCATCAGCGTCTTGGATGGCCACGTCACGATCGCTTCGGAGCGTGACCAAGTATCGGCTCTTGAGAAGATGAGCGCTGACCAGGTTGTCACCCTGATTGAACTTGCCCTCCCCATAGACGAGGAGAATGTCGGCGGCGTATGTGCCGCTCGCGCCAAACAGCACGGCTATCACGAGGAAGCACAGGCCCGCCCAGTGCCCAATAGGTTTCTTACCCTGGCATTTCTTTTTGTCAACATTCATGTCCGGTCTCCATTTCGGCGCTTGTAACGCCGTTCCGCGGATGATAGGAATAGGGTTTTCACTCAGCAGATTCACGACCTGACCTCCGGCCGGCGCTGCGGCTGGTAAAATACCAAGGATCAGGAAAAACTGAAGCAATTCATCGATTGTCTTTTCAAATTAAGGCATCATATTGTTAATTTCACAAAACATATCTTATCTTTACGCGATTGTCGAGAACTTGCGAAGTTGTAGAAGAGGCTGGATTTCATCATGATTATTTCACGGATCTTGCTGTTGCCGGCTTTTTTGATAGTATCGAAATAATGTTTTCCTGAAACCCGTTGATGGCCGCTTGAAAGTCGATCGGATCTTCATCGAGAATGACCGAAAAAAGCGCCATGCCCTCAAGAAACGCTATCGTGGCTATTGCGATCCGGCGTGATGCGGTGGCATCATCCGTAAAGGTCGTGAGCATGCCGGCCAGCGCCTTGATCCATTCCCGGTATGTCTGTTGCAGCCTTACACGGACTTCGCCATTGTAAAGCGCGATCTCCCATATCTCGATAAACACTGTGGAAAGCGTTTTATTGAGCGTAATTTTTTCATTCACGAATTTAAAAAATTCCTCCAGCATGCCCCGGAATTCAAGATCGTCCGTTTGTCTCGACTCGATCCACGCTTCGAACATCGATCGGTACAGATGCAGGACATAATCGATATACTGGATTAAAATATCTTCCTTGCTTTTGAAATAGTAGTGCAACAGGCCGTGATTGACTCCTGCGGCCTGCGCGATATCCTTGATGGAGGTCTGATCAAAGGGCTTATGTTGCAGACAATGGCCCAGGGCTTTCAGTATCAGGATTTTTTTGTCTGTTGAACCGTTTTTTCGGGTCATGCCTGAATCCTTCAATTGGAAAAATAAACAGTTGACAGCCTCTGTTTAAACAGTTAATTGGTTAGTCAACCAACCAAATCACACTTCAGGCCTTTCGTCAAGATCGACTTTTCCCATGGAGGTGTTTGATGACGGATTATCGCTCCAAAAGCTGGTGGCTCGAATCGCTGCCGGAAACCATTGAACCCAACCCTCAACTGACTCTCGAAGACAGCGCCGACGTCGTCATTATCGGCGGGGGGTATACGGGTTTATCCACAGGCTACCATCTCAAAGAATTGAATCCCGGACTGGATGTGCGCTTGATCGAATCGGACGTTTGCGGTTATGGAGCCTCCGGTCGCAATGGCGGTTTTTCCATGACCCTCTTCGGTCTTACCAAAGGTATCACCAAGTTTCGGTTTGACGATTCAAAGGCCCGCTCAGCGCATATCTATATGGAAAGTGCTGTCGACTATCTGCACGATCTCATCACCCGCAACAGGATCGACTGCGATTATGAACGCAGCGGTTACCTTCTGGTCGGCACGAGTCCGGCCCAGGTGAAGCGCGTTGAGCACGATTTTAAAATCATGGAAAAATGGGGCCTGAGCGGTGTGCAGCGATGGTCCCGGGAGCGACTGGCCGCGGAGTTCAATACGGATTTTTACAAATTGGGATGGTTTGAGCCCCGTTGCGGCATTTTAAATCCGGCCAAGCTTGCAAGAGGGATGAAAGCGCTGACCGAAAGCGTCGGCGTCAAGGTTTACGAACGCTCACCGGCAACCAGTTTCAATCGCAGCTCTTCATCCGGCTTCACCATTCGAACGGAAAAAGGAACTTTGAAAGCTGAATATCTTGTTCTGGCCACCAATGCCTACTCAATTCTTTTCCCGCAGCTCAAATCCATGCAGATGCCGGCCTTTACGCACATCGTCATGACCGAGCCGCTCTCGACGTCGCAACTGGATTCCATCGGATGGCAGTGCCGGACCGGCGTGGAAGATGCGCGGGACCTGATCCACTATTACCGGCTGACCCGGGACAACCGTATCGTCATGGGCGGCGGCGATGTATCCTTTGGTCAAGGCGCGGATCTGAGCCTGGATCTGAACGAGAAGATCTTCGCTCACCTTGAAAATCATGTGCATCAGGTTTTTCCGCAATTACAAGGGATCGGATGTTCCCACAGATGGGGCGGACCGGTTTCCGTTACACTAGATATGGCCCCGGCAATCGGATATCTCGGGGAGGACAGGAAAGCTATTTTTTCCCTGGGGTGCATCGGACACGGCGTTTCCATGACGACCCTTAACGGCCGAACCATAGCCGAGCTGATTTGCGGCCGGCAAACTTCCCGTACGGAGATGTTCTTTGTCGGCCGTAAAGTTTTTCCCTGGCCTCCGGAATTGATCTCATTCGGAACAGCACAGGCGATCCGGGGATTCATGAAGCTGGAAGACAGGTTGTATTATAAATAGGCATGGGGGCTGAAACTGCATCCCATGATTCAGCGTGTTCCCCTCAACAGCCCTAAAACCATGCAAGCGGTTGAGATGTTTTCGGGCCGGAATGCTTGATGTCCGCCTCGGACTGGCCATACGGCAACCGAATCCCGGCCATTAAAATCGTTAAAATAGCCTGCAAGGGCAACACGGCCCTTGAACGCCGCATTATATATGAAAACGCAGCATCGCTGCTGGCATTGTTAGCGGGCATGGCGTAGCTTCAACACACACCATATTTTGTGGTCACTACCCCCTTGATACACAAGATCCTTCTTCATATACCCGCCGGGACTAAAAAGAAAATTCTTATAAATTTGACAAAAACAGGGAAATAGGTTAACAATTTCAGATTAAACTGTAATAATCGACGGGGAATCCGGGCACTAACCCTGCATTTTCGTACTGCCATTCCTTTAGAGTTCTAATAGCGTTCAGATAAAGAGACTGCCATCAATGGAAAATGAAAAATCAAGTGATGTTATCGACAAGCGCCGAGAAAAACAGACTGAACTGAAAACCAGAAATATCCAGCTTTTCCCAAATGACTTCAAAGTGTTGCATACGGTTCGAGATATTTTGTCTCTGATCGAAAGCCGTCCGGAATCCATTACGCCTGAAGCTCCTGTATTTGTAACTGCCGGTCGGATGATGGCCATTAACCGATTTGGAAAATCCACGTTTATTCGTTTCCGGGACCGAACCGGACAGCTTCAGGCCTATATCAAAAAGGACAGCGTCGGGGATGACGCATACGATCTTTTCAAGCAACTGGATATCGGCGATTTTGTTGGCCTGACAGGGGGCATGTTCCAGACCAAGACCCAGGAATGGACGCTTCTGGTCACCGAAATCCGGTTGCTCTGCAAGGCCACAAGACCCCTGCCCGAAAAATTTCACGGGCTCAAGGACCCGGAAAAACGCTATCGCCAGCGTTACATTGACCTGATTATGAACGCCGATGTTCGCGACATCTTCATCAAACGCAGCCGGATGATTCAGGCGATTCGAACTTTTTTGCTGGAACGGGATTTTCTGGAAGTCGAAACGCCCATGATGCAGACTCTTGCCGGAGGCGCGGAAGCCACCCCATTTGTCACCTTTCACAATGCCCTGAACATCGATCTGTTTTTAAGAATAGCACCGGAGCTCTATCTCAAGCGCCTGGTCGTCGGCGGATATGAACGGGTTTTTGAAATCAACCGGAATTTTCGAAACGAAGGGGTTTCCACCCGGCACAACCCTGAATTTACCATGCTGGAGTTTTATCAGGCTTATGCGACCTATGAAGACCTGATGGATCTGACCGAACGCATGTTTTCCGAAATCACTTCGGCGGTTACCGGATCGACACAAATCGTCTATCAGGGAAACACCATTGAGATGTCCGGAAAATGGCGACGCATGACCCTGGCATCCGCCCTTTCCGAAATTGCCGGAATCGATCCGGAGCTGTTGAATGACAGGCAAGGGCTTATAGACTTTGCCGCCATCAAAGGGAATACCGATTGCCCATAAAAACCGCCTGGGAAAAATCGTTACCAAACTCTTTGACATTCTGGTGGAACCGCATCTGATTCAACCCACCTTTATCACCGGCTATCCGGTTGAAGTTTCCCCGCTTTCCCGAAAGAGCGACCTCGACCCCCAGATCACGGACCGCTTCGAGCTGTTTATCGCCGGCTATGAAATTGCCAACGGCTTTTCTGAGTTAAACGACCCCCAGGACCAGAAAGATCGGTTCTTACAGCAGGTTGCAGACAGAGATGCCGGCGATCAGGAAGCCCACTGTATGGACAACGACTATATTGAAGCCCTGGAATACGGGCTTCCGCCAACAGCCGGTGAAGGAATCGGCATCGATCGGCTGGCCATGCTGTTGACGGACTCGGTTTCCATACGGGAGGTGATCCTTTTTCCGCACATGAAGCCCCTGACAAAGACCGCTTCCGAGTTTATTTAAACCCACAATGTGAAATACAGTTATGCAGTTTGAATTTTTTATTGGCGCCCGCTATCTTCGGGCAAAGCAGAAACAGGCTTTTATCTCTCTGATCACCATGCTGTCCATTGCCGGGGTCACGGTCGGGGTGATGGCGCTCATCATTGTCATTGCCGTGATGGCTGGATTCGAGTCGGATTTGAAATCCCGCATTCTGAGCGTGAACTCTCATATCGTGGTGATGCGGCATGGCGGCGGCTTTACGGACTACGCCAAGATCAACGACTGGGTCAATGGCGTCAAAGGTGTTGAAGCCTCCACCCCTTTTATTTTGTCCCAAATCATGATCCGGTCCGCATCGGGAATGTCCGGCGCTGTATTAAGAGGCATTGTGCCGGAGTCCGCGGGCAGGGTTATCTCCTCGATCGGCCAGGACGACTTAAAATCCCTGTCACCACGCACCGCTGCAAAGCCATCTGCCATGGATGTCCCAGGGGTTGTCCTCGGCAAAGAACTGATGAAGAATTTAGGAGTCGTCAAAGGAGATACGATTCACATCCTGTCTCCGCGCGGCATGATTTCTCCGGCCGGCCTGATACCCGTGATGAAACGATTCCAGGTCGTCGGCGAGTTTGAATCCGGCATGTATGAATACGATGGGTCCCTGGCCTACATTCACCTGAGTGAAGCGCAGAAATTTCTCCACATGGAGGATGCCATTACAGGCATCGAAGTTCGGGTGAATGACATATATAAAGCCAGCCAGATATCCGAAACGATCTCCAGCAGTCTGGGCTTTCCGTATTGGGGCAGAGACTGGACGCAGATGAACCGGAATCTGTTTTCCGCCCTCAAGCTCGAAAAAACCGTCATGTTTATTATTCTGGCATTAATTATTCTGGTGGCTGCATTTAACATTGCCAGCAGCCTGATTATGATGGTAATGGAAAAAACAAAGGACATCGCCATCTTGAAAGCCATGGGGGCAACCGATCAAAGCATTCGGCGCATCTTTGTTTTTAAAGGAATGACCATCGGCGTAATCGGAACTACCCTGGGGGTCAGCTTTGGCTTTGTGCTGTGCAAACTCCTCGAGCGCTATAAATTCATTGAACTTCCTGGAGATGTTTACTATATTACCAAGCTTCCGGTTCTCTTAAATACGTTTGATGTCGTTTCGATTGCAACCGCTTCCCTGATCATCTGTTTTATCGCCACGCTGTATCCAGCCAGGCAAGCTTCAAGGCTTAACCCGGTTGAGGCGATTCGATATGGATGATGACTTTAAGACTGAAGGTTGATTTATGAAAAACAGCAGGGAAAACGGAAGTGTTGATCCGGATGAAGTGGATAGCAATTGCCTTGTTCTGGCAAGGGACCTTAAAAAAAGTTTTATCAGCAGCGGATCACAGATTGATATCCTGAAAGCAGTCGACCTGACGTTAATGTCCGGAGAAACTGTTGCCATTGTCGGTGCATCCGGCATCGGCAAATCCACCCTGCTTCAGATTCTTGGCACTCTGGATCAACCGGATTCCGGGAATTTATGGTTTCAGGGAAAAAATATTTTCAAACAGGAGCCCTTTCGACTGGCGCGTTTCAGAAATTCGTCCATTGGTTTTGTGTTTCAGTTTCATCATCTGCTGCCGGAATTCACCGCGCTTGAAAATGCCATGATGCCGGGTCTCATCAAGGGACTGTCCAAGTCCGTGTCCAGGGATCTTGCGGAAAAAATCCTGGTGCGGGTAGGCCTGAAGAGCAGATTGCAGCAACAGGTCACAAAACTTTCCGGGGGCGAGCAGCAACGGGTAGCGCTTGCCAGAGCGCTGGTCTTAAAGCCGGCGCTGCTCCTGGCTGATGAACCCACAGGGAACCTGGATCAGAAAAACAGCGAGCAGGTTCATGAATTATTATTGGAATTAAATCGGGAACTGAACATGACCATGGTGGTTGTTACGCACAACATGAAACTGGCGTCCTATATGGCCAGACGCGTAACTATCATGGATGGAAAACTGGTCGAAGCAAACTGAGGTGTCTATATGTTAAAACGGTTATGTCTCATCATTATCGGAATCTTGTGCGGTTTTCCTGTTATGGGTTTTGGCGCTGAACGCGTCCAGGTAATGGTTTTGCCGTTTGAAATTCACGCACAGCAAAATCTGGAGTATTTGAAAGACCAGGTTCCGCAACTCATTCAGCGTCATCTTGAAAGAGATGGCGCAACCATCGTCAAACCGGATATTGCCCCGGCAACAGCACTCGGCAAAGAGCCTGCGATCGAGGCCATCCGCTTGCTTGGCTCCCAGAAAAGCGCTGATGTGGTTATCTGGGGCAGCCTGACCTGGCTTGGGCAGAATTTCAGCCTGGATGCCAGAATGGTTGATGTTTCCTCCGACAAATCGCCAGCTTCATTTTTTTCCGAAGGAGAAGGCGTTGAAAATCTTCCGGGAGCCGTAAAATCTCTTTCCGATGCCATCAGTTCAAGGCTTTTCAAACGGGAAAAGATCGCTGAAGTCCGGGTGTCCGGCAATAGACGCATTGAACCGGACGCCATAAAACGCATTGCAAAGACGCAGCCGGGCGACTCACTCCTGGCCAAGAATTTGTCTGAAGATCTTAAGGCCATTTACTCCATGGGCTATTTTGATGATGTTCGGGTCGAGTCCGAAGACAGTTCCGCCGGAAAAATCATCATTTTTATTGTCAAGGAAAAGCCCACCATCCGCCATATTTATATTAAGGGCGGCAAGGACATTCGAGAACCAGGCGCAAAGAAATTCAAAGAAGAGGAAAATGAGGCGCTTGTTAAACCAAGCACCCTGGTTTTTGAAGATGAAAAGATTCTGAAAAGCATGGATATCAAAACCGGATCCATTTTAAATATATTTAAAGTTCAAAGCAATATCAAGCGCATAGAAGATTTATATAAGGAAAAGAATTACCACAATGTCAAAGTGACCTATACCATCCGGGAACAGGACAACAATCAGGCAGACCTTGAATTCATCATTGATGAAGGGAAAAAAATCCTTATCAAGGAGATTCGCTTTGTCGGAAACCAGGCCTATCCGGATAAAAAATTGAAAAAAATCATGAAAACATCTGAAAAAGGCTTCTGGTCCTGGCTGACTTCCTCCGGAGATCTGAAGTCCGAAGATCTGAATCAGGATGCCGAACTGCTGACGTCTTTTTATCACAACAGCGGATATATTCAGGCCAAAGTTGCTGAACCAATCATTGAATACAAGGATAACTGGATTTATATCACGATCAAGATTGACGAAGGACAGCGCTTTAAAGTGGGAAAAGTCCAGATTTACGGAGATCTTCTTAAATCTGAGGCAGATCTGATGAAGGAAATTAAAATCACCAAGGAAGAATATTTCAGCAGACAGGTCCTGCGTGACGATATCATCATTATCGGCGATCTTTATTCGGATGAAGGATATGCCAATGCGGATGTTGTCCCCAATATTGACCAGGATTCCGAAAAGCTGATCGTCGATATTACCTATACGATTTCCAAAGGCAGTCTGGTCTATTTTGAAGGAATCCGGATCAGCGGCAATACCAAAACCCGTGACAAAGTCATACGCCGCGAACTCGATATCTATGAACAGGAATTATTCAGCGGAAAGAAGTTAAAGCGCGGCATCAGAAACCTTAACCGGCTTGATTATTTTGAAGATATTAAAGTCAACACCGCCAAAGGAAGCGAGCCCGACAAAATGCTTCTCGAAATTGACGTTAAAGAAAAGCCCACGGGCACATTCAGTTTTGGCGGCGGTTACAGCACTGTGGAGAACATGTTTGTGGTCGGTTCCGTCGCCCAGCGAAATCTTTTTGGCCGAGGACAACTGCTGAGGCTGAAAGCTGAGATCGGCGGCCGAACCACCCGGTACGACTTGTCATTTACCGAGCCCTGGCTGTTTGACATTCCCCTCTCGGCAGGATTTGATCTATATAACCAGTATAGAGATTACGACTCTTACAAACTGACCAGCGTCGGAGGTGCTGTCCGTTTCGGGTATCCTGTCTATGACTACACCCGGGCGTATATTACCTATGGATATGACATCAGCGATTTGACTGAACTTTCTGACACCGCGTCTTCTTATTTCAAGCAGATGGCGGGCAAGCATACCACCAGCAGCATCACCCCTTCAATTCGCTATGACTCGAGAGACAAAGCCTTTAATCCGACCGAGGGCTCCAACAGCGGCCTCTCGGTTCAATACGCCGGAGATTTTCTGGGCGGGGATATCGGCTTTACAAAATATCAGGGAGAAGTCGGCAGATATTTTCCGCTGTTCTGGAGCACGGTGGGATTTCTGCATGCCAAGGCCGGTTATGTGGAACAGCACGAAGGTGCTTTGCTGCCTCCATATGAAAGGTTTTATCTTGGCGGCATCAATTCAATCCGCGGGTTTTCCTGGGATGAACTTAGCCCGCGCGATGAAAACGGCGATGCATACGGCGGCAACAAATTTGTTCAGTTCAACGTTGAATATATTTTCCCGCTGATCAAGGACATCGGTCTGATGGGCGTCGTGTTTTATGACACCGGCAACCTGTATGATAACAACCAGGACATCGATTTGGGCAATATGCGTCAGACCACGGGATTTGGAATCCGCTGGTATTCGCCGCTGGGACCCATTCGTCTGGAAAACGGCTTTATTCTGGATCCAAAACCCGGCGAGAGCCAGAGCGGCCGATGGGAATTTACCATGGGCCAGGCATTCTGATAAATCATCGGGGTTGCACTGCCCACAACAAACGACGATAGTTTTTTTGTAACCAATTTATTAAATATCTAAAGAGTAGAGAGGCTGCCGTCCTGAAGGATAGGGCTGGCGGAATTCTGACTGCTGACTACTGACTACTTTATACCAACACGCACCATATTTCTGAAAAGGGGTTTTAAAAAATGAACATGATGAAGCGCATTCTGGCTGTTGGAGTTTTATCTTTTTTCTTTCTGACAGGGACATCGTCCGCTGCGGATGTCGCCAAAATCGGCGTCGTGGATTTCCAGAAGATCCTTGAGGTTTCCAATGCCGGCAAGACCGCTCAGACCGAGATCAACAAACAGGGAAAACAGATGGAATCAGATCTCAAAGACAAAGGCGCTGAGATTGAAGATATTGAAAAGAAGATCGAACGGGAATCTCTGGTAATGAGTAAAGAAGTCCGGGATGAGAAACAGCGGGAAATCAGAATTAAGATCGGCGATTTCAAGGCTCTTCAGCAGAAATACATGGAAGATTTTAAAGCCCTGGAGAATCGGATCATCAGCCGAATCCAAAAAGAAGTGGTGGAGCTGGTTCAGGATATCGGAAAAAAAGAAGGCTATACGCTGATTGTGGAAAAGCGGACCGGCGGCGTTGTGTATGCGCCATTATCCATAGATATCACCGATGCCGTGATTCAAATTTACAATACCCAGACCCCGAAATCGAACGAAACGCCTGCGACGGCCGCACCAGAAAAAAAGAAAAAATAAAGGCTGATTAAAGATGGAAATGACGATTGACCAGATTGCATCCCGGGTTCAGGGCCGAATTCAAGGGGATGGCCGAAAATGCATTACGGGTGTTGCGCCGTTTGAAATCGCTCGGAGGTTGCGACATCACCTTTGCAGGAAGCCCCAAATTTCTCAAGCGGCTCCATGACACACGGGCCGGTGCAATTTTAGTTCCTTCCGATTTTTCCGGAGAAGATGACCGCGTCATTCGAGTCAAAAACCCTCAGTCCGCTTTTTCCAATGTGGTTCGAATTTTTCATCCGTCATCTCCGGCATGGTCCGGTATCAGTCCGGTTGCCCATTTGGGACAAAATGTTCAAATGGGAAAAGACGTTGCGATTGGACCTTTTGTGGTTATTCAGAATCATGTCACCCTTGGGGACCGGGTAATCCTTCATCCCCATGTGGTACTGGGCGAGCATGTGGTCATTGGCAGCGATGTGGAAATTTTTCCCAATGTCACCATATTGAACGGCACCCGGATCGGCAGCCGTGTGACCATTCATGCGGGAACCGTCATTGGCGGCGACGGGTTCGGATACACCCCGGATGATGGCATCTATCACAAAATTCCCCATCTGGGAATCGTTCAGATAGACGATGACGTCGAGATCGGGGCCGGAAACACCATCGATCGCGCGACATACGGGAAAACATGGATTCAAAAAGGCGTTAAAACCGATAATCTGGTACACATCGCCCATAATGTCACCGTGGGAGAAAACACCCTTCTGGTGGCCCAGGTCGGCATTTCCGGCAGCACGACCATCGGCAGACAAAGCATACTGGCAGGCCAGGTTGGGGTATCGGGTCATATCACGATCGGCGATCGGGTTACCATCGGGGCCCAGTCCGGCATTGCCGGCTTCTATCCCGGACGGCGTTATCGTCTCCGGATCACCGGAAATGCCACATAAACTATGGCTCAGGGTTCAGCGGATCATTCCACGGCTTCCCGAGATCAAAAAGAAAATTGGCGAGATGGAAAAGCGGCTGAATGAAATCGAAACCACCCTGAATAACACGGAGAAATAATATCGTGCATCGCCTGGATATTTCTGAAATCTTAGCGCTGTTGCCTCACCGGTATCCGATGATTTTGATCGATCGGGTCATCGATCTGATTCCTGGAGAAAAAGTGGTGGCATTAAAAAATGTCACCATCAATGAGCCTTATTTCACCGGACATTTTCCAACCACCCCTGTAATGCCCGGCGTACTTGATCGTTGAGGCAATGGGGCAGGCGGGCGGGGTTCTGATCGTGTCGGACTCTTCCGCAGAACAAAATACCCGGCGCCATTTATTTTATGGGATTTGACCATGTCAGATTCCGCATACCGGTAATCCCCGGAGACCAATTGATTCTGGAAGTTAAAATGATAAAAAAACGATCAAACGCCGTTAAAATGTCTGCAACGGCCATGGTCGATGAAAAACTGGTGGCTGAAGCCGAATTTCTGGCCACTTATGGAGACCCTGCATGATTCACCCTACTGCAATTGTCAGTCCCAATGCTGAAATAGGCGCCAATGTTGCGATCGGCGCCTATACCGTTGTTGCGGACCATGTCCGTATCGGCGATGGGACTGAAATTGGCCCTCATGTCGTCATTGACCCCTATACGAGCATCGGCGAAAACTGTCGCATTTTCCAGTTTGCATCCATTGGCGCAATTCCGCAGTCCCTTAAATTCGAGGGAGAAAAAACCTTGCTGACCATCGGACGGGGAACCACCATTCGTGAATTTGTTACGATCAATCGCGGAACGGTTTCCGGCGGAGGGATCACCGAAGTGGGTGAAGAAAATTTTATCATGGCGTATTGCCATATCGCCCACGATTGCATCACCGGCCACAACGTGATCCTGGCAAACGCAGCCACCCTGGCCGGTCATATCACCATCGGCAATTTCGCCACCATCGGCGGAATTGTCGCCATCCATCAGTTCGTTCGAATCGGGGATTATGCCTTTGTCGGCGGCGCCTCTGCGGTTGTCAAGGATGTTCCGCCATTTGTCATCGCTGCCGGAGATCGGGCCACCCTGCACAGCTTGAACACGGTGGGCTTGAAACGACATGGATTTACCCCGGCCACCCTGTCTGCGTTAAAAAAAGCCTATCGCATCATCTTTCGCATCGGTTTAACCTTGAACGAAGCCATTGAGAGGGCTCGGGCCGAAGTGGAACAGATCCCGGAAGTTGTACAGTTTATTGATTTTATCAAATCATCCCAGAGGGGAGTCACCCGCTGCGGCAAGAGCAAGGATTAGCATCTGATAACCGATATGAAAAAAATGCGATTGGGAGTCGTTGGCGTCGGGTACCTGGGCAAGTTCCATGCTGAAAAATATGCGGCAATGGAACACGTGGATCTGGTTGGCGTCGTGGATACTCACCGCGACCTGGCGGACGGGATTGCCTCAAAATTCAATACGCAGGCATTTTACAGCCACCGGGACCTCATCGGGAAAGTCGATGCCGTCAGCATCGCCGTGCCGACCCCCGAACATTTTGTCGTCAGCCGGGATTTTCTGGAAAACGATATCGATGTCCTGATTGAAAAACCCATTACCACATCCCTTGAACAAGCCGATGAACTGATTCATTTATCTGAATCCCGAGGCCTGATTGTTCAGGTCGGACACCTGGAACGGTTTAATCCGGCAGTTGCCGCATTGCAGGGCGTTGTCAAAAAACCCATGTTCATTGAATCCCACCGGCTCAGTATTTTCAAAGACCGGTGCACCGATGTCAGTGTTGTTCTGGATCTGATGATTCATGATATCGATATCATCCTGAATTTCGTCAAGTCCGATATCAAGACCATCCATGCTTCCGGAATCTCGGTGATTTCAAATCATGTCGACATTGCCAATGCCCGTCTGTCTTTTGAGACCGGCTGCGTTGCCAATGTCACCGCAAGCCGGATTTCCACAAAAAATGAGCGAAAGATCCGACTTTTTCAGAAAGATGCCTATGTGTCCGTGGATTTTGCCAACCATGACATCACGCTGATTCGAAAAAGCGCCATGTCGGCCGGCGGCGTTGTCCCGGGGGCCGAGATACAGAAACTTTCTTTTTTAAAAGGCGATGCCCTGGAAGACGAACTGACAGCCTTCATTAAAGCCGTCACCCTTCGCCAGCAGCCCGAAGTTACCGGCCAGATGGGCCGCGACGCCCTTAAAATCGCCCTGCACATCATGGATCAGATTCAGGCAACCAGCACCCGCTATGCGTCTTAGCAGCTTCTTATGAATCCGCCCGACAGACCACACCGTATTTTTTTGATTGCCGGCGAGGCTTCCGGAGACCTTCATGGGTGCAAATCTGGTCAAAGCGCTGAAGGGGAAAAACCAGAATATCGCTTTTTCGGGCATCGGCGGCACAGGCCATGCAGGATGCCGGCGTCGAGATCGTGGTGGATGCCGCAACCTTATCGGTTGTCGGCATTACCGAAGTCTTTTCAAAACTTCCCGGCATTCTGCAGCGGCATGGCTGTTGCCAAATCGTTTCTGAAAAACTCACGCCCGGATCTGTTGATTCTGATTGATTTTCCGGATTTCAATCTCAGGATTGCAGCATTTGCCAAAAAATGGGGCATTCCGGTTCTTTTCTATATCAGTCCGCAGATCTGGGCATGGCGATCCGGAAGAGTCACAAAAATCGGCAGACTGGTGGATCATGTCGCGGTAATTCTTCCGTTTGAAGCATCTTTTTACCGCAAACACCATATTCCGGTAACCTTTGTCGGCCATCCGCTGCTTGATGAGTTCAGGGACCCGTTGCCTTCTCCGGCAGCCTGCCTTGAAGGATGTCCCGCCCGTCATCGGTCTTCTGCCCGGATCCAGGGAAAGCGAAATTTTCCGTCACCTGCCGGTCATGCTTCAGGCAGCCGGAATTCTGTCCGGGCAAATGGATATCCGATTCGTGGTTTCAATGGCCCCCGGCGCCCCCCATGACGCCATAAAGGCCATTGTGCGCCCCTTTTCAGAATGAGCTGTGCCTGGAAATTGACCCCGATGGGGCCAGATCCGTTTTCGCCAAAACCCATCTGGTTGTGGCAGCTTCCGGAACCGTGACCCTGGAAGCGGCAATTGCCGGAACGCCTGTGATCATCATCTATAAAGTTTCACCCTTAAGCTACCGGCTGGGAAAAGCCTTGATCAAGGTCAGAACACATCGGGCTGGTAAACCTGATCGCGGAAAGGGAAATTGTTCCCGAGCTTATTCAGGACCGGGCATCGCCTGAATTGATTGCCGAAACCGTACTGAAACTTGTCAACACCCCGTCCGCGCTGGATGCCATCCGCCACGCCTTTGCCGATGTCAGATACCGGCTCGGAGGTCCCGGCGCTTCTTCCCGGGTTGCCGACATTGCACTGAACATGCTAAAGGAAAACAGGCTGAAGACGAAAGACTGATGTTTGTTGAAAGACACTTCAGCCTTTAATCTTTAGACTGCCGCCTTTGGCCTTTTGTTATTTTAATATGGATACCCTACATGACCCGACTCCTGCTCAAAGACCGACACAAACGCCTCTTTGATTTGATAAAAGACAACCGGCTCCGGCTTTTTCTGGCCATGCTGTGCATGCTGGTCATGGCGGCCGCAACATCCGCCACCGCATTTCTGGTCAAACCGGTTCTGGATGATATTTTTTTCAACAAGAATGTCCGGATGCTCACGTTGATTCCCGTGGCCGTCATCGTGATTTATCTGCTTCGCGGATTCGGCATGTACGGCCAGGAATATTTCATGAGTTATGTGGGCCAGGGAATCATCCGCAGGCTTCGGAACATGCTCTATGACCATATCCAGGATCTGCCCCTGTCTTTTTTTCACGAGGAAAAAACCGGGGTCCTGATGTCGCGGATCACAAACGATGTCAACATCATCAAATCCATGGTATCCACGGCCGTCACCAGCGTGCTGAGGGACTGCTTTCACCATTATCGGCCTTACGGGCGTGATTTTTTACCGGGACTGGAAGCTGGCCCTTTACGCCATCATCATTTTGCCCGTCGCCTTTCTGCCCATCGTTCAGTTTGGAAGGCGGGTCAGGCGCGTCAGCACCGGGTGCCAGGAATCCATGGCGGACCTGAGCTCTTTTCTTCATGAAACATTTTCCGGAAACAAAATCGTCAAAGCATTCGGCATGGAATCCTATGAAAAGCAGCGGTTTCATGAAAAAACGCTCAGCCTCTTTCATCTGGAAATGAAAGCCGTCATCGCCCGTTCGCTTTCTTCACCCATCATGGAATTTCTGGCCGGGCTGGGAATTGCCTTCATCATCTGGTACGGCGGGTACCGGGTCATCAGCGGCGAATCCACAGCCGGAACATTTTTTTCTTTCATGGCAGCGGTCCTGATGCTCTATGATCCGGTAAAAAAACTGAGCAACCTGAACAATTCCATTCAGGAAGGGCTTGCGGCCGCGGACCGGGCCTTTGACATCATCGAAAAAAAGTCGGATATTCAGGCAAATCGACCATCCTGTCGAGATTCCGTTTCGCCCGCATTCCGTATCCTTCGAAAATGTCGGTTTCCGTTACGATGAGACCCAGGTATTAAAGCACATCAACCTGACGGTCAACGCCGGCGAAATCCTGGCCCTGGTCGGCATGAGCGGCGGCGGAAAAACAACCCTGGTCAATTTAATCCCCAGGTTTTATGACATTACAGAAGGCGTGATCCGGGTGGATGAAACAGATATTCGGGACGCTTCCCTGAAATCCCTTCGAGAACAGATCGCCATCGTCACCCAGGAACCCATTCTGTTTAACGATACCATCGGCAACAACATCGCCTATGGCAACCCATTGGCCCCTTTTGCAGACATTGTGGCTGCAGCCAAGGCAGCTTTCGCCTACGATTTTATCGAGCGCCTTCCCCGGCAGTTCGACACGTCCATCGGCGAGCTGGGCAGCCGCCTTTCGGGCGGCGAGAAACAGCGGCTGTGCATTGCCAGGGCCCTTTTGAAAAACGCTCCCATCCTGATTCTGGATGAGGCCACTTCATCGCTGGATTCGGAATCCGAAATGCTGGTGCAAAAAGCCCTGGAAAATCTCATGAAAGGCCGCACCACCTTCGTCATCGCCCACAGGCTCTCGACCATCGGATATGCCAGCCGGATCATCGTTATCGTGAATGGCGAGATCATTGAACAGGGTTCTCACGAAGATCTGATGGCCAGACAGGGAGAATACCATAAGCTTTATGAAATGCAGTTCGTGAACAGGTGACGTGATGATGGGACTGTCACGGTTTTTTCTGGGTTCATTCATTGCAACTGCACTGCTGTTTTATGTTATTCCGGAATTGGACATCCGGTTTTCCATGTTGTTTTACGACCCGTTCAACGGCTTTTATCTGGCTGATGCGCCTTTCTGCCGGTGGATCTACGATTCGGTTGAAATCGTCTCCATTGCCTGGGTAGTTCTTGCCGTCCTGCTGCTGGCTGCAGTGTGGATTCGAAAAAAAAGCCTGTTTGGACTGTCAACCAAACATCTGATTTACCTTCTGGCAGCGCTTGCCATTGGCCCCGGCCTGATTGTCAACCTCGTTCTAAAGGACAACTGGGGACGTGCGCGGCCCTATGATGTGATACAGTTTGGCGGCACATCCGCTTTTACCCCGGCCTTTGTAATCTCCGGGGAATGTGACAAAAACTGCGCATTTGTTTCCGGCCATGCCGCAATGGGCTTTTATTTCATCGCCTTCGGATTTCTCTGTCAAAGGCGCCGCAGTCTTTTTGTCCTGCTTGCCATCATCTACGGCGCTATCGCCGGACTGGTTCGCATTCTTCAGGGAGGCCATTTCCTGAGCGATGTCGTCTTTGCTTTTTTTGTCATTTATGCCACATCGGCTGTTTTATACTGGATTATGTTCGAAAGGAAATCATCGCGTGAAACTCTCCATCATCATTCCGGCCTATAATGAAGAAGACCGGATTATCCATACCCTTGAAGCCTCCCTATCATTTTTAAACACAGCAGGATTTTCACAGCGAAATCATTGTCGTCAGCGACGGCAGCACGGATCAGACCCGATCGGTCGTGGAAGGATTTAACTCCGGAGAAAAAGTAGATCTTCGGGTCATCGAATACCATCCCAACCGGGGAAAAGGCTATGCCGTGCGCACGGGAATGCTGGCCGGGAACGGTGAGATGATTCTGTTCATGGATGCGGACTATGCGGTTCCGATCGAGGAAATCACCAAAGGAATCGACCTGATTGAATCCGGTTTCGATGTGGCCATGGGTTCCCGGGCCGTGTCCGGCGCCGTGGTCGCGGACCACCAGAATTTTTTCCGGGAGCTTTCCGCCAAATTTTACAACCTGATTCAGACGGCATATCTGGGAATTTTCTACAAAGACACCCAGTGCGGATTCAAGATGTTCACAAAAACCGCTGCAAAGCGGCTTTTTTCCCTGCAGAAACTAAACAGCGTGATCTTCGACCCGGAAATTCTCTGGCTTGCCAAAAAAGCCGGACTGCGGGTTGCGGAATTTCCCGTAAGCTGGCGCCACGTGGGAAATTCCCGCATCCAGTACGACAGCCTGAAGAAATCGCTCTTTGTGTTCCAGGAGCTCTTTCGCATCCGGCAACTGCACGGAAGGTTTCTTTTAAAAGACTGATGACCGAATTGATTCACTGCGGGATATCCAATCCCTGCTCAGCGGTATCAACCAGCAGCAGTCCTTCAATGTTTCCTTGGCATTGGAACCGGTCAAAAAGACATGTCTTTATATGGTGTCGACCACTCGCCGGAAAGACGGCAAGGAGGCTTGATGAAAATCGGTAATGATTCGCTTTAGAATCGTTTTCATGATGAAGAAATTATAACAACATATTCCTTTTATCAAGGAATATATTTCAAATAATATAAATACTTAAAGGATATAATAGTTTGATAACGACGCCCGGCTTTTTGCCATAATCTGATAAATATACAGCACATCTTCAATGCCTATCTTCCGGTTACCATTGACATCACAATCATAAAAAATGTAGGTCATTTCTGCATAACGGACTATGTTCACATCGATTTCTTTAAGGAGTTCAGTTTTGATGAAATGGGTAAGCGCGGAAAGCGTCAATTCGTTTGACAGGCATGGCAGCTTTATCATAGGGTAATTTTTGATAAATGGGTCATGAAAGTCACTTCGGCTATGGTTAATGATACAAGAAATATTCATGAATAAACATCCGGAAATAAAGACTCATGCTTATTATGCAAGAATCCTTGACATTTCAAGTATGGCTGCCGCTAAATTTCGGGTATATTTATATGAAAATGACCATTTTCATCCTTCGTTGTTCCCACTTCGGTTGATCGATATAAAGAAAATATAAATGAAAGGTGACTGAGATGATAAATACAGACGAACTTATATCAGTGGCAGAATCATTGCCGATAGAATTAAAAACAGAACTGATAGAGAGACTTCTTTACAGCATGAGTCCATCTCAGAAAGATATTGATGAATTATGGGCGCAAGAGGCTGAAAAGAGAGTAGAAGAACTGAGAACCGGTAAAGTGAAAGCGATTCCCGGAGAAGATGTTTTCAGAGAAATTCGGGAGAAACTGTCGGAATGAAATACTCTTTTCATCCTACTGCCAAAATTGAACTGAGCAGAGCAGTACACTATTACGAGAATTGCCGGATGGGGCTCGGAGCGGAATTTGCAAAAGAAGTTTATTCAACTATCCTGCGGATTACCGAATTTCCTGAAGCATGGAGTCCGTTTACAAAAAATACAAGAAGATGCCTGAGCAGACGATTTCCATACGGAGTAATATATCAAATTGAAGAAGGTCAGATTCTGATTATTGCAGTGATGCAACTGAACAGGAAACCGGATTATTGGAAAAAAAGAATAATGTAAGTGAAAAATAGCATAACATAATTTTCTTGTGAAGGTCGCACTCACGAATATGTTATCCCATGGTTGAATATTCAGCCGCCGATTTTCTTATGGATTCCAGAAATATTCATGAATAAACATCCGGAAATAAAGACTCATGCTTATATGCAAGTAAGCGCAACTCCAAAAAATCAAGAAAATTCCTACTTACTTGTTATGTGAGTCGAGTATTTTAATAAAGGGAATGCATTATAGGCATTAAAGGCAACGGCAAAAAGCCGTCACGCCTTATGCAGGGCGTTAGACAAAGGGTATAAATATTGAAAAAACTTTTTGGGATGCTCGCAGCATTATTTCTTAGCGGTTGTTTGGGGATGCCAAAATCTGTTACGCCGGTCAATGATTTTGAACTCGATAAATATCTTGGCAAATGGTACGAAATTGCTCGGTTGGATCATTCTTTTGAAAGAGGAATGGAGCAGGTAACTGCCGAGTATTCGTTACGGGAAGACGGAGGTGTCCAAGTTAAAAACCGTGGGTTTTCCAAGAAAAAACAATAAATGGAGTGAAGCGGAAGGAAAGGCATTCTTCGTCGGAAAATCAAGTGATGGGTACTTGAAAGTTTCTTTCTTCGGACCATTTTACGGCTCCTATGTCGTGTTCGAATTGGATAAAGATAAGTATCAATATGCATTCGTCTCCGGTCCGAATACATCTTATCTTTGGTTGCTGTCGCGAACACCAACCGTTGATGAAGACATATTGTCTCAGTTTATTAAGAAGGCCAAAAAATTAGGTTTCGAGACCGAAAAGTTAATTTATGTGAATCAGGAATAGGTCAGTAAAAGCCTGACCAACCACTGGCGGTTCACCTGGCTTGAATACTGAATACTGATGCGGATTTATCAGTCGACTTCTACTTTGGGGGTGCAAACACATGAAGAGCGGTCATCGGCGTCTTGCAGGGCAATTTTGGGCGGGATGCCTGGGATTGGCGCTTCTTTTTTCAAGTTGCGCCCTGCCCACCAACGCGCCATTGAAATCTTTGTTCTATCCCCGACCACTGGATGACGGGTCCAGGGGCCTGATCGTATTTTTACAGGGACGGGGCGGCAGTAATACGGATTTTGCCGCAAACGGATTTGTTGAGGCGATCAATCGTCGCCGGTTGCCATTCGATATGATGGCTCCGGACGCCCATATGGGCTATTATATGGGGGAGACGCTGGTCCCCCGATTGAAACATGACCTTATCGAACCGGCCAAAATCAGTGGGCATCGCCCCATCTGGCTGGCAGGTGTTTCCATGGGGGGTCTCGGCGCCTTGATGTACCTCCGGGAGTATCCCGAGGATATCGCGGGTGTTTGCCTGATTTCCCCATTTTTAGGGTATTCCGGCATTATCGCGGAAATCTCCGCTGCGGGTAGTCTGGCTGCCTGGGATCCCGGAATATTTGATCCCAAAAAAGACTGGGAGCGGATGCTGTGGGCCTGGTTAAAAGAAACTGTTGCGGCGGGAAGAATCAGGGCCCCCATTTATCTGGGATATGGCGATAAGGATTCTTTCCTGCCTGCCCACCAACTGCTTGCCCAAATATTGCCGGCGGATCGTGTGCGGCGAATTCCGGGGGGGCATGACCCCGAAACAATGGTTCAGTTGTGGAATCTTTTCCTGGACGGCCCGGCACTCCACAATACCGGCCGATAGGCCTACAGCCTGAATCTCTCTGATCAGGCATGGTTCCTGAGTTTTAAGGCTATGGGATGCGGATTCAGGTACACCTGCTGTTTCAGATACGGCTCGCCGGTTTTTCGCACGTAATGGTTCAAGAGCGTCACCGGCACGATCAGCGGCACGAACGCGTTGCGGTAGCGGTCGAAAATTTCAAGCATCTCCTGCTTCTCGTCGGGGTCGAGCTGCTTCTTGAAATAGCCGAGGATGTGCTCGAGCACGTTCAGGTTTTTCTTGATCGTCGATTTCAACCGGAGCGTCTCGATAAGAAGGTTTTCATACTGCGCATAAACCGTCTGAATGGGCGTCTTTTTGCCATCGGCCACAAGTTTTCCCATCAACCTGGCGTTGGCAGGGCTGTGGGAAAGCATGAGCAGCTTGTGGCGGGTGTGGAAATCGACAAGGTTTTTCATGTTCTGGCCAAGCGCCAGCGTCTCTCGCCAGCGTTTCAGGGTGAAGATCTGTTCAATGAAGGTTTCCCGCAGTACTGGATCGTTGAGCCGCCCCTCTTCCTCGACCGGCAGCAGGGGAAAGTGCCGGGTGAAAGCCCGGGCGAACAGACCCACCCCTTTCTTTTCCGCCATGCCCTTCGGGTTGTATACCTTGACCCGCATGAGGCCGCTGCTGGGGGAGTCGCTCTTGAAGATAAACCCGCAGAGGTTTTCCGCTTCGAGTTCCCGGACACGTTTTTCGGCCCACCCCAGCATGCGGTCGGTGTGGTCGATGTTGGTGCGGGAGGTGACCAGACGCGGGGCCTCCGGGTCACCGACCAGACGTAATGTCTCCCGGGGGATGGAGAAACCGGACTCTACCTCTGGGCAGACCGGAACGAAATCCAGGTATTCGCCCAGCGTGTTCGTGAGGTAACGGTCGTGCTTGTGGCCGCCGTCAAACCGGACCGGCTGCCCGAGAAGGCAGGCGCTGACGCCGATCCTGATCTTGTCTTCCATTTCCATTCTCCTTTTCAAGACGTCATGCCATCAACCTTGATGGCTTCACAAAAAGCCCAATGTCTGCATTTATCATCAATCAAATTTCCGGTTCTGTTGTTAAGCCTGGCCGCCGATGAGCGGCAGTTCCTTGTCCAATGTGAAGTACACCAGGAATTTGGGTTCTTCATTATCATCGGTGTATTTGCGGCGTTTGATCTTCCGGATCAGTTCCGGATTGCTTTCTTCGCGAACCTTTTTCAAAAACAGCCGTTTGCCGTTGTAACCCGGACCGTCTTCCATGAAGAGGAACGTGGCATGGGGATTGGATTGAAGGTTGTGATGGGTCAAGCGGTCACGCATGATAAAAGCCAGGGACCCTTCCTCCACAAAGTGCGGGCGGGAATAGATGGCGGCATCCACTTTGCCGCTGCTGTCGGCGGTAGCCAAAACTCCGGTTCCTTTGGTGCTCTCAAAGTATTCTTTAAGGTTTTTCATAATTGTCTCCTTTGGTTGATGTTATTCACAGGCAACGTATAATACGCACGATACAAAAGTAAAGTTTCAGAGATTTCCCGAGGAAGACTGAGCAGTGCGGCCGGCAGGCGGTTTCGGGATTACGGGTGATGGATGAGATTTCTGTCCTGAAGCTCATGCCGAAGCTGCTCTACGCGACGACGGTTGACGCCGAAGTCCCAGTATCCGGTTTGAGCCGCCGAACGGATCGAAATAATTCCGTTTAAAGGGTCCAGGAAGAGCTCAAGATCATCAACAAATTGGAATACCCGGCTCTTGAACGTTGCGTGGAGATACGTTTCATCGGCCTTGACAACGGTGCTTCGGGGAAGCGCCGCCACGACGTGCTGAATTTCGGGCCAGTTTTTGCTGAAATCCCCCTTCAGACGAAACACATCGATTTTGTGCCGGTTATCAGGCGCTTCCGTCGATACGCAATTGGGGCTTTCGGGACAGATCGAAAGACGTGTTGAGCCCGCATCTTCAGAGCGCACTGCCGAGCATCCGGAAATCATTAATCATCATCATCGCAGCCTTCATGCAAAATATGACAGGGTTAACCATGGAAAACATCTCCCTTCAGTCTAAGAGTCAATGCACAGGTTTTGTTCAATTGCTTGCTTTCTAAAGTAAAATATCCGCCTGAGCTGAGCCGCTGTCAGCGGATGGACGATCTCCCCTGCAGGCCAGAACGGAAGACGATAGGTAACCTCATCCCAAATCGTCGTTATCCCGCCATCTTCATGGAAACGGTGGCTATGAACCCAGAACCTGTAAGGACCTTGAATCTGCTCATCCACGAATCGGCGGGGAGGGTCCCACAAGGAAATCCGTGTTCGCCAAGTGAAGGGAAAGCCGAACAACCGCAGCCGGTAATCGATCCGGGTTCCCTCAGCCATTTGAATGGGTTGGGGGGTTGCAATGTGAAAGTGGAGTTCCGGCGGCGTGATGCGTTCAAGATTGGAGGCGTCGCAAAAAAAAGCAAAAATCGCATGGATGTCAAGGGGAAGACGCATGACTGCCCTCAGGACATGCGTTCTTCCGTCGGGTTTTTCCATATCGATACTGAAATCAAAACGAGCTTTCACACGATTGCTCCGCTGCCTTCTTAAGCGCCCGGTTCATCATCCCGAAGGCTTCGAAACCCTGGCCCTTGAGCCAAGGCCACATGATCGGCAACAATACCCCGCTATACACCTCTTTTTGAACGAAACGGACGGTAGCTTCTCCCAAAGGCTCCAGCATGAAAAGGTGTTCTCCATCCAGCAGCCCAGATACTAGCAGGCTTCCCAGCCATCTGATTTCCTGCTCGATCCCGAAACCCAGGATTTTTGGCCAGAGTACCATCGGCAGCCCGCAGGGCAGGCGGACAAAGACGCTCAATCGTTTTCCAACGATCAACTTCCCCTTGATCTGTCTGATAAAAGGGTTCCACGAACCGTAAGAAGGAAAATCCGTCAAGACCTTCCAGACAACAGCTCTGGGCGCGTTGATTTCGATCTCTGTGGTTATCCATCGTTTCTGAGGCATGAGGCTCACGTCCTGAGGCATGACTGGCAAGATACAAGACTTTCCGAGCCTTGGGCCATCTCCGAGAGAGCAGTGCGGATGGCTTCATCCATGGAAACAAGCCGGATCGGGATGTGCTTTCTGATTTCGTCGTTCTTGCATACGACTTCGTTCTTGAGTCCTTCCACCAGGGGCATCACCACGCCTGCCGGAACCGTCGTCACAAAGTTTATCCAGTAGGATGAAAGGTGCGGGGTCAGGACCGGAACCGTGAGTATCAGGCGGCGTAGCCCCCGAATACGGGCATACTTTGTCATCAATTGGCGGTAAGTGATGATCTCAGTGCCGCCAATATCAAGGGTTTTCCCTGCTGTTTCGGGTTCAAGCAGACAGCCTGTCAGATATTCAATAACGTTTTCGACAGCAATGGGCTGACAACGCGTTTCTATCCAGCGTGGACAGATCATGACGGGAAGGCGTTCCACAAGGTGACGCAGCATCTCGAACGGGGCGCCTCCGGCGCCGATAATGTTGGCAGCTCTGAGGACAGTGGTTCGGGCTCGGGCCGACTGAAGCACTTGGGCCACCATTTGCCGGCTCTTTAAATGCTCGGAGAGGTTATCCGCCATCTCCCCCAATCCGCCCAGGTAGATGATGCGCTTGACTCCGGATTCATCAGCGGCCTGGATGAAATTGCGGGCGGCCTGGACGTCTTTATCAAGGTAGGCTTTGTATTGGAACATGCTCCGGCCGCCCATGGAGTGCACCAGGTAGTAGGCCGTATCGATCCCTTCCATGGCCCGCAACAGCGTGTCCGGTTGCAGGAGATCCCCTTCCACTACTTGGGGTTCGATGCCGCAGGAAATCTTGCCCGGAAAACGCTTTGCTGAGCGAACCAGGCAGCGGACCCGGATGCCCTTTGACGCCAGTTTTCTCAAGAGTCGGCCGCCAATGAATCCGGTGGCGCCCGTCAACAGGACATTGGGTGATGTGTCGTTCATGTGTTTTAAACCTCCTTGGTGGTTCGCCATTCTCATAACCAATGACTCGGCAGTGAAACAAATCGTATGAGGCTGCGCAAACGGCCGGCGAGCTCTTTTCGGGTCAGAGACTCGCCTCTCCGATGATGACGATGCCCAGATGACCGTCCACGGTGATGAAGTCCCCGGTTCTGATTTGATTGACCGCATCCGGGACGCCTGTCACACAGGGGATGCCGTACTCCCTGGCGATGATGGCGCCGTGGATGAGCATGCCCCCGCGTCTTTCCACGATTCCCGATGCAAGGGGGACCACGAAGGTCATTGCGGGATCCACGGCATCGCACACGAGGATCTCCCCGCGCTGAAAACTGAAAAGATCGGAGGCGTCGAGGACGACCCTTGCTTTTCCCATTGCCATTCCGGGTCCGGCAGGTTGACCGAGAATCTGTCTCGACTTGAGGGAAAAACCGCTCTTTTTAACAGACGTCTGTGCCTGGGTGTTTGGCTTATTGAAAGAGGACTCACTTTGCACCGCCCTCAACAGGTCATCGGGTTCGGCAGTCCCGCTCTCAAACACGGGCCGTTCATTAAGGCGCCGGATAGCCTCCGCCACAACGGCCAGCACCTGGCCCTCGATCTTTCCAATGGAGATGTTGTCATCATCCCGGAGCCGATAGCTGGCCCGGGCCAGATCAAGGAGTTCAAGGGCATAAGGCTGCTGCGCTTCCTCAAAACAAGATAAAAACGCTTCATTCAATTCCCTTGGTTTCTGCGCTTTCAGGATGTTTCCATGATCTGAGCGTGAAGCCATTTGGAGAACAAGTCTCAAAAGCCGGCCCCGGTCCTGTCCCAATCGACCATTCTCCCATGCCAGGTCACCAAATTGATCCAGAATCCGCTCCAGCAATTGCCTGACCTCCGGTTTGCCGGGCGGGCCTGAAGCGCATGGAGGATTTCCTTGCGGTAGGTCCACTCCACATCCTGAGGCGATCCGAACAGGGACTCCGCCTTCATGACGAGCCCATAGACCTCCTCTGACTTCCGCATCTCTGAGCGGGGCCGTATTCTGCAGTTCAGGCGGGAGGCTCTCCAAGCGCGACACCCTGCGGGCCGGGGACGAGGATCTTTTCCCTGCGGGGAGGATGATGAGACAGGATCTGCCCACTGTCCCCGGTCGAGGATCCACCGGTCGGGTTCCACGGTCCCGTCTACCAGTCCCTGGTTCAAGCCCGTAGACGGCCTCTACGGCCGATTGCTCCTCATGGACGGGGCTCATGCCGAAGACGACCCCTGAGCGTTCTCCGAGGACCATCTCCTGGACCACCACGGCCATGGTGCTTTTTGCCACATCGAGGCCGCAGTTCCTGCCGGTAGAGAAGGGCCCGGTCGGACCACAGGGAGGCCCATACGAGCCTTATGTGCTCCAGGATGGATTCCACGCCGCGGATATTGACAAAGGATTCGTGGAGGCCGGCAAAGGATGTTTTGGAGGAGTCTTCACCAGGGGCCGAGGACCTGACGGAGACCGGCCTGTCTGAAAATCGAAGCGCCAAGGAATTCCTCAGTTGCTTCCTGAAGCGCCGGCTGGCAGGGGCGTCTTGACGAACAGGTTTCGGATGCGGAGAGCCGTATCCCAGATCTCCTCCCACCGCATCTCTTCAAAGGGTTTGCGGTAGAGCTCCATGTGCATCTGATCCCGCAGGCCGGTTGATGTCACATACTCCATGGTAGGCCTCCGTGCTGATGCAGAGCGCCTCTGGAACATGCAGGCCACGCCTTTGCATCATGGCCAGGGCAAAGCCCTTTCCGCCGATCCGGGCTCGGTCCCTTCGGGTGATTTCATGGAGGGAGAGGACCAGTTTCATGGTCTGATGTGAACCTCCACCACGTTCTGAAAGCGGGTGACGACGAAAAAAGTCTGGACCCGGATCTCGCAGAAGGCACAGGTGGGCGAATGGACAAAATCCCTCAGATGGGGATGTTTGGCAAGGTAAAGTTCCAGTGCGCGCTCCCTCTCGCGCGGGATCCACTTCCTTGGCCGTGCCCGTTGCCGTTGCGGCCATGGCCCAGCGGAAGTCGGATGCTTTGTTGGATCGGTTGTCCACGAGCATCGCCACCCTCGAATCGCCCGATAGGTTGGCATATTTGCGCGTGGACCGGGTGGTGGCGAAATAGAGAGACTTCAGATCGTCGCTGGAGGCAAAGGCTACCAGGCTGGCATAAGGTTGTCCCTGGTTCTGGGTGGCCAGCACGGCCAGCGGTTGGGAGCGCAAGAGCTTTCTGAGGTCCCTCTTGACTTTGCTGAGATCCTTATCCATGAGATCCTTTCCGTGAATTGTTTTTCAATTGCGTCATGTAGTAAAAGAAATTCCATTTCATAGCCGCACTATAGATGATTCTGACGGGTATGTCATCAGCGTTTTAGGGATAATAGGAATTGACATCCGCACGGGTCTTCAACGGACTGGAAATATTGCCGACGGATATCATTTCATGCAAAATAAAGAAATTGTTTTGGTGAGTGTCACACGCCATCGGATGATTGGGAATCAGTGACTAATCAATGAACTTGACAAAAACAGTTCAATCATTACGTTTAAATATATAACATTAATTTACTTATTAAAGCCTCATCCAAAATATATTGCTAATCATAGTTTAATAAGCAATCACACGTCACCATCAACAATCAAAGGAGACTGTTATGAAAGTAAATGATTATTGTAAGAATGTTGAGCAGGAATTGACGGTATGGAAGGCAAGGCTCTATGATGCAAATCGAAAAATCGAGGCATTGCCGAGCAACGTAAAGCAACAAATACTTGGCCACATGGGTGCTCTGAACATGATTGTAGCCGACATGGAAGAGCGAATTGAAAAACTTTCAAATGAATGTCCGACTGAGTGGAGCCCCATTAAAAAAGAGATCGATGGAGGACATATCGACATGAGAAGCAAATACGAAGAAACCATGTCGCTGATCGGCAAAGCTGCACCTGTATCCATTGCCGGTTGATAGAAAACAGATTTCACCTGCGTCGGATATCCGTTTGAAATGATGCGATCATGACCGTTTATGTGTAAGAGGCAGCCGTTGATTCGGATGCCTCTTTTTTTCGGTCCCATGCAGTTATAACAGCAGGGCTTGGAGATCAATCCGGCATATTCAGGGGAAATACGATATCTTTACTCATGATGCGTGTAATCTTCCCATTTTGAGCTGATCAAAGTGGCCGGCAGACTGTCTGTTAACAATCAACCGATGGATACACCACCCACCTCCTAAATCGCAACTTATGTATATAATTCGATGAGATGACGCATAAACCTGATAATCCGGAAAATGACCGTTCAGTATAGGCCATGATAGCCATGGCCCCCGACGAGGAGATGTCCGATGCGCTTTGGTCTGTGCTGCCTTTTCAAAAAAGAACCGGTTTCGTTTCGTACGACCACCGCAAAAGGATTGCTGTCGCTCCATCGCGACCGGCAACTGCAGAAGGTCTCTGAAATCTGCTTCCACAACGCGAGCAACCTGTATCTGGCGATTGAAACCGTCCATCGTCTTAACATTGGGGCATTTCGGATCATGTCGCCGCTTTTCCCGCGCATGACGCATCCGGATGTGGGTTACCGGATAGAGGATCTGCCGGATGCGGCAGAGATCAATCAGCAGCTTGAAAAAACCAGGGTATTTGCCCGCCATAACGATATCCGGCTTAGCTTTCACCCCGACCAGTTTGTCGTATTGTCATCTGCCAAGCCGCATGTGGTAAAGAATTCCATCCGTGAACTCGAATATCAGGGGCTGCTGGCCGAGGCAGTGGGGGCGGATGTTATCAATATTCATGCAGGTGGCGTGTATGGGGATAAATTCCAGGCATTGCAGCGCTTGAAGGCTGTTATTGATGATCTGCCGGGAGCCGTCAGAACAAGGTTGACGATAGAAAACGATGATGTCAGCTATACGCCGAGGGATCTGTTGTCCTTCTGTGATCGGCTTTCGCTGCCGCTGGTGTATGACGTCCACCATCATCGCTGTAATCCGGATGGCTTGTCTGTTGAAGAGGCGACTACGCTGGCGGGAAACATCTGGCAGGCCCTTGGACGGGAGCAGTACTGCCACATCTCCTCGCCCCGCAACGGGTGGCAGGGGGATGATCCGAAACCACATGCCGACTATATTGAGCTATCCGATTTTCCGGCATGCTGGCTGGGGCGTGAGATGACGGTTGATTTGGAGGCCAAGGCCAAGGAGTTGGCGGTAGTCCGGCTGATGACCGAGCTCAAAAGGGACTGTCTTTAAAAAGGTCTCATGGATCTTATGCACGGCATCCATGGCTGTTCAAAGTTCCTCAATGAGCCCGTCCATATGGATAAATGTCCTTGACAGCATATATGGCGGGTGCTAACGAAAACGAACAGTTATGATTTTCTTGTCATCTCGACAGGCTGGGCATTGTCCGCAATCTCAACCCCTATCCGCGGCGGATTTTCGGCCGTGATCGGTTTGAAGGATAGACGGCCTTCAGGAAAGTCACAAATTGGAAACGCCAATGGGCACCCCGTATCTGACCATTCTTCTAATCGTCCTGATGTATATGACAGGCTGGTTTCTTCTGGCCCTGTGGCGCCGCCGCAATGACCTGGCCGATATCGCCTGGGGCGGCGGATTCATTGTGGCGGCCTTGACGGCCGGCATGCTCCAAACCGGGGCAACGCTCCGCGCCCTGCTGGTGGCACTGCTGGTGATCCTCTGGGGATTGCGGCTGGCGGTTCACATCGGCCTTCGCAATATGGGAAAAGGCGAGGATGACCGGTACCGGAAATGGCGGGAGGAGTGGGGAAAACACTGGCTCCTTCGATCTTTTCTCCAGGTCTTTCTGCTTCAGGGTTTCCTGATTTACCTGGTTTCCATTCCGGTCACCTATATGATTCTGGGCGGGCCGAGCGGCTTGACCTGGCTCGACGCGCTTGGGCTGACACTCTGGATCATCGGATTCTTTTTCGAAGCGGTGGGGGATTTCCAGTTGGCCCAATTCAAGAAAGATCCGGCTAACCGAGGGAAATTTATCCAGCAGGGACTCTGGCGCTATTCGCGGCACCCCAATTATTTCGGGGAAGTCACCCTGTGGTGGGGGATCTACCTGATGGCACTGTCCGCGCCCGGGGGTTGGGTGACGATTATCGGGCCCCTGACCATAACCTTTTTGATTCTCAAGGTTTCGGGCATTCCATTGCTTGAAAAAAAATATGCCGATAACGCAGCATTTCAGGAATACGCCCGTCGCACCAGTGTTTTTTTCCCGCTTCCGCATCGAAAGGATGGATAAAACCCATGTGGCATAGCATCAAAATATATCTGATTCTGATCCCCCTGTTTTTGTTCATGGATTACCTCTGGCTCGGAAAAATCATGGGCGGGTTTTACAAACAGGAACTGGGGCTCCTGGCCCGAAGGGCCGGGGAAGACCTGGATCCCCTGATCTGGGCCGCCGGTATCGTCTATCTTCTCATTCCCCTGGGGATCATCCTCTTTGCCCTTCCCCATGTGTCCCAGGCGAACCTGCCCGGATCGTCCCTCTTTTGGGGGTTCATTTACGGGGTTGTCCTTTATGGGATCTATGACATGACCAACCTGGCCATGCTTGCCGGATGGTCTTTGAAGCTGTCCCTGATCGATATGCTTTGGGGTGGCATGATCTGCGCCGTATCCACAACCCTTGCGGCTTACCTGGACCGGTGGCTGGCATGAGCTTGTCTGAAGGATCTTTCGAAGGCATACCGCTTGCTGTCGGGGCGCTTCAGACCGCGAGCACCCGGAAGGCGGTGGCCCGATGAAAATCGCCGTGATCGGTACGGGCATCTCGGGCCTTACGGCCGCCTATCTGCTGCATCGGGACTTTGACCTCACCGTCTATGAGGCCAACGGGTATGTGGGCG
>CAVPHN010000009.1:0-104871 GCA_963704205.1 uncultured delta proteobacterium
AGACTCCCTTTTTTCATCTGCTTTTAAGATGATTTTGATATGATTGATCAATTCGAGCTGTTGTCTTATGGAAAGTTTCTTGGCCATATCACCGATTGTTTCGACCAGTTTTGATTCATTCGCCAGGTATTTATCCATATACATAAAAACCCTCCATGAAAACAAACGCAAAAATTGTTAGCAATGCCGATAAGAAACTGAATTTATAGTTTATATAGCATCTGCCATGCATGATGTCAAGAATGTTTTCGTTCCCGGCATCTTGCATTGAATGTGAATTATCATGATACGTCCTTATGTAACGAGTGAATCATGCATGAACTTTGAACATATTTTCATTTTAAACAAAATGGGCCTCAAAAAGAAGGCCCATGCACTCGATGTTCTTATGACAAATAAATTGTTCTGAAAAAAATCTCTTTTTAGACTATTTTCGGTCAACAATTTATTTTAGTAAATTATACTCACGTTGTCGCCATCCATATAGATCGCAGCCCCAATGAAATACGCGAATGCCGGAGAAGACGCATAAATAACGCCTTTGTCAGCAGAAACGCCTGAGGTAACCCGGTTCGTTCTCGCAGAAACAAAATCAGGGATAGTATCCCCCCTGGGGATCATAAAATCATAATTAATAATCGATCCACTCGATCCGTAATTTATTTTTGTCAGTGTCGCAGAGAATTCTCCGATCTTGGTTCCTTCAAAAAGCACGTCCCCCCCCCAGATCAATGTATATGCCGGGGATAGACGGTTCCAAAATCGATTCTCGCAAAATCCGTTTTCTTGCTCAGCGAAACGGAGATCTCGGCCGCGAATATTTCGAAACTGACCAGAAAAAAAAGAATAAAGCCAGATAAAACCAACGAAATCAATAGTTTCTTATTCTTGATCATACTTTCCTCCTTTTTCTTTTTCAATAATCAATAGACCCATATCGTGATTTTTCTCTATACAAAGAACCCCCGGAATGTATTGTCACCCATTCATGGCCCTTCTTTACCGCAATATCGAGAAAAGTATCCGATATAAGTAATGGAAGCCTTCACCGCCCAATACGGAGATGCTTTTTTAGCTTATAGCTACTGTAGTCATGATTTTTTTCTTTTTCAAGGGGGCAGGATAGCCGATTTGAACTGACCAAATGGAAAAAACACACACTACGACTATAGATAACGTATTTGCCCTGAAAAATCCAGAGGCATTTATCGATGAAACGCGCTCCCGAATGGCGGGAGATTGCAGGGCGAACAAATGCCTTGCTTGGTTCGGACAATAATCAGCACGTCGAAAGGCGGAGCGATCGATTCAGGGAAGAATAATTACTGGTATATCCTCCAAACGATAACGCCACTTTTTTGGGTACTGTGGCATATGGAAAATACTGAAGACGATCACCTTTCCACCGGTAAACGCATAAAAAATGGCATAGGGAAATCGCTCACAAGTGCCAGGCGTTACTTCTCATGGACTTTCGAGTAGAGTTCAAACCTCTGAGACAACTATTCTGACACAGGGGGTCCTTTGCTCCTTGTTACTTCGAAACGGAGCTCCATTTATCTTCCAGCACCTTCCATGCTCCGCCTTCTAATATCATCTTGATTGATCCTGTGGAGGTAGCGGAACCCTCCTTACCCGTGGCTGTAAATGAAGCTTCTTCACCCTTTAGAACCGGCTTTTCAATCTTCAGCTTTTCAGGTCTGAGTTTTAAAAGGTCCAGAACCATTGCAAGCTCTTTTGGTCCCATCTCCTCAAATTTTTTCAAATTTTCTGCAACAAGATATTTCTTCAATCCATCAGGATTTCCCGACATAATCGCCCGGTAATATTCCTTGTATGCCTTTACAGGTGGACTATCGTCGCCCGTGAAAGAAACATTCTTCGGAGCCGATGCTTTGGCGAGAGCGGCCTTTGTTGAAAGCTTGAAGCTTGCATCAAAGGCATAGGTGAGTAGCGACAATTTGACCGATTGAAGGGTCTTGATCTTACCTTCAATAAGAGACGTGTCGATTTTATTCACTTGAAGGGATATTGCGTCACCGGAAAATATCGTAAATGGTATTTCGGCGGCTTCTCCCAAGTACACAAACTTCATGTCGCCGAGTTTTTTATCATCGGCAACCACGCTGAAAATCACGGCATGCACCTTTTTCTTTACGGCATAGTCTGCTTCGAGGAAAGGGATTTGGTCGGGAGGGAGGGGTTTGTCTGACAGCACGATTACTGGTTCATCCGGTTTTGAGACATCAACGTATCCGTGGGAAAGTTTAAACTTCTTTTTATTAATTTCAAGAGTTCCTGAGATATCGGCCGCGCTTGCGATACAAGCAACGCTAAAAAAAACAAAAGCGAGGACGGTAACATAAACAACAGCGGCGAATCGTGCGATCATGGGTTCCTCCTTTGGTTAAGTTTTTTGTACAAAGTTGGTAAGTTGGCAAATACCTCACACTATAGAACAATACGCATTAACCTGGTCAAGAAAAAATGGACACTTTTGTTAAGCGGCTTTTTTTCAAAAGCCACGTTTCCTCAAATTCTTTTGAGCTGAGATAATCCAGACAGGAGTGATGTCTGTTGCTGTTGTAAAACATTTCTATGTAATCGACGATATTTCTCCTGGCTTCCTCTCTTGCGCCCTTCGATGGTTCACTGAACAGCCGGCCATTGTAACGGGTTATTTTTGTAGTCAAGTCCTATGGCCTTCTCGTTTCCTTTTTCTGGGTAGACGTATGTCAATACAGTGCCTTTGGCGAGCCCGATATTCCGGATATGACTGGATGCCTCCATAAAGTACTGTGCAATTTTAAAGAATCGATCTTTTGTAATGTCTTTATTTGTAGCAACTTCGATAATCAGGCTCTGGGCCAACAAGTCCGCATTTAGCAAACCTTCCAGCCTTGCGCGAATCGTGCTGGCTTTTTCAACTAAAGATTGACGCTGGGGTTCCAGAAAACGATTATTTTCAGACCGTTCAACCACCAGAAGTCCTGCTATGATTGATAAAGTCAAGAGAAGCGCCGGAGCAAATAAAACATGCCGTTCTTTAAAACTATGATGCGCTGTAGCCATATTCAATTGTCTTTCTTTATCCGTAAAGAAACTTCAAAGCCAAAAGCAAACCGGCAATTTCAGAAAGTATTTATGTGTACAATTTGGTTGACATATATTTGGGATATGCTGGGGATATGCTTGAGAAAACAGTCCCATCAATATTACAGTTTCGGATAACTATTGTAGAGCAGACCTTTTGGCATCATCCAGCATCTTTCTGACTTTTTGTGAAAGTTCAGAAATATTATACGGTTTTTGAATGAACCCGTTGCAGCCCTTGCGCATAATTTTGTCCGCATGGCCGTTGATAGCATATCCGCTGGAAAGGAGAACCGGCATGTCCGGCTGAATATCACGAATGCGGTCAAACGTCGTGCCGCCGTCCATTCCCGGCATGATCATGTCAAGAATCACCAGATCGATTTCGTTTCCCATGTCCGTTATCACCTTGACGGCCTCCTGCCCCCCCTTACAAACTATGACACGATAACCCAAATTCTCCAGCATGGTCTGGCAGACAACAATAATAAACTCCTCATCGTCAATCAGAAGAATGGTAGCTGATCCCGTGATGCGACTTTCGTCCATGGGAACCACCCGGTACGCTTCTTTATCTGAGGTCGGTAGAAAGATATTGAATGTGGTTCCACGACCAACTTCGCTGTCAACCGTAATCATGCCCCCATGATTCTTGATGATGCCAAACGCTGAAGCCAATCCCATGCCGGTTCCGCGGCTCTTTTCCTTGGTCGTGAAAAACGGGTCGAATATCCGCAGACTGGTGGCTTCGTCCATTCCGGCACCGGTATCCGTGATTGAAACGTTGACATATCGCCCCGGTTCTGTCTGATGGGGTTTGCAGTAGGCTTCATCCAGATTGACGGTTTTTGTCTCCAGATTCAGGTCTCCCCCTCCGGGGGGCATGGCCTGCCAGGCGTTGATGTACATGTTCAAAAGCACCTGTTCGATCTGTCCCCTGTCCGCCTCCACCACCAGGGGCGATGCCTGACATTTGGTATGGATACGGATTTCTTTTTTGGTCCGGCCGAACATGTCTGAGCTGATGAGCACCAATTCATTCATATCGACGGGTTTGACTTCGTACTTGCCGCCTCTGGCAAACCCCAATAGTTGTCTGGTGAGGTTTGTTGCACTTCGGATGTATTCCTCGATGGCTTGGATATGTTCTAAATGGGGAAGGAAGGTCTCCATATCCAGCGATATCAGCGATACACGTCCCTGAATGCCCATTAACAGATTGTTGAAATCGTGGGCGATACCCCCGGCGAGGGTGGCGATCGCCTCAAATTTCTGGGCCTGCTGGAGTTGAACTTCGAATTTGGCCTTTGCCTCCTCAGCCTGCTTCCGCTCGGTGATGTCCTGAGCCACTCCGCTCTGACCAACAAACTGTCCATCTTTGATCGCAAGGGTAGATAGAAAACTAAACCACTTGACTTTGCCTTCTGTGTCAAGGATTCGAAACTCTTGCGTGATAGATAGCTGGCGCGTGTTGAGTTGATTTTTGAAGGTGTCGAGTACCTGTTGCCGGTCTTCATGATGGATAAAGTGTAAGTATGACTTTCCAATGAGGTCTTCGGATTTTGCATAACCTACTGCCTTGGCTGTTGCGTCATTAACATAGGTGAAATATCCATTAACATCCACATTCGCTAACAAAGCATGAGTTCCCTCGACAATTGTGCGTAGCCGGATTTCATTTTCTCGCAGCGCTTCCGTCGCTTGTTTGCGCTCGGCGATTTCCAATCTCAGCTCCTCGTTAGCCCTGTTGAGCTCAGCGGTTCTCTCTGCCACCTGCCGCTCCAAAACCCCATGGGCGGTCAGCAGATCGCTTTTGGCTTTCCTAAGCAGAAAGGATGTGTACGATGTGATGTAAGCGACGACCAACAGCAGGCCATCAACAACAAACATACGTGCCAGCCGATGGGTCCAGGAAATATGGAAGTCGGGAAATACTTTGTACCACGGGATCAGGCTGGCGCCTTCAAGAAGAATCATCGCGTTGTAGACCGCAATGCATATGCCAGTGATCAGAAAGGTGTGCCGACGCTTGGAAACAGAGCCCACGTAGGCGATCACAGCGGCATAGAGGACGGTGAGGTAGGTGGCCTCGATGCCGCCCAGGAAGTAGATCACGGCCGTATAGCCTATGATTTCGAGAAGGTTGATAAAAATCGAAAAACTGACCAACCGGCCCTGGTGCTGAATGCGTTTAAAAACCCAAAGCGTCGGAGGATTGATGGCAATAAGGTAAAGCACTGCAAAGCTCACCCCAATGAAATGATGGTATGTGATGATCTCAAGTAAATAGGACGCCATTGCGAACAGCCACATGACAAGGCTGGCACCCGCCTGCACTAGAGCGCCCTGGAAATGCCGCTTGTACAGTTTCCTGAAATACTCCTCAGGAGGCTGGCCAGAATCTTGATCTGCCTCCTGGATCATTTGGACCATATGCGAAAATGTCCTTTTCTGTTGTTCGACTTACCCATTGCACTCCCCGCTTATCTCCAATAATCGCTTTCGTATCGGTCTTGGCCAGTTCTTGACGAACCAACCAGGGAGAGCGGGTTCTTCTTATTGGGTTTTTGTGGTGAGCCCCTAAATGCTGCAAACCTTTCTGTTTCGCATCATGACCTTGGCGCGCTGCTCATCGTTTTCATCATTGGCACTGAACCTTGTACAGAGTAAAGGTACAAATACATATTTTACCATGAAAATACACTTCATGATCGGGGTGGCTGGAACTGTCATGTGTGTTTAGTAGAATTTGTACATATTTGCAAATATTGTTGAGTCCGGCCAGCTTAAACAATACTAATGGCATTGGTATCATTGATTCTCTTGACCCATTTATCAGAATTACCCTATGTTAAAGTTGTCATGCCTGTCAAATGAATTGACGCATTGCGAATCCTCTTTCAGGGGCAGGCCCGTAATCATCCAAGCAAGTCCGGAACAAAATGCATCGAGTCAATCAAGGTTTGGGAAATGCCGACCGGAAGATCGGAATACTGCGGCAGGTCCTGAAATCGTATCATGAACCATGTTTCAAAGCATTGAGGCCGGGTTTTTCCTGGGGATCAGATCACCTGGCCATGAATTGGGGCAGCCAGGGGGGGGGCATGATCCACACCAGGAACCGGGCAGCATATACAGCTTGAAGTTTTTATTTTGTCCTGTTTTAGACTTGGATAGTTTATATCCAATAGCATGAAACGATGTACATGTGATGTACAAAACCAGCTAAAAAAGAAAAAGGCGTTTATCCATGAAAGAATAAACGCCTTTAACTTCCTGTTTTTATTGGTGCCTGGGACGAGAATCGAACTCGTACAGGGATAAACCCCGAGGGATTTTAAGTCCCTTGCGTCTACCTGTTCCGCCACCCAGGCTGATAGAAATAACTCGGCTGGTTGATGAATAAAATCAATGGTGATTTAATACATTATGAGCGTTGCAAATGCAAGGATCAAAATCTATCCTGATTGAATGCATGATTGGGCTTCATTGGCAATCCGGGAACAGGCAGGCCAAGATAAATGCTTGTGGTTTTTTCGCCAGACTGATATCAGAATATGTCGTTTGTTCATCGGGGAAACCAGCCGACATGATAAGCGGTTACGCTTTCCATGCTCAGCGGGCACCGAAAGCTGATCGATCCACTGCCACTTTTTGTTGAACAGGATATTATCATGAAAGGTTATGTTCAGGTTTACACAGGAGACGGAAAAGGAAAGACCACGGCAGCCCTTGGCCTTTCCCTTCGGGCTGCAGGCGCCGGCCTGAAGGTGTTTATCGCCCAGTTTATCAAAATGGGCGATTACAGTGAAGTCAAAGCGCTGCAACGTTTTTCGGACTTGATTACCATTGAGCAGTATGGCCTTGGCCGGTTTATCAAGGGGAAACCTTCATTTGAAGATAGCGAAGCAGCCAGAAAAGGACTTGAAAAAGTCCATGCCGTTCTGATGGCCGCTCAGCATGATGTTGTGATCATGGAAGAAGCCAATGTCGCTGCAATGTGCGGGCTTTTTTCCGTCGACGACATCCTCGGGCTGATCGCTATAAAACCGGAGCATGTAGAATTGGTCATTACCGGCCGTGGAGCCGATCCCCGGGTTCTTGAAAAAGCAGATCTGGTTACCGAGATGAAAAGCATCAAGCACAATTATGACCAAGGGGTTGAGGCCAGAACCGGTATTGAAAAGTAGTTCGGAACCATGCGCATTATCGCAGACAACTTGAGGGTTACCCAAAAAGTCATTGAAATCGCCGTGGCTGAAAACAACCCTTTACCACTACAGGCTGTGGTGAAACGATGCCAGGCGGCCGGAGCCGACGGAATCGATATCAACTCCGGCCCCCTTTACCGTGATCCGGAATCCCGGATGACTTTTATGGTTGAGGCTGTTCAGCAAGTTACCCGTCTTCCCCTGATTCTTGACACATCCAATCCAAAAGCATTGAAAGCCGGGCTTCTTGCCTGCAAAACCCCCGCAACCCTTAACGGACTTTCTCTGGAGCCTGCCAAGCTTGAACATATCCTGCCGCTTGCAACAGCACATCAGGCCGATATCGTCTGTTATCTGCTGTATCCGAATGGGCACGTTCCGCCGGACGGCTCGGAGCGCCTGAATGTCGCGGTTTCGCTTTACCAGAAATGCCTGGAAGCCGGGGTCGAACCGGACCGCGTGATCATCGATCCGGTCGTGGCCCCGCTTTCCTGGCAGGATGGGCTTTTTCAGGCCAGAGAGGTATTGACAGTCATAAAGACCCTTCCGGAACTTCTGGGCTTTCCCGTCCGGACCATCGCCGGCCTGTCCAATCTTACGGCCGGCGCAAGAGATCCCTTCAAAAAACATCTGGCAGAGCAAACCTATCTGCCGATGCTGGCCGCAGCCGGGCTGAGCATGATTCTGATGAACGTCCTCAACGCCGAATCGGTTCGTGTGGCACGCACGTGCCGCCTGTTTTGCCGGGAATCGATTTTCACCTGGGAGATGGTCGGCTGACCGGTTACGACGGTTTTTGCGGGGTTAACACTGCCAGGGCCGCTTCAAACCTGGAGTTAATGGCAATCGTCATCTGGGCGGCCTCATTCAGCAAGTCCGCCGTCGCATCCATGCGATTCTCCCTGGCTTTCTCCGCCCACCCCCGATAGGTTCCGGCATGATCATCATTGTGCCGAATCCAGTGATCCAGGAGTTTGACCATCTTTTCTTCAAAGGTCATCTGGCTCTGAACTTCATGATGGTGATGGTGGTCGTGATCGTGGCAATGATCGTGGTCGTGATGGTGGGACATAATCTCTCCTTCTTGTCTTTTGTATATGCGGTAGCCTCACCGCGCCTGGTTGTATGGATCTGTCGGATTCTGCCATCTGTCCTTTGCCTTCTGTCCTCTGACTCCTGTCTCCTTTCACACCATCCATTTTTCCACAAGCCAGAATGTAGCCATCCCCGCAATCACCGTCCAGCCCAGGGAACGGGTAAGTATGGCTATGATAAAAGTTGGAATGGCGGCGATACATTCCGGCCGCAGCCAGTCAATATGCCGGGGCTGGCCTGTGGTGATCAGCTCCGGAAGCAGCAGCGCTCCCAGAATCGCCGCTGGAATCAGGTCCAGCCATTGTACAAGCCATTGGGGCAGACTGCGCCTGCTGAGAAAAAACAGGGGAAACCAGCGGGGGATGTACGTCACCAGCCCCATGCCCAGAATGATAAGAGCGAATTTTCCTGTAGTCATTTTTTTCCTGCATTTATCATGATCATTTGGGTGTCCGGTTGCGGACCCAGAGCCCGATTGTGGCTGCCAGAACCGAAGCGATCACCACATACAGATTGCCGGGAATGATCAGCGAAAGCGCAACCGCGGCACATCCTGCGATGACGGCGGTTATCACATAAATGAGGCCTCTGATCTGGAATATCAGCAGGCAGATAAACATGGCGATCAAGGCGTAATCAACGCCGAAGGCATGCGGCGGGATAAACCGACCCCCGTATCCGCCGGCAACCGTGCTTAGAATCCATACCAGATTGGCCGCCTGATTAACGGCCAGGGCATGTGAAATTGTCCATTTTCCTTCCTTGAATCGGGGCTGGTTGATTGCAAAGCTTTCATCGGTAATGCCGTAGGCAAAAAACGCCAGCGTGGCCTTGCCGGCATTCCGGCAATACAGGGAAAGAGAAGAGCTCATCAGCAGATGTCTTAAATTCACCACGAACGTGGTCATGATGATGGCAAGCGGCGCCGATCCGGCGGAAATCATGGAAACAGCGATAAACTGGGAGCTGCCTGCAAAAACAAAAACAGACATCAGGCCGATTTCAAGAGGGCTCAGTCCGGCTTTCTGAGCCAGAAGCCCCAGCGCCAGCCCAATGGGGATATAACCGATACATATCGGCCATGCCGCCCAGAGGCCCTGGCGGATGCCTTTCTTTAAACCATCATTGGATCTGGAAGGTGAAGGGTTCATGATGATTAACCTTATATCTCAGCTCTTGACGGCATTCAAGCCAGAATAACGATCTTCTTCATCTGATGCCTTCCAGCCGGTGTGTCAGGAAAGCATAATTTGACTTTTCATGAAGCAATCAGTAAAGGTAGGGAAAAATATGCCGGTATCGCTTTTGGTTTTTGAAAATGACAGCCTGATATGCTGCGATACGCGGATGATGATTCGACAACTGAGGAGTCTATAATGAAAAAATGGAAATGTACGGTTTGCGGATATGTTCACACAGGAGATGAGCCGCCGGAAAAATGCCCGGTTTGCGGGGCGGATCGCAGTAAATTCATTGAACTTGTTGAAGAAGAAGCCCCTCAACAGGATGAACCCGGCCCGGAAACGCCTTCCGAGACGATGGTACAACAACCCGTTTCTGAACCAACACATGCTACTAGTTTCTGAGCTGCCGGAAAAAGACGTCCCCAAAGCAAGGCAGACCCGCTTTTCAAAAATATTACGGTGAAGCCACCCGGTTATTGGTCAAGTATCATGCCCATCCCATAACCGTTCATATTCCCAACGGCGTTTTGCCGGTAGCCGTCCTCTTTCTGGTGCTTTCCATGCTGTTTCAGGCAACAGGACTTGAAGCCGCTTCGTTTTACAACATGATCATCGTGGTTCTGGTCATGCCCAAGGTCCTGTTTACCGGATACAATGACTGGAAACTGCGGCTCGGCGGCAATTTATCCAATTTGATTTTAACCAAAATGATCTGCGGCGCCACGGTTTTACTGATGGGGTTATCTCTGGTTGTCTGGCGATGGATGGACCCGATGGTCGCCCTGGCATCTTCCCCGTCCCGAATGACGTATCTGATTCTCCACCTGATCATACTGGGTGCTGCGGCCCTTGCCGGGTACCTGGGAGGCAAGCTCATCCGGTTCCCGGGAGATTGACCTGAACATGAAATACATCGAACTGGATGATTCACAGAGCCTGCCCGAGGGAACCATCGATGATAACTCATTGTTTTCATTCGACTGCAACCCCGGGGTTTCCTGCTTTAACATTTGCTGTCACAACCTCAACCTGTTTTTGTATCCTTACGATGTCATCCGGTTGAAGCAGCACCTGAAATTATCCGCGGATGTGTTTCTGGAAAGGCACGTGGATGTGGTGCTGCGCGATGGATGCTTTTTCCCGGACGTGCTGCTGTCCATGTCGGAACTTCCGGAAAAGCCCTGCCCGTTTCTATCGCCTACCGGCTGTTCCGTGTACCTGCATCGTCCGGAAGCCTGCCGCATGTTTCCGGTCGAACAGGGACTCTTCTATGAAGCCAAAACCCGCCGAAATCGGAAAATCCATTTTTTCAAGCCGCCCGGGTTCTGCCAGGGATCAAAAGGCGAAAAAAAGTGGACGCCATTTGCATGGATCAAGGACCAGGGCGCTGAAGACTATAACAAAATGACCCAAAGGTGGTCCGAGCTGATGCGTCTGTTCCGCAGTGATCCCTGGGCCGGCGAGGGACCGGACGGAAAGCGGGGGAAAATGGCATTCATGGCTGCCTACAACATGGATGCGTTTCGGGAATTTGTATTTAACAGCAGTTTTTTAAAGCGCTACAGGATAGCATCCGCGCTCCTGGATAAAGCCAGAACCGATGATGTGGAGCTGCTGAAAATCGGACTGGCCTGGATCGAGCTCTTTGTCTGGGGAAAATCCTCCCCCCTGCTGCGACCCAGAAAAAGCTGAGTTTACAATACCCCTTCCGGCATGGGAGCCACGGCCTCACCGCCCAGAACATATCCGCCGTCCAGCCGCAGGATGCTTCCGGTCATAAAAGGCGCATCCCGCACCACAAAGAGAACTGCCTTTACAACATCTTCAATCTCGCCCATGCGTCCAACCAGTGTATGCCCGACAATCGCCTGCTGCTGCCGGGCCGTCAGCAGCCCCCATCCCCGGGTTTTATCGCCATGCCGGGTTTCGACCATTCCCAGCATGATTTCATTCACCCGGACCTCCGGCGCCCCGATTCGGGCCCAGGTCTCGGTCAGAAGCGATACGCCCCTGCTGGCTGCCGCATATCCTTCGTTAAACACATAGGCGGCAGGACCGGATCTGCCCACGATCCCTGCAATGGATGAAAAATTGATTACAACACTGTTTTGACCTGATTTTAAATACGGCAGGGCCGCGTTAAACACCCACATTTTGGCGCGAAGGGTGGTGGCCATCTCCAGATCCCACTGCTCCGGGGTATACGAGCCATGAACCACGGGCCAACCGCCCCGTTCGATATTGTTGATCAGAATATCGATCCGGCCGAAGCGATCCGCCACCTTCTGAATAAGCGGCTGAATGCTTTGGATATCCAGCAGATCCGTTCGAACGATCAGTGCGTTTGAACCAAAAGGCGCCACATCGTCTTTCAGCGCAGCCAGACTGTTCTTCCCAGTCAAAATAATTAAAGGCCACCTTTGCGCCCAGGCGTAAGAGTTCCAGCCCGATACCCTTCCCTATGCCTTTTATGGCGCCAAGCACCAGCGCAACGCGGCCTTCAATTTCCATTTTGAGACTCCAGCTCCTCCCACCGCATGCAGGCGGTTTCGATCTCCTGCTCAAGGGCTTCCAGCCTGGCCTTGGCTCTGGCGATTTCGTCGCCGGCCTTCTGGTAAAACGACGGATCGGACATGGCCTGATACAGGTTCTTCTGCTCGACTTCAAGCGCATCAATTTGCTGCGGCAGGGCTTCCAGTTCCCGCTGCTGCTTGAAGCTCATCGCCTGGCGGCGCTGCCGCGCAGGCTTTGGTTTTTCGGCCCTTGAATCTTTTCCGCTTTAGACGGCGGTTCAGGAAGCTTTCGCTGGCGCAGCCAGTCATCATAGCCCCCCACATACTCACCGACACGGCCCTCACCCTCAAGAACGAGCGTGCTGGTCACGACGTTGTTCAGAAAAGCCCGGTCATGACTGACAAGAAGCAGGGTCCCCGGATAGTCAAAGAGCAGTTCCTCCAGAAGCTCCAGGGTATCGGTATCCAGATCGTTTGTGGGCTCATCCATGATCAGGAGATTGGACGGTTTGGTGAAGAGCTTGGCCAGCAGCAGGCGGTTTCGTTCGCCGCCGGAGAGAATTCGAACCGGGGACCGGCTGCGTTCCGGGGAAAAGAGAAAGTCCTGCAGATAACCGATAATATGCCGGGACCTGCCATTGAACTGGACCGTGTCGTTTCCTTCACCGACATTATCGGCTACGGATTTGTTTTCATCAAGCTGGGCGCGAAGCTGGTCAAAATAGACCGTTTCAAGGCGGACGCCATGCCGCACTGCACCGTTCTGCGGCGAAAGTTCACCCAAAAGCAGGCGAAGGAGTGTGGTTTTGCCGGAGCCGTTCGGACCCATGATCCCCACCTTGTCGCCACGCTGAATGACCGTTGAGAAATCACGAATCACCGGCGCATCAGGGTCGTAACCGCAGCTGATCTCTTCTGCCTCGACCACGAGCTTTCCGGAACGCCCGGCTTCCTGGGCCCGCAGCCGAACCGACCCCACGCGATCCCGCCGGTTACGGCGATCCTCCCGCATCTTTTCAAGCATGCGCACACGGCCTTCATTGCGGGTGCGCCTGGCCTTGACGCCTTGCCGGATCCAGGTCTCTTCCCGGGCCAGCTTCTTGTCAAACTCGGCCCAGTGTCCGGCTTCCGCCTCTATGTGTTGCCTGTTTTCGCTTCTGAAACGTTCCATAGTCACAGGCCCAGTCGGTGAGAAATCCCCGATCCAGCTCGAAGATGCGGGTGGCCAGCTTTTGGAGAAACATTCGGTCATGGGTGACAAAGAGCAGGGTTCCGCCGTATCGCAGCAGAAAATCCTCCATCCAGCCGATGGCGTCGATGTCAAGGTGATTGGTGGGCTCGTCCAGAAGCAGAATATCCGGATCGCATGCCAGGCCTCTTGCAAGCATCACGCGGCGCTTGAGTCCGGCAGAGAGCGTTTCAAACCGCGCCTGAGGATCCAGATTCATGCGCGAAAGGGTTTTTTCCACCTGCTGGCGCCTGGCGGCATCTTCCAAAACATGCTAACGCCGGGTTTGACTCCAGTCCGCCGGAGACAATATCAACGGTTGCACCGACCAGGTCCCGCGGCACCTCCTGGGAGAGCATGGCAATCCGCACGCCCTGCTGACGGACAATTTCGCCGTCATCCGGCAGCATGTCGCCATGGATCAACCGCAGCAGGGTCGACTTGCCGGCGCCGTTTCTACCCAGAAGACAGACGCGTTCCCCGCGCTCCATCTGAAGATTCACCTGATCCAGCAACGGGTGCCCTCCAAAGCTCACGCTCACATCCTTAAAGCCGATCAGCGCCATGCAAAGCGCCCTTCACGTTCAGACAGCGGCATTATTCCAAATCCTTTCTTTCACACAAAAGGCTATTCAGTGCTTTCGTCGATAACTTGTCCGCGGGATGTAAAGGAAAGGCCCTGCTGGGTTCGCGTGCTGATCATGATCGTTTCAATGATGGGCTCGGTAACCTTTACATCCGATTTCCACCGCACAATGAAGCTGGCGCCGGAGCCGCCGCTTTGATCGGATTCCGACACGACAAAACGTGTTGAGGACAGAGCCCCAAGCTTAAGCTCGCCTTCCAGATAGCCCCGGATTCGTTTTCCGTCGGTATTAAAATACTCCACCGAAACCAGCGTGATCGAATGAACCGGATCGGTATTGCGGATACTCAGCGTGACCGCCAGGTCAAAGGGACGTTCTTTATCGCCATGATAAATGTGGGAATACGCAGGCGCATAAACCGTCTGGCTTTTAATCAGCCTGACTTCGGATCCGGCCGGATCAGGAAATGCCAGTATCGTTGCAGCAAAATAAATACTCAGCCACAGCACCATGATTTGCGTTTTTCTGTTCAGGGTCATGGATATCCTCCATTTTCGCCATGACGTGAATCGATCCGGGCATCTAACAGCAAATCACTCCTCAATCTCACATCGAGCTCAGGTCATTTTTTGATTGCTGATATTTTCTCCTCAGGACCTTGGTCTTTCCTCTTTTAATCTTGCTGTCCAGACGTCTTTTGCTGAGAACCGGCCGTGCGTCGGGTGGGCCTGCGCTTTTTAGGCGATATGGCCACACTTTTGATGAGTTCCTGAAGCCGGCGAAGGGCTTCTTCCCTGTTCTTTTCCTGACTTCGGTGCTGCTGCGCCTTGATAACGATGACGCCATCCAGGCTGATGCGATGATCCTTCAGCTTTAAAAGCCGATCCTTGTAAAAATCGGGAAGCGACGAAGCACCGATGTCAAATCGCAGGTGTATGGCGGTAGAGACCTTGTTGACATTCTGGCCGCCTGCTCCCTGGGCCCGAATCGCAACAATCTCGATCTCGGTATCAGGGAGGACTATGGTGCCGGAGATTTGCAGCATTGACGGAAGGTAAGGGGAATATCTTGCAATTAAAGGACAAATGTTCTCTCGAACAGTTCCCGAATGGCTTTCTTGCCGTTTTCTTCCAGAAAGCGCGTTCCCGTGCCGGCAAAATGAACATGACTGATGATCGGTTCATCGCCTTTTTTCTGCTCAACCCAATCTGCATGATTCCAGCTGAACCATGCATTGCGTTTCTGATCAAACACGTACAAGGGTTTGTTGCAGAGCTTGCTGAACTCGGCGCCCCATCCTGTGCCGCCTTTTACGGTTTTATCCGGCAGTATCTCTCCGATCACGTAAACTTCCTGTCCATTATTGATCTGATACCATATGCTTTGCAGGATTTTTCGGAATGTGGGATTATCCGTGTAACGGCGATTCATCAACCGCGACACATACTCCAGGCTCACGTCTCCATTTTTCAATTCCTCGCGATTCAGAAAACGCAAGCCACGCTGCCGAATACTGTTGTGTCCTTCAAACGTAAAATTCACTTCATCAATGCCAAAACGCTCGGCATTCACGCCAAATTCCGCTTCAGCCCCATTGGCGCCTCCGCTAAATAGAATCACATCTTCCGTCTTCATCTTCCTTCCTTTCTTCTTTTACCCCTGTGTTTTATGGATATTCTGCAAGTAATATTCGCAAATAGATTCGTTCCGATTTATCCGGCCATTATTACTAATAGGGTCAGGCGCTGCCCCCTGCCCTGCCATCGTCACAGGGGCCGGAATCGTCATCCATCCGGGAATGCTCGGCGCTGCTCGGTGCGACTTCACAGACCGGAAGCGGTTCAGCAAGGTTCATGGCCTTCTTGCAGCATTCCGGTGTCTGCTCGCCCGCCGGAAGAATGCGTTTTTTTCCACATGTGGCACACACGTAATTGATGCGATCTTTCATGGCTTGCTCCTTTCTGGTTCTTTTTTACGGTTAATTGCCTGTATAGTGTACATGACAACGCCACAGTTGACAAGGGCAAGGCCTGTCATTCCCCGCAGTGTTGAGAATATCACGGGTGACTAACAGCGCCGAACAGTGCCTGCTTCAACCAGTTCAGGCTGAATTTCAAAAGCGCGACATCATCTTCCAGAAGCATTTGCCAGGATTCGGCATTCAGGCCAAGACGCTGATGCGAAAAGTTATCCGTCAGATATTTCCGGAATGCATCCAGGTCATAGCAGGCCATGGAAAACAGATGCCGGGACTTTAGATCCAGCGGACCGGGAATCAGACGGTTTTTCAGGCTGATGATATCCATCATCCTGTCGTTCATGGCGTCATAGGCGGCAATGTCCTGGGAAGCGATCCATTCCCGGACGCTCTGACCGCGATCCTGCCCATGGCCCAGACAGTGCGGCTCAATGAGCAGACCATACTGAATCGTGATCTGACCGGTTTCCCGGGATCTGGAAAGCATTCTGGCCAGCGGATAGGTCCGGCAGGAAGACGGCCGGCTGTCATACACCCGGCATCCTTCGGCAGATACAAAGGGACAGGTAAAGCCATCCGCGGGATCGGTTTTCAGGCAAACCACGGGAAGCCCGGTTTCAGGACCGATATGCTGCGTCGTATATTTTTCCAGAAATTCTCCGGAAGTCATGCCAAAATGGCGTTTGAGCCTCAGCACATCATAAGGAGTTAAAAACTGGTTCACATCCTTGCAGCATTCATTGAAACAGGGAACGCCTGCATTGCAGGAGAATTTGAACGTGTCATCCAACGACAGGGGGATCAGGGTATGTTCTTCCATAGTATGTATCGGTACTGGGTGGCAGGTTATGGGTTAAGGCTTGAATCCAGAAAACCGAACGGCGCTTGAAAAAGTCAGCCGGCTTTTCGGATTAAATCATGGACATCATATCGGCCGTTCAGCAATATCCTAACATGCGTTCCGGTCTGCGTAAAATCAAGGGGAGCACCGCTTAAATCGAAAAGATCCCGAACCGTGTCGGCCCGGGCAGGACCTTTGCGGGTCAGAATTTCTACTGCATCTCCTTTTTGAATCTTGTTCCGGATATGACAGATCACGCTGCCATCTTCAGACACCTCGACGATTTCCGCCATAAAAACATGGTCATGGAATGACTTGTAATTATCAAAATTGGGAGAGGTCTGATCCGGGTCTCCGAAATAAAATCCCGTACAGTATCCCCTGTGGCTGATGCGCAAGCAGTTCTTTCATCCATGAAGCATCAACCTGGAAATCTTCCGGATTCGCGTACCAGGCATCAATGGCATCCCGGTAAACCTTCACAACGGTTGCCAGGTAGTTGATGCCTTTCATCCGGCCTTCGATCTTAAGCGAACAAATCCCGGCCCGGATCATTTCCGGAAGATGCTCGATCATGCAAAGATCCCGTGAATTAAAGATATAGGTTCCCCGGTCATCTTCCAGAACCGGCATGAATATTCCGGGCCGCAGTTCTTCAACCACCGCATACTGCCACCGGCAGGGATGAGCAGCACATCCCCCGGTTGCTGTCCCGCTTGGTCATGAAGCTGCTCAGCAGACAGCGTCCGGAATAGGAGATGCACATGGCGCCGTGAACAAAGCACTCCACTTCGATCCGGGATTGTTGAACGATTTCCGAAATCTCGGAAAGGGTGATCTCCCTTGCCGTATTGATTCTGGCAGCGCCCATATCTTTCCAGAATCCGGCGCCGGCCGCACTCGTGACATTGGCCTGGGTGCTGACATGGATGGGAACCCCGGGCATGATGCGGCGAGCCATCATGAATATTCCGGGATCCGCCACAATGACGGCATCCGGCGCCAACTGCCCGATTTGTTCCAGATAGCCGGATATGGCATCCAGTTCATGATTTCTGGGATAGATGTTGCAGGCAACATACACTTTTTTCCCGAGATCATGGACAAACCGGATCGCCGTGTCAAGTTCCGGCAAGGGTAAAATTGCCGGAAAAATTTCTTAAACTGAAATCCTTGCCGGCAAGATACACGGCATCGGCACCGTAATGCATGGCGATTTTCAGCTTTTCAAAATTTCCGGCAGGCGCAAGCAGCTCGATTTTATGATGTTTTTTCAAGGCGCAATAACGACTCAGGTGTTTCGGCTGAAATGTTTGATGGTTTAAATATCCTTCAGCCTTCAGCCTGCTCTTTCAGCATCCGGCAAAGCGTTTTTTCAAGACTTTCCCGCCAGGGTTTGGGAACAATCCCGAACTGGCTCTGAATTTTTTCGCAGTCCAGGGCGGAATAGGCAGGCCGTTTTGCCGGCGTTGGGTACTGATCGGTGGTGATGGGATCTACCCGGGTGGTTTTCAAAGGAATGTACGCTTTGGCGATATCCAGAATCGCCTGTGCAAATTCATGCCAGGAAATGACGCCTTTTCCGCAGTAATGATAAGTCCCCCAGGCGATTTCCCCTTGGGTCCGGATGGCTTCTGAAATGGTCAATATGGCTTCGGCCAGATCCGCTGCGCAGGTCGGGCTGCCAAGCTGGTCAGAAACCACCCGGACCGTATCCCTTTCAGATCCAAGCCTCAGGATGGTCCGGACAAAATTCTGGCCTTGAAAGGCGTATAGCCAGGCAGTCCTAACAATAATGTGCCGGCTTAGAATTCTTTCCACCACAGCCTCTCCGACGGCTTTGCTTTTGCCATAAACACTCATTGGCGAAATCGGGTCTGTTTCCAGATAGGGCGAATGCTTGCTTCCGTCAAACACAAAGTCGGTTGAAATGTGAATCAGGGGAATTTTTGCCTCTGTGCAGACATGGGCAAGAATGGCAGGCCCCAGGCTGTTGACTTTAAAGGCCAGCATGTCCTGGGACTCGGCCGTATCCACCTGGGTATAGGCCGCGCAATTGACAACCAGGGATGCGCCTGCATCCCGGATAGCCGCCCGAACCGGATCAGGGCTGGTGATGTCCACTTCCGGCAGATCCACGGGAAAGACTGAAAACCCTTTTTCCGGACCCTGGCGCATCAGTTCTATCCCGAGCTGCCCTTTGGCACCGGCAATCAAAATATTCATGGGGCAACCTCCACCCGGGGAAACTGATGCGTCAGAAGCGACGAAAGACGGGGCAGCCGGTTGTCCTTGTCGGAAATGATGGGATCCGTTATGGGCCATTCGATGCCGATGGCCGGATCAGACCAGAGAATGCCGCCTTCATCGGCCTGTGCATACAAATCCGAACATTTGTACAGGAACAGGGCGGTTTCGCTGAGCACGCAGAAACCGTGGGCAAAGCCTTCGGGAACGAACAACTGCCGCCTGGTTTCACTGGACAGATGCACGCCTGCCCACTTTCCAAAGGTGGAAGAACCTTTTCGGATATCCACGGCCACATCAAAAATCTCACCGGAAACGACCTGAACCAGCTTGGCCTGGGGCTGGTTGATCTGGAAATGAAGCCCTCTTAACGTGCCTTTCACGGAAAAGGAAAGGTTGTCCTGAATAAACGTTTGCGAAATACCGGCCTTTTGGTACCGCTCCTGATGATAGGTTTCCATGAAAAAGCCGCGTTTATCCCCATACACGTCGGGTTCAATAATAAGCACTTCTTTTAAGGCTGTTGGGATGACATTCATGAACGTTCCTTGTGCGATTGATCAGATGGCTTTGCAAAAATCCAATATCTGCGCTGAGCGTCATGTTTCTTTATCACAATCGCAGTCCGGTAAACAAGTTGATTATGGCTGAATTGGCGATGCTGAAAGTTCTTTGGCGTGATAGGAGCTGCGGACAAACGGGCCGCTGGCAACCTGTGAAAACCCCATGGCCAGTGCTTCCATTTTCCAGGCGTCAAATTCATCCGGCGGGATAAACCGCTTAACGGGCAACTGGTCTGAAGACGGCTGAAGATACTGGCCAAGCGTCAGGATTTGACACCCAGCATAGCGCAGGTCTTTCAAGCTCTGGCGAACCTCATCGGGCGTTTCTCCCATTCCCAGCATCAGCCCGGATTTGGTTTGCATATGCGGTCCCGCTTCCCCGGCTTGTTGAATCAATAACAGGGACCGCGGGTAAATCGCTTCCGGCCGGACCAATGGATATAGCCGCGAAACGGTTTCCATATTGTGGTTCAAGACATCGGGTTTTGCATCCAGAACCATTTTCAGCGCATCCGGATTTCCCTGAAAATCCGGAATCAGCACCTCGATGCCGGCCTCCGGCAACAGCTTTCGAACCGCGCAAATGGTTTCGGCAAAATGACGGGCTCCGCCATCAATAAGATCATCGCGCGTAACGGAAGTGATGACCACATAGCTCAGCCCCAGTTGCCGGGCAGTCTCCGCAACCCGAATCGGCTCCTGCGAATCCAGCGGATGGACCGGCCCATGATCCACGGCACAGAACCGGCAGCTGCGGGTGCAGGAAGGCCCCATGATCAGAAAAGGTTGCGGTTCTGGCGGAAAAACATTCCCACTGGTTGGGGCATCTGGCTTCCTGACACACCGTATGCAGCCGGCTGTCTTTCAGGAGAGCCCGGACGTTTTCATAGGCCGGACCCGAAGGAAGCCTGCGTCTGAGCCATGCTGGTTTTTGACTATGTTTACAAGGTGGTTGATTCGGATTCATCGTTTCATTGCCTGCGGGTGTGCTGAAAAATCCATCAGTGCTTTCGATGCGGTTTCATCCGTCATGGTCAGGGTGGTCCCGAACACGGCTTCCATATGCCTGACCACTGACTGGCGGACATCGGTCATGGATATCTGCCTTGTCAGTCTCTTGAACCATGGATGTCATGGCGAACGCCTTCAAGGCCGCAGGGGTTTATCCAGTCAAATGGGACCAGGGAAACCGAAACATTTAAAGCCAGTCCGTGAAACGCAACGGTTCTTCGGACCCGGATGCCGACGCTGCCGAGCTTGGCGCCGCCGGCCCAGACGCCGCGGCCGGCCGGATTGCGTGTGGCAGAGATGTTCCAGTCGCCGGCAGTGCGGATCATGACTTCCTCAAGCGATTCGACATATCCGGCAACCGATACTCCGGCCTGCTTCAGATCTATCACCGGATAGACCACCAACTGCCCGGGTCCGTGGTATGTAATGCTGCCCCCGCGTTCGGCCTGAATCACGGAAATGCCGGAGCGCTCCAGAAACGCCTGCGTTACCTTCAGATTCTCAATCCCGCCGCGTTGTCCCAGGGTAAAGACCGGCGGATGCTCCAGCAGCAGCACCACGCCGGAGAGGGCGCCGCTGCTGACGGTCTCCACCAGCTTGTGCTGAAGGGCCAGCGCATCCGGATACGGCACTGTCCCCAGTTCCACACCCTGCCACAAAACGAGATGGCGGATGGATGGATGACGGATGACAGCATGTCGCCTGACATGCAATCATCCGGCAAGGCAGGGCTTTCTGGCGGCCGCCGTTTCATCGAGGCGCCGGACCTTGCAGCGGGTCGGGGCTGTGCGCAGAACCTCAGGCGTCTCTTTTGCTTCGGCGGCGATTTTTTTCAAAGCGTCAATATACTGATCCAGATCTTCCTTGGACTCGGTCTCGGTTGGCTCCATCATCAGCGCGCCATGGACCACCAGGGGGAAATAAATGGTTGGCGGATGATATCCGTAGTCCATGAGGCGCTTGGCAATGTCAAGCGTCGTCACGTTGTATTCCTGCTGATAGCGGTCTGAAAACACGCACTCGTGCATGCACGGCCTGTCGTATGCCAGATGGAACGTATCCTTTAGCTGCTCCTTCAGGTAATTGGCGTTTAAAACCGCCAGCTGGCTGGCCTTTTTGAGTCCTTCCGCTCCCATGGACAGAATGTAGCTGTAGGCCCTGACCAGAACACCGAAGTGGCCGTGAAAGGTCAAAAGTTTTCCGACGGATTCGGGGAAATCCTCGGACAAGGTGTACTGACCGTTGTCCTTTTGGATGATTCGCGGAACCGGCAGAAACGGCTCAAGATGTTTTTTTACCAGGACGGGTCCGGCTCCCGGGCCGCCGCCGCCATGCGGCGTTGAAAAAGTCTTGTGAAGGTTCAGGTGCAGCACATCCACGCCGACCCGCCCCATGTCGGCAATTCCCATGACCGCGTTCATGTTGGCGCCGTCCGCATAAACCAGCCCGCCTTTGGCGTGAACGATTTCGCAAACGGCCTTGAGATGATCCTCGAAAAGCCCCAGCGTATTGGGGTTGGTGATCATGATGCCGGCTGTTTTTTCATCCATGACCGCTGCAATGGCCTCCGGAGAAAGAATGCCATCAGCATTGGATCGGACCGGAACCGGGCTGTAGCCGCAGAGCGCCGCGCTTGCCGGATTGGTCCCATGGGCCGTATCGGGGATGATGATTTTGGAGCGGGAATCCTTTTTCTGTTTAAACCAGGCATGAATCACCAGCATTCCGGCCAGCTCTCCGTGAGCTCCGGCTGCAGGCTGAAGCGAAACCGCATCCATGCCGGTAATTTCAGCCAGAAATCGCTCCAGATCCGCCATCAGTTTCAGCGCACCCTGGCAGAGCGATTCCGGCAGCAGGGGATGGCTGTTGCTGAAGCCTGAAAGCCCTGCCTGCCGTTCATTGGTTTTGGGATTGTATTTCATGGTGCAGGACCCCAACGGGTAGAGACCGGTGTCCACACCAAAATTCCAGGTCGAAAGCCGGGTATAATGCCGGACCACATCCACCTCGCAAAGATCGGGAAAATCCGGGCCATCGCCGACAAGATCCGGCAGGCAGGGGACTGGAAGGCACGTCGCTTTCGGGCAGGGAATACCCGCTTCTGCCTTTCCGGCCTTTTTCCCACAGCAGTTTTTCATTCAGGATCAGGCCTGATGCTCCTAAGGTTTCATGCATGGTGTCACCTCCCGGATCAGGGCGTCCATGTCTTCCCGGGACGCGGTTTCGGTCACGCAGAGCAGGTAATGATGGGACAGCTCCGGATAAAAGGCTGACAGCGGCAACCCGGCAACGATCTTTTTTTCCAGCAGCCGCTGATACAGCGTTTCAAGTTCTTCGGGAAATTCTACAACGAATTCATTGAAAAACGGGCTGCCGAACGGAATCCGGAATCCGGCATCTGCAAATTTCCGGCAAAGATAGGCTGCCTTGTCATGATTCAGTTTTGCCAGATCGCAAAATCCGCTTTTCCCCAGAGATGCCATGTACATGGCGGCTGTCAGGGCGCAGTGGCTGTTGTTGGAGCAGATGTTTGACGTGGCTTTTTCCCGGCGGATGTGCTGCTCGCGCGTGGCAAGGGTCAGCACGAAACCGTTTTTCCCATCCATATCTTTGGCCTTGCCGATGAGCCGGCCGGGAAGATTCCGGGTATGTTCCGAAGTGCAGCCCAGCATTCCCAGCCCGGGCCCTCCGAAAGCAACAGGGATTCCCAGGCTCTGTCCTTCGCCGAACACGATATCCGCGCCCTGGCTTCCCGGACTTTTCAAGAGCCCGTAAGCCATCGCCTCGGTAAACCCGGCGACAAACAACGCGCCGGTTTCATGCGCCTTTTGGCCGGCTGTCTTCAGATCTTCGATACACCCGAAAAAATTGGGGGATTGAAGGGCCAGCGCTGCAACATCCGCTGTTCCTTCCAGAAGCGAAAGATCCGTCAGCCCGCTCTTCAGAAAGGGCAGCTCGAGGATTTCAAATCCCGCAGGCTCAAGATAGGTTTGGACCACCCTGCGATAAAACGGATGAATGAGAGATGACAGTGCCACCCGTTTGCGCCGGGTTTTTCGAATGGCCATAAGCAGCGCCTCGCTGAGGGCCGTTGCACCGTCATAATGAGAAGCCGTTACCACATCCACGCCCATGAGCCTTGCGGCAAGGGTCTGGTATTCGTAAATGGCCTGAAGCGTTCCCTGACTGATTTCCGGCTGATAAGGCGTATAAGCTGTTAAAAATTCGGATCGGCTTTTCAGGGAGGATACGGTTGCCGGAATATGGTGATCATATCGGCCCGCACCGATAAAAATTTTGTACTCCGGAGAAACCGCCATGTCGGCGGCAAGACCATCCATATGCCGATTCAGTGCCCATTCACTGAGAGCTTGGGGCAGGCACATCTCCCGAAGCCGCCGGCATTCCTCCGGAATACCGGCGAAAAGCGCATCCAGGCTGTCAGCACCGGCAACCTTAAGCATTTGCTGAATCTGTTCCTGTGTATGGGGTAAAAACCGCATGGCTATTATCCTTTCAGCATGTCAAGGTATGCCTCCCGTGTCATGAGGGTTTCAAAAAAAGCCGGATCCGATGGTTTGATGTGGATCATCCAGCCGGCGCCGTAAGGATCGGCGTTCACCGCTTCCGGCGTATCCGCAAGGCCTGCATTTATGGCGACCACTTCCCCGGCAATGGGCATGAACAGCTCGGACACGGCCTTGACCGACTCCACCGTGCCAAAAACCTCGCCGTTTTCAAATTGATCCTGAACCTGCGGCAACTCGACATAGACAACATCGCCGAGCTGGTCCTGCGCATAGTCGCTGATGCCGATGATCACAATATCCCCTTCCAGCCTGGCCCATTCGTGGTCTCTGGTGTAGCGGACATTTTCTGGAAAGTTGAGTTCACTGATTTCTTTCACAATTCACCTCCTGTTTGTATTGATGGACCTGGCTTTTGGCCAGTCTATGAAATCTTGAAACCGAAAACAATCTCCGTGCCGGGATTCCGGCAGATTCTCAGGCTTCCCTTAAGTTGTTTGACAACCAGATTGTTTATCAGCTTCATGCCAAGGCTCTTTGTCTTAGACAAATCCATATCTTCAGGAATCCCCACGCCGTCATCCTGAAAGCGGACTGAAATGAAACTATCACCTGCGCTCATGGAAATCGCTGATCTTACCCGGCTGATCCGGTTTAAACGCATGTTTGAAACTGTTTGAAATCAGCTCGTTGAATATCAGGGCGCAAGGCATGGCCTGAATCAGGGACAATGTGATGTTTTCAACACGAATATCCATTGAAATCCGGCTGGCTTTTCCATACACCTGAGAAAGATGGGCAGAAAGCTCCCGGATATAGTCCTGCATATGGATCCGGTCAAACCGGGTACTTTGATACAACTGGTTGTGAATCATCGCCATGGTATGAATTCTGGAACATGCGCCGGACAGCAAGTCCGATACCTGTTGATCCGCACACCGGTTTCGGGTCATATCCAGAAGACCGGAAATGATCTGAAGGTTGTTTTTGACCCGGTGATGCACTTCCTTCAGGAGAACCTCTTTTTCAGCCAGGGCTGTCCCTGAACTGCTCCGCCGTGCGCATTCGTTCTTCAATTTCCAGCTTCAGTTGAGAATTGGATAAGGAAAGATCCGCGGTTCGTTCTTCGACCCGACATTCCAGTTCATCACGTGCTTTTTCAAGCGCAATTTCGGATTGACGGTGCCCCTGAATTTCATTTTCCAGTGAGCGGTAAGTTGCCTTCAGCCTGTGCGCCATCTCGTTAAAAGCTCCGGTCAACTCTCCAATTTCATTTTGAGCAACAATTTCGATATCACCTTCGTAGCGACTTTTTCCAATCGCCTCCGCACCGGCCTTGAGCAAATGAATCGGGTTGACCACCTGTCGGACCAAAAAGCCTCTTAACATATAGATCAGAAAAACCCCGCCAGCCAAGATGATCATCAGCGAAGTGACGATGGTATCACGTCCTCGGATAAAGGGTTGAACGCTGGACTGAAGCATCATTATCCCCACGGGAGCACCGTTAAAGTCCAGAATCGGGGAATGAATCGAAAGACGCCCGCCCCTGTAAAAACCGGCGGAAGTAACGATTTTATTTTGCCGATATACGGATTCCAGAACAGGCTTGGGCGTGGAGACGAATTCAATGGTTTTGACAGGCGGATCAGCCTTTGAAATCATCCGGACGTCTTCATACAGCGCCGAATGAAGGCCAGTGGCCTCCGTGATGCTTGTCGCCTGGCCGGATGCGTTTTCAATAATTTTTTTCAGGATAACCGCCCCGATGATCTGGTCGCGGTCACTGCTGTAAATGGGTGCTACGCCTGTCATACAGAGCATCTGTAGCGGATCATCCTCCTGAATCGGCCAACTTCCCCCTTCCCGGGATAATTCCTCCCGCGTCACCCGTTCGGTAAACCCCTGTGATTTTCCGGAAAGGGCAGTACGGATATATATTTTTTCCAATACGATGCCCTGGACGCGATAAGGTGCATGGGAGCAGGCGATTACCTCTCCGGCCTCTCCCACTACCGTTACCATGTCCAGTTTATTAAGTTTGGCCAATCGGGAAAGCTCTAAACTGACCTTAAGTCTGACACTTCCATCAGATACTGCAAAAGGGAGCAGAAATGAAACCGCTTTATGCTGGGCATAAGTCTGAGCCATAAATAGCATGTCACGTTGCGATTCCTGATAGATCAGGTGCGCGATTTTCAAATCAGATTCAATTTTATGGACCGCTTGTTTTTTCCCTGTGGAGTTAAACACCGCGATCGAAATCACCGTTGCAACCAGCATGGGAATAACCATGCACCAGAGAAACGCCCGGTTAATCTGATGCAAGAGGGCGGCTGATTGCCTGTTTTTTTGAGCCGGCAAAGCGTGGTGGTCTGTATGCCTCGTAAATATCATATCCGGTACAATGATAGCGGATTCTCCGTAAGTTTCTGATTTGCGGCTTTCAGCTTTTCCTCGCCGGAGATGACAGCCACCCCTTTTTGGATACGAAGGGGATCCAGATATTTCTGCGAGACCTGCATCACATCTTCACGGGTCAGGGCCAGAAGCTCGTGTTTAAACCGCTGCCTAATTTCATCAGAAAGTGATATGATTTTTCGGTAAAACGCCTTTTTTGCGGCTGGCCCCGGCGAATCCGGTTTGTCGATATCAGCGCAAACCTGAAGGATTCCCTCTTTGATATCCTCATCAGTGTAATTGCCGGATGCCATAAACGCCATTGCCCCGGAAAAAGCATTCAGTGTGGAGACAATGTGCGGGTCCCGATAGGAAGCAAAACTGAACACACCGTCTTCAGGCGAGTAAATGGACATTCCGCCATATGCCCCGCCTTTTTCGCGGATTTCCCGATGCAGATAGAGAGATCGGCACATTTTGCTGATCAGCATCAAGGCGGGCGCATCGGAATGGGCCATGCGAACCGTTTCAAAAGACAGTGCCACAAAGGATACGGCGGAAGATGTCGACCAGCCTTCATGGGGAAGCCCGCCGTCCCCGTCCGCTTGAGCCAGGCTGTCAGGGGCTGGCTTTCCTTCAGGCAAGGCCTGGCAAAGCGCTTCCGGCCAGTGGGAAGCAGCCGAAAGCGGATGGGTTTCGCCAATCAGGGCCAACTTCAGATTGTTTCTGGAAAACAGCATGTTGCCGATGTCGGACAATTTTCCGGCAAGCGCGCCCAGGGCCTGGTCCGAGAGATCCTGCGTCAGGTTTTGAATGGTTTTAAGCTGATGAACCCCATGCCAGGATTCGTTCAGGCTGCTGGAAGGGGAAAATCGTCTGGATGAAAGCGAAATCGCCAGCCGGTGACCGTTATGCACGATCATGGATTCCATTCCGGCCTGATACTCCTGAATCAGCGTCTTTAACCGGGCCAGATCAAAAAAACGGTGCTGACTCAAGATCTCCTGAATAATTTCAAACAGGCGGTCCACGTTTCGCACCAGACATTTGCCGTTCAGCGTTACCAGAGGAAGGCTGGCGCCTGCATCATCGAATCGGGTACGGCTATGCGTTGAAAAGCCGATGCCTCCGGTATAGCGATCGATCTGGCGGGTCAGTTCCGTATAATCCCGAAGCACCGTGCCGATTTTGGGAAGCGCATAACAAAAAAAAGGAACCAGCGGCTGCATGTCCGCCGAAAGCCCGCGGGCTTCACTTGCCGCGGAAACATAAACAATTCCCGATGTCGGCTGATCATAATACAGCACAGTGGAATTTTTCTCAGCAGGCAGTTCGGTAATCACCCGGACATCTTTGGGGATATCCTCAATGGCCAGCGTCGGAAGACAGGATACATCTTCCTGGGTTTCCTGGCGCTCCTCAAGGGCCTTTGCATATTGCACAAGCCTTTCCTGTTCCTCATCCGAAAGGGCGGCGGCAACGGCTTCCAGTTCAGCGGCTACCCGCTGGTTTTCCTTTTCCTCAATATTTGAATCCGGCTGAAGCGTCAGCAGCACGCGATGCGGATTGTCCAGAAAATAGTTTTGAATGCATTTTTCCAGAAAAGGCTCTTTGGCAATGGCTTCCTTCAGCTTGTCCATGAGAGCATCCAGTTCAAGGATTCCTTCGGGATCACCGCCATGAAGCCAGATTCCGGAGAAGGCCATCAGCAGTTTCAGTCCATAGGGATAAGGGGTGTTGGTCACTTCCTTGCGATGAAATTCAATCTGGTGAATGGCAGATTCGATCAGTTCCTTATCGATTCCGTCCTTGACCAGTTTTTCCAGTGTATCAAAGATCAGGGTCTGGATCCGAGCTGCGTTTGAAGCCTGGATATCCTTTAACCCGCAGGAAAAAAGCGCATCCCGGCAATCCGCGTCGAATCCGGACCCATCGCTCAAGGACGACCCCAGTCCGGAATCCATCAGGGCTTTTCGAAGGGGGGAGGCCGAATTCCCCAAAAGGATTTCCCCGAGCAAGGACAGAACCAGGACTTCATAAGACTGGGTGATATCGCAGGTCAGCCATGCCACGCAGGCCTGGCATTTCCGGGAAGGGTCCTGATTTTTGTCCAGGGCATAATAATAGGTGGCCTCCCGGGGCGCCTGCCATCTTGGCTGGGACGGCACATCCGTCCCCGGATCAATCCGCTCAAAACGATTCAGGACCTTGTCCTGAATAAACTGGAGGTGATCTTTCAGCGGCAGGTTGCCATAGGTATAGAAATACGCATTGCTGGGATGATAATGCCTGCTGTGAAAACGCTTCAGCTGATCCCAGGTCAGGCTGGGAATAACAGAAGGGTCTCCGCCGGAATTAAACCGGTAGGTGGTGTCCGTATACAGGGCATTGAGCAGGGACCTGGACATCACCTGATCCGGAGACGACATGGCCCCTTTCATTTCGTTATACACCACCCCTTTATAAACCAGCCTTACGGGATTCTGCGCTTCGACCTCCAGACGATGGCCTTCCTGCATGAAACTTAGCTCATCCAGATTCGGGAAAAAAGCCGCATCCAGATAAACCCCCATCAGGTTGTAATAATCTTTCGGCGTTTGAGTGGAAAAGGGATACATGGTCCAGTCTGAAGCTGTAAAGGCATTCATGAACGTGTTCAGACTGCGTTTGAGCATGGAGAAGAAGGGGTCTCGTACCGGATAATTTCCGGATCCGCAAAGCGCCGTATGCTCCAGAATATGGGCAACCCCGGTTGAGTCCCGCGGAACGGTCTTAAACGCCACGCCGAATGTATTTTCCGCATCATCATTCTGAATATGAATATGCCTGGCGCCGGTATTGACATGCTCAAACTCATAAAACACGCAGCGCAATTCCTTAAGCGTAACGACACGATGAACGCTGTATCCCAAAAACCTGTCGCCGGCGTGAAACCTGTCTTCAACAGGCTCTGTAATGCGTATCATATCTGTTTCCTTTTGGGTAATGTAGTCAGAATTCAGTCAACATCACTGACTGAACGCAAAGTTCATGTTTTGCTTGTGAACCATACTGCCTTTTTTAATTAAAGTTTTCAATTGAAATATTATGCTTGACTTCACAGAATGGCATTGCATGAAAATGCAATAATGCGTTATAAATAGCCAACAATGAATTCTGACTTCTGACTCTTTTATTTAAATACCCTCATGCTAAAAAAACTGATTATCAGCGATATGGAACACGAGACGCGGGTGGCCCTGATTGAAAACGGCACCATTGCGGAGCTGTTTATCGAAAGACGGGACCACTCGGACATTGCCGGCAATATTTATAAAGGCAGGGTCCAACGCGTTCTTCCCGGGATGCAGGCCGCTTTTGTGGATATCGGCCTCAGTCAGGCAGCGTTCATTTATGTGGATGATGTGATCGGGTATCAGGATACTGAAATCGAACAGTTCATGATTCGCAACCAGGACGAGGAGGATCTGTCCGGCGAAGTCGATACTGCGTTCATCGACCGGCCTGCCGCCCACAGAGACCTTCATATCGAGGACTTGATCACGGAAGGTCAGGAAATCCTGGTTCATGTGGCCAAATCTCCCATGGGCACCAAGGGGGCCCGCGTTACGACCTATATTTCATTGCCGGGCCGTTTTCTGGTAATGATGCCGCATTCGAATCATATCGGCGTATCCAGAAGAATTCTGGATGAGGATGAACGGACACGACTTAAAGAGATGGTGTCGTCTTTAAGAGATGACGCCGTCGGCTACATCGTCCGGACTGCCAGCGAAGGCATTCAGATGGAAAAACTGGCTCCGGAAATGGAGTTTTTGAAGAATTTATGGCAGGCGATTCTGGCCAAATACAAAACAGCGCCCGCCCCGTCGCTGCTGCATAAAGAGCTGAATGTCAGCCTCAGGGCGGTACGGGACCTGCTGACCCACGAGGCGGATTCGCTGATCATCGATTCCCGCCCGGTGTATGAATCGGTTCTCTCCTTTCTGAACACCTTCATGCCAAGCCTGAAAGACTCGGTTGAACTTTATGAAGGCCGGGAACCCATATTCGACGCCTATAATCTGGAAGGCGATATTTCCAGAGCCCTGAAGCGCAAGGTCTGGCTGAAATCCGGCGGGTACATTGTCATCGAACAGACCGAAGCGCTGGTTGCCATTGACGTCAATACCGGAAGATACGTGGGCAAACACAATCTTGAAGAGACCATTCTTAAAACCAACCTGGATGCCGTAAAGGAAATCGCCTATCAGACCCGGCTTCGGGATATCGGCGGCATCATCATCATCGATTTTATCGACATGGAAAAGAAGTCCAACCAGGAAAAAGTGTATAATGCCCTGATCGAAGCGTTAAAAAACGACCGGAGCAAAACCCATGTCCTTCCCATCTCGGAGATGGGGCTGATTCAAATGACCCGCAAGCGGATACGAAAGCCGTTGAACCGGTTGCTTTGCGAGCCCTGTTTTTACTGCGACGGCGAAGGGTATCTCATGTCCCGCAAGACCATCTGCCATAACATTTTCAGGGAAATACTCAGCGAATACCGAATGCTGGATGGCATCAAGATCATGGTCAGAGTCAATCCGGAAATTGCGGAACTGCTTCACGGCGAAGAAAATCATCTGATCTTCCGCCTGGAAAAAATGATCGCCAAGCAGATCGTTGTATACCCCAATCCGCAGTTTCACCTGGAAGAGTTCGATATTCTGGAAGTCTACAAGGATTAGCGCTGATCCCGGCCGTTTCTGAGACAGTCTGAACGGATTCCATCAAGGCTGGATCAAGTACGGCCGCATAACGGATTCCAGATGACGCCGCCAGGCTCCACATCCGTTTTTCCTTCTGAGCCGTCCAGGTGAATCATCTCCCCGAAACGAATCTGAATCCCGGCAAAGGGTTTGGGCAGCATGAACCGGTCCCAACTGTTGAAGAACCAGGCCCTGTCCGCGGAAATCGAAACCGGAACGATCACGGCGCGGGCAGCCAGGGCCAGGGTGATTGTCCCGGGCTTTACAATCCCTGCAGGCCCCTGGGGGCCATCCACGACGTGGCCCGCCAGCCGGGAGCGCCTGAGCTCGCGAATCATGCGTTTCAGCGCTTTCAGCCCCCCTTTTGAGGACGACCCGCGGATGGGATGCCAGCCGGCGCGCCGGCAGATCCCGGCCCCGATATCACCGTCGTTGCTCTGGCTGATCATCAGGGATGGGGAAAATTCCCGAAATTTCCCAAAATATGCAAGCGTCGAGAAAATCTGTTGATGCCAGCCGCAGAGCAATACGGAACCGCCTTTTTGCAGGTAATCCACCCAGGGCCCCTCATTGATGACGGTGATTCGAAAGCTCCGGCAATAGGCCCGGAGGATTCCATAAAAAATATCCAGAAAAACATCCGATTTAATGATCCTGCTGGTATTGATCGCCAACGGTATCTCCTGTTCAAAAGACAAAAACAAAAATGATCTCCACCGCTGTTATACCGACTTCATTTTCGCGATAAGCATGGATGATGGCTTCGTAAAAAATCAAAGTTATTGAGCATAGGTTACTGAGACGGTTTGTTTCCATTGCCGGGATTCAGGATGAGTCGGTCCCCGGGATGAATGGGCTGATTCAGGCTGAGACGGTTCCAGTTCAGCAGGGACTGAACCGGAATATTCAAGCGCTCGGCAATCCCGGAAAGCGAATCCCCTTTTTTCACCACATACACGCTTTCTGGCGCTGAGGATTCCAGGGATGGAGTTCTGCCTGGCCAGCCTTTCCTGAAAACCGGCAGATGCCCCGCGGGGTATGGAAAGCGTCAACGCGCCTTTGGGAAGGTAATAGCCCCTGATTTCCGGATTCAGGTCCCGAATGACCTTAAAGCTTGTCCGGGCCGCCCGTGCAATGGAAAGCACCGGCGTTCTCTGGGACAATTCCAGTTGAACGCGATCGAATTCCTCCGGCGGATACAGATCCTCCGGCATCAGCTTGAAACCGAATTTTTCCGGATTGGACAGGATCAGTTTGGCTGCAAGAATGCGAAAGACATACCGCTGGGTTTCCTGATACAGGTAAAGGTCGTAAAAGTCGGCGGTATCCTGGAGAAGAATCTCCTTTTTCAAGCCCGCCTCACCCATGTTGTAAGCCGCGGCTGCAAGGGTCCAGGAGCCGAAGTCTCCATAAAGCTTTTTAAGGTAGGCAAGCGCCGAACGGGTGGAGGCAGCCATGTTCCGGCGCTCGTCCAGTTCTTCCGAGATGGTCAGTCCATAGCGCTCACCCGTATCCTTGATAAACTGCCAGTAGCCCATCGCCCCCTTGGGAGATCCGGCCAGAGCCCTGAGCGCGCTTTCGACCACGGGAATGTATTTGAGATCATCCGGAAGACGCTGCTCTTTCAACACGGATTGGATATAAGGCATATATCGGTTGGCCCGTTTGAGCCAGATAATGGTCTGGTCACGGTCCCAGAGCATCAGCAGGAGTTCCCGCTCCAGGCGCTCGCGAGCATCCATGTGTCCAGCGGCGCCGGTTCTCCACAAAAATCAACCGGCGGTTTAATACGGATGCTGGATACCAGAGAAGGGATGCACTCCATCTCCGGAATATCGGCAGTTTGCGCATAACTGCAGGTTCCGGCGCATAAAACGGATAATATTATCAATAGCTGTATCATATTCTCCCATCACATGTTAAATTATAAACGAGGCAAAGTCCGCCAGGAAACCTGGCTTCCCCCGTGACTTCATACAACACCATGAAAAAAACAGAAAATGTAGATGCCGTTGAAATATCCAGATTCGAATCCCAGTCGCACGCATGGTGGAACCGGCAGGGCGATTTCAAACCCCTTCATGACATCAATCCGGTTCGCGTCCGGTATATCAATGAACGCGCCGCCCTTTGCGGCAAATCGGTTCTGGACATCGGATGCGGCGGCGGCATTCTATCCGAAGCCATGGCAGCGCTGGGAGCGGCGGTGACCGGAATCGACCGGGGTGAAGCGCCTCTGAATGCCGCCCGGCATCACCTGCCGGAAAGCGGACTTCAGGTAAGCTATCTGCAATACACTGCGGAAGCCCTGGCAGAGGTCCATGCCTCCTGCTTTGATGTCGTTACCTGCCTGGAAATGCTGGAGCACGTCCCCAATCCCCGTTCTGTCATCAAAGCCTGTAAAACCCTGGTCAAACCCGGGGGCGATGTGTTTTTTGCGACCCTCAACCGGAATCCCAAATCTTTTCTGCTGGCAATTGTCGGCGCTGAATATCTGATGCGGTTGATTCCCAGAGGAACTCACACATACAGCCGGTTTATCAAACCCTCTGAAATGAAGCTCTGGATGCAGCAGGCTGGCCTGATTCCGCAAAATATCATGGGAATGCACTACAATCCGCTGTTTCGAACCTGTTCGCTGGGCGGAAACCTGGACATCAATTACCTTGTCCACGCCAAACGCCCCCGGGCATGAAAAAAATACATGCCGCTGACATTCTGACATCCGGCTTCTTTTATAAAAATCAAAACAGGCGCAACAGCTCGCCCGGATGCTGGACAATCGCCCTGGCTCCGTTTTCCAGAAGCTCTTCCCGGGTTCGAAACCCCCATAAAGCGCCAACCGGAAACATCCCGGCAGACAAGGCAGTATGCATGTCAATGGCCGTATCTCCCAGATAAAGCATGCGATCCGGGTCCGTGCCCAGCAATCCGGATATTTCCAGAGCGCCGGCCGGATCGGGTTTTCGGGCAACGTCATCCCTTAAGCCGAACACCGCCTTGAACTGCCATTTCGAAAGCAGATCCTGAACGCACTTCAGCGTAAATCCATGCGATTTGTTGGATAAAATGGCCATGTCGATCCCCAGGGCCGTCAGGCTGTCCAGCATTTCTGAAATCCCGTCATACAGCCGGGTTTTGACTTTCCAGCTCTGATCGTAATCCGCCATAAACGCTGCCAGACAATCCCGATACACATCGGAGCCCCTGGCGGATTCCGGCAGTGCCCTTTCAATAAGAACAGCCGATCCGTCACCGACAAAATACCGATAGGCGTCCATCGGATGCGCCGGAAACCCTCTATCCGCCAGAACCCGGTTTACCGCATCCCCCAGATCCTCCAAAGTGTCCAGTAGTGTGCCATCCAGATCAAAAACAACCGCAGAAAATTTTTTCAAAAAACACCCGCCTTATAATAATTCAGTTAATCCAGTTTTCCAACAAGCAGTTCCAGTTTCAATCCCCCGTGATAAATGGAATGAAATCGCCATCCCGGAGAAATAGCGCCAATGTCCGAACGCTCTGGAACCAGCAGCGCGAATTTCCATCCCCGGTAATCGGTTTTCAATTTCTTCATCACGTTCTGAATCAGCAGGCGACTTTCCCGGCGCGTCCCCATCCGTTTTCCATAGGGCGGATTGATGACCACAAGACCCGGCGCAATCCCCAGCGTCCCCGGATTCAGATCAAGAAAATCCCCTTCCAGCACCTGAATCAGGTCCAAAGCCGCATGGGCCCCCGCAAGCCGAGCCAGCGAATCGCATGCCGCCGGTGCGCTGTCAAAAGCGATCACTGGAGGCAACGGCCCGGAGACGAACCGTTTTTCGGCAGCGTTTCGAAGATGTTGCCACTGTGCGGGGCGGAATCCCGGCCATCCCATGAATGCAAAGGAGCGGTTCCACCCCGGCGGGGTGTTCCGGGCCATCAAAGCCCCTTCTACGGCAAACGTTCCGGAACCGCACATGGGATTCACCAGCGCTTCATTGCCCGAATATTCCGCCAGCATTAAAGTGGCCGCTGCCAGGGTTTCCCGGACCGGCGCCGTTCCCCCAAGCGTTTTGACTCCTCTTTTATAAAGCAAATCGCCGCTGCTGTCTATGGAAACGCTGAACCTGTCGTCCAAACCGCGAATAAAAAGGCGCTGCTGAATTACGGGCGTATCTGTCGTTTGCAGAACTCCTGCATACTGGGACAGACGATCGCGAACACTCTGAGTAAATATCGCTGAAACCGCATCTTTATGATAGAGCCGGCAATGATGGGTGGATACGCGAATCAGCGGCGTATCATCGGGATGCAGATAAAGCTCCCACGGGATTTGCGCCGCTTTTTTTGAAAGCTGCGTAAAATGAGAGGCCGAAACGGTTTCGATTCTCATCAGAATCCGGCTGGCTGTCCGCAGATGGAGGTTGGCCAGATACCCGTCATACAATTTGCCGCTGAACGCGACGCCGCCGGAAACCGCGACCGTGTCCCCGCTGAAGGACGCAAGACGCATCAGCTCCATCCGGCACAGGCTTTCCAGCCCCGGAGGCGTGATGGCAAAAAAATCGCGCATTCGGGCCGAGACATTTCGTTTGATGCGTTTTTCAAGAGAAGACGTCAAAATGCACTTTATCCCATTGCCGGTATTGTTTTTGATAAAGATCTGCTTATATTTTTGAATTATGAAAAAAATTCAGGAAGCGCTCCTGCGGGCGATTCCTGTCAGCCGATATTGGAACATAAATAATCGCATTCATCAAATGGATTCTATGTTGCCGTCGAACGCGGCCTTTTGTTCATTTGCAGCCTGTTTTTTCGGTTCACAAGGAGAAAAGCATGATTCATGTTGAAAATCTCACCCGGTATTATGATGATTTCTGTGCCGTGGACGGAATTCATCTGGACATTCAAAAAGGTGAAATCCTGGGACTGCTGGGGCCGAACGGGGCCGGCAAAACCACGACCCTCAGAATGCTCACAGGGTATCTTCAGCCGACTGCCGGCCAGGTTCGGGTGAAGGATTTCACCATCGGCCCGGATACGCTTGAGATCAAAAAACGGATCGGATACCTTCCGGAATCCGCCCCCCTCTACCATGACATGATCGTTTATGATTATCTGAATTATGTCGCGGATATCCGGGAGCTCAAAAATGAACACAAGCTGTCCCGGATTTACGAACTGGCGCAATTATGCGGCCTGAACACGGTCATGCACAAGACCATCGGAGAGCTGTCCAAGGGATTCAAGCAGCGGGTCGGCCTGGCGCATGCCCTGATGAATGACCCGGAAATACTGGTTCTGGATGAGCCCACATCTGGCCTGGATCCCAACCAGATTGTGGAAATCCGGGAAATCATCCGAAAGATCGGCCGGGAAAAAACCATTATCCTGTCCACCCATATCCTCAGCGAAGCCGAGGCCACCTGCGACCGGATCGCCATCATCCATCAGGGAAAAATTGTCGCGGACGGCAGCACCCAGTCCATCAAGCAATCGGCCGGCAAGGAACGGATGCTATACATCACACTGGACAATGCAGACTTTGCAGCGGTCCGGCAGAGGCTTGAGGCTGTCGAGGGGGTCGTTCGGATAGATGATATCACCCATTCAGACTCAACCATTCTGGATATCAAGATTTTTGTTCGCTCCGATTCGGACATCCGCAAAAATATTTATCAGGTCATCCGGCAGGCCGACTGGCTGCTTCTGGAATTCCGTCAGGAAACCCAGACCCTGGAACACATTTTCCGAGAACTTACCCTGGAGAACTAACATGAGCCCCGTCATCCATATCTTCAAGAGAGAATTCAGCGCATACATGGTATCGCCGGTTGCCTACATCGTCATTTCGGTGTTTCTGATCATCACCGGCTGGTTTTTCTTTACGCCTTTTTTTCTGCAGAATCAGGCCAGCCTTCGAAATTTTTTCTCCCTTTTGCCCCTGGTTTTCTCCTTTGTCGTGCCGGCAATCACCATGCGCCTGCTGTCCGAAGAATTCAGCGTCGGATCTTATGAAACCCTGCTGACCCTTCCGGTGACATTCATCGATGTCATTCTCGGCAAATTTCTGGCAGCGACCGGTTTTACGGCGGTCATGCTGGCGCCCACCCTTTTGTATCCGGTCACTGTTTCGGTTCTGGGCACCCTGGACTGGGGACCCGTATTGGGCGGGTATATCGGCGCATTGCTGCTTGGCGCCGCTTTTTCAGCCATCGGCCTTCTGGCCTCATCCCTGACCCGGAACCAGATTGTTGCCTTTATCGTGGGAACGGCCATTTGTTTCAGCCTGTGTCTGATCGACAAGATGCTCTTTTTTCTGCCCCAGTCCCTGCTGGGTTTCTTTGAATACCTGGGAGCGGATTTTCATTTTCAAAACATCGCCAAAGGCATTCTGGACACGCGGGATATCCTGTATTTTGTCAGTGTCGGATTTATCGGACTCTACGGCGCCAATCTGGCCATGCAGGAAAAATGTTAAGGAGCAACCCTATGGAAAAGCAGACAAACCGGACACAGCGATCCGGAAAATACATCAAATTCATCGCCTATGCCACGTTGGTGATTCTTTTGAACATGGCCGGCATGACACTTTTTGCGCGCATCGATCTTACCGGAAACCAGATTTATTCTCTTTCAAAGGCCAGCCGCGATGCGGTCAAATCCCTTTCCGAACCCTTGACCCTTCATGTCTTCTTCACGCGGAATCTGCCGGCCCCGCACAACAGCACCGAGCGGTATCTTCATGACCTACTGGCCGAATACGCGGTATCCGCAGGCAAGAACTTCAATTACCGCTTTTACGATGTCAGCCCGGATGACGGCTCTGCCGCAGTCGGCTAAAATCGAGAATCAGAAGCTGGCTGAATCCTACGGCGTTTATCCGGTTCAGATTCAGGCTGTTGAAAGTGACGAGGTCAAATTTCAAAAAGCCTATCATGGGGCTGGTTCTGATTCACGGGGATCTTGTGGAACGCATTCCGGCCATTACCAGCACCGACGGACTTGAATATCAGATCACCACCGCGGTTCAAAAGCTCACCAACAAGGTCAGCGTACTGCTGGGGCTGAAAGACACCATTCAGGTGCGGCTCTACAAGTCTTCCTCACTGGATGCGATTGCCCCATTCATGGGCCTTAAAACGCTGCCCCAGATCAACTCGGACATCGCGTCCCTGGTCAAAAAACTGAATGGCCAGCTTTATGGCAAGCTGTCTTTTGCCTTCCTGGATCCTTCCGCTGGACCCGAAGCTGGAGTCGGACGTCGCGGCCCACCAGATCATGAGTCTTAAATGGCCGGAGCTTTCAAACGGAAAAATTCCGGCCGGCCAGGGCAGCATCGGCATGGTCATGCAATACGGCGCAAAAACCGTCACCATTCCGCTGCTGCAGGTCATTCAGATTCCCATCATCGGCACCCAGTACCAGCTGGCGGACATGAAGGCCATCGAAGAGGCCATCAACCAGCAGATCGAAACCCTCATCGGCATCAATGAAACCATCGGGTATCTGGCGGATCATGGTACGCCCAATCTCTATGGCGCCAAGATGGGGCCGCAGCAGGGCGCTCCGGAAGACGTGGAAACCTTCCGCAGCCTGGTCTCCAAAACCTATTCGTTCAAGGACGTTCAGCTGAAGGATCAGATGGTTGACGGTTTTAACTGCCTGGTGATCGCCGGCCCCACTAAGCCTTTCAGCGATTATGATCTCTTCCAGATCGACCAGTATCTGATGAAGGGGAAAAATCTGGCCATTTTTCTGGATGCCTTTAAAGAAGGCCCTGCCCAGCAGAACATGTTCAACACCCAGGGGCCCCAGTTTTTTCCATTGAATACCGGCCTGGAAAAGCTTCTCGATCATTACGGCATCAGCATCAAACCGGTGATGGTGATGGACGAGAACAGTTTCAAGCAGCAGGTCCCCCAGCAGTACGGCGGGGGAGAGCGGAATATCTATTTTGCGCCCCTGATCAAAAATGAGCAGATCAACAAGGAGTATCCTTTCATGAGACCGATCAAGGGACTGGTCGCCTATAAAATGTCTCCCCTGCTGGCGAACAGCGACAAGCTGGCTCAAGCCGGGGTAAAGGCCAATCTGCTGTTCTCATCCTCCCCGAGATCCTGGGAAATGAAAGCCCCGCTGAACCTCAACCCCATGTTCATCCAGCCGCCTCCGGCAACCGAAAGCCTGTCCGCCAAACCCCTGGCCTATATTCTGGAAGGGGAATTTCCCAGTTATTTTGCGGGAAAACCCGTCCCGGAAAAACCCCAGACAGATCCATCTCAAACAGACCCGGATGAATCCGCTGAGCTGGAAAATCCGGAGAATAAACCGGCCCCGGATGCCTCTACCGCTTCAGCCGATCTTTCAAAAATCGAAGGTGAAGGCAAGGTGATCTCCAAAGGAAAACCAGGAAAGATATTTCTGATGGCATCCTCTGAAATGCTGAAAGACAACATCCTGGATGAAGCCGGCCGAAGCCCCAATGCCGTATTTATTCTGAATGTTCTGGATTATCTCAACAACCATCAGGACATTGCGATGATGCGCGGCAAGGAACAGCGATTTAATCCGCTGGCGGATCTTTCACCCCTGGCCAAAACCGGCATCAAGTCCCTGAACATTGCCGGACTTCCGGTTCTGGTTGTTCTTGCGGGTCTGATCGTCTGGCTTCGCCGCAAATCCCGCAGACGTCAAATTCAACTGTTGTTTTTAAAGCAGGAAGGTTGATGATGAAACTTAAAAAAGAATATTTTTTTATTGCCCTTGCCATTGTTTTGCTGGCAGGCTATCTGGCTGTCCGCAAGACCGACCGGACCGAATACCAGCTTCCGGCCATTGCCAAAGTTGCCGCATCCGATTTTATCCGGATCGAGATTGCACGCCAGGAAGGAACGGTTGTTCTGGAGAAAAAGGATACAACGTGGCTGATTCAGCCCGAAGCCTATCTGGCCGATTCCGGCAAAGTGACCGCCATGCTGGACGATCTGGAAAAGCTGTCCCTGACCGCGCTGGTATCCGATTCCAAATCCTATTCCCGGTACGATCTGGAACCGGACAAAGCCATTCGCGTGAAGGCCTGGGCAGGAGACGGGCTCAAGCGCGACATTCAGATCGGAAAACCCGCGCCCACGTTCCAGCATACGTTTGTCCGGGTTGGGGATGCACCGGAAGTCTATCATGCACAGCAGAACCTGAAAAACGCTTTCGACCAGACCGCGGACAAGCTGCGGGATAAAACCGTTCTGGCATTCAGCCTGGAAGAGGTCACGGAAATCGCCATTACCAGGGAAGGCAAACAGACGGTAATCCGCAAAAGCGAGACAGCTCAGCCGCCTGCGGCGCCTGCTCCTGCCCCAGCCGAGGGCGCACCGCCTGTCGATGCGGCAGTCAAACCGGCCGAAGTCCAGTGGCTGACGGATCAGGGAAAGCCGGCCGATCTGTCCAAAATAAACCGGCTGCTTTCCACGCTTTCCCGTCTGTCCTGCGAATCATACCTGGACGGGAAAAGCATATCCGATCTTTCCAATCCGATTGCCAGCATCGTCATCAAGGGAAAGAAAGACTACACCCTGACCCTTTACGCCAAAACCGAAAAGGATGCTACGAATTATCCGGCTTCATCTTCGGAAACCGGTTCCGTGTTTATCCTGTCGGACCGTCAGGCTGAGCCCCTTATTGCAGATCCGGAGACCCTGATCGGCAATGCGGAAAACCCGGAAAAGAAAAACTGAACTGCACAGACCGGACTTATAGCCGCTCGATTCTCTCATTCTTCTGTCAGGAGAGGCTTTTCCGGCAGGATTTTTCTACATCTGGAAGGCTCTCGTTACGGCTCAGAGAAAAACATGCCAGAGCGCTCATGCCGGGCAATCGTTTGGGCAGGATGTAATAGTCGAAAATCATTACGCAGGAAATCAATTTATGTAGCCACCTGCCTATCCCCTGCGGAACATGCAGTTTTGTCTCTCTTTTTTTTACAAGTTGCGCAGCCACCCATCCGACGGGATATGCCAGGTGGAAAAAATAATTGGCCCAAATGCAGTCAGCTCCCAGTGCGATGGAGGTGCTTTTTAGCATTTCAAGGCTGTATCGTCTGCAATGCCCATAGCATTCATCGTAATTCGACCACAATTCCTGACAGGCCGGAACGGTAATGATTAGATGCGACAGCTTGGGAAACCCATCGGATAGATGCCGCAGAAAAGTAGCGGGATCAGAGACATGTTCAATAACGTCGAGAAGCAGTATCGTGTCATATCGCATCCTCTCCGTGCCCGGAAGATCCCAGGCGTCCATTCCCATGTGAACATGGTCCCGGACAGAAAACACGGGCATTGCCTGTGCCAGTTCGACGCCGGTACAATCTATCCCTTCATCTCGCAGATATTTAACGACAAAGCCCCGCCCACACCCTACATCCAGTACGACGGCATCGGCCCCCGCGAACTTTTTGATCTCATTTGTTAGAATTCTGTTTCGCGCCAGATTCCACCAGTGGTTTTCTATCCCGTCCGGATAGGCCAGTTCATATTGATCGTCGGAAAATTCGGTCGCCATTTAATAAATCCACCCCAGAAATCCCAGACAGACAACATTGGCGACAATGGCAATCGCGTAAAGGCTTGACACGGCGATGATCTTGCTGCGGATTTGCTTCAGATTGATGACCAGAATGATTGCCACGTAAAAGTGAAAATACCCGAAGAAAAAAATCGGCCAGATACCCAGCGGCGACAGGTTCCACCACGGATATTCCCAGACCAGAAGGCCGCCCATGTTCAGCAGGCATTCCACAAAAACGCAGAAGGTCGTGTATCCGATGGCCCAAAACCATTGATTCGGGATGCCAAGGATGGTTTCATGGCGATCTTCCGAAAGGGTGTTGTAAAAAATAATGCCGGATATGGCGAACATGAACATGATCTCGATGTTCCATCCCACCATGGTCCGCAGGGCGGTTTCCCCGGGCGCGGTCCAGCAGGCGGATCGTTCCGTTAGATAAAACACCCAGCCATTCCAGGTTTCGTTGATAAAATCCATACCAAAAAGGGTCAGGCCGGCAAAAACGGCGTCCCAGTTGCCCGTCTGACGCGCCTTTTTCATCTCGGCGGTATAGATGTAAAATACAATGGCCAGCAAGGGAATGACGTACCATTTCAGGGTTGTTAAATCCCTTAAGCCTTCCAGTGCCTGCTGTGAAGCGGGTGTCATGAGCTTACCTCCTGAATCAGGATTGAATAGTGACGTCGGTTTCAGACGATTTAATCCGTAAACCCTTTTTCCTTCATTTCCATCGCTTTTATGAAGAGCGCCATGCCCGTTTTCATTTGCCGAAGTCCCAGTGTTCGGTAAAACCCTTCTTTTCCGGGAGATGCGTACAAAATGACATTACAGTAAGAGAGCCGGGCCAGAATGTGCTTTATGATGGATGTTCCAACACCCTTCCCCTGAAATTCGGGAACGACTGCGACATCGTAGACGGCTGCCTGATAAACGCCATCCGAAATTGCCCGGCCGAAACCGATCAACTGATCGCCACGATAAACAAACACTGTGGTATGGCTGTTTTCAAACGCCTTTCTGTGATAGTCCGGCTCGCCATAGGACATGCCAACACGCTTTAGCGTTTCCGATACTTCCTTCCAGTCCACACCGGAGCAGTCGGACCTGATGTCAGTTTCCACCAAAACCATCCTCCTCTTTCAGGCAGTCGAACCTATATGCATTTCGCCTTGTCAGCCCATAGCAATCCATTCATTGAGACTGGACGACACAAGCGTCGGCTCAACAAAACATGCCGGCCCGCTGCAAAGGCGGCAGCGAGAAGTTACACGAAAAACTGGGTCTTCTGCGTCACCGTCGACTTGATGGTATTCAGGGTATCCTGAAGCGTTGAGATGACATTTTCCCGGATATCCCCTGCCACCACGATATACATCACATCCTCTCCAACCTTAAGATCCATATCGCCATTGATGTGAACCAGGATTTCGACAATGCCGGGCCGGCTTTTGTGCGCCTGCAACAACCTGACGCAGTTTTTCATGGTCAACGACGATGCGAAGCCCGGACACCTGTTGTCCGTCCCGAGAGGTGGCACGCACCACGCCGTTATGGCAGAGGATCATCCCGACCTTGGGGTAATCCGGATGCTGTTTGATTCTTTCAATCAACTGGGTCAGGCTCATAACGGCTCCTTTTCCAAAGACGCCACACGCATCAGGTCTTCGGGGGTATTGATATTGATAAACGAGATAAGATCGGGGTCTGTTTTCCGCAACCTTGCTTCGGAAATCCTGTTGATCCGGGATTTGTGAAATACCTGCTGGATCTTCAGCTTGTCCTGACGGATATGCGCTTCGACGTTTTTCAGGCAGGATTTTGAATAGACAGCACAAAGGGGCTCAAGGCCTTTAGAAGTTTCCGGCATTACAGCATCCGCTCCGGGCCTGGCCTGTGAAACCAGCAAATGAACCAGTTCCGGCTTTAAAAACGGGGCGTCGCAGGCGCTGACAAACGCATAGGGGCGGGAGGTGTAAAACAGCCCGGCGTGAATTCCGGTTAAAGAGCTGCGAACCGGAAACAGATCTGTTACCATCAGCAGGTTCCAGTCCAGATACGCCTGAGGAGTATTGGTGACCAGAATGATCTCGCTGAAAATTTCTGAATATACCGCAACGATATGATCTATAATCCGCTTTCCATTGATCTCAATCATGGCCTTGTCCCGGCCGTTAAACCGCGTGCTCATACCTCCGGCAAGAATGACGCCCGAGCATTTTTCGCTGATTGGCTGCATGATTCATTGTCCTGTAGAGAGTACCGGGCTAAGAACGATTGGTTTTTGTTCGGATTAAGGGGTTATGAATGATTTCTCAAAAAAACGCAAATGGTTCTCCATGGAACATCCGGTAACAATGGACACAGTTGATGTCAGATAAATGCATAAAGGGTGAAGTGACATATTGCCATTGCGGCTTTCCTGTAATAAAAAGATTTATTGGAATGCCGACCGAATCCAAAAGACTGAATATAGACTCTTTTTCATGCGTTGTTGTGATTGTATAGTCTTAGCGGTCAGATAATAAAAAAGTTGCCGGCATCAGATCAAAAAGCCTGTAAAACCTGAAATATCGGGGATAACAAGGAGGATTTTCCATGAATTATGAAGAGATACTTTTTTCCGCGGAAGGACCAGTCGGCTATCTGACATTGAACAATCCGTCAAAATTCAATGCCCTGTCCAAAAAAATGATCGGCGAAATGATCCATTTACTGACGGCCGTATCCCTGGATGAATCGATCAAGGTCATCGTCATCCGGGCGGCCGGAAAACATTTCTGCGCGGGGCATGACCTGTCCGAGATGCACGGACAGGGTATAAAGGAGTATAAGTTTATTTTCGACCGGTGCACGCAGATGATGCAGCTGATTCACGATCTCCCGCAGCCGGTCATTGCCCAGGTTCAGGGGGTCGCCACAGCGGCCGGATGCCAGCTGGTGGCCTGGTGTGATCTGGCGGTGGCTGAGCAAGGGGCCAGGTTTGCAACACCCGGGGTCAAGATCGGACTGTTCTGCACGACCCCCATGGTGGCGATCTCCCGGGCCATCGGGCGCAAGGCCGCCATGGAAATGCTGCTGACCGGCCGGTTCTTTCCGGCGTCGGAAGCCAGGGAACTGGGCCTGATCAACCGCGTCGTGCCGCTTGAAGACCTGCCCGGAGAAACCCAAAAGCTGGCCGTTCAGATCGCCGAAGCCAGCCGCTTTGTACTGGCCATCGGCAAACAGGGTTTTTACGACCAGATCGATCAGCCGGATGACGCTGCCATGAATTATGCCAGGCACACCATTGCCATGAATCTGACGGCCGAAGACGCCCAGAACGGCATTTCGGCTTTTATCGAAAAGAAAACGCCGGTGTGGAAAAATCGCTGAGAAATCTTTAAATCTTTTATTCCTAAATCCATCCTGACTCCGAGACAAAGGAGGTTTCGTGAATGCATTCAATATCTATCTGACAGGCGTCGGCGGGCAGGGAATCGGTCTTCTGAGCGAAATATTGCTTCGGGCAGCCGATCATGCCGGCTTTCCGGTAAAAGGGGTGGATACGCACGGCCTTGCGCAGCGCGGCGGGATCGTGGTGTCCCAGATCCGCATCGGAGGCGATGTTCACTCCCCCTTGATCCGGCAGGGAAAAGCCGATCTGGTTGTCGCGCTGGAGCGGCACGAGGCATTCCGGGGAATAACCGCCTTTTTGAAAGACGGCGGCATTGCCATTTATTACGATACCGTATGGCAGCCATTGCCGGTTCGCCTGAATCAGGCGACCGAAGTGGACAACGACACCATTCTTGCCTATTGCAGCAACAGAAATATTCAGGTGATCCGCGTGTTGAAACCCGGCCTTTCCGATGCCCGTATGCAGAACATGGCCGTTCTTGCCGGAATCCACGAAAATCACCTGATCCCCGGCATCGAAATTGATCATTACAAGAACGCCATGTCCGATCTCATGGAAGGTTCCATGCTGGAAAAGAACATGGCATTAATGGATGAAATCCTCTCCTGAAAGGAAGACACACCATGGACACACCCGATCCATTCAAGGTTGAATATGAAGGTCCCATCGCCTGGCTGATTCTGAACCGGCCGGATAAACGAAACAGCATGGGAATGGATTTTTTTTCGTCGCTTCAGGCCCATTGCGTTGAGCTTGACCGGAATCCGGAAATCCGGGTGGTGGTGATCCGCGCCGAGGGCAAAAGCTTTACCGCAGGGCTTGACCTGATGGAAGCAGGGGCGCTGCTGACCGACACATCCGCAGCTGGCCGCGAAACGCTCAGACAGACCATCAGCCGTCTGCAGGACAACATCTCATCCATAGAAAAATGCAGAAAACCGGTCATCGCCGCCATTCACGGCCATTGCATCGGCGGCGGCATCGACTTGATCAGCGCCTGCGATATCCGCATCGCTGCAAAGGATTCCACATTCAGCATTCGCGAGACCCGCATCGCCATTATCGCGGATCTGGGAACCCTTCAGCGCCTGCCCCGCATTATCGGCCAGGGCTGGTTCGGAGAACTGGCCCTGACGGGCCGGGACTTTACCGCGGAAGAAGCCCTGAAAATGGGGCTGATTACCCGAATCTGCGACTCCCATCAGGCGCTGGTGGATGAAGCCCGCAGGCTGGCCTTGCAGATCGCATCCCTTGCCCCGTTGACGGTTCAGGGCGTAAAGGATGTGATGCTCTACAACCGGGATCACGGCGTTTATTCGGGACTGCGGTATGTGGCCCAGAAAAACGCAGCCTCCCTGCCTTCCGATGATTTGATCGAGGCGGTAACCGCGTTCATGGAAAAACGATCCCCGGTTTTCAAGGGAAATTAACGATCTGCCAGAGAACTTATGCAGGAATTTTGGAGGACTTATGCTGGAAAAAGGGGCATTGACCGGAATCACCGTACTGGATCTCTCAAGACTTCTGCCCGGACCATTCGGTTCGATGATTCTGGCGGATCACGGCGCACGGGTGATCTCCATAGAAGACAAGCGCTTTATCTCGGATGGTTTATTCATCACGACCGTAAACCGGAACAAGGAGCACCTTTCCCTGGATTTAAAGACTCCCGAGGGAAAGGAGATATTCTTTCGTCTGGTCAAAACCGCGGATGTCGTGATGGAAGGGTTCCGGCCGGGTGTCGTACAGCGGCTGGGTGTTGATTATGATACGGTTTCCAAGGTCAATCCGGGCATTATTTACTGTTCCATTACCGGCTATGGCCAGGCAGGCCCTTATGTGAATCGGGTCGGTCACGATGTCAATTATCTAAGCAACGCTGGAATTCTCGATTTAATCGGCCAGGCGGATTCTTCTCCCGCCATTCCCGGGGTTCAAATAGCGGACATTGCCGGCGGCGGGATGAATGCGGTTATCGGCATTCTTCTTGCGCTCGTTGCCAGGAATCAGACCGGCAAGGGCCAGTACATCGATATTTCCATGACCGACGGCGTGCTGGGATTTCTTTCCATCCCCCTTTTCTTTCATCAACTGACCCGCCAGATCCCTACCCGCTCGGATGCCGTGCTGTCTCACCGGTATGCCTGTTACAATACCTATGAAACCGCGGACGGCCGGTTCCTGTCCATTGGCGCCGTCGAACACCGCTTCTGGAAAAAGCTTTGCGAGCATCTGGAGCTTCCGGGATACGGCAATTTGCAGTATGACGACAGCAGGCGGATGGAGATCATCGACACCCTGCGTGCTGTTTTCCGCCAGAAGACCCTCGACCAGTGGGAAAGCGAGTTCGGTGATCTGGATATATGCTGGGGAAAGGTTCAGAACCTCGAAGAAGTGCTGAAGGACCCCCTGTTCAGGCAAAGGGACATGGTCATTGACCTTGAGGGAAAGGACGGGAAAACAACGCCGGTTATAGGCGTTCCCGTCAAGCTGAGCCGGACACCGGGGAAGGTGCGCACCCCGGCCGTCGGTTTTGGAGAAAGCACGGTTCCCATTTTGCGGGAAATCGGGTATGCTGAAGACGATATTGGCGCGTTTCAGAAAAAAGGCATCGTATAATAAACAGGAGGCCATTGAAATGACGGTCGATAAGAAGACATGGGACAGGCTGGAAGTTTGGCAGGGAGATATCACCCGGACTGAAGGTTGACGCCATTGTCAATGCAGCCAACACTTCGCTTCTTGGCGGCGGCGGTGTTGACGGCGCCATTCACCGTGCAGCCGGAAAAGAGCTTCTGGCCGAATGCCGGTCAATCGGCGGATGCCCGGTCGGTGAAGCCAGGATTACCCGCGGATATCTTCTGCCGGCGCGATATGTCATTCACACGGTCGGTCCGGTTTACAGGGGGACGTCTCAGGATGCCGTGCTTCTTTCCAGGTGCTATGAAAACAGCCTGAAACTGGCAGCGGAGCATCATCTTTCGAGCATCGCCTTTCCTGCCATCAGTTGCGGCGCCTACGGATATCCGATTGAAAAAGCATGCAGGATTGCGCTGGATACCTGCCGAAAGGCCCTGGATGCCTGGCCGGATATTCAAAAAATCATTTTCGTCCTTTTTTCCGACAAGGACCTTGCCATCTACCAAAACAGCCTGGCAGACGGCATTGCTTAAAGGAATTTTTTTATGGAATTCAGTATTCTGCAGACAGGCATATTGATTTTTTTTGCCAGAGTCTGTGATGTTTCGCTCGGAACTGTTCGAACCATCATAACGGTTCAGGGAAGATCCGTGCTGGCGTTTTTTCTGGGGCTGTTTGAAGTGCTTATCTGGATCACCATCGTCAGCACCGTTGTGTTGCAAATCAAGGAGTCCCCCATTCTGGCGCTTTTTTATGCCTTTGGATACGCCACCGGAAACGTGGTGGGAATCCTGGTAGAGCGCAAACTGGCCTTCGGGCTGATGGTTCTGCGGATCATCACCGCCGACACCCATCAGAAAATGGCGAAGCGGCTGAGAAGCAAAGGACTGGCCGTAACCGTTTTCCCCGGCGAAGGAAGGAACGGAACCGTTATGTTGCTTTACACCGCGGTCCGCCGAAAGGACCTGCCCTGGATACTGTCCCTGGTCAAGGAAGAAGATCCCGATGCATTTTATGTCACCGAACAGGCCAGAGATGTCAGCAAATCCCTTAAACCCATTTCCACCACCTGCAATGTCGGATGGTCTTCACTGAGGAAGTGAACGCGCATGAAAATCGCATATTTTGACTGTTTTGCCGGCGCCAGCGGGGATATGATTCTGGGGGCGCTGGTGGATGCCGGACTCGATCCGGTTCTGCTGAACCGCGAACTGGCAAAGCTTCACCTGGACCACTGGGCGCTTAGCTTCAAGCCGGCAGTCAAAAGAGGCCTCGGCGGCTGCCAGGCTGTTGTCGAGACCGGCGCCCACAGGCATCACCCGCACAGGGGCCTTGGCGATATCCGCCGCCTGATCGAAGCCAGCGCGCTTTCTCAGGACATCCAGCAAAAAAGCATGGCGATATTCACCCGGCTGGCCAGGGCAGAGGCCAGGGTTCATCGGACAGAAGTTGAAGCGGTTCATTTTCATGAAGTCGGGGCAGTCGATGCCATCATTGATGTGGTGGGAGCGGTTTCAGGGCTGTCGCTTCTGGGAATTGAAGCCGTCTATTGCTCTGCCATTCATCTGGGTTCGGGAACCGTTGCCTGCGCACACGGCATTTTGCCGGTACCGGCGCCGGCCACGCTTGAGCTCGTCAAAGGGCTCCCGGTCTATGCCACGGAAATTCAAGGAGAGCTGCTGACCCCGACCGGAGCCGCCATCCTGACCACTCTGGCCAGGGGATTCGGTCCCCATGCCGGCGCTGACGGTTGAGAAATCCGGGTACGGTGCCGGCACGGCGAATCCTGAAATCCCCAATCTGCTTCGGGTCGTCATCGGCAATACTGCTTTGGATAGTAATGATTGCGAGATGGATCAGGTCGCGGTCATGGAAACCGCCATTGATGATATGAACCCGCAGATATATGATTATGTGATGCAGCAAGCCCTAAGCCTGGGAGCCCTGGATATCTTTCTAAAACCCATCCAGATGAAAAAAAACAGGCCCGGCGTCCTGTTGACCCTGATGTGCAGACCCGGTGACCTTCACCGGTTTTCCCGGTTTCTCCTGAAAGAAACCACATCCATTGGACTGCGATGGCGTTTTGAAAGCCGGATCATAGCCAGAAGGGAAATCCGGGAAATATCGACTTCCCTGGGAGCTGTCCGGGTCAAAACAGCAAGGATTCAGGACGACATCATCCATCAATCGCCGGAATTCGAGGACTGTAAGAAAATCGCTTTAACGCGCAACATTCCCTTAAAAACGGTCATCGCCAGGGTCTGTCGGGAAATTTCCCCACACGATGAATTTGAATCCAGCACGCCAGGCGACACGCATGAAACAATTCTATTATAAGCCCGCCTTTCCGCCTAAACCCGCTTTTTCCATCGGTGATGGCGTGATTCTGCTGGGACTTGCAGCCTTTCTTTATGGCGGCGTCCGGCTTGCCTTTGATGCGCCTTCCGTTGTTTCCGGTCCGGAGATTTCCCTGGCCCCGAGCGCGCTTCCCTGGTATGCCCTGCTTTCGGTGGGCCGGATGGCGATTGCCTATTTTCTATCACTTCTCTTCAGCCTGTTTTACGGATACGCGGCTGCACGAAACCCAGGTGCCCGAAAAGTGCTGCTGCCGGTTCTGGACGTTTTGCAAAGCGTTCCGATTCTCTCATTTTTACCTGTGGTACTGCTCAGCCTGAGCGCCATTTTCCCGGAAAATTTTGCCACGGAGTTCGCAGCGATTGTGCTGATATTCACCTCTCAGGCATGGAACATCACCTTCAGCTTTTACCAGTCCATCACCACCATCCCCAGCGAACTGCGGGAGGCTTCGGCAGTTTTTCGTTTTTCTTCCTGGCTTCGCTTCAAGGAGCTGGAGCTTCCCTTTGCCGCCACCGGTCTGATATGGAACAGCATGATGAGCTGGTCCGGCGGCTGGTTTTTTTTAATGGCGGCTGAAATTTTTCATGTCGGATCCTACGACTTCCGGTTGCCGGGACTGGGTTCATATTTAAAAACCGCTGCTGCCCAGGGAAACATCAAGGCTGTTCTGGCAGGCACAGGGGTTCTGGTTCTGATTGTTGTTCTTCTGGATCAATTTATCTGGCGGCCACTGCTGGCCTGGGCATACAAATTCAAGATTGAAATGGTGGAAGGCGGTGAAGAATCTTCATCCTGGTTTCTGGATATTCTTTCCCGCTCGTGGCTGATGGACTTTTTCCAGCGCCGGATGGCGCCTCTGAATGAGCGGCTGGAGCTGTCTTTTCAGAAAAAAGAATCAACCCGCATCGCCCCGGTCACGTCCCTGAACAGCAAACGGCCGGTCTGGCATCTTGCACTGGCAATCATCGGTCTGCCAGCTGTCATTTACGGCGGGTTCATGGCAATTGCCTTGATGACGACCCTATCGCTCAATGATTGGATTGAGCTTGGCGTTGGACTTCTGGCAACGCTTGCCCGTGTTTTTTCTTCCCTTGTGATTGCGATGCTGTGGACCATTCCGGTTGGGGTTGCCATCGGCACCAATCGCCGGATGGCTTCGCTGCTTCAGCCGCTGGTTCAGGTGCTTGCGGCCATACCGGCAACCGCACTCTTTCCAATGCTGCTGCTGGCGCTTCTGCACGTCTACGGCGGCCTTAATATTGCCGCAATTGCCTTGATGCTGATGGGAACCCAGTGGTATCTTCTGTTCAATGTCATTGCCGGTGCCGCAGCCATTCCACAGGATCTTCGATTTACAACCGATCTGTTGGGTCTGTCCGCGCTGGACCGCTGGCGAACCTTGATTATTCCCGGCATCTTTCCCTACATCATCACCGGATCGATTACAGCCAGCTGCGGTGCATGGAATGCCAGCGTCGTAGCAGAGTATGTTGAATTCGGCGGCAGGACTTATGCCACAACCGGCATCGGGGCGACAATCGCACGCGCGACAGAGACCGACAATTATGCGCTCCTTTTGGCCGGAACACTGGTTATGGTCATGAGCGTTATTTTGATAAACCGATTTTTCTGGCAGCGACTCTACCGCCTGGCAGAAGAACGGTATCGCATGGAATAAAAGTGAGGAAAAGCCAGTGTCACCCATAACCGGAATCAAAACTGCCGATACACTGTTGAATCTGGACCATGTCTGCAAGGGTTACGGAATCGGCCCCAAGCAGATCATGGCTGTAAAAGATATTTGTCTCAGTCTGAAAGCCGGGGAATTTGTATCGCTTCTGGGGCCATCCGGTTGCGGAAAATCGACGCTGCTTCGAATCGTTACCGGTTTAAACACCGCCACGATCCGGAACCGTACAATATCGGGGCCAGTCGCTGAAAGGCATTAATCCGTATGCAACCATCGTATTTCAGACATTTGCGCTCTACCCCTGGCTGACGGTTGAAGAGAATGTTGAAATTGCGCTAAAGGCCCGGGGCGTTCCTTCATCGGTCCGACAGGACAAGGCCCGGAAACTGATTGATACCATTGGTCTGGACGGATTTGAATCCGCTTATCCCCGGGAGCTTTCCAGCGGAATGCGCCAGAAGGTTGGCTTTGCCAGAGCCCTGGCGGTTGAGCCGGAGCTGCTGTGCCTGGATGAGCCTTTTTCAGCACTGGATATTCTGTCGGCGGAATCCCTGCGCGGTGAGTTGATGGAACTGTGGCTGAACAAATCCCTGCCCACTCAGGCGATACTGATGGTCACCCACAATATCGAAGAGGCGGTTCTGATGGCCGACCGGGTCGTGGTCATGGGAAAGGATCCGGGCCGCATTGTATCCGAGATTCAGGTGTCGCTTCGCCACCCGCGGCACCGCAAGGATGTGTTGTTTCAGAAAATCGTGGACAGCGTCTATGCCGCGGTTGCCGGTCAGACACGTCCGGAAATCGAGTCCCTGGGTACGGCGCCGGGCCAGCCGGGTGCAACCCGGCGACTTCCCCGCGCGCTGTTGAACCAGTTGGCAGGGCTCGTTGAAAAACTCTCTGATGAAGGCGGCCGAGCAGATCTCTACCGGATCGCCGGCGAGCTCTCCCTGGAGCTGGATGATTTGTTGCCCATTGTCGAAGCCGGGGATCTGCTCGGATTTCTTTCGGTTAAGGAAGGGGACTTGCTACTGGCCCTGCTGGGACAGACTTATGCCGAGGCCAGCATTCTTGCCAGAAAGGAAATGCTGGCGGGCCGGGTGCTAAGGATGCCGGCAATTGCCTGGATTTATGAATCCCTGCGAAGGGACGAAAACCACAAGCTGGACTGGGAGTATTTTCTAAACAAACTTCAGGCCGATTTTGGGAACAGGGCGGAAGATCAGCTCGATATTGCCATCAGTTGGGGGCGCCATGCAGAGCTCTTTGCCTATGATGACGATACCGGAGAATTGTATCTGGAATAAGGGGATAAAATACGACTTGTCCGGTTTGCGGAGGACAGTCGAAAAATACCGTTCAAAACTCCTTGAACTAGCTGATCATCTTTGCTAAAAGTAAAGTTTATATGAAAGAAGTCTGATGGCCTCGCAAAAAGTCAAAAATTGCGACATCTTGCCATTCCGGCGAAAACCGGAATCCAGTGTATTCGGATAGTTGCTGAAAGACTGGACACCCGTTTTCACCGGTGTGACGGCTTTTTACGAGACCATCAAGTCCGGAGGAGAAAAATATGATCCGCGTGGGTATCGTTGGGGCAACAGGGTATGCGGGCGCTGAACTGGTCCGGCTGCTGGCAGGTCATCCGGCCGTCGAATTAACGCTGATGACTTCCCGCCAGTATGCGGGAGCACGGTTTGACGCGGTGTTTCCGTCCATGGCCGGCGCTGTCGATCTGGTATGCCGGGACTATTCCCTGGATGCGGCCTGCGATCTGACCGACATTGTTTTCATGGCACTTCCGCATCAGCTTCCCATGTCGTTCATTCCGCAGCTTCTGGAGAACGGAAAACGGGTTATCGACCTTTCCGCTGATTTCCGGTTTCGCAATGTCGCTGTTTATGAACAGCATTATCAGCCGCACCAGGCCAGCCATCTCATTGGCGAATCGGTTTACGGCCTGAGCGAGATCTACGGGGAGCGGATCAAAAGCAGCCGTCTTATCGGCAATCCCGGCTGCTACCCGACCAGCGTTCTGCTTCCCCTGATTCCCTTGCTGAAAAACGGGCTTATCACGCCGAACGGGATTATCGCCGATTCCAAATCCGGCGTCAGCGGCGCAGGCCGCTCCCTTTCCCTGACCGCTCACTACTGTGAAGTCCAGGAATCCTTTAAAGCCTATAAAGTCGGCCAGCACCGTCACAACCCGGAAATGGACGAGGTTTTAAGCATCGAAGCCCAGGACGCCGGTAACGATCACCTTTGTTCCCCATCTGGTTCCCTTGAGCCGGGGAATGCTGACCACGCTTTATACCACGCCGGAAAAATCCGTCGGCTCGGATGACATCCGCAGCTGCCTGGCATCTTTTTACAGCGGACGCTATTTTGTCCGGTTGTGTCCGGACAATAAACTGCCGGACACCCGCAATGTCCGCGGCACCAATTTTTGTGATATCGGATTTAAGCTGGATGTCCCCCGAAACCGCCTGATCCTGATTTCCGCAATCGACAATCTGGTGAAGGGCGCTGCCGGGCAGGCCGTTCAAAACATGAATCTCATGCTGGGACTGGATGAAACAACAGGGCTCCGGCAGGTTCCTTATCCGGTTTAATTTATGGGAATAAAGGTTGAGTATGAATCAGGTTGATGAGACAGATACAGGAAGCACCCACATTTACCCCAAAAAGGAGATCCAACATGACAGCAAAGTTAATCCTGGGCACTGAAATCCGCGAAGAAATCCTGGAGGAAATTACGGCCGAAGTCAAGGCAATCAAGGAAAAACATGGCGTGGTACCGGGACTGGTGACCATCCTGATCGGCGCAAATCCGGCTTCGATGTCTTATGTCACCTTGAAGATTCAAACCGCGCACCGGGTCGGTTTTAACGAGGTTCAGGATTCCCAGCCGGTGGATATTTCAGAGGCTGATCTTCTGGCGCTCATCGACAAATACAACAAGGACGATGCCATCAACGGGATACTGGTTCAATTGCCGCTTCCCAAGCACATCAATGAAAAGAAAGTGCTGAACGCCATCGATCCGGACAAGGATGTCGACGGATTCCATCCGGTGAATGTGGGACGCCTGATGATCGGCGGCTCTGAAGTCAAATTTCCGCCCTGCACCCCGGCCGGAATCCAGGAAATGATCGTTCGGGCCGGCGTGGAAACCAAGGGCGCCGAAGTCGTGGTGGTCGGCCGATCCAACATCGTCGGCAAACCCATTGCCAACATGATGCTCCAGAAAGGCGCCGGCGCCAATTCAACGGTAACGATTGTTCATACCGGCACCAAAAATATGGATGCCCACTGCAAACGGGCGGATATTCTGATCGTTGCCGCCGGCGTTCCCGGCCTGGTCAAACCCGAATGGATCAAACCCGGTGCCTGCGTGATCGATGTGGGCGTCAACCGGGTCGGCGAGAAAGTCAGTGAAAAAACCGGCAAAAAAATCGCCATTCTCAAAGGGGACGTGGATTTTGATGCTGCCAAGGAAATTGCGGGTTCCATTACGCCCGTGCCCGGCGGCGTCGGCCCCATGACCATCACCATGCTGATGAAAAACACCCTCAAATCCCTGAAATTCAAACTGGGTATCGCATAGTCCTTCATCAGAGATCGGTATCATCATGAATCCGCGGATGGCTGTCGGGCTTCAATCCCTGCAGGCCATCCGCGGCATTCTTTTTCATTGATGGGTTATCCCAATTCGTAGAGATCCGGTCTTCTGTCTGCCAGAACCGTCATCTTCGCACGGATCTCTTTGACCTGATCCATCTGAATCGTGGCAGTCAGGAGCATTTCATCGGTTTCTCCGGCTTCGATCACGGTTCTGCCCCAGGGGTCGATGATCACGGAATCACCGAAATAAGTGACTGCGCCGTCTGCCCCGAAATCCTCGCTGCCGACATGATTGATTCCGGCAATGAACATCTGGTTTTCAATTGCGCGGGCCCGCACCAGAATCTTCCAGTGATCGAGACGCGGATAGGGAAATGCCATGGGACAAAACACGATTTCTACGCCCTTCAGCGCATAGGTGCGAAACATCTCCGGAAAACGGATATCATAGCAGATCGCCAGCCCCACCCGGCCCCATGGGGTGTCCACAACCGTCAAATGATCTCCTGGCGCCATGTGCGCATCCTCGTGAAGCAAACTGAACAAATGGGTTTTGCGATAGATCCCTGCCTGCTCGCCCGCTGCGTTGAATAAAAATGAGGTATTGGAAACTTTTCCCGCTTCGTTTAGGGCCAGCATGGACCCATTGATCCAGATACCATATGATTTTGCCATCTTTGCAACACGATCAACGACTTTATCGTGCAAAACGGCCATCCGATCATTGTTCGCCCAGTTGAAACCCGTGGTCCACATCTCCGGAAAACAGATGACATCGCTGCCCCTTCGCGATGCCTCGGCAATCCAGGCTTCTGCTTTTTGAAGATTCTCTTCGGGCTCAGAGACGGCAACACACATCTGGGCAATGGATACGGTAAGGTTCATTTCGATTCTTCTCCCTGGCCCGAAAGCGCCTTTTGTTTTACCGGATTACCCAGGATCTTCTGAACATCTTCCAGATACTGCCTGGATGCATTCAGATAAAAGGCCAGTCCGGCGGAAAAGTTTTTGCCGATAATGCCGTCGATAAAGAGCGTGCTGATTTCGCGTTGTCTTTTAAGAATCTGCAGGGAGCCCAGGAGAATCTGGCGCTCCTCATCGGAAAGGGTTTTTGCCAGCATGATGAGCGCGGTGCGGCCCCGCGGCTGGTAATTCCAGAAAAAGAGCAGATCCAGGGCATGGATGATCATGGTCAGTTCCAGGTCCTTGGCGTCGCCCGACAGGCTTTTGTCCATGGCACTGAGCGTTTCCATGACTTTCTTGTCCGGAAAGAGCATCTCAAGACTGGTATATGCCTCCAGAAGCCGGGTCAGCTTGTCCCGATAATCGCGCAGCCGAAGATGGATGTTCCGGTACCGGTCGGCAGCGCCTTCAATGACGCCGGCGACAAAGTCCGAGGCTGCCTTGGAGATGACTGCCGCCCATTTCTGCAAAATCGCCATCAATTCCGGGAATCCCGGCTGCCGACAGAATACCGCCGATAACGGCATTAAAAACAATGGCAATGGGAATGGAAAACACGCTGCGAAAAAAATTACCGGCAATCACGGTTTTGGGAAACCCCCGGAATGCGTTGTGGCAGGAGAGGTAAATTCCGTTGGACAACGCCATGATCGCATACAGGGCCGCAGGGTTGGTGGCTGTCGTAATTCCCAGGGATTTATCCAGAATCAGGGTTTTTACCACCCAGTCGAGCAGCGGAACGGAAAAGCCGGTATAGAGCAGCGAATCGCTGATCCGCTCCCAGCTGATGTAATCTTTCCAGCCCAGAAGCGGCGAACTGCGCAGTCCGCCGCCGCCTAGAACGGACTGAAGAATATTGCGCACACCGGTAATGCCGAACCAGATGAATGCACCGCCGAATTTAAGCACCCACCAGTCATAGCGAAGGGAAAAGGCCAGAAACGCAGGGATAAATCCGATCATCATCTTGATGAGGATTTTCGCCAGCGTGTTTAAATAAGGCCAGGACAGTCGCGGCACTTCCTTTTTCACCTGCGGCGGACAAAGATAAAGCTCGTTTCCGGCATCCTCATGAATTCCACCCAGTGTAACGATATTGCCCGGAGATTCCATGCGGGTGGTATGCTCCAGAGGCACCCAGTCCTTACGGTGTTCGTGGGCCAGCCAGCTGATGCCCGGAATCGATCCTGCCCAGTTGAAGAAACGATTGAGCAGCGGGGTGATGGCCTTTTCGCGGAACATAGGTTATCCGGCGATAAGCAGTCATCCGGAAAGGAATGATCATGCGTTCCGAACCCGCCTGAAAAATTTCCCTGACTGCCCGGCCGGGCAGGGTGTCCATGACCGCCAGTCCCATACCATGCATGCGCGGCGACATTCCCGGTTGAATCGCTGCCGATCCGGGATTTCAAGGGCGTTTTTTTATACATCAGCCGCAGCGCATTAATATCGTGCAGAATCGCAGCCAATTTCTCCAGCCGGTCGGCTTTGTCCGGACTGGAAGAAACCGCTGTCTGATCCATGATATTGAGGATGATGCGCTTCAGCGTAATGACATTGCCTTCGTTGATCGCAACCTGCAGACGACTGATCTCGGGAACAAGGGTGGTTTTACCGCCCGTGAAGTCCTTGAGGTTGAATGTCTCCAGCCGCGTGATCAACCCATCGCAATCGTAGATCAGCTCCAGCACATCCTCGGGACGCAGGTCGGTCAGGTTCAGTGTGATGCGATACGCGGTGCGCAATTGAACCAGGCGGCAAAGGAGTTCGCGGGGAGACAGTCTGAGCAGGGGAGGAACATCCGGTCCGTCCTGAACGACTTGCGGATCAGCAAGATCCGGATTCTGCGCCGGGCTCAGAAAACGCTCCAGAATGGTTTCAAAGTCCAGGCGATTCATCTCCGCCACCAGCGTTTCATTCAAGCCTTGCTCTTGCGGACTTGCCGAATCACACTGGAAGCGCAGCTCGACAACTTTTTTATCCAGTTCCGGAAGGAGCTGAATGTGAATGAATTTCGCCAGATGAAGCAAGGAAGTCTGGCCGGGTTTGACAAATGTCAAGAAAGCGGATGGATCAATGGGTTTCAGGGATATGCCGTATGTCTCATTGATCGCCGGAAGATGCCACCGGTTGAAGGCATCCAGAACCTGCAAGACCTGCTGCTGGCGGTATTCGGAAATCTGGCGGCCTTCTTCCATCAGCGCCCGGACCGGTGCTTCCGTCAAAAAACAGAGAAAGGCCTGGGTATCGATAAACCCTCTGGGAACCCAGATCAATTGCACATAGCGGCCGCGGAAGCAGGCGGCATATTCGATGCCGATACGCATCGTGATTCCCATGATTTCAGCTGCTTCCAGAAGCTCAGCGGCAAACGGGGCCTGGATGTAATTGTAGTAGACCACGCGCAGCCGGCGAATTCCTTTGATCCAGGCATCCATGATCAGGTGGGTGGCGGACTTGCGGCCCTTGGTGTTTACATCGTGAACATGGTCGTCAAATGCCAGATGGTTCCATTCTTCGGGCAGTTCCAGCAAGATGGTAGCGCTTCAGTTGCTTTCGCACAACACGGGGCTTGCCCGTTGCCGTGATTCTGAAATCATGGGCCAGTTGGAGCTGGCGGTAGTAGTCTCCCTGAGATCGAACCAGTTCCTTCATGATCTGCAGCAGAGCACGGGCCGTATTTTTGGGCATGGAACCGTCCGAGGCATTGAGCACCTCGTCCCGCAATGCCCGCAGGGCGCTGATGCGCTCATCCTGTTTGCCGGCTTCAAGAGACTCCAGCAGATGGATGACGGCATAAGCGATGCGCAGCCCCCTGGATTCAGCCAGTTTCTTTATGCCGTGAGGGTGGAGATGGGGGTAAAACCTGCGTTTATTGATATTCCTGACTTTTATCCCGGTTCAACACGTCATTGACAATGGTCAACAAACCATGGTCCCGTGTGTCAAACATGATGCCGGACAATTTGTGCATGATCAATTACTGCCTATGAAAAACAGTTCTATTGAGTTACAAACATCGCCCTGTCATAACGACTCAGGTAGACTCAGGGCGTTCAACCCATCAACCGCTTTCGATTCCGGCAAACGATGCCAGACACCCAATCCTCTTTCTATTCGTCAATACATCTCAGGCAGTCCTGGGGAAATCGAAATGTGCCCTTTCCCACCAGGCTGACCTCAACCAGGGCATCGGAATCGTTGATGGCGGTATCGGGATCGGTAATAATGCCATGGGTTCCGACATAAGCATCCATAAAACCTTCCCATCCATCATCCGTTGATTTTTTATAAATTTCAACTTTTTGTCCTTTGCGAAACCCCATAATATTCCCTCCTTTATTAATCCCATGGTTTCTTGACACAACGAAGAGTCATTTCCCTTTGAGAAAAGGATGGAATCACTTTTCGCTTCTATCTTCAATATTCATACTGCCGCAACCGGGACGCCATGTATGCCGCCATCGTTTTCCGGGCACAGGTGTAACACAGTGTCCGCGGATCGGCAACCTGTATGACGGGTTGATGTTTGTTTCGAATATACGCAAGGTATCCGGCAGTCCCCATGACCGCGCCGCAGCTCTCGCAATGAATTAATTCCTGCCGGTTCAGAATCGTCCCGCACAACGACAGAATCCGTTCTCCATTGGCATCTTCCATTCTCATGGCACCGGAAGGACAGTTGGCGGCGCAGGCACCGCATAAAACGCATCGCGATTCGGTAATGGTAAAATCGGTTGGGCCGGGACGATCAAAATCAAGATACCCCATCTTCAGGGCTTCGACCTTTATCTTGTCCCGGCAGATTTCCACGCAGCGTCCGCATCTGAAGCAGATATCACAGCGAAGGCATCGGGCAGCCTCTTGCCGAACCCTTTTTTCCGGGTAACCGGTTTCGACCTGCTGAAAGGTTTTTCGCCTTCGGTTGATGGGCAGCAGGGACATGACGGGTCGCTTCAATTCCATTTTGACCTTGGCCGGCATCTTCTATCCAGTCGATTCTTCCCCTTCGAACCGGAACCGGCGGCGTTCTGGGCTGCGGAATCTCCGACAGATAACGGTCAATGGCATCTGCCGCACGTTTGCCGCCGCCGATGGCTTCAATCACGGTTGCCGGCCCTGAAACCGCATCTCCGGCTGCAAATACTCCGGGAACCGAGGTTTTCATATTGACCGTGCTGGCAAACAGGGTATTTCTGCGGGTCCATTTGAGCCTGGGAATCGATGACAGGCAGTCCTGATCCACCTGCTGTCCGATAGCGGAAATCACCGCATCGGTTTCAATCAAATACTCGCTGCCTTCAATCGGAACCGGAACTTTGCGGCCGCTGCCTTCCTGCGCGATCATTTCCGCACGAACACAGCGAATCGCAGTCACCCGGCCATTCCTGCCGAGGCCGGTTCCAATTATGGCAACCGGAATGGTCAAAAACGAAATTTGAACCCCTTCTTCCTCGGCCTGCTCAACTTCCTCGACATCGGCGGGCATTGCAGAGCGGTCTCTGCGGTATGCCAGAATCACTTCCTTGCAGCCCAGCCGTATGCAGGTTCTGGCGGCATCAATGGCCACATTCCCGCCGCCGATGATCACGACTCTCTCTCCCGGCTGAAAGATCTCCTGGTCCCAGTCTCCCAAGGCCACCCGCCGAAGCAGGTCTATGGCCTGAACGACCTGGGGATAATCCGTTTCACCGGGGATATTGAGCTTAAACGATTTATGCGCACCAATGGCAAAAAAGAAGGCTTCAAATCCTTCGGCTTTTAAAGAATCCAGGGTGATGTCTTTTCCAAAACGGGTGTTAAACCGGAAATCCACGCCCAATTCTTCGAGCATCGTCACTTCCAGGTCAATGACACGACACGGAAGCCTGTACCTGGGGATGCCAAGCAGCATCATTCCCCCGGCCGTCGGCAGCGCTTCGATAACCCGGACGCCGTATCCCTTAAGACTCAGGTAATATGCGGCGCTCATGCCGGCAGGCCCTGCGCCGACGATACAGACTTTCCGGCCTCTATCCGGCTCTTTAACCGGATTGACATACCGGCCTTCCCGCATCGACTTCTCTGCGGAAAATGCCTTTAAATATTTAATGGAAACCGGCTGATCGATTCTGCCCCGCACACACATGAGTTCACAGGGCCGGGTACAGACAAGCCCGCAAATCCAGGGGAACGGGTTGTCTTTTCGAATCACTTCGATGGCTTCCGCATCCCGTCCCATGCCAATCAGGGTGACATAGGTCGGAATGTCCATGCCGGCAGGACAGGCCATCTGACATGGCGCCGGAGCTATTCTGACGCATTCACCGGTGGCGCAATTGTTGGTTTGAACATGACTGACAAACACCTCATGGTGTTCGGTCAGCGTCAAATCCACAAACTCTCCGGCATTTCTGCTGATATCATCCGGACCTTCTGTAATAATTTTCTGCGCAAAGGATTTTATGGACTGAAGATGCTCCGCTCCGGCCCTTCCCCAAGCCACATCCTGCATCAGTTCGAGTATTTTTTCGGTCCGTCGCCGGCTTTTGGGTTCGATAAGGTTTCCGGCACCCAGGATGCGCTCCAGCTCTGTAACTGCGGCATTCACCGGACACCTTTGCGTAAGATTTTCAGCTGTCACATCCTCGGGCTCGGGCACGGAAGCAGGCGGTTTTTTCTGCAATCCCGGCATTTTTTGTTCGGTCGTGATAAATTCCAGACAGTGCGAGGTGCACACCGCCACACAGGCCGGTTTCAGTCCCCGATCGATTCGGTCCATGCAGAAATCGCATTTAACCGCCTGACGTTTTTCCGGATCCCATTGAACCGATCCCCAGGGACAGGCGGCAATACAGGTTTTACATCCAATGCATAGCAGCGGGTCCACATAAACGATGCCATCCCTTGGCCGCTTTTTCATGGCGCCTGCCGGGCAGGCAGCCACACACCAGGGAGTTTCGCAATGGAAACAGGACATCAATACATGGGATTCCCTGGGCAAACCGTCGATAACATGGGGGGCGCCTGGAACGATCTGGCAGAGTCTTGGCCCCGGCGAAAGGGATTTGTTGCTTTCACACTGGACTTCGCAGCTATGGCAGCCAATACATTTCTTTCTGTCCTGAAACAAGTAGTAGTTGCTCATAATCTCTCTCCCCCTGCAGAAGGGTTTTTGGAAAGAAGAAATCAGCGCAAGAGGCTTTACCCTGCACGATCCTCAAGATTATGTTCAAGCATGCTATCCCACTCTATCAATATTATTCAAAATACTCCCTGAATATAGCTTATCGTACGAATTAAATTTTATCAAGCACGTTGACTGCTTTCTCGTGGATGGCTTCAATCGCACTTTTTGATTTCCCTCCATCCCCTTGTTGTCCTGACAAACCGACAGGTGCGGCTGCGGAAATTCCTCTGAAAGACATTGTAAATTCACGTTTTGTCAAATATTATACATCAAACATACTGCCATCGAATCCTTTTCAGGGAGTGGGCCTTACTTATGAGCGGACACATTTTTTCAGACATTTCGAATTTTATGCTTGAACACTTTGATTTCAGTCAGTTCGATTTTCTTCAGTTGCTCTCCGATTTCGATCAGGGAGTGCTCATGACCGACGCAAAGGGGATCATGGTCTTCTATAATGAGGTTCAGGCCAATATTGACAAATTGAATCCCTCGGATGTTTTGGGTAAAAAAATTACCGATGTCTATCGTTACCACCATGACAGCAGTACCTGTATGCGGGTGCTGAAACATCAGCGCCCGATTATCAACTATGCATTGTCCTATGAATCGCATAATGCCAATGTCGGCAATACAATCCACAGTGTTTTCCCGCTGTTTAAAGACGGAAAGATTGCCGGAACCATTTGTTTTGTAAAAGATTACAACATTCTCGAACGAAATATTCCTGCTTTTCTGCAGCCGAAAAACAATGAAAAGTTCGCAGCAGGCACGGAGTTCACTTTCGCCAGCATCATCGGATCGGCCCCTGTTTTCGTCGATGCTCTGAGAACGGCCAAGATGGGAGCCAACTCACGTTCACCTGTCATGCTGTTCGGAGAGACCGGGACCGGCAAGGAGTTGTTTGCCCAAGCTATTCATAATTTTCATCATGACAGGCAAAAAGCGTATATTGATATCAACTGCGCCGCCATACCCGAATCGCTTATGGAGGGTCTGCTTTTTGGTACTGCAAAAGGAGCCTACACCGGTGCTATTGACAGGGCAGGACTCCTTGAAGCTGCTAACGACGGGACAATCTATCTTGACGAAATCAATTCCATACCGCTCGCCCTGCAAGGCAAACTTCTCAGAGCCTTGCAGGAGAAAAAAATCCGGCGTGTCGGCTCACTGGAAAATACGCCGCTCAACTGCAAGGTGATATGCTCCATCAATGAAGAGCCCCGACAACTGGTAAAAAGCGGCCAATTCAGAATGGATCTGTTTTACCGACTGGCAGTTGTTTATGTTCATATACCGGCGTTGCGAGACCGGCTGACTGATATTGAAGAACTTTCCCGCCATTTCCTGCAGAAGTACAGCCAGTTGCTGGGAAAAAATCTGAAATATGTTTCCCCGGAGGTCATTGGCTTTTTCTGGAGTTACTCCTGGCCGGGGAATGTGCGCGAATTGGAGCATATCATTGAAAATGCAGTGAATATGGCTAATAGCGATGACGACATCTTAGTGCCTGAACACTGCTATTTTGCCAATCTTCTGGGAATCTCTGCCGAACCTGTTGCTGCCTCCACGGGAAACTGGAAGGATCCCGACCATACCCCCCAACATCATGTTCCCCCAGCCGAAATCGTTGAACACCAGTCGCTGAGTGAGGCGACCACGTTTGTGGAAAGAGAAAAGATCATTGACGCCTTGAGAACGAGCGGAGGGAATATCGCTGCGGCAGCCAGAAAACTGTCAATTTCAAGGCAACTTCTCGGTTACAAGATCAAACGATTCAACCTCCAGGCCCTCCTGAACGAATTCAGATATGTTTCGAATAAATGAATGGGTTTGCAAATGCAAGCCTTTTGCATTTTTTTCTTCCCCCTACTGCAACTTTCGATAGAAAAATATTTTACTATTTCGTAAAAATTATTTTCGAAAGCAAATAGCTCCTCCCCTCGCTGTATTTTCGAGATGCCTCATAATTTCGCCATAATGCTTAAATATTATATTGCTGGCCCCATTCTTGCTTAATAGCATGGAACTCAATCGACGCAGCTGTGAACAACACAATAACATGCCGGAACTGTGAGGGATTCTGCAGAAATGCCTACCGGGAAAGGTCATCACTGGAGGAAAGGACAATAAATGGAAAAGAAATCGAGCAGCATAGACTATTCACTGATGTTCCCCGGAGTAATCATCACGCTACTTGTAGGCGTACTTCTCTCCCTTTTTCCCGTTCAGGGAAAGGCTGTGGTGAATTCACTTTTCGCTACTCTGACCCACAATTTCAAATGGACATTTTTGCTTTTCGGCTTGTTCTGTGTGGTTTTTCTAGTCTGGCTGGCGTGCAGCCGCTGGGGAGATATCAAACTCGGCGGCCCCGAAGATCAACCTGAATTTTCCACCTATGCCTGGGCCGCAATGATTTTTTGCGCCGGCATCGGCATCGCCATTGTCTATTGGGCCTTTATCGAGCCGGTATATTATCTCAATACCAGCATCCTGCATACGGATTTGGCAACGCAGAAAGGGTTGGCAGGAGAGCTTGCCGGCATGTATGGTCAGTTTCACTGGGGAATCACCCCCTGGGCGATCTATGCTCTTCCGACCCTGCCGATAGCCTATGCGATCCATGTCAAAAAAATTCCCGCTCTGCGTCTCAGCACTGCATGCCGCGGCGTTATCGGCCCCCAGGCTGACGGAATTGTCGGCAAATGTATCGACACCATCGTCATCTTCGCGATGATCGGCGGCGTCGGCACATCTTTAGGTCTTGCCGTGCCTCTGGTCACAAGCCTGGTTTCATCGATAACCGGCATTCCGCAATCGTTTACCTTGCAATTGGCGGTTCTCTTTATCTGGACAGCGCTGTTTACGGTAACGGTATGGGCAGGGTTGGAAAAAGGCATCTCCAAACTTGCCGACATCAATACCTATATCGCCTATTTTACGCTGATCTATGTTTTTCTGGTCGGCCCAAAAACCTTTATTCTCAATACCTGGTGCAACAGCCTGGGTCTGATGCTGGGTGATTTTTTTAAAATCAGCCTCTGGACAGATCCGGTTACAAACGGCGGCTTTCCGGAATCCTGGACCGTATTCTATTGGGCCTGGTGGGTGGCCTATGCCCCGATGATGGGTCTTTTTGTGGCCCGCATTTCCAAGGGCAGGACATTTCGCCAGGTAATTTGGGGCGAACTTGTATACGGCTCTCTTGGATGCTGGGTATTTTTTGCGATCTGGGGCGGGTATGCGATCGATCTGCAGACATCCGGTAAGCTCGACGTATACGGCATTCTGAAAGCATCCAAATGGTCGAACGACGTGACGATCGTTGCCATTCTCAATTCGATTCCGGGCGCAAAATATCTGTTTATTCCGGTTTTTACCATTCTCTGCTTTATTTTTCTGGCCACGACACTGAATTCGGCGGCATTTACGCTCTCCTCCCAGGTGACCCGGACCCTGAGCGGTGATGCTGAACCGCCGCGATGGAACAGGACGCTGTGGGGCATTATCCTGGGACTTTTTGCCGTCGGCTTGCTTGCTACCGGTCAGTTGAAAGCGGTTCAGCTCTCGTCCATTATCGTGGCCCTGCCTCTGATACCGATACTCCTTATCATGGTCTTCTCACTGATGAAGTGGGTAAAGGAAGATTACACCGAGACACTGGGGCGTAAAGTGGCTGCCCTTCCATTGGCGAAAATTAAAAAAGCATTATGAGCGGAGAGGAATGAACGGATATGATAAACAAAGCAGCGTTACAGATATCTTCTGCATTGCTCAGCAAAGCAAGAGAGCTCGGTGCTGACCTCGTTGGATTTGCCGCAGTGGACGATCTGATAAAGGCACCGTCTTTCACCTTTGCCCCTCAGATGCCGGGTGCTGGCGAAGGGATCGGAACCCGTAAGAATGAACTCGGTTTGAAACCCGGCGAAGTGTTGTGGCCCAAGATGGCAAGAACCGTCATGGTTATCGCCGTTCATCATCCGGAAGACAAACCCGAAATGGACTGGTGGTTCGGCCGGGTGGATCCTCCGGGCAATCGTGTACTATCAAAGGTTGTCGCAGAACTCTGCAGCTGGATTCCGGAGAGATTCGGAATCGATGTATTTCATCTTCCCTATCATGTGGAAAAAGGCGGGACATATTTAAAAGATGCATCGGTTCTGGCTGCTCTCGGTTGTATCGGCAAGAACAATATTCTAGTGACTCCGGAATACGGACCCAGAGTGCGGCTCCGGGCGCTTACCCTGGACCTCGAATTGCCGTCCACCGGCCCCTTGGCGTTTGATCCCTGTAAACTGTGCAATGAGTTGTGCAGGAAAGCCTGTCCACAGAAAGCCTTTGGCAATAAAATTTATTCTTCCCATGACTATGGCCAGAATATCTTGCCGGGTCGTGAAGGCGTTTATTCTCGACCGGCCTGTAACCAGCAGATGGAGTCCGACAACGAGGTAGCTCATGCACAGCTTGTGGATGGCTTTAAGGAGCCGATAAAGATAATAAAATATTGTCGTCGGTGTGAGCTCGCCTGCCCGGTCGGCAAACCTTTCGTGTAACAATCTCCTGAAACAGTATGGTTTTCCGTTTATCTCGGCTGATGAACGGAAAACCTTTTATTAAAGGCAACCAGGTCTGCGTTTTTGACATACCAACCCAATGACAGCATGATCCTGAACTTTGCCTGACCCATGCATTGATGTCATTGGCGACTCGGGTGTTTGGGTCTTGGTCGGATCCAGATCGATCTTCACCATTCCGGGTTGTCCCGCTGCATCTCGATGTGCTCGCAGATTTCCTTGAGCACAAAATACCGGGTCAGCGCCCTTGCAATCTCTGCCTCGGTGGGCGCTTCACCGGTTATCTCCGAAACATACCTTCGAATCACGTCAATGGCAGTCGCGATCTGATTCCCACATTCCGCATGCGTCATGAAGACTCCTTTTGCCGGTTTTCAAAAATAATCTGATACACTTTCATGATAATGCCCCCGGATAGCGCGATTCCCCCGCTGGTCATGAACAGGGCATGAGAACCGATGGTTTCGTAAAGATATCCGCTCAAAAAGAATCCCGCCATCAGTCCCAAGCCATAGCTGACCGCGTTATTGACAGTCTGCCCAAGCGTTTTGGATGCCTCGGAGGACAGGGCATCGATGTATAAGATACTGGACATGTGAAAGGCCCCATATGTAAAAGCGTGCAGCACCTGGGTGATCAAGATTACGTATCCGCTGTCGACAAAGGCGAGCAGGAACCAGCGCATTGCGGCGATACTGAAAGAAAAGACCATGACGGTTTCCAGGGAAAACCACTTAAATAACCGCCTTGAATAGATCATCACGATGATTTCGGCGGCCGATGCCACGGCCCATGAAATGCCGATAAAGGTTTTTCCAAAGCCCAGTTTTTCCAGATGAATGGAGAAAAAGCCATAATAGGCTCCGTGGCTGAGCAGCATCAAAAAGGCGCAGATCAAAAAGACGATGCTTTTCCGGCTCATCAACTGTCCGGTGTCTCTGGACAGCCCCTGGCGTTTGGCGCTGCGAACAGAAGGCGCTCCCAGGGAAACCACGGATTGAACAAGTCCTCCTGCCAGAATCAGTGGCAGAATAATGCCGACCGGATAGACATCGATCATTCCACCGACCAGTATAACAACGGCAATGAAGGCAACGGAACCCCAGGCCCGGGTCTGCCCGTATCTCAGTTTCTCTTTGCCCAGCACATCCATGGTGATGGCTTCCAGAAAGGAGATGATGGGGGAGAAAAAAATCCCGTATCCGAGGGTGATAATCACCAACCACTCAAAACGTGTCGTGTACAGATATAGGGACCAGATCATTGCGCTGGCCATGTTACAGGAAACATAGATGGCCCTTCTGGCCTGCAGACGCTCGGCCAGCATGCCCCAGAACACGGGAAACAACACCATCAGCACGGAGCGTAGTGCCGAAAGTGCGCCGATCTGAAAAGCGCTGAGTTTGATGTGGTAAAGATAGAGATTAAAATATGGCAGATAAATGCCCATGACCCCGAAATACAGAAAATACTGGGCCCGGATCATCAGTTTCAACCTGTGGTCAGGTTCACCTGGCATCATTTCCCCCATGACAGTCGGCTACTGCTCATTTTTATACAAATATTTTCATCCGGATAACTCCCCGGATTATATAAGCGTCTTAACACAACCCGCAGCAGGTTTTCCAGTTGTTTTGTTTCAACATAATACCTTCAATCGTTTTTCAACATACTGGAGACACATATATCGCATTACTGAGGGAGATTATATCCAGCCGCTTCCCTGGGGGTTCATGCTGATGAAACGGCGTCTTTCATGGATATACTATCCTTATCGGATAGCAGGCAGCGTCCACAAGCGCTGGAATTGACCATCCCTTATCTTACAATTCGATGAGAAATCCGTCCCGGCGGTGAAAATCGGCCTGCGGGCCGGGATGGGATAGCGACCAGAAGCGCATCATAGCGCCAACGTGTTTGATTACGGCGCTGATACCAACCTCCAGAGCCTGATCTCTGAGGAAGTATTCTATCCAGATCAATTTCCAGGGAAAGTGACAGGACGCCCGGGGAAAAATGGGAGTTAAACGGAAGCGAGATGACTGCGGCATCCTCCTGCATCCCTTTCCGATATGCGTCAAAGCAAAAAACATTCCAGTGGCCGGCTGGAGAGAGGTTGAATTCCCGATATCGGGAAGAATCCTTGGCGGCAATGAAGAACTCGAAACAGGTTTCTTCCCACAGGGCGTTCTTACGAACCGGCATATCCGCCGGAATGGGAACCACAATTTCCGATAGATGTCCGACGAGCTCATAGCGGATGGCAAGTCTGTTGGAAACTCTGGAGATCTCACCTGTGATCTTGAGACTGGACACCGGGCCGGATTCAGAAAATGGCTGAAGGGAAAAGCGCCGGGAATTCAAATCAGGAAACCACCCAAAGTGCGCAATTGGCGGACTTTCCCAGCACACTTCGAGAGACGCTGCCCATAAAAAAAGCATTGCCGCCCCCCCGTCTTCCCACAACCACCGTGCCGTAGTCCCCTGCCCTGGCTTCCTCTACGATGGCACTGCCGATATTATACATGACACTCGACCATTTTCAGATGAATCTGACTGTCCTGAAAGCCGGCTTCTTTAAACCGCTCCAACGCAAGTGCATAAAAATGATCGATGCAGCGTTTGTTGCCCTGGATGAGAATCTTGCCAATCTTATCTGACGGCTCCTCTATTTCTATCGGGCAAAAATCGCTGAACCTGGGCACAACATGAAAAAGGGTAATCGCAATATCGGCATTGCCGGCTGTCATGAAACCAAGATGGTCAACGGCCTTCAGGGAGCTCTCGGATCCGTCGACTGCAATCATGATTCGTTTCGAGGTGACCTGGCCGTCAATGACCCATACCGGAATGATCCTGGAGTGCTCCAGAAGGTTTGAAGTGATGCTGCCCGCAAAGGTTTCCTGAAGCCGGGAAATTCCCCTTCGGCCCACGACAATGGCGTCATAGTGGCCTTGCTGGGCATATTCGATGATGTCCTTGGCGCGTCCCAGCTTTCTGGGTTGGGTGACCACTTGAATGTGATTGGAATTTACCCCCAGATCCGTCATGCTCTTTTTACATTTATCCAGAAAAGCCTGTGAAGCGTTTTCATGTTTTTGGACCAGATGTTTCAGATCCAGTTGCTTCGGCCCGTCGGTTTTGGCATCTTCCAGTAAAAAATGTGAAATGGACGGCTGCACATGATACAATGTATAGGTCAGATTTTTTACCGCAGAAGAAATGTTCACTGCATAGTGAATGGCGTTTCTGGAATGAATCGAATCATCTACCGGAAGAAGTATTCTTTTTTCCATCGTTATCCTCTTTCTCTGGGGTTAGATAATATGTTTCAAGTTTAAGTCAATAAAGCAGGGGGGTGTATTGGCAGTGTATCGGACCGGCAATTTCCGGGTTACTGTCCGCCCTTGGTTTTTTCAGACAAAATCATCTGATAGGCGGTTTTTCGGGAGATGCCGAATTTCAGTGCAATTTTTTTGGCAAGCTCACCGGGACTTTCCGACGGGTACATGAGATACTCCGATACGCCATTTTCCAGGGATTCGGCAGAAAAGAGATTGTCCTTGTTTTTCCCGGAAAACACCAGGGTGCATTCGCCTTTAATCTCCTTGCGGCCTGACAGATCAGCCAGCATCTCAGAAATAGACCCTCGAATAAATTCTTCATACCGTTTGGTCATTTCCCGGCATACGACTCCGGGACGATCTCCCAGAACCGCCAGCGCATCATTCAAAAATGAGAGAACCCGCCTTGGGGATTCATAAAAAATCAGGGTTCTGACTTCGTTTTCAATATCCTTCAACAAGGCGATTCGCCGGGCCTGTTTTTTGGGGGGAAACCCCAAAAACACAAAGGCATCCGTGGGAAGTCCGGAAACGCTGAGGGCTGCAATGGCTGCGGATACGCCCGGCACGGGAATCACCTTGATGCCTGCCTGAATCGCCGCACAGATCAGCCGGTATCCCGGATCCGATACCGACGGGGTTCCGGCATCGGAAACCAGCGCAATAGAAGCGCCATCCAGAAGTTTTTGAATAAACTGGGGCGCGCGTTCGGCTTCATTGTGATCGTGATAGGAAATAAGCGGAGATGAAATCTGATACCGGGAAAACATCAGGGCGGTGTGACGGGTATCTTCCGCAGCCACCATGTCCACGCCGGAAAGCACCCTGAGGGCGCGAAGGGTGATATCCTCCAAATGGCCGATCGGGGTTGCCACCACGTAGAGCGCCCCCTTTTCAACACCCTGCGACGCGTCAACGGCCGGAAAGTTCAAAGGCATTTTTGATAAGCTCGATGGTGTCCTGTCCGGAATTTGAAAATATCGCCACCACATCAAACCGGGCCCGGACATGACTTTGATGGGTGGACTTGAGATACTGAAGGGCTATTTTTGATATTTTGCGTTGTTTTTGAAGGGTGACGGCATATTTGGGGTTGCCGAAGGCCGATGAAGATCTGGATTTGACCTCGATAAAGGCGATGGTCTCGTTGTCTTTGGCAATGATATCGATTTCCCCCATGCGGGTGCGGTAATTCTGCTCAATAATGCGGTATCCCTGCCGCTTTAAATAGATCACCGCCAGGGATTCATTATTTTTCCCGAATATCTGAAAGGAATTTACCATGATTGCCCCGGTCCTTAACCCCTTTGAAACTTTTCCGGTGAATGGGAGAACAACCATAAAGTCTTATGGCTTCTTTGTGAAATGGGGTCGGATATCCCTTGTGAACTGGCAAAACCAAAGTCCGGATAGTCTTCGTGATAGCGTTCCATCAGGCTGTCCCGGGTCACTTTTGCGATAATGGAGGCAGCCGCAATGGAAATGCTCAAGGCATCTCCTTTGGGGATGGCTTCCTGCGACAGTGAAAAAGGCAGGCCGAAAATCCCGTCAATCAACACATGTTCCGGAAGGGGGAAAGGTTGTTGACCGCCATGACCATTGACAGCAGAGACGCCTTTAAAATATCCGTTCGATCTATCTCGCCGGAATCCACAATGCCGATGCCGATGGCATCGGCATGTTCATAGATCTGATGATAGAGGGCCTGTCGTTTTTTAGGCGAAAGCTTTTTGGAATCCGTAACACCCGAAACCGGAAAGGAAGACGGAAGAATCACAGCCGCTGATACAACCGGGCCGGCCAGGGGACCCCGGCCAGCCTCATCAACGCCTGCGATTCGCGTCAAACCGCTCTGGCGTGCTTTGTTCTCAAATCTCCACAGGTCAATACCCATGAGGCATTTTCAGGAGCGATCTTCTTTGATTCTGGCGGCCTTGCCCTTCAGTTTCCGGATATAATAAATCTTGGCTCGCCGGACAGCCCCTTTTGAAACCACTTCAATCCGGTCAATAATCGGTGAATGCAGCGGAAAAATACGCTCGACTCCGATCCCGTAAGAAATTTTTCTGACCATGAAGGTTGCGTTAGTCGTGCCTCTGCGCTTGCTGAGCACCACACCTTCGAAAGCCTGAATACGTTCTTTTTCACCTTCCTTGATTTTGACATGAACCTTTACCGTATCTCCGGCGGAAAATTGCGGCAGATCCAGCCGCATCATTTCTTTTTCCAAAAGCTTGACAGTTTCCATAACTCCCCCGATAAAATGTTATCTAACGATTTGATAGATTAATGTAAAAAATCAGAATTAAAAACCCGTCTTTAATAGTCATTCCAACGATGGCCGTCCCAGCAGGCGATCCAGAATAATGGATGTCGCGGAACGGACCGACAGGTGATTATACTCTGTATTGCCGTAAATCGGTTCCAGAATATGATCAGCCGCTTCCATGCAATCCTGCGAAAGCCCCCATGCCGTGCCAAACACCAGCAGATAGGGATTTCCAGTATCCAGCAGTTCCCGGAACCGGGACATGGAAATGACCCCGGCATGATCCCTTGCGCTGGTCACGACGGTCCGGGGATACCCTTCTCCCCGCAAGGCGATGTCTTCACGGGCCTTTTCCAGCGTATCCTGAATGCAGACCGTTTCCAGGGCCTGACATCGCTTTGGATTATAAACAGCCCCCGAACCTGTTGTCCAGTGCGAAACCAGCGTCTTTACCAGCGACTGCTGATCCTCAAGCGGAGTAATGACATAAAGCGCTCTGGCCCCATAAGTTCTGGCAGCCCTTGCCATGTCATGAATATCCAGGTTGGTCACCGCCGATGCGATGATTTCCCCGCGCTTATTGACGACCGGGTAATGGGCCAGCGCCAGATACAGATTGGGACTGCAGAATATGGTCAATGTCCAGACGCCACTGTTGAAGAATTCGAACCTCAGCCAGTGTGAGCTGGCGCTGCATCAATAAATCCTTGCGTTTTAAAACCGTGCGGATCAGCGACGATTCCAGCCGCCATTTCTCAATTTCCGCATGATTGCCCGAAAGCAAAACATCCGGAACCGTATCGCCTTCAAAATCCGAAGGCCGCGTGTAATGGCCATGTTCCAGAAGGCTGTCGCTAAAGGAATCCTTTTGCGCAGACTCCTCGCCCCCCAGGGCGCCGGGAATCAAACGGGTGACGGCTTCCATGAGTACCATTGCCGGCAGTTCTCCGCCGGTCAACACATAATCGCCGATCGAAATTTCATCATCCACAAACTGCTGACAGATCCGCTCGTCAATGCCCTCATACCGGCCGCAAATCAAAATCAGTCCGGGCTGCACGGAAAGTTCCGCGGCAATTTCCTGATTAAACGCCCGGCCCTGCGGAGACAGATAGACGGTTCTGGCGCCGGGAGCAGCGTTTGCGGCCCAGCGGATGGCCGCTGCCAGAGGCTCCGGCTTCATGACCATGCCGTTTCCGCCGCCATAAGGACGATCATCGGTCACCTGATGCCTGCCTGCGGCAAACTCCCGAATATTCACGGCAGAGGCGGAAATGACGCCCTGTTCAATGGCCCGCCTGACAATGCCATGGTCCCAGAAGCGCTGGAACATTTCCGGAAAAATTGTCAATGCGACAAAATTCATAGACGACTTCCAGAAGCTGCCTTCTTCTGCCTTTGTCCCATAACTGATGGTTGTCTTCTACAGGCCTTCAGGAAGATTCACCCGCATGATCTTCCGGTTCAGATCAATTTCCAGAACAACCGAGGCAATGGCTGGAATCAGAATTTCACCGGCATCCGGGGTTTGAACCGCATAAACATCGTTGCTGCCGGTCTCGATAATGGATGCGACAGTCCCGACAGGGTGCCCATCAACCGAAACCACCGACATCCCCACAATATCCGCCCAGTAATAAGTATCCGGCTCAAGTTCGGGCAGACTGGATTTTTCCACGAGCAGATCTGAACCCGGCAGCATTTCAGCCGCGTTGCGATCCAAAACCCCCTTTAACAAGAGAAGCAGCATGCGTCCCTGGGGCTTTGCATCCAGAATCTCCGCCACACGGCTTCTGCCTTTCGTATCCCGAACGATCACAGAACATCCAGACGCAAATACTGAAAAAGAGTCTGCCTGGCAGTGAATCTTGACATATCCCTTGATGCCATGGACACCGACAATCTTTCCAATGGCCACACAGGTATCCGGATTCATTTCGTTTCAGCAGCCTTATTCAAGGATTTCAAGAACCGTCCGTTTTTTGATCTTGGCGGAAGCTGCGCCCAGAATGGTTCGCATGGCTCTGGCCGTTCGCCCCTGTTTTCCAATGACTTTTCCCAAATCCTCTTTAGCAACCTTCAGCTCCAGTACCGAGGTCTGCTTCCCCTCGACCTCTGAAACCGACACCTGTTCAGGGTGGTCAACAAGCGCTCGAGCAATGTAACCGATCAGATCTTTCATAGCTCCATCTCCTTTGCAGGCAGGCGAGAATCCGGAAATGACGTCACGATCAAGGACTTCAGGCCGGGATATCCGATATGCCCTGTTTTTTCAATATGCTTTTGACCGTATCGGTCGGCGTTGCACCCTGGCTGAGCCAGTACTGAACGCGATCCGTTTTCATGGTGACTTCAGCCGGGGTATTCAGCGGATTATAAGTCCCCAGATTTTCCAGAAATTTGCCATCCCGGGGACATTGCCCATCGGCTGCCACGATACGGTAAAAAGGTCGTTTTTTTGCGCCGTGTCTGGCCAGTCGAATTTTAACAGACATATATTTCTCCTTGTAACGGTGAATGTTAGAATCACAGATTATTTAAATGGCGAAAAGCCTCTTCCAAACTTCTTGAGGCCGCCCTTGTTGATTTTCTTCATCATTTTCATAACATGGTCATAGTTTTTCAGCAATTGATTCACATCCTGAACCGTTGTGCCGCTGCCGCCGGCAATGCGCTTTCTTCGGCTGCCGTTAATGATGCCGTGCTTGTGACGCTCCATCGGGGTCATGGAATTAATAATGGCCACAACCCGGCCAAGTTCTTTTTCATCCACCTGAAGATCCTTCAGGTGCTTGTTTTGACCCACCCCCGGAATCATGTTGATGAGATCGGTCAATGAGCCCATTTTTCGAATCTGAACCATCTGATCCCGGAAATCCTCAAGGGTAAACTGGTTTTTTCGAAGCTTTCTCTCCAGCTCAACAGCCTGTTTTTCGTCCACCACGGATTGAGCCTTCTCAATCATGGTCAGGACATCCCCCATCCCCAGAATCCTGGAGGCCATTCGGTCGGGATGGAACGCTTCAAAATCGTTTAGCTTTTCACCAACGCCAATGAATTTTATGGGCTTATCGATGACCGACTTGATGGAAATCGCAGCCCCGCCCCTGGCATCTCCGTCCATTTTGGTCAGAATCACGCCACCGATATTCAGCGCATCGTTAAAGGCAGTGGCAATATTTACCGCATCCTGACCGGTCATGGCATCGGCCACCAGTAAAATATCCGATGGTTTCACCCGGTCTCGAATACGGGTGAGTTCCTGCATCAGATCCGTATCGATGTGAAGCCGGCCCGCAGTATCCAATATCAGGGTGTCCAGGCCTTCCCGGTGAGCCCGGTTTCTGGCTTCCATGCAGATATCCACCGGATCCATGTCCGGCGTTGAAGGAAACACCGGAATCGAAAGCTGGTCTCCAAGTTTTTTGAGCTGTTCAATGGCTGCCGGACGATATACATCGGCAGGAACCAGGTATGGTTTTTTTCCTTTTTTTCTTAAATATATCGAAAGCTTTCCAGCAGTTGTGGTTTTCCCCGAGCCCTGAAGCCCAATAAGCATGATGGAAACCGGTCTTTCGCCCGACAGGTTCAGATCCTCCTGCCGGGAACCCATCAGCCGGGTCAGTTCATCGTTGACAATTTTTATGACCTGCTGGCCGGGCGTCAGGCTGGACATGACTTCCTGGCCCAATGCCCGGTCCTTGATATCGGCGACGAATTTTTTGACCACTTTATAGTGGACGTCTGCCTCAAGAAGCGCCAATCGCACTTCTTTCAATCCATCCTGAATATTTTTTTCAGACAGCGTTCCGTGACCCTTGAGCTGTTTAAAAATAGCATTCAGTTTGTCGCTGAGATTGTCAAACATAAAAATCACCTAATGGCGTTACTAAATCCTTGAAAATAATATGAGAGAAGTGGTATGTCAAGAAAATTGTTTATTTTTCATGAAAGGCCAAAATATGAAAACCGGCATGAGCACATCCACACAGATGGACATCAAAAACCTGAGCAGGGAACAACTGGGGGCCTGGCTGGAGGCAAACGGAATCAAACCCTACCGCGCCGGTCAGATTTTCAAATGGATATTTTCTCATCAAGTTGATCAGTTTAACAGCATGACAGACCTGGGTCAAGAACTGCGGGAAAAACTTTCCGCCCATTTTGTCATTTCCCGTCTGCAGACCGAGAGAATTGAAACATCCCGGGACGGTTCCCAGAAATATCTTTTCAGACTGGCGGACGGCAACCATATCGAGACCGTGCTGATCCCTGAAAAAAATCACTTTACCCTGTGCATCTCCAGTCAGGTGGGGTGTGCAATGGGATGCCAGTTTTGCTTGACGGCAAGAGACGGGTTTGTTCGAAACCTTACGGCCGGCGAAATCGTTTCCCAGGTTCGGGATATCAAAAAACATATTGGGACCCAGCCGCTATCCAATATCGTCCTGATGGGGATGGGAGAGCCGCTTGCCAATTATTCGAATGTGGTTCAGGCCGTTCGAATCCTGACGGACAGGGATTTCGGGCTCGAATTTTCAACCCGAAAGGTTACCCTGTCAACAGCCGGCCTGGTTCCGGAACTGCTGCAACTGGGAAAAGATGTCACGGTCAACCTTGCGATATCACTCAATGCAACGGACAATGAAACCCGCAGCAGGCTAATGCCCATTAACAGGAAATACCCTCTGGAAAGTCTTCTGGAAGCCTGCCGGCAGTATCCCCTTGCACCCCGGAAGCGGATCACTTTTGAATATATTTTAATCCAGGGAATTAACGATTCTCCGGAAGACGCTCTGCGCCTGTCGAAACTGCTGCGGCCCATCAAGGCCAAAATCAATCTGATTCCATTCAATGAACACCCCGGCAGCCTGTTCCGAAGACCGGATGAAAAAACCATCCTGAAATTTCAGGATATACTGGTTCAGCACCATTATACGGCCATGGTCCGAAACAGCAAAGGCCAGGATATTTCCGCGGCCTGCGGGCAGTTAAGGGCAACCCATGAAATCGCTTGAAATTGAGATCAAGTTTTATATTCCGGACATCGATGCCATCCGCGCCAGAATCCTGTCTCTGGGAGCTGAACTGAAAGGCAGCGGTTTTGAAACCAATATCCGGTTTGACGATGCAGCGCAGCGGCTGACTCAGGCAAAAAAGCTGCTCAGGCTCCGGCAGGATACCCGTTGCCGGCTGACCGTAAAATCACCGCCGGATGATGCGGACACTGAATTTAAAATCTTCAGGGAACTGGAAGTGGATATCAGCGATTCTCAAACAATGATTGCCATTTTGGGACAGCTTGGTTTTTATCCCAGGCAGGTTTATGAAAAACAGCGGGAAACGTATCTTTTTAACCAGACGGAGCTATGTCTGGACAGCCTGCCGTATGGGCATTTTCTGGAAATCGAGGGAGAAAAAGACGATATTCGGAAAGCGGCCGAGGCCATGGGTCTAAACTGGGAAAAAAGAATAACCGCCAATTACCTGTCCCTGTTTGCAGCACTCCAAAAACAGTTGAATCTGCCATTTGAGGACATCACTTTTGAAAATTTCAAGGCAGTGCAAACAGACAAATCCCTGGTCCATAAAATTCTGGACCAGGGACTTTAGCCCCTCTGAAAATGAAATAGGATCAGTCAGGATAATATGTCGCGCAGGCGTTATGGGATTCCCATGTGGTCACGCTGTAAAGATAAAGCAGCCGGAGAATGAAAAGTCTCCTTTAGCCCACGCGCAATATAAAGCGCCAGGTTTTCAGAAGACGTCGGAAAATGATCCCCAAAACCCTCCAGATCATTTAAAAAACGATGATCCAGTTTTTCGACAATGCGTTTGACCTCCTGCTTGATTTCCCCAAAATCCACCAACACACCGGCAGCGTTCAATTCTTTGCCCCGAACGCAAACCTCGACCTTCCAGTTATGGCCATGAAGGTTTTCACATTTCTTGTCCACCATTTTCAGTTGATGCGCAGCCGCAAAATGAGAGACGACTTTGAGTTCAAACATAATTTTCCCCGCTATGGACCAGGACTACCTTCCGGCAGATCCCCCTTTTAAAATATTTTTCAGTTTATTTGAGAACTTGCCGGATTCCAGTCTTTTAAATTCCCGCAGCAGATCTTCCTGTTTTTTATTAAGATTGGTCGGCGTTTTGATATCGACCTGAATGACCTGGTCGCCACGTTTGCCGTTTCTCAGAGAGGGAATTCCTTCTCCGGGAAAACGGAACAGTTCCCCGGGCTGCGTCCCTTTTGGAATCTTCAGAACTTTTTCCCCTTTTAATGTCGGAACCGTGATTTCATCCCCCAGGGCCGCCTGAATAAATGAAATGGGAACTGCGCAAATTACATCCACATTGTTTCTCTGGAAAAACGTATGGGGTTCGACATGAATGAAGACATAAAGATCACCGGGAGGCCCATTGTAGGAACCGGCTTCGCCCTCACCGGTCAGCCTGAGGCGGGAGCCGGTATCAACGCCGCCGGGGATTTTTACTGAGACTTTTTTATGAATCAGAATCTTGCCTGCACCGCTGCATTCGGAGCAGGGATTGGCAATAATCTGCCCCTGGCCCCGACAGGACGGGCAGGTGGTTCTTACCGTGAAAAAGCCCTGACTTCGGGAGACCTGGCCGGTTCCCTGGCAGTGCCGGCAGTTTTCCGGATATGTTCCCAGGCTTACAGGCGCTGCCTTCGCACTGTCGGACAGGTTGCCGTCTTTTCAAGGTCGATTTCTGTTTCCGTCCCAAATGCTGCTTCCATGAAACTGAGACGCATGTCGTAGCGAAGATCAGAGCCTCTCTGGGTACGGCTCTGGGATCGGTTTGCTCCGGAAAACCCGAAAAGATCCTCGAAAATACCCCCGAAACTTGAAAAAATATCTTCGAATCCGCGAAATCCTGAAAAACCCGCACCCTCAAGCCCCTGGTGACCGTATTGGTCATATATCTGGCGTTTTTGAGGATCCTGAAGCACTTCATAAGCTTCGGCGGCTTCTTTAAAATTCTCTTCAGCAGCCTTGTTGCCGGGGTTTTTATCCGGGTGATACTTGATGGCCTGTTTTCGATAGGCTGATTTCAGTTCGGCTTCCGTGGCGTCCCGACCGACGCCTAAAATTTCGTAATAGTCCCGCTTGATCGTCATGGAGAATCCTGATGGTCAATCAATACTGATATGAATAGAAAGTAAATACCCGCACAAGGTAATATCGGTTAAACACTAATACAATAATTGATGTTGTCAACCCACAAACGGACGCCGGATCACCGTATCTTTTTTCCAGCGTTCATCATCCCGGAAGGGATACTCGATATTGTAATGCAGCCCTCTGCTTTCTTTTCTGTGCATGGCGCATTTGATGATCAACTCGGCAACCATCGCAATGTTTCGCAGCTCGATCAGATCAGCGGACACCTTAAAATCCCAGTAATATTCCTGAATTTCACTTTGAATGATTTCGATTCGGCGTCTTGCCCGGTTCAGCCGCTTGTCCGAGCGAACAATTCCCACGTAGTTCCACATAAAGCGACGAATCTCGTCCCAGTTTTGAGTGACCATGATCAGTTCATCGCCATGTGTCGTACCGACCTCATCCCAGTTGGGAGCATCGGGCGTTGCCCTGAAATCCATGGTCTGAAGATCCTTGACAGCCTGCTCCGCTGCGGAATCTGGCATACACCAGCGCTTCGATCAGAGAATTGCTGGCAAGCCGGTTGGCCCCATGAAGCCCGGTACAGGCAGTCTCCCCAATGGCATAAAGCCTGTGAATATCCGTGCGGCCGCACATGTCCGTGGAAACGCCGCCGCACATGTAATGGGCGGCCGGCACCACCGGAATGGGCCCGGCTGTCATATCCAGGCCGAAACTGAGACATTTCTGATAAAGATTGGGAAACCGTGTTTTGATAAATTCCGGCTTTTTATGGGAAATGTCGAGGTAAACCGAATCGTCTCCGCTTTTTTTCAATTCGGTGTCAATGGCCCGTGCCACCACATCTCTACAGGCCAGATCTTTTTGGGGATCGTATTTTTCCATGAAAGCATGGCCGGCGGCATCTAACAGAACGCCGCCTTCCCCCCTTACTGCTTCGGAAATCAAAAAATTCTTGGCATCCGGATGATACAGGCAGGTGGGATGAAACTGGACAAATTCCAGATTCGTCACGGTAGCGCCTGCACGGTACCCCATGGCAATGCCGTCTCCCGTGGCGATATCGGGATTACTGGTATAAAGATAGACTTTTCCGGCGCCGCCGGTTGCCAGAAGCGTAATTCTGGCTTCAAAGGTATTGACCTGGTGGGTGAACCGATCCAGAACATAGGCGCCGCAGCAGAAGGCTTCATGGGTTGTGGTCACCAGTCCGCGTTTCATTCGCGTGGAGCAGGTAATCAAGTCAATGGCAATATGATTTTCAATGACGCGGATGCGTTCGTGTTCCCGGACATGCGCAACCAGAATTTTTTCCAGTTCCAGTCCGGTCATATCCTGGGCATGAACAATCCGTTTCTGGGAATGCCCCCCTTCACGGCCCAGATCAAGATTCAGCGACCCGTGATATCGCTGCTCTTCCTGCAGATTAAACCTGACCCCCAGATCGATGAGCTCGCGAATCCTGTCCGGTCCGGATTTGACTACTTTTTCAACAACTTCCCGGTTACATAGACCATCTCCGGATGCAAGGGTATCCTGAATATGGAAGGTCAAATGAATCCACTTTGCTGAAAACTGAAGCAATTCCCCCTTGCGCCAGAGTGGTGTTGCTGTCCATGATGCCTTTTTTGGTTATCAAAACCACTTCGCCAAAATCAGCCGCCTTCAGAGCAAATGTCAAGCCGGCCACACCGCTGCCTATCACTAAAAAATCGGTTTGAATGTTCACAAGAATGCCTTTTATTTTATTTCATCAGCGAATCAACGAATACGACCGTTTCCTTCTGATGATGAACCCGAGTAAAAAACCTGCCAGCAGCACACCGGCCCCTGCCAGAAACCATTTGAAATTCTGGTCAAACGAGGCTTTTCCGACCTCTGCTTCCAGTAGTTCGAGTTTTTTTGCCCTGCTCGGAAATCCTGACCAGGGCGTCTTCATAATCGGCCCTGAGCTTGACGACTTCCTGAGAATCCGTTTTCAATGCCTGGTAACTGTCATTCAACGACTGAAATTGTTTGCTGCAATTCTGCTGGTCGGCAGAAAGCTTCTCGTTTTCTTCCTTCAGTCGGCGGACATCTTCCTGGGGCATTCCGGACTGGGCAACAAGATCTTCATATTTTTTTTCAAGCATCTTAAGCGCCAGGGAACTCGGCATCTGCGTCGAGAGAAAACGGCTGAGGACCCATCCTTCCTTGTCATCCGAAAGCCGTATTTTTGTCCACTCGTCTCCAGGCTGCAAGACATTCACCTGATCTCCAGAGGCAAGGATGCTGACTATTTTTTTATCGTTTCCTGGCTCCTTGCGAACCGTAAGCCTGATATTCTCAGAAACGTAAACATTTTCGGCCCACGATGTCGCGGCCAGCAGTAAAATCCAGCACCCGATCAATAACAAAACGGTTCATGGATAACGGTCTCCGAATTTGGGGGTTGCCCTGCTCAGCACCAGGGTTTGCTCTGCAACAGGTTGTATTTTGGTTTGAATTCCCTTGTTCTGTCAATAATTTCTTTTCAATTTGACAGGGGTATGGTAATTTTATAAGATTTAAAAAAAGAGCTTTTCATGTTTGATGCCATAATTTCTAATATTGCTTGGATGACAGGAAATGATTGTTTTTGATTTAATATGCTTACAGGGCCATAAGTTTGAGGGCTGGTTTGACGATGGGAACGCCTACGAAGATCAGAAAGCCAGGGGATTGTTAATCTGTCCGGTTTGCAATGACGCAGATATCTCAAAGATACCAACAGCCTTTTCCATTAAAGCCGCTCATCCTGAAAAAGCACCTGCCCTTGCACAGAAGGAGCTTGCCAGGCTCGCAAAAAAACTCGCCGAATTTATTGAAAATAATTTTGACAATGTGGGCTCCCGGTTTGCCACCGAAGCGTTGAAAATCCATTATGGCGTGACCGAACCCCGGAACATCAGAGGAACCAGCACGCAAGAAGAAGAAAAAACGCTCAAAGAAGAAGGCATCGAGTTTATCAAGATCCCCGTTGTTTCAGACGATGAATGACAGCGGGCCGGACGGCAGACAGAACAATAAACCGTCGCCTGTCATCTGTCATCCGGCCGCTGCTCTCCGTCACAAGCGCCGCATAATCGACATCCCGACATTGGGCAGGGAGGTGACATCTTTCCTGCCATCGCCTTGAGGTACTCCTTTTCCAGAAAGTTTTTATTGACCCCGTTGTCGATATGATCCCATGGCAACACCTCATCCAAAGGCCGCTGCCGATGAATGTAAAATGAGAGGGAAAACGCCGGCGTTTCCTTGAAAGTTTTTCTCCAGTTGCCCTTGTTATGGACGGCCCGGATCAGCAGATCCGATGCCCTGCGGTCGCCTCTGGACAAAAAGGCCTGAACCGCGGCTTCCTTGAAACTGTTTGCCTCGACCCGAACATTGGGAACCTGTTTCAGACCACGGATGATTATCGCCAGTTTTTTTTTCAACAAGGGCATGGCATCCATTGACGCCCACTGGAACGGCGTAGCAGGTTTGGGAATAAAGGCGTTCACACTGATTGTCATTTCACCGATACGGCCCTGAGTCCTGCTGCTTTCCAGAAAAGCGGCCTTGACCTTTTGGCAGAGGATGACAATGGCTTCAACATCTTCGATGGTTTCCGTGGGAAGCCCTACCATAAAATAGAGCTTCAGATTCGGAATGCCTGCTGCCACCAGCGCAGCAGCGGCATTTAGAATCTGGGCTTCTGTGATCCCCTTGTTAATCACCCGGCGCATTCGCTCTGATCCGGCGTCCGGCGCTATGGTGGCCGTCTTGACACCGCTTTGCGCCAGAGATGAAATCAGATCCGGATTCAGGGCATCTGCCCGAAGCGAGCTGAATGAAAGCTGAACCCCTATTTCCCGTGCCTGATCACAGAGTCTGCCAAGGTCCGGAAGATCCGATACTGCCGCCCCGACCAGACCGATTTTTGTCGACATTTCCGCCCCTTGTCGAATGCACTTCTGCAGAAGGGGCAGGGGCCTGAACCGCGGCGGACGGTAAACATATCCTGCGGAACAAAACCTGCAGCCATGGGGACATCCCCTGCTGACCTCGACCAGGCAGGTGTTTCCAAATGATGAATGTGGATTAATTACAACGCTTTGTGTTGGTGATATCCTCAAGGTGGGGAACATGGACACGGGTGATTTTTCGGGGAGGGGGGGACTTGCCAACAGGGGTCAGCGATTCAAGGACGCCTTCGGACGAATAGTGATCCTGATAAAAAGCGGGAATGTACGCACCGGGAACCTCGTGAGCCAGTTCAGTCAGCAAGGCGCTGCGGTTTGAACTGGATTCAACGCAGTCAATAAAACGGGGAAGCAGGCACTCGGCTTCCCCGATCAGAAAGCAATCGATAAAATGGGCGATGGGTTCAGGATTGATGAAACAGGCGACGCCTCCGGCAATGACAAGTGGATGGGCATCGTGTCTTTGAGAGGACAGCAGCGGAATTCCGGCATCCTTTAGAAGGGTCAGCAGATTGAGGTAATCATTTTCAAAAGAAATCGAAAAGGCTATAATATCAAAATCTTCAAGATTACGTTCGGATTCCACGGAAACCGCAGGACCCGGAATTTCCGGAAGGAACGCTCTTTCACACACCACGGATTCCATGCTGTTCAACAGGCGGTAGACAGCTTGAAACCCAAGATTGGGCAGACCCACCGCGTAATGATTGGGAAAAACCAGCACAATGCTGGTTTTTCCCTTCCAGTTTTTTCGAATGATCCCGGTTTCGGATTTGGCATACTGATGACGACTTTCTGCCCTGCCGCGCCCCAATCGCTAATCCGCCTTTCTTCTTAAAAACGTGGGGACATCCAGATCATATTCATCCTGAGTGTTGAGTTTGAATCCGCAGTCAGGGCCCGGAACCGACGCATCATCCACCTTGATCTGCTTACGGATAAAAGCCGGTTCCTCATAATCAATGACATTCTCCATATCCGATGGCGTAATATCTCTGAGCCTTCCCCGAAGCGCAGTCAGTTTCCGCCTTCCCGGAATCATTTCGGCACTGGACCCGATGCCGGTTGCAATGACGGTCACCCGCATCTCATCCCCAAGGTTGTCATCGAATATCTGGCCCCAGATGATTTCTGCATCGTCGCCCACTTCCTTATGAATGCGATCCGAGGCTTCTGTCATTTCATCCAGGGTAATCTCCCGCGTACTGGTGATATTCATCAGAACACCCTTGGCGCCGGAAATGGACATATCCTCCAGAAGCGGATGTTGAATGGCCCTTTCGGCCGCCTCAATGGCCCGGTTTTCGCCACTGGCAATGCCGATCCCCATCAAAGCCATACCGGATTTGGACATGGTGTTTCGGACATCTGCAAAGTCCAGATTCACATACCCGGGCATAAAAATCAGATCGGTGATGCCTTTGACCGAGTTCAGCAGAATCTCATCGGCTTTTTTAAACATATCAATGAGCTTTGCATTTTTTGAGGCCAGTCCTCTCAGGCGGTCATTGGGAATCGTAATCACCGTGTCGGCCACCTGACGAAGCGATTCGATGCCTTCTTCCGCGCACCGGGCGCGTTTTTTTCCTTCAAATGAAAACGGCTTGGTCACAACGGCAACTGTCAGAATATCCATTTCCTTACAGATATCCGCGATAACAGGCGCAGCACCCGTACCGGTTCCGCCGCCAAACCCGGCGGTAATAAATACCATATTGCTTCCTGCCAGAGCGTTACGAAGGGCATCGGTATTTTCCAGCGCGGCTTCCCTTCCGACCTGAGCACTCGCACCGGCTCCCAGCCCCTTGGTCAATTCTTCTCCGAGCTGAAGTTTAATCTGGGCCTTGGAACTGCTGAGCGCCTGCAAATCCGTATTGGCTGCGATAAACGTAACTCCTTGAAGATTGGATTCAATCATATTGTTGACAGCATTTCCACCAGCGCCGCCAACACCCACCACTTTAATGACAGCCTGTTTTTCATTCTCAACATAGCTAAAAGACATACCCCACCCTCCTTAGCCCCCTTAGACAATCACCCTTTATTGATCTTGCGTATAATAATTGTCAAATTACATCCTTAAACCATTTTTTCATCCGGTTCATGATCCGGTTGAATATGTTTTTATCACGAATTCGAAATTTGCGGGTATGCTGGTGCCTGGCGCCATACAGCACCAGCCCCACTCCGGTTGCATACATGGGATTATTGACGACATCCACAAGACCGCTGATGCCCATTGGCCTGCCGATTCGGGTCGGCAGACTGAAAACAGATTCCGCGGTTTCAATCGCGCCTTCCAGCATCGAAGATCCCCCGGTGATCACCACGCCTGAGGTCATGGAGTTTTCCATCCCGGCCCGATAGATCTCCCGCTTGATGAGCGAAAATATTTCTTCCATGCGGGGCTCAAGGATCTCGGCCAGAATCTGTCTGGGAAGACTTCGGGATCTTCTTCCCCCCATACCGGGAACTTCAATCATCTCATCGGGATTGATATTGCCGGTAACGCAGGTACCATACTTCTTTTTGATGGCCTCGGCTTCGGCAATGGGAGCGCGCAGACCCACAGCAATGTCATTGGTCAGATTGTTTCCGCCAAGGGAAAGCACAAAGGTGTGGCGGATGTTTTTACCGGAAAAAATCGCCAGGTCCGTCGTACCGCCACCAATATCCAGCAAGCGCCGCGCCCAGTTCTTTTTCTTCCTCGGAAAGAACAGCTTCACCGGATGCCAGAGACTCCAGCACAATGTCAAATACATCCAGCCCGGCACGATTGGCGCATTTGACAATATTATGGGCGGACGTGACTGCTCCGGTGACGATGTGAATCTTGGCCTCAAGTCTTACCCCCGCCATCCCCACAGGATTTTGAATCCCCCGCTGGTCATCCACAATGAATTCCTGGGGAAGCACATGAATGACTTCGCGATCCATGGGAATCGCAACCGCCCTTGCGGCATCGATCACCCGTTCAACGTCGTTTGGGCTCACTTCCGGCCCTTTTATGGCAATAATCCCCCGGCTGTTAAATCCGGTGATATGGCCGCCGGCAATGCCGGCATATACCGAGGTGATTTCACAGCCGGCCATGAGTTCAGCCTCTTCAACCGCTTTCTTGATGGACTCCACGGTCGCCTCGATATTGACAACAACCCCTTTTCGAAGGCCAACGGAGGGATGAGCGCCGATCCCGATAATATTGATCTCTCTTCCGGAAACCTCCCCGACGACTGCACATATCTTGGTTGTTCCGATATCAAGACCAACAATGATATCCTGCTGCTTCGGCATGTCAAATCTCCTTGCGGCCGCCTGAAGGCGGCTCTGAGTTCAGTGGACTAATCACAACACGATTCATTTGACGCAAATCAACCCAGTCAATGCCCTGAATGAGCTTATTGGTTTTAAAATAGGCAATTATTTTTTCCAGTCTCACCAATTTCTCCGAATAATCCTGATAGCCGATTTTGACGGCATTGACACTGAATCCCTGAATGGGTCCTGCGGAAAAGAACGTAATTCCTTCTTCCCTGTCAACACGAATCAGCCGAATTTGCTGACGGGACAAAATGCAGGCTGGATTCTGTCCCATTTCCAGCAAAGACAACACCGCATCATAATGGGTGCTTCTGCGCAGATCACCTTGATCCAGATCCGAGAAATCGATCCCTTCGATAATGGGCAGTACCACCGAATCTGAGTCCGATACTTCCTTAAAGACCTTTCCTTCCTGATTAATCAGCAATTTTCTGCCCATATCCAGAATGGCCAGCGGATGTTGTTCCCTAATGGCAATGCTTAACCGCCCCGGAAGCTCCCGGGTTATCTCAGCCGCGGCAATCCAGGGATGAGACAACAGGTATTTTCTGGAAAGCGGCAGGTTAACCAGAAGGACATTTGTATCGGGCTTAATACGGGCTGCATCCAGAATATCCTGTATGCTCAGCCGCTTGTTTCCCGTTACTTCCAGCGAAGTCACCTTAAAATACGGACTCTGCAAAACAATATCATGACAGAAGATGAAAAACAAACTCATTAATGCAACTCCCAGTATCCCGGCCAGCAAATTTAAAAACAAACGCCGGAAATGGGCCCTTTTCCTTCGCCGAATCGCTGAATCTCTTCTGTAACGGTTTCGCATCAACACATCAATTTCCGATCACGATCACTTCCGGTTCAAGGTTCACCTCAAACCGTTCAAAAACAATTTGACGTACCCTGCCCATCAAAGCCAGAATATCAGCAGCCGTCGCAGATCCGGTAGTTGACGATAAAATTGGCATGTTTTTCCGAAATTTCCGCGCCCCCGATTTTCTGGCCCTTTAATCCGCAAAGATCGATCAGTTCACCGGCAGTTTTTCCCGCCAACGGATTTTTAAAGACGCATCCGGCGCTTGGCATGGTTGGCTGCCGGCGTTTCCGGTTTTTCATAATTTCTCCGGCTTCTTGCTTCAGATCTGCGCAGCTGGCCCTGACAAGAGAAAAGCTGCCAGAGATGATAATGGTTTCGTGAGACAAGGTTTTTTCGCAGGACAGTTGCGGAAGCATCAGTTTTCGGTACGAAAAGCACAATGCATTTCTTCCGATTGTTTCCTGCAGCCCATTCGGATACAACACGGTAACGGATTCGATAACATCCGAGATCCAGCCCAGAGCAGTTCCGGCATTCATTCGAATGGCGCCGCCCACGGTTCCGGGAATTCCCAGTGCAAAATTCATCCCTTTCAGGCCGTTGCGAATGGCGTGACTGCATAAAAACCGCAGACTGGTTCCTGCCATTACCGTTACCCTTGCCTCGGAAGCGCTGGTGTTTTCGATTAAAATCTCCGACTTGCACGGTTTCATGCAGATTACAACACCTGAGATACCGGCATCTGTTACAATCAGGTTTGTTCCGCCACCCAGGACATGGTATGGAATTTTTCTGCCTGCCAGTCCTGAAACCAAGGCAGCCAGTTCATCAGCGGTCTTGGGCTCAACAAATACTTCAGCCGGCCCCCCCACGCGAAGCGATGTATGAAGAGACATCGGTTCATCATACCGAACCCTGCCGAAGGTTACATCGGCCAGCCATTCCTGGCATCCGCGTCAATAGACATGAAATTTCCTCGAATTCGTCGTCCGTCATGTGTCATCCGTCATCTGCCATCCGCTTCAGGACGCCTTCTCCCACTTTCCAGACATCCCCGGCCCCCAGGGTCAAGAGCACGTCTCCGGGCCTGAGGATTGAATGCAAATATGTTGGCGCTGTCAACAGGTTCTCCAGATAAACCACATTTTTGTGTCCACGGGATCGAATACGTTCGCACAAGGCCAGCGCACTGACCCCTTCGATTTTCTTTTCGCCGGCAGGGTAAATCGGCAGCACCGCCAGCACATCGCTCTGATAAAACGCCCTCGTAAAATCATCAAAAAGCGCGAGCGTCCGGCTATAGCGATGCGGCTGAAAGGCGATCACCTTTCTGCGGTCCGGCCAGCATTCTTCCAGGGCGTCCAGGGTGCTTCGGATTTCCGTCGGATGGTGTCCATAATCGTCCACCACGGTGATACCACCGGCTTCGCCCTTGATTTCAAGACGGCGCTGAACACCTTGAAGGGTTTCAAGGGCGGTTCGAATCTTTTCAAAGGGAATGCCCAGTTCAAGCCCGACAGCCACGCTGGCGGTTGCATTGTAGACATTATGAAGCCCGGGAAGATTCAGCAGAATATCGCCGAGGAATTTACCCCGGAAATCAATGCTGAAATGGCTTTTCATTCCCTGGAAAACCACGTTTCTGGCTTGATAGTCCGCCTGAGAACTCATTCCGTAAGTGGTAAAACGCTTCTTGATTTCGGGAATCAGATCCTGAATGGGTTCATTGTCCAGACAAAGAATTGCCAGGCCGTAAAAAGGGATTCGATCGATAAAAGCCAGAAACACCGATTTGATATGATCCAGATCCTTATAAAAGTCCAGATGTTCCCGATCAATATTCGTTATCACGGCAATGGTCGGGGAATATTTCAAAAAAGACCCGTCGCTTTCATCTGCTTCCGCAACAATAAAATCGCCTTTTCCCAAAACAGCATTGGAACCGATGCTTTTCAGCCTGCCGCCGATTACCACCGTGGGGTCCAGCCCACCCTGATCCAGAACCGATGAAACGATAGAGGTTGTCGTGGTTTTGCCGTGCGCCCCTGCAATTGCCACGCTGAATTTGAGCCGCATCAATTCCGCCAGCATTTCCGCGCGGGGAATGACGGGAATGGACTCTTTTCGGGCAGCGACCACCTCGGGATTATCGGCGCCGATGGCCGATGAAATCACCACCACATCCGCCCCCTGAATCTGTTCGCCGGAATGTCCCTTGTAGACCACCCCGCCTTTCTTTATTAAATTCTCTGTGATGTCTGACGACGCGTCATCAGAGCCGGAAACTTGATACCCGATGTTCAGCAGCAGTTCGGCGATACCGCTCATGCCGATGCCACCAATACCGACAAAATGGATATGATAGGTTTTTTGATACATAAACTCACATCTTTGTTACAGGTTTATTTAAAAATAACCAGGAGTCAGAAGCCAGAGTCCAACAGATCGCCCCGATACGATGGCGGCATGCATCCTTTGTCGGCAGTGTCGGTCTTGTTTTCATCCCTGGCAAAGAGAGTCTCCATAATCTTTGATCATTCATCCGATAAGTGCGTAACAGTCATCCGCAATGGTTCCTGCGGCCATGGGATTCCCCAGTTGTCTGGCGCGAAAAGCCATTTGTGCAAGCATTTCCGGATTCGAAGCCAGAAACAGAATCCTTTCTGCCAGCACGCTGCCGGTCAGATCGCTTTCCAGGATCATCTCAGCTGCTTGAGACTGAACCAGAAGACGCTGCATTCAATACCTGGTGATTGTCGGCTGCATGGGGGAAGGGAATCAATATCGCGGGTTTTCCAATTGCCGTGATTTCAGCAACCGTTGTTGCGCCGGACCTGCAGATCATCAGATCCGCCTGTTGGTAACAGTCCGTCATGTCCCGAAAGAATGGCTGGACTGTACAGGAAATACCATGACTCAGATAGGCGTCCTGAACCAGTTGCAGATCACTCTGACCGGTTTGGTGAATAAAATGGCAGCCGTGACCCTTAAGCAGGGAAAGGGCCTGAATAACCGACAGATTAATGGCATGCGCGCCCTGACTGCCGCCGATGATTGCAACTGTGAATGGGCGCCGGGTTGATACGGGGCTCGGGTCAGGGGAAATGGATCGCGCGGCACATTCCTGAATATTTCTTCGAATCGGGTTTCCGGAAAATCGGATTCTGGGAGATTGTGTTCTGAATCGGGTGTTTGGAAAAGATACATGGACGCGTGCGGCCAGCGGAAAAAGAATCCGGTTCGTTATTCCCGGCAAAATGTTCTGTTCGTGAAGCACAATGGGAATTCGAAGTATCCAGGCTGCGAGAATCAGGGGTCCCGAAGCATAACTGCCAACGCCGATAACCAGATCCGGAACAAACTTAAAGAGAATTCTTAATGCTTCCATCACCCCTTTGGGAAGCCTGGCAAGAGCGCGAAGCTGTTGCCGGATTCCCTTCCCTTTAAGCCCTTCCGCGGTAATGCACTCCAGCCTGAATCGCTGCTCCGCCAGCACCGCTTTTTCAAATGGCCGGCCTGAGCTGACAAACAGGATGGAATTCAGAGGATTTTTTTCCAAAAAAGCTTCTGCAATGGCAACGGCCGGGAACAGGTGCCCACCGGTGCCGCCTCCAGCCATCACAATCCGCAGTTTTTTCCTGTTCATTATTTCCAAGGCCGCCCCGATATTTATGTTTTTCCCGAGCCGATGTTCATAAGTATCCCAATGGATATCATGCTGACCAGAAGCGATGTTCCGCCATAGCTGAGAAACGGCAGCGGCAATCCCTTGGTGGGAACCAGCCCCAGCGAAACCCCGAGATTGATACAGACTTGAAGACCTATTGCAGCCGTTATTCCCATAGCCAGATATGACCCGAAAAGATCATGCGTATTCTTCGCGATACTCAGTCCGCTCCACAGGATAAGGCTATACAAAAAAAGGACGCACAGAACCCCAACCAGTCCCAGTTCCTCACCGATGACTGAAAATATGAAATCCGTGTGCGGCTCCGGCAGATAAAAGAGCTTTTGAAGGCCTTTGCCGACCCCTGTTCCCCAAATGCCGCCTGTTCCAAAAGCCATCAGAGAGTGAACAATCTGATACGCCTGGTCCGATGCGTGCTCCCAGGGATGAAGAAAAGCCAGCACCCGTTCCTTTCGGTAAGGTGCACTCATCATATACGCATAGGCGAATGGAAGCAAGGCGCTCACCGATGCCACCAGGTAGGTTACCCGAACCCCTGCGACAAACATCATCACCCAGGTAATGGCTGCCAGAATCACCACGGAACCAAAATCAGGCTGCAGGGCAATGAGCCCTGCAAAAATCCCCAGAAAGAACACATGGGGAACAAATCCGACATAAAAAGACCGAATACGATCATGTTTTTTGGTAAGGGAATAGGCCATGAAGATTACCAGCGCAATCCTGGCAAACTCCGAAGGTTGAAATCTGAATCCCCCAAATTGCATCCAGCGCTGAGCGCCATTGACTTTAATCCCAAGGCCCGTAAACTTGACAGCCACAAGAAGGCCTATGGCGACAACAAAAAACAGATATGCATATTTTCGATAGATTTCATACGGAATTTTTCGAAAAAACAGCAAGGTTATCAATCCCAAAACAGCATACACCGATTGTTTGATCAGAAAATAGAGATCATTGCCATATTTTTTTATGGCAATGGCGGAACTGGCACTATACACCATGACAATGCCGATACCTACCAGAACCAGCATCGGGAAAAACAGCCTGAAATCGTAGCTGAACTTGCGATATGCTCTCCACCGGACCGGTGTTTGCGCTTTCATCGAAGTCTTTTAACCTCGTTTTGAAAGACATCCCCTCTATGGGCATAACTTCTGAACATGTCGAAGCTGGAACAGGCGGGGGACAGCAGCACGACATCTCCAGAGGACGCAGCCTGGTGCGCTTTAATGACAGCATCCCGCATTGAAGATGCCCGCTCTGTCGGCACAAGGTTCCCCAGTGACTGCGGCAATGATTTGACTAGCCTCTCCAAGGAGGATGAGCTGCTTGACAGAATTCTGCATCATTTGTTCCAGAATCCTGTAATCGCCGCCTTTATCCCTGCCGCCCATAATCAGGACAACCGGCTCCCTGAAAAGATTCCAGCGCCCGATATACGGCATCGACATTGGTTGCCTTGGAATCATCCACGTAAGTTACCCCGTTTAAGGTCTGAACAAATTCGATGCGGTGGGAAAGCCCCTTAAACGCGATTCAAGGCAATTTGAATGTCCCGGATATCACCGCCGGCGGCAAAGGCCGCCATCACCGCCGCGCAGATATTTTCCTGATTGTGTTTGCCATAGAGACGGGATTCACGAAGATCCAGCCTAAGGGGCCTGGGCGCCGGCTGTTCGCAGGAAGAATGAGATTTCCGGTGCGGACAGGATGTAAAGGCAAGCGTCAAATCATTCCCCCGGATCCGGGCGCCTTCATCCAGGGGGCCCGACCCGTTAAATACCCATTTTCGGCTATGAATCCGGTTTGTTTCAGAAAGAACCCATGGATCGCTGCCATTATAAATGGCAATGTCTTCAGGGGTCTGGTTTTGAAATATTCTGCCCTTTGAGGCGGCATAACCTGCCATATCCGGGTACCTGTCCAGGTGATCCGCTGTGATATTGAGCAATATGCCGATATCCGGCCGAAAGGTTTCAATGGTGTCAAGCTGAAAACTGCTGATCTCAAGCACGACCCAGTCAGCTTTTTCTTCCCGGTCCACATAACCGATCAGTGGCTGGCCGATATTTCCGCCAACAAACACTTGCATGCCGCATTGAGCCAGCATGTCGCCCAGAAGCGATGTGGTTGTGGTTTTGCCGTTGGTTCCCGTTATGGCGATGATCGGATCCCGGACAAATCGGGATGCCAGCTCAATTTCCCCGATGACCGGAATGCCTCTTCGCCGGGCGTCTATCAAGAAATCGTGGGTATGAGGCACGCCGGGGCTTAAGACGATCAGATCAGATGATTCAAAACTTTCCCGGCGATGCCCGCCAAGCTCGGTTCGAATCCCCAGCTGATGCAGTTCCGGGACGGATTCTGCCAGATCCTCTTCAGCAGCCATATCGGTAACCGTAACCGCTGCCCCGCGGTGATGTAAAAACCGTGCGGTGGCAAGACCGGTCATTCCCAATCCGACGACCATTACGTTTTTTCGATTCAGAATCATGCCCGCAAACCTTACCTCAGTTTCAACGTGCTGATGGCCACCAATGCCAGCACAATGGAGATGATCCAGAACCGAACGATCACCTTGGGCTCAGCCCAGCCTTTTAATTCAAAATGGTGATGAAGCGGTGCCATTCGAAATATCCGCCGGCCATGCGTGAGCTTGAAATACCCCACCTGGAAAATGACGGACAGAGCCTCAATCACAAAAAGGCCTCCGACAATTGCCAGTAATATTTCCTGCTTGGTAATCACGGCCACGGTTCCCAGCGCGCCGCCAAGCGACAGAGAACCGACATCTCCCATAAAGACCTGGGCAGGATAGGCATTAAACCATAAAAACCCCAAGCCCGCGCCTGCCAGGGCACCGCAAAAAACCGTAAGTTCCCCGCTTCCGGCAACATAGGTGATTTGCAGATAATCGGCGATCTTAACATGTCCGGAAACATAGCAAAAGATCATATAGGTTACCGCGGCAATAATGGTGGGACCAATAGCAAGCCCGTCAAGGCCGTCTGTGAGATTCACGGCATTTGAAGTGCCGACAATGACAAAGGCGGCAAACAGGATATATCCCCATCCAAAATCCGGAGAAAAATTTTTGAAAAACGGGAAGGTGACCTCAGTGGAAAAATCGGGATACTGATAAAGAAACGCGCCTGCTGCAAGGGCAATGAACGCCTGAAGCAGAAATTTGTTTCGCGCACTCAGGCCCATGCTCTGTTTCTTGACCTGCATGAGATAGTCATCCATGAATCCGATAAGACCAAAACCGACCGTCACCCCCAATACCACCCAGATATAGACATTTCTCAGGTTGGCCCACAGGAGTGTAGAGGTCAGAATGGACACCAGCATCAACGCACCTCCCATCGTGGGCGTTCCGGCTTTTTTCAGGTGGGCCTTGGGGCCATCTTCGCGAATATACTGGCCGATCTGAAGATGACTCAGTTTTTTGATGGCCCAGGGCCCCAGGACAAAGCAGATCAGAAAAGCCGTCAGGCTGGCATAGATCGTTCGGAAAGTAATGTAACGGAATACATTAAAAACCGAAAATGTCGTATGAAGTGGATAAAGAAGCAGATAAAGCATAGGGTTGTGTCTTTACGGAATTAGGATGAATCTATTTGTGGATAAATCCGGGCTGTCAAGGCATTCTGCCCACCTTGTGATATCGTGAACGATTTTTTCCATACCCATTGCCCTGGATCCCTTGACCAGAACCCAGTCTCCTTTTCTGAGACTGTCCTTTAGGTGCTCGCAGATGGCTTGCCGATCGCCGACAAAAATTCGCCCGGAGTCCATTCCCTTGCCTGCGGCACCCTGTGCAACGGCACCTGCAAATCTGCCCGTTGCATACAGGGCCGAGATGCCTGCGGTTGCGGCGGTTTCTCCGACTTTTCTGTGCAGTTCGAAAGATTCTTCTCCAAGCTCCAGCATGTCCCCGACAACCAGGATGCCCCGGTGGCCGTCCTTTATTTTCTGAAGTGTTTCAATGGCAGCCGCCATTGAAAGCGGATTGGCGTTGTAAGTATCATCCACAAGATGAATTTGTCTTGCGGTTTCAATCACGTTCATCCGGCCCTTGACCGGCTTAAAATTCTCCAGACCAGCCTTGATTTCATCGCCGGACAATCCCAGTAAAAAACCGACTGTTGCAGCCGCAAGCGCGTTGGTGGCCATGAATGCTCCGGCTGCGGGAAGTCTGACTTCAACCGTTTCTTCAGGCAAATCCAAAAAAAATGACGTCCCGGAAGATCGGGTTTCTACCTGCCTGGCCCTGACCCTGGCGCCGGGATTTAATCCAAAAAAAATCACCGGAACGGAGAGTCGCCGCGAAAGTTCCAGCAGTTTGGGATCATCCATGTTCAGTAGCGCCAGGCCTTCAGGATGTAAATGCGTAAAAATTTCTGCCTTTGCCTGAAGGATTCCGTCGGGTGAAGCAAAATTTTCCAGATGGGCCGTTCCGATGGTGGTAATTACACCGATATTCGGTTGACAGATCTCGGACAGGCGATCAATCTCTCCGGAATGATTCATTCCCAGTTCCAGAACAGCCCATTCATGATCCTTTTCCAGGTTCAGAAGGGTTAACGGAAGACCAAAGTGATTGTTGAAATTCCCGGCTGTTGAAAGGGTTTTGAACCGGCGGCACAAAATATCCGAAGTCATGCTGCGGGTAGTCGTTTTCCCGTTTGATCCGGTAATCGCCACAACCGATACGGAAAAGCGACGCCTGTGATAGGCCGCCAGATCCCCCAGAGCCCGGGTGGTATCCTTAACCCCGATGCAGGTACGACCCCTTTTTGCCGCCATTCATCAATCGGCAGGGACCCGATCGAATGGTTATTAATGAGAATGCCCTTTACACCGCCTTGAACCACATCGGCACAGAATCGATGACCATCGTGAATTTCCCCGCAAATGGCAACAAAAATTTCGGACAATGATATCCTTCTGGAATCAATAGCTATTCCTGAAAATCGGACATTTCGGTTTCCGCATATCCACTCCCCGGCAGTTGCCACAAGAATGTCGTCTATTGTCCACTGCATAAAAAAATCCTGCGCCAGCCAAGGCATTCGGGAGTGTAGAAAAAAACACCCTTTCACAACTTCTCAAATTTCAATTACCAACCCGTAATCCGCAATCGAAACAAAAGACGATGATTTTTGACCTGCTTGAAATTCAGAACAGCTTTTTTTTCCAATGATGTTCCCGGAGTCTCGGTTTTTCTATCAAATCCAGGGCTTTTCTGGCGATGAGCCGGTCGTCAAAGGGAATTGTCTGGTTTCCGATGATCTGATAGGTTTCATGTCCTTTTCCGGCAATCAGGATCATGTCCCAGTGCCGGGATATTCGAATGGCCATATCAATGGCCCGGGAGCGGTCCGGTTCAACGACATAGCCCTTGGCCGACGGCGATTTGACGGCATCATTAAGATCATAGGCAGGCAGGCCCTGGTTTCGAACACCTGCCAGAATATCCTCAATAATGGTCATGGGATCTTCGAGACGGGGATTATCCGAGGTGATGATGCAGATATTTGCCAGGCTGGCTGCTATCTGGCCCATAAGAGGTCTTTTTTCCCTGTCCCTGTTCCCACCGCAGCCAAACACACAAATAATTCTATCCGTTGTCAGGGTTCGCAATGTCTGAAGCACATTCTCCAATGCATCCGGAGTGTGCGCAAAATCCACAAAAACAAACCGGTCCAGATTATTTGGAATGGATTGAAGCCTTCCGGGAACAAATTCAACGGATTCGATTCCGGATCGAATGATGTTCAGTGAAAGGCCTAAAGCCAGGCAGGCGCCGGCCGCACAAAGCATATTTTCAACGTTATATTGACCAATCAGCGGCGTCTCAAATTTAAACATGCCTTCGGGAGTTGAAATCACGCCTTCCATTCCGGTCTGATCTTTGCGGATAATTTCGGGCCACAAATGGCACCGCTCGTCAAAGCCGACACTCAGGGCTGAAGGCAGTTCCTTGAACAGACTTTTTCCTCGAACATCATTACAGTTAATAACAGCAATGGCCTTGTTATTTTTGGGCCCTTGGGCCAGATGTTCGGTGAAAAGTTTCTTCTTGATTTGCCAGTAATCCTCCATGTTGCCATGAAGATCCAGATGATCCTGAGTTAAATTCGTGAAAACCGCAACATCCATCCAGCAAGCGTCAATGCGATTCAGGAAAATCGCATGAGATGAGGCTTCCATCACCACATGGGTAACCCCGTCTGCCAGCATATCCGACAGGATTCGTTGAAGATCCAGGGATTCCGGAGTGGTCATGGCCGCGTCAAAGACTTTTCCGCAGTAGCGGTAATTCAATGTGCCGATCACACCAACCGAAAAACCTGCCTGCAACAGGATTTTTTCAATGATAAATGCGGTCGTGGTTTTGCCGTTTGTGCCGGTAATGCCGATGATTTTCAGCTTTTCGGAAGGATTGCCATAAAACTGACCGGACAGCATCGCAAGGGCTTTGCGACTGTTTTCGACTTCAATATTCCAGACATTCAGGGCAACGGGTTTCTGGCTGATGACCGCTGCCGCACCCCGTATTGACAGCGCTTTCAATATAGTCATGACCATCGAATTTTAGCCCGGGAATCGCAACAAACAGCCCCCCGGGCTGAACCTCTCGGGAATTAAAATGAAGAGAGCAGATTTCAGGATCGGGTTTTAAACCGAATCGGCAACGTACAGGGAACGGAAATGGACTCATGATCGGAAGATAAAGATATCCCGCGTGCCTGTTGCGGGATAATGGATTCCAGTAATTTAGACAGTTTCAACCTTTGCCCTCTTTTTCCAGCGATACCGTAAGTCGGTTCGGGATGTTTTGTGGGGAAATATTCAAATATCCCAGCGTTTCCAGCGCAATTCGCTTAAACGCCGGAGCTGCCACGGTCCCGCCATAATACCTTTTTTGCGGCTCATCCACAATAACCAAAATTACGGCTTCCGGGTGATCCGCAGGAACAAAGCCGATAAAGGAGGAAACATATTTTCCCCTGGCATATGCCCCATTTTCGATTTTCTGGGCCGTTCCGGTCTTTCCGCAAACCGCATAACCTTCCAGAGCCGCATTGACGCCGGTTCCCCCGGTTGTGATCACTTCCTTCATCATTTGACGGATTGTTCGCGCAGTTTCCGAAGAGATGGCGCGACGCACCGGAGTCGGTTCAATTTTTTTAATAACCCGACCATTGGCATCGGTGACAGCCTGCACCAGGTGGGGTTTCATCAGAATTCCACCATTGGCGATGGCGGCTGTGGCCGTGATCAACTGAATCGCCGAAACCGATATCCCCTGACCAAAAGCAATGGTTCCGGCGTCGATTTTCCGCCATTTGGTATAGGGCGCCAGAGTTCCGGAGGTTTCGCCGGCACAGTCGATCCCTGTTTTTTCTCCAAAACCGAAATTCCGTAGGTTTTTATAAAGAATTTCCGCCCCTATCCCCTGTCCGACTTTAACAGCGCCAATATTGCTGGAATATTTGATGATTTCCTGCACCGTCAGCATTCCATAGGAATGCGTATCATGGACCACATTGGTTCCGACCTTGTACGCCCCGTTTTCGCAGTTAAATAGGGTGGTCGGCTTGTAGATTCCAGACTCGATGGCAGCGGCAACACTGAAAATCTTCATGGTGGATCCGGGTTCAAAAGGATCGGTCAGTGCGCGGTTTCTCAGCTCACCTTTGGAATACTCTCTGAACGCATTCGGATTATAAGATGGATAATGAGCAAGCGCCAATATGCCGCCGGTTCTTGGATCCATGACAATGGCCATGCCGGATTTTCCGGAAAACCCCACCACGGCTTCTTCCAGCGCCTTTTCGGTAATATGCTGAATAGCGCCGTCAATGGTCAGGACCAGGTTATTCCCATCGGAATCGGAGATAGTGGTTTTTTCAGATTCAAATCTTCGCCCCAGGGCGTCTTTAGTCACCTTGACCCGGTCTTCGGTTCCCTGAAGCTCGGCATTGTAATAGTATTCAACCCCTTCTATGCCTTTTCCATCCAGACCACAAAATCCAACCACCTGCGCGCCAAGGAATTTATTCGGATAAAACCGGCTGTATTCAGGTTTTAAAACAATGCCCGGAAGATTTAAATCCGCCAGCATTTTGGCTTCTTTGTGGGTGATCTGCCGCTTTATCCATACAAACGGTTTGGTTGAGTAAAGGTTGCTGATCAACTCCCGCCGGTCAATATGAAAAATATCCGAAAGCGCCTTGATCGTTGCACGAACATCTTTGATTTTTTTCGGATGCACCCCCACGGAAACCACATCGATACTGGCCGCTATTTTTCGGTTGCTGGCGTCATAGATATTTCCGCGTTTTCCAGAAAACACATCCACTTTTTCATACTGATTCATGGCTTTATCTGCTAGCCATTCACTCGAGAAAAACCTGGTAATGTATGGCCTTTCCTGCCATCAGAAAGAACAGCGCATACATGATGTATCCCAGGATACGGATTCGAGACCTCAACATTTTGCTTTCATCTGTTTTCATGGCAGCACCACCATTTGTTCGTGTGACGGAGGTTCCAGCTTCAGTTGCTGCCGGGCAATCGCAGAAATCCGTTCAGGAGATTTCAGGCGCGCGATCTCGAGCACCAAACTGTTTTGAAGAACCATCTGTTTTCGATTGGCGTCAACATCCTTTGTCATTTCATATCCCAAACGGGTGCATTGCACCCGACACCAGGTATAAAAAAGAAGTTCGGATAGAAACAGAAACAGAAGAACAATCCAGATTCCGAGCAGATTCGATTTCTGTATTTTGGGGGAATCCTGGGTCGTCATTTTAGCGTCTCTATCGGATTATTTGAGAAAAACGCATGTTCTCTGCAATGCTTCTCACAGCTTTTCCATGGCTCGAAGCCGCGTACTTCTGGCCATGGGGTTTTGCTGAATTTCATTTTCAGTGGGCCGCACCGCTTTTGATGTGAGCAGTCGGGCTCTGGGCACCTTGTTGCATACGCATCGGGGAAAATCCGAAGGGCAGGTGCATCTGGACTGCAGATCACGCATGTGCTGTTTGACCATTCGATCTTCAAGAGAATGAAATGACAGCACACAGAGCCTTCCCCCTGGATTCAGCAGATCAGCGGCCTGTTTCAAAAATTCCTCTAGTCTTTCAATTTCATGATTCACGGCAATGCGAAGTGCCATAAACACCCGTGTAGCCGGATGAATTTTTGATTTATAGCGTGCAGATGGCGGCACTGCCTTGCTGACGATCTCAGCAAGCTGACTGCTGGTGGAAATGGCCTGACGTTTACGGATTTCAACGATTTTCCGGGCAATTGCCCGTGAATGACGCTCTTCTCCATAACGGAAAAAAAGATCTGCAAGATCTGTTTCATCGAGCCCATGAATCAGTACTTCTGCGGTCGTATCGGATCGCACGTCCATTCGCATATCCAGAGGTTCATCCGCTTTAAAGCTGAACCCCCTGCCGCTTTGTGCAATCTGATGAAAGGACAGCCCCAGATCCAGAAGCATCCCATCCACAGCAGCGATGTTTAACTGAGACAGAAAATCCGCTGTTTGAGCAAAATTGCCATGAAACAAATGCACCTGCTGAAGATAATCCTGTAAAGCAGCTTCAGCATTTTGAATGGCATCCGCATCCTGATCAATGCCGATCAGCATGCCGCCAGGAATCATTTTTTCGCAAATCTCCCTGGCATGACCGCAACCACCGAGAGTACAGTCAATATAAATTTTCCCGGGCTGGCAGTTCAAATAATATGCGACTTCCCGAGGCATTGCGGAAATGTGATGGTAAGGCATGATTAAAGTCCCAATCTGGCGATCTCGTTTCTGACATCCTCCTTTTTCATGTCCGCCTCCATCTTCAGATTCTCTTTGTCCCAGGTTTCCCGCGACCAGATTTCAAAGTGGTCAAGAACACCGACCACAACGATTTCCTTATCCAGTTCAGCATATTGCCGCAGACTGGGAGGAATCAAAATCCGCTCCTGTTTGTCACAGAGACATTCATAAGCGCCGCCGATAAACACCCTTCGGAATCTTCGCATGCTCTCGCTTTTTTCAACCAGCGACAAAATCCGGGTTTCAATTTTATGCCACTCCGGAAGCGTATAGGCCACCAGCCCGAGATCCATTCCGGAAACCATGAGCGAGTCACTTTCGCTGGCCTGAATCATATCCCGAAATCTTGCCGGAACAATAATTCTGCCCTTTCCATCAATGCTATGAAAGCTGCTTCCCCGGAACATCCTTTTTCCTCCACTTTACTCCACGAAAATCATACAATTACATTTTTATGAATGTGTCAAGAAAAATTCTATTTTGCATATCTAATAATTCGATGTTGTTAATAATCAAATTGCCCAAAAATCAAAGTGGAGTATTGTGGAGATACAGCAGCGAAGAGATAGTTTCGAACATTATTCATAAAAAACTGTTTTCCCGTTATCGGACAAAACAATTTAACTTATTAATATTATTTATTTATACTTATAATTATCGTGAAAACACAGCCAGAAATCAGGGGTAGATTCGCATCGGCAGAATCATTTTCATATATAGAAGTGAATTCCAGATGGATTCATGAATGTTTTCTCTGCTTCCGGTCGCCGAAAAGGCTTTGGCGCCCGAGAATTCTGACTGCATACCCTACGATTCGAGTATTGAATTTAATTCAAATTTATAATTCTATTCTAATAATGCTTGACATTTTTCAAGTGCTCGTATATTTCGTAATTCAAAAATTGAATGCAATTCGTATTTATAATTTTCTTCACCTGCTGTGTCGTGTACTTGTTCAACATTCGTTCTTGGCCGGACCAAAGAAGCACGATGGCGTTTGTTCCCCAAAAAAAGCATCGTCATTGCAAGTAAATATATGCAAATCGATCTTGCGAATAAAACGGCTTTCATATCTCTTTACCGGAGGGCATTAATGGATTTTGCATTTACCAGAGAACAACTCCTGTTCAAAAAAGAAGTGGTTAATTTTGCCAGAAAAGAAATTGTCCCAAGGGTCCAGGAACATGATCTTAAAGGAGAATTTGATTTTGAGTCTTTCCGGAAAATGGGAGACTTTGGAATTCTTGGCCTTCATTTTCCCGAAGCGCTTGGCGGCGGCGGCGCCGATGTCGTAACTACCGTTCTTGCCGGAGAGGCCCTGGGAGAGGCCGGCGTTGACGGGGGGCTGACCCTGGCTTATGGCGCACATTCCTTTCTGTGCGCAGACACCATTTTCCGTCATGCCACCGAGGAGCAGCGAAAAAAATACATCCCCAAACTGTCCAGCGGCGAGTGGATCGGCTGCATGGGAGTTTCTGAACCGGATGCCGGCTCTGATGTGGCCTCATTAAGAACAACCGCTGAAAAACGCGGGGACAAGTATGTGCTGAATGGCGTTAAAATGTGGATCACCAACGGCCCGATTGCCGATGTGGCAGTTATTTACGCAAAAACCCAGCCCGAGCTCCAACATGCCGGCATCTCGGCCTTTATTGTAGAAAAGGGGACTCCGGGATTTACAGCCGGGCCGCCTTTGATCAAAATGGGGGTGAGAACCTCTCATACGTCTGAGCTGGTATTTAATAACTGCGAAATACCGGCCGAAAACCTTCTGGGAAACGAAGGCGAAGGATTTTTAATGGCCATGCAGACCGTGGAATGGGATCGAAGCGCCCTCTTGGCGCCGTTTGTCGGCTCTGCGACATATCTTTTGAAAAAATGTTCCCAATACGCCAAGGGCAGGGTTCAGTTTGGAAGGCCCATTGCCAAGTTTCAGGCCATCAAGCATAAACTGGCGGATATCCGCATCTTTGGCGAAGCTGCCCGAGCCCTGGTATACCGGATTGCCTGGTGCAAGGATCAGGGAAGGCCCCTTAATCACCTGGAGGCGGCTGTCGCCAAACTCTTTGTCGGCGACTGGAGCCTGGGGCCGACCAATGACGCGGTGGTGCTTCACGGCGGATATGGATACACGCACGAGTTTGATGTCGAGCGGATTTTCAGAGACAGCCGGCTTGCGCCCATTGGCGGCGGCACCTCTGAAATACAGAAAATGATCATTTCCAAACTGATGTAAAAGACAAACTGCAGGCATCGCATGCGGTAAATATGGAAATTCCCATCCTGAGAACATATTGCCTGAAGCTGGCGACAGCAAGCTGAATAAGGGGACAATAATATGAATTTTGATTTTTCTTTCGCCGAACAGGCCCTGTTTAAAGATATCCAGAAGCAGAATGAAGGGATATGCCGAAGGGAAGAATCTTGAGACTCAAGACATTTCTCAGATTAAAGATGCTTTGGCGATTCTGGGGAAAACCCCATACCTGAAACTTGGGCTCGATACTCCCAAAGGATTTGGGGGCATTTCTCTGATGGGCGCAATGGAAACCCTGGCCACGCTATCCCCATCCCTTTATCTGTCCGTTGAAATGAGCACGCGTCTTTTTGGCAGCATTGTCGCCACTTGGGGTAACGACGAACAGAAAGAGCGATGGCTGGCGCCCCTGATGAAGGGCCAATTTCTGGGCGCTGTGGCCCTTTGCGAAGATTCTCTGAATGTGGACAATGAGCCGCTGAAAACCACCGGAACTCAGGATGGGGACTTTCTCAGCATTACCGGAGACAAAACCTACGTAATCAATGGTCCTGTTGCAGACTGGTTTGCGGTGGCCGGGCTGATGAATGGCCGGCTTGCTCTGTTTATTATTGAAAATGGAGCCGGCGGCCTTTCAACCGGTGAACCCTTCAGCACGCTGGGATACGAGGGATCGTCCATTTCGCGTATTTCGCTCAGCAACTGCCGGATATCAATGGATCAGGTCATCGGCCCCTTTGAAGATCGCAGCGTTCTGGATACCCTTCGGCTATGGGAGAATCAAATTCTTCTGGGCGCATCCCTTGGCCTGATGAAGGCTGCGTTCGAATCTGCCAGGGATTATGCCAAAACCCACAGAAGCGGTGGAAAGCCGATTATCGCCTATCAGGAAGTGGCATTTCAAGCTTTCAGAAATGCTGACCCTTCAGCAGACTTCTCAGCTCTTTGCGTACCGGGCGGCCTGGACCCTGGAGACAATCCCGAAAG
>CAVPHN010000010.1:0-339699 GCA_963704205.1 uncultured delta proteobacterium
AACCACTTGAAGCGTTCAAGGATAAGAAAACCCCCCATCGGCAGTCTCCTTGCTGATGAATCATTTCCGGCGCATCTGCAAAAGATGGCTTAAAATGATTCATGAAATGCTTCAGGCCAAAAGAGCAAGTTAAAAAGAATTCATAACTCTATAAAACACTTAAATCATTTCGTAAATATTTTTAATTTTAATTGCGTGTTGTTTCGTTATTAAGCTTGTGACAAATGACAGGGAAACGGATTGACAAATAATAAATATGACATCATAATGAATTCAAATAATGCAATCACAATGATGGAGCCTTGCACATGAAGCGGATTATCATAGACACGAATTTTTATGTCGCTTTCAAAAAGCGGGATGATGCGGCCATCGTTACGTTGAAAAAAGCGGATTATATTGCTGTCAACACGGTCATCCTCGGTGAATTGCTGGCAGGTTTTCGCTGCGGCACCAGAGAGGAACAGAACCGGGAGGAGCTTGATTTGTTTTTCGATTCACCCCGTGTGGAGCTTCTTTCCGTTGATGAGGGAACCGCCGAATTCTATGCCCAGATATTTGCCGACTTAAAACAAAAAGGCCGTCCCATACCCACAAACGACCTGTGGCTGGCTGCTTCGGCCATGCAGCATGGTCTGGCTTTGGCAACCTATGATGATCATTTTAACAGCATCAGCGGTCTTTTGTTGACGAACAAGGTATATAAGGAGAAAAAACGATGGGAACCATGACGTTGCGCGGAATAGACGAGCGGATCGCAGGCGCCTTGAAGGAGCGGGCCAGAAAAGAGGATTCCAGCGTCAATACCGTTATGCTCAGAATTCTCAAAGAGTCCCTGGGCCTTGAGAAGAAAAAACGAAGCGCTCTTTACGACGATCTCGATCATTTGGCCGGCACCTGGAGTGACCAGGATGCTGCCGAGTTTGAGCGGGCTACCGCCGCGTTCGAGGCTGTGGATAAGGATATGTGGAGCGGGATATCATAATGTCAGGGTTGAGGCGTCGGTGATTTTCTGGCGGAGCCGCAGAAATTCCATGTCCGTATGTTCCCGGGGCCGGGGCAGATCGATGTCGTAGACCGCGGCCATGCGGCCCGGCAGCTTGCCTTCCAGGCTGACGATGCGATCGGCCAGAAAAATGGCCTCGTCAATATTGTTGGTGACAAAAAGAACGGTGCGTTTTTCCGTTTGCCAGATGCGCTCGGTCTCTTTTTCCATGAAAATCCGGGTCTGGGCGTCCAGCTGGCCGAAAGGTTCGTCCAGCAGCATGACCTGCGGGCCGTTTGCGTAGGCGCGGGCGATGCCCACCCGCTGTTTCATGCCGCCGGAGAGCTGGTGGGGATAATGGTTTTCGAATTTCTGCAAGCCCACCAGGTCGATATAGTGCTGCGCAATTTTGCGCCGCTCCGCTTTGGAGACGCCATTCAGCTTGGGGCCCATTTCGACGTTGCCCATCACCGTCCGCCAGGCAAACAGCATGTAGCTCTGAAACACAAGCCCCCGGTCCGGCCCGGGGCTTGTCACGGGCTTGCCGTCCAGAAGAACCGTTCCCTCCGATGGGGTCTCCAGTCCTGCGATAATGCGTAAAAGCGTGCTTTTGCCGCATTGGCCGGGCCCCAGGATGACCAGAAACTCGTTGTCGCGAACCTCAAGGCTGATGTCCTGGAGGACATGCACCCGCTGGGTCTCTTTCTGGATGAAGGCCTTGGATATGTTTTGGCAGACGATTTTTGGGGTGTTCATAATTGTTTCTTTCCAAACGGATATTAATTAAAGGCCTTCGATATTTCGCTTCCAGGGACAGATCAATGTTTCCAGACCGATGATCAGCAGCGAGGTCGACCATGCCACGATGGCGATAATCACCATGCCGCCGATCACCAGGGCCGTATCGGACATTTTCATGCCCTGGACGATGATAAAGCCCAGTCCGGATCGGGATGCCACCAGCTCGGCCGCCAGCACGCAGGTCCAGGCGTTGGACAAGGATATCTGAAGACCGGCGAATATGGCCGGAAAGGAGGCCGGAAAGCTGACCTGAACGATTTCATCCTTGCGGTTTCCCCCGAGAACCTTGACGACATCATAGAGTTCCGGGTCGATCAGGCGGATGCCGTTATAGGCATTCAGAAGGCAGGGGACAAATGTGCCGATAACAATGATGAAGATTTTGGAGGGTTCCCCGATCCCGAACCAGAGAATGGCGATGGATACCCAGGCAATGGGCGGCATGGGTTTGAAGATATCGAAGATCGGCTTGACTATGGCATCCACATAGGGGTTCAAGGCCATGAAGAGGCCCAGGGGGATGGCGATGATTGATGCCAGCGCAAATCCGATCAGCACCCGGCTGGTGCTGGCCCAGATATGCCCCCACAGGGTCAGGCCCGCCAGCGTGTCCGTCAGCATCCGCTCGAAACGCAGGATTACCTGCAAAGGGGAGGCCAGCGCCCCTTTCAGCATGCCGCTTTGGGCAACCATGTGCCAGAGCAGCAGAAAAGCAACCGTCGAAACACAGTAGAGAAAGTATTCGTTGGTGATGACGCGGTAAACGGTCAGGGGATTTTTCTCGCTGACCGCTTCCTGAATCTCATTGGCAATGGCCCGGTCACCGGAACCGGAATTCGTGGGTTGTTGTGTCACGGCGCTCAATATACCTACCTCCTGATACCGGCAAGGAGTCGATGCTCCAGGCGCTCAATAGCATAACCGATTACGGCGCCGACAAATCCCACGCACACCATGCCCAGAACAACCATTTCAGGCAGCGCCAGCCGCCGGCCCATGGAAATCAGGTAGCCAAGACCCTGGTCCGCTGCGAGCAATTCGGCACCCACCAGGTTGACCCAGCAGCAGACCAGTGCGATCTGCAATGCGCCAAAAACCATGGGCAGTGCCGAAGGGATGCAGAGCTGGACAAAAATCTGCCAGTCGCTGGCGCCATAAGTGCGCGCCATCTGGATGAGGGTCGGGTTGGTCATCCGGACGCCGACAAACGCATTGATGACGCAGGGCACGACCCCTCCCAGAAAGATAATAAAGACCTTGCCTTCGATGCCGATGCCAAACCAGAAAATGGTTAAAGGAATCCAGGCAATGGGAGGAATGGGCCGGATGAGCTCGAAGATGGGACGGAAAAGCCCCCGGAACACCGTAAACCAACCCATGAGAAGTCCCAGCGGCAAACCAATGGCCAGGCTCAGCAAATACCCGATAAATGCCTCTTTGCCGCTTGTCCAGGCATGGGCGGCAAGGACGGCGCCGTCCGGATTGGGGTCGGTGAGTTTGACCAGGAAGAGTTTGATGACAGCCGAGGGTGCGGCCAGCATGGTGCTGGGGACGATGCCGGTATCCACGATAAACTCCCAGGCGGAAAAAAAAGTCACCACGCTGAGGATGGGAAGCAGGATCAAGCTCAGCGGTTTTTTGACTTTGACAGATTCATAAGCCATGTTTCAGCTCGCTTTTTGGGAACGACTTGCGTAACGTACGCTTAATAAAAATCTAACAGCCTGTTGATCCGGCCGAACCCATGCGGTTTGGCCGGACCGATAATCGGGCACTACCTTATTTGTCGGTAGGAATGGGGGTTTTAACCAGCTTCAGGAACTTGTCGGTGACATATCCGCTCTTGTTGATTTTATCCAGTTCTTCCGGTTTAAAACGGCCCTGGGCCGTGAAGAACTCGGCGATCATGCGCTGCCATTTGGCGGCGGTGCTCTCTCCTTTGGACGTATCAAACAGAGCGAGCTGCTCCTGGAGGTTCCAGACCGGATGCGTGTCGATATCTTTTTTGCAGTTGGCCTCGCTCATCTCCTGGCCGCACCAGTCTTTCATGAACTTCTGATACAGCTTGACGACTTCGGGACTGCTCCCATGGGCTTTGAGATAGTTTACGCCCCGGAGGTATACGCGAAGAAATTTGGCAACGATTTCCGGATTTTTATCACAATACTCCCGGTCGCCAACCAGCGTGATGGGCAGGGCGGCCCCTGCTTTTTTGATGTCCGATGCCTGTTTCCAGCCCTTGTCTTCGGCGGTTAATGTAAAAGGCGCCCAAAGACAGGCAACATCCCCCACACCTTTCTCAAAAGCGGCGATGATAGATGCCTGATCCATCTGCTTGATAATGACATCCTTGTCTTCCAGGCCCAGTGCTTTGAGCCAGGTGGACAGGGCATAGTGAGCAGAGGAAACGGTTGTAACGAGAACGGTTTTACCCTTTACGGCATCCGGAGAACCCAGAACATCGGGATAGGCCTTGTTGAAACCTTTGGTTTTCAGGACAGGACTGTCCGGACGGACATATATGGCATTGGTCAGAGATTCGTCATTGCCAAGGCCGATCATGTAGGCCCCATAGCGAAGAGCGCCCACTACCTGAGGAACGCCGCCGGTGCCGCCCAGAACCCATTGTTTGGCCGGCAGGGATTCCATTTGGGCCATGCCGGAATCAAAAAACAAAAGCTCCAGATCGAGCCCTTCCTCCTTGTCCCAGCCTTTCTGTTTGGCCAGCCAGGGCATGAAGGTTTCGTGTTCGGGCATCCAGCAGGTTTGCAGTTTAACCAGAGCCTGGGCTTGGGCCGGCACCATGGAAAATGCCAGGACAACAGCCATGATAAATACACTCAATAATGCGATTTTTTTCATCCTTAATGCTCCTTTCCAATATGTTGGTTTTTAGGCTGAAAATTTAATTTCTCCTGCCTGCGGGTCAATTACCAGGCAGCTGCACATTTCCGGTAGGTCCGCACCTCCTTTTCATAATGTTTATCCGCATTCCCCTGGCATTGGGTCAGGAACTTACCACCAGCGGATCAGTTCGGTCACCTGCTTTCGGATCTCGACAAATTTGGGATCTATCAACGATCTGGGACGCGGCAGATCCACAATGACCTCGGCTTTGATTTGCGTGGGTTTGTTGCTGAGCACCAGAATGCGTTCGGCCACGTAGACGGCTTCCTCGATGTTGTGGGTGACGAAAAGCACCGTGGATTTAAGGGTCTGCCAGAGCTTGATCAGTTCATCCTCAAGGTAGTAGCGCAGCTTGATGTCCAGCTGGCCATAGGGTTCGTCCATCATCAAAAGGTCCGGATCCACCGCAAAAGCCCTGGAGACCGCGATGCGCTGCATCATGCTGGCTGAAACCTGATTGGGGAAAAGATGGGCCGTATCCGCCAGGCCCACCATGTTGAGAATATCATTTAATTTCTTTTCAATCCGGTCTTTCGGGAAATGCTTGACCTCCATGCCGTAGGCCACGTTATCCCGTACGGTGCGCCAGGGAAGACAGGTCGGCTCCTGGAAGACAAAGGCCAGGTTATGCTTTTTAGGGTTGGCCACCTCCCCGTCCACATAGATATCGCCCTCGGAGGTGGGAATCAGCTTGGAAAGGCAGTTCAGAAATGTGGTTTTGCCGCACCCCGTGGGCCCGACGATCGCCAGAAATTCCCCTTCGGCGACGGTGAAGTTGATGTGATCCAGAACCAGAAGATCGCCAAATCGCCGGGTCAGGTTTTTGACTTCAATTTTGTCTCTTCTGCCTAAGTAGTCTGCCACGGTGAGGACTCCATAAGTATTATTTTCAGCGTCCCTGTCCTGTCATGCAGCCGGGGGACATCTGTTTGGTTTTTCGCAGTCCCGGATTAACTGGCCACACAGCTTCTAACGGGTCCGGGGACAACGGGCTTAATCGCCTGGTCGGGTCCACCGGCGACAAACTGACCGGATGGCGGTGCAAAGCGAATGGTGGCGGTTTTGTTCTGGGTGAAGAAATCGATCCCGTCCTTGCCCTGAACCTTGTCGGTGCCGATCAGGGAGCCCTTGATGCCGCCGAAAGGCAGATAGGGGTGGGGCGCACAGATGCCGACGTTGACGCCGACCATGCCCACATCCGCTTCAGAGATAAATTTTTCGGTATAATAGAGGTTCTGTGTGAAGATGCAGGCCCCATTGCCGAATTCCTGAGCGCGGATCAGGGCCAGCGCATCATCCAGGTCTTTGATCCGCATGATGGATACCACGGGGCCGAATATTTCCTCACGGGCGATGGTTCTGCATGGCGTGACTTCCGTGAAGACCGTCGGCCCGACAAAATACCCGTTCTTGTTTTTCTCCGGAACCACCGGGTTTCGGCCATCCAGAACCAGTTTGCTTCCTTCCTTGATTCCGATTTCGATATACTGTTCTATTTTGGCCTTGGCTCCGGCGGAAATGACCGGCCCCATATAGACATTCGGATCCAGTGCATCGCCCACCACAATGTTCCTGGATGCCGCTAATATTTTTTCAACCACGGCATCGTAGACTTCCGGGACCGCGGCGACGATGGAGCCAGCCAGGCAGCGCTGTCCGGCGGAACCATAGCATGAATGGATGAAGTTTTCGATAAAAACATCCATCTGAACGTCTTCCATGGCCACCAGAAAATTTTTGGCCCCGCCCAGCAGCATGGAGCGTTTGGCGCCCCGGCCGCATCCCTGGGCAATGTGTTTGGCGGTAGGGGTGGAGCCGACAAGGCAAACGCCGGAAACACGCGGATGCTCGTACCAGGTTTCCGGTACCTGGCGATTGCCGTGGATGATATTGACCACGCCCTTGGGAAGGCCGATCTTATTGAATATGTCGCCCATTTTCTGCATGAAATATGGCGATTGCGTGCTGGGTTTATAGACAAAGGTGTTGCCCGTCCCAATGGCAAAAGGAATGAACCAGCCAAAGACCAGGGCCGGAAAATTAAAAGGCGCGACCCCGCAGAAGACGCCCAGGGGAGAGCGGGTAACCCTTCCGACGATATTTCCGGCAATACCCTCCAGGGTTTCTCCCTGCATCAAGGTGGGAATGCTGCAGGCGGTTTCTATGATTTGAATGACCCGCTGAACCTCTCCCCGGGCCTCGCTGATGTGTTTGGCCTGATCGATGGCGATGGAATAGGCCAGCTCCTCAAGGTTTTCTTCCATGGCCCGCCGCATATCAAAAAGAAATCCCATTCGACGGCCAACAGTCAATTTTTTCCAGGAATCGTAGGCCGCGGCGGCTGATTCAACCGCTTTCAGGGAGGTTTCGGTCGAGGCCATGGGTACCTGTCCGATCACCTCACCTGTGGAGGGATTATATAAAGGTATCTGATCTGTCGAAGGGTCTTCGATCCATTCCCCATCGATAAAATGACGGATTTTAATAAGTTCCGGCGCTGAGCTCATCCTGTCCTCCTGGCTAACGACCGTAAGGCCGCTCTTGTGGGTTTCAGATATGTGATGTCTGAAATATCACATATCTGATTAAACGACTGTTTATACAAACCGATGCATTCACGGCTCCGTTTTTTGAAAGGAACTTGACATTGTCTGATATCTAATATATCATACATCATAAGTCAACCGTTTTTTATGACCCGATACGTTATAGATTCGAAGCTTTAAAAGAGCCTTGACAAGCATTGATATCTGATATATCAGATATCAATGCTTGCATATTTCATCTAATTATCAACAAAGCCGTCAGGCAGGGATAACAAAAGAGGAAGGAGAATGTTATGGACAACAAAACAAACTGGCTGGATTATGATGTTGACGAGATGGTGCGTGGCGATCGGGATTATTTGTGGCACCACATCAAGCCCCATAAAGTGTTTCAGACCGCCGAACAGATGATCATCGTTGAAGGCAAGGGGCTGCGGGTCAAGGATATCCGGGGCCGGGAATATCTGGATGCCACCTCAGGCGGCGTGTGGAGCGTCATGGTGGGGCACGGCAGGGAGAGCATCGCTGCCGCCATTTATGAGCAGCTAAAAACCCTTGGCTATTATGCGGGAACCGTCGGCAATATCCCCAGTATCAAATTCGCGGCCAAACTGATCGAACTTCTGCCCCGCTTGGGCAAAGTGTTTTTCTCCAACAGCGGCTCCGAGGCCAATGAGAAAGCCTTTAAAGTTGTCCGCCAGCTCTCCCATATCGATCCGGATCGAAAAGGAAAGTACAAGGTCCTGTTCCGGGCCCGGGATTACCATGGCACCACCATCGGCGCACTGAGCGCAACCGGGCAGCTGGAGCGCAAACAGGATTTCGGGCCCTTTGCCGAAGGATTTGCCGAGTTCCCGCACATGCTCTGTTACCGCTGTCCCTTTGGAAAGTCTTACCCGGGCTGCGACATCGACTGCGCCCGCAGCCTGGAAGATGTGATTTTAAAGGAAGGTCCGGATACGGTGGGCGGATGTATCGTCGAGCCAATTGTTGCCGGCGGCGGCATTATGGTTCCGGTACAGGAATACTATCCGATCCTTCAGGCCATCTGCCGCAAATACGGCGTCTACCTGATTATGGATGAAGTCGTATGCGGGTTCGGCCGAACCGGAAAATTCTGGGGCCATGATCAATTTGATGTGGACCCGGACATTATCACCATGGCCAAGGGACTGGCCAGCTCGTATATGCCCCTGTCCGCCACCGTGTTCCGCCAGGATATTTTCGATAAATTTCTCTGCGATCCCAGCAAGCCTTCCGAGCGGATGAACTATTTCCGGGATATCAGCACTTACGGCGGGTGTACCGGCGCCATGACCGCAGCTCTTGAAAGCACCCGGATCATCGAAGAAGAACACCTGGTGGAAAACAGCCGGGTGGTCGGCGCCTATCTGCTGGAGGGCCTGCAGTCCCTGAGCGATATGCCGCTGGTGGGCGATGTCCGGGGCATGGGACTTTTCTGCGGAATGGAATTTGTGAAGGACAAAAAGACCAAGGAATCCATCACCGAAGGGGAAATGGGTCGCATCATGGGACTTGTGGCCGCCGAAGGCGTGCTGGTGGGCCGGACCAACACCTCACTTCCCGGCAATAATACGATCATGAACTTTGCGCCGGCCCTGGTTGCCACCAAAGCGGAGATGGATGAAATCGTAACCGCCGTCAAACGCGCCATCGAAAAGTTCTGAAGAACCCTATAAATACGAAAACAAATAACGCAGGTCAATGCGTTTGGACTTTCACCATAACGAATTCATAAAAAGGAAACCCGCAATGAAAATGACTACAGAGGAAGCATTTGTAAAAGTCCTGCAGATGCATGGCATCGAGCATGCATTCGGCATTATCGGCTCAGCCTTCATGCCGATTTCAGATCTTTTCCCGAGCGCCGGCATCACCTTCTGGGATGCCGCCCATGAGTGCAACGGCGGGATGATGGCCGACGGCTACACCCGCGCTTCCGGCAAGATGTCGATGTGCATTGCCCAGAACGGCCCCGGCATCACCAATTTGGTCACCCCGATCAAAACCGCCTACTGGAATCACACGCCGCTTCTGCTGGTCACTCCCCAGGCAGCAAACAAAACCATCGGCCAGGGTGGATTTCAGGAAATTCCCCAGATGTCGTTATTTGAGGACATTGTCTGCTACCAGGAGGAGGTTCGGGACCCCTCCCGGGTCGCCGAGGTGCTCAACCGGGTTATCGAGAAGGCGCTCCGGGGTTCGGCTCCCGCCCAGATCAACATTCCCCGCGATATGTGGACCCAGGTCATCGACGTCGACCTGCCGCAGATTGTCTGCTTTGAGAGACCCGCCGGCGGCGCCTTTGCCATAGCCGAAGCAGCGAAACTGCTCTCCGCCGCCAAGTTCCCGGTGATCCTGAATGGCGCAGGCGTGGTCCTCGGCAAGGCGATCGATGCCGCTAAGGCCCTTGCCGAGCGGCTCAGCGCCCCGGTCTGCTGCAACTACCAGCACAACGACGCCTTTCCCGGGTCGCACCCGCTGTTCGCCGGTCCCCTGGGCTATAACGGTTCAAAGGCCGCCATGGAGCTGATCGCAAAGGCCGACGTGGTTCTGGCCCTGGGAACACGGCTTAATCCGTTTTCCACCCTTCCGGGCTACGGCATCGACTACTGGCCCAAGGCGGCAAAACTGATCCAGGTGGACATCAATGCCGACCGCATCGGTCTGACCAAGGCGGTTGCCGTAGGGATTCAGGGGGATGCCGCCACCGTGGCCGAGCGCATTCTGGCCGCCCTGACAGCCGATGCCGGGGACCACGGCCGCAAGGAGCGTGAGGCCCTCATCAAAAAAACCAAGGCCGATTGGTTGCAGCAGCTGTCGGCCATGGACCACGAAGACGACGACGACGGCACCACCTGGAACCAGCGCGCCCGGGCAAATGACCCGCAGCGGATGTCGGCACGGATGGCCTGGCGTGCCATCCAGAAGGCCCTGCCGAAAGAGGCGATCATCTCATCTGACATCGGCAACAACTGTGCCATCGGCAATGCCTACCCGAGCTTCGAAGCAGGGCGTAAGTATCTGGCTCCGGGTCTGTTCGGCCCCTGCGGTTATGGCTTTCCGGCCATCCTCGGGGCCAAAATCGCCTGCCCGAAGACCCCGGTGGTCGGCTTTGCGGGGGACGGCGCCTTTGGAATCTCCATGAACGAAATGACCGCCTGCGGACGGGAGAACTGGCCGGCGATCACCATGGTGATTTTCCGGAATTACCAGTGGGGGGCGGAAAAACGTAACTCCACCCTCTGGTATAACGACAATTTTGTCGGCACCGAGCTGGATCGTGACGTCAATTACGCCAAAATCGCCCAGGCCTGCGGCGTGAACGGGGTACAGGCCACCACCATGGAGGGGCTGACCGAGGCCCTTGCCAAGGCCATTGATGATCAGATGCAGCACAATCAGACCACTTTTATCGAGGTGATCCTCAACCAGGAACTGGGCGAGCCTTTCCGCCGGGATGCGATGAAAAAACCGGTACGGGTCGCCGGCATCAATAAAGCGGACATGTGCCCGCAGAGCGCGATTTAAGGCGCCCTCGAAAAGTTCTGAAGATCCAGGTCACGGAATAATACAGCGAAAGTCAATGGGTTTGGGCTTTCACCAGGACAAATATGAAAACAATCTACGCAGAAGGAAGATAATACCATGATAGTTGGAATTTTGAAGGAAATAAAGACAGAGGAAAACCGGGTGTGCATGACGCCGGCCGGCGTCGAAGTCATGATCGCCAACGGGCATACCCTGCTGGTGGAAAAATCAGCCGGCATCGGCAGCGGGTTTGATGATGCCGCTTACGCGCAAGCGGGCGCGGAGATCGTGAATGCACCTGCGGAAATTTTTAAAAGATCCGACATGCTCATGCATGTCAAGGAACCGCTGCCCGCAGAGTACGATCTGATCCGTGAAAACCAGATCATTTTCACCTATCTCCATCTGGCGGCCGACGAACGCCAGACCCAGGCGCTCATTAAAAGCAAGGCCGTCTGTATCGCTTATGAAACCATTCAGAAGCCGGACGGGTCCCTGCCGCTGCTGACCCCCATGAGTGAAGTGGCCGGCAGAATGGCTATCCAGGAAGGGGCCAAGTATCTGGAAGTGGCGCAGGGGGGGCGCGGGGTGCTGCTGGGCGGCGTGCCGGGCGTGGACCCCGCAAATGTGGTCGTGATCGGCGGCGGCATCGTCGGCATCAATGCCGCCAAGATGGCCTGCGGCCTGGGCGCCAAAGTGTATATTCTGGATATGAATCTGGACCGGCTGCGGTATCTGAGCGATGTGATGCCGGCCAATTGCTTTAACCTGTATTCCAGCCCGGCCACGGTCCGGGAGCTCATCAAGCAGGCGGATGTGGTCGTGGGAGCGGTATTGATCCCCGGCACCAAGGCCCCCAAACTGATTACCCGGGAGATGCTAAAAACCATGAAACCGGGCTCGGTGCTGGTGGATGTGGCCATTGACCAGGGCGGCTGTTTTGAAACTTCCAAGGCCACCACCCATGGCAATCCCATCTACACGGTGGAAAACGTGGTGCATTACTGTGTGGCCAACATGCCGGGCGCAGTGCCGCGGACCTCGACGCTGGCCCTGACCAACGCCACCCTGCCTTATGCGGTGAAGATCGCCAACAAGGGGTGGAAAAAAGCCATGCAGGACAATCCTGATATCAGACTCGGGGCCAATGTGGTTCATGGGCAGATTACCTATCGGGGGGTGGCCGATGCCTTTAACCTGAACTATGTCCCGATCGATACGCTGCTGTAAAATAAAGATTCAAAGAAACCTGTCAAGGCCAGTGGCTGAAGCTGTCGTGCAGACAGCTTTTTCCCTGGTCTGGCAGATTGCCGGAGTGATCCCATGCATTCAAAATTGGTGTGCTGATGGGTTGAAGTGTGATATATCAACCCCTGTAAAATGCCCTCCTGGATCATCTTGTTCTGAGATATTCACAAACAGAATAAGAAATGGTTACGGGCGCCATAATTAATTGGACAATCGCAACAATGAAAGGGATATTCATGGAGGGGTTCAACCAATCCAGGGAAAGCATTTTGGATATTCGCTCCCTGCGGCAGCAGGTGTACGAATATCTGCGGGGAAAAATTCAGGCCGGCAGTCTTGTTCCGGGCTCCTTTATCAACCTGAATGAAATCAGTCAGCAATTGGGTATCAGCAAAACCCCGCTCCGGGATGCCATTATACAGATGGAATGCGAGGGTTTTGTGACCATCCTGCCGCGCCGGGGCGTGCTGATCAATCGTCTTTCGCTGCAAGAGATTCGAAATATTCTTGAAATCGTCGGCGCTCTGGAAAGCGCCGTGGTGCGATCGGTCTCCGATCAGCTCACGCCCGACCAGCTGGACCGGATGAAGCAGCTCAACCGGGACATGCGGGTCTGTATTCAGCAGAGTCCTTCCGGCACGTTCGATACCCAATATTATCAGCTTAATATGGCGTTTCACAATGTATTCCTGGATCTTTCAACCAACACTGCTCTCAAACAGCTGCTCATGATCATGAAGCAGCGGCTATACGATTTTACCCGCCTGGCATATATCAAGGAATGGGAATTGATCAACTGTGACGAGCATGACCGGTTTATCCGGTTTCTCCGTGAGGGGCAGAAGGATGATGCTGCCCGCCTCTGGCGGGACAGTCACTGGGGATTCGAGATCCATGAAAAATGGATCCGGGAATACTATGCCCAGGGAGATCGCAAGATACAGAACGATCTGGATCTTTTAAAGTAAGTGCTTCAGGGGAGAAATGGGTGAAAACGATTCTGGTCGTCAATACCGGAAGTTCTTCAGTCAAATTTACGCTGTTCCTTGCCGCGGATCTGCGTATTGCGGCATCGGGTCTGGTGGAAAGAATCGGACTGGAGGGGACGCGATTGGTTTACCGTCGTCCCGGTCTTGGAACCGCTTGAAAAACGTGTAGCCATTCCGGATATCGGCAATGCCATTGCACAGATATTGCCGCTGCTGACCGATTCCCGGATGGGCGTTATCGGCTCAAAGGAAGAGATCCGGGCCATCGGGCACCGGGTCGTCCATGGCGGGGAGTACATCAGCCGGCCGGCACTGATCGATGACCGGATCAAGCAGATCATCCAGGACTGTTTTGACCTGGCCCCGTTGCACAATCCACCGAATCTGGAAGGCATCCTGGCCTGTGAATCCGGGTTCCCGGACATTCCCCAGGTAGCGGTTTTCGATACGGCTTTTCACGCCACGATTCCCCCTCAAGCCAGTCTCTATGCACTTCCCCTCCGACTCTGCGAGGAGATGAAAATTCGCAAATACGGCTTCCATGGCACCAGTCATCATTATGTAAGTCGCAAAGCAGCCGAGTGGATCGGCCGGCCCGTGACCGATCTGCGACTGATCACCTGCCATCTGGGCAATGGCTGCAGCATCACGGCGGTTTCCGGCGGGACAAAGCGTGGACACCAGCATGGGGCTTACGCCGCTGGAAGGCGTGCCCATGGGCACGCGCTGCGGCGATATGGATCCGGCCATTCTTTTGTATCTGATGCGCCAGCGCGGGATGACCGCCGAGCAGCTGGATATCCTGCTCAATCGGGAAAGCGGTTTGCTGGGCCTTGGGGGCAGCAGCGACGTGCGGGATCTGGTGCAGGCCATGCAAGATGGCCATCACCCGGCGGAAACGGCCCTGCGGGTATTTACCTACCGCATAAAGAAATATATCGGCGCCTACCTGGCCGCCCTCGGCGGCGCGGACGCCATCGTGTTCTCGGCAGGCATCGGAGAAAATTCTCCGCTGATCCGGGAATGGATTTGCGAAGGGCTGACCGAGCTTGGCATCCGTCTGGACCCCCATCGCAACCACGCGGTAAATGGACGGATGGGTGAAATTCAAAGCCCTGAAAGCCGGGTGCGGCTGTTGATTGTTCCCACCGATGAAGAAGTTGAAATCGCTGTCCAGACCCGGGACCTGATCACAGGTTAAAAACCCTTTCATTATATCCCCGTCATCACCTGGGCTCCTGACAAGCATTCTCAGATGGCAATGACCCGGATGATATCTGTAGTCACTTGCTGGAAAATTCGGCCGGCAAATGATCTTGACAGCATTCAGGACAGGTGTTATCCAAAAAACTCAATAAAAAGCGATTCCTTATTTCATTTTCTTTCAAAATGTCATTCAAGCATTCAGACTGAGACCGTGAAAGGATCATCACCCATGCAAACCAAACCTCGCATCGCCTTTATAGGCCTTGGCATCATGGGCCTGCCCATGGCCGGGCATTTGTTAAAGGCCGGCTTTCCCCTCACCGTCTACAATCGTACGGCGGACCGTGCCAAAGACCTGGTCCTGGCAGGCGCCCGGCAGTCCGACACCCCGGCAAAAGCCGCCTCGGGGGCGGACTTTGTCATCAGCATGGTCACCGACGGCCCGGACGTGGAGCAGGTGCTGACAGGGCCTGAAGGCGCCGTGCACGGCGCCCGGCCCGGCGCGGTGTTCATCGACATGTCCACCATCAGCCCGGAGACGGCGAAAAGCCTGGCAGTTGAGCTTTCCCGGCACCAGATCGAATTTCTGGATGCGCCGGTGAGCGGGGGGGATGTAGGCGCCCGAAACGCCACCCTGACCATCATGGTGGGCGGCAAGCAGGAGGTGTTCGAGAAGGCCCGGCCGGTGTTTGAAGTCATGGGCAATCGCCTTACCCATATCGGTCCGGCCGGTTCCGGCCAGGTGGTAAAGGCCTGCAATCAGGCGGTGTCGGCGGTCAACCTGCTGGCAGTGTGCGAGGCCCTGGTGCTGGCGGAGAAAAACGGCATTGATTCGCAGGCCATGATCCACGTGCTGTCCGGCGGGGCATCCCAGTCCTGGGCACTGGAAATCCTGGGCACGCGCATCGTCAAGGGCGATTTCGCGCCCGGGTTCATGGTCAAGCTGATGCAAAAGGACCTTGATATCGTCCTTGCCATGGCCCGGCGGAACAGCCTGAACCTGCCCGGGACCGCTCTGGTACAAGGGTTCATGGAGGACAGCGCGGCACACGGCGAGGCCGCGGAGGGGACCCAGGCACTGTACAAGGCGCTTAAACGGGCAATGGCATCATCGGAGTAGATCAATCAAATGAAAGCTCATCGGGCCATTCGCGTTCATGGCCTTCTTCCGGTCCTTTTTTGCAGGCATCGATGACGCAGCGGCCCCTGCCGATGGTCACGTCCCGGCCCGGGTCCACATTGTTGAAGAGTTTCCAGAGAATAAAGGAATTGTCGCCGATATCCACGTTGCTGTCATAGAAAAGAATCAGGTTAAACGGCAGAAGGATATCGGCATTCAGCAGGCGTTCGGCAAAATAGCTTCCGGAAAGCCCCGGCGCTTTTTGAACCTTCAGGACGAGAATCCGGTTGCGCCGGCCCGGATCACCTTCCAGAATGCGAAGCGACAGGATGCCTTCACAGCCGGCCTGAATGCCGGACAGGAGCGCATCTTCGGTAAATTTCTCCGGGCAGGGAAACGGAAACAGGGGGATTTCGGGGGGGCTCTCCGCTGATGCGGCCGGTCAAATCAATCCCGATTTTGTTCCCGAAATTGGCAAAAGGCGAGGAATGGTCCAGGACATCCAGGACGCCCTGGGCATTCACGGTGTCGGTTGTCAAGTCGAAATTGTCCACAAGCTGCTGCATGACCTGATCCGGGTCCTTGGGATCAACGGTTTCATCCACGACGATGATGGCCTTGCAGAAACTCATCTGGCCCTGTCCCCAGAGGCCGGAGATGACTTTCTGGGCATGTCTGGGGTATTCTTTTTTGATGGAAACGATGACGATGTTGTGAAAAACCCCTTCCCAGGGAAGCCAGTAGTCCGTGATTTCCGGAAATACCGTCTGCAGCAGGGGAAGAAAGAGCCGCTCGGTTGCCTTGGCCAGGTAGCAGTCCTCCATGGGCGGCCGGCCCACCAGGGTGGCGCAGTACACCGGCGATTTTCTGTGCGTGATGGCCGTGACATGAAACACCGGATAATCATCGGCCAGGGAATAATAACCGGTATGATCCCCGAACGGGCCTTCGCGCCGCAGCTCATCCGGTTCCACATAGCCTTCCAGAATAAATTCGGCTTCGGCCGGAACCTCAAGATCACAGGTCAGGCACCGGGTCATGGCAACCGGTGCGTTTCGGATAAAGCCCGCAAGGATCATTTCATCCACGTTCCGGGGCATGGGGGCCGTGGCCGCATAGATGGTGGCCGGGTCCGCGCCGATGGCAACCGCAACGGGCATCCGTTTTCCGGCCTTGCGGTATTCGTTGAAATAATTGGAGCCGTCTTTATGGATGTGCCAGTGCATGCCGGTGGTCTGCCGGTCAAAGACCTGCATCCGGTACATGCCGACATTGCGCTTTCCGGTTGAAAGGCTTTTGGTGACGACCAGCGGCAGGGTGATGAACCGGCCGGCGTCCTGGGGCCAGCAGTGAAGGATCGGAAGGTCGAAAAGATTGATGTCCTCGCCTTTAAGAACAACCTGCTGGCAGGGGGGGACCTTGGCGCGGCTTTTTCGGGGAAAGAACCGCGATACGGAAAACGCCGTTGTCAGCATTCCCAGCATGTCCCGCAGATCCCTGGGCGGCGACATGTGAATGATTTCCCGGATCCGGTCTCCCAGGTGCTCCAGATTCTCGACGCCAAGGGCCAGGCAGATGCGCCGCGAGCTGCCGAACAAATTGGTGGCGACCGGAAAAGGCGAGTCCTTCACCTTTTCGAAATACAGGGCTTTTCCGCCCAGCGGGCTCTTGGATTCCGCATCGGTCAGTTTGCTGATTTCCAGAAAAGCGGAAACGGGATGCGAAATGGTTTTGAGCTCGCCGGCTTGTTTCAGGGCCTGAATAAACTCGCCCAGATTGGTGTATTTGACTGATTTCATGTCTTTTCCTTCTTTACTTAAGCGCCGCTCCATTCGGCGGCCAGATGATGGGAAATCCCAAGATGGTCCAGTACCCGGCCGACGGTGGCATTGACGATGTCCCGGACGGTTTCGGGCCGGTGATAAAAGGCCGGAACCGGGGGGTGCAGCAAGGCGCCTGCCCGCGCCACCTTCAGCATGTTCTCAAGATGAATGGTGCTGAGCGGTGTTTCCCGTGGCAGCAGAATGAGGGGCCGTTTTTCCTTCAGGCATACGTCCGCGGACCGGACGATCAAATTGTCCGCAAGGCCTGCGGCAAGCGCGGCCAGGGTCTTCATGGAACAGGGGGCGATGACCATGCCGGAATGCCGGAAAGAACCGCTGGCGGGCGGTGCAAAGAGGTTGTCCGGCGAATACTGCCTTAAAACCGAAAGTTCGTGCGGAACAAGCCCGAATTCAGACTGAAGAAACGGCAGCATCGGGCCGGATATGCCCAGTTCATGGGCCATGACTTTGGCCCCATAGTCCGATACGATCAAATGGACTTCGATCGGCCGCTGCAAAAGCTCCGACACCAGCACCGCGCCATAGATGGCTCCGGATGCGCCGGTAATTGCCACAATTATTTTTTGGGTCATCATTCTTCTCCGCGAAAATAAAGCTGACCGGTTATCTTAACAATTCATCTCCCAGGATTCCCAGAAACAGGAGAATGGAAATGGCGCTGTTGGCATGAAAAAACGCCAGTTCGATGTGGGCCAGATCATGGGGACGGATCACCCGGTGCTGAAAGACCAGCAGCACGCCGATGATCACCAGGGCAAAAAGGAAGGCCATTCCCAGATCAAATACAATAAAGAGCGCTGTCAGCGATATGAAGGTTGCCACATGCAAAATGGATGAAATATGAAAGGCGGCCTTCACGCCCAGGCGCGATGGAATCGAATACAGGCCGATTTCCCGGTCAAACTGAACATCCTGGCAGGCGTAGAGAATATCGAATCCGGCAATATACGTCAGCAGCGCAATGCATAAAATGAGAATGGCGGGCTCGAACCGGCCGGTTACGGCGATCCAGGCCCCCAGCGGGGCCAGGGATATGCTCATTCCCAGATAGAGATGGGAAAGGGACGTGAATCGCTTGGTGTAGGAGTAAAAAAACAAAATCCCCAGCACCGGCATGGAGAGCCAGAAACACAGGCGGCTGATCATGGCCGATGCCAGAATGAAAGCCAGGGAAAACCCCGATACAAAAAGGATTGCCGACAGCGAGGAAACGGTGCCGGAGGGGATATGGCGGTCTGCGGTCCGCGGATTGAGCCGGTCAAAGCGGGCATCCACGATCCGGTTGAAGCCCATGGCAGCTGAGCGGGCACTGACCATGGCAACCAGTATCCAGAAAAAGGCCTGAAGCGTGACCGCATTGTCGCGATGGGCCAGAACCACGGCGGAAAGGGCAAAGGGCAGGGCAAAGACCGTATGGCTGAATTTGATCATGCGGCCGAAATCCACGATCTGGCGGGCCAGGGCGGATGCGGGTCCGGTGGATGCGGTTCTGCCCGATTCCAGAAAATTCCAGGCGCAGATGTTCTGCTCCAGGTAGTTGAAAAACGCATACAGCAGGACCCCGAGAAGGCTCATGGCGATGATGCCGGTAAACATCTGCACATAATCAAACCGGCCCCAGGCGTCCATGATGGTAAACCCCAGGCCTGTCGCGGTTGCAAAGGATTCCACGAAAAACAGCACGGCAATGCCGGTTCCGGTGCCGATGCGAAGGGCGGTAAAGCCCTGGGGAAGGGCTGCCGGTATCACGACGTGATAAATGGCGTCAAGCCTGCTGCCGCCAAGGGACCGGAAGGACTGAATGTATTTTTCATCCAGCCTCAGCACCCCGTCGCGCGTGGCCACCACGATTTGATACCCCATGATCAGGGCGATCATGAGGATTTTCGGGGCATCCCCCAGCCCGAAGAGAATCAGAAAAATGGGAAGCAGCACGATCTTGGGGATCGGATAGGTTAAAAACAGGATCGGGGAGAGCACCCGGTCGGCGGCTTTGGAATATCCCATCAGGATTCCCAGCGGAAATCCCGCAGCCCAGGCCAGGGCCATGGCTGCGGATACGCGAAAAGCGCTGACGCCGAAATGTTTCCAGAAGAGAGCGGTTTTAAGCGCTTCTCCAAAGGCGGCAAATGCCTGCTCCGGAGGCGGCAGCATGGCGGAGGAAAGACCCAGGGAGAAAAGCTTCCAGCACACGATAAGCAGAACGGCGGACAGGGTATAGCGGACGGCCTTCATGTTCAGCCTTCCAGGACCTTGCGGACTTCTTTTATTTTATTGAAATAGATGTCGCTCAAACGAAAATTCTCCATGCCGAGGTGCGGATTGTCCATCATGGCCTGAATCCGGGCCGGCCGGTTGCTGAGCACCAGGATGAACCGGCCCAGAAAAACGGCTTCTTCAACACTGTGGGTAACGATGGCAAAAGTCAATCTGTTTTTCCGCCACATGTCCTTCATGACGGCCTGCAGATGTTCCCGGGTGATGGCATCCAGGGACGAAAACGGCTCGTCCATCAAAAGAATGTCCGGCTCTGTTGCAATGGCTCTGGCAATGGCGACCCGCTGCTTTTGCCCGCCGCTCAACTGAACCGGATAGTGATGGGCATAAGGGGTCAGGTTCAGCTCCGCAAGAAGCATTCTGGTTTTGGCGGCCCGTACCTCGGCAGGCATGTTCTGGATCTTCATGCCAAGGGCCACGTTTTCCGCCAGCGTCTTCCAGGGAAACAGCCCGTAGTCCTGCAGAATCATGGATGCCTTTCCGGGCCGGCTCGTGGTCTCCGTGAATGCGGACACTGCCGGCGGTCGGCGGAATCAGTCCGGCCATGATGGCAAGCAGGGTGGTTTTGCCGCACCCGGAGGGGCCGATAACGGCAAGCGAATCCCCGGCGTTGAGGGAAAACGAAAGGCCATCCAGAACAGCCTCGCCGTCTTTCTCAAACTTCTTGGTCAATCCGTCAACTTCTATCATCATGTTCTCTACCTGCTGGAAATGACCATATCGGATAGGGAATGGCGCGTTTTGATCAAACCGTTTTTCAGCAGCCATTCCTGGACGGCCTGGACATCCGCCTCGGCCGGAAGGGCGCGGGCCGGAAAAACCGGAACCGGATATTTGTCTTTTACGGCCATGGGAAACTGGGTTTTCGTGATCAGGAGTTCCTTGAATGCCGAAGGGTTTGCGTTGATCAGATCGACAGCGGCATCGTAGGCTTTTAAAAATCCCGGAATCAGGGCGCTGATGGCGGGCCTGTTTTTCAGATTGACGGCCAGAACCGTCAGGGCCGTATTCAGTTTCCGGTCATCCAGAACAACGCGGGCGCCGTGGGCCTCGGCCAGGGTCAGAAGCGGCTCCGGCAACAGCGCGGCCGTCACCTGACCGGAAAGAAGCATCTGCAGGCGGATGGGGATTTTCTTGATTTCCTGCTTGGTCACATCCCGGGGGTTCATGTTCCGGGTGCCAAGAAGCTGATCCAGAAGGTATTCGATGACCGTTGCGCTGGAAATGGCCACGTCCTTTCCCTTGATGCCGGCAGGGTCGCTGATTCCAGAGCCGGGAGCAACCGCAATTCCGAACATCCGGCTCTGGGGATGGGTGTGAAAGGCCGTGGCGATGATCTTAAGCTGTTCACCGCTCTGCACCAGAAGAATCGTGTTCAGGATATCGCCGAAATACCCGTCCAGTCTGCCTGCCTGAAGCGCGGCATCCCGCTCCAGCGCGCTTTGAAAACTGATCAGTTCCAGTTCGATTCCTTGTTTTTCAAAAAGTCCTTTTTCCTGGCCGACCAGAAGCGGCAGCACATCCACGACCGGCAAGATGCCGAAAGCGAGTTTTTCCCCGGAGGATGAAACCGCGGGAAAGGCCAGAATCAATAAAATAAACAAAAATGATAAGTTGTTTATAAATTTAATTTTCATAAAATCCGTGTCCATGATCCTGTTGTGCGTACTCGCCAAGAACATGCCGGAGAACCGTTTCCACCTGAAGATAATTCTGATGGATGTCATGAGCCTTTCGAACATGCCTGCCGGCTGCCTCGCCCATTTTTCTCCGCAGTTCCGGATCATCCAGGATGCAGGTGATGGCGTCCGCAAATGCCCGCAGGTCATATAGCGGCGTCAAAAATCCGGTAATCTTGTCCCGGACCACTTCGGGAATGCCCCCGTTATGAAAGGCAACCACCGGAAGGCCGCAGGCCTGGGCCTCGAGATATACCATGCCCAGGGTTTCCCGGATTCCCGGAAAGGCAAAGACGTCGCCGGCGCTGTAAAATCGGTACATCTGGTTTCTGGAGATTTTTCCGACAAACCGGACATTTTCGGAAAGCAGCGATTCGGCAAGGGCCTGCAGGGTTTTTCGCTCTTTCCCGTCTCCGGCAATGACCAGTTGCACGGGCTTTTCCCGCCGGTTAAGCTCGGCGCAGGCTTTGATCGTCCAGATCAGCCCTTCTGTCTTGACGCCGGGGCGGAACATGGCGGCCGAGAGCACGACCGGGGTGTTCTCCGGAGTTTTCCAGGAACGCGCGGAGTTCCCGGCGGGCGCCGGCATCAAAGGTGAACTGCTTTGGATCGATCCCCGGGGCAATGTAGGTAAGGCGATTGTCGGGGATCAGCCGCCGCAGATTGAGAATGTCTTCTTTCCGGTTGGAGAAGACATGGTCCGCCTGCATCAGGGACTGACGGTTCAGGACATATCCGGGCAGGGTTTTGATGTTTTTTTTCCGCCGGGTCGAATAGATTCCCTGAAAAATGACATAGGGGATGGCAAGCCTTCGGCAAATCCAGGGACCGAGAAGATCCGGCGATTTGTAATACGCATGGTAGGTCAGCCAGAGTCCGCAGCGGGCATGGCGAAGGCTTCGCAGCGCGCGAAGCCGGTCCCTGACAACGATGGGCCACAACCAGGGCTTCCAGAATATCCACCGGGCCCGGAGCCGGCTGGGGTGAATGATCCGGTGCCCGCCATGCTTCCAGAAAATCCCGAAGGCCGGTGGCAATGGTCAAATCTCCGGACGGAAGATGAAAGCCAAGCGGTTTGAAGGGGGTATAGTAACCGATGGTCGTCATCCCGGGTGTTTCCTCGTTTGGTTCAGTCGCGTATCTGATTGCTCCGGACAAGGGCATCCGGGTCGAATCAATTTGGCTTGTCGCTGTTTTCCTGAAGTGCCCGGGTGTAAAGACCTGTCAGGCCGCTGATCAGTCTGCGGTTGTTAAAATCCCGGCTCACCCGATCCCTGCCGGCGGCAATCATCTCCTTCCGCAAATCGGCATCGGTCAGCGCTTTGATCATGGCGTCAGCCAGGGCCCCGGGGTCTCCGGGATCCACCAGCAGGCCGGTCTTTCCGTTTTCAATCAGCTCGGGAATCGCGGAAACCCGGGTGGCGACCACGGGAACCCCCATTGCCATGCTTTCGACGCAGACATTGGGAATGCCGTCCCGGTCGCCATTGGCCGCAATCTCGCATCCCAGAACAAATAGATCCGCCTGTTGGTACTGGCGGATGACCTCGTCATGCGGCTGTGTCCCCATCCACCGGCTAAGGGGTTCCAGCCCGAGATCCCGTACCAGATTTTTTAGCGAATCCCGCTCGTCCCCATCCCCGATCAGGGTGTGATGAAACCGCATTCCCCTGTCGCGAAGGATCCCCAGGGCCTTGAAAACGGTGGGGAGTCCTTTTTTGGCGGTAATGCGGGAGACGGTCAGAATACGGTAAGGCGGCAAAGGCAGCGTCCCGGTATTGTGGCTGGAAAAAAGCGCAACGTCAATGCCGTGATAGACGCGGAAAATTGCCGGCGCGTCTGTGCCCGATATCCGGGTCAGGTAGCGCCGGTTGTACTCGGTGCAGGTGACCACAAAAGAGGCATGGGCCATTTTTTCACGGAGCTGCGCCGGATCCGTTGTGTAAATGTCCTTGGCATGGGCGGTGAAACTGAACGGGATGCCGGAAAGCAGGCTGGCAAAAAAAGCGACGGATGTCGGCGAATGGGCAAAATGGGCATGAAAATGGGTGATGTTGCTGCCGGGCAGGAATTTGTTGACCAGATAACCTGCCTGAAACAAGTGCTTGAAGGTCGCGGATTTTCGCGTGCGTAAAAAACGCCGGAAAGCGGCCCGCAATGCCGCAGCATAACGCCGGGGCTGCTTTGCCGCCAGCAGCAGGTTCTGCGGCAGCAAGACAGGAATCGAGGTCAGAAAGGTTTCCGGAAGATAGTCCACGGTCGCCTTTATCCGGCCGACGCTGGGGTGGGAAAATGCTTCCCTGGGCCGGCGCATCGACAAAATATGCAGGCTCAGGCCCTGTTCTTCCAGAAGAAGAATTTCATTTGAAATAAAGGTTTCGGAAATCCGGGGATAGCCTTTCAGGATCATCCCCAGCACGGGCGTCGGCCGGCTCAATCGTCTGTGTTCCTGAACAGGTCGAGCCGTTCTCTCATGGCTTTCAGACCGGTCAACTGAAAACGGTTGATGGCCTTCTGATAGGATTCCGGGTGATCCAGAAGGTTCATGATGCGGGTGCGAAGGGTTTGGGGGGACATGGCGTTCCAGGGAATGAAATCCAATAGATTCCGGCCGTGAAGGGCCTGTGCCCGTATCAACTGCTCTTTGCGGGGGGTTTCCCGGGGGATGACCAGTGAAATGGTCCCCTGAGAGAGGATTTCACAGATGGTGTTGTAGCCGCCCATGGTCACCACCAGATCCGCGGCCGCCATGATGTGCTCCATGCGCTGGTAAAATTCCCAGGTGCGGATTCCCAGGCGTTTCGCCCTTGAAAAAAGGGCTTCCCTTTCGTGTTTGGGCATGAAAGGGCCGGTGATCAGAATGCTTTTAAAGGGCGACTGATGGGGTGTTTCTTCCAGCATGGTCAGAAAATTATGCATGACGGCTATGTCCGTCACCGCCGCCGCCGGTGGTTACCAGAACCAGCTTTTCATCAGCTTTGATGGCATATTTTTTCTTGATCCGGGCGATAGCGTTTTTTCCAGGCATTTTTCGGGGAATGTATCCGGTAAAACGCATTTTGCGGCTGACGGAATCCGGTATTTCATACTCGATGGTGGGGTCATACAGGTCCTGGTTTCCATAAATCCAGATCTCGCTGTAGAGCTCTTCCAGGATTTGATAGACGCCTTTTTTTTTCCAGTCGCTTCGGACAATTTCCGCCTCGTCCATGATGTCCCGAAGTCCTAAAATGGTGCGGGTCTTGGGAAGACATCGCCGCAGCCATTGAAGGGTGGGCAGCACTTCTTTATTTAACCCCAGGGGCTCCTTGTCCACGATGAACAGGTGGGGCTGGAATGTCTGGGCCGTTGCGGTGATGATGTTGGTGCGGATGTCCATGGCATGTTGCGGGTTGATTTTGATGGACAGGGGAAGGTATTCGTCGTTGGTTTTTTTGATCATGCCCGGAATGCGCACAAAATCAACGCGCTCGGGAAATGGAAACCGGCCGGCAATCGGAGAGCCCGTCAATATCAGCACATTGACATCCGGACCCGCCAGATGGGACGCAATGGCCATGGTGCGTCGAATATGGCCCAGCCCATAGGTGTCATGGGAATACATCAGAATATTATAAGTTGAGTTCAGACCCATGCGATTACCATTGTTGGTCAATACTGTAGAGCCTGTCTTATCTATCACAGTTTATCGGGAAATGACATAATATATTGGGAATATCTGTCATCCGCAGCATTTCTTGAATTTTTTTCCGCTGCCGCAGGGGCAGGGATCGTTTCGACCGGTTTTGGGGGCCTGCCGGATAAATTGTTTGGGCTTGGGCGGCCCGCCATCCCAGAAAAACCAGGCGCCGTTTTCCTTTTTGAACTGCGCCAGTTCATGGTGTTTGATCCGCTCGCCATTTTCAGAATATTCAGCGATGAATTCAACGGTGCCGGCCGGATCTTCGCTGCCGCCACCGACTGTATCCAGAATTTCCAGCCGATGCCAGACGGATTTCTGGGCCCATTGCCGGATATTGTTTTCAGAATCCTGCTTTCTCTGGTCGGGATGGGTGGTGCGGATGATATAATCCACTTCACTTCGGGTGTATGCGGTATACCGGGACCGAATTAACGCCTCGGCGGTCGGCGCCGGTTTGATTCCCAGGATAAACGGTTCGCAGCATTCGCTGTATGGCAGCGACGTGCCGCAAGGGCAAGGTTCCATACGTAACTCCTTTAGATCTGTTTTGATGAACGCGTAAAAAACTGTGTCACGCCGCTGTGCGGCGCTGAGTCAAAAAACGATTTATTCTGTAACACAATAACTGCAAAATTATTCCCTGTCCAGCGGAACCCGAAAAAGCCGGCAGGTGTTGTTCCATAGTGCATCTGCCAGTTCATCCGGGTCTTCTTTCCGCACTTCGGCCAGCTTGAGAAGAACAGAGCGGACAAAGGCGGGTTCGTTTCTGCGCGTATGGTTTTTTTCAGGCGCCGGCGTCAGGTACGGCGCATCCGTTTCGATCAGGATACGGTCCTGCGGAATTTCTGCTGCCAGCTTTCTCAGGTCTGCTCCGCGGCTCTGTATGGTTAAAATTCCGGTGATGCCGATAAAATACCCAATATCCAGATACTGCGTAAGTTCCGGTCGGGTTCCGCTGAAACAGTGGATGACGCCGTTGCCCGGATGCCGGTGGCATTGTTTCAGGATGTCCAGCAGCCGGCCGCTGCTTTCCCTTTCATGAAAAATGACCGGAAGATCCAGGGAATCGGCCACTGCCAGTTGGCGGATCAGCCACTTTTCCTGAATGTTTCTGGGAGAGTGCATCCGATTGAAATCCAGGCCGATTTCTCCCCAGGCCAGCACTTTGGGGTGAGCCGCAAGCTTTTCGAGCGTTTCCATGCCGGATTCGCCGGCTTGCGATGCATCGTGGGGATGGAATCCCACGGATGCAAAGATTTCCTTGTGGGCCTCAGCCAGGGCCACGGCCTTCAGCGAGGTCTTCAAATTGATGCCGGCAATCATCATGGCGGATACGCCGGCATTTCGGGCGCGTTCAAGGACGGGTTCAAAATCCGGGTCATAAATGCTGTCATCCAGATGACAGTGGCTGTCAAACAGTTTCATGAAATTCCTTCGAGTTTTTTAAGGGCCTGGCCGGCGATTCGTGTCAGTCGGGGAAAATCCGCTGCCGGGGGCGCTGACAGAGAGCGGCTCAGCATTTTCAGCGCGGCCGGAATATAGGCATCAAAGCCGGATTTGCCCTTGACCCGCGTCAGATATCCAAAAGCCCCCAGAATCTGAAGGTTACGGGTGATCCGGCAATACCGGTATGCGCTGGTAAAAGAAATCGGGTCAACAAAAACCCGGGCGGAAAGCTGCTGAAGGCAAAATTCCAGAATCCGGTCCTGAAGGCTCTGGTCAAGGTCCACATAGGGGTCGATCAGAAGGGAGGCCAGATCATACTGAAGGGGCCCGATCCGGCCGCCTTGAAAATCAATGGCATACAGCGCGTCGTTCTTCACCATGAGGTTGCGGGACTGAAAATCACGGTGCATGAATCCATTCATGGCCCCGTTCAATGCCCGGTCAGCCAAGACGTCGAATTCATCTCTCAGCGCTTCAACGTGAATATCCAGGTTCAGATAGCGGTTTAAAAACGCCTCGACAAAATAACGGCATTCTTTTTCAAGGATCAGGGCTTTGTCATAGACCGGCGTCTGGTAAGTCCAGCAAGGATCAAAGCCGCTGCCCCCGGCAACCGAAAGGTCGATCAGCAGCCGGACAGCCCTCTCATACCAGGAAATTATTTCATGGTGATTGCGGGAACCCAGCACAACCGACTGCAGATGAACAGATCCGAGGTCTTCAACAAGGGCCAGTCCGGCAAACGAATCCGCCTGATAAATCCTGGGAACCGAAATCCCCTTGTCATATAGATGCCTGCCAATGGCGACAAAGGCGTCGCATTCACAGCGAATGTCCTGCCGGCTATGGATGCCGTGATCCGCAACAACCATCGAATGCCGGGGCGATGAGATCCGGTACCACAGCCTGTCCGATCCGTCTCCGGCAATGCGGGTCGAGGTTGTCGGACCTGTCGGCTCATCGGCGAATGCCAGTTGAAAGGCCTGATGCGAAAGAGAATCCAGTGCCGCGGACTGATACTGACGGGGCGTGCCGATGTCCTTCCAGTAGCAATTCTCCGGAATAAATGCCTTGATGGTCATGCCTTCATTGATCAGGGTCCGGTAAAGGTCGATGCTGCTGGAAGAAGGAGCTCCGGAAATCCATTTCAGAACTTTCGGGTCGATGACCTGAATGCCGGTAAAGGTGAATTTCAGCTGGCTTCGGTGTCCGGCAGAAGGCACGAAATCACCGTCATCAATAGCCGGTGACAGACTGGTTTGCATCCACGGAAACCGTGTTGATTTCCGGAAAATCGTGAAGAACCAGCGTGACCGGATGGGAGTGATGACTGATGAAAGTCATAGACGGCTCTCAGGTCCATGTCCGTGACGATATCCCCGTTGACGACCATGAAAGCGTCTTCTTCCCAGAAGTCCCGAACATTGTGAATCGCTCCGCCGGTGCCGAGAATCCGGTGCTCATGGCGGGTTTGGACGGGAATGGCGTAGCGCTGTTGGGCAAGAAAGGTCTCGATCTGATGATGCAGGTGATGGGTATTGATCATGATGGACCGGCACCCGGCCTGAATCAGGCTTTGGATAATTCTGTCCAGCAGCGGCTTTCCGTTTATGGGAAACAGGGGCTTGGGAATGCACCGGGTATGAGGAAGCAGACGCGTGCCCAGACCCGCGCATAATATGAGCGCTTTCATGGAATTAGAGGAATATGAACCAAGGTGATTCTCCCATTGCCTTCAGGATCACAGCAGCCGCAGGTGTTTTTGAATGGCGTCGGCGTAGAAGTCTATCTGCTCTTTGTCTTCGGAACCGGCTACGCCGTGGGTGATAAAAAAATCTTCGGCATTTTTGTAATTAATTTTGGACAAAGCCTCCTTATGCTCGATTTCGCGGCGTTTGTACATCCGGTTGCCCCGGGAGAGAATTTTTTTGGCGCGGCCACTGGCATCCACGGTGTTTTTGGGGTATCGCATAAAGAAATTCAGGACGACCCAGTAGGATTCAAAATAGGTCTTGATGAATCTGGCGAAGAGCCTCAGTTTTCTGAAGCCCACGGAGGTAATGTTGTAGGTTTCCGGTAGCATGGGGTGCGGGATGATAATGGCGTCGTCAATAAAGGCTTTCAAGGATTTGCGAACATAATAATCCGAAGTCTTGTCCACATCATACGCAAATTCATTTTTAAAGAAATTCCGCAGGAAGGCATATCCCGGCTGGATATCCGAAGTGGAAAACTGAAAGGCATCCCTTTCCAGAATGGTCAGGGCCGTAAAGACTGCGGGAACAAAGAAAATGATGCAGTTGTTTTTATAGTATTCCAGAATGGGCCGTTTGGCGATGACAACCTTATACTCGGTTTTTGAAAATGTCTCGCCGTCTTCAACGGAGAAACGTTCCACGAACTTTCGATGCGCATACGAATCCAGTACCTGCTGAATCGCATTGGCATGATCCATGATCAGGGTGTCGGCCAGTTTCGCTCCGGACGCATACAGATAGCTCATGTAGATTTCGATATCATTTGACAGGTCATCAAAGGTAAAGCGTTTCTGAGATAAGTTCAAGAGTGCGCCGGCTGCCAGCGCATGCGGTGTGACGACCGATATGCTGTCAATCGCGTTAAGGATCCTGAACCCCAGATTGCGACAGAGTTCATTGTTCTGTTTGGATGTCATGTCATGAATCGACAGCCCGCTCTGGGCCTGAAGGCTGTTTAAGGATATGGGTTCATGAAAATTGATGTATATCCTGCCATATCGTTTTTTTAAAAGTTTTCTGGCCTTGATCACCTGCATGAAACTTTCCGGTTTTTTCTGACCGCCTTCCAGTTCGTGAAGGTATGCGCCTTCTTCCAGCACCCGATCGTAGCCGACATAGATGGGAACAAAAACCAAGTCCTTGCATGCGCCCTGCTTAAAGGCGTCCAGGAGAATGGACAAGAGTCCCAGCTTCGGCAGGATGAGTTTTCCGGTGCGGCTCCTTCCGCCTTCGATAAAGAATTCAACGTTGAAACCATCTTCAAGGAGTTTTAGAATATACTCGGAAAACACTTTTGAATAGAGTACCGCACCTTTAAATGACCTTCGAATAAAAAAAGCGCCGCAGCCTCTGAACATCGGTCCCACGGGCCAGAAAGACAGATTTTTCCCTGCGGCGATCAGCGGGCAGGGCATATTGTTCAGATGCATCAGATAGGACAGGATCAAATAATCAATATGGCTTTTGTGGCAGGGAATAAAAACGAGCGGACCTTTTAGAGAGGCGGCTTTTATCCGGTTCAGCCCTTCGGTGTCCAGGGTCACGCCGTCGAACATGACGCGGATAATCCAGTCCACGACTCTGGCGGCAATGCTGATGATGGAGGGATTGTACCGGGCGGCGATTTCATCCAGATGCTCATCGGCCTGTTTGTGGATTTTATAAAGGGGAATGTTCTTTACCTGGGCATGATGCTCCATAAAATTTCTCAGGCGGTCATGGGTGAGAATGGATTCCTTGACTTCCTCGGGAGATTTCAGGACAGGCCCGATGGTGCTCACCCGGTGTCTGTTGATTTGCTGGAGCAACTTCTTTCGAAGATCCAGGGACAGCTGGTCAGCGGGTTTTTCCTGATGGTCGCGCTGGTTTATAAACCATTGCAGATTGAGCGGCTCGGAGACTTCGACAAAGAGTTTGCCAGGGTTCTTAAACAGCGTTATCAGGCGCCTGATTCTGCCGGGGTTGATTTCCGTGCCAAACAGGATGTCCAGAAGGCTCGACGTCGATCGATCCGGGAACTTGCTGAAAAACATGACCAGGGGAACAATAACAATCGGCTTTTCCATGCGCTGCTGAATTTCAATGAGATGCCGGACAGGATCGGTTCTGGATTTGACGAATCTTTGGTAAAATCCGTTGTCCTCCACCAGAGAGACAAGTACCGATGTGCCGGTGGCTATCTTTTCCTGAATGAAGCCGGAGTCATACGGACGGGGCAGTGCAAAATGGCGAAAAAAATAATCCAGATGGAAGATGACAATGCGCAGCAGGCGCGTCAATGGCTGCCAGATGAATATCCGGTAATCACAACCGATTTCAGGGACTTTCAAATTTAACTGCTGGAAGCGGGTGTAATAAAACAGCCATTCAAAATAACTTTTTGTTTTATGAACATAAACGATGACGGCATCTTCCGGAAGCTGCCCGAGGGATTTGATCTGGTCTTCGTGAATCTTGATTCCGGAATAAAAAAGCTTGAAAAAACCATGGATGATGAAACTGATATGCCTGGGCAGATAGCAGGAGAAATACTGGCGTTTGCCTTGGAGTATCCAGTCAATGCAGCGATTATAGCTTGTTTTCAAGGCTGAAAAAGAATTTTTTTTCATAAGCGCATCCTGCAGATTGAAGTTAATTTAAAAAAGACACCAGTTGAATCAAAATAACAAAGGCGGATTTTCATTGCAATATTTAAATCCCCCGTATAAATTAAAAGCATGAACTATAGGGCAAGAGGCACGAATGGTGTGGATCGCCACTGCTAACAAGGAGGTGTTTTATGGAAAAACAGGACATTGTAAACATCGCTGAAGGGTTAAGGCTCATTGAAATGGGCGTTGAAAAAATTCAGGGTGTGATGCGGGAGAAGAAAATCAAATCACTCAAGGATATCGCGGCCGAGCTCATCCCTTTTTTCCAGGAAGACGATCATGAGTTAACAGAGACGGTCATGAAAAGACTGGAAAAAAAATAAGTCACAGGTGATGGGTGAGGGGAAGCGTGGCATTCATTATCCCATTACCCATTTCGCCTGCAATCGATCCATAATTTATTCCATTATCAGGCAGTCCGCCACAAGCTCCCAGAGGTATTTCACCACAAGGTTTTCCATGCCGTATTCGGCTTTGATGGCGTTCAGCTGACCGTGGCAACTGTGACAGGGCACAACCACCATGGATGCGCCGGTTGCCTGAATCTGCTCCATTTTTTTTCTGCCGTAAAAAATCCGTTCGGTATTGTAGCCGGTCGTCAGCGTCCCGCCGCCCCCGCCGCAGCAATACTGGCTGTCCCGGGTGGGGTACATATCCACCCAGTTTTCCATGCACTGGCCGAGGATCCACCGGGGCTCATCATAGAATCCCTGTCCGAAAATCCGCTCGGCCTTCCTGCCGTAGTTGCAGGGATCGTGATAGGTAGCCAGCACGCTGCTGAACCGGGATTTGTCCAGGCGGATTCTTCCTTCCTGAATGTAAGTCATCAACAGCTCGAATACCGTGAATGTGCCAAAGGATTTCAAGGTTTCGGGATACCATTTTTCAAGACCAGACCTGGTCGCAAGATAGGCGTGGCCTCATTCCGGCCACAATAGATTCCTGGCCTTGAGCCTGGCCATGTTTTCGGCAATCCGGCCGGCCATGAGCTTCATGGCCGGGTCATCTCCGGTAAACATGCCCCAGTTGGTGCCTTCCCAGTTTTCGGAGGGGATGGTCCAGTCTTCGCCGGCCGCATAAAAAATTTTCCACCAGTGCTTGAGATCTTCGGTATGGGTATTGACCAGCTTGTTGTGAATGGTGGTCAGGATATTGGCACCTTCCTTGTCAACAGAGACGGTAAACCCTTCGAATCCGGGCTCCTGGGCAATTTCATCGGCCACATCTTCAAGAATGAAGACAAAATCTTCTTTGGGCAGTCCCAGATTGTTGCCGGTTTTCAGCGCGGCCTCCAGCCCTTTGTGAAGAATTCCCGGCACCTTGTCCCGGTCTCTGAGGGAGCGGATCGCCCGCATCAAATCCGGAATGTGAATGCCCATGGGACAGACATGTTCGCATTTTCCGCACATCGTGCAGATCCAGGGCCATCTGGATTCAACCAGCCGGCTTTGCAGCCCCAGCGAAACCATGCGGATGATTTTCCGGGGGTCAAACCCGTCAATGCCCGAAACCGGACAGGATCCGGAGCAGATGGCACAGGTCAGACAATGGTCCTGATCAAAGGGCCAGTTCTTGAACAGGTCCTGATTCAGTCGATTCATGGAAATGGGTTCGGGTGTCGTCATAAAATGGTCCAGTATCAATGAGAGTCGTCAGAAGTCAGAAGCCGGAAGTCCGGGTTCGATGTGCAACGGAAATCCGTGCTTAATTCTTGGCGTCATTTTTTTTAGTCAACGTGGCCGGTGTTTTTTACGGGCCCAGCTTCTGCAATCTGTTTTTCGAATTTACCGGCGGTTTCGGCAAATTCAGCAGCCATGTTCGACGCAAGGGTTTTCAAAAGAAGCCTGTTCGGGTCAATGCCGATTTGTTTGAGCATATTTTTCAGATGCGCCGTGCGTTGTCCGGCCATAATATTCCCCCTTTCCGAATGGCAGTTGCCTTCATGGCAGGTGAATACCATAACGCCGTCCGCCTGATGCTGAAAAGCTGCCATCAGATGTTCCAGGGAGATGCTGCCTGAACACGGTACTTCAATGATGGAAAGTCTTTCCGGAAGTCGCATCCCGGACAGGGCGGCCAGTTCTTTTGCGCGGCCCGCGGATCGGGCGCAGCAGAAGGCAACCAGAAAAGGGGTGAAAGAAGCGCTGTCTGAGCAGGGAACCGGCTGAAGGCGTTTTGAAATTGTCCTGGACGCGCAGATCTTCAATACGAATGGCTTTTGCAGGGCATTCCGCGGCGCAGAGGCCGCAGCGCTCGCAGTCGTCCGCCATCACGACCGGCCGGGTGTTCAGCGTAATGGCATGATAGGGGCAGAGCCTGAAACAGGTCAGGCAGCGGACGCAGGCGCCGACATGAATTTCGGCCTTGTTGCCCGGGGTTGTCAATGTGCCGTTTATCAGAGAAAACAAGGTGATGGCCGTTTCCCGGACCTCGGCCTGCAGGGCTGAAGGAGATAGACATGCCCCGTGATCCGCCGGCAGCCAGAATGCCTTTGCGGTTGGTGAAAACGCTTAGCCTGTGGACATTGTCCGACTGGATATATCCGGCTGAATCCGTGTCCAGGCAGAAAATCCGGGACAAATCCTTCAGGTAAGGCGAAGGGGCAATCGCTTCATCCACGACCGTAATATCGGCTTGAACGGTAAACGGCATTCGCGTGATCTCGTCCATAAACGCGATTTGCACGTTTCCATCGGCATCCTGTTGAAACGTCGGAAGCGTATCCGAGAACTTGACATAAACCACGCCGGCTTCCCGTGTTTTGCGATACAAGGCTTCCAGACCCGATGCGCCGACCTTGAGGTTTCGGGTCAGGATCATGGTTTTCATTCCCAGCTCCGTCTGAAGCTTCAGGCAGGATTCCATGGCGGATTCAAGCACATGCGGATAGCTTTCCTTGGCAAGCCCAACGATAAAGACCGCGGTTTTGCCCGCGGACAGTGCAGATTCCGATGCCAGGGGAGAAGCAAGGTCCTTCTGAATTTCGGAAAGGGACAGTACGGTTGGGGATGCGCTCAGTCCGTAAAGGGAAAAAAGGGGGCTTTGAATGCCCTCTTCGGCAATGACGATATTTGCAAAGAGTCAGCGGGGGGCTGCCGTGCGGGTGACTGAGAATCACCTGAAAATTTCCTGCCGAACCCGTGCAATGGCTTACGCGCGTTTCCGTGCGGACTTCAAAAAGAGGTGCCGGGTCATCCGAAATCACGGAAGCGGCTGCATCCGGGGTTACCTGCATGACAGGGATGTTTTTGGACAGCAGCGCTTTTGCAATTCCCGAAGCAACCGGCCCGTTTCCGATTAGAAGCGTTCGTTCTTTCAAATTATCACCTTATATCTGTGAGGCGGTTTCCAGATAGAGAAAGATATCGCCGGCGGCTTTCCCGGCGCTTAGAACCGATTCGGCGATGCTCATGGGTTCAAGAACAGTTCCTGCGGCAAAAACACCTTCCGGAAGCAAAACAGATTCTTTCCGGGCATATTCAAAGCCATCCATGTCGATGTTCAGCATGGCAGCCAGATTCCGGGTGGATTCGGAAGGCATCAGGCCGATGGACAGGATCACCATATCAAAGACGGCTTCCTGATATGCCTGGGTGTCCGGATCAAAATACGACAGCTTCAGCCGGTCGTCTGCTGTCTTCAACACATCGGCCGGAATAGAGCGGATCATCCGAACCTGCTGCTGCGTATCGGCATAATAGGTTTGAAAATTCTTTCCGAAATTTTGAACATCGATATAAAAAAAAGTGGGTTCCATTTCCGGCTGGCGGTTCTGGATGCATCTGGCCATTCGAAGCGCCGAGCCGCAGCAGATTTTCGAGCACCACAGATGACCCAGGCTGGAGTCTCTGCTTCCCACGCACTGGATAAAGGCCATGTTCCTAGGGAATTTTGCGTCGGATGGGCGTTTGACCGTGCCGCTTCGGCGCAGCATCCGGTCAAGTTCCAGGGTTGTCATCACGTTTTCAAACCGCCCGTATCCATAGGGTTTGTTTGCGGGATGAAAAGGGGTGAATCCGGAAGCCATCAGGACGGCATCCACCTCAATGTGCTGCATTTCCCGATCCTGATTCAGGGTGACCTCAAAACGCTTTTGCCGGTCGATTTTATCGACACTGGCATTCAAGTGTACCCGGATGTTGGCGTCGTTGGTTGCCTGCCGGATTTTTTCTTCCACCGTGCAGGCGCCGCAGGCAACACAGCGCTCTGCCGCCTTGCAGGACAGCTGGGCTGCATGGCCGCCCAGAGAACCCGAATTTTCAACCAAAACAACGGCCACGCCCAATCGTGCCAGATCAACGGCAGCACTAAGCCCTGAAATGCCGCCGCCGACCACCATAACCTGTTTCATGGATGGATTCACTTTCAATCTCCTCAGGCAGATGGCGAAAGCATGTGGTCAAGCTCCTGCTGAATATACGCGGCCAGTGCTTCCGCCTTTTGCCGGGAAATGGTTCCAATGCCTTCGGAAAGCTCCTGAATGACATCTTCGTTCATATCGGTTGTTTTATTGATCAGGAAAGCATCCACTTCGCCGTCTTCCGACAGCAGCCCGCAGGCGCCGACAGCACCCACAAACGCGTCCTTGATAAATATGGGAATTACCATTTTGATCAGCCCGGCGTCGCATTCTTCAATTGCCGGCATACGGGTTTGCATGGCCTGAGCGGCAATGTTCATATGGGCGATGGCGCAGATATAACTTTGACCCTTGTCGATGGCCTTTATAGCCGGGCACAGCCGGTTTACCCATTCTTTGTATTCCGTGATGCGGATGCCATCCGTATTGAATACATTGGCATCCATTCCGGATTTTTCATGAATATTTTTTTCAAATGCCGTCCATTTTTCAATGGGGTAAATGTCGGTCAGTTTCATGTCGAATCTCCACTTTTTAGATCGCAGTCTTTTTAAAAGCTATAGAAAAATGAATGCCAGCGTGTCAATAAAAACCTGTCTTTACAAACAGCTGTTTCAGTGTTAGATTTCTAATAAATTAAAAAACGTTATTCGGAAAATTAACCGACTGACACTGCAGGAGCCGAAAATGGAAAATATCCCAAAATGGAACTATATCAAAATTAAATTTGGAAGTGATTTTGACGCGGTAAGCTCCAGTTTTGAAAAATCCATAGATGACATGTTCCGATCGATAAAACCGGTTTTCATGCTGTGTGATCGTGCCTGGAATCCCCAGATGGATATTTACGAGACGCATGAAGAAATCATCATCCGCGCTGAAATTGCCGGTGTGGATAAAGAAGATCTTGAAGTGGAGATCAACAGCAAAGCCGTCCGCATTCATGGAAAACGGACGGAAATGTCCCGTATGGATAATGCCACTTACAGGCTTGCCGAAATCCAATACGGGCGTTTTGAACGAATTCTTTTTCTGCCGTCACTGATTGATCCGGAAATCGTCAGCGCCTCATATTTGAATGGCTTTCTTCAGATTCGGCTGGCAAAACTGCCGGTCAATATTGTTCATAAAATACCCATATCCGATTAATAATCTGTGGCCGATTTCATTATGTGCGGCTTGAAGAAGTTTTGAACAGTCAAAAAGCTTTTTATAAAGCCGCCTCGAATATATATTTTCAGTCATCACTTTAGAACTTCCTTTGGAGGTACCCATGCCAGAACAGCAACCGCCTACGGAAACCATTGCGGACAAAAAATTGGAGCTTCTTCCCATCCTGCCGTTATTTGACGCTGCCCTCTTCCCCAAAATGGTATTGCCCCTTGTGGTGATGCAGGGAGAATCGGTGAAACTGGTTGATGAGGCCATGGCCAGTGATCGACTGATCGGACTGGTGGTGTCCAAAAAAATTGCCAAGGAAAGTGAGAGTCCCTGAAGAAGACCTGTATACGATCGGAACCAGCGCCTTGATTTTAAAAATGGCCAAAACCCAGGATAATCGTGCCCAGCTTCTGGTTCAGGGACTCAGCCGCTTCAAGATCCTTGAGTTCATGGACAGCAAACCCTACCTTCAGGCCAAGATTGAAATGATTCCTGAAACAGATACCAAGGATACGGAAACCGAAGCCCTGATGGCCAATATCGTCAACCTGTTTGCCCGGATTGCAGAGCTTACTCCCGGACTGCCGCCCGAAATCGGTGCAATGGCCAAGTCCATAGCGGATCCGGGCACGCTGGCCGATATGATCGCCTCGACCATCAATTCCACGCCGGATGAAAAACAAAAAATTCTGGAGTTGATTGATATCAATGAACGGCTTAAGGAAGTCACGCGGATGGCCAACCATCAACTGGAAATTCTGGAGCTCGGCAACAAGATCCAGAGCCAGGTAAAGGGAGACATTGATAAGAGCCAGCGCGAATATTACCTGCGCCAGCAGTTGAAGGCGATTCGGGAGGAACTGGGTGAAAAAGACGACTCCTCGGTCGAACTGGATGATTACCGTAAAAAAATTGCGGAAAAAAATCTTCCGGAAGAGGCTGCAAAAGAGGCGCAGCGGGAGCTGAACCGGTTGTCCCGCATGCACCCCTCATCCGCGGAGTTTACCGTGGCATCCACTTATCTGGACTGGCTGACCACCCTTCCCTGGCATGACAGCACTCCGGACAACCTCGACATTAAAAAAGCCAGAAAGGTTCTGGATGAAGACCATTTCGGCCTGGAAAAAGCCAAAAAACGTATCATCGAATATCTGGCGGTCAGAAAACTGAAGCCCGATTCCAAAGGCCCGATTTTATGCTTTGCCGGTCCTCCGGGAACCGGCAAGACGTCGCTGGGAAACTCCATTGCCAAAGCGCTCGGAAGAAAGTTCCACCGCATTTCCCTGGGCGGCGTTCGCGATGAGGCGGAGATTCGCGGGCATCGGCGCACGTATGTGGGCGCACTGCCGGGTCGAATCATTCAGGGAATCCGCAGGGCAGGCTCCAATAATCCCGTGTTCATGCTGGATGAAATCGATAAGGTCGGCAGCGACTTCCGGGGCGACCCATCGTCTGCGCTTCTTGAGGTGCTGGATCCGGAACAGAACTTCAGCTTTTCGGATCATTACCTGGATGTGCCCTTTGATCTGTCCATGGTCATGTTCATTACCACGGCCAATGTGCTGGATACCATTCCGCCGGCTCTCCGGGACAGAATGGAAGTCATCAATCTTTTGGGCTACACGGAAGATGAAAAAATCAAAATCGCGAACCGGTATCTGATTCCCCGGCAGCGAAAAGCCCATGGCCTCAAGGCGGATCAGATCAATTTTTCGAGGGGAGCGATTCGGCAGATTATCTCCGGCTATACCCGTGAAGCCGGCCTGAGAAATCTGGAGCGCGAAATCGCCTCGATCTGCCGGGGGGTTGCCAGCAAGGTGGCGGAGGGAGAAGCCTCGGCTCCAAACATTAATTTGAACAATCTTTCCAAATACCTGGGTCCGATCAAAATTCAGACCGAAACCCGTGCCAGAGTATCGACACCCGGGGTGGCGGTAGGGCTGGCCTGGACACCGAATGGCGGCGATATTCTCTTTATTGAAGCAACCGCCATGAAAGGGGGTAAAAATCTTACCCTGACCGGCCAGCTTGGGGATGTCATGAAGGAATCCGCAACCGCGGCCTTAAGCTTTATCCGCGCCAATGCAGTTTCTATGGGAATCTCAGACGACTATTTTGCAAATCACGATCTTCACATTCATGTTCCTGCCGGCGCGATCCCAAAAGACGGCCCGTCCGCCGGCGTTACCATGCTGACCGCACTGACGTCTCTGCTGACCAACAAGCCGATTCGAAAAGATCTGGCCATGACCGGAGAGATTACGTTACGGGGCCAGGTGCTGCCGGTCGGCGGGATAAAGGAAAAAATACTGGCCGCGCACCGGGCGGGAATCAAGACCATCATCATGCCAAAATGGAATGAAAAAGATCTGGAAGAGATTCCCAAAAAGATTCAAAAAGACATTCAATTCCATTTTGTTGAAAAAATGATGGATGTCATCAAACTGGCCCTGGAAAAATGAAACGCATTTTCTGCATGATGATTCTGGGGGGGATTCTGATAGCCGGTTTCCATGGGTGCGGGCGCTCCGTGCCTTCTTCCGGCCGTCCGCCGTCGACAGCGATTCCGCCGTCTGCAGCCATACCGCCGACAGCCGCGATTCCGCCGTCTTCTCCCAAGCCCTACAAGGCCCTGGGCCAGTGGTATCAGCCGCTGCCGGATGCCAGAGGGTTCACGCAAAAAGGCATTGCCTCGTGGTATGGAGAAGATTTTCACGGAAAAAAAACATCCAGCGGCGAGATCTACGATATGTATGCTGAATCCGCGGCACATAAGACCCTTCCCCTGGGAACGATTGTCCGGGTTCGAAATCTGGACAACAACCGGGAAATGGAGATTCGCATCAACGACAGGGGGCCTTTTGTGACCGGAAGGGTCATTGATCTTTCTTATGCCTGTGCTTCCAGACTTGGCGTTGTGGGGCCGGGAACGGCGCCTGTTGAAGTGGTTGCCGTTGGAACAACCGCCCTGGCATCCGCCGCCGGTTCAGCGGATTTTTATTATCAGGGGAATTTCACGATTCAGGTCGGGGCTTTTTCTGACCGCAACAATGCCGAGAGGCTGAAGGTCAAACTGGACAAAACCTATCAGAATGCCCATATCCAGACATTTGACAATGGCAGGGGGATTTTTTACCGGGTCAGGGTTACAAAATGTTCGAGTCTGGAGCAGGCCATTCAGAACGAAAAAATGCTGGCCTCGGCCGGGTACGACGGGGCTTTTGCCGTGGCGGAATAATCCGGATTCCCTTATGTTCAGGAGGCACTTAATATGACGAATCATAATGATGATGAAAACGCCTGTAAAACCGATGCCGAATCCTATACGCGGTATCGCAGCCGCATTCCGGATCTTGCGGAATCCATTATCACCAGTTGCCAGGACAGGCAGTGCTTTACCCACATCGATTATGACCCCATTCCTTCCGAAGGGTATGTGGTGGACATCATCGATAAGCTTCGGGAAGTCCTTTTTCCCGGATATTTCAGCCGGGAAAAAATTGATCCGGTCAGTCTCAAATATACCATGGGCCAGGCGGTTACGGCGTTGTTTGATATGCTGTCGGAGCAGATCACCCATAGCATCCGCCACGATTGTTTCCGGTATGATCTTTCCTGCAGCGATTGCGGCGACCGGGGGCATGAAATCGCTCTGACCGTGCTGGAATCCATCCCCTCGATACGAAAAATTCTGGCAACCGACATCCGGGCCGCATATGAAGGGGATCCGGCTGCCAAAAGCCATGATGAAATCATTTTCAGCTATCCCGGAATATATGCCATCAGCGTCTATCGGGTCGCCCACAGGCTTTTTGAGTTAAACGTTCCCCTGCTTCCCCGAATCATGACCGAACATGCCCACAGCATCACGGGAATCGATATTCATCCGGGAGCTAAAATCGGAGAAAGTTTTGTCATTGATCATGGCACAGGGGTTGTGATCGGCGAGACGACCGAGATCGGAAACAATGTCCGGATTTATCAGGGCGTCACGCTTGGGGCCTTGTCCCTTCCGAAAAATGCCGGAGAAAAACTGCGGGGGAAAAAACGTCATCCCAGCATCGAAAATGATGTCATTATCTACTCCGGGGCAACCATTCTGGGAGGCGATACGGTGATCGGGGAACGTTCGGTCATCGGCGGCAATGTCTGGATTACGGAGTCTGTCCCACCCGACACAACGGTTATGATGGAGCCACCCCGGCTGATTTACAAGCATCCGTAACGCACAGATCCATCAAATCCAGGTACTTCGAAGCGCAATAAAACGATTTATGCGGTCAAGGCATCGGCCCACTGAATGGCAGCCAGATAATTTGTCGGAAGACTTGTTCCGGAAATGCCCAGAAGCTGCGCCATTTCATCGACCTTGGACCAGTTCCCGGACTCATATTGAACAACCAGAGACAGAACGCCTGCGTAATTCCCGCTGCCCTGAAGCAGTGCGTCTTTAATGGTGTCTGAAAGGGGAAGCTTTTCCAGAAGGCGCTCCATCGTATCATCCATAAGCGTGTCGATCAGGGAAAAAAGACCGACGGTGAACAGCTCGGGAGCCTTTCCTGACAGTCCGCAGTGCGCACTGGTCAGTTCGCAGAATCTGCCCCGGATACTGGACAGCCGGATCAGTTCATCTGTTTTGTCCGATCCCAGAGTGGTCAGCGTTATCACGGATACAAACCGGGTCAGCTGCTCCAGGCCCAGAAGTATCAGGGCGTGCTTGATCGATTTTATGACTGCTCCCCGACTGTAGATAAGCAGAATTCAGATAGTTAAGCAGTTTAAAGGAAATTCCCACATCCCTGGAAATTACTTTTTCCAGATCCGTCATGGTAATATTCGGATCTCTCACCTGTGCCATGATCGTCAGAAGATTCAACTTGCTGCTGGGGATCTGACGGGATCTGATGATTTGCGGCCTGCAAAAAAAATACCCCTGAAAATATGTGAAACCCAGCTTGGAAGTCACTTTGTAAGTTAACCGGGTTTCGACTTTCTCGGCAATCAATCCTGCCGAGTATTTATTTAACTTGTTGATAACGCTTCCCATATCCGCAGTTGCGGTTTGCAGGCAATCAATTTTTACGTATTGAACCAAATCCAGCAGCGGATCCCATTTCGGATGGTATACAAAGTCATCCAGCGCCAGCGTGTATCCTTTGCTGCGAATATCCCTGCAGGCTTCCATCATTTCGGAGTCGGGTGTGATATTTTCAAGAACTTCGACGACGATGTTTTCTTTGGGAAAGGCAAGGGGAAGCTTTTGGAGCAGCAGGTTCTGGGTAAAATTGATGAAGCATTTTTTTCGATGAGACAGGGTGTCCAATCCGATGGAGAGAAAAGAATTGGAAAGCAGCTCCAGTGTGGCGGCATCCCCATCGGGATGGTTCATTACACTGCGGATGCCGTCTCTGAAGAGAAGTTCATAGGCAATACATCGATGGTTTATGTCAAATATGGGTTGTCTGGCGACAAAAACATCCATAAATTCCTGTAATTCGAAAAAAATATGTTTTTTCAGCCAATTATCGAATTGATTCCCATCAATATGATAGAGAATGCCCAAAGATCAATACATTTTTTTCTTACGTATCACAAATTAGTCTGTATACTTTTACTGTCTTGCCGGACTTGATCCGGCCTGATTGGACCAGATGAAGACAGGATAACCTTTTGCATTGACAAGATCGGAAAAGTATTGAAAGCTAGACACGGCAAATACGTTTAAGATGTTTCCGTTTATTGAAAAGAAGCCATATCATGAGTATTCAAAAAGGCCAGTTGCATGATGTTGCCATATCCGATGTCGCTTATGGCGGCAAGGGAATCGTTCACATCGAAGGGTTTGCTGTTTTTGTGGACCAGGCGGTTCCCGGGGACAGGGTTCGCATCGTCATTACCCGAAAAAAGAAAAATTATGCCGAAGCCCGTGTGGTGTCGCTCCTCCAGCCGTCTTCGGACCGGGTTTCAGCCCCCTGTCCTTACAGCGGCGTTTGCGGGGGGTGCAAATGGCAGTTTCTGGACTATGACCGGCAACTGGCGTATAAACGGCAGCATGTTGTGGAATCTCTGGCGCATATTGCCTTAATAAAAGATGTGACGGTCCACCCGACGCTTGCTTCCGGGCTGCGCTTCGGATATCGCAATAAAGTGGAATTCACCTGTTCGGACAGCCGGTGGCGTTTGCCGGAAGAAATGCAAAACCAAGATCTATCCAGAGGTTTTGCCCTGGGATTTCATGTGCCGGGCGTGTTTCATAAAGTTCTGGATATCGAAGCCTGTCTGCTGCAGCCGGACACGGGGAACCGGATATTGGGCGATGTGCGCCGGTATATTCAGTCATCGGAAATGCCGATGTATTGTCCCCGGACGCATAAGGGGTTCTGGCGGTTTATCATGCTTCGACATTCCCTGGCCCATGACCGGTGGATGGTGAATCTGATCACTGCCGCGGAGAACAGCAATGCCGTGCAGCCCCTGGCGGATCTGCTGAAAAACAAATATTCTCAAATAATCTCCGTGGTCAACAACATTACCGCGAAAAAGGCTTCGATATCCGTGGGGGAATATGAAATTACACTTTCCGGAGGATTCGCACCTGACGGACCGCATCTGCGGGTTTGAATTTGACATATCCGCCAATTCATTCTTTCAGACCAACAGCAGAGGGGCGGAAACCCTGTATCGTACGGTGATGGCTTATGCCGGACTGACCGGCAATGAAACGGTTTTTGACCTGTATTGCGGCACCGGAACCATCGCCATCTGTCTATCGAAAGCCGCCCGAAGGGTTGTCGGATTTGAAATTGTCGATGCCGCGGTATCCGATGCGGAAAAAAACTGCCTGAAAAACGGCGTCACGAACTGCACGTTTTACCGGGGAGACATCAAGGATCGCCTGTCCGAGGCGTTGCATACGCCCGATGTCATGATCATCGACCCGCCGCGCGACGGCATGCACAAAAGCGTCGTGCAGCAGGTTCTGAATATTTTGCCCGAGCGGATCATTTATGTGTCCTGCAATCCGGCCACGCTGGCCAGGGATCTTGGGCTGATGAAAGACGCCTATCAGGTTATCGAGGTGCAGCCCGTGGATATGTTCCCCCATACATTTCACATAGAATCGGTTGCCCGCCTTCAGAAGCGGTGATCAGGCGATTTTTTCGGGTCATGAACCATCGCGCGTCGAAAATGGAGGCGGTGTTGCTGAAGAAAGTCGTTTTTCTGGACCGGGACGGGGTCATCAATCAGGACTCTTCGGATTACATTAAGTGCTGGGAGGAGTTCATCTTTCTTCCAAACAGCCTGGAAGCCTTGAAAATCCTTACCCGGAAAGGCTGCACACTCATTGTGATTACCAACCAGTCCATCATCCACCGCAAATGGGTATTGCCGGAAGTGCTGGAGGATATGCATCGCCGGCTGAAATCCACAGTCGCATCCCATGGCGGCAGAATCACGGATATTTTTTTCTGCCCTCACACGCCGGAACAAGGATGTTCCTGCCGCAAACCCAAACCCGGACTGATTCAGCAGGCCTGTGAAAAATATGCCATCGATATTTCCGATGCCGTTATGGTGGGCGACAGCGCCAAGGATATTCTGTGCGGAAAGGCTGCGGGCTGCGGCAAAACGATTCTGGTCCGTACCGGTAACGGCGTCATGGCTCAGGATGCCCTGGCTCTGGACAACGTCTATCCCACCGTGGTGGTGGCCGATTTGCTGGAAGCCGCCCGCTGGATCATTTCATGAATGCGTCCGGGTCCCTGACCGATCTGGAAGGCTGCCTGGATCGCATTACGTTTTACAATCCTGAAAACCATTACACCATAGCAAAATTTCGTCCCAGAGGCGCCCAAAACACGATCACGGTTGTCGGGTTCATGCCGGAGCCCACTGCCGGAGAATTTCTGAAGCTGGACGGCACCTGGGAAACGCATGCCCGCTTCGGGCAGCAGCTTAAAATCCTCCGCTTTGAAGTGCTGTTGCCGGCCACAGTTGATGGCATCCGGAAATACCTGAAGTCCGGGGTGATCAAGGGGCTGGGAGCCAAAACCATATCCCGGCTGATCAGCCATTTCGGGGATCAGACCCTGGTGGTTATCGAGTCGTCGCCTGAAAAACTGACCGATGTCAAGGGCATCGGCAAAGGCATTGCCAAACAGATTGCAGAATCCTGGAAATCCCATCATGCAATTCGCTGCCTGATGATTTTTCTCCAGAACCACGGCATTTCGCTGGCTTACAGCGGCCGAATTTTCAAACAATATGGTGCAGCCGCAGTCGATGTCCTCAAGCAACATCCGTATCAGGTCGCCTGCGATCTTCCGGGAATCGGTTTTTATATCGCCGACCGGATTGCACAGCATCAGGGCGCCCTTTCCGATGATCCGCTGAGAATCCGGGCCTGTATTCTGTATCTGCTGGAACAGGCGGCATCCGATGGCCATATGTTCATGACGGGTCAGGAAACCCGGCGAAAATGCGCCAGGCTGTTTGATATTGGCGCTGAATCGGTATCCGATGCCCTGCTTGAACTTTCCGCTGAAGGGCAGGTGGTGCAGGAGGCGATGGACGATCGTGGCGGCGATCAGGCCCTTTACCTTTCGGCGCTTCATCGGGCGGAAACCGGTATTGCCCTTCGGCTCAAGGCGTTTTTGTCGGTTCCGGTAAAACCCCCGGATATCGATCAGGAGCAGATGACCCGGGAAATTCTGGCGCGCCTGGCCATTCAGCTTTCCGCGGAGCAGCAGGCCGTGCTGGAGGAGATTCTCCTGCATCATATTGCCATTATTACCGGGGGGCCGGGAACCGGAAAGACCACCTTGATCCGTTCCATCGCCGCGATATGCGATCGCCTGCGGCAGAAAACCATCCTTTCCGCGCCGACAGGTCGCGCAGCCAGGCGTCTTTCCGAGGTCGCCCGGAAAAAGGCATCCACCTTGCATAAGCTCTTGGGGTATAATCTGGAGCAGAATGATTTTGAAAAAGATGAAGACGATCCCCTGGATGTGGACGTGATGATTGTGGATGAAGCCTCGATGATGGATGCCCATCTCATGTTTCATCTGCTGAAGGCTGTTCCCGTGACCGCCACCCTGATCCTGGTCGGGGATGTGTTTCAGCTCCCGTCTGTCGGGCCCGGAAACATTCTCTCGGACCTGATTCGATCCGGGGCCATCCGGACATTTGAACTGAAAGAAATCTTCCGCCAGGCGGAAAAAAGCCCGATTGTTGTAAATGCCCACCGGGTCAGGCAGGGCAATCTTCCGAATCTGGAAAAAGACCGAAATCCGGAAGGCCTTTCAGAGTTTTATTTTATTGAACAATACCAGCCTGAAACGGTTGTGAAGACAATTGTCGAGCTGTGCAGCCGAAAAATCCCGGAGCGTTTCGGGTTTGATCCGGTCAGGGATATCCAGGTGCTTAGCCCCATGCACAAGGGGACGGTGGGAACCATTCAGCTCAACCAGGTGCTTCAGGAAGCATTGAATCCCCAATCTTCCCCCGGGGCCGGGATTCAGTTCAGGCCGGGAGACAAGGTCATGCATCTGAAAAACAACTATGCCAAGGAAGTGTTTAACGGAGACATCGGCGTCATTTCAGAAATCGACCAGTCTCCACAATTGTCAAAAAGACGGCTTTCGGTGCATTATGACGACAGGCTGGTGGATTATGAAAACGAGGAGCTTGAGGAGCTGACCCTGGCCTATGCCATTTCCGTCCATAAGTCCCAGGGGTCGGAATATCCGGCAGTGGTGATTCCGCTGATGCCCCAGCATCATCCGCTGCTTCAGCGAAATCTCCTGTATACGGCCATTACACGCGGAAAAAAACTGGTCATTATCGTTGGAACCCGGCAGGCCCTGGATACGGCCATCAAGAACGATAAGCCCAGAAATCGCCTTTCGCTTCTGGACAGGCGGCTGAAGAATGCTTCCATCCGTTGACTTTTTGGCGTGAAAATAGAGTCCCCTCTTTTCCAAAGGGGAAGGTGCCGTTTTCATTGCCGGGGTTGAAGTCCAGAAGCAATTCATGAATGTTTACAAGTTCATCGTCGGTGTTTAGTTTTCGAAAAAATAACCCTATGCAGAAAGGTTTGATATCCCATTCACCATGTCGAATAATTTACTTGAGGTCCATCATCTAAAGAAATATTTCCCGATTCTAGGCGGCATATTCAGAAAAAAAACAGGGAATGTCTATGCAGTGGACGACATCTCTTTGACGATTCAGGAGGGGAAGACCCTCGGGCTTGTCGGAGAATCGGGCTGCGGAAAAACAACGGTGGGAAGAGCCCTTCTGCGTCTGATTGAGCCTGACAGCGGGGCAGTCAATTTCATGGGGCAGGATCTGATGGCGCTGTCGCAAAGACGGCTGAGAGGGGTCCGCAGAAACATGCAGATCATTTTTCAGGACCCTTTCGAATCCCTGGATAGCCGGCAGACCATCGGTGATATACTTGAAGAGCCATACGAGATTCACAAGGTCGGATCTTCTGAGGATCGAAAGGGTTATGTGAAAAACCTGCTGAATCGGGTCGGAATGCCGGAGACGGCTGTTTCGCGTTTTGCCCATGAGTTCAGCGGAGGCCAGCGGCAGCGGATTGGCATTGCACGGGCCATTGCTTTAAATCCCAAGCTCATCATCTGTGATGAGCCGGTTTCGGCGCTGGATGTCTCCATTCAGTCCCAGATTGTCAACCTGCTGCTTGAGCTTCAACGGGAGATGAAACTGTCCTATCTGTTCATTGCGCACAACCTGGCGGTGGTGAAGCACATTTCAGATGACATTGCGGTGATGTATCTGGGAAGAATCGTGGAATACACGGATTCCGAAGGGTTATACGCAACTCCCTTGCATCCTTACACCCAGGCCCTGATATCGGCCATACCGATTCCGGATCCTGCCCGAAAAAGGAAAAGATTCCAGCTTGCCGGAGATGTTCCCTCTCCGGCCAATCCTCCTTCGGGATGTCATTTCCATCCCCGCTGCCCGTTTGCGGTGGCGATATGCAAAACAGCGTACCCGGAGCTGGTTTGCGTGCCGGACGCCGGCGAAAAAAATCACCGGGTAGCCTGTCACAGGGCTGGAGCCGTATCCTTGCTTTAAGGTCTTCTGAAAACAAAAAAAGCCTTCTTTTTCCCGATGGAAAAAGAAGGCTTTTTAATTTAAATTATTCCGCAACTATTGGGTTTTAGCGGCCGGCGCCTTGCTGGCAGCGATGTTGTCTTTATAGTTCTGCAGTGTTTGGGTCATGCCGTTCAGGCGAAGGGCTGCTGCATCGCGAAGCTCCTGGGTGACGGCATAAGGTTTTGCCAGATTGATGTAATATTTCATGCCTTCAAAATCCGGAATGCCCGGTGCAGCCAGAAATGCATCCGCCTTATTCAGAAAATAGCTGAAAATAATCGGGTAAACATCATTTTTTGAGTAAACTTTCTGAACTGTTTCAGGCGCTTTAATCCCGGCAAGGGATATCAGTTGTTTTTCACCCTTGGGTGAAAATCTTCCCTGCCAGATCTCAATCCCGTTTTTTGCCTTTTTGATGTAAAATTTTTGTGAATTGCACAGACTTGTGCCGATAAGCAGCAGCACCAGTAACGCGAGGCCGCCTGCGAAAATTTTAATGGTTTTATCCATGGGATCGGCGTCTTTTGCCGGCTGTACCGTCGGCGCCGGCCGATCATAAGTGATCTCGACTTTGGGAATCGATGCCTGCTGAAGCTCAGCGGCCTTCTTCCGTTCCAGGACTGCGGCGGCTTTTTCGGCGGCGATACGTTCAGCTTCGGCCTTTTCAGCAGCGGCTTTTTCAGCGGCAATACGTTCAGCTTCGGCCTTTTCGGCAGCGGCTTTTTCAGCGGCAATGCGTTCAGCCTCGGCTTTTTCGGCAGCGGCCTTTTCAGCGGCAATGCGTTCAGCTTCGGCCTTTTCGGCAGCGGCCTTTTCAGCGGCAATGCGTTCAGCTTCGGCCTTTTCGGCAGCGGCCTTTTCAGCGGCAATGCGTTCAGCTTCGGCCTTTTCGGCAGCGGCCTTTTCAGCGGCAATGCGTTCAGCCTCGGCTTTTTCGGCAGCGGCCTTTTCAGCGGCAATACGTTCAGCTTCGGCCTTTTCGGCAGCAGCCTTTTCAACAGCGAAGCGCTCGCCTTCTGCAATGATTGCCTTCATATCGAAGGTGTTGAAAAGCAATTCCCTTATTCGGCTGATTTCCTGATCATCCTTGCCCGATACAAAAGGCGGGGCATCCGCAATGATGGATTTGTCCGGGATCGGAACAAACAGGTTATCCGGTTGCCAGGCATCAAATTTTTTTAAAATCAGATCGCTTAGCAGAACCGGTTTCTTCTGGATTGGAATACCCGCATCAACTGTCTTTTTTGAATCTTTAGGACCTTTCAATGCGACCGTGACCGGCGTCTCCTCGGTTTTTAGATCGGAAGTCTTGCCTGATGCCGCCGGATCGGCTTTGACGTTTCTTCGCCGATTCTTTCTTTTTTGATACCGTTTTTTTCTTTGAAGCTTTGGTGGTATTGGTTTTTCCCATAGCAACCCCTTTGAAATGACGGATAACTTTTTATATCAGAATGATATCAACTCTGTTTTTTATATCGGAAGAAGCCGGGTTTGTAAATAGCATTTTTCATTTCGGCTCAGGCGGATAGACTGAAGCTGAAAGTAATTCGGAATAAATCCTGATAGCGGCTTGTGTAGCCATTCTGCCGTATAATAAGCGGATTCAGGAATAGAGATGATGATTCCGGCTGTCGTGGACAAACCGGTTCAGCTCGGGTTTCCAGGACTCGGCAATATCATCCGGAGAATCCAGGCGCTCCATGCGCTTTCTGATCTCCGCGTTTCCAATGATCAGGTCAATCGGCAGCCTTTCAAATTCATATTCATAAGGAGGATTTTTCCATGAAAAGTTATTCGCGTGATGGCGCATGACAGCCTGAAGCAATTTGAGAGAGGTGATGTACGGCATGTAACTGTCCGGATCCGTGACATGAATCTGAAACCCCCTGCAGAGTTTTCCCTGCCACTTGCCGGAAGTGGGTTCAAATGCGGCTTCTCTTAACACGATTCCCTGCAGGTCTTTGTCCGTGAGGCAGGATAAAATTCGTTCGGGCTCCAAAAAAGGCGCCCCGAACAATTCAAAGGGCTGGGTGGTTCCCCTGCCTTCGGACACATTGGTTCCTTCCCAGATGACCTGGCCGGGATAAACACCGGCAGATGCCGGCGTCGGCAGATTCGGGGATGGCGCAACCCAGGGCAGGCCGGTATCCGCATACCCCATCGACCGTTTCCAGCCCGTCATCGGAATGACTTCGAGATGGCAGCCGATTCCATAATCGTGATTAAAGAGACCTGCCATTTCCCCGATGGTCAGTCCATGACGCATCGGAATCGGGTAGCGTCCCACAAAAGAGCGGCAATCCATGGACAGGCAGTTGCCCTCAACAATCCGGCCGTTTACGGGGTTGGGCCGGTCCAGGATCAGAACGGATTTCCCGTGGTCTCTGGCGGCTTCCATGCAATAGGACAGCGTATAGATAAAGGTGTAGACCCGTGTGCCGGCATCCTGCAGATCCACAATCAAAACATCGATGTTCTCAAACATGGCTTTGGTGGGGATGCGGGTTTTTCCGTACAGGCTGTACAGGGGAATTTGAAGCAGCGGATCCCTGCCGTTTTCGGATTCGATCATATTGTCCTGCTTTTCTGCGTAAAATCCGTGCTGCGGAGAAAACAAGGCTGTCAGCTGCCCGGGAAACGCCTGATGGATCAGAGTTCGCGCGTGGGAAAACCGACGGTCAACCGATGCCGGGTTGCACAGCAGCCCCATTCTTTTGCCGGACAGCCATTCCGGCGGCGCCGCGATTAAACATTCAAGTCCGGTTTTGACTGTTTCCACTGGATATCCTCCCGCTTGTTTGTTTGTCAAATTTCGCAGCTGTGTTTCCCTGCCGGGCTCCGAACCCGGGCTCCTGTGAAACTTACCAAAAATATTGCCTTTTCCAGCCGGGCCGGATGCCTTTCAGAATTTGACTTTTTATGAGGTTGTCATATATCATATGAAGCATGGAAAGCGGAATCATCTTTGATATAAAAAAATTTTCCATTCACGATGGTCCCGGAATCCGGACAACTGTTTTTCTGAAAGGCTGTCCCTTGTCCTGCTGGTGGTGCCACAATCCCGAGAGCCAGCGGATTTCAAGGGAAAAACTCTATGCCGTCAGCCGGTGTATCGGCTGCGGGGAATGTCTGGCCGTGTGTCCTGAAAATGCCATCCGTCAAAGGCGAAATCGGGCTTTGCACGGATCCGGAGAAATGTTTGCGGTGCGGAAGCTGCATGGATGTCTGTCTGGCGGATGCCTGCGAAATGGCCGGACGGGAATTGACCGTGAACCAGGTGATGACCGAGATCGAGAAGGACACGGTTTTCTATGATGAATCCTTTGGAGGGGTAACCTTTTCCGGGGGAGAGCCGCTGGCTCAGCCGGATTTTCTTTTTGCGCTGCTGAAAGCCTGCAGGGACCGCCAGATTCATACGGCGCTGGATACCAGCGGTTTTTCGACATGGCAAGTGCTGGATCGCATCCGGCATCACGTGGATGTCTTTCTTTTTGATTTGAAGCTGATGAATGATGAGAAACACCGGATGTATACCGGCGTATCCAACCGGACGATTCTGGAAAACCTTCTGGCCCTGTCCTCAGGTGGTCACCGGATTCGCATCCGGCTTCCGGTCATTCCCGGAATAACGGATGATGAAGACAATGTTTCGGCCATCGGTGTTTTTGCCGCCGGGTTGCCGTCCATGCCTCAAATCGATTTGCTGCCGTATCATCATTCGGCTGCCGCCAAATATGAACGCCTGGGAAAGGGTTACCGTCTTCAGGATACGCGCCCCCCGGCAGAAGATTCCATGACCCGCCTTGCGGGTCTGCTGCAGAAGCCTGGGTCTGACTGTAAATGTGGAAGGTTGATTTATCATGACGATTTCAGAAAGAGTTTTACGGCTCCGGGAACAGAGCCTGAACACAAAGCCGGTTCTTTCGTCGGAACGGGCCGAGTTGATGACCGAATTTTACCGCAGGGATTCCGCGCCCGTATCCGCGCCGGTTCGGCGGGCGCTTGCGTTTCAATACCTCATGGAGCACAAAACCGTCTGCATCTCTGACGGCGAGCTGATCGTCGGCGAAAAAGGTCCTTTTCCCAAAGCAACACCCACCTATCCTGAGCTTTGTTGTCACAGCTTGAGCGATCTGGAAATCCTGGATTCCAGAGAAAAAATCCCTTTTTCGGTCAGTTCCCAGGCAAAGGCTGTTTATAAGGACAGCATCATTCCCTTCTGGCAGGGGAAATCCCTGCGGGATATGATTTTTGGCGAAATGACGGATGAATGGAAAGCGGCATACGAAGCCGGCGTGTTTACCGAATTCATGGAGCAGAGAGCTCCGGGCCATACGGTCCTGGATGATAAAATCTATAAAAAAGGGTTTCTGGAATTCAGGCAGGAAATCGAATCCGGTTTAAGCAGAATCGATTATCTCAACGACCCCAGAGCCTATGAGCGCCAGGAAGAGCTAAAGGCCATGGGAATCTGTGTGGATGCCTTGATCCGTTTCAGCCATCGGCATGCGGAAAAAGCCCGGGCTCTGGCGGAGCTGGAAACCCGGCCGGAGCGAAAGGCCGAACTGGAACGGATTGCATCGATCTGTCTTCATGTTCCCGCCAATCCCCCCCGGGATTTACAAGAGGCGCTGCAGTATTACTGGTTCGTTCATCTGGGGGTTACCATCGAGCTCAACACCTGGGATGCATTTGACCCGGGGCGCCTGGATCAGCATCTGTATCCGTTTTACCAGAAAGGCCTTGCGGATGGCACCTTGACCCGCGAAACCGCCGAGGAACTGCTCCAGTGTTTCTGGATCAAGTTCAACAATCAGCCGGCGCCCCCCAAGGTGGGCGTTACGGCGGAGGAAAGCGGCACATACACGGATTTTGCCCAGATCAACGTCGGCGGGATGAAGCCGGATGGATCCGACGGGGTCAATGACGTATCCTATCTGCTGCTGGACGTCATTGAGGATATGCGCCTGCTTCAGCCCAGCTCATCCATTCAGGTCAGCAAGAAAAATCCGGACAGGTTCATCAAGCGGGCAGCCAGAATCATCCGAACCGGCTTTGGTCAGCCATCTGTGTTTAATGCGGATCTGATTGTTCAGGAACTGGTCCGCCAGGGAAAAACGCTGGACGACGCCCGCAGGGGCGGGTCCAGCGGATGCGTTGAGGTCGGGGCTTTCGGAAAGGAAAGCTATATCCTTACCGGTTACTTCAATATGCCAAAAGTACTTGAGATCACCCTCCATAACGGGATAGATCCCCGGAGCGGAAAGAAAATCGGCATTGAAACCGGCAATCCCCAGCAATTCGCCCAGTTCGATGACCTTTTTAATGCCTTTGTCCGGCAGATGAATCATTTTGTCGACATCAAGGTCCGGGGCAATAATGTGATAGAGCGCCTCTATGCCAGGTATATGCCGGCGCCGTTTCTGTCCCTGCTGATCGATGACTGCATTGCAACCGGAACGGATTACCATGACGGAGGCGCCCGCTATAACACCACCTATATTCAGGGGGTGGGTCTTGGCTCCCTGACCGATATGATGTCGGCCCTCCGGTACCATGTTTTTGATCAAAAAAATCTTTCCATGACAGCGCTTCTGATTGCTCTGGCAGATGATTTTTCAGGCCATGACAGAACCCGGCTGATGTTGATGAACAGAACCCCCCGGTACGGAAATGACGACGATTATGCCGACGATATCATGAAATCTATTTTCGAGGCTTATTTTGCGGCGGTTGACGGGCGAAAAAACACCAAAAACGGCACCTATCACATCAATCTTCTGCCCACAACCTGCCATGTCTATTTTGGATCCGTGACCGGAGCAACGCCTGACGGCAGGCGCGCCCGGGAGCCGCTTTCCGAAGGGATTTCACCGGTGCAGGGTGCGGATCGAAAGGGTCCGACGGCAGTCCTTAAATCCGCGGCCAAGATGGACCATGTCCGAACCGGCGGAACGCTTCTCAACCAGAAATTTACGCCCGCAGCTTCTGAAGACCGATGCGGATCTGGACAGGCTGGTTCAGCTGGTGCGCACCTATTTCAAGCTGGACGGGCATCACATTCAGTTCAATGTGGCGGATGCGGCCACCCTTCGTGCGGCCCAGCAGCACCCGGAAAAATCACCGGGATCTGATTGTTCGCGTTGCCGGTTACAGCGATTATTTCTGCGATCTTGGCCTGTCGCTTCAGGAGGAGATCATTGCCCGAACCGAGCACAGCAGCTTCTGACGACAAAATCTGATGGCCCTGTAAAAAGGTATCGTACTTCACTTTTATGAATGTCAAAAAGTCCTTTGAAATTCTTCAGCTTAAACCAGGTGCTTCGCTTGAGGATCTGAAGCTGGCGTACAGGGACATGGTGAATGTGTGGCACCCGGACCGTTTTTTACAAAACCCCAGATTGAAAGAAAAGGCGGAGCAGCAGCTTCAGGAAATCAATCAGGCTTATGAAATCGCGCTGGCCTTTATGTCTTCGGATGCGAAAGACGGCCTGAAAGACGAAATCGGCGTTGCCGAAAAGCAGTCTCAACGCCGACCGAATAGCGGATCTGTCCGAAAGCCTGCGGGTCCGCTTCCTTCCATGCCGGTCTGGCTGATTCGCTTTCTGGCAAGGAGTGTGGATGGCATTATATTTGCATTAATGCTTGGATATATTGAAGCTTTCCGGCTGTTTCGCGCATCCGGTTGTCGGGTGGCTGATATATGTTTTTGCAGGCACGCTGATTTGGGCTTTTGTTGAGGCCAATCTTCTCAGCAGCTTCGGAACCACTCCGGGCAAATGGCTGCTCGGCATTCGCGTGATTACCCTCCAGGGGAACAAAGCCGGTTTTGCTGGGGGCTTTCAAAAGAAGCGTCGGTGTCTGGTGGTATGGGCTTGGCGCCGGCTTCGTTCCGGTGATGCCGGTGACGATGGCTGTAAACTGCGTGCGGTTGATCAAACGTCTTCCCCTGCGATGGGACCGAACAGGACCCTTTATTGTGATCCTCGATCCTCGGGGATATGTCAAGATGTCCGTTGCGCTGGCGATTGTTGTTCTGGGTTGCTTGCTGCTGATCCTCTGATTCATCGAATTATTTACTGGAATCGATTGGCCATGGAAACAATATTTACGATAGATATTAAATCGAGTATCACAAAATCCGTTCTGGATGTGTTTGATACGATGCTGTCCTTTCAACTGGAACCGGTTCAGGACAAGGATGATGCGGATTTGAAAGAAATGCGCATTGCGGGTTCGGTAAACTTTGCCGGCCAGGTGTCCGGAATCATCCACATTCATGTGAAAAAAGACTTTGCCCTGATCATGGCATCCGCCATGCTGGGAATGACACCCGATGAAATTGAAGGCGAAGATGAAATCAAGGATGTGATTTGCGAACTCAGCAATATTGTCGGCGGAAACCTCAAGTCGTTTTTTAACGATTCCGGGTTTTACTGCGCGCTTTCGACCCCGTCCATTACACTGGGCGATGATTTCACCATCAAATCCCTGAATACCGAAAGATATGAGAGCCTGAGTTTCAGCTATCAGCAGCATACGATCCGGATCGAGGTCGGGGTCAAACTGCAGAGCGGGTATCAGGCGGATGAAGCAGCAGCCTCCAGATCTACCGGCTGCGGCTCGCGTCGACGCTTCCAGGGTCCGAAACATGGATATTTCCACCAAGGTTCCGGATTCGGTAATCAATGTCTTTAGCACCATGCTCTCCATGGATGTCCAGGTGAGCCAGACTGTCGCGCAATCGGCGTTGGAGGGGATGCGCACGGTCGGAGCCGTGAGTTTTGCAGGGGATGCGATGGGGCTGATCAACATCCATGTGACATCCCAGTTTTCCCGCCAGATGGCGGCCGTAATGCTGGATTTGGACATCAACGATGTTGATGTTGAAACAGACGTGAATGACGTGATCGGAGAGCTCAGCAACATTATCGGCGGCAATCTGAAATCCATTTTCTCCGATGTCGGATTGCGCTGTGAACTCTCTACCCCGTCCATTACCCGCGGCAGCAGTTTCAGGATCGAATCCATGAACATGGAGCGGTATGAACGTTTCGCCTTCGGTTATCAGGATCACGTCTTTTTCGTGGAATTCGGACTCAAGCTCGCTGAAGGACTAAATATCCAACTCGAAGACAGCAAGGAAATCAATTACCAGGTTGCCGATGACAGTCCGCCGTCTCCTGCCGAGTGGCCCGAGCTCACCGGCGTTTCTGATAAACCCGATTCCCCGCCTGTCGAAATAGAAGCGCCGGTTTCCCTTCAGGCCGAACCGCCAGAGGAATTACCGGCTGTTTATCACCAGAAGAACTGGATAGATGAACCCAAAACACTGCCGCCAATTGATGTGGACTTGAGTTTTCTGCTGGATATCCCGCTTGAAGTTTCCATCGAGCTTGGCAGAACCCGAATGAAAATCAGTGAACTGTTGAAAATTCGGGAGAAGACTGTTGTCGGACTCAAAAGCCTTGCGGATGAACCTGTGGAAATTCTGGTCAACAATAAACTCATCGCAAAGGGCGAGGTCGTGGTCGAAGGCGGAAAATACGGAATCCGGGTTATCGAGGTGCTAAGCCGGGAGGACCGCATCAAAAGCCTCAGATAAATGGTTTCGGGTCAATAGCCTGCCTGTCTGAGTCGTTATAAAACATGGCATAATAATTGCTTTAATTTTTGTCAACCTTCAACGGGAGCCACGGAGGGACCCCATGCTTGTCATTACGCGTAAGCTGGAAGAAAAAATTACCATTGGCAATGATATTACCGTCAGTGTTCTCGGGATAAAGGGAAACCACGTGAAGCTGGGAATCGAAGCCCCCCGGCACACGCCCATATACCGGACCGAAGTATATAAAAGCATCGTTGAAGAAAATCTTCGGGCAGCAGCCGTGCCGCAGGATATATCGCTTCTGTCGGAATGAACAGATCAAGGCAATGAGGCGATCATTGCCTTCCATTGCGTATCATGGAGTAGAGATATGGTAACCGTATCGACAACCCGTTTTGGGGATATTTTGATCGAAGAAGACCGGATGATTCATTTTCCGGAGGGACTGCTCGGGTTTCCGGAACAGAAAACGTTTATTATTCAGCAGCATAAGCCGGAGTCTCCTTTTTACTGGCTTCAGTCTGTTGAGCTTCCCTATCTGGCCTTTGTGATCATCAACCCGTTTCTGGGAGAAAAAAATTATCTCGAGGAACTCCCGACTTCTGATCTGGTTTATTTCAACGGCATCGAAGATGGGCGCACACTGGCGCTGGCCCTGGTAACCATCAAACCCGAGTCTGTTCCGCCGCTGACCATGAACCTGGTCGGCCCCGTGATCATCAATCTTGAAAACCGGACGGGCAGGCAGGTGGTTCTTTCAACGACCCGGTACAGCTGCAGGCATCCGCTGGTTCTTTCTCAATGATGTGCTAACCCCCCCAAACCGTTCTTCACCTGGCCAGCCTTATATCAAGCGGCGCGATGGAGCGTTCACAGTCATGAAATTGACAGAATCGTGGATATGGTGTCGATTCTTCATTCACGCACGTACTCCTTTTCCTTGTTTCGCCGGATTTTCTTGTTTTCCCATTTAAAATAACATATTTTGTCGTAAGTATTTAATGGAAGTTAAAATACTTCTCCATCTTCATCTTGAGGGGAAAATGCTGAAACCAGATATTAAACAGGAAATCATAGACTGTCTGAGCAAGCCGCCAAAGCCGTTGAGGGTAATCCTGTTTGGTTCCCATGCGAGTGGAAAACCGCACGAAGATAGTGATATCGACTTGTTAGTTATCTTGGATAAAGATGGAAAATCGAGTAATTATAGAACATTGATTCAAAACCGGCAGGAAATTTCTAGACGGTTGCAAATCCTGAAAAAAAAATATCCTGTTGATCTGCTTGTTTATACCAAAGAGGAGTGGGAGGAACTCAGGGCCATTGGTACTTCTTTTATAAGGGAAATTGAAGAAAATGGAGTTTTCCTGATATGAATAAAGGAACGATGGAATGGCTGGAATTTGCCAAAAGAGACCTTGAAGCGGCAAGGATACTGCTTAATTCAATCCATCTGGCCAACGTTGTCCTGTTTCACTCGCAACAATGTATTGAAAAATGCCTAAAGGCGTACCTGGAAGAGAAAGCAATAAAAATTCCAAAAATTCATAGTGTGGTTAAACTATATTCCCTGATACCAAAGGATGAAAGCGCGCCTTTTGATATCAAAGAAGCTGATCTGGATATGGTTGACCTCGTTTATATTGATACAAGATATCCCAGCGGGTTCGGGTTGCTACCATCCGGGTTTCCTACTGATAACGATGCGAAAGAAATATTGGAAATTGCAGAAAACGTGTATGCAATAATCACCGAAACGCTTGCAGATATTCCCCTGAATGAAATACGGCAATAATTAAAAATGGCAGTTTTTTTACCGATGCAAGCCGTTTCAATGCCCTTCAGCAGATCATCGACGGTTGCGAATTTCTTTACCTTCCCGGCTTTAACTTCTTTTAGCGATACCTTGATACGGCCGTAATATGCCTCCTGCTCGGCTGCAATCAGCACTTGGTAGCGCTCTTCGGAAAGCACCACATACTGCAGCCGGTTGTTTCTGATCACATGCACATCTCCCTTGTCTGTAACATCATCCACAGCGGCAATGCCCCTGCGCTTGATTTACTGAGCCGGTATCGCATTCATTCAAGCGCCTCCGGATTATATTTGATACTTGTTAAATATAATAAAGAATATGATCAATGTCAAATTAAGACCAAATTATATAGAAATATCTTGATTTATCAAAGAGTTGTGCTATTATGCTTCTATTGGTTATCACCTATAATTTATTTTCATATGGAGGCAAAATATGTCAGATTTTATCGAAAAAAGTTCAAATGTTGGCACGGAACCTGCCCTGCGAGGTTTGTGCCAATCTAATTGAATTTCTTAAGAAAATCATCTTTTCTGAAATATTTCTTTCTTCAAATAAACAATCCTCCAAAAACTTCATTCGCAATCGCATCCTTCCTTTTCATAACATCATTTTCTTCTTGATGAACCTTCTCAAAGGCTCCTATCAGGATGAACTCGATTATTTTTTCAAAGCAATTGACCATTCTGAATCTTTTGTTCGAAAGGTCACCAAGAGCGCATTCTGCAAAGCCAGGAAAAAACTTAAATTCGAAGCCTTCACCAAGCTGAATATCGGCGGGTGTCAAGATAGTTGTCACATAAACCATAGCTCAAGCCGCCTTTTTTAAGAGTTGAATTTGGCTGTTTTGGTCATTTTTTTCAGGGTTGAGCCGGACCTGGTGTACCGGGTTCCAATTGCGAATATCTTTTGACCATCGATTTGGATTTTCGCTACGGGCATTTTCATATACTTTTTTTCGGTTGGCCAGGATGTGTTCTTCGCGGCCAAAATGCCGATCATCAGGCGTAACGAAACGGATAGAGCTGTGCAGATGCTGTGTATTATACCAGAAGACGAATCCGTCGACCCATGACTGTGCCTGCTCAATGCTATCAAATGGTTTTGATGGATATTCGGGTCGATATTTCATGGTTCGAAAAAGCGATTCGGAATATGGATTGTCATTGCTGACGCTGGGCCGTGAGAAGGAAGGGATGATGCCCAGTTTGTGTAAGGTTGCCACCATTGTGGCACCTTTCATCGGTCCGCCGTTGTCGGAATGCAGTACGAGCTCTTCAGGCTGAATTCCGTGGATCATGCACGCATGGGCCAACAGCACCGAACTGTGATCCATGGATTCTTCGGCAAAAATCTGAGCAGCGATAATCTTGCGGCTCCAAACATCAACAAACATGTAAAGATAGAAGAACATACCCCGGACCGATGTCTTGAGATACGTTATATCCCAACTCCACACCTGGCAAGGTCCGGTAGCTACTTGCTCTTTGGGACAGCGAGAAACAGCGGGTTTTGAAGCCTGACGATGGGTCAGCATTTTATGCTCTTTGAGAACGCGATAAAAGCTCGATTCAGAGGCAAGATAAACCCCTTGATCCGCAAGCTTGGGTACGATCTGCTTGGGAGAAAGATCCCGGAACGGCGCACTATTGGATATATCGATTATCTGCTGTTTATCCTGATCGCTGAGCTTGTTTGCAGGTGTTGCCGAGGGACCCTTGCGCTGGTCCCGGCCTCCGTCTTGACCGCGCCACCTGATAACCGTACGGGAACTGAGTCCCAATATTGCTGCGGCATTTTTCAACCGAGCACCGGATTCAACTGCCTTATCAATAAGATCGATGATCATCTTCCGTTGACTCCGGCTGTGGGGTTGTCCTCGTCCCCCCATAGCTCCTGGACTTTTTTTTTCAGTACCAGTAAAGCTGCCGTCTCTGCCAGGGCTTTTTCCTTTCGATTGAGCTCCTTTTCCAGGGATCTAATTCGTTTGGCATCGTCGTTTTTCCGCCTGGATTTGTTTTTATCCAGGCCGCTTTTCAGGGCATCGAGCATCTGGGAACGCCACTGGTCAAGATGAGCTTGATGCAAGCCCTTGGTTCGCAGAAAAGCACCGAGCTGCACATCATCAAGTAAGGAAGCCTCTACAACGATTTTTAGCTTATCTTCAGCTCTCCAATCGTTGGGACGTTTGGAATCGATTGTTTTGGTCATTTTTGTGTACTCATATGCATTGTTGGCGGAACCATAAGGAGAAACAACACCGGCCAAGCGAAGCCATTTGGAAAGCGTCGCCTGGGGAACGTCGACCTGTTTGGACAAAGCCGAAGCGGATATCGGATCTGGACCGGTCATTTTTTGTATCATAGCGTTTTTAAACATATCGGTATATTGCATGTCAACCTCCTGTGCCCCCAAAATGAGAAAATCGGGAGGATATTGGCCGCCGGTGACGGTGATGGTGGGCCCCCCGCGGGGGGCCCACCATCACCGGCCACTTTGGTCAGAGGTGACAACTATCCTGACACAGGGGGATATGGAAGCGGTCAATTATTTCTATGATCGCTTCAGTCCAAAGAAATGGTTTGGCTTTACCCTTCTGGCAATTGACGGTTCAACCGTAAAGATTCCCAGAACCACTGAAGTTGAAAAGCATTTTGGTGTCTGGAGTGTCAACAGCCAGAATCCTTGTCCCCTTGCCAGAATCTCACAGATGTTTGATGTTCTCAACAAAATCACTGTGGATGCCATCATTTCCCCCAAAGCCATTGGGGAACGAGAGCTTTGTGAAGGCCATTTTCTTAAGCTGATGCCAAATGATCTGGTTTTGTTGGACCGGGGTTATCCGGCTTACTGGCTCTTTAATCTTATCCTGTCCTGGGGCGGTAATTTCTGCGCCAGGGTTCAGGTTGGCAAATGGATTCCCATCAAGAAATTCTTTCGTTCCGGCAAATTACAAAAGATCATCCGCTTGAAACTTCCTGCAAGCTCAATTGCCAAATGCAGGGATCTGGGGCTGGATACCCTTGATCTGAAGCTTCGCCTTATCCGTATTGAACTTGAAAACGGTGAAACCGAAATATTGATCACTTCCCTGGTTGATACTGAAGAATATCCGCCGGAAATATTCCTTGATCTATATCACCACAGATGGCCCGTAGGCGTGTCCAGAAAAGGACGCATAACCCAGTCGGTGAAAGTCCGACCGAGGTTAACAGACTCAAGACCTCGTAGCTTGGAAGGTGCCGTGGCGCGAAAGCAAGGCGGTAAAGCCCTTCGACAACATTCTTTGAAAGGAGGATGCGCAACGTACCAGGTTGTAACGCACAGTGAACGCAGATGTAGCCTCGTTACACGCATTCCGGTGGCCGAGACGGTCTATAACGCGCGAAGGCAGCAAGAGACAGCGGTGATGGGTCATGTACGCTGTTCCTCACCGGCGGGGTATCAGCGGCGACATGGTACGAAGGATTATGTGGAAACTGGAGAAGCCCTCGACGCCCGTCGAAGAAACCTCGATGAGGAGTTCCGGCCTATAACCTTGATGGGGAAGTGGCTGGAATGGCGTCAGGGTGGCGGATTGGGTTGTACTACTGTTGATCTGCGTGCAGCAAAACACGCGGGAGGGAAGGACCCGGACCGGTAGTCATTCCGTTTTGGCAAAGTGAGGCAAGGGTGTGATGATAAAGACGCCCATCAGTTTGCAGGAGCTGCGCCGGCGGATTTATCGGAAGGCGAAGTCTGAGAAGGAACATCGTTTCTGGGGGCTCTTCGGGCACGTGACGAAGATCGAGGTTCTTACGGAGGCATACCAACTGGCAAAGAGAAACGACGGAGCCCCTGGCATTGACGGCCAGACATTTGAGGATGTCGAGAGTCTGGGCACAGAGTCGTTTCTGCAGTCGATACGGGATGATCTCATGTCAGGGATCTATAAACCACAACCGAATCGTTTCGTTGAAATTCCCAAGGGAAACGGTAAAACCCGTACGCTTCAGATACCGTGCATCCGCGATCGCGTGGTGCAAGGGGCACTGAAGTGGGTTCTTGAACCCATATTCGAGGCGGACTTTTGCCCGAACTCCTATGGGTTCCGACCGAAACGATCTCCGCACCGCGCTATTGCGGAAGTCCGGCGAAGCATCCTCCGGCGGATGAACATGGTGATCGATGTGGATTTAACGAAATACTTTGACACAATCCGGCATGACATTCTTCTGGAGAAGATCGCACAAAGGGTGCAAGACCCTCAAGTGATGCGCCTCGTGAAGCTGATATTGAAAACAACTGGGAAAATCGGCGTTCCTCAAGGAGGCCCGTTTAGTCCGCTGGCTGCCAATATCTACCTAAATGATGTGGACTGGTACTTCGACGGGATACGCCGTAAGACAGCGGCAGGGGAATACGAGGCTGTGAACTATCATCGGTTTGCCGATGATATAGTGGTCACCGTGAGCGGACACCACACCAAGCAAGGCTGGGCGGAAAGAGCCCTGCACCGGCTTCTCGAACAGATGGAGCCTTTGGGCCTCAAGCTGAACCTTGAGAAGACAAAGGTGGTGAATATGCTCAGCGGTGACAGTTTCGGATACCTTGGGTTTGATTTCAGGCGCGTATTAAACCGTGAAAAGACCCGGCACTTCATCCTGCTGACACCGAAGAAGAAAGCCCGTAAGGCCATCAAGGCCAAAATCCGAGAGATCATCCAACACGGGGGTGCCACTCCCGCCAAAGATCTGATCAAGAGGATCAACACCGTACTGGCCGGATGGGTTGAATACTTTCGCGTCGGCAACTCAAACCGGGCCTTCAGCGAAGTCCGAGATTACCTTGAAATGAAGATACGGACATTGCTGACACGGCGGAAGCGCAGGCAGAAACGAAGTGTGGGTTGGCGGCGGTGGAGTAACGAATACCTCTATGACGTACTCGGGTTGTTTTGGGATTGGAAAATCCATCCCTTGCAGAACGTGGATGCGTATTTATGAAAGTGGCCACTGACATCACAAAGACACATAACCCTTTTGACGAAGACTACTGGGCGAGCTGCTTGAGGGAAAACCTCACGAGCAGTTCCTGATGGGGAGGGGCTGGAAACGGGCCGGGAATACCCAGGTACCGCGCCAGTCCTTTACCCGACAGGAAGATTATAAGGTCATGAAATGCCGGATAGAGATTGAGAATTTTACCGGAAAATCCGTTCTGTCGGTTTATCAGGACTTTCATGCTCGAATCTTTTCAAAGAATCTGACAACCATAATGACGTTTCCAGCTCGTCTGGAGATTGAACAAAAAAAATCAAGACAAGAGATACTCGTCCCAGTTGAATTTTACACAGGCTATTTCAAAAATGAGGATACCATCGTCCTTCTGTTTAACCGTCCTCTGGGAAATTGTAAAAAATCTGATCTCTGCTCTTCATGTTCTGTTCGTCAAAACCGTGGAGCCGGTTATACCGAATCGGAAGTTTCCGAGAAATCATAAAATTCTAAAGAGAGGGCTTCTACCCTTCTCATAAACCGACTCGTTAAGTCAATGACATTGAGGATATGATAGCACAAATTAAATGCAGTCAGCAGGCCTTGTGTGAGTTTTTCATACCTAAAGGCCGCAGATTTTTGACATCATTGTTCTGTCCTGACAACGTCAAGAAATTGACAATTCATTTCCACAATAGCACATCTCATTTATAATATCCCGATATGTATTGATATTTATAATAGGCATATTCTTTGCTTATTATTGGCTGGAAGTCATATTTTCTGAACCATTCAGGTGCCATTTTTCTGTAAGGGAACAAGATAAGGGGAAACATATGCGTTATCAGAAAAAACAGCGATCCGGCCGCAGGGAGCATTCAAAAAGTCACAAATCGCAGGAAATCAGTCGTCTTTCTTTACAGAAGGCACTGAAACGGTATAACGCCGGTTTGTTTCAGGAAGCTGAAAACGCTGCTTGAATCCCATCTCAAACGCTATCCCAAAGATGATGCCGCTTTGAACCTTGCGGGTCTGATCGCCTATCAATACGGGCATTACGATTCAGCTATTCAGTTGCTTCAATCCGCCATTCGGTTGAATGATAGAGAACATCGCTATCACAACAATCTGGGGGCCGCCCTGAAAGACAGCGGGGACTTGAAAGGGGCCATCCCCTGCTTTCAGAAGGCACTTGAACTGAATCCGGACTACAGTCGAGGCCTCTTATAATCTTGGCGGCACTTATCAGGCACTGGGAGAGCTTTCTCTGGCAATAGACTGGTATGATTACACGTTGTCCCGCAACCCGGATTATCACTCTGGCTTACAACAACAAAGCCTGTATCTATAAGGATCAGGGAAGGATCGATAGATGCAATTGCAGTTTTTCAGGAAGCGGTTCAGCGAAATCTGAGCAATGCAGTGACGGATTCGAATTGTTTGTTTTGTCTGAACTATCTGGAAGAAGTCGACCCAGAAACCGTGTTCCGGCATCATCTGGAGTGGGCAGCGCGTCATGCACCTGAAGATCCGGCCATATCAATCGCAATTATCCCAACGATGCCATTCCAAACCGCCGGATCCGTGTGGGATATGTATCTGCGGATTTTCGCACCCACTCGGTGGCTTTTTTCATGTTATCCGGTCATTCTGGGTCATGATCGCAAGCAAATCGAAGTATACTGTTATGCAGATGTCGCCAAACCGGATGAGGTTACCCAGGTAATGATGACAAACGCAGATCACTGGAAGAATATTTACGGAATGTCTGATGACCAGGTGTTTCAATGTATTCAAAAAGATCATATTGACATTCTTGTGGATCTTGCCGGACATAGCGGTAATAACCGGATGAAACTGTTTGCCCGAAAACCTGCGCCGATTCAGGTCTCCTATCTGGGATATCCCAATACAACGGGTCTGACGGCGATGGATTACGGTATTACCGATGCCGTGGCAGATCCGCCGGGTATGACAGACAGCTATTATACGGAAAAACTGATTCGTCTTCCGGAAGGTTTTCTGTGTTATCATCCTTCGGTTGGAAGCTCCGGATATCTGGACCACCACCCTGTCTGGAGAACGGATACATTACTTTTGGTTCTTTTAACAACCGGGCGAAAATCAATTCAAAAATGATTGCCCTCTGGTCTGATCTGCTGACGCGGGTTCCCGATTCGCGATTGATTCTTAAATCGAGTCTGGCCTCAGACCGGAATGCCCAGCAGCAATTACTTTCTCTTTTTGTTCAAAACGGCATTGAAGCCTCACGAATCGAAATTCTGTCGCGTCTTCCTGTTTTCAGCGAGCATTTGAAACAGTATCAGCGGGTGGATATTGCACTGGACACTTTCCCCTATAACGGTACCACCACCACCTGTGAAGCCCTGTGGATGGGAGTTCCCGTCATTACGCTGGCAGGAAATACCCATGCTTCAAGGGTAGGCGCCAGCATTCTCAGCCGGCTTGGATTAAATGAATGGATTATCTCTTCGATTGACGACTATTCGAATATTTCGGCAACGCTTGCCAATGACATCGAGAATCTGAAATACCTGCGGCGGACTTTGCGTGAAAAATTTCAGAATTCATCGCTGATGAATGAAAAAAGATTTATGGTAAAGCTGGAGACTGCCTATCGCCGCATGTGGCTGAATCGGTGTGCGAATTAATCGCTGAAGGCGGTGATCGCAGCAATGTCATGGATGCTCGCATTAAGGGCGATATCACGGTTTGTGTTCCCAATGACATAAACTGTCTGACGTCTTATGTCTTGCAGGAACGTCAGGACTGGTTTGAGCAGGAAATCGCATTTGTTCGAACCTTTCTTAAATCCGGCATGAATGTGGTGGATATCGGGGCCAATTATGGGACGTATACACTGACAGCCGCAAAATCGGTTGGACCGGCGGGAAAAGTGTGGGCCTTTGAACCCTCCCGACTGACCGCTGCATATCTCACCCGAAGTATTCGCACTCAATGGTCTGGATAATATCACACTGATTCCGGCCGGTGTCTCGGACGCTGATCGCCGGGCGTTTCTTTCCATGAATGCCAATTCAGAACTCAATGAGGTGGTCGAGTCCGAAGCTGCGGGCCAGACGGAATCCATTGCACTGATGAGCCTGGATGGATGGATGAAAACTGCAGGCGCACGGATTGATTTTATGAAAATGGACGCCGAAGGCCAGGAAGAAAATGTGATTCAAGGCGGCAAGCATTTTTTTGCATCCTGTTCCCCGCTGATTCTTTATGAAATCAAACACGGAAATGCGTTTCACCTGGAATTGGCTCAATCTTTTATGAACATCGGTTACCGGAGTTATCGGTTGATTCCGGGGCTGAATATTCTGGCGCCGTTTTCCATGGAGGAAAAACCGGATGCGTATCAATTGAATCTTTTCTGCTGCAAGGACGATTGTGCGGAAAGGCTCCGGCAGCAGGGGCTTCTGGTCAGACGCCAGCAAGAAGGATTCACTTCTTGCCGATTTTCCTGCGCCGCTCTGGATCGATTATCTTCAGGAATTTCCTTATGTCTTACGGCTTCTTCATCTGTGGCAGGCGTTTTGTCAGGAGCATGCCGGAGCTTCAGGCTGGCAGATGCATCAGCAGGCGCTTAGCGCATACGCCGTATCCCGGTTGCCGGGTTACAGCGCTTCGGATCGGTATGAGGCTCTTAGCAAAGGCTATGGCCTGATGACAGGTCTTCTGCAGTCTCAACCGACCGTTTCACGGCTTCTGACGGCGACCCGGATGGCCATAGACCTGGGATATCGGGAAGATGCCGTAAACATGCTCAATCTTTTATACAGTTATTTTGAATCCGGTCAGGAATTTTCCGTGAATGAGCCGTTTCTGTCCGTATCCGGGCGAATGGCGACGCTTGATCCCGGCAATGACTTCGGTCAGTGGCTAATATATGGAGTTCTTGAGACCCGGGAGATCTGCCAGTCGTTTTCTTCGTATTTTACCGGCAAGAATTCTTTGCCTGATCTGGAAATGATGCGCACTTCGCCATTTTACAGCGATGAAATGGAAAGAAGACGGCAGACTTATCCGGAAGCGGTTTGGTGTTGCCTGAAAGCGTGGATCGGTGTGTATGGGGAATAAAACCATGTAAAAACGAATGGTGAAAAAAACATTAAAGTTTTGAGGCGATAAGGCGATATTCTTATCAAAGGCGAAAACAAGTTAACCGGCGAAAAAAACTATTCAAGTTTCTTGCCGGAATGCCGATACCAGAATTAACGGTAACAATGAAAACCAAAAAAACGGAAGGAGGAAAAGAATTCAAGTTTTTCCAGAAAACGACCATTGAAATGCAATGGAAGAAAACAAGTACTATCGTAAAATAAATCATTAAAGTTTATCAAAAGAATGCCGATACAAGAATTAAAGCAATCGGAACATCACCCACAAGCCAAGGGCATAGATGCCCGAGGTAAACAAATTATTCATGGAGGAATACTACTATGTCTATGACGATCAACACCAATATGGCTTCTTTGAACGCTCAGCGGAATCTGTCCAAAACACAGGGCACGCTGAACAAGTCCTTGCAAAGACTTTCTTCAGGACTTCGAATCAACAGTGCAAAGGATGATGCAGCCGGCCTGGCTATTTCCACCCGGTTTACTTCCCAGATCAGAGGCCTGAATCAGGCGGTGAGAAACGCCAATGACGGCATTTCGCAATTACAGACTGCTGAAGGCGCCATGCAGGAAGTAACGAACATTCTTGGGGCGCATGAGAGAACTTGCGGTGCAGTCAGCCAATGCAGCACCTATGACGACCTACCGACCGGGCATCTATGCAGGCCGAAGTGGATCAGTTGGTTGAGGAGATTGACCGGATTTCTGATAATACGGAGTTTAACGGCATCAACCTGCTGAACGGTGATGCGACCGACACTCACGTTTCAGGTTGGAGCCAATACTGGCCAGACCATCTCGGTGGACTTTGAGATGCGATCACCACCGCCACCGACTCCCTTAGTGTGGCCGGCAGCGAGTGTGGCCACCGCAACCGACGCAGGTGACCTTGCTTGATCTAATCGATGCTGCCATGAATGCGGTTTCGTAACCCGGGGGATCTGGGCGCGGTTCAGAACCGGCTGGACTCAACAATATCCAATTTGATGAACGTGTCGGAGAACCTGTCGGCAGCCAACGGCCGGATCATGGATGCGGACTTTGCGGCGGAAACAGCCAACATGACCAAACAGCAGATTCTTACGCAGGCAGGCGTGGCCATGCTGGCCCAGGCCAAGGCGCTCCCGCAGCAGGTACTGCAACTGCTCCAGAATTAGTTGGGACCGGTTAAACAGTGAAGTAGATCCCCCCGGTTCGCCGGGGGGATATTCCATCGATTTTTGACTTTGAAGGGAGATGTGTTATGGGAATTTCAATCGGTGGTTTGATTTCTGGGATGGATACGGATAGACATCATTTCCCAGCTTCTTGACCTTCAGAAAAAGCCCATCTCGCAGCTTCAGCAGAAGGAGGCCGACTATAAGGTCAAGCTTTCTGCCTACAGCACCCTTCAGGGCAGCCTGAAAAGCGTGAAAAACGCCGCCAGAAACCTGGACAGCGTATTGGATATTAAAAGCTATTCGGCCACGTCCGGCAACACCGATCTTGCTGACGGCTTCAGTACAGAATTCGGCAGCGCCGGGAAGTTATTCGCTTACGGTCCATAGCCTGGCGACTGTCCACAAGTTGACCAGTACCAGATTTTCGCCGACCGAAGCAGTGGGCAAGGGCACGATTCACCTTGCGTTGGGCAGCAATGATCCAATCGATATTGCAGTGGCTTCAGGCAGCACGATATCGGATATCGCAAAAGCCATCAATGCCGCAGATACGGGGATTTATGCATCCGTGATCAATGACGGCATCAACAGTTTTTTAACCCTGTCCGGAAAACAGACCGGTGCGGCCAATGTCATCAAATTGACGGTTACAGAAGATGGCACGGACTCCATCAATCTGCCTGCCGGCTCGCCATCGGCAGATGAGGACACAACCGGCCTGTCCCGGCTGGTTTACGATCCCGACGGCACAAAAAACCTTACCCAGCTTCAGGGCGCGGCAAACTCGGACATTCAGCGTGGATGGCGTTGCCCATATCATCCGGACAACCAATACCATTTCCGATGTCATCAGCGGGATGACGCTGAATCTGAAAGCCGCAGACCCGCTTAAGCCGGTGACCGTTGCTGTCGAACGCAGCGACGAGCTTTTCACCACCCGGCTGAATGAATTTATAGAGGCATACAATGGACTGGTGGATTCTCTGAAAAAGCTTGCAGAGCTATGATTCGCAGACCCAGAAAACCGGCATGCTGTTCGGCGATTCCACGACCCGGCGGATTCAAGGCGAGATGCGAAGCCTGTTTTCCAATTCCGTTCCCGGGCTTCCTGCCGGGTTAAGCCGACATGACCGATCTTGGCGTATCCACCAACGAAGATGGAAAACTGGAACTGGACACCAGCGTATTCAATGCAAAGCTGAAAGACAATTATGATGATGTCGTCAAATTCTTTACAAAAACCGATAAAGGGGCAGAAGGGTTTGCGGTCCGAATTACCAGATTCCCTGGAAAAAATACTGGACTCGAATACGGAGTGCTGGCGTCTCGAACCAAGGGGATTGACGGAAGCATTGATGATCTGGATGATCAGATTGCGGTGCTGAATAAGCGCATGTCCGCATCCGAAACCCGCTTGCGGGCGCAGTTTGCTGCCCTGGAATCGCTTTTGGGAAAATATCAGAGGATATCCGATTCATTGACCGCAAGTCTCAGAACAGATTCGAAAATGGTCTGGGGTACGAATTAGAAATAATCGGGGTTAACGGAAAGGGCTACATTATTCTTTATTAATCCCGACGGCAGATAGAGATTGAGGAGACCGTATGACATACGCAGGATACAGTGCTTACAACCGAATCGCCAATACGATTGACAGCAAGGAAATGATTCTGGTTAAACTTCTGGAAGGAACCGTGCGCTTTGTTCAGGCTGCGCGGGCCGGACTCGAGGCTGGCAATCCGAAGATCAAGGGGGAAAACATCTCCAGGGCGATAGCGATTATTACGGAACTGGACTGTGCACTGGACCGGGATATGGGCGGCAACCTGGTGGAGAATCTTTCCGGCCTTTACCGGTATATCCTGAGACGCCTGACCCTGGCCAATCTCAGAAATGACGATCGGGTACTGGGCGAGGTGGAAGGGCTTCTTCTGACCATCAAGGAAGGTTTTGCGGATGCATTGAAACAGGTTTGTTCGGAAGTGCTTTCGGATCACTGCCCTGTCCTATCAACCCGCATCTCAGAAAGGATTCTGCATTGCCGCTTGATTCTCATGAAATGCTTTACCAGAAGCTGGCGGAGATTACGGACCGGGTCAGATTCGCGCTGAAGGAAACAGACCCCGACGAGCTGGCGCTTCTGGCAGAAGAGCATGAAACAGTCGTCAAAGAGCTTCAGCAAGCCGGTATCAGTCCGGACGAACCGCCTTCTGGGAATGCTCCAGGCGCTTGGCCGCCAGGTATCGGATGTGATAACGGAAATTCAGCAGCGTCAGCATGAAATTTCCATCCGCATCAAAGAGGTTGCGGATGGGAAAAAAATGGTTCATGCATATGTAGCATAGTGGAGGCAGCATGGAAGCGACCCAATCTATTAAAATTCAACGGTTTCAGACCGGCTTTGTGGATGTAAAGTCCACTGGGGTATCCTGCGCCGCAGAATCCTGAGAAAGCCGGAATCAAGCCGGTTCAATCCGCGGATCAGATTGATTTAAGAACCCGGGATCAGATTGATTCAAGAAGCCAGGAACAGCAGAAACAGGCGAAAAACGTGGAACAGGCCATGCCGGCCATGCTAAAGGATCTGGGGATCAAAATCAACAAGATGCAGGAAGTTGGTCTGGAGTTCTCCCAGTATAAGGATTCCGGGAAAATAATTGTCCGGGTGATTGAAAAAGGCACCGATAAGGTCATTCGGGAAATTCCCAGCGAAGAGTTTCTGGCTCTGGTTGAAAAAATGGATCAGATGATCGGGATATTGTTCGACAAAAAAGTATAACCTGCGACACCACGCAAAAGCGTTGCGTCGCTTATGGGGTTTGCCGGATTTATGCCTGAAAGTGGCCCGAAATGGATTGATTCTACCTGCCCGTTTTTATCTTGATAACGGATTGTCATCCATGATAGTCCTTCTATTCTGTGTTGTGTCGTTGATTGTTCTGAAAAACTCCATAACAAAACTGGTCGTACGGACGTTTCCGGTACGGGATTTGCTTTCCCATACAGGCTTAATGGCTGCATGAGACGGCGAGGAGACTGCCCCGTTGATGGTTCGTCGTGGTTGAAACGCTATCGTGGAATATGCCAAGTTCCTTAAAGATCAAGGAAGTCTGAAAGATGGAACAAATCAGAGTGCTGGTTGTTGACGATGAGTTGTTTGTCGGGGAATTGCTGAAGGAATACCTTTCCATTATCGGGTATGAGGTGACGGCTGTTTCAAACGGCGAGGACGCGCTTTCCGTTATTCAGCAGTCTGCCGCCTCACATCGTTATCCTGGATATCCGGATGCCGGGAATGGGCGGCATGGAAGTGCTGAAAAATATCAAGGCGAAAAACAGAACCACCGGCGTGATCATGCTGTCTGCTTATGGAGATCCGGAAACCGTCAATAAGGCGCTTGGGCTGGGAGCCGATCATTATCTTCAAAAGCCCATGAATCTGAAGCATCTGGTGGAAACCTTGACATTGCTGCATCCCCCCCGAAAAAACAGATGAGAGGATGGTATGCACCTGATTGATCTGGACAAGGCAAGGCCGGGAATGACGCTGGCCAAATCGGTTTCCACCCTGCAGGATCGTGCTGCTGCTGAAACCGGATGTTCGGTTAACCGAAAAAAATATCCATATCCTGAAATCCTGGGGTATTCATGAAATCTGGATTGATGACAAAGCCGGCGAAGGCGACTGCCGGAAGAATGGATTCGGAAAATGAACTCCGGGCATCCATTGATGAAGCACTCCGGGTAAAATTTTCCGAAACGCTTTCGGATCCGTTGATGGAAGAGATTCTGCGGATTGCCGGAAATCTTCTGGAAAAACGATTGCTGAAAAAAGAAAAACATCATGGTACCCAATAAGCTTAAACGCATCATCAACCAGATCGACGATCTGCCGACGCTTCCCAGGACCGTGCTGAAGATAACGGAGCTGGTCAACAATCCCAAATCCTCCGCAAGGGATCTGTCCAGCGTCATTACCGATGATCAGGTGCTGACCGCCCGCATGCTAAAGCTTGTGAACTCTTCTTTTTATGGATTTCCCCAGAAAATATCCACCGTTACCGGTGCCATCGTATTGCTGGGGTTTGACGCCATTCGCAACCTGCTTCTGACCACGTCTGTTTTTGACATGTTTTCGAACCGGTACCGGGAAAACCGGGTGATGCAGGAAAGTTTCTGGGATCATTCTCTGGGGTGCGCCATCGGGGCCAAGGTGATCGGTACCTACCTGCGGTATGAAAAAGTTGAAGAGCTCTTTGTTTCCGGTCTTCTTCATGATATCGGAAAGATCGTGGAAATGCTGTTTCTGCCGGATGACTTTGAGGCAGTCCGGAACATGGTGAAAAGCCGCGATATTCTGATGATTGCTGCCGAGCAAGAGGTGCTGGGCTTTGCCCATCCGGATGTGGGCAAGTTGCTGGCGGAGAAATGGAATTTACCTTTGAAGCTTGTGAATATTCTGGAACACCATCACCAGCCGGAACAGTCCGGGCGATTTATTCAGGAAACATCGATTATCCACCTGGCGGATATTCTCTGCAGGGCCATTGATCTGGGTTCCGGGGGAGACAATAAAATGCCTTTCCTGAACTCGGAAGCCTGGGCATCTCTGAAACTGAAACCCAATGTTCTGGAGCCGATTTTACAGGAAATGGAAAGGGAATTTCACGATATAAACTGGGTGGTAACCGGGAAAAGGTGATGGGGGATACCGATAATAAAATCGAGAGCAATGAAAAAACAATCGCCCATCTGGAAAAGGGATACCAGGCCATCCTGGAATTCATTGACCAGATAGAGGAAATATCTCAGCTTCAGGATAAAATCGAGATTACGGCCAACATCAACCAGATATGGCATGTTTTCTTTCATGAGCTTCAGAACTCGATAAAAATGGAAGGCTGCGCCTTGTTCATGGTTGATGACCAGAGCCACGAATTTGTTTTGAAAAGCGCCTCGCCCCAGTCGATGGGTACTGTCTGTCAGAATGAAATTGAACATCAGATTGAATGCGGCATGTTTTCCTGGATTATCAAACGCCGAAAACCCGCCCTGCTTCCCGCCCTTGTGGTCAAAAAAAACAAAACCATCATCATGCTGCCGCTGGTTACGGCAAAACAGACCCTGGGTGTGGTGCTTATCATCACGGCAATTGAAGAGAGCGCCATTACACAGGAAAATATGAAGCTTCTTGCCATGCTGGCCAAGCAATGTTCCCTGGTAATGGAAAATTCGCTGTTGTATGACCGGTTAAGAAGAGATCATGAATCGCTTCAGAAAGCTCAGCAGCCAGATCCTTCAGGCTGAAAAACTGGCCTCCATCGGCCGGCTGACCGCAGGCGCCTCTCATGAAATTCTAAATCCCCTCAATATTCTTTCCGGCTATGTCCAGATGCTGAATCTGCAGGGAAATTCAGATGAGCGAACTGCCCGGTATTTAACCATCATGAGCGAGCAGATCGATCGAATTTCTAAAATTGTCAACGGACTCTATCAGTTTTCTCAGGCGGCCGGATCCAATAAGGATAAAGTTCAGATCAATGCATTGGTCCGGAAGGTTTTTCAGCTGTTTGAACACGAACATAAATATGATCACATTCATAATGTGATGAATCTTGAAGAAAACCTGCCGCTTATTCAGGGAAATGTCGACAACTTGTCTCAGGTGTTGTTCATCATGCTGTCCAATGCCAGGGATGCCATGCCAAATGGCGGTGAATTAAGCATCTCTACAAAGAGGGTCTTTTCTGAAAACACTGCAGAAGACGCAGACAACTGGATTGAAATTCAATTTCGGGATACGGGCCATGGCATTCCGGAGGCGGAAATCGACAGAATTTTTGATCCGTTTTTCACCACCAAGGCTGCAAAAAACGGAACCGGCCTGGGGTTGTCCCTCAGTTACGGCATTATTCAGAACCATGGGGGAACCATCCGGGTAGAAAGCCAGGTGAACAAAGGGACGACATTTACCATTCGACTGCCGTTTTCTTGACGTGTATGTTTGCGAAACCATCGATAGTCTGACTTTACCAAGCCCACCATAAATGGCTGGAGATAAATATGACGGATATTGACAAATTAAATCTTAAAGGATTTTGTATTAATTCAACCCGGGGCGTATTTCACACCATGCTTTCCATGGAGGTGAACCCTGTGGAAGCAAATCCTTCAATGGAATTGTCGGGCATTAAAGTGGTCGGTTGCGTCAGCTTTACGGGAAATGTGATCGGCAGTATCTGTGTCCATGTTACCAAGCAGTTCGCCCGGGTCATGACAGCCTCCATGCTGGGCATGGAGGTGGAGGAGGTGGAAGATGACGAAGAAATCAATGACGTCATTGGAGAGGTCAGCAATATGGTCGGGGGGGATATGAAATCGAAATTATGCGATGCCGGATTTCCCTGTGTTCTTTCTATTCCCAGTGTGACATCCGGAAGCGATTTTAAAATCGAATCCAAGGGGTGGATGCGGTATGAAAAAATTTCATTCATGCATCAGGACCAACTGTGCATGGTTGATGTGTTTATAAAATCTGTCGTCTGATGGTGGTGTTGGACCGGCACTGCTTTTATTCTTGAAAATGGAGAATCTTTATGACACTGAAAGTTCTTGCTGTTGATGACAGCAAAACCATTCGAAAAATTGTGAGCAAGGCATTTTCAAACTATGACTGTGAAGTCCTGGAAGCGGAAAATGGTATTGAAGGGTTATCAATTGCCAGTCGTGAAAAACCTGATTTGATTGTTCTGGACATTACCATGCCGGTCATGAACGGGGTGGAGATGCTGGGTAAACTTAAGGGCCAGCCGGATCTGAAAGATATTCCGGTGATCATGCTGACAGCTGAATCCGGCAAGGACAATGTCATGCAGATCGTTAAAATGGGTGTCCGGGATTACATGGTCAAACCTTTCAAGGGAGAGCAGTTGATTGAAAGGGTCATGAAAATCTTGACACTTCAACCCAAAGGGGCGGCGGATACTTCGCCGTCTTCCGTATCCAGCCCGTATTTTTCAATTGTGGACGACATTCAGATCATTACCTTGCCGGAAAAATCCGACCGGGCAATGCTCATGGAGATTGAAGGCGATTTCAACCAGTCTCTGAAAGTCATGGCCTATGCGGGCCGAAGCAAGCTCATTCTGGATTCCAGAAAAGTCAAGGAGATCAACATGCTGGTGATCAAATTTGTGCTTTCGGTGGTCCAGAACTGCCAGAAATCCAAAATACATTTAAGGATCGTTGGATCGCCGGCCCTCGGCAATGAACTCAAGGGGTTTCAGGAAACCAGCGGTTTTTCCGTCAATGCCTCGGTCGAAGAAGCCAAGGCAACTTTTTAACGGTTAAATCCACACCGGCCCTCCTTTTTCAAAGGGGGGATTCAAGTTCGCGATTGTGCCCTGTTCCCCCCTTTTTTGACAAAAGGGGGACAGTTCGTGGTTTGTTATTTCCCCTCTCCATTCTTCCTTTCTGCTTTCCACGCGACTTTCCGCAAAATGCAAATCGCAAAATGCAAAGAAACAAAACGAGCCTGTTTGATAAGGCAAGAAACCGTTTTTTCTGAAAAACAGGCTTCTATTCCCCATGAATGCATTGCAAAATGCAAAAAAAATGCCGCTGACAACAAAATGCCTCTTCCCGAACAATATATTTAACTATCTGAATATACATTGAATATAAATATATTTAAAGGCGTTTTTTGCAATTGGCATCTTCTTTGCTCTATTGGCTGGCAACAGAAGTCCCCGCAAAAACCACAATGCATTCATTGTTAAATATGAGGAGGTAAACTTTGACGAACCTCGCAATCGATTACAGCAACTGGCAGGATACGGATTCTCGTCTTGAGGAAAAACCGTTTGTTTTCAATTCCAGCCAGCCTGGCCCGTTTAAGGACATGATCGGCCAAAGCGAGCGGATGCAAAGAATATTGCGCCTGGTCGAAAAAGTGGCTGACAGCGACAGCACCATCATCATTCAGGGTGAAACCGGAACGGGAAAGGGGTTGATTGCCAAGGCCATTCACGAGCATTCCTATCGAAAAGACAAACCTTTTGTCCAGATCAATTGCGGCGCGATTCCGGAGAACCTGCTGGAAAGCGAACTCTTCGGACATGTGAAAGGTGCCTTTACCGGAGCTGTGTCAGCCAAGCCCGGAAAATTTGAGATTGCCAATGGCGGAACCATTTTTCTGGATGAGATCGGTGATATGAGTCACGATCTTCAGGTTAAACTGCTGAAGGTTCTTGAGGATAGTGAATTTGAACGTGTCGGCGGCTGCCAGACCATTAAAACGGATGTCCGGATTATTGCAGCAACGCATCGGGACCTGGAAGCAGCAGTGGAAAGCGGTACATTTCGAGAGGATCTGTATTACCGCCTGGTCGTCATTCCCTTGACCCTTCCGCCGCTAAGAGATCGAAAATCCGATATTCCGCTTCTCATTGCCCATTTTCTGGAACAGCTGAATCAGAAAAAACATACTCAGGTTACGGGGATTTCTGAAAAAGCCATGGAGTTGATGATCGCTCATTCATGGCCCGGAAATGTCCGGGAACTGAAAAACATGATGGAACGGCTGGTTGTTCTCACTCAGGAAGGGGAAATCTATCCCAGGGATCTGCCGCAAAAACTGAGAACCGCTCCTTCGGAAGCATCAGCCATTCCGGATGTGGAAGTGACGTGCGAGGGAATGTGTCTCAGCACGGCTGTCAGCGATTTTGAAAAATCCCTGATTTCCCAGTCCATGAAAATCGCAAACGGCGTCAAGAAAAATGCCGCCAAACTTTTAAATATCAAACGCACCACCCTGATTGAAAAAATCAAGCGCCATAACCTTGAAGAAAGTTTTGCGTAATTTCCTTGTTTTCAGTGTACCCAGAAGTCTGTTTTGTTCATGAGTCCCTCCCTCCAATCCCCCTGAAAATGGGGGATTTTTTTTTCACTGTTGCAGAAATCCGCTCACCCGAGAGATGCAACGCTTCAGCTGGCTCCTGTCAACGATATGACACAGGATCGAAGCGAACGTGTCAATCCAGCCCGCATGAAGAAATTTCAGACAAATATTTCATATTATTCCGGTTAGTTGTCAACATAATGTATTTGGTATGAATTTTGCTTTATCCATGGTGAACTCTAAAAAGAAAGGATATCGCATATGGAATCACAGGGATTATTCAACCAGACTTTTTCAGTTTTGGAAAAGAGCATGAATCTGCGATCCCAAAAACATAACCTGCTGGTTTCCAATATCGCCAATATGGATACGCCCAATTACAAGGCATTTGACATTCTGGTGGAAGAGGAAATGGGGAAAAAAATGGGTGAAGCAAAACTGTCATTGAACCAGACACAGCCGGCACATATCCCCTTGATGGGAATGGCGGATGTAAATGCTCCGGAAATCAGGCCGGTAAAAAAGTCCGAGTATGATTTTCACGCTGACGGAAATACCGTGGACATTGACAGAACCATGTTCAATCTGTCGGAAAATGGGTTGCTGTATAATGCTTCTGCGCAGATGATCTCAAAGAAATTTCAATCATTGACAAATGTCATCAATGGAACTGTGAGGTAAAGATGAATTTTTTTGATGCAATGCAAACCAGCGCATCGGGATTGACGGCTCAGCGGCTGAGAATGAATCTGACTTCCAACAACCTGGCCAATACAACGACAACCCGAACCGAACAGGGTGGGCCGTATCAGCGCAAAGAGCCCGTGTTTGCCGCCACATCCGTTCAGGGCGCCTTCGGTGAGATGTTGAAGGCAGAGATTGGCGCCGGGCCCACAGAAGTGAATGTGGTAAAGGTCGTCAACGATCCGCGAGAACCACTTATGAAATATGATCCCTTGCACCCGGATGCGAATTCAGAGGGCTTTGTTTCCATGCCAAACATCAATGTCATGGAGGAGATGGTGAACATGATGACTGCGTCCCGGAGTTACGAGGCCAATGTTACCGCAATATCCACTTCAAAAAACATGGTGCTGAAAGCACTTGAAATAGGACGCTAATATGGATCCGGTTCGATTTAACACGACACAGCCCTTTCCGGCGATGCCGGCAGCCAGGCAGTCCTACTCAAAGAAAAAGTTCAGGAGAAATCCTTTGGAGAGATGTTAAAGAGCCATTTGGCTGAAGTCAATCACCTTCAGACTTCAGCCGACACTGCGGCTCAGAAACTGGCATCCGGCCAGGATAAAGACATTCATAACACCATGATTGCCATGGAAAAAGCAGGTGTGGCATTTACAGCTGACCATGCAGGTTCGAAACAAGGTGCTTGAGGCTTATCAGGAAATCATGCGGATGCAGGTATAACATACAAAAGGATGCGTATCCATGCAGCTACAAGGGGCAATAGAGCAGTTTAAAGCCGTTTATGCCGGTTTGAATCCGGTCAAGAAAATCACGTTGTTTTTACTGATTGGAGGGGTGATTGCCGGATTCTGCCCTGATTGTGATCCTGAGTGGAAGGCCCGACTACCAGATTTTGTTCTCCGGGCTTTCCGCAGAGGATTCCGGTGCCATGATCACTCAGCTTAAAGCCAAAAAAATTCCCTATCGCATTTCGTCCAACGGCGGGGCAATTCTGATTCCCAAGGAAATCGTTTATGAAACCCGTATGGAATTGGCCTCCCAGGGACTTCCCCAGGGAGGCGGCGTGGGGTTTGAAATATTTGACAATTCAAAACTGGGAATGACCGAATTTGTTCAGAACGTCAATTATCAGAGAGCCATTCAGGGCGAGCTCTCCCGAACCATTAACCGGTTTGAAGAAATTGAAAGTTCACGGGTTCATCTCGTCATGCCCCCAAAATCTCTGTTTGTTGAGAAGGAAGAGCCGGCCAGGGCATCGGTTGTCATCAAGCTTCGCTCCAGAAAGACGCTGTCCGGGGATCAGATTCAAGGAATCGTTCATCTGATATCGTCAAGCGTCTCCGGGCTGAAGCCGGAAAATGTCACCATCGTGGACAGCCTTGGAAATCAGATCGGCGGTCAGAAGCCAAAAAACGATTTTGACAGTGCCAGGACCGATCAAATGGCCTATCAGGAAAAGGTTGAACGGACTCTGGAGAACCGGGTAAAAACCATGCTCGAAAATGCACTGGGTCCGAACAAGGCCATTGTGCGGCTTTCGAGCAGCATGGATTTCAAGAAACAGGAAAGAACAGAGGAACGGTATTATCCGGACAACAAAGTGGTGCGAAGCGAACAGATATCGAATGAATCTTCTGTAAAGCCTGAAAAAACGGCGATGGGGGTTCCGGGGACAACAGCCGCCGCGACAGACAAACTTCAGCAGGGAGGCGAAGCCAGTGCGGGGTTTCAAAAACAGCATCAAACCGCCAATTACGAAATCGGAAAAACGACCAGCCACACCATCGAACCCATGGGCCAGATTTCCAGGATTTCCGTGGCAGTTCTGGTGGATGGATCCTATAAAACGGTAACCGGTGAAGACGGAAAGCCGAAAGTCGAGTATCTGCCCCGTACGCCGGAAGAAATCACCAAAATCAAAACCATCGTCATGCGCGCAGTGAATTACACGGCTTCAAGAGGGGATGAAGTCGAAGTTGTCAATATGCCATTTGAGAATTCCGATCCGGCGGAAGTCCAGGCGGAGGTGGGAAACAATGGCTGGGTTTCCAGACTGATGCAGTATTCTGTTTATATCAAGTATGCTTTTTCAGCGGTTTTTATGCTGTTGACCTTTATCTTTGTCATCCGGCCGCTCATTCAATGGTTGACTGCCGGAATGCCAAAGGATGCTCAGTTGATAGGCAGTCTTCCCAGAACGGTAAGTGAAATCGAAATGGGGGGATATGGCAAAGCGTCCGCTCCGCTGCAAGTTAACAACCAGCTTTCGCAGCTGGCAATAGCAGACAATCAGGCTTTTGTTGAGGTGTTGCGGGAATGGATGAAACAAAACTGAAAAAAGCTGTCAGCTGAACACGCTTCATCAATCAAAAAAAGGGGTTAATGCAGTCAGGCTATGGATACGACTCATTTATCAGGCGCATTAAAAGTTGCGGTACTCATTCATTCGATGGGGGAAAAAGTTTCCAAGGATATTCTGAGCCGAATGGGAGAGGCTGAAAAAAAAATTGTACAGCAAAACATGTCTCAGATTGGTTCGATCTCACAGGAAGTGCTGGATAAAATTACTCAGGAATTTGCGTTGCTGGCAGAAAAGATCAACAAACTTCGCCAATCCGGGAAGCAGGTTCAAGCCTCCCTTTCGGCAGCGGAGGCTTCCAGGAGATTCAGGACGAGCCAGAACCGGAGCCTGAAACACTCGATGAGGAGGCCAGTTTAAAAGCCCTTCAATCCATTGATCCGGATCAGCTTGTCGAAATGATCAAAGATGAACATCCACAGACCATTGCGGTAATTATCGTTCATCTCAAGCCGGAGTCCGGAAGTACGGTTCTGTCCAGGCTGCCGGATAATCTGAAGGTGGAAGTCGCCATGAGAATCGCCAGGCTGGATAAGGTGTTGTCCGGAATGGTCATTGAGATCGGCCGTGTATTTGAAGAGCTCATGAAAAAGAAAAAATCATCGGCCACGCATAAAACCGGAGGCGTCAGCCATCTTGCCGAGTTGCTGAATATGGCGGATGGTTCTGCGGGAGAGCAGTTGTTAAATGAAATTGAAGAAGTCAATCCGGACCTTGCAGCCCAGATCAAGCAGATGATGTTTATTTTTGAAGATCTGGTTCTGGTGGACGATAAGGGAATGCAGAAGGTGCTTCGCCAGGTTGAAACGTCAAAGCTGTCTCTGGCGCTTAAAGGCGCTTCTGAAGAAGTCAAACAGAAAATATTCAAGAACATGTCGGAACGGGCCGGTGTGATGTTGAAAGAAGAAATCGAGGCGATAGGCGCAGTTCGAATGAGAGATGTTGAAGAAGCCCAGCAAACCATTACCAGAATCATTCAGGAGCTGGAAGCCAAAAGCGAAATCGTTATCAGTGGCCGAAAAGGAGGCGATTATATTGTATAAATTCATAAAATCCCGAAATCTGTTTTCTTGTGATGCCGCTGAGACCTACTGTTTTCCGGATATCTTCAAAGGAGCGGGACTGATCGATGAAACCGACCCAAAAGAAATCCGCTCCTCCTTTCAGCGCAATTATATCGATGTTGCCTCGGGTCTGCCGAAAGAGTCGCCGAACGGAAATTTCAGAAAGGCTGGGTCGGATGAGCGAAAAATGATTAAAGAAATGATTCTGGCATCGCAGCAAAAGGAAACCGAGGCCTATCAAAAGGGAATTCAGGACGGTCATAGAGATGGCCGCAAGGCCGGGGTCGCTGAAGGATTGAAGGAAATTGAGACAATGCTTCACACACTTCAACAGGCCATGCGGGAGATTAAAAAACTCCGAAAGGAGCTTTGTCTGAATGCCGAGAAGGAGACTGTCAGTCTGTCTCTTGCCATCGCCAGAAAAATTCTGGTTCAGGAACCTGCAACAAATCCAAAGGTTATTGTCGGCGTTGTGAAAAAGACATTTGAAACCATTGCCATCAATGCGCCCGTGCGCATTCGAATCAATCCTTCCGAACTGGCCTATATGCAGGAGCGCAGGCACCTGATTCCCATTGAAGGGGATGTTGCTTTCGTTGAAGATGCTTCCATTTCCTGCGGCGGATGTCTGGTGGAAAGCCTTTCGGGTGATGTGGACGCCCGGATTGAATCGCAGTTTGAAATGATCGAGGAGGCTTTTTTGCCTGGACTGGAAAAGAACAGCCAGGAGTTGGAGGAATTATCCTGATGGAATCCTTTGATTTAAATTGTTATCACCAGTCGCTGGATCGGGCCTGCCTGATAAGAGCCACCGGAAAAGTGACCAAGGTGGTTGGTCTGGTCACCGAATCCTTGGGGCCTTCTTCGCATCTGGGAAGTGTGTGTGATATTTATCCCCAGGGTTCGGGCAGAAAAGTGAAGGCGGAAGTGCTGGGTTTCAGGGATAACAAGGTTCTTCTCATGCCGCTTGAGGATATTCGCGGAATCAGTCCGGGCAGCCTGGTGGTGGCCGGAAAACAAAAGGCCTATATCCCGGTGGGGAATAAGCTTCTGGGAAGGATTGTTGATGGGCTTGGAACCCCTATTGACGGGAAAGGGCCTGTTTCCTACGACTGTGAGTATCCCCTGTATGCCGAGCCGATGAATCCGCTTTCTCGAAAACGGATTCATAAACCCCTGGATATCGGTATCCGGGCCATCAATGGTCTGCTGACAGTCGGCTGCGGGCAGCGGGTGGGCATTTTTGCGGGTTCCGGCGTGGGGAAAAGCATGCTGCTGGGGATGATCGCACGCAGAACCTCGGCCGATGTCAATGTCATTGCATTGATTGGGGAACGGGGCAGGGAAGTCAATGAATTTATCCAAAAAGAACTCGGTGATGAGGGGTTGAAACGATCGGTTATCGTTGTTGCAACTTCGGATCACCTGCCTCTGATCCGTTTAAGGGCTGCATTTATTGCCACCACCATTGCCGAGTATTTTCGGGACCAGGGCCTCCAGGTGAATCTGATGATGGATTCCGTCACCCGGTTTGCAATGGCGCAAAGGGAGATCGGCCTTGCCCTGGGGGAGCCGCCGACATCAAAAGGATATACCCCGTCCGTGTTTACCCTGCTTCCCAAACTCCTGGAACGGGCCGGCACCTCATCAAATTGCGGCGCCATTACCGGCCTGTATACGGTTCTGGTTGAGGGGGATGACATGAACGAGCCGGTGGCGGATGCAGTCCGATCCATACTGGATGGGCACATCGTTCTGACCCGTGATCTGGCCATGCAGAATCACTATCCGGCCATTGATATTTTAAGAAGTATCAGCAGGGTCATGAGCGATATCGTTCCTTCCCGCCACAAGGAATGCGCCGGCGCTTTCAAGTCGTTGCTGGCAACCTATCGAAAAGCAGAGGATTTAATCAACATCGGAGCCTATGTTCCGGGCAGCAACCCAAAAATAGATCAGGCCATCAGCATGATAGACAATATCACCCACTACCTTCAACAGGGAATTGAGGACAGGGCCGGCTTTGAAGAAAGCGTTCAGCAGTTGGAGGGCCTGTTTCAATCCAAGTGACGCGGAAGGCGTGAAGTGACACGGGAAATAAGGATTTCGCCAACATTTTTTCATGAGTTGCAGTTCATTCCGATGGGAGGGTTATGATGTCCAGATTTAAATTTGCACTTGAAGCGCTCCTGAATCACCGCCTTCATCACGAGGAAATCATTCAGAAAGAACTGGCGGTATGCGGGTTGCTGGTCAGGGATGAAAAAACGATTCTAACGCGTATTCAGCAGGATAAAGACAAAGCGGTTGCGGAGATTCACCAGAAACAACTGCGGGGAGTCGCCATCTCGGAACATATCCTTTACGCCAATTTTCTTGAAGGACTTGCCCGGAATCTGGTTGTTCAGCAAGAAAAGGTGAAAGAATCCGAAAAGAAATACGCTCAAAAACGGGATGATCTGATTGAAGCGGTCAAGAAACGAAAAACCATTGAAAATCTGAAAGAAAAAGGATTGGCCGCCTACTCCAGAAAACTGCTGAAACTGGATCAGGATTTTCTGGATGAAGTTGCGGTCTGCCGGTTTCATAAGGAAACTTTTTAATCAGGAATTTTACCATGATGCTAAATGAAGATCATCACCATAACCAATTCCGGCGATATGCTTTCCGGGATCGGCAAACCTCAGGCGTTAAAGGACGGGGCTTTTGTCGGCCTGGGTCAATTCACTGATGATCCGGAACCTCAACAAGATAAATTTTATATCGTTACTTTCCAAATTTGGTAGCGGGATCGTTCAGGTGTCGCCTGAAGAATCCAAAAACGCGCAATCAGAAACTCGCTGAAGGGCAATTCCCGGATGAGGTAAAAGAAGACAAGGCGGTTGCAGGGAAACAAAAGGAAAGCAAGAAAAGCAAGAAAAGGACGGCGGTGTTGTCAAGCGCCTCCAGTCCGGATATCCGGAAGCACATGTCATTGTCATGGGGCTTCTGTCCTTACCGGATTCGCCGCAACCCGACCTGCCTGCGGATTTTGCTTTTCATGTTCCGGGCCCGGAAAATGAAGAGGAGACTGTCTCTGTTTTTGCGAGCCTCTGACTGGGATTCGGCTGTTCAGGTCGGGGGAATTATGGTGGACCCGGGACAGCGGGTCGGACCATCAGCAACGTCGGAGCCGGTTTCATCCGTGGCCGGTCATGTCCAGGCAGTTGAGATCGCGGGGCCGCAAATGCTTCCAGGGCGGTGGCAACCTGCCGGAGAAAGGGTCTTGGCAGGCGGATCGTTCAGATGCGGGCCGTGAAAGCATGCCCACTGATCAGAACGATGACTCGGATATTCCACCTCAAACCGTTAAGGTGAAATCCGCCTCTTTTTATTCGGCCCGTGATTCTGCCGAAACCGGAGGAACAACTGCGACTTCAGCAGGTACTTTGAATGCCGATGATAACGAAACTCCGAATATGTTCATGGCCGCAAACCAACTGGAAAGAATCGCGGGCGGAGAAGAGGGCTCTCATTTTCAACCCACGGAGCTGGAATCCGCAGAGTCTGGCTGTAAACTTTGTCCGGGAAAATCATATGGAAAAGGCATTGCGGGTGAGTCGAATCTCCGAAAGAATTCCGGCCCGAAGGCCAGTCATTTCATACAGAAGTGTTGAAGCAGGTCGTGGAAAAAACGTCAACCAGTCTGAAATCGGGGCAATCCGAGATTCGAATTGATCTGAAACCCGAATCTCTGGGACATCTTCGCCTTCATGTATTGACAGACCATCAGCAGGTGACTGTCAAAATTCTGGCAGAAAATCCCCAGGTGAAAGAGATGATTGAAAACCAGGCGTCTTTGATCAAAAACGAGCTCCAGCATCAGGGCATCCACGTCAATACGGTAAAAGTGGAGATGTTGATGTCCGGTGGATCGGATTTTGCATATCCCCAGCATGAGGGCACAGCATTCAGGCAGGCATAGACATGAACCCGCTTACGGCAGTGGTAAGGACGATATCGGCGACAGCCGAATCAAAAGAGCCGGATTCATTGGACCAAGCCAACAGCAGGGGCGGATCTCTTGTGAATTATTTTGCATAACAACCGTCAGAGAAATTCTTCCGATCTTAACTCGCGCCCGACATAAGGGGGGGCAACCATGACTGTTTCAGCCATTGGCGCATCCACATCGATACAAGCAATTTGTACAGTTCAGGCTACTCAGACGTCTGGGTAAAGATGATTTTCTGAAGCTTCTGGTTACCCAGCTTCAAAACCAGGATCCGTTGAATCCCACGGACAGTACGGAGTTTGTCTCTCAGCTCGCACAGTTCAGCTCTCTGGAACAACTCTCCAGTGTCAATGATAATCTTAAGATCGTCCAGTTGTTCGAGCAGTCCATCAATAATTCACAGGCCGTTAATTTTGTCGGTAAAACCATCAAGGCCAGCGGCAGCATGTTTGAACATGGTTCCGGGGAAACATACGAAATACAGTATCAACTGGGTGAAGACGCGGCTTCGGTATATGTCAGTATTTACAATTCATCCGGTGAAATCATCAAAAAAATTGAAATGGACCAGATGACCGCCGGTGAACAGAGTGTTGTCTGGGACGGCGCAGATGAAAATGGCAATGCAGTTTCAGCCGGAACCTATTCCTTTTCAGTTCAGGCGAAAAACAAGGATGGAGAGACCATGGCTACGGCTGCATATATCGAGGAAACCGTCACCGGGGTCAGCTATCATGACGGTAGTACCTATCTGCTGGCAAAGGACATTGAAATTCCCTATTCTGCGATCATCGAGGTGATGAGCGGAGAAAAAATAGGCAGAAAAAGCCAGTTCAAGAGAGTTGTCGAGTCACGATTCATCATACACAAATACACAAAATTAAATAATCAACAGGAGGTAGTTCATATGCTCAGCTCAATGTATTCAGGCGTATCCGGTTTAAATGCGAGTAACCAGCGAATGGCGGTTATCGGCGACAATATCGCCAATGTCAATACCACAGCGTATAAGAGTTCGGAGCTTTCGTTCGAGAGTTTGATTAACCAGTCGGTTGGCGGATTTACAGGGCAGGAAATCGGCGGCGGGGTGTTGTTGGGTGATCTCAGCTATGACTGGAATCAGGGGACCATTCAGAGAACATCGAATCCCTATGACATGGCCATCGCCGGCTCCGGGTTTTTTATGGTCAAGGATGCAACGGGCAATGCCTATTACACCCGTGATGGCGAATTCAGTTTCGATGCAGCCGGAAATCTTAAGACTGCTTCAGGCATGGCGGTTCAGGGATGTGTCTATGCCGATCCGCCTGCGAATCCTCCGGTTCCTGTTGCCATCGTTATTGATCCAGCAACATACCAGGATGTTTCGGTTGATGCAAACGGTGTGTATTGGGGCGTAACCAAAGTCACACCGCCTGAAGTCGGGGTAAAAACCCCCTTATTCCAGGCCGTAGTATGTGATACGACAGATCGATCCGTTATGGCAAAAACCAATAATAACCTTTATACAAAGACCACAAACGACGCAACCGATCCGCTGATACTCGGTACTCCGCAGACAAATGGACTGGGTGCGGTCGAGGCGTCATCCCTTGAAATGTCCAATGTCGATATCGCCAAGGAATTCGTCAATATGATTACGGCGCAACGGGCGTTTTCAGCCAATGCCAAGGTCATTACAACCAGCGACGAAATACTGCAGGAACTGGTCAATATCAAGCGGTAATTGATTGAATTACAGGGGGGAGGAGAAGGGGCTGAGACACTTTTGCCTCTGGCCGCTATCCTCCTGTGCAGTCATAAATAAGGAGGCGGCTCAATGATCAAGGTAACCCGTTTAAACGATATCGAAATGGTGGTGAATGCGGAAAAAATTCAATCGGTTCAGGCCACGCCCGATACCCTGATTACCTTTACGAACAAGGACCGGCTGATGGTCAAGGAACCTGTTGAAGAATTGTCCAAAAGAATATTGGATTACCGGCGAATGGTATTTCAGAATCAAGTTTCGGCAGCAGATGTTCTTCAGCAGTTTCCGGACGTCCTTCATTGATGAAAGAGGAGACTGGTTTTTATGGATATCACGACACTGATGGGTATCCTGGTATGCGGGTGTGCTGGTGGTCAGCGCCATTCTGATGGGTGGGCCGGGGATGTGGTTTCTGGATTATCCTTCCTTGATGATCGTTATCGGCGGAACCATGGGCGCAACGCTGATCGCTTATCCGATTTCTGAAGTGATGAGCGTTGTCGGCATTGCCAGAAATGCATTTTTGCATCGCTATCAATCCCCGACAACGCTGATCCCCATAATGGTTGAAATTGCCAGAAAAGCGCGGATTGAAGGCATTCTTTCATTTGAATCCCAGCTGAAGAAGCTGAAAAACCCGTTTCTGGTCAAAGGAATTCAGATGGCGATTGATGGGATGGAATCCAGCGCCATTGAAGATGTATTGGCCACGGAAATTGCTTATGTCGGAGAGCGCCATAAAATCGGGGCGGAGATATTTTTGACAATGGGTGCCTATGCACCCTCAATGGGAATGCTGGGGACCCTTATCGGTCTGGTGCAGATGCTCAGACAGATGAATGATCCCACGCTGATCGGCGGGCCAATGGCGCTTGCCCTCTTGACCACGTTTTATGGCTGTGTTCTGGCCAACCTGCTGTTTAATCCGATTGCCGGAAAGCTGAAAAGCCGCAGCAAGCAGGAGATGCTGGTCAAGCAGATGATTCTGGAAGGGATTCTGGCGATTCAGGCAGGGGACAATCACCGGATTGTCGAGCAAAAACTGAAGGCCTTTATTTCCCCAAAAACGCTTCAGAAAACAGCCTCCGGCAGTATCAGGTCATTTCGCTCGGCTGAATTATGAACCCTAATTCCAGATATGGCATCTCCAGTGATCTTTCCCCTGTCTCCAGCAATGGCTGGGCAGTTGTTTATGCCGGATTTGTCATCATGCTGCTGTGCTTTTTTATCGTGCTGTGCTCGTACTCCGTGACAGACAGACTCTAAGCTGGCTCTGGCAGGCAAATCGTTTTCAACGGCAGTCAGCATCTTCGACGGCGGGCAGCGTTTTGAATCCGGTGAAGTCGCTTTGCCGGTTGCGCCTGATATGGTAAGTGTTGACAGCGAGCTTGCAGGTATATATAGCAATATTCAGGTAATGACCAGCGGTTTGGGGATGGAAAATGAGATTAAGGTGTCGGTTTACGAAAAAGGGGTTATCCTTCAACTTTCCGACCGGATTTTGTTCGAGGCGGGGCAGGCCGATATCCTGCCGGAAGCCAGAAAGCTGATTGAGCATGTGGGAACGATCGTTGCAAATCATCCCTTCATACAGTCTTCGCATTGAAGGGCATACGGACAATTCGCCCATCCGCACCAGCCGGTATCCATCCAACTGGGAGTTGTCCACTTCCCGGGCCGTGAATGTCGTTCGGTATCTTCTGGACAAACGCGTCATTGCTGCTGATCGGCTGCTGGCAGCGGGCTTTGGTGAATACAAACCCATTTTTCCCAATGATACCCTGGAAAACAGGGCCAGAAATCGCCGTGTCGAACTCCTTTTTTTTCAGAAATGAAATTAAAAAGGTTGTTCAATGAGAACAAATAATTATAGAATCATCTTCAGAAACGAATGTCAGGCTCCGGATCCTGCCGGGTGGTTGATACCCTTTAATGATTTGATCACCCTCCTGCTGGTTTTTTTTGTTCTCCTGTTTGCAATGGGGAACATCAATGTCCATAAATCCGAAAAACTTGTCGAATCCCTTCAGGGCGCGTTGGGGGTGCTGCTGGAAGGAAAAAAAGTGGGTGTTCAGGTTGTCAGGCCGATTCAGCCGAAGGAGCCGGCAACTCAGGAAATTTCGGGTGATGCCTCGAATACGGATTCCCAGCTTTCAGAAGTGTCTCGGAATGCTATTGATGATCTGGCCAGTGATCCTGATATTACGGTTATTCACACGCCGAAGGGACTGTTTATAACCCTTTCAGACGGCATTCTGTTTCAAAGCGGCGAGTCGGAGCTGAGGCCGGAAGGATATCCGGTTCTGAATAAAATCATCCAGGTCATTCAGGGCAATAAACTTGGTGTGCGCATTGAAGGGCATACCGATAATGTGTCGATACGCAGTGAACGGTTTCCGTCAAACTGGGACCTTTCGATTGCCAGAGCTGTGCATGTGGTCAAATACTTTGTAGATGCCGGGAAAATTGCGCCTCAGCGGCTTTCCGCGGTGGGTTACGGCGAATCCAAGCCGCTTTACCCGAATGACGGTCCGGTGAACAGGGGGAAAAACCGTCGTGTTGAGATTATTCTGGAGATGATGGACTCGTAATATGTCAAAGAAAAACATCATTATTATTGCAGGTGTTTCATTGATCGTTTTGGCGGTCATCGGCGGCGGATTCTTCATGCTTTGGCAGAAGCTTTCCGCGCTGGGCAATCTTAAATCCGGAGAGTCCGCCAAGGCTTCTGAAAAAAGCGACATGGGCGGCATTGGCCCGATTTTTCCTCTTGATTCCTTTATTGTGAACCTGTCTGATCAGGGCGGGAAACGGTATCTGAGAATCACCATGGGCCTTGAAATCGCGGATCCGAAATATGCCGAGGAGCTGACGAAACGGCTTCCGCAAATCCGGGACAGCATATTGATGGCGCTTCCTTCCCGAAAGGTCGAGGAGCTGCAAACCGGAGAAGGAAAAAATGCGCTGCGCGCAGATATCATCTCCAAACTGAATGAATTATTGGGTAAAGAGATTGTGAAAAAAATATATTTCACGGAATTTGTAATCCAGTAACCCCCCGGCGAGTCATTATGTCTGACCAGATATTGTCACAGGAAGAGATTGACGCCCTGCTCGGTGCGATGGCCAAGGGCGAAGTGAATCTTGAAACAGATGCCGTTGCGCAGAGGCCCAAGGTTGACACTTATGATCTGACGTCCCAGCGCATCATCATGCGGGATGAATTCTACGCTCTGGGAGAGGTCTACGACAAGTTTACCGGAACGTTTCAGGGATCGCTTTCTGCAAGCCTGCAGCGCACCGTGGAGGTCTCCCTGGTTTCAACGGAAATGGTCAAATATGGTGATTTCATCAAGGCATTTCCAAATCCGACCTGCTACAACATCTTCAGCATGGATCCCCTGATCGGATCCGGCCTTCTGGCCATTGAAACGGATCTCGTATTTTCCCTGATTGACTGCATGTTCGGGGGTGATGGAAAAGCCCTGACACAGGTCAGGGATTTTACCCTGATTGAGTTGCGGATGATGCGGAAATTTGCCGTGGAAGTTTTGTCCAATTTCGAGAAAGCCTGGGAATTTCTCTTCCCTGTCAAAATCGCATTGAAAAAAACCGAAACCAAATCTGAATTTGTCCACATCGTCAATTCCAGTGATCTGGTGATGGTCATCGTGTTTCTACTGCATGGAAAAGAATTTTCAGGCAATATCTATTTGTGTGTGTCATATCTGATGCTGGAGCCGATAAAAGAGAAACTGTCCAGCAAATATCTGCGCGAAAAGGATATGGCTTATGCCTGGAAGCCTCAACTGGAACATTTGCTGGACGATACATCTGTTGAGGTGGTTGCAGAACTGGGAAGGACGGTTCAGTCCGTGAGCGACTTGCTGAACCTTCAGGTTGCGGATATTCTCAAACTCAATTCCGGGCCTGACGACCTGATTACCCTGAGCATTGGCAGCGTTCCAAAATACATGGGTTTTCCCGGAATTGCCAAAGGCAATCGCGCGGTTGAAATTGCCGCGTTGTTAAGTCCCAAAGGAGATCATCAAGACAATGGGCGATCCGAATAAATTGAAATCCGGAGCCTCTAAGCCTGGACAGGGTTCGGCCGGGGCAGTGTCAGAGAACCAAGGAAACGGACCGGCAGATAAGTCCGCTTCTCAGAAATCCAATATGGATTTTATCCTGGATATTCCGCTGGAGATTTCCGTGGAACTGGGCCGTACAACCCTTATGATAAATGACCTGCTTAAACTGGGACAGGGATCGGTTGTTGAATTGTCCAAGATCGCCGGCGAAACCCTTGAGGTGCTTGCCAATCAGCGCTTGATAGCAAGAGGCGAAGTGGTTGTCATCAATGAGAAATACGGTATCCGCCTGACGGAAATCATCAGCCCCATGGAGCGGATCGAGAGACTGCGGTGATGGATCAGCCCAATATTTATTATACGGCACTGAAGATGCTTGGGATTCTGGTGGCTCTTTTGGGGGGGCTGTATGCCTGTCTTCATCTCGTAAAGCGCCTGCTTCGTGCCGGAGTCGCCGGGAAAGCAGATCAGCTGATTCGCGTGCTGAATGTTCGTTCCGTAGGGATAAAAAAACAAATTGCCCTTGTCGAGATTCCAGGCGCTGTTCTGGTTATCGGTATGACAGGAGAGCGCATGCAGCTGCTGGATAAAATTGTAGATGCGGACATTCGAAACCAGATTTCAGCGGCCCATAAATCAGAGGAACGGGGCCAGCGGACGGTTTCGGCTTGATGCGGACGGAATCTCTAAATGATAAAACACGAACTTCCCAGGCTGCCATGATGCGTATCAAGGATATTTCGCCCGCACTTCTTATCCCCGGAAGAATCTTCGGCATGATGGTCATTGGAATGCTGCTTGCGTCTGTGGCATGGGCGGCGGACCCTCAGCCGGCAGGCAATTTCCCGATGATCTCCATTGCCATGGATAAGGCAAAGGGGCCTGAAGATGTTTCGGTAGTGATTCAGATTTTTGCAGCCCTGACCCTGCTGTCCATTGCTCCGGCGATTCTGATCATGCTGACGTCCTTTACGCGGTTTATTATCGTGTTTTCCCTGCTCCGGCAGGCGATGGGCACCCAGCAGATGCCGCCGAATCAAATCCTGATCGGTCTGGCCATGTTTCTGACTTTTTATGTCATGACCCCGGTCTGGCAGGATGTTAACCAGAACGCCGTCCAGCCGTATCTGGATAAAAAAATCAGTTCTGAACAGGCGATGAATACGGCATTAACTCCCATTCGAAAATTCATGTACAAGCAGATTCGGGAAAAAGACCTTGCGCTTTTTATTGAAATTGCAGGTCTTAAGCGACCCGAAACACCGGCGGATGTGCCGACGATGGTCATGATCCCCTCGTTTATCATCAGCGAACTGAAAACGGCTTTTCAACTTGGGTTTCTGCTCTTTATACCGTTTCTGATCATTGACATGGTGGTCGCAAGCGTGCTGCTGTCCATGGGCATGATGATGCTTCCGCCCATCATGATTTCCCTGCCGTTTAAATTGCTCCTGTTTGTTCTGGTGGATGGCTGGCATCTGATCGTGGGGTCTCTGGTCAAGGGGTTTGTGTGAAAGGAGTATAGCCGATGACGCCGGAATTTGTAACTGGTTTTTTTATGGAAGCCATGAAAACTGCGGCACTGGTGTCCATGCCCGTACTCATGGTGGGTCTGGTTGCCGGAGTTCTGGTCAGCGTGTTTCAGGCCGCAACCCAGATTAACGAAATGACGCTGGTGCTGATTCCCAAGATGATCGCTGTCGGGATCGCCCTGATCATCTTCTTTCCCTGGATGATGGAGGTGATGGTGGATTTTACCCGCAACCTCATTGTCAATCTGCCCACAACCGTTCGATAGCCGCATGACCACGCTCAGCATTTCTCTGCCTCAGATTCAGCTCTTTCTGTTTATTTTTTTGCGTGTCAGCGCAATGACACTGACTGTACCGGTATTTGACAGTCGAAGTATTCCCGCTGTGTTCAAAATCGGACTTTGCTTCACCATTACCCTGGTGCTTTATCCGATTGTCAGGCTTGAGCCGGTTGCATTTTCTCCATCCATGATTCCGTTCGCCATCGGCATTGCCTGTGAAATAGTCACCGGCGTCATTATCGGCTTTTTGATTCGGCTGATTTTCACCGGCATTCAACTGGCCGGTGAACTGGTGGCATTTCAGATGGGCTTTAGCGTTGCCAGTGTGATCGATCCCATGTCCAGCAGCCAGGTGCCCGTCATATCCCAGATGATTTACATGTTTGCCATTCTGATTTTCTTAACAACCAATGCCCACCACTGGGTTCTTCGGGCCCTTGTCGAGAGCTTCAATCTGATTCCGCCATTCGGGTTTCATTCTTCGGGGGGGTCTGATGACCCGCCTCACTCAGGCTGCTGGCGATCTGTTCGTGAACGCTGTCAAGGCTGGTTCACCCGTGATCGTTTCTCTGCTTCTGGCCAGCCTGGGCCTGGGCCTGGTCGGCCGGACCGTTCCGCAGATGAATGTATTTATGGTAGCCACGCCGGTAAATATTTTGATTGGTTTTTTCTTTCTTTCTCTCTCGCTTCCGATGATGATGACGTTTTTAAGTCAACTGCTGAACGGGCTGGGAAAGGAAATGCTTCAGATCATGAAACTGATGGGACCCTAGGACAGACCCATGGCGGATAACGACCAGGAGAAAACCGAGCAGGCAACGCCCAAGCGCGAGAGAGAAGCCAGAGAAGAAGGCCAGGTCATTCACAGCAAAGAGGTCTCTTCGGCACTCATCCTTCTGGGCGCCATTTTCGCATTTTATGCGGCCGGGTCCTGGATGGTTCATCGGATGGCCGCGACCATGCAGAGATACCTCAGCGGTATGGGCGCGATTTCTTTAAGAGACGATTCCCTTCAGACCCTGGTTCTCAATGTGATGACGGATTTTGCACTGATCGTATTCCCGGTGATGCTGGCAACCCTTGTCCTGGGGGTCGCTGCAAGTGTTTTTCAGGTCGGGTTTACGATATCCGGCAAGTCTCTGTCCCTGAAATTTTCAAAGCTTAACCCGATCAAGGGAATTGGAAGATTGTTTTCCTTGCGATCTTCCGTGGATGTCATAAAAGCCCTTGCCAAGATCCTGGCGCTGGGGGGGCTGGCCTATGCCCTGATCAAAAGCGAGACCCAGGCCCTGCCTTTACTCATCCATATGGATGTGATGGATATCTGGGCTTTTATCGGCAGGGCCTCGCTTCGGATCTGTATCTATACATTTCTGGCCATGGCTGCCATTGCATGCCTGGACTACCTGTTTCAGTGGTGGCAGCATCAAAAAGACCTTCGAATGACCAAACAGGAAATCAAGGAAGAATCCAGGCAGACCGAGGGAGATCCCAAGGTCAAATCCCGGATCCGTTCGATTCAAATGGAAATGTCGCGGCGCCGAATGATGGAGGGGGTGCCGGGAGCAACTGTCGTCATCACCAACCCGACCCACCTGGCGATTGCCCTTAAATATGATTCCCGTGACATGCAGGCGCCCAAGGTAGTTGCCAAAGGCGCTGGCTACATTGCCGAAAGAATCAAGGAGATTGCCAGATCCAGCAACGTTCCCGTTGTCGAGAACAAGCCCCTTGCCCGTACCCTGTTTAAATCCGTGGATATCGGTGCCTATATTCCGTTAGAGCTGTACAGAACCGTTGCCGAAATACTGGCCTATGTCTATCGCCTGAAAGGCATCCGCTGATGCCGTCGTAAAACCCCCTGGCCTGACTTAAATCCTCCGAAGCTCTCTTGCCTGGCACATTTCCTGCATTCTTTTTCTGTAAAGTCAACCCGCTTCCCATTGCTACGGTAAAACATGGAAATTGCCTCACAGAATTTGTTTGCAGGACAGATTGCCCGCTTTACGCGAAGCGCTGACATCTTTAATGGCGGTGGCGGTCATCGCCATCCTGTTGATCATGATCGTTCCGCTGCCACCCATCCTGCTTGACCTGCTGCTCTCTTTCAATGTCACGTTCTCATTGGTTATCCTGCTTGTCGGCATGTATATTCGAAAACCCCTGGAGTTGTCCTCATTTCCTTCCATACTTCTGGTGACCACCCTGTTCAGGCTCTCGCTGAATGTGGCATCCACGCGGATGATTCTGCTTCATGGCAACGAAGGAACGGATGCCGCGGGAAAAGTGATCATGGCCTTTGGTAATTTTGTCGTCGGCGGCAATTATCTGGTCGGCGTGATTGTTTTTCTGATTCTGGTCATCATCAATTTTATGGTCATTACCAAAGGTGCGGGACGGATTGCTGAAGTTGCGGCCCGGTTTACCCTGGATGCCATGCCGGGCAAACAGATGAGTATCGATGCGGATTTAAATGCCGGCCTCATCAACGATCAGGAAGCAAAGGCCAGGCGGCGTCAGGTCGCGCATGAAGCCGAATACTACGGGGCAATGGACGGCGCCAATAAATTTGTGCGCGGTGATGCCATTGCCGGCATTCTGATTACCCTGATCAATATTGTCGCGGGCCTGGGAATCGGCGTTTTTCAGCACGGCATGAATTTTTCCGATGCAGCCCAGAATTATACGCTGCTTACCGTGGGCGATGGACTGGTCAGCCAGATTCCGGCGCTGATCGTCTCTACAGCGGCAGGTATTATTGTAAGCCGGGCCGGATCTGAATCGAGCATGGGAAAAGAAATCACCTCCCAGCTCCTGGTTCAGCCACGCGCCATCGGCATTGCCAGTTCTGTTCTGTTCGGATTCGCCCTGATTCCGGGGCTTCCGACAGTTCCTTTTTTGACGCTTTCGGTGTTGACAGGGGCCCTGGCGTTTATCCTTTCAAAATCGTCTCGAGCAGAGAATGAGAAAGAAGATCACAAGGGCCAGGCGGTATCAGCCAAAACCAGGTCGCCGGAAGCGGTTAAACCCATGCCCCCGCTGGATATTCTGGCGCTGGAAGTCGGGTACGGACTGATTCCGATGGTGGATGCCGCTCAGAACGGAGAACTTCTGGAGCGCATCAAATCCGTTCGCCGGCAGATTGCTCAGGATATCGGCATTCTGGTTCCGTCGGTTCATATTCAGGACAATATGCAGCTGAAGCCGGGGGAATACTCTATTTTACTGAAAGGCAACGAGGTTGCTAAAGGCGATCTCATGATCAATCATTATCTGGCCTTGAATCCAGGCGTGACCCAGGAAAAAATAGAAGGCATCCCAACCAAGGAGCCGACATTCGGGCTTCCGGCATACTGGATAAAAGAGCAGGAAAAAGAAAATGTCATGGGAAAAGGATACACGGTGGTGGATCTTCCGACAGTTCTGACCACACACCTGACCGATGTCATCAAAAAACACGCGCATGAATATCTGGGAAGACAGGAAGTCCAGCAGCTCCTGGATACCCTTAAGGAAGCTTATCCCCGGATTGTTGAAGAACTGGTTCCCAATCTGCTTCCACTGGGATCGGTGGCGAAGGTTCTTCAAAATCTGCTGGTCGAACAGATTCCCATCCGGGATCTGCTGACCATTCTGGAAACCCTTGCAGACTGGGCACCCGTGACCAAGGATCTGGACATGCTGACCGAATATGTCAGGCATGGCCTGGCCCGGACCATCACCCGTCTTTATGCCTCACCGGAAGGAACCCTCACGCTGATGACAATGGATCATGCGATTGAGAATCTGATGCTGCAAGCCCTTCAGCAGAGCGCTCAGGGCAGTTTTCTGTCCATTGAACCGGAGATTACGCAGAAAATTATCAGGCAAATTGCCAGAAATCTTGAAAAGTTTACTTCTCAGAACCTTCAGCCGATTATTTTGTGTTCAGCGCAGGTTAGATTGCATTTAAGAAAGCTGGTAGACCGGTTTATCCCGAACCTGGTGGTGCTGTCCTATAATGATATTCTATCCAGTATTCGAATTCAATCCTTAGGAATAGTGAGACTGACAGATGCAGATTAAACGATTTGAAGCGCCAACGATGACTGAGGCATTGCGGCTGATAAAAAAAGAACTCGGACCTGATGCGGTGATTCTCTCCGCGCGAAGTCTGAGTCAGGGAAAAAGCCTTTTTGGCATCAAAAAACCGGCAGGCGTTGAAGTGACGGCCGCAACCGACACCTTAAACGACGCGATGGAAGCTCAGGCTGCAGAGACACGCGTGGTTTCCGCCGCTGCCGGGGGGAGGCGCAGCGCCCTGAAAGGCCAGAATGTTTCTGTTCGCATTGATGATTCCATCGGCAATCAAGGCCTGATGAATACCATCCAGACGGGCTTGAAGTCGCTGTCCAATCGAAAAAACACTCATCCGGCATCCGCTGGAATGAATGAAAGTTTCAACGAGAAATTTAAAAGCCATTTTGCACGTCAGGGGGTGGAAGATTTTTATATTCAAGAGCTTTTGGCGTTGTTCGCCCAAAAATCCGGTTCAGAATTGGAATGGGAGAGCCAGGACTTTCATTCCGGTCTGCTGGCGGTGTTTTCAGAAATGGGGATATCGGCAGAGGTTCCGGAAAACCGCAGCAGCGGCCCACAGATTCATGGATTTGTCGGTCCTGCCGGAGGCGGAAAAACCTCCACCATGGCCAGTCTGACGGCAATTTACACCCATCAATTCAAACAGAAAGTCGGCTGGATCACCTTTGACACCAAAAGGGTTGCCGCGGCGGCCCAGCTTCAAGTTTATGGAAGGATTATCGGCGTTCCCGTTGAGCCGGTGGTTACGGCCAAGGAGTTCAAAAAGTCTCTGAAGCGTTTCGAGCAGATGGATCACATTTTTATTGATACTCCGGGCATGGGAGTCCGCGATGCACAGACGATAGCAGAAATGTCAGAAATTCTGAAGCAGGCCCATGTCGACACGGTGTATCTTGTGGCCAGTGCTTCAACAAAAAATGAGGATTTGATTCAGGTCATGAAAGCCTATCAATCTCTGTCGGTGACCAGCCTGATTGTTTCAAAACTGGATGAAAGCCAGACCTACGGCAATGTGTTTAATCTGCTGATGCGTTCAAAACTTCCGGTTTCCTATTTTGCCAGCGGCCAGGCAATTCCGCACAGTCTTGAAGAGGCCACGCTCGAAAAAGTCGTGGAACTGATTCTGGACCCTGCCAGGGAAAGCAAACCCTGGCATGTTCCGCCCGGGAAAACAGCTGAAATCATTCCCTATGTCAAAAACAATTCTCCCCGGTTCCGGGACCGTTATGTGGCCAATCAAAACTGCCATTCTTTTCCATCATCCCGAATGCGCCTGGGCCAAACGAATTAAACCGGAAAGCCGTATTGTGTTTGAAAGCATTGAAGCTGCTGCTTCAAAAAAATACATCCCCTGCAAAACCTGTTGCAGTCATATTCCGGAGATTCAGGATATGACCGAGGCTGAAGTTCACCGGGTCGGAAACGGCCAACCCAATTATTCAAGATAAGGTAATCACATGACGGGTTCAACAAGTAATGTCATCAGTCTGACGCGGAAACTGGCAGCTAGAAACGGAACAGCCCCTGCTCAGCCGGAAAAAGGCTCTCGCACACGGGTAATCGCCATTTCCAGTGGCAAAGGAGGGGTCGGGAAAACCAATATCGTTGCCAATCTGGGGATTTCCCTGTCTCGGCTTGGCAAGAAGGTCATGATATTTGATGCAGATCTGGGACTGGGGAATCTGGATATTCTTCTGGGTCTTTCTCCCAAATACAATTTTTCTCATGTAGCCCTTGGAGAAAAAACCCTTTCGGAAATTATCGTTGAGGGGCCATGCAATATCAAAATCCTGCCGGCTTCCTCGGGAGTTCAGGAAATGGCCAATCTGTCCAAAGCGCAGACCGCCGAGCTTCTGAGCGAACTGTATGCGGTGATTGATCCCATTGATATCCTTCTGATCGATACGGCCGCCGGAATATCCTCAAATGTCATGTATTTTAATGCAATCGCCCAGGAAGTTCTGGTGGTGGTATCGCCTGAACCCACATCCATCACCGATGCCTATGCCCTGATGAAAATCCTTTCCCTTCGCTATGGCGTGAAGCAGTTCAAACTGCTGGTCAACATGGTCAGCGATATTCAGGAAGCCCAGGAAGTATACCGGCAACTGAAGCTGGTTGCCGAACGGTTCTTAAGCATCGCCATCGAGTATATCGGCCATGTGTCCTATGATAAAAACGTCACACGAGGGGTCAGGCAGCAAAAAGCCGTATGCGATCTGTATCCGGATACGCAGGCCAGCCGATGTTTCAATTCCCTGGCCGTAAAATTGTGTCAGTCGCCGCAGGCTGCCTCTCCCCCTAAGGATACCCGGCTGTTCTGGCAGGAACTGATCACCAATAAGCTGGATTTTACCAGGCCGTGAGCATTGTGATGATTGCCGAATCATGGCTCTGAAAAAAGAAGATGTGATATGAATCTGTCTGCTGCGAAAATGACTGCAAGTCCTTACAGGGACGAAGAGATGTCGCGGAACCGGCTGATCACGGATTACCTTCCGTTTGTCAAACGAATCGTTCATCGGATGGCCGTTCATCTGCCCGCGCACGTGGATGTGGATGATCTCATGAATGCCGGTGTTATCGGACTGATCCAGTCCATAGACCGCTATGACCCCTTAAGGGATAATACCCTGGCGACATTCGCATCGTTTCGCATTCGCGGCGCCGTGTTAAGCGAACTTCGATCCCGGGATGTTCTTTCCCGTGGCAATCGAAAGAAAGTGCGAGAAATGCAGCAAACCTGGATTCATCTGGAGAATAAAACAGGAAGAGAGGTTGAAGCCTGGGAAGTTGCAAGGGAGCTGGGCATTTCTGCGGATGAATTTGAACGATTTGCAGCGTATGGCGGGCATTTCATTTGTCAGCCTTGATGATATGGATTCCCCGTCGAACAGTGAAAAGGAAAAGCTGCTCAGTCATTTTGTGAGCGGTGAGGATCAGGATGCGCTGATGTTGACACGGGCATCGGAGATCAGAAAGGCGCTTGCAAAAGCCATCGACGAGCTGTCTGACAGGGAAAGAACGGTTGTTTCGTTGTACTATGTGGATGAACTGACTTTAAAGGAAATCGGTCAGGTAATGAATTTAACCGAATCCAGAATCTCTCAGATCCATACTTCCGTAATTATGCGGTTGCGAAAAAAGCTCATCAAGAACGGTATACTGGATAATTGACTGGCGTTTTTATCGGTGATGTCAAAATGCTCAAGGGGACGTCAATAAAATGACGTCGGGAGCCAAACCGTGAATGCGAACTCCATCGAAAGTCAACAGATCAATTCTGGGATTGCTTCAACTGCCAGATTGAAACGGATTCATAAAAGATCGACAGCGTCGGCCAGCCGAACAGATGCGACGAAATGGCGAAAAGCCTTCGGATTCGAATTCCCATCAAAATTCTGAATCGGGACCCCATTATTTTTCCGAAGATACGCAAGAGGATATTCATCTGAGAAATGAACTTGAGGAGATTTTCGAGAAAATATTGTCTTTTCCGCAGAAGAACCAAAGGGACGATACCAGGGAACAGGGAAAGCGAATTGATGTTATTATTTGATTTTGTGAAGGAAACGATGCCATGACCCATGCCACACTCATGAACTGGGAGGTCGCCCTGGATGCAGTCGGGTTTTTTTGCTGCGTCTTGACCGTTCTGTATCTCATCAAACTGAAACGGAAAGCGGCATATAAAGACCGGATTTCAGATCCAGCCCGACAGAAAGCAGCCGGCCCTTTTAAGGCAACGCCGATAGACCTGCCTGCGGATATCTCTTTTGAGGGGGTGCTGGCCGCGGCAAAAAACGATCACATGGCTGCTGCAGGCGGGCAAGGAGGAACCGTTGATCCCTATGATGAAGCCAGGCGGCTTCTGGATCTGGGAATGGAGCCGCGTCAGATTGCAGACCGGATAAATATTCCCCAGTGTGAAATCGATCTGATTGTCAGTTTGCGACAGATTCAGCCGGACCCGGCTTCAGATAAGACAACTGAAAAAAAATACAGATCAACTCTGGCATAGTTTGTGCTTCTATAAATTCGTAAGTTCCGGTGTTGGTAAGTAGTCTATCTTATCAATTTGAGGATTTGCGAATTTTTCGTTGAGAGGTTGGTATGAGCGGTGAAATCACAGGCATTTTATCAGGCGCACGGAATCAGGAAATAAGGCTGGAGGTCTTGTCCAACAACATGGCCAATGTCAACACCGTGGGTTTCAAGGAAGACCGGGTGTTTCGAATTCCCCCAACGCCTTCGTCCGTCATCGGAAAACATTCCCGGAGCCTCTATCGGAAACATGCCCCAAAGCAATAATTCCAGCCCGCCGGTCTGTACGTTTACCAATTTTGAACAGGGTCATTTGAAAGGGACCGGAAATGCGCTGGATGTGGCTCTGGGCGGGGAAGGATTCTTTTCGGTTCAGACGCCTCAGGGCATTCAATATACGCGAAAAGGAAATTTTGTTCTGAATTCGAATGGAACCCTGGTAACCCAGGAAGGATATCCGGTTCTGGGCAAAGGCGGCAGTGAAATTCAAATCTCCGGCCAGAATGTTGTTGTGGCTTCCAGCGGCGCTATTATCGTTGATGGCGTGGAAGTGGACACCCTCAATGTCGTGGATTTTGCAGATAAAAAAGTGCTGTTGAAAAATGGCAATTCCCTCTACAGCCCGATAGATCCCAATGATCAAGGTTCACCCGCAGCGGAGACTCTGGTTCAGCAGGGATTCATTGAAGCATCCAATGTGGATTCCATCAAAGCAATGACCGAGATGATCGATGTGATTCGGGGATATGAATCCTATCAGAAGGCTCTTCAATCCATGAATGAAACCAATAGTAAAACCAATGAAATCGGAAAACTTTCATGACTATCAATATGAAAGCAGCAGACATCGATCGGCAAACAGGACATCCGGTTCCTGATCCGATCACCGCCAGCTGCTCACAATCCAAAAGGAGGCCATTATGTCTCGGGCTTTATCCATAGCCGCATCCGGAATGCAGGCACAGTCGTTAAACATCGATGTGATTTCAAACAATCTGGCCAATGTCAGTACAACCGGTTTTAAACGCAGCCGGGCGGATTTTCAGGATCTGCTCTATCAAAACCTTCGTCCGGCAGGAACTGCTTCATCGTCCGGCAGTCAGGTGCCGACCGGTATCCAGCTGGGACAGGGAACAAGGCCGGTGGCTACGCAGAAAATCTTTATTCAGGGAAATTATCAGCATACCGAAAATGAGCTGGATATCGCCATTGAAGGAATCGGATTTTTCCAGATCATGCAGCCAAATGGAGAAATTGCCTACAGCCGCTCGGGCGCTTTTAAACTGAACAGCGAGGGAAAAATCGTGACTTCGGACGGATACCCCCTGGAGCCCGAAATTTCCATTCCCAGCAACAGTATTTCGGTTACCATCGGAATGGATGGAACCGTATCTGCGCTTCAGGCCGGAGAGGTTACACCCGCTGAAATCGGTACCATTGAACTGGCTCAGTTTCCGAATCCGGCCGGGCTCAGCAGTATCGGCAGAAATCTGTACTTGAATACAGCAGCCTCCGGCGAAGTGACAACCGGAACAGCCGGCAAAGAAGGCAGAGGCACGCTGTCTCAGGGCAATCTGGAGATGTCGAATGTCAGCGTGGTGGATGAGATGGTCAACATGATTACCGCCCAGCGGGCTTACGAAATCAACAGTAAATCCATTCAGGCGGCGGATGATATGCTGCAGATGGCCAATAATCTGAAACGGTAGAAAACCGCTCAAGTGGCGGGTAGTTACAACAGGGCAGGGGGAGTTCATGATGATGAAAAGTGGCCGAAAACATCTGCAGATGGCAGGCGCTGCCGGCAACAGGCAGCGGGTGCGGGAATGGTGCGGGGTGCTCTTGCTGGGGATGCTGGCCATGCTGTTTTCTTTTGAAAAAATCGGTGAAACCGCCGATCATGCTTTCGTGACCCTGTCTGCAAAGCCCGATACAATCGACAGCGCATCCATCGAAATCACCCGGAAAATGATTGAGGATATCGCGATTGATTTTCTGAATGCGAAAATTCCCTGGGAAAAAAACCGGGTAAAGATAAAAATCGTTCAGAGCAGCAACGGTCTGGTGCTTCCGAATCGCCCTTATTCCTACAAAGTGGTTCCACCTAATAAAACCACTTACCTGGGAACGGTTCCCCTTAGCATTGTATTTGATGTTTATGGACAGGCCTCCAAAAAGGCGTGGACAACCGTGAAGATCGAGGTGGAAACCGATGCCGTTGTTGTTCAGAAACCCCTTGATCGAAACCAGACCATTGAAAAAGAAGATGTGAAAATCGTATCAATGGATATGGCGGACCTGCCCTCCAATGTCATTGCCAGCCTGGAGGATGCCGTGGGCAAAAAAACGCTGAGAGCGATAAATCCGAAAGAAGTCCTGCGCGCCGATATCGTTGAAGAGCCGCCGATGGTCAGGCGCAATGATGTGGTATCGATTGTTGCCGAATCCGGATCTTTAAGGATCACAGCCGCCGGAGAAGTCAGGGAAAGCGGGTGCAGGGGAGCGCGTGTCAAAGTGGTGAATCTGAGTTCCAACAAGGAAGTGATCGCCCGTGTCATGGATTCTAAAACGGTTCAAGTGGAATTTTAAACGCGGTGTGTTTTGATTGAGGAGGTGGGGTATGGTGAATAAACTGTTTAGGGCGTCCGGGTGCCTGTGTTTCCTGGCGATGGGAGTTCTCTGGGGGTGCGCCACTCCGATAAAGCAGGCTCAGCCGATGGTTGAACAGCAGCCGGTATATATGGCGGCTGAAACACCACAGCCGACGGCCGACGGGTCTTTATGGCAGGAGAATGGTACCATGGGAGAGCTTTTTGTCAACCCGAAGGCCAGGCGGGTTGGGGATATCGTTACCATTAAAATCGTGGAGTCCTCAAAAGCCTCCAACAATGCTTCAACCAGTTCGGGCAGAGACTCCTCGATTTCGATAGGCATTGACAAGTTTCTGGGTCTTGAAAACAACTTTACCTCGACTCAGGGGCTAAATCCGTTTTCCAAAATTTCAGGCGGGGCTTCCAATAAATTTTCAGGCCAGGGTGGAACGAGCCGGAGCGGCGACTTGAGCGCATATATCACCACGCGGGTGATCGGGGTATTGCCGAGCGGAAATCTGGCCATTTCCGGATCCAGGGAAATCATTGTCAATAATGAAACACAACTGATTGTGGTAACCGGCGTGATCCGACCCAGGGATATTTCATCTGAAAACGTGGTTCTCTCAACGTTCATTTCTGATGCCAGGATCGCTTACAGCGGCTCAGGCATCGTGAATGATCAGCAGCGCAAAGGCTGGCTGGCGAATATTCTGGATGTCATCTCCCCATTCTAGCAATAATAAACAGGTGATTCCATGAAGAAATCATGCTCGAAGAATCGACCGATCTGGATCCAGGCAGCGATAGTACTGCTCGTTCCCCTGTGTCTGGTTGCCGGCGCCAATGCGACAAGGATCAAGGACATTACCCAAATCCAGGGGGTTCGTCAAAATCAACTCGTGGGGTATGGCCTGGTAGTGGGATTAAATGGGACTGGCGACGGGGATAAAGCCAAATTTACGATTCAGTCCCTGGCCAGCATGCTGGAAAAAATGGGAATGACGGTGAATCCGGCCACTCTCAAGGTGAAAAATGTTGCAGCCGTGATGATTACCGCCAATATGCAGCCATTTTCCAGGCCGGGTTCGCGAATGGATGTTTCGGTCAGCTCGATTGGCGATGCAAAGGATCTGCAAGGGGGAACGCTGCTGTTCACGCCGTTAAAGGCCGCTGACGGACAGACGTACGCCATTGCCCAGGGACAGGTCAGCACCGGCGGGTTTTCCGTGCAGGGCGCCGGCGGCGGCACGCAAAAAAACTTTCCCACTGTGGGTCGGGTTGTCGGAGGCGCTTTGATTGAAAAAGAGGTGTCTAACCAGTTTCAAGGACAAGGAAAGTCTGCTGCTGACGTTGAACCATCAGGACTTTACAACGGCTTCACGTGTAGCAGATTCCATCAATACGGCTTTTTTGTCTCCGATTGCCAGGACCTCGGATTCGGGCGGCATCGAAGTGCGCGTTCCTCCCAAATATGCGGATAATGTGGTCGGGTTTGTTACCTTCATCGAGGCTCTGGGCGTGACTCCGGATGTGGAATCGAAGGTGGTTGTCAATGAACGGACCGGTACGGTCGTGATTGGTGAAAATGTCCGGATTTCGAAAGTCGCCATTGCGCACGGAAATCTGAGCATACAGATTAAAGAATCGGCCGATGTTTCGCAGCCCCTGCCATTTTCCAGGGGCGAGACGGTGACAACCCCCAACACCAATGTTTCGGTTAAAGAAGAAAAATCGCCGATCATTCTGATGGAATCCGGCACCAGTATCGGAGAAATTGTCCGGGCGCTGAATGCCCTGGGGGTCACACCGCGCGATTTGATTTCCATCTTTCAGGCCCTTGAGGCAGCCGGCGCGCTGCATGCCAAACTGGAGGTCATGTAAACGACAAGGATTGATGAACACGGGAATTGCAGGGAATACCGTGCTGCACTGTCAAGAGGAGAACGTCAGAAATGGATATATCGTTAAATGCAACCAGCGGTTACGGTATGCATGCAGGGACGGGGATGAATTCAAGAGTGACCCGCTCTGTTTCTCAGGATTCCAAAATCGACTCGGCCTGTACGGAAATGGAGTCGCTGTTTATTCAGAACATGTTCAAGGAGATGCGGGCGTCAATTCCCAAGGGCGGACTGACAGGCGGCGGAAAGGCCGAGGAAATGTTCACAGACATGCTGGATGCCGAGATGGCAAAAACGCTTTCCGCATCCGGTGGCATCGGGCTGTCTTCAATGGTTCGAAGACAGTTGGAAGCTGTTCCGGAAATCGGCAATACCAATCCGGGAAAATGACCGGACCATGACCGCGAACATTTCTTGTGATAAAAGCCATTTATTGAGCATTAGGCCAAGGGCGAGAAATATTATTAAAGTTTCGGCTGATAAAGGCTGATATTCTATTCAGGATAACCATCAACACGCGAAGGAAAAACATATGGTGAACATCATTGAAAGAAATCAGCCCGGTGGCATAAAAGCCTATGCCAGCCAGACGCCCAGGCTTCGGGAAAACGAGAAGGCGTCCGGCAACAAATCCACTTCGGATTCTTGCGAAGATCGGGTGTTGTTGTCGCCCATGGCAAAAGAAATTCAGATGGCGAAAAGCCAGTTGCAGGGAATTCCCGATGTTCGGATTGAAAAAGTGACCGAGATCAAAAATCAGATTGCCCAGGGGACTTACCCGGTTTCTTCAGAAAAGATTGCGCATCGTCTGATGGGGGAGTCGCTGATAAATGAGCTCATATAGCTTCTTCATGTCTGAAAAAGGATGACTTAGGAGACAGGCGATGATATGGAAAATTTGCTCAAAGAGTTGATAGTGGTATTAGAGAAGCAGGCCGGCCTTTACCGGTCATTGCTGGATATTCTGCTGAATGAAAAAAAAGCTGTTGTCAGCGCAAAACTGGATGCGATGAATGCAGCCCGAATCAAGAAAGAAGCGATTCTGTCGTTGATTCATGCCGGTGATGAAAAACGAAAGGATGTGGTTAAAATGATATCCGATCATCTCGGATGTCCGTCCCAGGGTCTGACCCTGACGCAACTGGCGCAGCGTGTGGAAGTCCCCTTCTCTTTGAAGCTGATCCAGTGCGCTGCAGATATTTCTTCACTGGTTCAGGACATTCATCAGGAAAATGAAATGAATAAGTCTTTGATAGCGCACTCGCTGAAGCTGATTCGATCTTCGATTGGCATGATTGTGCAATTGATGACGCCGCCTCCGGTGTATTTCCGTACCGGAAAAATGTATCAGGGGGAAGTTTGCGGCACCGTTCTTTCCAGCAGTGTATAAGCAGCCCTGTAACGCCCTCATGGATGCCTATTCGCAATGAATAATATGCCGGCATTGGATTTGCCGGCAAACACGCTTGCGCCGCTCGAATCTTTCAGTTTAATCCCTAACTACGGACAAGTTCATGAACCCAGTTGAAGAAATCATCCAAAAACTCCAGTCGATTATCGACACTGTTGAAACCATCGGTCTGAACGATGTTGACGGGTGGAATGCGGCCAGCTCCGAGCTGCGGGCCATCCTGCCTTGTATTCCCGATGCGTTCGGCGCCTTCTCCCGTATTTTTGAACTGTCGGTTCAGGGGATTAACGCCATTGTCCTGAAGACGGCTCCCAATACCTTTGCAGCTGTTGAGGCCGTGAGTAAAGGCGTGTTTGTCTGCAAGCAGTGTCTGGAAGAGGGGGCTCTTTGTGAAGAGCTGGTTGATCCGGTGATTCAAGCCCTGCTTCAGGTTGTTTCCGTTGACTCGGTTTGGCCAGCACCCTTGCCGGATGATGACCGAGGACAGGATGTCGCATCAGATGGAATTAAATGATCTTGCCATGTTATGGGTTCAGCAGGAACCCGATGATGCGGCGGGAGTTTCGAGAATTCTGCAGTCGCTGGTTGCTTTCTCTGAACATGCCGGTCTTCATGCTTCGGTTAAGGATCAGATCTCCAAGACAATAGAAATCCTGAATGCGATGCCGCTGCTTGAAGCGGACAGTCTGGCTGATGCCTGGTCCGAAGCGGGAACCTGTGTTGAACGGGCCATTCAACTGATGGAACACCCGGATGAAATTCAGATCAAATCCACCTGAAAAGCAGCCTTTGCTGAATAAGGATGATGCGCTGCGGGATTATATGCCCAAAGATCCGGATTCCGATCTTATCGGCGAATTCGTTGCCGAAGCCAATGACCTGATAGCTCGGGCCGAGGAGGCGCTTCTGTCCCTTGAAGTGGATCCGGAAGATATGGATGCCGTGGGAACGGTATTTCGTGCGTTTCATACGATAAAAGGCACTTCCGCTTTTCTGGAGTTGTCCCTCCTTTCGGAGATGGGACATCATGCAGAGTCCCTGCTGAGCCGGGTACGGGACAAAGAGATCCGCTATCAGGGCGGTTATGCCGATCTTGCCCTGCGGTCACTGGATATGCTCAAAACCCTGATGCATTCGGTTGAAAAGGCGCTTGGCGGAGACCCGCTGATCAAACCCGAAGGATATGATGCTCTGATGGATGTCTTGATGAATCCGGAGGCCGCGGGGGTATCCGAGGAAAGGGATGACGTGCCTTCTTCTCGAATCGGGGATATTCTGGTTGCTCAGGGCAAGGCCGATCGACAGTCGATTGAGATGCTGGTTCAGGATCATTCGGAAGAACCTCTCGGCATGGCGGCAATCAAAACCGGAACTGCGTCGGTAAACGATGTGGCGCATGCCCTTCGCACCCAGGAGCGCATGAAGGCAGGTTCCGGCAAACAATTTGTCGAAACATCGGTTCGGGTCAGTACGGATCGCCTGGACCGCTTGATTGACATGGTCGGTGAAATGGTGATTGCCCATTCCATGGTGGCGCAGGACAATGTGGTCGTTCAGGCCGCCCACTACGAACTTTTGAAAAAAGTGAATCATACCAGCAAAATCGTTCGAGGACTTCAGGATCTGTCGATGTCGATGCGAATGGTACCATTGAAGGCGACATTCCAGAAAATGGCGCGGCTGGTTCGGGATGTTGCCCGAAAAGTGGGGAAAAACGTCACTTTTGTTACAGAAGGGGAAGATACCGAAATTGACAGAAATCTTGTGGATGTGATCAATGATCCCCTGGTCCACATGGTAAGAAATGCCGTGGATCATGGTATCGAGTCTCCGGAAGTGCGAAAGAAAAATGGAAAACCACCCAATGGGACGGTGAAACTGTCTGCTTTCCATTCCGCCGGCAGCGTGGTGGTTCAAATAATTGATGATGGCAAGGGGTTGGATCGAAAAGCCATTCTGGCAAAGGCAATTGAAAAGGGGATGATCACAGACAGCTCGGCCGTGTGTGATCGCGATGTCTGCAACCTGATTCTGGAACCCGGATTTTCAACGGCTGAAGTGGTTACCGATGTATCAGGCCGGGGTGTCGGAATGGATGTGGTGAAAAAAAATATCGAATCTCTTCGCGGCCAGGTCGAGATTACAGTCCGAGCCGGGCAAGGGGTCTGTTTTTCGAATGAGCCTTCCCCTGACCCTGGCGATCATCGATGGAATGGTTTTGCGGGCCGGTCAGGAAACATACGTCATTCCAACCGTCTCTATTGTTCGATCCATCAAGCCGGACCCCAAAGATATTTCAACGGTTTTCAACAAGGGGCGGGTGCTGAGTCTTCAGGGAAAATTGATTCCCCTGTATCGGCTGACCCGTCTTTACGAAATTGATGACAGCAGCGATGATCATGAAGAGCTGGTGGTGGTGATTGAAGACGACGGCAATCAGGCAGGGCTGATCATTGACGAGCTGGTCGGCAGGCAGCAGGTGGTGATAAAAACCCTTGGGGAAACCATGCAGAAGATACCGGGAATATCCGGTGGTGCCATCATGCCAAATGGAAGGGTCGGGCTGATCGTGGATATTGCGGGCCTGATGAAGTTGACCTCAGCGGATATGGCTGATAAGAAGGAAGACAGATTGGAAAAGGGTCAACAATGATACTATCGTCCCATGAACTGAACGAGAAACAATTTCGAACAATATCGGATCTGGTTTACCGGCATTGCGGCATCAATCTCAAGGACGGCAAGGAAGCATTGGTGAAGGCAAGGCTGATGAAGCGGTTCCGCGCCATCGGCATGGACTCTGTTGAATCCTATCTGGAACTCATCGAGAGCAAAGCCGGTGAGCATGAACTGGATCATATGATTGATGCCATGACCACAAACAAGACAAGTTTTTTCAGAGAAATTGAACATTTCAAGTTTCTGCGGGAAACGGTACTGCCTCAGTTCAAAGGAAAGCGGATGCGGTTCTGGAGCGCGGCCTGCTCGTCGGGTGAAGAGCCCTATTCTCTGGCCATGCTGCTGAGAGAACACCTTTCGGACATTGATCGCAGGGATGTGTTGATTCTGGCCACCGATATTTCCAGAAGAATGCTTGAAAAAGGTTCAAAAGCCTTATATTCTGAAGATATTCTGAAGGATCTTCCATCGTCGTATCTGCAAAAATATTTTGTCAGGTCGCGAAATACCGCAGGCTCGTATCAGGTTTCCGATACTGTCCGGTCCATGGTTCGTCTGGCACGCCTGAATCTGATGGATTCCTGGCCGATGAAGGGGCCGTTTCATGTGATTTTCTGCCGCAATGTGATGATTTATTTTGACCGTGCGACGCAGCAGCAGTTGATTAACCGTTTCTGGGATCTTCTTGAGCCAGGCGGTTATCTCTTTGTGGGGCATTCCGAAGGACTATCGGCCATTACGCATAAATTCAAATATGTTCGGCCGGCAACTTATCGAAAATAAACAACAACGCATGGCAGAATCCTCAGGTCCTGCCGTCAGTTGCTTTAAACGATTAACTGAAAAAACAGACAGGTAAAGATGAATCATGTTGTAGCAGTTGGAGATATGAAAACAGGATGCAGGGAAGACATGATTGTCACCCATGCGCTTGGAAGCTGTCTGGGACTGATGGTGTATGATCCCGCAGCTCAGGTCGGCGGGCTTCTCCATGCCATGCTGCCGCTTTCAAAAATCAATCTGCAAAAAGCCTCTGAAAATCCCTATATGTTCGTCGATACGGGAGTTCCGGAGCTTTTTCGGCAATTGTATGATTTGGGCGGCCAGAAAAACCGCATGGTGATTAAAGCTGCCGGATGTGGACAGCCGCTGGGCAACAGTGAAATGTTTAAAATCGGGGAACGCAATTACACCATCCTGAAAAAACTGCTCTGGAAAAACAATATCATGATCGAAGCTGAAGATGTGGGGGGAATAGCCAGCCGTACGGTTTATTTTGACCTGTCAACGGGCCAGGTGACTATCAGCAGTAAAGGAGTCAAAAAAGAGCTGTGAACCAAAGAGAACTGAAATTAATCTTGGACGATGTGAAGTCTTTTCCCAGTATGCCGGCCGCGGCGATGAAACTGCTGACGCTGCTCAAAGATGAGAACACATCCAATGCGCAGATCGAGCAGATCTTACGGTATGAGCCCGGCTTGACCGCCAATATTCTCAAGCTGACCAACTCCGCCTTTTTTGGCCTGCCCACAAAGATTGGTTCGATCCGGCAGGCGATTCTTCTGATCGGGTGGAAAAAACTGATTCAGATCGTTCTGGCATCCTGTGTCAGCGCCATCATTGATAAGCCCGTCCAGGGTTATGATTTGTCGGCTGGAGACCTGTGGCGGCACTCCGTGGCTGTTTCCGTGGCTTCGGAAATTCTGGTGAAAGAGCTGAAATTATCAGTTCCCGAAGAGGTGTTTACGGCAGCGCTGCTTCATGATGTCGGTAAAATGGTGCTGGGAAGATATGTTAAAGAGGACATTGCTGTGATAGACGGGGAGGAGATGCAGGATGTGCCTTTTGAACAGGTCGAACGCAGCATGTTCGGAATAGACCATGCTGAAATTGGCGCCAATATTCTGAGGCGCTGGTCATTTCCACCGGCAATGATCAGCGCAGTGAGATGGCATCATGATCCGGATGCCGCGCCAAAACCCAACCACCTGATAGATGTGGTCCATGTGGCGGATGTCTTGTGTTTGATGTCCGGGATTGGCGTGGGCAGGGAAGGACTTCAATATCGGCCGTCACCGACGGCCTGCGAGAGGATCGGTCTTACCGAAGGAACACCTTGAAAAAGTGGCGAGCCAGACACTGCAATGGGCAAATGATCTGGCTGCATCCCTTCAGGCGGATGCCTGATGCGGAGGCATCGGCTGTTCTCAATTGTTAAATGGCAAATGGGGAACCGGGAGAGTTGAGTTATGGGGATGAATATCCTTATTGTAGATGACAGCAGCGTGATGCGGACAATGATCCTTAAGACGCTTCGAATGAGCGGGCTTTCTCTTGGGGATGTGTATGGGGCTTCAAATGGCGTTGAGGGATTGGAAATTCTCAGCCGGCAGTGGACGGATCTGGTGATTCTGGATATCAACATGCCGGTGATGAATGGAGAAGACATGATGATACGCATGAAGGAAAATCCGGAAACCCGGGATATTCCCGTTATTGTCATATCTACAGAGGGCAGCAAGACCCGGATTGAAAATCTGGTGAAAATGGGCGCCACTTTCATCCGCAAACCATTCACCCCTGAAATCATTCGCGATGCCATCAATCAGAGCCTCAGTACAGGAGAAAACCATGGGTGATTCCAAGAAAAAGGAGTTGCGAAAGATCGTCAGCGATTCTATGGAAAAACTGGCCTTTATGTTTTTTATCCCTGGATATGTTCAGGGAACCGATCCCGTTTCAGAATGCCGTAACAGCTGAAGTATCGTTTGCAGGCATTTTTTCAGGCCGGCTCGCAATGGTGATTACCGAACCCGCCTTAACCGAACTGGCGGCAAACATGCTGGGTATTGACGGTGATGATGTCGAGCAGGATCACCTGCATGACGCTTTAAAGGAAACCGTAAATATTATCTGTGGAAACTGGCTTCCGATAGAAGGCGGGGATGAGGCGGTGTTTCATATTGGCTCTCCGAAAATACTGGCTCCGTCAGAAGCTGCAGCCGCCTTAACCGGTCAACCGCCGTCTGTTCTGGAAAAAATGAGCATTGATGAGGAATCCTGCGATATTTATTTTTTCAGGGACGATATTGACTGATTGGCATGATTCTGGCATGATTTTATGACAGGGAATTCTCAAGGGCAGAACAAACTTCTACGGAAGTGATCGAACAGGTCAAAATGATAAGGGTACTGATTGTTGACGATTCGGCGGTTGTGCGAAAAATATTAACCGAAGAACTGTCCAAATACAAAGACATTGAAATTATCGGGACAGCGGTGGATCCATATGTGGCCACGGGACAAGATTGTAAAGCTTCGGCCGGATGTGATTACGCTGGATCTGGAAATGCCGCGAATGGACGGGCTATCTTTTCTGACGAAATTGATGAAACATTATCCCCTGCCTGTCGTCGTGCTCAGCTCCCTGACTCCCAGAAACAGTGAAATGGCGCTGAAGGCTCTGGAACTGGGGGCTGTTGAGGTGCTGGGTAAGCCGGGGACAGCCTATTCAACACAAAACATCTCTCAGCATCTGGTTCGTGCGATTCGCGCTGCGGCTTCGGCGCGGATTCAGCGGATTCCTGAAATAACAGAGGTTGCTCAATCTCAGGTCAGGTTCAGGGACGCTGCTGACCCATACAACGCATAAGGTCATTGCCATCGGGGCTTCAACCGGAGGAACAAAGGCGATTGAAGTGGTCCTCAGCGGCATGCCGGTTTCCTCTCCGGGAACTGTCATCGTTCAGCACATGCCGGAAAATTTCACCTCGTCATTTGCAAAACGGTTGAATGATCTGTGCCAGATGGAAGTCCGCGAAGCGCGGGACAATGACCCTGTTGTGCCCGGGGTTGCCCTGATTGCACCGGGGAACCATCACATGCTCCTTCACAGAAGCGGCGGAAATTATCTGGTCAAAATCAAGGACGGTCCAATGGTGCATTACCAGCGTCCCAGTGTGGATGTCCTCTTTCAGTCTGTGGCGGCCAGCGCCGGCAAAAATGCCGTCGGGGTGATTTTGACGGGCATGGGGGCGGACGGGGCCAAGGGACTTCTGGCGATGAAAGAGAGCGGGGCTTATACCCTGGCGCAGAATGAAGAAAGCTGTGTGGTCTTTGGTATGCCCAAGGAAGCCATCAAAATGGGTGCAGCAGATAAAATCGTCGGGCTTGCGGATGTGTCCCGTTCCATTATTCTGGCGCTGCAAAAAGAGGCAGCCTGATCTGATTGCCGACAGAAGGCGATTTATCGCAAGCCGAACAAATTCATGAAAGGTCAATTGCCATGATAAGCTTGAACTCAGCATTGTATATCGGAAGAGATGCCCTGATGACCCAGCAGTTGTCAATTTCTGTAACCGGACAGAATATTGCCAACGTGAACACGCCTGGATATTCCCGGCAACGGGTCAATCTGGAGAGCAAAGTGATTAATTCTGCTCAAGGGCCCATCGGGACCGGTGTGATGGCCAAAGGGATTGTACGCATATATGACCAGTTTTTGAATGCGCGTATTCAAGAAGAGGTCCAGCAAAAAGGCAGATGGCAAACGCAGAATCAGTCGATGCAACAGGTGGAAATCGTTTTTGATGAATCTTCCGGTTACGGCTTAACCCAGCACATGAGTCAGTTCTGGAATTCATGGCAGGATCTGACCCTGAATCCCTCAGGCTATGCGGAACGAAAAGCGCTTGCGACTTCAAGCGAGGATTTGGCGTCCAATTTTCAGGAAAAATACCGCTCTCTTGATCAGATACAAAAAGATATGGATGGCCGCATTACGGCTGCAACGGATGAAATCAATTCCCTGGCCTCTCAGATTACGAATCTGAATGATAAAATTCTGCGGATGGAAATGAATGGCAGCACAGCCAATGATTTCAGAGATCAACGGGATCTGTTGATCAGCCAGTTATCTGAAAAAATAAATTTTTCAACCAATGAAGATTCACAGGGGCGCGTGACGCTGACGCTTGGAGATGGCAAAGTTCTGGTGGGCAACCCGCCCTTCGGGAAACTGACCACTGTCGTGAATGCTTCCGGGTATAAGGATATCGTGTGGGATTCAGAACCGGGAATTCCGATCAATGATAGTATTTCCGCAGGGAATTTAAGAGGATGGATGAATGTTCGCGATTCCCTTGTTCCGGAATATAAAGCCCAGCTGGATATACTGGCCCGGCAAATCATTGAGCAAGTCAATGCAATTCACCGGGCAGGCCAGGGATTGGACGGCTCTACCGGAATCGATTTTTTTTCCGGGGATTCTGCCTCAACAATTCAGGTGAATCCGGATGTTCTTGGCGATATCAATAAAATTGCAGCTGCAGCAGGCGATGTTTCTCCTGATTTGATAAAGGGGGATAACACTCAGGCCATTGCCATTGCCGGGCTTCAGAATAAACTGACGATGGACGGCAATTCAGCGACATTTAATACGTATTATGATGCCCTGGTCTCCAGAGTCGGCAGCGATGTGCAGAATGCTTCGCAGAATCTGGAGCATCATACCCTGACGGTTGAACAGATGGAGAATTACCGGGAGTCTGTTTCAGGGGTTTCGCTTGACGAAGAAATGGTAAATCTGGTTAAATACCAGCAGGGATATTCGGCTGCCGCAAAACTGATTGATACGGTCAGGGAGATGATGGACACCGTCATCAACATGGTAGGATAAAAGCAGCAAAACGACCAATCCGGTTTCGATGCGAACCTTTAAACGGCCGATTCTTGCGTGATGTTCATGGCCGTTTGGCGAAAAAATGAGAGTGTTTGGGCATGCAGATGGTTGAACAGCAGACATCCTTTCGTGTCGAAGACGTCCTCTTGATTGCGTTAAATAAAATTGAGGATATTTCCTGTACCAAAGCCAGGATTTATTCCGGATTCTATTCCGGGATCGGTCTGTCTGTACTGGAAGAAGATCTGCCGGATGAGACCATCAATCCCAGGTTATGGAAAAAACTGATTTCCATTGAAGCAAAATTGAATTTGATCCTTGAAAAGCTGATTCAGAACAGTGACGGATTCAATCAGGCCCAAAACCGGCAGTCGTCCATAAGTGAAGAAGATATCCGGATTTTGACGCCGGATGTTTTTGCAACCGGCGATTTTATCGAAATTAAAATGCTGTTGCCCGTGAACACGCCCGTATGGATCATTCTGTATGGCAGGGTATCACAGGCCAGAAACATTACATCGGATCAGAACGAAATATCGGTTCATTTTTCAGAAATGGCAGATGATGTCAAACAGATTCTGGGATATTATCTGTTAAACCGCCATCGGGAAATTGTCCGAAAACTCAGGCAGCAATCAAAATGCTGTAACGTATGATCCGACTGAAGGGTTTATTATGCCAATACAGAGGCTTTTTGATTTCAGGATTCTATGATGCACTTCGAGTGAAAAACTGGCATGAAGCCAGGTTGGGACTGGTTCGTATCCTCATTCATACAAACAGGACATTTTAAACCATGTATGTAGCAATTGGTATCGTTGTCGTGTTTGCCGCCGTTGGCATAGGCTTTAAGATGGAACATGGCCAGTTCAGCGTGCTGTTTCATCCCTCAGAACTTGTCATTATCGGCGGAGCAGCTCTGGGCGCATTTATCATATCGTCACCCAAAAAAATAATATCCCTAACCATCAAGGCGCTTACCAAGATTTTCGGCGGCCATGACATAGACAAGAAAGCCTATATCGAATTGCTGCTGCTGCTGAATGAAATATTTTTCAAGGTCAAACGGGAAGGGTTTCTGGCGATTGAGGCGGATATCGATCATCCGGATGAGAGTGAGTTGTTTAAAAAATACCATAGCGTCATTTCCAGCGCATCCACAGTGGATTTTATCTGCGATAATTTTAGAACCATCATTTCATCCAACATGACGCCTCATGAACTGGAAAATCTGATGGAAATCGACATGGAAGCCCAGGAGCATGATGCAATGATCCCGGCTACGGCTCTGACAAAAGTGTCGGATGGGCTGCCGGCCCTGGGGATCGTCGCTGCGGTTCTGGGCGTTGTTCTGACCATGGGAAAAATCAGCGAACCGCCGGATGTTCTGGGAAACAGCATCGGGGCAGCATTGGTGGGAACTTTTCTGGGAATTCTTCTCAGTTATGGGCTTGTTGGCCCCATGGCAACCAATCTTGAGAACAAGGCCAAGGAGCACGAGGCTTATTTAAAAGTGATCAAAGCAGCAATTTTGGCCATGGCCAGCGGCGCTGCGCCCCAGTCGGCCGTGGAGTCTGCCAGAAGGGCCATTCCGAGTGCGGACCGGCCCGGCTTTGAAGAACTCAATGAGGAAATCAAGAATTGGAAGGGCAACCAGTAATCATCAAGAAGGTTAGAAAGAAAGGACATGGCGGCGGACACGGCGGGGCCTGGAAGGTGGCTTACGCGGATTTTGTCACCGCCATGATGGCCTTTTTTCTTCTCATGTGGTTGCTGGCAATGGTTTCTCCCGAGAAGCGTGCCGGCGTTTCCTATTATTTCAAGCATTTTAATTTATTTGATAAAAGCGGATTGTCGTTTGTCCAGAATCAGGTTACGCCCAAAGTCAATTTGATGGATGATCAGGCATTTGGAAAACCCGAACTGTCGCTCCAGATTGAGGAAGAGGAAGCAAGAGCGCTAAAAAGCTCAGAGACGTTAAGCGAGCATCTGAAAAAGGAAATCGAGACCAAGCTTGCTGATTTCAAGGACCAGATCATCATCGATACGTTTGAAGGCGCCGTCCGGATAGAGATTCTGGACAAGGAAACCGGAACCATGTTCCCTCTGGGCAGTGCTGAAATTTCTTCAAACGGCAAGCGGATTCTGAAAACCATTTCCCCAGCCATCATCGGCAGCAACCGAAAGATTGCCATTGAAGGGCATACGGATGCGTCGGTCTATGCGGCTTCCAATAAATACAGCAACTGGGAGCTTTCCACTGAAAGGGCTTCAGTCGCCCGAAAAGAGCTGGAGCGGTCCGGCCTGCCACCTGATATGCTGATGCGGGTAACCGGTTATGCCGCAACCGAACCCCTTGTCAAGAGCAACTCTATGATCCGAGGAATCGCAGAATCAGCATCCTGATGTTTTATCAATACAAGAATATAGCCCAGGGAACGGTGAATGATTCGAAGGGAAAGATCAAAGTTATCAAATAAGGAGGTTGTCTGATGCGGATTACCCAAAAGATGATGACCAATCAGGTCAATAGTAATTTGTCGAAAAATATTGAAAAACTCATGAAAACGCAAAACCGGCTTTCATCCGGCAAACTGATCTCCCGGGCGTCGGATGACCCGGTCGGCATGGCAAAGATTCTGGACTACCGCAAGACACTGGATGCTATCGATCAATATGGCCGCAACATCTCTCAGGCCCGATCCGGTCTGGAAGCCGGAGAATCCACACTGTCGGATATCGGCGAGCTGTTGAACCGGGCCAAGGAACTGGCTCTGGCACAGGCAACGGGAACAGCCAGTCCGGAAACCCGTAAAACTGTAGCCGTAGAAGTCCGACAGATACGGGATCAGCTGATTCAACTGGCCAATACCAAGCAGGGAGACCGCTATATGTTCGGAGGGCGTAATACCGAGGCCCCGCCGTATGACCCTCTCGGTCTGGTTCCCGGATATCAGGGAGATGACGGGGGTTTTTCGGTGATGGTCGGTGACGGGGTGATGCTGAATGTCGCTGTCAGCGGAAAGCAGGCATTCGACGGGGCAGTGGATCCGGTTGTGGTTTTATCGGATCTCATTCAGGGACTGGAGGCCAATGATTCAACTGCCATTTCCGACCAGCTGGATGCCCTGGATCAATCTCTGACTCAGATTACTAATACACGGACCGATGTCGGCGCAGTGTTGAACCGGTTGGATGCAACCGACATCCCATTGGGATAATTTTAAAATCAATATTCAGCAAATGCTCTCGGATACGGAAGACCTGGATTTTGCTCAGGCCGCATCTGAATTGGCCGCTCAGCAAACGGCGTATCAGGCGGCCTTGGTCTCGTCAGCCAAAATCGTTCAACCCAGCCTTCTGGATTATCTGAGGTAGCCCCGTGAACAGATTTTTCTGGGTAGTCTTGGGGAGTTTACTGATATCCGCCACTACCGGATGGGGTATCAGCGGCGAAGACATTCATCGGCTCGACAAGGCGGGCATCGGTGGGGATACGATTCAGTTGATCATCAAGGAAAAAGTGATTGAAACCTGCGCTTTTACCGTTCAGGAGCTGATTGATCTCAAGACCAAGGCCAGGCTTTCGGATAAAACGCTGCAGGTTCTGATCTCCGAGGGATCGTTCCTCAAAGACCGCTCACCGGTCGTGTATGGACAGGAGATCAAGCCGGTCAGCCTGACAACGGTTGCTGATATCATCGAGCTGAAGCGGGCAGGCATCAGTGATGATATCATTCAGGCCCTCATTATCTCCGGATCCGGCTCCCGAACCGAAGTCGGATCGGGATAACGCATGGCGGATGCTGAACAATATGGGAATTGCCGTTGATACGCGAAACCGACCATGAGTGATTCTTCAAGTGCGTTAACACCGGCGGATTATTTTTTGGAACCCGGCTTTGTGGTCATGCCCTCCAGTCCGACGGTTATTTCCGCGGTACTGGGGTCAGGTGTCTCGATTTGTCTGTATGACCGAAAACGCAAGGTGGGCGGAATGAACTGTTTCCAGCTTCCCCTGATCCGCGAAAAAGGAAGAACAACGACCCGTTACGGCAATGTGGCTGTCTGGACATTGATTCGCATGATGGTGGAAGATGGTTCTAAAATCAGGCATCTTGAGGCGCAGATTGTTGGCGGAGCACACAATCCGGAGTTGTCGCATCAGAACATGGGGCAGGAAAACATCCGAGTCGCCCGCAGGATATTGGCCAGAGAAAAAATTGCCGTGTCATCGGAGGACGTTGGGGGAAACAAGGGGCGCAAGATTGTGTATTCCACCCATACCAATGAAATTGCTGTGTTAAAGGTTGAAAAACTCCGAAAGTCAGACTGGTATCCTTATGAGGATGACAGAAACCCATGACGGATTTTGTATGTCAACACTGCAGTCATTACTACATTACCTGGGATAAGATTCAACCCCATGGGTGCAAGGCCTTCGGGTTTAAAAGCCGGGAAATTCCCGGCAGAGTGGTGGAACAGAATTCGTCTGGAAAACCCTGCCAGTTGTTTGTCAGAAATGACAAACAACCGCCTTTTGTGCGTTGATCGTCTTCTCCAGTAATCCCTCCGGGTGCCCCACATCAAGCAGCAATGGATCAGCGTAAACACTCCAACTGATTATTCCCCTGAAGTTTCGTATGGAGAACCCAGAAAACATCATCCGCTGTTGATTCGTAGATCAGCTGGCGAGAAAACATCGTCATTTTTCTGTCATAACGTGTTTTATTGACGGGGAGTGGCCCGGAAAGGGTAGGCCGGTTCTCTGTGATGATCGCTGCACAGAAAAAAAATCGTGTTTAAATTGGTTTTCATCAAGACCTCCGTGTCTTTTTGGGAAACCATGCTTGCAGCCAGTCTTAAGCATGGTTTGCTACAGCATCAGGGTTGCCGTGCACTTCGAATGGCGGTTATGAAGCGCCTTTTTCAAGAGTCACCAGATCCTGGGTACTCAATACCTTGTCTATGTCCAGGAGAATCTTGACACTGCCCCCAATTTTTGCCATTCCCAGAATATAATCGGTATTGACGTGGGTTCCAAAAGCCGGTGTATTCTCAACATCCTCTCCTTTGATATTGAGAACCTCGGAAACGGCATCTACGACGATGCCGATTTTGATGGCGCTGGATTGACCGGAAATCTCCACCACGATAATGCAGGTTCGCTCCGTATAATCGATTGCCGGCATTCCGAATTTCAAACGCAGATCCACAACCGGAATAACCTTTCCCCGTAAATTGACCACTCCTTTGACAAAGGAAGGGGTCTGGGGAACCGAAGTGATCGGCATCATTCCGATGATTTCCTTGATTTTAAGAATTCCAATGCCATAGTCTTCGCTGGCCAGCGTAAATGTCAAATACTTGCCTTCGCGATCGGTTAGGGTTGATATGGTTTCATCGAATAATCTTGTAGTGTCTTTTTCCATGCAAGATTCTCCCAACTCGGGTTTGCGTTTTTTATGATATTCTCCATGCGCTATTAAATGGGGCTTTGCCCCCTATGCAGGGGACTTCAGTTCCTGGCCCTTTGCCTTAATGTTCATAATTTTTCAGATGCTAAGGTGAATTTAAAAATCCTTGAAACCCTTTTCATCAAAGGGACGGAAATTCCTTTATTGCTTCCGCCACGCTGTCGGCGTAAACGATGCCTTCCGTATTGCAGACGATGATGCTTTCATAATTTTCCCCGATCTGCTTCATGGTGTTGACCAGTTTTTGTTCCAGCCGCTGAATGTCTGCAGACGAAGCCGCAATGCCGGCTTCAGCCACCTTGGCGGCCACGTCGATGGTGGTGTTGCCGACAGCCAGATCCCTGGCAAGTTTGATTTCCCCCTGTAGCACCATCTGGGTTAAAGTGGACAGACTTTTGGCGATGTTTAATGTGTTTTGTTCATTTGTGGCCTTCATGTCCCTGGACAACTGAACGTCCGAAAAGACGGCAAATGCCAGAAGCGGGAACAATACGCACAACGTGCCGCCAGTCAGAAGTTTGAAATTAAGACTTCGTTTTTTCATTTTGTTTTTTTACTTTCAATGCCCTTGATATTAAGAATAATAATATTAGACTGTTAAAAACAATCGATGCGTGGGCAGTTGCTGTTTCACCAAAGAAATATCCAGGCTGCTTGATCCTATTTATCGGCATCCTGAAGAAAAACTTGAGTAATAAATTCCGACCGGAAAACAATTGGATGTAAAAACAGGCGGGATGCCCCTGGCTTCATGCATCTGAATGGGGTTGATTTGACAAACTGCATGTTATAATATCAAGAACAGGATTATTTTTGCACGCTTTGATGAGGATACATGGATAAGTCCCATTTTCAAGAAATTTCGAATCCGATTGCTGTTGCCGAACGGCAAAATCAGAGACTTTTGCCGTATTTTTGAAGGCGATTGTCTTTCATCCATACTGGATGGAAACCCCATTTCCACATTTGTCATCAACACGGATCATCATGTGGTGATTTGGAACCGGGCCTGTGAAATCCTGACCGGAGTCCAAAGAGAAAAGGCATTGAATCATCCCGTGGATTCCAGGATATTTTACAGCGGGCAATACCGGCCCCTTCTGGTTGATCTGGTTTTGGACAGGGATGAAAGTGCCATGCGAAGGTGGTATGATAAAAAAAATCTTTCCCAATGCGCCGACATTCCCGACGCTTATGAGGCCTCGGATGAGCTGGTTATTCAGGGAGAGAAACGCAATCTCTATTTTGTGGCCGCGGCCATTCGAGACACCACTGGTAAAATTGTCGGGGCAATGGAGACCATTCAGGATATTACCGATCGCAGTCAGTTGTTGAATCAATTGTATCAGGCGCAGAAAATGGAGGCTCTGGGAGCGCTGATAGCCGGCGTGGCCCATGAAATCAATAATCCGATCAATCTGATCATGTACAATATCCCCCTTCTGGAAAAAATCTGGCAGGATGTCCTTCCCGTTCTCAATGAGCAGGCTGTCCTGTATCCCCAGAGAAAATACGGAGGCCTGCGGCATGATTTTATCAACCATCATCTGATGCAGCTCATTTCCGATATGGACATGGCTGCAAAACGGGTGGCAACGATCGTGACCGGACTGAAAAGCTTTTCAAGATTTTCGACCCAGTCGGAGAAAATTCCGCTTCAGATCAATCTTGCTGTTGAGAATGCCATACGGCTTTCACAGTCCACTTTGCGAAAACTGAATGTTGAAATCGATCTGGATCTGGAAAACGATCTTCCCGCCCTATCGGGAAATCTCCAGAATATTGAACAGGTCATCCTGAACTTGATCATCAATGCGGCCCAGGCCATTGAACACGATTGCGGAAAGATCCGGATTTCCACACGGCTTCAGCCCCAAGACGGCGATATCCGGATATCGGTATCGGACAATGGAAAAGGGGTTAATCCGGCAATTGCAGGCAAGCTCTTTGACCCCTTTATAACTGATAAACAGGAAAAAGGGGGAACCGGACTCGGGCTGTCCGTGTCCTATAACCTCATCAAGTCACATGGCGGGTCCATTTCTTTTGAGAGCCGTCAGGGTAAAGGCACCACGTTTCATGTTCTTTTGCCCTCGGTGCTGAAGCGTAAAGCGCTGCGCATCCTGGTTGTGGATGATGACGCGACGATCCGCGAGATGTTGCGGGAAGTTCTGATTCAGCGGCGTTCCTATATTGTCGAGGAGGCCTCCAATGGTATTGAAGCCTGCATCCGTCTGGGCTCTCACCGTCCGGATCTTCTGGTCATGGATCTGTTTATGCCGGAAATGAATGGTGTTGAGGTCTGCCGGGTGATAAAAAATGATCCGGTTCTCTCGGACATGAAAATCATGATGATTACCGGCCACGAAGGCCATCCGCTGCTGGGTGATATTTCTGAATTCGGATTCATTGATATTCTTTACAAACCATTTAAGCTGGAAGATTTTGTAATAAGGGTTGACAATATTCTGATGAAATAAAATGGCAGATGACAGGCTTTCGGGCCCTGCCTTTTCCCAACTGGTGTGAAAAAGAGGTCTAATGGAATCTGTTTCTGAGCAGTCTCCCATTCTGGTCGTTGATGATGATCCAGGGCTCTTGCTGAGCATCAAAGCCACGCTGCTCAGCGCTGATCTGCCGGAGCCGGACACGATTTCCGACAGCAGGCTGGTGATGGACAGGGTTCGGAAAAATGCTTATAAAATCATCCTTCTGGATCTGCTCATGCCGCATATCAGTGGCATGGAACTTCTGGAGATGATTAAAAAAGAGTTTCCGGAAACAGTCTGCCTGATTGTTACTGCAACAGATGAAGTTTCTACGGCAATTCAGGCCATAAGGCTGGGGGCCTACGATTATCTGGTAAAACCGGTTAACGGTGAAAAACTGGTGGAGATCATTCAACGGGCGCTGAAGCGGTACCATCTTCGCAAAGAAGTTGCGCGGTTTGCCGGAAATCAGTCTTTTTCAAATCTGGCCAATCCCCAGGCATTCAATGAAATTGTGGCGGAAGACGAATTGATGGCGCTGGTTTTTTGTCAGGTCGAGGCGGTTGCGCCAACCGATTACAGCGTGGTCATCACGGGCGAGTCGGGTACGGGTAAGGAAATGATGGCCCGTATGATTCACAAATTGAGCTGTCGTGCATCCGAACCCTTTGTTGCAGTCAATATGGCCGCATTTACTCAGACCTTGTTTGAAGACGAGTTTTTCGGTCATACCAAAGGTGCTTATACCCATGCGGTCAGTGATAAGAAGGGCTTCTTTGAAGCGGCTCATGGCGGAACGCTGTTTCTGGATGAGATTACCGAACTGGCTCCGTCGCTGCAGGGCAAGCTGCTGAGAGTCATACAGGAAAAAGAATTTTACCGGTTGGGCAGCACCAGCAGCAAAAGCATTGATGTCCGAATTCTGGCGGCAACCAATCGGGATATTCTTGAGGAGGTAAAAAATGAACGTTTCAGGGCGGATCTATTCTACCGGTTGAGCATGTACACCATCAAAATTCCGCCGCTCAGAGAGCGAAAAAAAGATATTCTTCCCCTTGCCCGGTATTTCATTCAAAAATATGGAAACAATAAAGCCAACCCCATTGAATCCCTTTCTCCTGAACTGAAACAATGTCTTCTGGAGTATTCTTTCCCCGGAAATATTCGGGAGCTGGAAAACATGATGGCATCGGCTGTTCTTCTGGAAAAATCTCGAGAGCTGACGCTTTCATCGGTTCGCAGCCTGCATGCCGACCACCACTTTTCGTCGGACAAGGGCAGTGGGCTGGTGACGCTTGAAGACCTGGAAAAACAGCACATCCTTCGGGTGCTTCAGGAAACCGGGGGAAACCGGAAAAAAGCCGCAATTATTTTGGGAATCAACACGGCAACGGTTTATAGAAAAATTGAAAAATATCGAGTTTCTGATAAACGATTCAGGGATGATGAATTGCCGGAAGAAGGTTAATTGTTCTGCTTTCTCGAAATATCAACAACAGGTGCGGTTTCGAATAGAAATGGATTTCCGGCGGATTTGATGGGATCAGGATGGGATTCGACGATCAGCGATTATTGGTGCTGATGTCAGACAGCGGTTCTTGGTATGGTCAATCACCCGGTCCACATATTGACGGGTTTCACTGTAGGGAACATTGCCGTTATACCGTTTAACGGTCCCGGGTCCGGCATTATAGGCAGAAAGCGCTTGTCTGACATTTCCGTCAAACATATCCATCATTTTTTTTAAATATCGAACACCTCCGTCAATGTTTTGTTTGATATCGAACGGATCTTTCAACTCCCAGGTCTTTGGCTGTTCCCGGCATCAACTGCATGAGACCCTGCGCGCCCGCGGGAGAAACCGCATTCACATCGTAATTGGATTCAGCCTTGATAACCCCTTTGATCAGTTTGGGCGAAAGTTGATACTGGACTGCCGCATCGCTGAATGGCTTTTTCGATTTTATGGCTGTTTGCGTTGGATCTGATTTGCGACAAGCCTTTGCCGGAAGTCGGGAAAAGCGTTTTCTTGGAATTGCTTAAGTCGGACTGAGATCTATTCTGTGTTCGTTCATTGGCTGCTGTTTCCAGGGAAATGGACGGCTGCGTGTTCGAAGTTTCAGGACCAAAGAAATATTCAGAAGCCTCTTTGTATGCGGTTATGCCACGGGATGGATCCGAATGACGATGTTTGGGCTTCCGCCGGCGAATTGTCTTGATGGCTGATTATAAGAGGATGAGACCGGACGTAACCGGTAGTCTGCGACCGAAAGTCCTTTTGTGGTTTTGGGTTCGAGTTGACGCGACGGTTTTTTAAATGTTGAGAGAATTCCATTAAAATCAGAAGAAGCCGCCTGTGTTTCTTTTTGGGGTTTCAAATCCTGCCTGACCACTTTGTATCTTCCGGAGGCTTTTTTCATATAATCTTCGATTGTCATTTTTGATTCTATGGCCATAATTCCATTCTCTGCATCTCTATCGGGGCATCAACCTTTCCCATCTTTACCGGATGGTGGGGCTGGCAGTTTTTTGGCGCTCTGGATGTTTTTTTGACACGTTTCTTTGTTGCTGCCTGGAAACAGCCCATTGATCCGAGCCCGCTCATGACATGTATTCCATAGCTATTCCAAATAGATATCGCCAGTCTCATCTTGCGCCATTTTCTTCCCGAACCCGGATAGCGCCCTTTGGTTTGATTTTGCGATTTGCAGCGCTGAAAAAGAAAAATATAACGCAATGCAACATACTGTTATCAAGGAAAACTTCAATAATAATCGAGCGATGATTCCCACATTGTCATGAATAGAACTCCTGTTGCGGTGCATATTCCGGGAGGGGTTTATTTGAGGCCGTCTGGATGTCGTCGTTTTTTTTGCTGACAGGTGGCACATGTTTTATCATTAAGGGGTTGAGGATGAGTCTCTGTCAATAACGGGATTGCAGTCGGCAGGCATCAGCGGTTCCGAAATTATGGTCTCCTGAATTTCAGGGGTTTCGATAATGGGTTCCACATCAGGCAGTGGTAGGGGCACTTATGGGAACAGTAACATCAGATGATTGATGTTCGGTAACTGGCTGCCGTACAGGTTCAGAATGCAGCAGCTGTTTTTTGGCAGATACAGATCGCTGCGTATGCTTGCTTCTGAGTGTTGCAGCAGCTGTTTTTTGGCGGATGGAGATTGCTGAGCACGGGCTCTTTCCGGGAAGCGGAATTGTTTATCAGGAGATTCTGTCGCAATTTTCAACATAATGATTTTTCCCCCTCCGTCAGACGGTTTGTCCGGAATTGACATTTGCTGTCGATTCTTTGCAGAAGCTGAATCACAATCCAATCCCAGACCAGGGAAGATCATTATCCACAATCCCAAAAAACCTGTAATCTTGGTTAAATAACGATAAAGCGAATTCATGAATGCAAGCCTCCTTTTCAACGGTTTCCAATCCTAAGATATGCAGGCTGCTGAATTTTAATGCAACAAAAGTGCCATGGTGAAAAAACTCGCCTGATTATTATCGAATGTCCATTCATCGAAAAGGGAATCGCCTCTGTTCCGGAGGCCGGCTTTCTGTAGCCCTGGCGATTGAAGAAAACCTGGATATGGGATTTAAAAACGGAAGGGTGAACCTGGAAGGAAGCCGAGTTAGTGAACAACCCGCATGTCCGGGTCGCGTATCTCTGCGGATGGAAAATTCAGATTGACATTGCTGCGGTAATAATAAATATTAATTCTGACTTCTGACTTCTGACTTCTGACTTCTGACTTCTGACTTCTGTCAATATACAGATTTTGAAAGCGCTTCCAATTCGTTAGCGCTTGATTTTCCTGCGGAGACTGTTGTCGGCAGGCTACCTTCCTTGAAGCATTCAAAAAGGGTGTTCTGCGTTTCAGGGCCTGCCAGCAGGCCGGTGTCTGTATCAATTTTCGCAAAAACGATTCCTTCGGGAACCGGAAAAATCTGAACAGGTTTATTGGCAAGCGCCTGCTTCATAAACCCCACCCAGACCGGGCAGGCGGCCACTCCGCCGGTTTCACCCTTTCCCAGCGATCCTTCTTCGTCAAACCCGATCCAGACTCCGGCAATGTATTCCGGGGTGTATCCCACAAACCAGGCATCGTTCAGGTTGTTGGTTGTGCCGGTTTTCCCGGCTGCCGGACGGTTCAGTTCTCGGGCCCTTCGACCGGTTCCATTTTTGACGACGCTTTCCAGAAGGCTCGTCATGATAAAGGCCGTACTTTTTTCAATGACCTGAATTTTTTCCGGGATGGCTTCTTCAAGAACACGGCCGTTCTGATCCTCAATTTTGGTGATGAATACAGGCTGGATTAAATCTCCGGCGTTGTCAAAGACAGAATAGGCTTTAACCAGCTCCAGAAGGGAAACGCCGGAGGAGCCCAGGGCAATGGAGAGGTTACGCTCCAAAGTGGAGGTGATGCCCAGTTTTTTTGCATAGTCGATGGCATAGCCCACGCCGATATCCTGAAGAATTTTCACTGTTACCACGTTCACGGATTTTTCAAGGGCGTTTCTCAGCAGGATTTGTCCGGAATATTTTCTGTCATAATTCTGCGGTTTCCAGCTCGAATCGCTTTCTTCATCCTGAAACGCGATAGGAGAGTCGATCATCACCGTTGCAGGGGTGAATCCCTTGTCAATGGCTGCGGCATAGATGATGGGTTTAAAAGAGGATCCGGGTTGCCGCCTGGACTGGATGGCGCGGTTAAACTGGCTGTCTCTGAAATCGCGGCCGCCGACCATCACCTTGACCTGACCGGTTCCCGCTTCCAGACAAAGCAGGGCGCCCTGAACTTTAGGCGTCTGTTCCAGGGACAGGTTCCACGTGTCTCCATCCTTGGCTTTATCCATGACTTTGACCAGAATGACGTCTCCGATGTCAAGGATGGTTGGCGGCCGCTTGGCGCCGGCTTCCTTTTGGGAGCTGTTCGGGCTGATTTTTTTTGCCCATTTCATGTCTGCAAACCGGATGACGCCCTGGGATTTGCCGATGCGAATCCCCACAGACTGGTCCGGTCCGCTGACCGAAACGACAACCCCGCTTAAAATGACTCCGGGTTTAATCGGCGCGTCCTTGATTTCCTCCTGAATGGCTGCGGAAAAGGATTCGATTTCATCCGGTTTCAGGTGTTTGATCGGCCCCCGATACCCCTGGCGCTTATCGAGTGCGCCAAGCCCGATACCCAGTCTCTTCCTGCGCAGCCTTTTGCATGTCGACGTTGACAGCCGTATAAATGCTGAGTCCACTGCTGTATAAAGCGTCCGGACCGTATTTGGTTTCAACATACCGCCGGATATGTTCGGTATAAAACGGCACTTCTTCAATATACCAGTTTTTTCGGGGCTTGATGTCCATGGCTTGCTGAATGGCTGCCGCGGCCTGAGATTCGGTGATGTAGCCTTCGGCCGCCATACGGTTCAAGACGTATGTCTGGCGCTGCTTGGCCCTGTCCGGATACCGAAACGGGGAATACTTGGTGGGGGCCTGGGGAAGTCCTGCCAGCAGCGCGCATTCGGCAAGATTTAAATCCGTGACGGGTTTGCCGAAATAATTCTCCGAGGCCGCTTCGATTCCGTAAGCGCCGTGGCCCAGATAAATCTGATTCAGATATAAAAACAGAATTTCGTCTTTGGAAAATGCCTTGCTGATCCGATACGCCAGAATGGCTTCCTTGATTTTTCGGGTATAGCTTCGTTCCGGCGTCAGCAGAAAAGATTTGGTTACCTGCTGGGTAATCGTGCTTCCGCCCTGAACCACGCCGCCGGCTTCGATGTTTTTCAATAAGGCCCGGAAGATGCCGATGACATCGATTCCCGGATGGCTGTAGAACCGGGAATCTTCCGCAGCAATAAACGCCTCTTTCAGGATTTGAGGAATTCTGGATACGGGGACAACAATCCGGCGTTCTTTGTAAAATTCGCCGATTTTCCGATTGTCGTCTGAATAAACCGTGGTGACGATCGGCGGATGGTAATCGGATAATTTGGATATCTTCGGCAGATCTTCGTTGATATAAAAATAAAACAGGATTCCAGCAACAATTCCAGTGATGATGGCGACCGAACCCGACCAGAAAACCGTTTTGACAAGAATACGGGTCAGGCTCTGGCGGGGTTTCTGGCGGGCCCGCTGTTTCAGAATCTTTGATGTTTTTCGAGATTCAGGCATAATTGTGATGGTTTTTATGTTTGGGTGAAAGCGACTCAAAACTTCATGAGCTTATTTCTTTACAAATTATCAGCGGCTTGTTACTTTACACGCCAGTTGGTAAAATTTGATATTATAACCCAGGTTGACAGAAAGACAAGAATTTTTAGCAATGACATTCAGCAGGATTGATTATGGACGCGATTAAACTTGATTTCAACAAATTTGAAGGGCTGGTGCCGGCCATTGCCCAGGACTTTGAGACCGGTGAGGTTTTGATGCTGGCATTCATGAATGCCGAAGCCTGGGAAACCACGCTTTCTACCGGCAAAGCCACGTATTACAGCCGAACCCGAAAAAAACTCTGGATCAAAGGCGAGACATCCGGCCACTGTCAGATCGTCAAGGAAATGCGTATCGACTGTGATAGCGATACGGTGCTGCTGAAAGTGGAGCAGATCGGCGGCGCTGCCTGCCATACCGGCCATAAAAGCTGTTTCTTTCAGCGCGTGGAGGGAAGCGCCGTCAAAATATGTGGCGAGCCGATTTTTAATCCAAAGGAGGTTTATAAATAAATGAACGCTGTTTTGAAACTGGGGATTCCCAAGGGAAGTCTGCAGAACGCAACCGTTGAGCTGTTCAGGCGCTCCGGCTGGAAAATCGATGTGAATGGAAGAAGTTATTTTCCTGAAATCAATGATGATAAAATTGAATGCGCCTTGTGCCGGGCACAGGAAATGTCGCGGTATGTCGAAAACGGCACAATGGATGCCGGACTTACCGGCAAGGACTGGATCGCCGAAAACAGATCGAATGTCCATGTCGTGGCGGATCTTGTTTATTCAAAAGTGAGTGCAAGGCCTGCCCGGTGGGTGCTTGCCGTTCCTTTTGACTCTCCGGCCAGAAAACCCGAAGACCTTGCAGGCAAAAAAATTGCAACGGAACTGGTTGGGTTTACGAAAAATTATTTTGCTGAAAGGGGTGTTCCGGTAACAGTCGAGTTTTCCTGGGGAGCGACAGAGGCCAAAGTGGTATCGGGTCTGGCGGATGCCATTGTCGAGGTTACGGAAACCGGCAGCACCATCAAGGCGCACGGCCTTCGGATCATTCATGAGCTGATGCAGACCAATACCCAGCTCATCGCCAACCATGAATCGTGGAAAAATCCTGAAAAAAGAGAGAAAATCGAGCAGATTGCACTGCTGCTTCAAGGCGCGCTGCTGGGGGAAAAACTGGTGGGTCTCAAAATGAATGTTCCGGATGACTGTCTGGAAAAAGTGGTGGCACTGCTGCCCAGCCTGAACGCTCCGACAATTGCGTCCTTGTACAAATCCACCTGGTATTCTGTTGAAACCGTTGTGAATACCCATGTGGTGAGGGAACTGATTCCGGTCTTGATGAAAAACGGTGCGGAAGGGATTATTGAGTATCCGTTGAATAAGGTGATATAGGGCGTGTGAGGATAAGTGTGTGTGTGCGCGCGGGGGCGGTCAGCGTGCTTATAAAAACCTGTCTGTCCTAACCCCCACACATCCTCATCTCGCCCTTACTTGACGGATGAAAACAACCCTGCCTTCAAGAATTCCCGGTTCATTCGGGCAATGTTGGTGATGGAAATTTCCTTGGGGCATTCGGCCTCGCATTCCCGTTCATTGGAGCAGTTTCCAAATCCCAGTTCATCCATGGTCCGAACCATATGCGTCACGCGACTGGCCGCCTCGGGCCTGCCCTGAGGCAGCAGTGCAAGCTGTGATACCTTTGCACCCGCAAAGAGCATGGCCGATGCATTGGGACAGGCAGCCACGCAGGCGCCGCATCCGATACAGGCTGCGGCATCCATGGCCTTTTCCGCGATTTCCTTGGGCACGGGAATGGCGTTGGCATCCGGAGTCCCGCCGGTATTGACCGATACATACCCGCCTGCCTGAATGATTTTGTCCAGAGCGCTCCGGTCCACAACCAGATCTTTCAGCACCTTGAAGGCTTTTGCCCGGAACGGTTCAATGGCAATGGTATCCCCGTCGCTAAAATGCCGCATGTGAAGCTGGCACAGGGTGGTTCCTTTTTCAGGGCCGTGAGGCCTGCCGTTTATTACGGATCCGCACTGGCCGCAGATTCCTTCCCGGCAATCGTGGTCAAAGGCGATGGGTTCCTTGCAATCCAGGGTAAGCTGCTCATTGACAACATCCAGCATTTCCAGAAACGACATGTCCGTAGATATATTGCTGGCATGGTAGGTTTCAAATCCGCCTTTTATCTCGGCGGATTGTTGTCGCCATACCTTCAGCGTTAAATTGATGGTTTTTGTCACTTGTAACTCCTTTGTGTTAATTTAACGTTTTCAAAAACCAGTGGTTCTTTATGAAACTGGGGATCTTTTCCTTCTCCGGCATATTCCCATGCCGCAACATGACAGAAGTTGTCATCATCCCTCAGGGCTTCATTCTCTTCGGTCTGAAAGCCTTCATTAAAATGGCCGCCGCAGGATTCCCGCCTTGCCAGCGCATCGATGACCATGAGCTCTCCGAATTCCAGAAAATCGGCCACACGTCCGGCCCGCTCGAGGCTCTGGTTAAGATCCCTGTCCACTCCGGGGACCTTGACGTTTTCCCAGAATTCGCTGCGAAGGGACTGAATGAGGGTTCTGGCTTTGGCAAGGCCCGCATCGTTTCTGGCCATTCCGCAGTATTCCCACAGGATGCCCCCCAGTTCCCGGTGAAAATCATCCACCGTGCGTTTGCCGTTAATGGACAGCAGGCGCTGGGTGCGATCGCCTGCTTTGCGGGCAGCCGATGTGAATTCGGGCTGGCTGGTCGTGATTTTGGGAAGCGGTGCTCCGGCAAAATATCCGCCGATGGTGTAAGGGATTACAAAATAGCCGTCTGCCAGGCCCTGCATGAGGGCGCTGGCGCCCAGGCGGTTGGCGCCGTGATCCGAAAAATTGGCCTCTCCCAGGACAAAAAGTCCGGGTATGGTGCTCATTAAATTATAATCCACCCAGAGTCCGCCCATCGTATAATGAACCGCAGGATAAATCATCATGGGCTTTTCATACGGGTTATCGGCCGTGATTTTTTCATACATCTGAAAGAGGTTGCCGTATTTCTGTCCAATCACATCCTTGCCGTCGCGGCTTGATGGCATCCCGGAAATCCAGATAAACCGCAAGTCCTGTTTCGCCGACGCCTTTTCCCAGATCGCATTGTTCCTTGGCGTTTCGGGAAGCCACGTCCCGGGGAACCAGGTTTCCAAAGCTTGGATATTTGCGCTCCAGAAAATAATCCCGATCCGCTTCCGGAATCTGATCCGCAGATCGCTTATCCCCGGCGGTTTTGGGAACCCAGACACGGCCGTCATTTCTCAGGCTTTCGCTCATCAGGGTCAGCTTGGACTGATAGGTTCCATGAACCGGAATGCAGGTGGGATGGATCTGTGTAAAACAGGGATTGGCAAACAATGCGCCTTTCAGATATGCCCTGTAGCTGGCGGTTACATTGCAGGCCATGGCATTGGTGGAAAGGAAAAAGACATTGCTGTAGCCGCCGGTGCAAAGGACAACGGCATCGGCACCATGACTCTCGATTTCTCCGGTAACCAGATTCCGGACCACGATGCCCCTGGCCTGTCCATTCACAAGCACCAGATCCACCATTTCTCTGCGGCTGAACATCTGGACTTTCCCCGTCGCGATCTGTCGGCTCAAGGCGCTGTAAGCCCCCAGCAGAAGCTGCTGGCCGGTCTGCCCCCTGGCGTAAAAAGTCCGCGACACCTGAGCACCGCCAAAGCTGCGGTTGGCCAGAAGCCCGCCGTATTCCCGGGCAAAGGGGACGCCCTGGGCCACGCACTGATCGATAATATTGCCGCTGACCTGTGCCAGGCGATACACATTGCCTTCCCGTGCCCTGAAGTCGCCGCCCTTGATGGTGTCGTAAAAAAGCCGCCAGACACTGTCTCCGTCGTTCTGATAGTTTTTGGAAGCGTTGATGCCGCCCTGGGCCGCGATGCTGTGAGCCCGGCGCGGCGTATCCTGAATGCAGAAGCTTTTGACGTTGTAGCCCAGCTCTGCCAGGGATGCTGCCGCAGCGCCGCCGGCAAGGCCGGTTCCGACAACAATGACCTCGAATTTTCTTTTATTGGCGGGGTTGATCAGTTTCAGCTCGAACTTATGCCGGTCCCATTTGTCAGCGAGCGGTCCCCCGGGAATTTTAGCATCTAGATGCATGGTTGATCTCCTTGTTCTTAAGCAATCAGCGAAATATAGACGGGAAGAAATCCAAAACCAATGCCGACGATGAGGCTGAAGACCAGGCTGGCCATCATAATGATCGGCATGTATTTCGGGTGGTTGGCGCCCAGGGTTTGAAAAGCGCTCCACAGCCCGTGGCTCACATGAAGGCCGGCGATGATCATGGCCAGAATATAAAAAACCACATAAAGCGGATTGGAAAAAGCCTTGGAAACAATATCAAAAATGGTCAGGTGTGTCTTGTCCACAAAATGAAAATCGAAGAGGTGAAAAATCACAAAAAACAGGAGAAAAAAACCGGTGTAGGGCATGGTTGCGGACCCGATGGTTCTGCCTCCTGCGGCGTTGTTGACGCTATAGCGTTTGGGCCTGGCCCTCAGGTTTTCATAAAACAGGGTTGCACCGGTCAAAACATGGATCAGGGCTAAAGTCAAAAGGCCTACCTCCGCCAGGTTCACCAGAAGACCCAGGGAATGGAGGTGAGTTGCATATGAATTGAAGGCATCTCTTCCCCCATAAATAAACAGATTTCCGGCAAGGTGTGCAACCAGAAACCCGCAAAAACTCAGTCCCGTAATGGCCATCATCAGCTTTTTCCCGATGGATGACCCAAGCATGTTGACAAACCAGTTCATATTTACCTCCAGGTTAATTATAATCAATAAATAATTTAATGGGTTAATCTGATTGTTGTCAAATCAAAAATTACTTTCTTATTGCTTCTGATCCAATCTGTCAATAATGAAAGTAATGGGTCAGGATGAATCGTCCGCTTTATTCAGTACGGTCATCTCTCATCAATCTGAACATCAAAGAAAAAAACTTTGTTACTGTAAAGGTCATTTTAAATATCATTTGCTAAAATACTAAAATTATAACAAACTGAATATATTTGGAATATCATAATTATTATGAATAATGTTTGTGCAGCGAACACATCTTAGAAATGTTGTTCTATTTAATTAATATTATCAATATGCTGATATTTATTACAAATAATTAATAATTTGCTGTTAAATATTAAAAATCGAAACAATGTTTCGTTAATTTTGATATACGAATGAATATGTTCTGTCAAGTGTAAAATTTTTGAAAACACGTTTAGACGTTGGCATCCGCTCTGAAACCCGGCAGATTTCTCTTCATACCGCTTTTTCTGTGACAGCATCAAAACAGCCCCGGATATGGCTTTGGTCTGTCTCCGAACTCTCGTGCGGTTTGTCTAAAAGCTCAGTTTGACATTTCAGAATATTATGAATAGTATGCATGGATCTGTTGACTTTCAAAGACAGGCTGTTCTGTAAAGACTTGCGACCTTGGCGCCTTTGCGATGAGACTACTTTCTGTGCTTTTTGCGCTGTGAGAGCAAGATGAATGAATTAGGAATAAATGATGATTTCTGCAAATGCGATGGATTGTCGCATTCAGATGACACTGAAAGAAGATTCCAGGCTTTTCTTTCTGCTAAACGGGGTTTTTCGTCAGGGCGTTCAGGTGGAGATTCTGGCTGGATCCAGCATTCGGCAGGTCATCGTCGAACAGCTGGGAATTGCTGAGGATTATCTGGAAAATCGGATACAAACCCTTTTTTTGAACGGAAAACCCGTGGATGATGTGGACGCCAGGAAGGTCTCTGACGGTTCCGTTTTGGCTCTCTCTGCCGCCATGCCCGGGCTTGCCGGAGCGACGCTCAGAAAAGGCGGAAAATACGCGGCGTTTCGGCAACAGATATCCTTTGGCAGCGATTCGCCCGTTCCGGTTCTCCGGAAAGCGCGGATGATTCTGAAGCTCTTTAATCAGGTTACCGAGGAACAGGGGCCAGTGGTGTTAACAAAAGGGATAGGGATCAGCGGCGGGGATTTTCTGGATGTTATCCGCAAGGCTCAGGATCAGTCCCTGATGCAGGAAATATTGAAAGCGGAAGTAAACGGCAAGGCAATTGCTCCGGAGATGCTGGATCCAGAGATCAGCGGCAAAACAGCTGTTTTTCTTTCGATCAGATAGGCAAGGCGGTTCACAACCGGCTTATTAGATCGCCTGGAATCGTTAACGGACCGGGTTCAGATTGCCCATTCGATACCCTTCCAGGTCCAGCAGAACATGGACGAATCCAAGCTGTTTTAAAAATGAAATCACCTGTTCACGGATAGAAGGTGCCATCATTCGGGTCATTGCGTTCACATCCATTTCGATGCGTGCGGTATCTCCAAAATGCCTGACCCGAACCTGTACGATGCTTCCCAGACTGCGGATAAAGGCTTCGGCCTCATCAATCTGCCGAAGCTTTTCCGGGGTAATCGGACTGAAATAAGGAATCCGGGATGCCAGGCAGGCCAGTGCCGGTTTGTTCCAGGTGAAAAGCCCCAGGGCCTTGGATAAGGCGCGGATACTGTCCTTGGTCAATCCGGCCTCGCTTAAGGGACTTCGAACTCCCAGTTCCCGGGCGGCGAGGCTGCCCGGGCGGTAATCCTTGCCGTCATCGGCATTTTCCCCATCTGCAATCACGGTAAACCCGTGTTGACCGGCAATGGTCATCAGTGCCTCATAGCGGTATTTTTTACAGACATAGCATCTGTCGGGAGGATTTTGCACAAACTCCGGGATACGCATTTCATGGGTTTCCACCAGGATATGCCGAACCCCGAGTTGCCGGGCAAACGTTACGGCATCTGCATACTCCCCCTGAGCGGTGGTGTCGGACCGGGCGGTTATGGCAATGACGGAATCTTTAAGAACATCGGCGGCAACCCGAAGCAACAAGCGTGCTGTCAACGCCTCCGGAATAGGCAATGGCAACCCGCCCCATTTCCCGGAGGATTTTTTTCAAACCGGCATATTCTTCAACCTGTAACGGATCGATAGTGTTCATATCTCTTTTTTAAACGTCATTTGGTGATCTGTCAACTTTTCAACAATATAAAAATTTACCTGGTTGCATTAATCGACATTCAGCGCTGTCAAGACAAGGGAACATCTATGCTGCTGTCGATATCGCCATTTGCCAATACTGAATCCGGCATTGTAATTTTTTAAAAAAAATCTCGCAAAAGCTTAAAAATATTGATAGAAGAATAGATAATGACAACGATATTATCGATTCTGCCTGAGTATTTTTTCCATTTGGGTATCGGGGATAAGAAAAGCTGTTGCTTTTTAGCGTGATGTCATTGTTTTATTAGGGTATCGTGCAGGGCAACATCAGGCATCCGAGAGAAAGGGCTATTCCTTGAAAACCCGAATGAAATTGACATACTCTGCGCATTGTCTTACTTTTCAATAATGGGAATGAAGGTCGTCAGAAGCCGGAAGTCAGAACCCGGCAGACCCACGTAGCCATGCGCACTTTTTCTCTCGGGAATTCAGACTGCCTTCATGGTTTGCTGGGACTAAAACGTCATGGCCGTTTATCTGAAAGGATGGAGGGTGGATGCTCAATATTCTTTTGCCGAATAAATTTCAAAATCAGGGGTTTACCCTGATTGAGCTCATGGTAGTTATCGTTATTCTGGGAATACTGGCTATGTACATTGCTCCCAAAATCATGGGACGGCCTGAAGAAGCCCGTCAGGTAAAGACCAAAGTGGATATTGCCAGCCTGGAAACGGCTCTGAAGCTGTATAAACTCGACAACGGAATGTATCCAACCACAGAGCAGGGGCTTCAGGCTCTGGTAGGCCCGCCCCAGACCGAACCTGCTCCCCGGAACTGGAAAAAAGGGGGGTATCTGGAAAAGGGAAAAGTTCCCAAAGATCCCTGGGGAAATGCTTTTGTTTATCTGTGTCCAGGCATCAAAGGCGAGTATGATATTATCTCATATGGGGCTGACGGCGCCCCAGGAGGTGTGGAGCATAACCGGGATATTCACAGCTGGGATTTGGACTGACGGCAATGAAAGGGGAATCTGGCGGATTTACCCTTATGGAACTGATTGTCGTCACCTGTCTGCTCAGCCTGTTCCTGATGTTCTCAATTCCCCGTCTTCAGTCGCTGATGCCAACCGATCATCTTAACGCCACGGTTCGATGGATGATTGCCACGGTGTCTGAACTCAAAGATATTGCGGTTCGGGACAGCCGTTTATATAAACTGCACCTCGACATGGATCATCGTCTGCTGTGGATTACCCATGAAGCCATGATCGAGGCCGAATTCCAGTTGGCAAAGAAAAGCGGTTTCCGTCTGCCTTCGAACGTTCGAATTCTGGATGTGGAATTTCCGGATGCAGGCAAAGCCTCTTCAGGTATTGCGGAAATTGCTTTCAGTTCACGGGGATATTCCAGCAAGGCACTCATTCACCTGCAAGGCAAAGGCGGCGGCCCGGTTTCGCTGCTGGTTGAATCTTTCATGTCCGGCGTCAGCTATTACGGTCGGCGCATTACTTTTGATGAGGGGTAAGGGGCATGAAATACAAAACAGACGGGTGGGGAGTGAAGCCCGGATTTACGTTTCTTGAGGTGTTGATGGCGGTTTCCATCCTGGCCATTTTACTGGTCGGTGTACACAAGCTGCAGAGCCAGATGGTTTCCATGAGCCAGACAACCCAGTTTTTCACGCTGGCACCACTTCTTGCCCAAAGCCAGATGGCAGAAATGGAACGCCGGAATTTTAAAGATATCCAGAAGGATTCAGGAGATTTCGGGCCTGCTTACCCGGGTTACGTCTGGTCGCTGCGTATGGAAAACACCGAATCTGAAATCCTGAAAAAGCTGGCGTGCCCGATGAAAAAAATAGACGTATCCGTGTCGTTCAACAAAGGCGAGCGGACGTATCGCCTGAGAACCTATCGCGTTGTTCCGGATAAAGCCGCGGCCGAAACGCAGTATAAGCATTTTGGCCCTACATGAACATGTGTTATTCAAAGGATAGGGGATTTACCCTTCTTGAACTCCTGATTGCCATCACGATGCTGGTTATTGTTCTGACGACGCTTTATGGGTCGTATCGCAGCATTCTGACCCGCAATCCCTGGATAGAAAACGAGATCCAGTCTCAAGAAATGGCCCGAACCTGCCTGAATCAAATGCAGGCCGATCTTGGTGCTGCTTACGTTGTTCCATCCAGTGAATATAAGCCGCCGCAATCTTCGGATCTGCCAAACCCCTATTGCCTGATCGCTGAAAATCTTTCGACTGGCAAAAAGACCTTTCCCCGGCTCAGGATTTTCGTCGCTGTTTCATCTGAGGCTTGGTGAAGGGCGGCAGCAGGATATTGCTCACATCGTTTATTATGTTCAGCAGTTACCAGATGGCGCTTATGCCCTCAGACGTTCCGAAACCCTTTATCCTTATCCGCAGTTTAAAGAGAATCCGGCTGATCCGGTATTGTGCAAGGCCATTCGGTCACTGAACTATACATTTTATGACCGCAAAGGAAAAGAATATCAGACTTGGGACTCGGATTCATCAGATTATGATCGTCAGACCCCAGCTGCCATGCACATCACGATGGAACTGGAAGCAAGACAGGGGGCTGCGCTGAAAATGGAAACCGGCCTGGTTTTCCCGGCAACCAGAACCGGCAATATTCGGAAAAAATGAGCAAAATAAACACCGACGCCTCAAATTATTTTACGTAACAGGTTAATATCATGATTCAAATAAATGAATTGATTGAAAAGGCTTATGAATGCGGTTTTGCAGATATCGGATTTGCAACCGTCGAACCCTTTGACTGCTCAGAAGGCGTTGCTGCAGGAAAGACAAAAAGCGTATGCGTGGGTATACAAACTGGGCCTGGATCTGATTGCCGGCACGGACCCGAAACAGATTCTTCCAACGGCCAAAACAATCATTGTTTTATTGGAGGCATATTTTAAAGAAGCGTTTCCGCAGTCAATGGAAAAATACTTTGGCCGTTGCTATCTGGATGATGACCGCGTGTCAAAAGACCGTCTTGGCCCAAAGGATTAAAGCCTTCCGCGCTTTTCTCAGAGACAACGGAATCGATTCAAAAGTGCCCTATAACTTGCCCCACAGGCTGGCGGCTGCCAGAGCCGGAATGGGTAATTTTGGAAAGAATTGCCTGTTTTATTCCAACAAGGCGGTTCGTCAAGGTTCCTGGGTATTGCCGATCGCTGTTGTGGTGGATCATGAGTTTTCACCGGGCCAGCCCACGCTTGAAGTCGGGTGCCCCGACTGGTGCAAGAATGCCTGTATCGTTGCATGCCCTACGGGTGCTTTAAAAGGACCTCGTAAAATCGATCCGACCCGATGTATTTCGTATCTGACGTATTTCGGAGAAGGCATTACGCCCATGGCGCTTCGTGAACCCATGGGATTGTGGGTGTATGGTTGCGATCATTGCCAGAATGTGTGTCCCCGGAACGCGCCATGGCTGGCCAAGGAACTGCCGCTTAATCAGAAAGTGGCCGCGATGGTGGATGATTTCCGGCTCAATAAGCTGTTGCAGATGGATAATGCATATTTTAACACTAGAATCCGGCCGCACATGTTTTACATGCCGGATAAGGATATCTGGCGGTGGAAGATGAATGTGGCCAGGGCAATGGGAAACAGCCGGGACCCTGAATATCTTCCGGAACTTCTGGAGGCGTTTCGCAGCAATGATGATGAAAGGGTATTGGGTATGATTGCATGGGCGATAGGCCGTATCGGTGGTTTAAAAGCGAAAAAATCATTAAATGATATTCTTCCCGGTTGTGATGGCCCGGTTCGGAAAGAAATCGGGTTTGCATTGGACAATATTGAATTAGGAAAGGAATATATGACTCAATCCGTTTTTCTCATTCATGATGCACTCGAAAAGCCATTTGCTCAGCAACTGGCGATTGATCTTTCACTGGCTGGCGCTACCGTGTGGCTTGACGAAGCTGAAACAGGAGCGCCCCAGGATTCTCTGACCGAAAAAATCGACAAGGAAATTCCAGGGTGATGTATGTCTGGCGGTAATTTTATCACCAAATTCGGTCAGATCCGACTGGGTCCAGCGTGAAGTCGAGATCGCACTGAATCGGCAGGTGGCTGGATTAATCCATAAAGGTCTTGCCGCTGCTTTATAAAGACTGCACAATTCCGGCATTTATGACAAGATAATCTGTGTGCGGACTTTCGAGATCCGGCAAACTATAACAGCATGCTGCTTAGGGTCATCGACTGTCTTGAGCTTGGCGGAAATGGCAAAGGGCCTGTCGTGCCGGCCAGCCTTGCCGGCATGTGGCAGGGTTCGTGGATCTGGTGCGGCAGACAGCGTTCTGCGGATATGTTTCTGTCCGCATCGCCGAATATTCCGTCCAAGATGATCATCCGTTATCTGAAATCAGGCATTTTAACCATTGTAGAGCAGAAACTCGATGTGCGGATTTCAGGAAATTCCGTAAAACTGATCGGGACCGGCTATCGGTTGCTTGAGCGCGGAATTTCTTTGGGGTGGAATCTGGATACGTTCAATTTGTCCATGGGTGCATCCGGCGGCACTCTGGAAGGAATCAATACGGACAAAAGAGGTGCGCAGTCTCCTGTGCTGTTTAAACGAAAATGATGCACGTTGCAGATATCGGACTTTTTGCAACCCCCATCAGATCTTGTAAATCGTTCGTTCGTTGGTAATGATGATATCCACATGCTTGTCATGGGATTCCATCGGAGCCTGGGCAATGATCTGATCTTCGAATGCGATGGAAACCTTTCGGGTCGTTATGGGAAGTTTGGGAATGAACCGGTCATAATACCCTTCTCCAGAGCCGATTCTTCCGCCTTTTTCGTCAAATGCAATTCCGGGAATGATGGCAATATCCAGGCACTCAACCGGCACCGGCTTGCATCGGGCTGTATCCGGCTCCAGCATTCCCCGGATTCCCGGTTTTAAATCTTTTTCGATATTATCGATTTTAAATAACCTGATTCGAAATTTCTGAGAATCGAAGGCCGGAAGAACGATAATTTTTTTGTAATCCAAACAATATTTTATGATATTTCGGGAAGAAACCTCACCCGGGCAGCTGACATACAGCATGGTAATGTTGGCTTCGATGAAATTGGCAAAATCAAACAGACGATTTTCAATTTTTCGGGTCTTTAAAGCAATTTCATCTTCCGAAAGAGATTCTAAAGCCGTGATCATGTCTTTACGAATTTTACTTTTGGTTTGCTTTAAATCATCCATTAGGGGTTCTCCTGTGAAGAAGCGATAGCAATATCATTGACTAAATGGATTGCAGTTGTTACACAGATGAGCAAGGAATTGCGATAAAAAAACATCCATGAGTAACCGGTGCAAAGTTAATAATTTTCTATAATAGGTATTGTTATGCTGGAAATCAAGTTTGTACGACAAAATTTGTCGATTGTTCAAAAAGCATTATCCGACCGGGGTAAAACCGCTGATCTGGAAACCCTTTCCCAGTGCGATGCCATGCGAAAGACGGTTCTTCTGGAGCTTGAAGATCTGCGATGTCAGAGAAATACCGTTTCTGAACAGATTGCGGTAATGAAAAAAGCCGGAGAAAATGCGGAGCCCCGGGTTGTTGAAATGCGCGATGTCTCTTTGCGCATTAAAAGTCTGGAAAAAAAACTGGCCGATTCCGAAGAAAAACTTCAGGAAATTATCCTGGGAATTCCCAATATCCCTCATACCACGGTTCCGGTTGGAAAAGACAGCGCGGATAATCCGGTATATAAAACCAGCGGGGTTCCGCGAATTTTTGATTTTGAACCCAGGCCGCACTGGACAATCGGCGATCTGCTTCGGATTTTTGATTTTGAACGGGCCACGCGGATTACCGGCGCGCGTTTTCCCCTGTATTTCGGGGCCGGGGCCAGGCTGGAAAGAGCATTGATCAATTTCATGCTGGATGTGCATACCACCCTTCATGGATATGTGGAAGTGCTGCCCCCGTTTATGGTAAATCGAAACAGCATGACCCATACGGGGCAGCTTCCCAAATTTGAGGCAGAGCTGTTCAAGCTGGAGGGATGGGATTATTTTTTAATTCCAACGGCTGAAGTGCCGGTAACCAATATTCATGCGGATGAAATTCTGGATGAATCCCAGCTGCCCATTCAATATACGGCCCATACTCCCTGTTTTCGATCTGAGGCCGGCTCTTATGGAAAAGACACGCGGGGGCTTATTCGCCAGCACCAGTTCAACAAGGTTGAACTGGTCAAATTTACCACGCCGGAATCCTCTTATGATGCGCTGGAAACCCTTCTGAGTGATGCCGAATCCATTTTAAAACAGCTGGAACTTCCCTATCAGGTGATTACCCTGTGCACCGGCGATATGGGATTTTCCGCGGCAAAAACCTATGATATCGAAGTCTGGATGCCGGCACAGGGAGTCTATCGCGAAATATCTTCCTGCAGCAATTTTGAAGATTTTCAGGCCAGGCGGGCCAATATCCGCTTTAAACGAAAAGGGCAGAAGGGTACAGAGCTTGTCCATACGCTAAACGGATCCGGGCTTGCCGTTGGTAGAACCGTGGCGGCAATCCTTGAAAACTGTCAGCAGGCCGACGGTTCGGTTATCATCCCCGAAGCTTTGCGTCCTTACATGGGAGGGGCAGCGTCCATAACGCCATGATACTCAGTGATTTTCCAAAAGACATTCAGCCTTTTATTCTGCCGGAAACGCGAAATGACCTGATCTACCGGTGCCTGGGGTGCGGCAGGGAGCATGGAATTGCTACCCTGCTATACACCTGTCCCGACTGTGGTCAGGTCCTGTTGCTGTATGACCGCCATTTTGAAGATTTAAAAAAGATTCCCGGCAAGACCTGGCGGCGGATTTTTGATTACCGAAAACTCCTTACCCTTCCGGCCCTGAAAGGAATTTACCGGTATCATGAGTTTATCGGGCCGGTGCTTCCTCTGGAATCCATCGTATATCTGGGAGAAGGCCATACCCCGGTTATCGAAGCCAATGCTTTGATGCAGGAAAAGGCAGGCGGAAAATTCTATTTTAAAAATGACGGCCAGAACCCCAGCGCTTCGTTTAAAGACCGGGGAATGGCCAGTGCCCTCAGCTATATCCATTTTTTAATCCAGCAGGGGCTGGTGGACGATGTTCTTGCCGTTTGCGCCTCAACCGGTGATACTTCAGCCTCTGCCGCCCTTTATGCATCCTATCTTCAGCCGCACATCAAGTCTGCGGTGCTGCTGCCACATAAGAAGGTCACGCCGCAGCAGCTTGCGCAGCCCCTTGGCAGCGGTGCGCGGGTGTTTGAAATTCCGGGTGTCTTTGATGATTGCATGAAAGTCGTTGAGGCCCTGTCCGAAAAATATGCTGTGGCGCTTCTCAATTCCAAAAACGCCTGGCGGATCCTGGGCCAGGAATCTTATTCCTATGAAATTGCACAGGATTTTGAGTATGATCTGGCCGGCAAAGTCGTGGTTGTTCCGATTGGAAATGCCGGCAATATTACGGCTGTCATGAGCGGATTTTTGAAATTTTACCAGACCGGCATCATCGACTCCCTGCCCAAGATTGTGGGGGTGCAATCGGTTCATGCCAATCCGGTTTACCGGTATTATCAGGAGCCCGACCCCGGCCGGCGGCAGTTTCTTCCGGTAACCGTAAAGCCAAGCGTGGCCCAGGCCGCCATGATCGGCAACCCGGTTTCCATGCCCCGGGTCATTCATCTGGTTAATCAATACAACCAGGCTGCCGGCAGGCCGCTGGTGTTTTTTGTGGAAGTTACGGAACAGGCCATCATGGACTGGCAGCTTCAAGCCAACCGGAGCGGTCATGTTGCCTGTACGCATGGCGGAGAATCCCTGGCCGGGCTGATTGCCGCAAGGCGGCTCGGGTATGTTGAAAGGGATGAAATCGCCATTCTGGATTCAACGGCCCATGCCATCAAATTTTCCGGGTTTCAGGAAATGTATTTTGAAAATCGGTTTCCGGATGAATTTGAAGTCTGTCCGGACTCAGCCCTTGTCAATCTCCCGGAGCTGATCCGACCTGATCATCTGGAGAAGGTTCCAGCTCCTGGCAAGCCCCTTTCGGGCGAAGATTTCGACCGTTTTGTGAAGGCCGTGTCCCAGGAAATTGCGGATAAACTCAAACTGAAAAAGGTTTGACGACCATGACCTCAGCAGGATTTTGCATAAAGGCTGCCTGTCTTATCTGGTGCTGGTGCGCTTTTCTGCCGTTTTCAGTCTTTGCAGGGGTCATGTATCAAAAAGACTATGTCGTTAAACAGGATCTGGAAAACCGTATCTGGTGCGAACCCTATGTTGTTCAAAAAAATGATTCTCTCACCCGGATCTTTCAGGAGAAAGGCGGAATCATTGATGAAAATCCGGAAGAATTTTTAAGGATATTTAAACGCCTCAATCCCCAGGTGAGTGATCTTGAAAGCAGGCCGGGTCAGCAGATATTCATACCGCTGAAAAAAATGGGGCCGGAGCGGGAACTCTCAAGCCGCATTTTCACCCTTCCGATGGTGACCATATCGGCGGATAAATCGCAGCCTGCATCAGAGCCGAAACCACCGTCCGATGTTAGCGGATTTACAGAGTATAAAATCAAGCCGGGAGACACCCTGTCCCAAATTTTTCATCAATACTTCGGCATCATGAATTCGGCTTTGTTTGGTGAAAGGCTGCGGCTGTTTCAGAAAATCAATCCGGACATTTCAGATATCAATCGAATTTATCCGGGCCAGGCCATTCGAATGCCGACATTTGATTCAGACAGTGATTCCAGCGCTTCCCAGAGGATCGCGCAGGAGCTCTTGAAAGAGTTGCTGTTCTGCTTAACGCCAAGTTGACGCGAAAGGGAGTCTGTTTTTTTCCCATGCCGGAAAAAGCCGATTTCAGGCTGGACCTGGCACAGTTTCCGATAATGGAATTTTCAGACGGCCTGCGGATTCTGTTCAACCCCGGCCAGGCCCTGATAAACGATGAGCAAAACGTCATTCACCATTTCTGGCCGGATCTGAAGATCATCGATGTTTCCTATGATGCTTCTTATGATGAGGTTCTCGAACAGGTTCTTAAGGTTGCGCCTTACCTGGGTGAGTATCTTGGGAAAAACAGTCCGTTAGACGCTGAGTCGCATCGATCTCCATCGCCTTCATCCGCAATTCCGGCAACCGGAGGGCATGTTTCTGTTCGTGGCAAGCAGCAGCTTGTTGAAACGCTGATGCGGATTCTTGGCGTTTCGTATACGCAAAACGTGGAAATGAGCTTTCCCTATGCAGACATACAGATTTCATCGCATGCCAACTGGATTCGAATCCGGCAAGGGAAAACCGGTTTTGGTTGATTTTGGATCGTTTTATGGGGATGCTATTCAGGCTCTGGAAAAAACCGGTTTTGTCGTTATCCAGATTCTGGATACGGACAGCATCCACCAGGGAATTCCCCGGCTGTTGAATGCCATTGGTGTTTCTTTTACCATGGATTCGGAATTCCAGACACTCGGCCAGCCACCGCAGAGGATTCCGGGAATTTGGATTCAAAGAGACGCTCTGCCTTCTCTGATTCTGACCGATGCTGTCCTGGATCACCATATGATCCAGGCAATTCAGGAAAAGGGAATCATCTTGATAACCGAAAAGAAAAAGATCGGGTGAGAAATGACTTGTCGGCATAACGGACTATGGATTGCGGGAATACTGGTGATAGGCTTTCTTGCGGGGTGTGCGCCGAATGAAAATATCAGAAAACAGGGGGAATCTTCCCGAAATCTTGGGGAAGCCTATATGGCTCAGGGAAATTACACGGCCGCCCTGAAAGAACTTTTGGCCGCCGAACAGCTTACACCCGATGATCCCTATCTTCACAATGACCTGGGACTGACATACATGGCCAAGGACCGGCTTGATCTGGCGATTCAACATTTCAAGAAAGCCCTTTCCCTAAAACCCGATTATGCGCCTGCCATGAACAATCTGGGCACGGCCTATCTGGCGCAGCAAAACTGGGATGCCGCCATCGTCTGTTTTAATGCGATTGCCGGAGATCTGCTGTATGCCACACCGCATTTTCCGCTTTCCAATCTGGGGCTGGGCTTATTATAATCAGAAAAAATATGACTTGTCGGTAAAATATTATCAGGAAGCCCTGAAACTGGAACCGAGATTTCAGTCAGCGATCCGGGGGCTCGGCCGAACCTATCAGGCCCAGGGAAAACTCATCGAAGCCATTGCGGTCCTGGAAGAAGGCGTCAAGCAGTTTCCAAGATCTCCTGAACTCTATAGCGAGCTTGGCGCTGCATACACGGCTTTCAAAAAATATCCTGCGGCTGCAGCCGCTTATGCCAGAGTGATCGAACTGTCGCAGGCGTCTTCTCCGCTGGCCAAGGATGCCCAGAAATCTCTCGATGCCTTGAAGGACAAAAGACGGCGCGATTGCACCGAAATAAGGGACTTGCAGTTAAAATCAGATGGCATGGTCTACGTTTTAAAGCTCATTTTTTCATATCAACGACAATGCAGGTATGTTTCAGGAAAAGCGAATGAATACCTTTCAATGCACTGGATTTCAGGCAGCCGGGGTTGCTGCCGGACTTAAAAAAAATGGCCGGAATGATTTGGGGCTCATTGTTTCCCGTGTGCCTGCAACTGCAGCCGGGGTTTTTACGCAAAACCGGGTTCAGGCCGCTCCGGTTGTTCTGGACCGGGAGCGCATCAAAACCGGTATCTGTCAGGCGGTTCTGGTCAACAGCGGCAATGCCAACTGCTGTACCGGAGAGCAGGGAATGCGGGATGCCAGGAAAATGGCAAGACTTGCGGCCTCTGCTCTGAATATTCCCGAGGAATCGGTTCTGGTTGCCTCCACAGGCGTGATCGGCCAGCCCCTTCCCGTGGACAAAATTCAAAAAGCGATTCCCGCTCTGGTTCAGTCCTTAAGTCCGGATGGTTTCATGATGCTTGCCGAAGCCATCATGACGACCGATACCGTGCCCAAGCTTGTCAGCCGTAAAGGGACGCTGGATGGCAGGGTTTTCACCGTGACCGGTACAGCCAAGGGCGCCGGCATGATCGCCCCGAATATGGCGACCATGCTCTGTTTCGTGTGCACGGATGTCGGCGCAGATGCCGATCAGCTCCACCATTGCCTGTATACATCGGTAGAGCAGTCGTTTAACCGGATTTCCATTGATGGCGATACCAGCACCAATGACACGGCCCTGATTCTGGCCAACGGCCTTTCCGGAGCCGTCATTCAGACGCCGGAGAATCTGGCCGTCTTTCAGGATATCTTAAACGATGTTCTGGTGACCCTTGCCAAGATGCTGGTCAAAGACGGGGAAGGGGCGACCAAGCTGGTGGAGATCTGTGTACGGGGTGCGGCCACTGATAAGGACGCGCGAAAAATCGCGGATACGGTTGCCGGTTCCAACCTGGTCAAGACCGCCATTTTCGGAGAAGACGCCAACTGGGGAAGAATCCTTGCGGCAGCCGGAAGGGCCGGCGTTGCATTCGATCCGGAGCAAATGGACATTTTTTTCAACGATGTGCTGATGTTTTCACAGGGCAGCGGCCGGGGGGTGGCGGTTGAAGATGAGGTGACAAAGGTTCTCAAGCTTTCCGGAATTTATCATTACCATCGACCTTCACAGCGGAGATTGCCGGACGTCTGTCTGGACCTGTGATTTTTCCGTCGAATACGTGCGAATTAACGCCGACTACCGGTCGTAATGTCAGCAGACCCAAAAATCCGGCTGCAAAAATATCTCTCCATTGCCGGAATCTGTTCCAGGCGCCACGGCGAGGAACTGATCCTTGCCGGAAAAGTATGGGTCAACGGCAAGGTCGTCACGGAACTGGGAACCCGGATTGATCCCGGGGCCGACTACGGTTGAAATCGACGGAAAACCTGTTCTGGCCCGGCAGCGCCTGCTCTATATCGCGCTCAACAAGCCCCGGGGATATGTCACGAGCTGCGAGCAGCCGGGCGAAAAACTGGTTACGGATCTGGTGAATGTTCCGGAGCGGATTTACCCGATCGGACGCCTGGACAAGGATTCCACGGGGCTGCTGCTGCTGACCAACGACGGGCCCCTTCATCACCGGCTTTCCCACCCGTCGTTTGATCATGAAAAAGAATATGTGGTCACGCTTGTCGCCCCGATTTCGGACAGCGCGCTTCAGAAAATGGCCGACGGCATGCTCCTGTCGGGAAAGCGTACCCGCCCTGCCCAGGTGCATCGCATGTCTCTTCGGCGGTTCCGCATCATCCTTAAAGGAAGGGAAAAACCGTCAGATCCGGCGCATGGTCCGGAAAGTAGGACAGGACGTCCTGCAGCTTCATCGCATCCGGATTGCCGGCATTCGCCTGGGGAAACTCGATTCCGGGAAATGGCGTTTCCTTGATCCGGATGAGGTTGAGGCGTTGACGGCTGACAGGTAACAATGGCCAGCCTTTGTTCATACCGGGGAGACGCATACGATAAGGGTGTGGCGGATTTGGCCTGAGTCCGGCATTCGGGCGGATTTGTCTGCCGCCATTTTTTGAAGAAGGGAATCCGGCCTCTGGTTCGGAATAATGAATCCCTTGACCGAAACCGCATTTTCCCAGGCATAATCCGAAGAAGGCGGCTCAAATGTTTTGACGGCTGACGGCCACGGAGCTGTCTGAAGCTGAGACAGATATGCCATGATGCTTTCCTGCCAGAAACGGGTGTTGTCATCAATGGTTTTTTGAATGGGAATGCAGTTTATTTCAAGGACGGGTTCCATATCGACCTCATCTCGAAGCCACTCGACAACGGAAAGACGGGAGGTGACCCACAAATCATCCGCCGTGCGTTGCGACTGGTCCTGAAGAAACAATATGGACCATGCCTGAAGCCTTTCCGCAAGCATAAAATCGCCTGGATCATCCTGAAAAAGCGGCATGTTGCCCAGAGGCACCGGTTCTTCCATTTCCGCATGATCCCCCAGGGCTGCCGCAAAACGTTTTTCCAGATTCTGAATTTTTGCAAGATCGCAATTGAGTTCAGCTTGCTGGGCATCGTACGCCGCGGCAATTTCCAGAAAAAGTCTGGCGTTAAAAACCGGATCATGTGCCGGATCCGTTGGAGAATCCTGATAATGCAGAATATCGGATCGGATTTGTGACGAGAGATGATCGATAAACGGCGCGGCGGGTTGCCGGGTTTTTAAAAATGCCAGATCGCTTCCCTGATGCAACCTGGCCCAGTTCTGGTAATCGGCGACCAATGTTTCAAGTTTATCGCTGTCTTTTGTAACCGGTACGCGGATTTCAAGATTGCCGGCCTGTTCAAACGGGATGCAGCAATGAAGGAGCCCTGCAAACCGAGGGCCGATACATGGCAATTTTGGGAAAAACGGCTGTAATGGCCTGAATCGTGGACACATCGGCCCACGTAAATGGAAAATATATCGGTGTCATGGACAAAACTTCCTTTTATGCGGGTGATAACTCCTGCGTTTTCAGCAAAACCGGAGCGATGATTTTCCGCGCTTGTGATCGTTAAATCTTTCCGTCCCTTACAACAACGCTTCTTGCAACAAGCGCATCCCGGATCTGATCCGCCAGTGCCCAGTTTTTCTCGCTGCCTGGCCTGGTTTCTTTTTTCGATGAGTTCCTGAATATCCCGAGGCAATGTCTCTGTGTCTGTTTGCAATACATGAAGCACCCCATCGATCTGCCGGATGGTGGCAAGAATTTTTGAAGCGTCTTCCGCGATCAAGGGCTTTTTGCTGAATCAGGCGGTTGATCTGCTTGATGAGGGTAAACAAGGAGGCCAGCGCGGCGGAAATGTTCAAATCATCATCCATGGCTGCGATAAAACCGTTCCGGATATCATAAACGAGCTGATCGATTTCCGGATATGCAGTTCCGGTTTGTAACCAGACTGTTCCAGATTGTCGATAAACGTATCCAGCCGGTTCAGCGCTTTCTGAGCCTCGTCCAGCCTGTCCCTGGAAAATGTCAACGGCTTTCGATAATGACCGGAAAGCAGCCAGTAACGGACGACCCGACCCGAATAGCCCATTTCCGCCAGGCTTTCCAGGGTAATCCGGGTTTTTTTCTCATCCACTTTTTTCCCGTCTATGAGCACCCGGTCACAGTGAATCCAGAACCGGGCCAGGGGTTTTCCATTCAAAGCCGCGGCAATGGCGATTTCATTTTCATGGTGCGGAAACATCAGCTCCCGTCCGCTGGTATGAATATCGAAAGACTGGCCAAGATATTTCATGGACATGGCCGCGCATTGCAAATGCCACGACGGCCGGACATTTCCCCAGGGGGTCTTGGTGTATATCCCCCGTTTCAGCTCGGAAAGACGGGATCTTTTCAGCAGGGTAAAATCCCTGGGATTGTCTTTTTCATATTCATCCAGATCCACCGTGGCGCCGATGCGGATTTTGTCCAGATCAATCCCGGAAAGCCTGCCATAGTCGGAGAGCCGGGAAATATCAAAATACAGGGAATGGAGTTTTTCATAGGCAAATCCCTTGCGGGCCAGTTGTTCGGAAAGATCCACCATGTCCTGAATATGCTCGCTGGCTTTCGGATAGCAGGTTGCGGGATTGATTCCGAGCTCGGCCACATCCCGGTAAAACAAGTCAATATATTTATGCGTAAAATCAGACAGGCTCGTTCCGGCGGCTTCAGATCCCTCAATGGTCTTATCGTCCAGATCCGTGATATTCATGATATGGGTCACATCAAACCCCCTGAAACCCAGATACCGGCTGAGCAGATCCGAAAACACAAACCGCCGGCATTCGCCGATGTGCATTCGGTCATGGGCCGTGGGGCCGCAGGAATACATCGAAACCTTTCCCGGAACCAGGGATTGAAAAGGCTCTTTTCCGCGGGTCAGGGTGTTGAACAGATTCATTTCGATTTTTTCGCGAACCGCAAACAGCGACGTGCTGAGATAGCGTTCGCCGGAATCCGGAAAAATCACCACAATCATGCCTTCGGTAAGCTGCTTCGGCCTCTTTTGCGGCAATGGCCATGGCGGCCCCGCTGCTCATGCCGACAAAAAGGCCCTCTTCTCTGGCAAGCCTTCGCGTCATTTCAAAGGCTTCCTCATCGTCGATGTTGACCTTTTTGTCCAGACGGCCTTTATCATAGATTTCAGGCTGATAGGCTTCCTTCATGTTTTTAAGGCCCTGAATTTTATGCCCGAGATAAGGTTCAACGCCGACGATACGTATCCGGGGATTGTATTCCTTCAGCCTTCTGGACATGCCCATCAGGGTTCCGGATGTTCCCATGGTGGCCACCAGGTGGGTGATCTTGCCCTTGGGTCTGCTCCCAGACCTCAACTGCGGTGCCGTGATAATGGGCCTGCCAGTTGGCCGGATTGTTGTACTGGTCCGCCATGAAATAGGTTTCCGGGTTTTCCCGGGCCAGGCGGTATACCTCCTCAATTGCCCCGTCCGTTCCCAGATGCCCCGGCGTCAGCATGATCTCGGCGCCTCTGGCTTTTAATATCTTCTGGCGTTCCATGCTGACGGCCTCGGACATGGTCAGCAGCAGTTTATACCCTTTAACCGAACAGACCAGGGCCAGTCCGATTCCGGTGTTTCCGCTGGTTGCCTCGACAACGGTTTTTCCGGGCGTCAGTTTGCCGGATTTTTCGCCTCCTTCGATCATATATCGGGCAGGCCTGTCCTTGATGGATCCGCCGGGGTTGAAATACTCCAGCTTGGCAAAAATCCTGACGGCCGGGTTGGGATTTAACTGCCTGATTTCAACCAGAGGGGTATTTCCGATGGTGTCCAGTATGGAAGGGTACGTCATGTGCATTTTCTGTCATCCTGTGCTGATTGATCCATGAATTGCCGAATCTCGAATTCCAGAACTCCGGCGATCTGGGCCTGAACCTGATCCTGACTTTGAGAGGCGTCGATAATCCGGAATCTCTCGGGTTCTTTTGCGGCAATTGCCAGGTACCCGGCTCTGACCCGTTCATGAAAAGCAAGGGTTTCGTTTTCAAACCGGGATTCGGTATCCGGTTCGGGACCCGGATTTAAGCTGCTTCCATGCCCGCAGCAGTCCGGTGTCGGGCGGCAGATCCAGAAGAAAGGTCAGATCCGGTTTTAAATTCCTGCAGATCAGTTTATGCAGATCCAATATCAATGCCATGTCCAGACCCCTTGCAACTCCCTGATAGGCAAGGGTTGCATCAAAATAACGGTCGCAGATGACAATTGCCGCCGCCTGCGATCATGGGAAGGATGATTTCCTGAATATGCTGAACCCGATCCGCGGTGTAAAGGAGCAACTCTGCCGAAGGATTCATGGTCGCGCTTTCAGGGTCCAGTAAAATGGAGCGGATTTTTCCGCCGATCCGTGTTCCGCCGGGCTCTCGGGTCATGATGCACTTGAGTCCCAGTTTGTTCAGAAAATTAAATACATGAAGAATCTGCGTTGATTTGCCCGATCCTTCAATGCCTTCAAGTGTAATAAACATATCGCTAGCAAGCCTTCACCTTCGTTGGTTCTATATGGTATGAAAGGGGTTATCCTTTTTTCCCCATGTAAAAATGTCGATCCAGCAGTTTGTGAAAAGATGTCCAGGTCGCATTGGGATCTTCGGAGGCCATGAACTCTCGAATTCCCTTTACTTTGGAATCGATTTCATCAATATGATTCAGCAGTACCGCTTCAATGGTTTTGGGCAGTTCCGGAGAGCCGAATTCCCGGACCCCATGGTGGCTGACCACAAGATGCTTTAAAAGGATCGCCTGCTCTTCGGGGAAGTCTTTTATCAGCTTCATTTTTTCATCGATGATTTGGATGCCGATCACAATATGGCTGAGGAGCCTGCCTTCGCTGGTATAGTCGATGAGGGAGCTGAATTCAAATTCCCGGATCTTGCCGATATCATGAAGAATGGCGCCTGCCAGAAGCAGATCCCGATCAACGCCCGTGTAGTGTCCGGCGATCCTGTCGACGAGAATCGCCATGGAAAGGGTGTGCTCCAGAAGACCGCCGATATAGGCATGGTGCATTTTTTTTGCAGCCGGCGCGGCCTTAAAAAGACGGACCAGCTCGACATCTGCCCAGAACAGTCTGAACAGATCGTGAAAACAAGGGGTTTTGAGTGTGTCGGTGATCTGATGCAGCTTTTCAAACATGGCATCGATGTTTCGGCTGGTCACCGGCAGAAAATCGGCAGGGTTCCACGTGTTCCGCGGCACATCGTGTCGTGGTCCGAACAACCAGTTGAAGCACTCCACGGTACTCTGAAACACTGCCCTTCACCTGAACATAATCGCCGGCGGAAATCCGCTCCACGGTGTCCTCAACATTGTCCCAGAGCACGCCCTTAAGGGTTCCGGTTCTGTCCATGAAGGCAAGGTTCAGATAGTTCTTTCCGTCTTTTTTCTGCGCCAGATTTTTTTCAGACAGCACAAAAACATCATCCACGGTTTCACCGGGTTTCAGGGAGCTGACATACTGTTTTTTTGGCATTTAACTTACCTTGAAGGCTGAGCAAGAACATTGCATGGTTAATGATTTTCCGATAGCTGGTCCCTGAAAGCCGCCGGTGCGTCACTTTCGGGCAAGGCGATATTCCAGGATTTCAGGTCGGCCATGACTTCATAATCCGTCATGTCGCACCGCATGGGGGTTATTGAGATGGATTCGTGGCTGAGCACGTTTCCATCCATGCCGCTGCCCCTGAAATCCGCCGGCGACTCCAGCTCCTGCCAGTAATATGTCCGATTCCGGGGGTCCACCCTTTTTTCAAATCTTTCCCGGGAAATGGAAATGCCCTGGCTGCTGATGGAAATGCCGCGAACGGTTTTTATGGGGATATCCGGAATATTGACGTTGAGAAACACGCCGCGCGGGAAGGCCCCTTTCCATGACCAGCCTGGCGAGACCTTCAATGAAAGCGGCGGCTTCTTCAAGAAAGGCCGGCTGGTGGCAGTTGATGGAGACCGCCAGAGACGCAAGCCCCAGCAGGGCCGCTTCGCGCGCTGCCGCAACGGTTCCCGAATAATGGACATTAATGCCGACATTGGCGCCGGGGTTAATGCCGGAAATCACCATGTCCGGCCTGGTTTCAAGAATTTCCAGAACGCTCAGCTTGATGCAGTCCGCAGGGGTTCCGTTAACCGCATACCCTTTTCCTTCGCCATTGACATGAATATGTGTGGCGCGAAGCGGTTCATGGAGGGTGATCCCATGTCCCACGGCGCTGCGTTCCCTGTCCGGTGCTACCACGGTTACGGTGTGAGCGAAAGAGAGCCTGCGATGCAGCGCCCACAGACCCGGAGCATAGATGCCATCATCATTGGTTAACAAAATATTCATGATCCTGCTCATATACCAAATCCATAAATTTTTAAAGCAGGTATTTTCTGAACAAGATATTGACATTTCGGTTCAACTTCGATTTTATAAGAAACATGCATATCCTTAATCTCTCATCGGTATTCTGTCGGGTCATACAGTGCGCCTGAACCGCTTTGTCTTGTCATATGGCAATTTTCTGCTGCCTTCTAAGTGCAGTTTCCGTCCATGCATTTCCAAATATCTCGCCAGGCCAGGATTCTCCCGATACGCCCTGGCATATCATGGCGGATGAAATTTCCCATGACAAGCAAACCGACCAATATATCGCCAGCGGTCATGTAACGATCAGCAAAGAATCCCGGCAATTGTCCGCGGATTTTGTCCGTTTTGATCGCAGGGCCATGATGGCCTATGCCAGAGGCCATGTCATGATGACGGCCGGTGATGATGTATTGACAGGTTCCAGCCTTGAAATGAATCTGGCCTCTGAAATCGGAACATTATACGAAGGCACGATTTTTATCAAAGAAAATCATTTTTATATCCGGGGAGACAAACTTCAAAAAGTTGGGGAAAAGACTTATGCCGCCGAGACTGCCAGCGTATCTTCCTGCGATGGTGAAGTGCCGGACTGGAAAATTACGGGAAAAAACATGACGGTCACCATCGAAGGCTATGGCACGGTTCATCATGCCGCCTTGTGGGCCAAACAAGTACCGGTTTTGTATTCTCCCTACTTGATTTTTCCGGCAAAAACCCAGCGTCAGTCCGGCCTTCTTGTCCCCGAATCCGGCTATTCGGAACGAAACGGTTTTGAATTCAGCCAGCCGTTTTACTGGGCCATCAATGACCAGCTCTGATGCCACGTTTTACTTGGGGCATATCGCCAATCGCGGCGAAAAAACCGGCATTGAATACCGCTATGTTTTAGATGCCGGATCAAAGGGAATCGCGATGCTGGACTATTTGCACGACCGTCAGCAGGATGACGGAACGGGTGCCTGGGGGTACACCGATGACAATGTCCTGCGCACCAATTCGGACCGCTACTGGTTCAGGATGAAACACAATCAGGCGTTTTCTTCCGGATATACCGCCAAGCTGGATCTGGATGTTGTCAGCGATCAGGATTATCTTCGGGAATTCCGAGGCATGTATATGGGCTATGACGATTCAAATATGAATTTTTATAAATATTTCGGAAGGGACCTGGACGATTATAATGATCCGGTCCGGACCAACCGGCTGAATGTCAGCAAATACTGGTCCGGCTATGCCCTGAACGCCGAAACCCGCTGGTACGATAATGTTGTTGCCCGTCAGTCCGGAGGCACTGATGACAGCCTTCAGAGACTTCCGTATGTCCAATTCTACGGCTCAAAAAAATACCTGTTTCAAACCCCGTTTTTCGTGGATTTTGATACGGAATTCGCCAATTTTTACAGAAAGGACGGGACAAAGGGACAGCGGGCCGATTTGTATCCCAGGCTGTCTTTTCCCTGGCGGTATCAACAGTATTTCACCTTCGAGCCATCCATCGGCCTTCGTGAAACCCTCTGGTATTCCGACAGCAATGAGAATGCCCCGACTGACGCCCGTTCTTCGCAAAGTCGAAGCCTTTATGATGTCGGAGCAAGCCTTTCCAGTGAAGTGTATAATGTTTTTCAGGTCAATGGCGATCAGATCGATCGGATCAAGCACACCTTCATGCCCCGGATCAGCTACAGTTACATCCCGGAAACCAGCCAGAGCCTCTACCCGTATTTTGATCAACTGGACCGGATCCGGGAACAGAATCTGATCACCGGTTCGCTGACCAATACGTTTATTTCAAAACTCAAGCCCCCGGAAGACATGCCGGACAGGAATCCGAAATCTCCGCCGCCTTATTCCTACCGGGAATTTCTGCGGTTTTTGATCGAACAGAGCTATGACATGGCTCAGGACGGATCCGGGTGATTCGAAACCCTTATTGCCCTTATATGGGGAAATTCAGCTTGAGCCTTACCGGTTTCTGGCGTTTCAGGCAGATGCCGAATGGTCTCATGACAGACAGTGATTTTAAATCCCGAAATGTCGGCACCATGATCTCGGATATCCGGGGAGACCGCCTCTTTGTGGAGTACCGGTATGAAACAAATGACAGCGAATCCGTTTATACCAATTTGCTGGTAACTTTGACCGATCGCCTGAAGGCCTATACGGATTATGAGCAGAACATTCTGGACAGCCGGCGGATTCAGTCCGGATTTGGAATGCGATACCAGTCTCAATGCTGGTCTGTTGACCTTCGATATATCGATGAAGTGGATGACCGGAAATATGTTTTTCTCGTCAATCTTTCGGGTCTCGGCGGATTTGGCAGCGGCTCGCGGGATATCAATGATTTTTCTGGCCGCTATTCGATGTTTGATGCGCCTTATCAGGTTATCCGATCTCAATGAAGTCCATAGAAAAACGGAAAGCCTGCAAAGGTATGAAGGAAAAAACAATTGCCTTCCTGTAATGGCGTTATAATGAAATTCAGTGGAGTATGGCCATGGTGATTGTTAAAACTCCCCTTCGGCTCAGTTTTGTCGGTGGCGGATCGGATATCAAGGATTATTATCAGCAGAAAACCGGCAAGGTGGTCTGCACGGCAATCGATAAATTCGTCTATGCCATCGTCAAGGAACGTTTCGATGATTTGATTTACATCAACTATTCCAAAAAAGAATGTGTTGAAAAAGTCTCCGATATCCGTCATGACCTGGTCCGGGAAGCCATGAAACTCACCGGCGTAACGCATGGCATTGAAATCACCACGCTGGCGGACATTCCTTCAACCGGATCAGGACTGGGAAGTTCAAGCTCCATAACCGTAGCCCTTCTTCATGCCTTTTATGCTTACCGAAACGTGCTGGTTACAGCCGAACGTCTGGCCAGGGAAGCCTGCCAGATTGAAATAGACATTCTGTGCAAACCCATTGGCCGGCAGGATCAGTATGCGGCCGCTTATGGCGGGGTGAACAAATTCATTTTCCATGCGGATGACACGACTGAAAGAGTGCCTGTTACGATTAGGAGCACGGATAAGCGAAAGTTTGCCTCTTCTCTGCTGCTGTATTATACCGGTATCACCCGTAGTGCGGATGCGATTTTATCCCAGCAGAAAGCCAATTTCGTTCAGCCGGATAAGCGGCGCACCATGGATGAGATGGTTGCCCTTGTGGATCCTTTTACCGAAGCCATGGAAAAAGCCGATATCCATGCCTGCAGCCGGCTGCTGGCCCAGAACTGGGAACTGAAGCAGAACATGGCAGCCGGAATTTCAACCCCTGCCATTCAGGCCATGTATGAAACGGCACTCTCAGCAGGCGCTCTGGCCGGCAAAGTCGCCGGGGCGGGCGGCGGCGGGTTTCTGCTTCTGGTTGTTCCCAGAGAGCGACAGAACCAGGTATTTGAAGCCATGAAGGCTTACCGGGAACTGCCGTTTCATGATTGAAGAAAGCGGCAGCAAGGTCATCTTTGACGACACGTCATACTCCAGCAAATGATGCGGCTTGAGGCTAAAAAGCCATCGCGGAATCAGCGGCTCATGGGTTTGAAGGCAGATGACAGAAGGCTGAAAGATAAAGGATTGTTATGAATATCCTCATTACCGGCGGCGCCGGTTTCATTGGATCGCATACGGCTGACGCCCTGATCGCCAAAGGCCATCGGGTGCGGATACTGGATAACCTTCAGCCGACAATTCACCCGAAGGGAAAGCCCGGTTATCTTCATCCGGAAGCTGAGTTCATTCAAGGGAGATGTCTGCGACAGAGATGCCCTCTCGGCTGCGCTTGAAGGCATGCATGCGGTCTATCATTTTGCCGCTTACCAGGACTATCTTCCGGACTTTTCCACGTTCTTCAGGGTCAATGCCGTATCCACCGCGCTGATTTATGAGCTTCTGGTTGAAGCCGGAAAGCGTTCCCGGATTCAGAAGGTGATTGTGGCTGCGAGCCAGGCCGTTATGGGAGAAGGCCGATACCGGTGCCATTCCTGCCAGGCGGATGTTTTTCCCAGTATCCGCCTGGATGCGCAGCTGTCTCAGGGAAAGTGGGACCACCTGTGCCCGCAATGCAATCAGCCTCTGGCGTGGATGCCTTCGGATGAATCCGTGATTCATCCGTGTAACCCATATGCGATTTCCAAAAATTCGCAGGAACAGATCGCCATCCATCTGGGGGCCCGTTACGGCATTCCATCGGTTGTGATGCGATATTCCATTGTTCAGGGGCCACGACAGTCTTTTTACAATGCTTATTCCGGAGCCATGAGAATATTTTCTCTCAGCTTGATGATGGGCAAACAGCCGATCATTTTTGAAGACGGCAGGCAGATCCGCGATTTTGTCAATATCCGGGATGTGGTTTCGGCCAATCTTTCGGTGCTGGAAAGCAGCCGGGCCGATAACCAGGTGTTTAATGTCGGCGGCAATCAGGCCTGGACGGTTCTGGATTTTTACAATACCATGCAGCGCATTGTAAATCGGGACGTTACGCCCTGTGATGTCCGGATACTACCGGTATGGAGATACCCGGCATATTTTTTCAGACACGCAAAAACTTCAGGCCCTGGGATGGAAACCTGTCCACCCGGTTGAAGACAGCATTCGGGACTACTGGGCGTATCTTCTGCTTCAGGACAACAGGGGAGACATCCTGGATTATGCTGAAAAACACATGAAGCACCTGCAGGTAATTCGAAAGGCGATGTAAGGGATTCTGTCATGAAAGCTTTTTTACTGGCAGCCGGTAAAGGAACACGGCTCAAACCCTATACGGATTCAATCCCGAAATGCCTGATTCCCATTCACGGAAAGCCGCTTCTGGAAATATGGCTGGATCACCTGCGGGAGCAAAACATCCGGCAGGTGCTGATCAATACCCACCACCATGCGCATCAGGTGGATGCCTTTGTGCGCAGCTATTCCCATTGCCGGGACATTCATATCGTTCTCAGCAACGAACCGGAACTTCTGGGAAGCGCTGGAACAATCCGGCATTGCAGAGATTTTGTTGACAGCGAAGACGATTTTATGATCTTCTATGCAGATAACCTGACAAACGTCAATCTGAAACGGTTTGCGGCATTTCATCAGAACTGCCGGAAAAAAAACGGCATATTGACGATGGGCCTGTTCCATTCGCCGAATCCGGCATCCTGCGGTATTGCTGAGCTGGACACGGACCAGAAAATCGTGGCGTTTACTGAAAAACCGGAGAAGCCCAAAAGTAATCTGGCAAATGCCGGCATTTATATGGCATCAAAGCGCATTTTCGAGTATTTTCCCGAAGCGCCGCCGGAACCTGGATCTGTTCTGGATTTTGGCCACCATGTCTTGCCGCTTCTGGCCGGCAGGATGTATGGATATCCGATTGGCGAATATCTGCGGGACATCGGAACCATCGAATCCTATCAGCAGGCGCTGACAGAATGGCCGGAAATTTGAATAATTACCAAATATCGATTGATGGATATAAAACCATGATAAATATCAGCGAGTTTACTGCCAGTTACCTTTCCGGAATAAAATCTCTGCTTGAGATTTTTGATATCCGCGGTTTTCAGCAAATTGTTGAAAAAATACTGGATGCCTATGATGCGGAAAGACGTATTTTTGTCATGGGAAATGGCGGAAGCGGGGCAACCGCGTCTCACTTTACCTGTGACATCAACAAGGGCTGCTGCATGGAGCTGAATAAAAAATTTAAAATGATCTGCTTGAATGACAATTTGCCCACCCTTCTTGCACTTGCCAACGATGTGTCCTACGATGCGATATTTGTAGAACAGCTGAAGAATTTTTTTCTTCCAGGCGATTTGGTGATCGGGATATCGGGAAGCGGCAATTCCCCCAATGTCCTTCGGGCCATTGAATATGCCAAGACGCATCAGGGGACTACCATCGGCCTTTCGGGTTTTTCAGGCGGAAAACTGGCATCCCTGGCAGACATCGTCTGGATTGCGCCGGTGGAAGATATGCAGAAAATAGAGGACATGCACATGATTGTGGTTCATATGATCATGCAGGCGGTTCGAAACCATTTAAACCCGCCAGAGGCTGTTGCATCATGACCGTTTCCGGCCTTTCCAGGAACTGGTACGCCATTCATACGCGAAGCCGCTTTGAGAATGTGGTTCTGGACGGACTGACGAGAAAGCAAGTCGAAGCCTTTCTGCCCAAGATCACGGTACGAAGCAAGCGGGTTGACCGGAAAAAAATGATTCAGGTCCCCCTGTTTCCCGGGTATCTTTTTGTGAAAACCAGTCTGGATCCCTATGAACATCTTGAGGTCGTCAAGACCATTGGTGTGGTCAAACTTGTGGGGAATATTCAGGGGCCGGTGCCAATCTCCGGTGAATCTATCGAATCTCTGAAAATCATGATTCAGGGCAGCCAGGAAATTTTGACCGGGTCACAATTTAAACAAGGGGATCGGGTCATGGTTGTCAGCGGCCCTTTTACCGGCGTCATGGGTGCGTTTGTCCGATATCGCGGCAAGGGAAGGGTCGTTGTGAACATCGAGGCCCTTGGGCAATATGCCGCTGTGGAAGTCAGTGAAGAAGATATTGAAGTGATTCGGGATAAACTCTTGATAACCGCTTGACTTGTTATATCAATATGTTTTATAAATCTAATAGGATACCGTTTTGTTGACTGAGGACTCAAGGAGGGACAATGAATAAACTGGAATTAATAGCTGCTCTGAAAACCAGGACAGATATATCAAAGTCAGAAGCAGCAAGGGTTGTCGAGGTGTTTTTCGACAATATGGCGGATACCCTTGCCGGCGGGGATCGGGTGGAGATTCGAGGACTGTGCAGCTTTTATGTCAAAGAGTATAAAAGCTATACGGGCAGGAATCCCAAAACCGGCGAAAAAGTGGTGATCAAACCGAAAAAACTGCCATTTTTCAAATCCGGAAAAGAACTGAAAGAACGGGTGAATTATTAGGCTGTCGTCCGGATTTGAATCCATCGTCGGTCAAGATCACGCGGTCAGGTCACTGACCCAGATCCTGAAATGTGGCCGCATTCCGCACGCGCTGTTGTTTACGGGTATTGACGGGGTCGGCAAGCGGACTGCCGCTGTCCGGCTGGCCATGGCTTCAAACTGCATGGGTTATCTTGCGCAGATGCAGTCCGGACGGGAAATCGGCGGGATATTCGGATCAGTCTTCGCGGATTCCCCTGTGGACAGTGCAGTCCGTGTTTAAGAATTGCAGAGGGGTCCCATCCGGACATCGCCTTGATCCAGCCGGAAGGCGGGGTGATTAAAATCGCTCAGATCCGGAATCTGTGCCAGATTCTATCGATGAAACCCTTTGAAGGGGAAATGCGGGTCGCCATTCTCGTCGATGCCCATTTGATGAATCACTCGGCGGGCAATGCGCTGCTAAAGATACTGGAGGAGCCGCCGGAGCAGACCCTTTTAATCCTTACCGCCGGACAGGCTTCCGATCTTCTGCCGACAATTGTTTCCCGATGTCAGCATATCCGGTTCAACCCTGTTTCCCGCGCTGCTCTTTCCGAGGCATTGATTCAGCATCATGGGTTCGGCGCGGATGAGTCATCGACGGTCGCCGCCCTTAGCGGAGGCAGTTTTTCAAGGTCGCTGGCGATGAAACATTCCGCCTGGATGAGCCGAAGAGACTGGCTGATCACTGAACTTGACCGGTTGGGTTCCAGTCCGCTTCATGTTGTTCTGGCGCTGTCGGAGAAACTGTCCAAAAATCGCGACACGCTCTCTGATGTTTTTGAGGTCATGGTTTCCTGGTTCAGAGATCTTCTGATTGCAACCGGCAATCCGGCCAAAATCATGAACCTGGACCGGCTGGATCTTGTCCAGAAGGCATCCCGGCGGTATCCGGCAGACGCGTTGATTCACAGCCTCAATGCGATTAAAACCGCTCAGACCCATGTTGAGGCATAGAACCAATGTCCGCCTGTCCATGGATCATCTGCTGCTTTTGGTCTGGCAGCGGCTTTCGGCTTTCCGATAACTCCAAACAGAACTGTTTATTGATAATATCATGGGGAAAAAAGTAGGCATTCGATTTAAACCTGCAGGCAAAGTGTATGATTTTGATCCTGGAGCCTTTGTTCTGCGGCAGGGCGATTCCGTCATTGTCGAGACCAAGCAGGGACTGTGTCTGGGAATCGTGGCTGTTGCGCCGGCCATCGTCGACGTTCCGACGGAAGGCCAGGTGCTGAAAAAAGTATTTCGAATGGCAACTGAAGACGATTTGATGCAGGTTGAGAACAATCTTGAAACTGAAAAAAAAGCCCTGGCCTATTGCCAGTCCTGTATTAAAAAACTGGGACTGAGCATGAATCTCTTTTCCGTTGAAAACGCCTTTGATGCCAGCAAATTAACCTTTTTCTTTACTTCGGAAAACCGCGTTGACTTCAGGCAGCTCGTCAAAATGCTGGTAAAGGAGCTTGGCGTCCGGATTGAAATGCGCCAGGTCGGCATTCGTAACCAGGCCAAGCTGTGCGGGGGAATCGGCAGGTGCGGCCGTGAAATCTGCTGCTCGACATTTCTGGATAAATTCGGACCGGTCTCCATCCGCATGGCCAAGGAACAGTGCCTTTCGCTGAATCCTACCAAAATATCCGGCCAGTGCGGCAGGCTGATGTGCTGTCTGACGTATGAATATGAAACATACCGGGCGCTTCGTTCCGAACTGCCGAAAATCGGCAAGACAGTCACAACGCAAAAAGGCGTGGCGAAAGTCATTCGGCACAACCCTATCTGCTATCGAATCGCTGTCCGGCTGGAAGATGGTACCGAGATTGAAATCGGACCGGATGAAATTGTGACGGAAAGCCGTGAGGAACATGCTGATGCCTAATCCATTCTACATTACCACCCCGATTTATTATGTGAATGCCAGGCCCCATCTGGGTCATGCATATACGACCCTTGTTGCGGATGTTGCCAGCCGGTTTAACCGGATGGCTGGATCGCGAAGTCTTCTTTTTAACCGGAACCGATGAACACGGAGACAAAATCGTCCGGGCGGCCAAAAAAGAAAACCTGAGCCCCCGGATTTATGCTGACGCTATCAGTGAGCTTTTCCGGCAACTGTGGCCTCAGCTCAATATCGACTATTCGGCGTTTATTCGAACCACGGATCCGGCGCATATCGCAGTTGTCAAACAGGTGCTTCAAAAAATATACGATGCCGGCGATATTTACTTCAGCGAGTATGAAGGTCTGTACTGCTTTGGTTGCGAGCGGTTCTATGTCGATCGCGAGCTTGTGGACGGAAAATGCCCGGATCATGAAATCCCTCCGGAAATCATCAAGGAATCCAATTATTTTTTCCGGATGAGTCGATATCAGGACTGGCTTATTGAATATATTGAAACAAATCAGGATTTTATCAGGCCGGAGCGATACCGAAATGAAGTCCTTTCGTTTTTAAGGGAACCCCTTGAAGATCTGTGTATCTCAAGGCCGAAGAGCCGGCTTGCTGTGGGGGATTTCGCTGCCCTTTGATGATAACTATGTCACGTATGTCTGGTTTGATGCGCTCCTGAATTATGTTTCGGCTCTGGGCTATCCGGAAGGCCCTTTGTTCAAGAAATTCTGGCCTCAGGCTCAGCATATTGTGGCCAAGGATATTTTAAAACCGCATGGGATCTACTGGCCGATCATGTTGAAGGCAGCCGGAATTCCTGATTTATAAGCATTTGAATGTCCATGGATACTGGAATGTGGATCAGAGTAAAATGTCCAAGAGCCTTGGAAATGTGATCGAGCCCCTTGAGCTGAAAAATATTTATGGACTGGATGCATTCAGGTATTTTCTGATGCGGGAAATGGTCTTTGGTCTGGACTCCGGATTCAGTGAGTCGGCGCTGGTGGGAAGAATCAATGCGGACCTGGCCAATGATCTGGGCAATCTCTTCTCACGGGTGACTGCCATGGCCCATAAATATTTCAAGGGCCTTGTTCCGGCTCCGGACCTTGATGGAGATCCCCTTCTGACGCAGGGGCTCCGGTCTGATGCGGCTGTTGCGGTTCGGGAATTTGAAGCCGCTATGTCTGGATTCATGTTTCATAAGGCGTTGATGGCGGTCTGGGAATTCATCAGCCAGATGAATAAATACATTGACGTGACGGCTCCCTGGGTGCTGGCCAAATCCAAATCCACCAGCAAACAGCTTGAAACGGTTATCTACAATCTGCTTGAGGGACTTCGCATCATTTCAGGTCTTATATTTCCGGTAATGCCGGAAACAGCGGCTTCCATGCAGCGTCATCTGGGACAGGATCCCGGAAAGGCTTTCTACCGCATGTCTTTTCTTTCCGAGTGGGGCGGACTGAGTCCCGGCACGGTGATTCCCAAATCCATCCCCCTCTTTCCCCGAATTGATGTCAAGAAAAAGGAGAACGAAACCGCTGAAGCCGTTTCGCCGGCGCCGGATCGACCGGTTTTTAAACCTGAGATCAGTCTGGAGGAGTTCAGAAAAGTGGATCTTCGCGTAGGCCGTATCATCAAGGCCGAAGCGGTTCCCAAAGCGAAAAAACTCCTCAGGCTCGAAGTTGATCTCGGAGAAAACCGGACCATTGTGGCCGGGATTGCAGGCGTCGTATTCTCCGGAAAGTCTCGTGGGCAAACAGGTGATTGTGCTGGCAAATCTCCAGCCTGCAAAACTGATGGGCATTTTGTCTCAGGGAATGCTCCTTGCCGCGGTGGATGACAATCGCTGCACGGTCGCCACGCTGGATGGTGATGTCAAGCCGGGTACGGCGTTGTCTTGATGGTGGTATTTGAAGAAGGCATTTTAATATGAAGTCTTCATCCCCGAGGAAGTAATGGATAAAAGATTTTCGATGGGCGAACCCTGCAGTTCGACTGGATTGGCGCGATTATCAGACGCGTTTGAATCGAATTGCCGCCGCCAGGCGGCGAACCAGACGGATGTACCGGTTTGCCGCGTACGTTGACGGTTTTAATCGTTATCGGGTTTTGGATACTTGAAGGTCCCAGCGGTTTAACCAGCGTATTCAGCCATCTTCAGGTGCCGGAGAAAATTCAGGTAATCACAGCCTTCCGTGACCGAAATTGAAAAACTGCTCGACAAGAAGGACGTGCAGGCGTTTTTGAACGGCAACACATTTGTCAATCTCACCCGACAAAGCTTTGATACTCATATGGAAGGACGCAGCTATCGTGTGGTGACGACACTGGATATGCCCCTTCAGCAGTTCATGATAAAGAATCTGAACACCTCAAACGCCCGCCATATCGGCATTGTCGCCATTGAACCCTCAACCGGAAGAATTCTGTCCATGGTCGGGTTTGACCGGGCAAATCCATCGAATAATCCATGCCTTGACAGTATCTTTCCGGCAGCCAGCATCTTTAAAATCATTACCGCTGCCGCAGCTGTTGAAAAATGCGGTTTGAATCAGGGATCATCACTTTCCTTTACCGGCGGCAAGCATACGCTCTACAAATCCCAGTTGACCGATAAATATTCCAAATATGCCCAAAACATCACTTTAAAGGATTCTTTTGCCCAATCGGTAAATCCGGTGTTTGGAAAAATCGGTTCCCAGTTGCTCGGCAAAACAGCCATCGAACAATACGCAGCAGCCTTTGGATTCAATCACCCCATTGATTTTGAAGCGCCAATCGATTCCAGCACGCTGTCTGTTGATGACGCGCCCTATCACTTGGCCGAAATCGCCAGCGGCTACAACCGCACCACCATGATATCGCCCCTTCACGGTGCGCTCATCGGCGCCGCCATCCTGAATCAGGGGGCCATGATTGAACCGACCATGATCGACCATATTGCGGATCAAACCGGTCATGTGCTCTATCAAAGCCGGGTCGAACCGATGAAACAGGTTATTTCGCCAAAGTCTTCAGAGATCATGGCCCGTATGATGGAGGCCACGGTGGATTCCGGCACCGGAAGAAAAGCTTTCAAGGGGTATCAAAAAGACAGCATCCTGTCCCGGCTGGATATCGGCGGAAAAACCGGGTCCATGGACAATCAGACGCATGAAGCGCATTTTGACTGGTTTGTGGGATTTGCCGCGGATAAAGCCAGTGGGCAAAAAGTTGTGGTTTCCGTGGTCGTGGCTCATGAAAAATACATCGGAACCCGCTCCGGCTATTATGCCCGAATTCTGATGAAACAGTATTTTTCTCAGTTTTTTGCATCTGCCGAGCATAAGTTGAAGCAAAAGGATCGCGGCTGAAAGATTCAGACAGTTGATTTCAGCTGGAATGTCATTTTGAAAGCAAACAGGAATAAAGAGGAGGCTTGTCATGCCGGGGTTTGAGTGGTTCGGGGATGAAGAACGAAAAGAAGTGCAGGATGTTCTGGATACCGGGGTATTGTTCCGGTACGGATTTGATCAGGCGCGAAAAGGCCACTGGAAGGCAAGGTCTTTCGAGGAAGAACTGACAAAACGGCTGGGGTCCGGTTACGCTCACCTGTGTTCCAGCGGCACATCCGCTCTTGGTATCGCACTGGCTGCCTGCGGGGTCGGCGCAGGCGATGAAGTGATCGTTCCGCCGTTTACATTTGTGGCGACAGTTGAGGCGTTGCTGGCAGCCGGCGCCATTCCGGTTTTTGCCGAAATCGATGAGACCCTGTGTCTGGATCCGCTATCTGTTCGCGCCGCCATTACGCCTCGCACCCGCGCCGTCATGCCGGTTCACATGTGCGGCGCCATGGCGCGGATTGATCAGCTGAAAACGATCTGTGATGAAAACAAACTGGTGTTGATTGAAGATGCCTGCCAGTCCCTGGGAGCGTCCCACGAGGGGAAATGCGCAGGCACTTTTGGTCATGCCGGCTGTTTTTCATTTGATCCGGTCAAGACCGTTACCTGTGGTGAAGGCGGGGCCGTGATCACTTCGGATCAGGATATTTATTTCAAGGCCCAGGCATATGCCGATCATGGCCATGACCATATCGGACCGGACCGGGGCCTGGAAGGGCACCCGTTTCTCGGCATGAATTACCGGATCAGCGAGATGAATGCCGCGGTTGGTCTGGCCCAGCTACGCAAACTGGATGCAATCCTTAACACGCAGCGGACCCATAAACAGATTCTTAAACAGGCGCTCGGCCGGTTTCCCCAGGTTTCGTTCCGGGTGATATCCGGATGAGGCCGGCGATTCAGCCACTTTCCTGTCTTTTTTCCTTGAGGATGAGGACAAGGCCAGACGGATTGCCAGCGGTCTGGGCGCTGCCGGAATGGATGGCTGTTTTTACTGGTACGACAACAACTGGCATTATCTTAAAAAATGGGATCATTTCAAGCAAATGAAGTCCGTTGCCGGCCTTCCGTTTCATTTGCAGAAAGCATGTCCGGATTATTCCAGGGTTCATCTTCCCCAGTCGGACCGGATCATGAGCCGCACCCTGTCGCTTCAGATAAAGCTGTCCTGGACTCCGGAAGTGCTTCAAAAACGGGTTGAAATCATCGAAAAGGTGATGAAGGAAATTTAGCGGAGAGAAGGTTAAAATGAAATTTCGTAATTTTAAAGTGGTTCCACAGGTCGTTTTTGGCCGGGGCTGTTTCAACCAGCTGGATGAGATTCTGTCTCCATAAACGAAAAAGCGGGTTCATGGTGTTTATGGTGGATGATATTTTCATGAATCACGCCTTAAAACATCGGATTCCCCATCATTCAGAAGATATGCTGCTCTGGGTCAACGTAACGGATGAACCCAAAACCGGGTATGTGGACAGCCTGACCCGGCAGGTCAAGGATTTTTCCGCAAAGCCTGCCGGACGGGGTGATCGGCATTGGCGGCGGCAGCACCATGGATCTGGCCAAGGCCGTCTCCCTGATGCTGACCAATCCCGGTTCGGCCACCGACTATCAGGGCTGGGATCTGATTCAGAATCCCGCCGTATATCATGTCGGCATTCCGACCCTGTCCGGAACGGGCGCGGAAGTATCCCGAACCACGGTGCTGACCGGCCCTCAGAAAAAACTGGGAATCAATTCGGACTATACGGTATTTGACCAGATTGTTCTGGATCCGGAATTGATCGCCGGTGCGCCGACGGACCAGCGGTTTTATACCGGAATGGACTGCTATATTCACTGTGTGGAATCGCTCTGCGGAACCTATCTGAACACGTTCAGCCAGTCTTATGGCGAAAAGGCCATGGCGCTGTGCCAGGATGTTTTCCTCAGCCCTGGCCCTGACAGCGATGACAAGCTCATGATTGCCTCCTATTTCGGCGGCATGAGCATCGCCTATTCCCAGGTCGGTGTCTGTCATGCCCTGTCTTATGGCCTGTCCTTTGTTCTGGGTCTTCATCACGGCATCGGCAACTGCGTTGCCTTTGATTACCTGGAAGAATTTTATCCGGACGGCGTGATGGAATTTCGCCGAATGATGGCCAAGCAGGGGGTTTCCCTTCCCCGGAACCTGGTTTCCGGCATAGAAAATCAACGGATGGAAAAAATGATCGATGTTGCCCTGGTCCTTGAACCGCTCTGGGAAAACGCCCTGGGCAAAGACTGGAAAGCCGTCATGACCCGGGAGCGGATCAAGGGAGCTCTATCTCAGGATGTAGGCCTGTCGGCTCTGTCGATCCGTTTGCCTGTGGACCAAAGTTTGCGACTTTTCAAAATGCGACTCAAAGGTGCGCCGTGAAATACTTAAATTCCCTGTGGTCTTCATTCCGGTTTTGCAGTGAATGGATTGCTTCCGTTCTGTTATCAAGCGTTTATTTCGGACGGCACCCGGCTGCTGTTCCCAATGGTTCTGTTATTTTTTTCCCATGCAGTTCCAGTTTTCTTTGCTGCGGACTTTCGGGGATTGTTTCCTTTAAGCCCGGGAAAACGGACTTCAGATCTCGGCGGATTTGCCGGTTGATGGCCTTGGAAACACACTGCAGGCGGTGGAATCCGGCGGATATTCGACCTGCAAAATATCGGCCTTGTCCATAACGGATCATTATCTGGGAGGGGATTCGGCTGTTCTGTCGCTGTTCAATCAGGTCCATTCTCTAAAAAGAATCCATGCCTTTTATGCCATCTATGCGATCCGGGCGCGCAGCAGATCCTTTCCGGGATTTCAGAGCGCCTGCTCGCCCTGATCCAGTCCGAATCGGCGGCACTTGCGCTGGACATGGGCCGCCTTTCGGCCGATGACATCGATGTCATGATCCGCCGGGTTGAAATTGTAAAAGATGTGCTTTGGTGCCTGAAATCCGAGATACTGGAAAATGTTGCCCGAATTCAGGAACTGATTCATCCGCAGAACACGCTTCCTTCCTTTGGCCTGATCAGCGTTTTTAAAAAAATCAATGCCGTACTCAACAGCATTGATCGGCTGGAAGTCCGGGGCCGGGATTCCGCCGGAATATCCCAGGTGTTTATTCTGGACGGCCCGGAATATGAGCGGTTCCAGCGCGCTGTTGAATCGCGGGGATTGTCCCCGGAACTATCGGCCCGGATCAACCAGGAAATCCTTTTAAACCGGGGGATCAGCCTGCGCAAGTCCCGTCAGCAGGACGGGCCGGATCCGTGTTTCGGTGGTCTTTACATATAAAGTGGCCGCGGAAATCGGCCGACTGGGGGATAACATTGCGTTTATCCGCCGGCAGATCCGCGAAGACGAACTCCTTCATCTCATTGCGGCAATTCCCTGCAGTTCCCTGATGGTGTTCGCCCATACCCGGTGGGCTTCGGTGGGAGCCATATCGCCGGCCAACTGTCATCCTGTGGACAACCGGACATCGAAAATCGGCTTTGATGATGTCGGCGTCATTCAGGCCGCTCTGAACGGGGATATTGACAATTATCAGGAACTGAAGGCAGCCTTTGAGGCGGATGGGATTCAGGTTCCCGCAGACATTACCACGGATACCAAGATCATTCCCCTTCAGATCCATAAGTTTCTTCAAAGCGGGATGAAGATAGAAGATGCGTTCCGGCAGGCCGTAAACACGTTCAAGGGATCTCACGCCATTTTCATGACAACGGATCTTGCTCCCGGAAAGCTTTTTCTGGCACAGAAAGGCAGCGGCCAGACCATTTTCGTGGGCCTGGGCGAAGAGCACTATATGCCGGTTTCAGAGGTTTATGGTTTTGTTGAAGATACCCATCGATTTGTGAAAATGGACGGGGAAAAAGTCGTTGAAGGGCCGGAAGGAAGAACCCAGGGCCAGATTTTTATTCTGGATCAGGATTCGGGCGGGTCCGTATCCGAAATCAAAGCCATGTACTATAATGGTGTGCCGATAGTCCTTGGGGAAGCCGATGTTAAAACCACGCAGATCACATCCCGGGACATTGACCGCCAGAATTTTCCCCATTATTTTTTAAAAGAGATTTCCGAGGCTCCGGCATCCGTTGAAAAAACCCTGGTGAATCGATGGCGGGTTAATCCGGATACCAACCTGCCGGCTGTAGTGCTGAGCGAAAACGTGATTCCGCCGGAAATCCGGCATGCCTTTGGTCAAAAGTCCATCCGCCGGATCTTTTTTATCGGCCAGGGCACTGCCGGCATCGCAGCCCAGGCCTGTGCGGATATTTTAAATTATTATCTGGATGATCCGGGCATTCAGATATCGGCCATGAAAGCCTCGGAGCTGAGCGGATTCAAGCTGTCCAGCCCGGGAGCCACAGGGAACATGGCCGATGTCCTGGTGATTGCCATTACCCAGTCCGGAACCACGGCAGACACCAATCGCACCGTGGACATGGTACGGGAAAGGGGCGCCAGCACCCTTGCCATCGTGAACCGCCGGGATTCGGACATTACCTTTAAGGTTCAAGGGGTGATGTATACCAGCAGCGGTCGTGACATCGAAATGTCCGTGGCATCGACCAAGGCATTCTATTCCCAGATCGTTGCAGGCGCGCTGATGGGTTTGTTTCTGGCAGGGCTTCAGGGAAGGCGGACGCCCGAGTTTATTGCAGAAGAACTCCATCATCTTTTAAAGCTTCCGCAGCAGATGCGTCACATTCTGTCCCTTCAGCAGGGGATTCGCGAATCGGCCAGAAGGCTGGCCCAGACGCGAACCTACTGGGCGGTGGTCGGAAGCGGTCCCAACAAGTCTTCGGCGGATGAAATCCGGATAAAGCTCAGCGAGCTTTGCTATAAAACCATATCCTCTGATTATGTCGAGGACAAAAAACACATCGATCTGTCTTCAGAGCCGCTCATCATCGTCTGCGCTGCCGGCACGCGCGGCATTGTCATCGGCGATGTCATCAAGGATACGGCAATTTTTAAAGCCCATAAGTCCGCTGTGGTGGTCATTGCCGATGAAGGGGAGGATCGGTTTGAGCCTTACGCGGATGACGTGTTCCATGTTCCGGCCGTTCCCCAGCATCTGTCGCCGATCGTCAATACCCTGGTCGGCCATATCTGGGGATATTATGCGGCGCTTGCGATCAATGAAGGCTCAAAGCTCTTGTATGATTTCCGCGAAGAACTCAGGCAGACGGTCGACCGGTATATCCAGGACGGCATGGATGTGTATGAGCTGGTTCTGGAAAGGCGGTTCCGGGAAAAGGTTGCTGAATTCTATTATCTGTTAAAGAAGAATAATGAGACAAAAGGCCTTTGCGCCACGATGGGGTATCAGGCCGGTGCGGATCTGTCCATATTGCTGAAGTATCTGGCCGGAAGACTTCCTGACTCGGATTTCGAGCTTGATTTTGGAAAGAAGGGGACAGCCCAGCATATGCTGAGCACCCTGTTCCATTCTCTGGGAGAGGCCATTAATTATATGGCCAGACCCATTGACGCCATCAAACACCAGGCCAAGACCGTAACCGTCGGCACCAGCCGGATGATTGAGAAAATCGATGGGATTATCTTTGACGTTCTGGAGGAAAGCGCAATCGCCATTTCTCAGTTGACCAGCAGCAACATCAGGGTATTAAAAAACCTTCAGGGCATTGTCTCAAAAATCAACGGTGCGATTCTTTACCGCATTGACGGCCTGAATGTTCTGGGAGAAATCACCGATCAGACCGCTATCTCGGTCAAACAGAAAACCGGCTCCCTTGCCCCCCTGACGTCAAGGGTTGAAACCGATTCGAGGCTCCGGGGCACCAAAAGCATCATTGTCCGGGAAGGAAACGTGTTTATCGGCAGGGGCCGCAATGATAACCGCAACATCGTCATCATTCCCATTTTCTCAGCCACTTCCGCCACCAGCATCAGCAATCTGATGCTGCTTCACATTGCCTTTAAAGACCAGACGCCATTGCCTGTGAAAATCAAGGCCCTTGGCGGAAAGCATGAACGGATCAAGAACATTGTTCAGGAAACCAGCGCCCCGTGGGACGACGCCTATCTTGAATGGATTCCCATGGAAGATCTTTTCGGCCAGTCTGCTGAAAAAACCGCGGAATTTATTATCTCCCGGATTCCCTGAGGCCGGGGCGGAAAGCCAGGAATCCATTCAAACTGAAAGAAAGCCGAGCCGCCGGTAAAGATGACTGCAAGCATCTTTACCGGCGGCTTTTTTTTATTTTTTTCTTGACATCAAGCAACAACATAACTACATCATAGCTACAATGTGATTGGTGAATGCCGCCCGCCGAACCGATGATATCCGGTGCAGACAGCACGAAAGATAATTTTCTTGAATTAAAACAGCCACTCGGTCTACAGTGGGAGTCGATATATTGACCACGTGACCGAACCAGAGAAACATAAATGATCAGGAGGACAATGTGAAAATTCTTACAACCGTTAAAAAAGTCGTTGATGTGGAATTGAACATGCACGTGAAGGACGGGGCCATTGTTGAAGAAGGCTTGCAGTATGTCATGAACGCATGGGACGAAAACGCGGTGGAAGTCTCTGTCCAGCTTAAGGAGAATAACAACGCGGAAACAACGCTGGTGAGTATCGGCGGTGGTGATGACGTTACCAAAATCATCCGGAGAGCCTTTGCCATGGGCATTAAAAACGCTGTTCAAATCGATGACCCGGCGCTTGCCGAAGCCGATTCGTTTGTCTGCGCCAGGGTTTTGCAAAAGGTTTACGAAAAAGGAGACTATGATCTGGTTATCGCCGGCAAGCAGGCCCAGGATACGGATAATGGTCAGACCGGAATCATCTTGGCCGAGTACCTGGGACTGCCTTGCGTCAGCAACGTGATCGCCATCGAAGTGATGGACGATACGCACATCAAAGTATCCCGATTGGGAGATGGCGGAACCGAAATCGTTGAAGTGGCGCTTCCGGCCGTGGTCACGGTGGATGTTGCCATCAATGTACCGCGGCTGCCCCAGACGCGCGGCATCATGATGGCAAAGAAAATGCCCATCGCTGTTATGGATCTGGCAGCGCTCGGGACTTCTTATGATGCCGTCGGAGGCGGCGCGCCAAAATCCAAAATCGTTGAATTTATCGCTCCGGAAGCGCGCAAGACCGGGCGGAAATTTGAGGGTGCTGCGGCTGAAATCACCGCCCAGGTCGTCGGTCTTCTGGCCAGCGAAGCAAAGGTGTTATAACGCAGAAACATCATTATCTATAATAATCGGATACTAACCGCATTCATATGAGGAAACAATATCATGGCAAAAGTACTCGTAATTGCAGACATCAAACAAGGTGTACTAAAGAGCAGCACAGCTCAACTTTTATCAAAAGCCAGGGCCATCGGCGCGGAAACCGCGGTGGTTGCCATCGGCAGCAATATCCAGTCGCTGATTCCCGGCCTGGCAAAGGCCGGCTCCGATACGCAATACATCGCCGATGATCCCGGGCTGGAGCTGTTTTCAGCCGGCCCCTACGCGTCCTGTGTCGTTGATGCAGCCAGACAATTCGGCGCCAACCTGATCTGGTTCGGCTTTTCCGAAAGCGGCAAGGCCGTGGCCCCGAGGGTCGCAGCCCGGCTCGATGCCGCATGCGCCACCGACATTACCGGCGTGACGCTTGATGGAGATCAAATCGAAATCATCCGGCCCGCCATCACCAATAAAGTGCTGCAGCGTGTCAAAATCAACGCCGGCCAGCTGGTGGCGGTTGTCAGAGCAGGCGCTTTCGAGGCGAGCGAAGGCATCACGGGAACCGAGAACGTCGTCAAGCTTTCCCCACCGGCGGCTGATTTAAAGGCCGTGATCCGGCAGATACTGTCTGAGGCAAGCGGTGAAATCGATCTTGCCGATGCCAACGTCGTCGTTTCGGTGGGCCGGGGCGCCAAGGATCAGGCCGGAATCGATCTTGTAAAAGAGCTTGCCAACGATTTAAAAGCCGGCTTCGGCTCTACCCGTGCCATGGTGGATGCGGGGTTCATTCCGCATTACAAGCAGGTCGGCCAGACCGGAAAAATTGTGGCGCCTACCCTTTATATGGCAATCGGTATTTCCGGTGCCATCCAGCACCTGGCGGGCATGAAAGGCTCAAAAGTGATTCTGGCCGTAAATAAAGACCCCGAAGCACCCATATTCAACGTGGCGGATTACGGTATCGTCGGAGACCTCTTCGAGGTGGTTCCGATTCTGCGCGAAGAGCTTAAAAAAATCAGAGCATAGGCCGCCAAAACCGATTTGACGAGGTAAGCATGAATCCCCTGCTGATGTCCATAGTTATTGTTGTCGCGCTGACGGTATTCGGCCGCACGATGGTTGGAAAAATTAGACTTCTGACGGCGCTCGGACCCACCGACAGAGCCGATCATCTCAAGGACCGATTGATGAACATGGTCATTCTGGCCATCGGCCAGAAGCGCCTGGTCGGAAGAGAAAAAGAAAGAAGCTCCGGCCTGATGCATGCGCTTATTTTCTGGGGATTCTGTATTTTATTGATTCGCAGCATCACCTTGTACGGAGAGGGATTTCAAACAGGGTTTCAGCTTCCGTTTCTGGGCGGCGAGCATCTGGTCGGGTATCTTTATATCGCCTTGAAAGACATCGTGGAAGGGGTCGTGCTGCTGATGATCCTCTGGGCGATTTTCCGCCGCGCCGTCTTAAAGCCGAAACGCATGCACAATACCTTCGAAGCCTATCTGGTCCTGGGGATGATCGGGATTCTGATGGTGTCCGATTTATTGCTTGACGGCGCGCGGTACAATTTGATTCAATTATTCAACAACCCGGGAAGTATCCACTACTTCAACAATCCGCAGTATGGCTCCGAATTCATCTGGACACCGGTATCGGTGGGAGCCGCCGCCCTGATTTCAGGCCTGGGCGCGGAAGCCAACACCGCCATCCTGGCCGCGATGTTCTGGCTTCACATCTGTACGCAGCTGGCGTTTTTGAATATTCTGCCCCTTGGCAAACATTTTCATGTAATCACCGCGCTTCCCAACGTTTTTTTGAAAAGCCTGGGCTATCCCCATGAAAAAGCCAGACTGCTGGATCTGGAAGATGCCGCCGCCTGGGAGGACGAAACCCTGGGGATCAATCACATCCATCAACTCAACTGGAAACAGGGCCTTGACCTTTACACCTGCACCGAATGCGGCCGATGCAAGGAAGTCTGCCCGACCTATACCACGGACAAACCGCTGAACCTGCATGAATTCAATGACAAACTAAAGCTTGAACTATCTGAAAATGCAGATAATATCATCAAAAAAGCCAGGCTTTCATCCGCAATCAAACAAACCGAAGATCCCGGGAAAATTGAAAAAATCAAGGAGGAGATCGCCGCACTCAACAGCAAAAAGCGATTGATCGGCGATGTCATCGCGGAAGACACGCTCTGGGCCTGCACGACCTGCCGTGCCTGCGAGGAAGTCTGCCCGGTGACCATCGAACATGTGCCAAGAATCATCGCCATGCGCCAGGGCCAGACCCTGATGGCGGAGGCGTATCCCAAGGAGCTGAACACGGCATTGAAAGGGCTGGAATATAACGGCAACCCCTGGGGAATCGGCTATGACAAACGCGCCGATTGGGCCGAAGGGCTGGACATCAAAACCATGGCCGAGGATTCGGACGTCGATTATCTCCTCTGGGTCGGATGCGCGGGATCATTTGATGACCGGTCCAAAAAAGTATCCAAAAGCCTGGCCAGAATCCTGCAAAAGGCAGGCATCCGCTTTGCGATTCTTGGCGTTGAAGAAAAATGTACCGGCGACTTTGCCAGAAAAGTCGGCAGTGAAATGCTGTTCCAGATGATGGCCCAGGAAAACATCGAAACGCTGAACAACTATAAAGTCAAAAAAATAATCACGGCATGCCCGCATTGCCTGAATACGCTGAAACACGACTATCCGCAGATGGGAGGAAATTACGAGGTCATTCACCATGCCGAGTTCATCGATCGACTCGTCAAGGAGGGTAAAATCAAATTGAAGCAAACGCAGGCAGGCGCATTGACCTATCATGACCCCTGTTACCTGGGGCGATACAACAACATTTACGATGCGCCCAGATCGGTTCTGCAGTCCGTTGCCGGCGGCGTATTCAAGGAACTCGATCGATGCGGCCGGGAAAGCTTTTGCTGCGGCGCCGGCGGGGGAAGAATGTGGATGGAGGAGAAAATCGGCAAACGCATCAATGTGGAGCGTTCGGAAGAAATCGTTAATCTGAAAGTCGCAAACGTTGCGGTGGGCTGTCCCTTCTGCCTGACCATGATCGAAGACGGGATGAAAGAGCTTGGCCAGGAAGAGAAGGTCAAGACACTTGGACATCGCCGAGCTTGTTGAAAAAAATATGGCGTAAAACGGAAATATCCCGAATGGAAAGTTACAGCGTTACCCGTTGTGAAAAAGGGCTCTGCCGGACCAGCGATCTTGAGCTGATTCAGGAAGAGCCCCTTTTAATCCGTGTTGAGGGCAATCCTTACGCCGTTGTCATGCGGACCCCGGGTGAAGAGATCCCCCATGCCGCGGGTTTCTGCCTTGGGGAAGGGCTTGTGGACAGCTTTAATGATTTTGCGACAATAGGGTTCTGCCGGGATCTTGACCCGAATGTCGTTGAGGTCCGACTCAAACCCGAAAGACGGGAAAAAATCTCTGATATTCTCGATCGAAGGGGCTTTATCAGCCAGACGAGCTGCGGGATTTGCGGCAAGGAGATGGTCAAGGACCTGTATCAGATCCTGATACCGGCCGAGGACACTTTCCAGATCGGCATGGACAAGGTTTATTCCTGTATTGACAAGCTTATAAAAAACCAGGTCTATTACACCAGCACCCGGGGGGCCCATGCCGCCATGCTTCTGGATTCGCGGCTTAACGAGTTGTCTTTTGCCGAAGACGTCGGCCGGCACAACGCCCTGGACAAGGCCATCGGAAAGCTTGTACTGGGCGGCAATCTAAAAGATGCCGCAGTGGCCGCTCTGTCTTCCAGAATCAGCTACGAACTGGTGCAAAAGGCGGCCAGGGCCCGCCTGCCCATGATTGTCGGCATGTCCCGCCCCACGGCCCTTGCCGTTGAAATGGGCCAATCCCTGAACATGACCCTGGCCTGCGCAAAGGGATCTGAATTGATCCTCTTTTGCGGTGAAAAACGAATCATCAGAAATCCAACCTGAACCCTGCGAATATCAAATCCAACCCATTCGCCGGAAATCCGCCAGCATAACTTCGATCTGATCACGTTGGTTCAGATTTTTCAGCACCTTCGACGTTTCCTTCCCCATCCGGATATTGCAAGCTCGTAACAAAGCAGCCAGAACCGCCCTGTTTCCCAAAAGCGCCCCATCTGTTTGCAACTGTATCAGGATGCCGCTCATGAATAATATCCAGAAACTGCAATATTCATTTTATTTGCATGATATACGGAAGAAAAATGGTGGTGACAGAAATGTCTTGTCAAGTATTATTCCATAATATAGAAAGATTGGAATGAGATAGGGAATTACATGCGGGAAGAATAGAAAATCTGATATCTTAGGTAAATCCCGGAGTCTTCACATGTTGAGAAGATATACAGAAACTATCAACCACTTGTTATGCTTGAAGGGGGAACTCGCGCATGAAGCCAAGAATTACTGTTATCACCGTCGGTGTTAATGACCTCGAAAAGTCCCTACGCTTCTACCGTGACGGGCTTGGATTTTCTACTGAGGGCGTTATAGGCAAGGAGTTTGAGTATGGCGCAGTTGTCTTTATTCAACTGCAAACGGGCCTACGCCTTGCGCTCTGGCCCCGAAAAAGCATCGCACATGACACAGGGCTAACCTTAGATCCAACCAGTGCAACCGAAATGACGCTGGGGCACAACGTTTCTTCAAAGGCAGAGGTAGATGCAGTCATGGCCCAAGCCAAAGCTGCGGGCGCGGTTATCGTCAAGCCAGCACACGACACCTTCTGGGGCGGATATTCCGGCTACTTTCAAGACCCAGACGGCCATCTTTGGGAGGCTGTGTGGAATCCACAGTGGGCAGAGTGAGCGTCAGGCATAACCCATAAGAGGGCGATGGGGACGCCCTTTACATTTTTATATTTATATCAGCAGCATGTAACAGACCTCCGGGCACATCAGTCGTTCGTGATTGCCGGCGAGTAGCGATTGACGAATACCAGACCGCAGAGGTCGAAAGTGATCGGGAAAGCGATGCTTTGTTCAAAACCGGGATAGGTATTTCGGTGACACCGTACTTTATTCTTATCTCAAAGCGCTCCGTGAGCGTGCCAGGTGTCAGTTCCTGGCAAGATATTCGTAGCCTGCCAGAGAACGTGATCAGATCCGATGGCATCAACCTCCCTGGCGATCCTGAAATGGAAAACAAACATGAAAACGACTCGATTTCAAATTTTGCTTGCGGCAATTTTCCTTCTTTCCGGCTGTCAGGCTCATGTGTTCTCCTATCAGGGGGCAAAAGTGACCCGGCAAAACGACATCATCCCCCTTTCTGGGCAGGAAGCCCAAAATGGCACCTGGAAAACAAACGAGCTCTCTGTGGAGTATTCTTATCAAGTTGCTGGTGTTTCGCTGCAGATGTCCGGTATTGTTAAGTTGGTCGGCGGATTCGCAGTTGGCTTTAAAACGATTGATCAGCTTTCGGTGCAAGTCCTCTTTTTGGACGATCAGGGAACGGTTCTGGCAAATGATGTGCTGTATAGCGTTCAGGCAAAAACGCCTTCAGATTTGACGCCGCTTCGCTTTAACAGATCCTTTTCTGTCCCGGCCGGCACCCAGGGCATCGCCTTTACCTACGACGGAAGTCTTTCGGACGGCGGCGGCGTTAGAATCGTCCCGTTTCGCGGCATAGACGGCGGCGGCAGGATCCAGGTGCGGATCAGCTATTTCCCCTCCTGACCACAGGAGAATAGCGGGAATTCGGTTCGGGGTCGGGCCACGTAAGTTGAAGATAAGATTAATAAATTAAAAGGTTACAATATGTCATTGGAAGCGGTAAAAGAATATTTTTCAGATTACAAAATGGACCATCGGATCATGGTTCTAGACACCTCCACAGCAACGGTTGACGAGGCTGCAAAGGCACATGGAGTGGATCAGGACCAAATTGGAAAAACGCTATCATTTAAACTTGACGACAAACCCATTTTAATTGTTGTTGCTGGAACAGCAAAAATTGATAACCAAAAATACAAAAGTCATTTTTCAAAAAAAGCAAAAATGCTGAATCAACAGGAAGCGTTGGAGCATACAGGACACGCAATAGGGGGTGTTTGTCCTTTTGGATTAAAGAGACCTATTGATGTGTACTTAGATATATCTCTTAAAAAGCACCCGGAAGTCATCCCAGCGGCTGGCGACCAGAATTCTTCGATCCGACTGACGTTGGAAGAACTTGAAAAGTACTCAAACTACAAAGACTGGATTGATGTGTGCAAATAAAACCGGATTCGATAAAACAGCGACTAACATCCACATTAACCAGACGCTGACCGCACGCCGGTTATGGAAGTGTTGAGACCCCGTTGGGCTAACCATTTACAGGGGCGGCAGTCCACGTGCCCATAAGCTCCGAACAGACAAATGTTCGGAAGATAGGTCTCCGCAAATGGTGGTGAACTCCGGACATTACAAGGAAAACAAGCGATGAGCGTGAGTTGGCAGACGACGAAGCCGGGGACGTTTGAAGTTGTTGACCGGCAAGGACTGGCAGGCAAGATTTTCGGGGGTTTCATGTTGTTCTTTGCCGGCCTCTTTCTTTACTGGCTGGGGACGGCGCTGGTCGAGTATTTCCGGTTCGGCACATGGCAAGATGTACTCGTCGCCTTGCCGGGAATGGCCGTGACCCTTTTCATGGCGGCATTGTTTGGTGTCCCCGGCGTGCTCATGGCGCTCCTGAAGACGCGAACGCTGTGTAACAAGGCAGACGGGCTGATACGACAAGTCAAGTCTTACGGTGTATTTCGACGTGTACGAGAGGTTAGACTGTCAGATGTTCAGCTGGTGACCGCCGCCTACAAAACTTCAAATAGCAAAAACTTTATTCGCCGCAGCGGTGGTACCAAATTGGTCACGGTAGAGCTCGTGCTTGCCGACAAGCAACGCGTGGAGGTGGCCCAGTTCGGGAACTGGGGTTCGGCACCCGAGTTGGGGCGGCAGTTGGCTGAGTACCTTGGTGTTGAGTTCAGGGATGCAACAAGTTGATGGTGCCCCTGGTGAACACAGAGGATGTTTTGGGGGGGGTCAACCCCTTGATTCCTTGATTCGATCTTTAGAAAAAACACCTATGGGAATCTATTGGGCGATCGTGATTTTCTGTCTTGTGGGTACTTATTTGTATTTATGGTGTGTACAAAAAGTAAAAAAACAAGCTCAACTTCTGATCATCCTGCGGGCAAGCCGCAGATGTTCATGTTCGGTGACAACATATGATGAAATTGAGTGATATGGGTTTCGACCAATGGTTTCAAGCGCATGTCAGTGACTTGCGTCAAGAGGGCCGGGACATTGCGCGTATATCGGCAGTTGACCGCGGCTCATACCTCATCAGAAATCAAACCAAGGAAGTCCCGGCTGAACTCGCCGGGAAGTTCTATTTCCAGGTAGAATCTTCGATTGACCTGCCGTGTGTCGGCGATTGGGTGACAGTGCAATATCACAACAACGACACTGCAGCAATTATTCATGAGGTGTTTCCGAGAAAGACCTTTCTACGCCGCAAATCCGCCGGTGAAAAGGTGGATTTCCAGATGATTGCGGCCAACATTGACGTCGCTTTCATTGTCCAGTCGTGCCACTTTGACTTCAACGTGCGGAGAATGGATCGGTACTTGGTGATGGCAGCAGACGGGGGTGTTGAACCGATTGTTGTTCTCACCAAGACGGACTTGATCGCCCCTGAAGAACTGGAACAGAAGCTTGCCGCCATTACGTCGAGCACCATTACAGCCAGAGTCCTTGCCCTCAGCAATATCACGGGCATCGGATTTGACGAATTCCAGCAGGTGTTGGTCCCGGGAAGAACATATTGTCTGCTCGGTTCATCGGGGGTTGGCAAAACAACACTCCTCAACCGCCTGATCGGGCAAGACGCTTTTGACACAAAGGCCGTTAGCGGAACGGGAGAAGGCATACATACAACTGCGCGCCGCCAGCTTATTGTTCTTAATCAAGGTTCCATGTTGATTGATACGCCTGGAATGCGAGAACTGGGCCTTCTCGGTGTGAGCGAAGGGGTCAACCAGGGCTTTGAAGACATCGTCCAGCTTTCCCTGAATTGTCGCTATCCGAATTGCGGCCACACGCAGGAACCCGGCTGTGCGGTCCGGGCCGCAGTCACAAGCGGTGCATTGACTGAAGATCGCTATTCCAGCTATATAAAGCTCAAGAAGGAGTCGGAGTACCATGAGCTGTCGTACCTGGACAAACGGAAGAAGGATAGAGCATTCGGACGCTTCATCAAATCTGCAAAGAAGCAAATGAAGGTCTGAAATGGGCGCAGAACAAATCAATAAACCGGACTGGAAATAGCATGGCTCTGAAAGGTGTTAGCCCTCGGCCAGCCGGTTATTTCACCGTTGGAGGATGGGTTGATAGAGTGATCCGCCCAGGTATCGCATATGCGTTTATTGAAAACGACAAAGGAGAAGAAATTCCCATTGGTTTATTAAAAGCAAAATCAGCAATCGTATTCAACACCTCAAATACTGAAACGGAAAGAGAGCATAACGTTTTTGGCGACCCACTCGAAACTATCTGGAAGAATTGCATATTTGACCTGTGTGGAGTGAGAAATTTTTATCGCAGGATGTTCAATATAATTGTCGTCAGTACAGCAGAGCAACGGCAGGAATGGTTAACCGAAGTTAAAGAGACAGTCAGAAAATATCTATAAATCAAACAGACAATTCACATGACAAAATAATTCAGCAAATGGCGAGAGGCTCTGCGGCGTTGACTCGGCATGTTCTTTGGCGTCACCGCTGATTAAAGTTGCTGGGCAAAGAAAAGAACGGCAAGATGAACTCTGACATAAGAATCGCAATTGTGGGGGATCTTGAGGCTGAACGCCTGTCACACAGGGCAACTAACGAGGCCTTGCTTCACGGGGCTGATGCTTTGCATCTTACGGTCAGCGCCGATTTTGAGGAGACAGCGCCCGCATCCGCTTGTCCTCGCTTTTCTGGATGCCGCCGTGGCTTTTCGGACGCTGAAAAGGAACGGTCGTGAGTCGCTGAGTGCTTACAATGCATTCAGATTGCCATGACCAAAGCCTGACCCTTTGGCTTTTCCCGAGGACAGAGACATACCCTCAGTCGCCAACTCTGCCTTGCAGCTCGAGTTTATATTTAATTCAATGTCTTGTGCGGTTGGTGAGAAATATGGCGAACGGCCATGCAGCCAAAACGAGCGATCAACGAGGAGGGTGTGATGTCGAATGAACGACGCAAGTCGCAACGGATGGCTGTTAAGATAACGGTTGATCTGACGTTGGCCAGCGAGAGCGGCGAGACGTTCGCCGGGCCGGTCAATGTTGAATTGAATACGTTTTCGTTACATGGTGGCAGCGTTGTGCTGCCAAGTATGAAAGCGGACGGTATGCACTTATTTTACAGCTGTAATGACCGGGAGAGGCGTTGCTTGATGCTGCGTTTTGTAGACGGCTCAGGCCGTAGTTACACGATTTTCTGCAGACCGGCTTGGTTCGATAAGGAACTTGACGAGACCCCGGCCTACTATAAGCTGGGGTTCGAGTTTCCCAGGGCGGAGGACCGCGACAACGTCAAACTGCTCGATCGGATAGCACGGGGCAAGTCTGAAAAAAACCTGTTCGAGGTCATAGGCGATCTCTTTACGAGCAGCTGATTTGAAGGAAAATAAGGAGGGTGTCCCTATGAGTGGGTCCAGCACAGAGTGATCTTATCCTGAAATTGAAGAAATGGATCTCAACCCGGTCATGCTTTATGAGAAGGGGCTGGATGTCGTTGATGCAAGAATCATATTGAAAAAACAAACTGCCGATTTAAAATGGTGACAATAGATTTCAATTGGATTTTTAGTGTTCCTTCGCCGCCGCCCGCGCCCTCGGAAGCTGCATCATGTATGTTAAAATAAATATTCCGGTTCCGATGGCATACCATACGAAGTTATTGCCAAAACCCGTCACCTCTTCAACCCAGTAAGGACGCAGTACCACAAGAACAACCACGGCAAGAAGGAGACTCTCATGAATTCTGTTTTTTGCGGCAAAATAATTCTGGGTGAGCGCCGCAAAAGCGCACATGGCCATTGCGCCTGTCAGAAATATAATGATGATATGCGGCCAGTCGTCTATGCCGATAAGAAGTATATCGGTATTGTATATGAACATGAAGGGAAGAATGGCTGTCCGGATGTCATACATAAAACCCTGGATACCGGTACGTATGGGATCCGATTTTGCTATTGCCGCAGCCGCATAAGCAGCGAGGCCGACAGGAGGCGTGTCGTCTGCAAGGATGCCGAAATAGAAACAGAAAAGATGGGCTGCGATCAAAGGAACCACAAGTCCGTAATCGGCCGCGAGGTGAACGATTACAGGGACTGTCAGTGATGCCATAATAATGTAATTGGCGGTTGTGGGAAGCCCCATCCCAAGGATAAGGCTTGCACAGGCCGTTATCAAAAGAAGCAATATCAGATTCCCGCCGGCCAGTTTATCAATAACCTCTACGATCAGCCCTCCCAGACCCATTGAAACAATGCCGACGATTATTCCTGCCGAAGCGACAGCAACGCCGATTCCCATCATGTTTCGACCGCCCGAAACAAGGGCCTCCCATATCTGGACAAAGCTGAACTTGACTGCATCGGTAAGGGATGTTTTTTCTTTAACCGCACGGACAATATTCTGAAGAAAAATTAAAACAACAAGAACCTGAATGGCTCTGTATGCCGCAAGCTGTGGCGTATGCCTGAGCACCATGAGCTCAAATATCAGATAAGCCAGGGGGATAATGTACTGAAGCCCGCCGAGAAAGGTCTTTCCAAACGACGGCAACTGATCGGCCGGCAATCCTTTTAACCCCAGTTTTGAAGCCTCAAGGTGTGTAATATAGAAGAGGGCGATATAGGATATCACTGCCGGGATGAATGCCGCACGCACAACTTCAAAATAATCAAGATTGCAGTACTCGGCCATTATGAAGGCCGCAGCGCCCATGACAGGCGGCATAATCTGGCCGTTTGTGCTGGCTGCCACTTCAACTGCTGCGGCTTTGTAATCGGGATATCCGACGCTTTTCATGAGCGGAATGGTGAAAGTCCCGGTTGTAACCGTGTTCGCGATACTTGAACCGGAAACAAGTCCCGTCAATCCGCTGGCTAAAACAGCTGCCTTGGCGGGGCCGCCTTTAAACCGCCCAAGAAGGCTGATGGCGATATCAATAAAATACTTTCCGCCTCCGGCCTTATCGAGCATGGCTCCGAACAATACAAAAAGGAAAACAATCGTTGCTGAAACATCAAGCGGAATGCCGTAAATACCTTCCGAGGAAATTGTAATCTGGCTCATGAAGCGGCTGAGTGAAACCCCCTTGAAAGCAATTACATCGGGCATATACGGGCCAAAAAAGCTGTATGTGATAAAAAAACAAACGACAATGGGCATAAACGGGCCGAGGGCTCTTCTTGCGGCCTCAAGAAGGAGAAGAATCAAAACAATCCCCACAACGATGTCTGTTCCGGAAGGAGCGCCCTGTCTGAGGTTCAACGCATCGTAATTAATGGCCAGATAAAGTGCTGAGCCTGCGGCAACAACACCCAGGAACAGGTCTGCAAAAGGGAGCTTCTCCTTTTGAGATAGAAAACCAAAAATACCCTTTGTTTTGCGTTTTTTAAATGCGGGATGGCAGAAATAGACCAGCAGAATGGCAAATCCAAGGTGGATGCACCTTACAAGCACCGAGTCGAGCATGATAAACTCGGGCAGGGATAACTGGAAAAGAGACCAGGCTGCAGCGATAACAGGAATCAGATACCGGCTTAAGCCCGATAATTTTCTTGAACCGAATTCGCTTTCTTCCGCGATCCTTATCGCGGTCTTTAAACCTTCATCCATTTCAGCCGTTTTTTGCGGGTCCATATTTCTGCCTCTGATACGCCGTTAAAAACTATTTCATTTCATTAACCCGGCTTCCTTGTAGTATTTCAGCGCACCCGGGTGAATCGGAGCACTCAGCGCCTGGAGCATCTCCTCTTTTTTAAGCATTTCAAATGCAGGATGGAGACCCTTTAACTCTTCAAGGTTATCGAAAATCGCTTTCGTGATGGCATAAACAATATCATCTGACACCTTTGCGCTTGTGCAGAAAGTCGCCTTTACCGCAAAAGTGGGGGAATCCTCTTTGTTTCTAGCCATAGAATAATGTTTTACCGGAATATAAGCCTTTGCATAATAAGGATATTTTGCAATCATATCATCTATGCATTTGCCTTCTATGGGTACGAAATGAACCTTGCGGCTCCCCCCGCTTGTCGCTTCTTTAATGGAACCGTTGGGGTGGCCTACGGTGTAAAAAAAGGCGTCTATTCTGCCGTCATTCAGCATTTTGGCCGATTCGTCCGCCTTGAGTCCTTCTGCTCTCAAATCTGTTTCCCAGTTGATTCCGCAGGCTTCAAAAGCATCTATTGAATTTCCTCTCTGGCCTGAACCCGGATTTCCGATGTTGACATGCTTTCCCTTAAGATCTTCAAGTTTTTCGATCCCCGTGTCATCACCGGCAATAAGTACAACGCTTTCAGGATGAAAACTGCATATGGCGCGCAGATCTTTCTGGGGACCTAAATCTTTCCATTCTTTTTCACCTTTTACGGCCTGAAACTGCCTGTCGGACTGCACTACGCCGAATTCAAGGTCGCCTGCCGTGATGGCATTGACATTAAAAACCGAACCGCCTGTCGACTCTACGGTTACCCTGAGATTGTATACATCCTTTTTCTGGTTGACAATCTTGCCGACGGCGCCGCCCACAACATAGTAAACGCCGGTTACCCCGCCGGTTCCGATCGTCACAAACGTGCTTTTGGCCTGCGCTGTTATTGGAATTGAAGAGAAGATAAAAACGAATCCAAACAACACTGCATTGATAAACAATAAAGACTTTTTCATAACAACCTCCTTTTAATTGTGATGGTCTCGTAAAAAGTCAAAATTCGGACGGCTTTGAAAAAAGTTTGCGGGCAAGGCGCGCAAATAATTTGGAATGATGAGTACTTATCGTACGTAGCAATGACGAAGGATGCAGCGTAACGCAGCATCCCGACTTTATACGAAGCCGTCAATTGTTGATGCTCCACTTATTCCGGTGCTTTTTTCAAAAGATTCCCGGTTATTTAGGGCATAAACGGTATTACCGGAATTTTGGGTACTTATAGCTGTCAGGAGTGTATTGGCGATGTTTATGGCAGCCGGAAAAAATCCCGGAAAATATCAATGAAAGAGTCGGTCGGTTTTTACGCACAAAAAATAATTACTATTCATTTTATATCTCATAATTACATGTCGTCTGTCAAGGAACTAATTTGTGCAGACAGAAAAAGGGGACAGCTTTATTTATATTTTGCAAAATGGAAATTGTTGAGTTAAGAGTAGAGCATGTCAAGAACATCACGAATAGTTGTAGTGGGTTATCCGCAACACATAATCCAGCGTGGCCAGTTAACCGGTAGTGAGCGATTCGTGGAGGAGATTGTGCATAAAATCGAATTGCGGGTGGAGTTCAGAGGGCAGGGAAGACCGAGGAAAGCGAATATATATTTCTGTCCCCTTTGTTCTTATTCCGTCAGCAGGGCTTCTTGCAATAATATTCCGGAGACTTAGATCTGTGAGTGCTTTCACAACCGCTCTTGCCCCAATCATGGTGCTCATTCTTGTCGGGTATGGCTTAAAACGGGCCAGGTTCCTGTCAGAAGAAAGCTGGTCTGGGATGGAAAAACTGACTTATTTCGTTCTGTTCCCGGCGCTTCTTATCCGCACACTGGGGAATCAAACCCTTTCTGGTGCTATGTGGCCTTCTATGCTGGTGGTTGTAACAGGCACATTGATGACATCAGCTGCAGTGCTTATTTTTCTGCATCGAATTCGAACATGTGGAAATAGTGCTACTTTTACATCGGTATTCCAAGGCGGCGTGCGTTTTAATACCTATATTGCGCTATCTGTAGCCCAGGGTTTGTTTGGTTCCGAAGGGCTGGCATTGGGTTCTGTGGCGGCCGGATTCATGATCGTATTGATCAATTTGTTATGTATTTCGGTTTTCGTAGTGTGGGGAAAGGCTACATTCAGAGGAATAACCCCTTTTTTCCGAGAGGTGGTTGGCAATCCGCTAATCGTAGGTTGCGTTATAGGCTGGTTTCTTAGCCTCAGCGGCTTTGGGCTGCCAGGCATAACAAAGGATATTTTCGAAATCGTTGGCAGGGCTGCCTTACCCTTCGGGCTTCTGGCCGTGGGCGCTGCTTTAAAACCGGAAGTGATTCGTGGGCATATTCGACCGATTGCAATTTCTTCGATAGTACAGTTCGGCTTGAAACCTTTGACTGCTGCGCTGCTTATTTCCAACACGGGTCTCACCGGCATCTCTGCCGGAGTGCTTGTAATCGCCTTTATGTCTCCAACCGCGCCTTCGGCCTACATTCTTGCCCGACAATTGGGTGGTGACACCGAGGCGATGGCTTCGATCATTACCTTTCAAACATTATTGGCTTTCATTGTCATGCCGATTATCGCGCTAATATTGCTGGGATAAATGTGTTTGTGGAAATCGACATGTATTTATAAAACAGAATGGGGGCCGGGGTCGCCATAACCATCAGGAATTTAAAATAGATATTGTAAATCGCTGGGTCAAAAACGCCCTGTCGCCACCGTTCCGTAGGCAAGATTGACCATGGTCACCGCATCGAATACGGGAAGACCGGTCGCCTTTCGGACCGTATCGGCATAAGGCGGCATATTGGTGCACTCCAAAACAATGGCACCGACTTGCGGGTGCGCGCGCATCAGATTGCATGCGGCAGATTGCATCTCGCACCGGCATTTCTTCTCATCGAGTACTTGCCGGCCCTGAATAAATACGGCGCTGAACTCCTCTGCATCTTCCATGCCCACTATGGCCAGTGGGTAGTCCTGAATGCCCACACCGGCGAAATGGGCAAAGGTTAACGACTGCTTGCGTGCAGTGATAATGCCGATTTTCTGATCGCTGCGGATCAGCGCATGGGCCAGAGGCACCTGCAACAGGCTGGAGGTAAAGACAGGCACCGGCAGTGCTTCGACCAACTGTCGATGAAACAGTGCCAAAAAACCGCAGCTGGTGGTGATCGCTTTAACCCCGCGGGCGGCCAATGCAAAGCCGGCATCAATGAAGCTATCTATTAATCCGGCATCCGCGTCGATGACCACCCTTTGCGCTGAGGCGCCATGGACGGTTTGAACCATCACGGGAAAGGAAAAGGTTTCCGGATTGCCGATATCGCCGGGTATTCTCGGAAAGGTGGTCTCCAGCATGAGAATGCCGATAATCGGATTTTCCAGGCTGTCGGTGCAATGATCGGTCATTTCGTCGAATCCCTTCCAGATTCAATCGCTGCTCTTTTTTTCATCAGATTTGCCGCTGATCCGCGTCATTTGGGCCAGGGCACCCAGCGCAACCGTCTTCACCGGTGCGCGTGCCGAGGGGCACCCGATGTCTTCGGGTTGCCGGTGGCTATAAGCGCTGAGGATATCAGACAGGATCGGCCCGCAGATCCGCCCCTGGCAATTGCCCATGCCGCATCGGGTGGTCTTCTTGATGCTGTTCATGGTTGTAAACTCATTGTTCAGCTGGCGCCGGATGTCAGCCATGGTGATCTCTTCACACCGGCAGATCACGGTCTCATCCGGGATATCTGTATAGCAACCCGGTTGGAGCCGGCAAAGGTGGTTCAAAAAGCGACCGTATTGAACCTGCCGGTCGCGCTGGCGCATCAAGGGCCGGGTATTGGTTTCGTATGTCTGCCGATCAACCGCGCCCTGTCTGTTGAGAATGGTCCAGGCGGCAATGCTGCCTTCGATAAAAGATTTGCCGGCGCCGGCAATCCCGGTCGTCTCGCCCACGGCGTAGATGCCGGCCACCGTGGACGCCATGTTGTCTTTCACATCCACATACCACCCGCCTTTTGCACTGCTGAAGTTCACCGCGCAACCCGCCTGCTGCGGCAGTTCAATATTGGGAGAGAATCCATACCCGACCGCCAATGTGTCGGTGGTGTAAATCCGTTCCGTTCCCTGGACGATACGGCCGTCAGCATCGACACGGGACACCACCACCTCCTGGAGCCGGCGCCCGCCCCTGGCTTCGACAATACGCACCCCTTGTGTCATGGGAACCCGGGCTGCGGCCAATCGGGCCAGGTAGGTGGCGCCTTCAAGGAGTTTGGGCCAAATGGCGGGTCCCGCGGAGACGGCCTTTAGCTTCATTGCGGGCGAGCTTTGATCCAGAACGGCCAGGACCTGCCCCCGGCTGGCGAGAATTTCTGCGGCCAGCACCAGCATCAATGGGCCGCAGCCGCCAATGAGCGTTTTTCTGCCGGGAAGAATTCCGGAGTTTTTCATGAGGATCTGGGCCGCACCGGTGGACATTACCCCCGGAAGCGCCCAGCCCTTAAACGGCAATTGCCTTTCTCTTGCGCCGGTGGCAAGTATCAGTGTGTCTGCCCGATATTCAGACACATGCCCCCGGCTGTCTTGCACCAGAAGAATGTGTTCCGGATAGATGCCCAGCACCTGGGCGCCCTTTAGGAATCGAATATTTTCTTTTTGTAGGCGTGCTGCCAGGCGGGCCCCCTGTCGTTTGAGCCGGTCCGGCTCGAAACGTTTGCCGCCGCTGCCGGCGTGCGGCGGTTTTCTCAGCAACTGACCACCGATGTGGGCATTGTCGTCGATAACCAGGATGCTAAGCCCATACCTGGAGAGAATGTCGGCAGCGGCCAGGCCTGCCAGGCCGCTGCCGACAATGATGATACGGTAATTATGTTTCATCGATCTCGATTTCCATCCGGTCAATAACCCGGATCATGCAAGCGCGTTGATTGGGCGCACCGTTGACGGTGACCAGACAGTCGTAACAAACACCCATGCCGCAGAAGAAGCCGCGTGGCTGATGCGTTTTCAGCGTTTTCCGCAGAACCCGATACCCGGCTGCCAGCAATGCCGCATGAAGGGTTTCGCCTTCGTATGCCGTGCATGCATTTCCATTGACGAAAATTTTGATTTTGTCTCCGCGCAGCACTGACGAAATACGCAAATCAGACATGGGAAACCTTTCCTTTTTCCTCTTCGACGGCAAAACGGCTCAGTTGGAAGTCATCCAGGGGAAGCTCGCTCTTTCCAGTGGCGATCATCTGCGCGATAAGCTCGCCTGTAATGGGGGACAGCGCGATCCCGTCGCCTTCATGACCTGCGGCCATGAAAAAGCCGGGTACGTCATCCACGGGACCGAGAATGGGCAACCCATCCGGGGTATAGGGACGCAGGCCGGCAAAGGAGCGGATGACATTGACTCGCTTCAGTGCCGGGATGATGCCGGCGGTTTTTTCAGCGATGCGATGCATGCCGTCCGTGGTGGTTCGCTTGTCAAAACCGACAAACTCACGGGTGGATCCCAAAAGAAAATTGCCGTTCTCCGTCTGCTCGATGGAAACGCCTTCTCCGCTTGCCTTGGCGATCTCAGCGTTGAACTTTGCAGCGATATAGCTTGCCGATATCAAACAGTGCTTGAGTATGGGCGGGCAGGCCTCGGTGACAATGATCTGTCCACGCCTGGGTTTTATGGGGATGTCAAGGCCCACCAGGGCGCCTATCTCCGGGGCGTGGACACCGGCCGCATTAATGATGATATCGGCTGCAAAGCGCCCGGCCCGGGTTTCCACTGCCGACGCCCTGCCTGCGGTGGTGTCGATGCCGTGAACAGCCGCGCCCGTAATCACCCGGCAACCGAGGGATTTGGCCCCGAGGGCGAACCCGAAGGTCAGCGAAATGGGATTGACCTGCCCGTCCAGTGGAGAAAAGGCGGCGCCTAAAACATGTTTGGAGAGATGGGGTTCTATTCGGCGAACTTGATCTGCGTCAAGCAGGGTAACGTCCAGGCCGTTTTCTTTCTGGAGCGAAACGAACTGCTGAATGGCGGCAAGTTCGTCTTTGGTTTCGATCACCACAAGGCCCCCGGTTTCCTTGTATTCAATGGGAACCGGCAGTTGCCTTGCCAACAAAGCGAACCGTTTGCGGCTCTCCAAGGCCAGCTGGAGATGAATGCCGGGTTTTTTGGATTGGAGAAACACCAGCCCATCGCAGGCACCGGAACTGCCGGAAGCGATATCGCCGCGCTCTATCAAGGTAACGCGGATCTTGCGCCGGGATAGATGAAAGGCAATGGAACTGCCGATAATTCCGGCCCCGATAACGACAACGTCGCTTTTGCTGGGCTCATGTCCCACAAGATACCTCGTTCACTTATGCAACTATTGTTATGGAAGTTCCGGAGCCATACGTTTCATTTTGCGCGATCGGGCAGCGGTAAATAGCAGGAAGGCCGCCAAACTCGAGGTTGCCGCAACCAGTGTAATCGGCTGACCGACTACGTCCCGCAGTGTACACACATATATTAGCACGCAGCCTGCCGCCGCCATGATACCCCGATAGATCCATTTAAGATTCTTGAAGAAGAAACCGCTATACGCCGCGGAAAATGCAATGATGGCAATACTCATTACAAGAACCAGCGAAACTGTCTCTGACCAGGCCCCCCTTCAGCAGCAAGGCTTGATTGTAGACGTAGACATAGGGGATCACGAATGCGATCAGGGCCAGCTTAAATGCCTCGAACCCGGTCTGCAGCGGATGGGACCCGGCAATGGAGGCCGCGCAGTAGGCAGGAATGCACACGGGAGGCGTGACTTCAGCCAGGATGGCGAAGTAGAAGACAAACAGATGCGCCGCCTGAAGATCGATGCCCATGCCCACCAGGGCCGGTCCGCCGATCGTGATGGCGATGATATAGGCCGGGGTGCAGGGCATGCCCATGCCCAGAACAAGCGATGTGACCATAATCAGAATCAGGGCCGGCAGCAGATGGCCTCCGGACCAGTTGGTGATCACCGAGGCGATGCCCAGCGCAAGACCGGTATGGGTCACGATGGCCACCACCATCCCGGCGCCCGCGCAGGCCAGGGCGATCATGACCATGTTCTGTCCTGCCGCCCTCAGTGCCTCCAGGAGCCTTTTGGGGGTCATGGCCGTTTTCTTCTTGAAGAAACTGACCACGAACGAGATCACGATGGCCCCCATGGCGGCCTTGAAGACCGAATAGCCGATCACAAGCATCGCCACCAGGCCGACCAGCGGGACCAGCAGATAGATATCCTTTAAAATGACCGACAGGGGCACCGACATTTCTTCTTCTGTCAGGCCTCTCAGGTTGTCCCTGACGGCGACAAAGTGAACCCTTGCGACAAGGCTGCTGTAGTACATGAGAGCGGGCAGGGCTGCCGCAATGCAGATTTCGAGGTAGGGGATGCCCGTTATTTCCGACATCACAAAAGCCCCGGCGCCCATGATCGGCGGCATATACTGTCCGCCGCTGGAGGAGACCGCCTCCACCGCGCCGGCGAATTGCGGGCGGTAACCCAGCTTTTTCATCATGGGAATGGTGAACGTTCCGGTGGCATAGACATTGGCCGCCGCCACGCCGCTGATCGATCCGAAAAAGGCGCTGCTGATGACCGCAACTTTGGCCGGTCCGCCCCTGCTTTTACCGGCCAGCCGGCAAGCCAGATCGGTGAAGAATTTTCCGGTCTGGGTGCCCTCCATGATTGCCCCGAAAATGACCATCAGGGCGACAAACGTGGCTGAAATGCCGGTTATGGAACCATAGATGCCTGCGTCCGTAATGAGATACTGCATCTCGATTATCTCGGACAGGGGCAGCGGTTTGGCATAGAAGACTCCGGAAAGGTGGGGAGCGGCATAAAGATATGCGATAAAAGCCCCGATCAGGATGGTCATGGCCGGAACCACGGCTCTTCTGATCGCCTCGAGCAGCAGTAAGATATTCAAGGCTCCCAAAACCATTTCCAGGGACGTAAGGGGCTCTACGAACTCAAAGCGCATGCTCAAGGCATCGTTTTGAATGATTACATAGAGGGCAGGGAGCAATGACAGGAAGGCCAGGATCCAGTCATAAACCGGTATCTTGTCCGATATGGACTTCTTTGATGCCGGAAAGAGGATAAAGGCCATCGGCAGCAGGAACAAGAGATGAACCCCTCGCTGAATCCTTGGCTGCATGATGCCGAAGGTGGCCGTATAAATCGCAAATACCGAAACCGCCACCAGCCAGATACCAATCACTGTTTTTTTCCAACCCTCAATTGCTCTCAATGAGCATCTCCTCCACTGGTTATCTCAATATTTCTCGTCTTCATACGCGTTGAGCGATCTTCGCTTTTTTAACAAAAGCCGGGATCTATTTCATGTAACCGGCCTCTTTGTAAAATTTCTCTGCACCGGGGTGCAGGGGAACCGCAACGTGGGCCCAACCCTTTTCAGGAATAAAGGTCTGATTGGCCAGGTTGATCTTATGGAGCTCTTTAACATTTTGGCACAATATCTTGATGATGGTATAGGCCACCTGATCGGGCACGTCCTTGTTGATCAAAAGCTCGCCGGTGCTGACCACGGTCGCAATGTCGTCGGTCTGTCCCTTGTATGTGGCCTTGGGAATGATCTGCAGTCCAGAATCTTTCGACAGCGTTCCCAGATCCTTGGCAAGTTTGTCGATGCAACCATCCGAAATCGCCAGGATGGTGCTGGAACGGCTGAGGAACATCTCTGTGACGGCCGCACCCGGCAGGGCCAGGTGAGTCAAGACGAAATCGACGTGCTTGTCCTGGTAAAGGCTGATCATGTCGGCATAGACGGCCTGTTGAACATTGCCGCCGGACTTTTTGATGGCGTCCAGAGAGATTCCGTAGAAACTCAGGATATTTTCAATCAAGGGCAGGTCGGAGGTGCCTTTCATGGGCGCAGCCACGTTGATCGGCTTGCCGGCCTTGACCATATCGGCCAGCTGGGCCACGGTTTCGATGCCCTTGTCCTTGGCGGCCACGAAATGGATGTAGTAAGTTCCAAAGATTCCGCCGAGTGCCCTTACGTTCGGGTTGGGCTTTTCATAGAGGGGCGCAATGCCGGTGTAGGCCATCTTGTCTACAAAGGTGATGCCCCATCCCAGGTCATCCTTGCCGCTGGAAACCCTGACCGGGTTGACCATGCCGCCGCCGGGAACGACCTTGACTACGAGCTTGGGCTCCTTTTCCGTGATCAGTCCGGCGATCCCACCGGCCTGGACGTACCAGCCGCCACCCACGCCGCCGGCCACCCAGGAAAGTGTCGTCGGTTTGAGTTCTTCCGCATTCGAAGTATTGGAAACGCCCATCAAAAAACCCATCGCCAGCACCAAGACTGCCATTGTTCCCCACATTTTCTTTTTCATGAGAATTCTCCTTTTGGGTTTGATCGAATCTTAAATAAAATCCAATCCTGTTGAATTTACATCGTTTCAGCGGCTTTCAGCCATGAATATACCGGTGGTAAGCTCTCGACTTCAGACTCTGTAGCCACATCGATAAATACCGGTTGATCGCTGGCAAAGGCGGCACCGAGGCCTTGAATCAATTCCTCCGGTGTCTTGATCCGCAAAGCAGACAATCCGAATCCTTCGGCGACCTTGGCCGGATCATTCGCGTTGAAATCAACGGAGAAATACTTTCCCCGGCTGTGAAGACGCTGCAGCGCCTTGATCCACCCGAAAGCGCTGTTGTTGAAGTGGATCAGCACGACCGGGATATTCAGACGCGATATGGTCTCCAGTTCTCCTGCCGACATCCCCAGACTGCCGTCCCCGAACAGAGCCACCACGCGTGACTCCGGGCGGGCAAAATGAGCCCCAACCACCGCCGGGATAGCATATCCGAGCCCACCGTAACTTCGGGGGATAATAAATCGCGAGCCTTGACCGTTTAATTTGAGATAGCGGGTGATATAGGGTGTCGGTGTGCCTGCATCGGAAATCACAATGGCATCCGCCGGCAGGTGTTTGTTCAGTTCGGCGACGACTCGCTGAGGCTTTAAAGGGACATCCGCAAGGACGAACTCCTTTTCGGCATCTTTCCAGAACTGGTTCCGTTGATGATTCAACGCATTCACCCACGCAGAGGGCTCCCGGCGCGCAGTTCTGTCTTTCAGCAAGATGGCCAGCTCTTCGACCACGAGTCTTTCAACACCTCTTGGGGCAAGGCGAGGTGCACCGCCCCCGGCCGGCCGGTGGTGGCGATGCGAAAAGCACGCCGAAGGACTTCGGGTATTTTGTCCACATCCTTAATGATGTTGGACCACTTGGTAATCGATTCAAAAAGCTTCAGGGTATCGAGTTCAGTTATGGTCTGTTTGCCCTCACCTGCCAAAGGGATATCCGAGGTTATGACGATGACCGGCACGGAGGATGCATTGGATTCGGCGATGCCGGGCACTGAATAGAGCGGGCCAGCTCCGCTTGGGCATTCACAGACCCCCGGCTTGTGGCTGAGGCGGGCATAGGCATCGGCCATGAAAGCGGCGGAGTGCTCGTTACGGGCCATGACATGCCGGATGGCCGGCTGTGCATCGTAGAGCGCCTCATAAAGGGGAATGCTCGTATCACCGGGGACACCGAAAATGACATCCACCCCGTAGGCTTTCAGCATTTCTACCAGCACGCGTGAACCGATCATGTTGCTCCTCTGATACTGAATATCATATTTAATAATATTTTTTATAGAAAATTGAACATGGATATTACATTTAAAAAAGGGTTGTCAAGAATAAAAATTTATATATATAATTATTTATTATTCCATATATACAGAGTTCTATAAACTTTTTGTAGAAATTTGAACCGTTAAGTAAGATTTATTATTTTATTTTTAATAAAATATTTGTATAATACATTCATGTATAGCTCCCGATTTTACTTTGATTTTCATGGACATGGATTGACATGCGATTTGGGTTGTAATTTGATAAAATAGTTTATTAACAATTATCGGCAGGAAAAAAGCCTCACCGGATAAACGCTGGCGGGGTAACTTGCCGCGCAGCTTCAGTTAGAGGTCACGATGCCGGAGAAAAAGCAACGGAAAAAATCGGAAAAAATTGATCTGGCCCAAAAAGCCTTCCAGGGTATCCGGCAGATGCTTTTCCACAACGAGATCATCCCGGGACAGCAAATCAAATACCAGGAGCTGGCCAATAAAATCGGTGTCAGCATCACCCCGGTAATTCACGCCCTGAAATGGCTGGAGTTTAAAAACATTGTCCGCCACGAACCCAACCGAGGCTATTTCGTCAACGAAGTGAGTCTGAAAGAAATCAGGGAGATCTATGACATCCGGCTTTCGCTCGAAGTTTCCCTGGTGCCGGAAATCGTCAAATGCGTTGATGCCGAATCGATAAAGCGATTGAAACAGTCACAGGAGGCGTATCACGCCGCCGTCGACGCGGACAACTTTTATGGGCGGCTCATGACCGACATGAGGTTTCACCTGGCCCTGGCCTCCATTTCCCAGTGCCAAATCCAACTGAAGATACTGCAGGAATTGTTTGACATGCTTCTTCTAAAATACAAGCGCAATCTGATTCTGCTCGGCATCATGGACAGTTCGTTACAGGAGCATGCCCAAATCTTCAAAAGTCTGGAAGCCAGAGATGCCGCAGCTCTGCAACAGGCCCTGTCCACTCACCTCGACCATGTCAGAGCCCATATCATCGAAGGCTTTGAAAGGATGTTCGTGAGCAAGAAAGAATCGATGGGGGATCTGTTCACCTTCCCGTAATTATGGGCATCCAAAAGGTATCATGCGATTAGAACATCATGCGCTGACTGCTATGGGCTTTTATCTATAACTAGATCTGCTCAGCTCGCAATGAATTCCAAAGCAGATCGATCAGATTGTTTTTAGGGTTGTCGACCCTAGTAATAATACCTCCTTCGCGTATTAATGGTGGAAGACCAAACGGCATATATTTCAGTTTATTGCGATACAATTTGGTTAAGAAATGCTCTTGTACAATGCCAACACCAAGATTGTTTTTCACCATGATTAATATGCTCTCGTAATCATCCAGTTCCATTACTGTTTTTACTTTAATGCCGCGCTTTTTTATTTCACGGTCCATCACAGTTTGCGTTAGCAGGTGCGGCTTAAAACGTATGTACGGCCCACGTTCGAGTAAGTCTTCATCGGTATTGCCCGGATAGTGATTTGGTGCAACGACATAGTATTTTTCCGACGAATAGGGTAACCATAAGAGTCCTTTTGAAAGTTCCAACGGACCCGCTCCCAGCGCGGCATCGAGTTTTCCATCTGCAACCTCCCGGGAAAGCAAGCTTGTAACTCCTTGGGTATAAATGAGCTGGACCGTTACGTTTGGATGAAGTTTTCTTATAGATAGAAGTGCACCGGCAAGCGCGTCTGTTATGGAACTCCGGACGTAACCCAAGACGATACTGCCGGCAACCTCGCTTTTGTGTTGGTGCGATTTGAAATCATCGAAAATTCTCAGCATATTCCGTGCTGCAATAATCAGTTCAGCCCCTTCCTTTGTAACGCTGATAGGCCGGGTGGTTCTGTCAATAAGTTTGCAGCATAACTCTTCCTCAAGATCCTTTATTTGTTGACTTACAGCTGATTGCGTCAGGTTGACTGATTTGGAAGCCGCGGTTATGCTGTTGAGATGTGCAGCAGCAACGAAGGATTTTAACTTTTGAAGATCCATGATCTTGTATCCTGCTCCATATAAAAAACATCGTATTTGATTTCGTTTTTGGTGCGGATTTAATCGTGAAAAAATTCGCTGTTCAGGATGGTATATTACGAAATATTAATAATGTAAATAAGAATAATTCGTTTTACTTTTGTTGTGCGGCAATGATATGCAGTTTTCATGACAGCTTAAAAAAGCAATCCCATTTACAGTTATTTGTTTTTAACCCTTTTCCGCAAACTGTTTCCATCAAACAAGTCATGCTTTGACCGACAGTGGCAAACAAGAAAGGAGGCAACGATAATGAAGAAAACAGCATTTTTTACTTTGGCTCTCTTGGTATTCAGTCTTTTTTTGATCGGTGAGGTCTGCGCTCAGACACGCCTTGTCGTCAAGTCGGCCAGAGCAGGAACTTCCTACTATGCCCTGGCCATTGGGATGGCAAAGGCCATGACGACCGTTCCGGGAATCGAAGCCTCTGTCGAGGAAAGCCTGGGCTCTGTTGCCAATGTCAAGGAAGCCAAAACGCGAAACCATTTCATCTTCACCGCCACCTCGGATCTCGTTGCGCAGGCATTAAACAAAACGAAACCTTTTGAAGAAGGCGGATATGAAAGGATTCGGACGCTGTGGGCCATCCCAGGGGTCACCATCCACTGTGTCGTGAGGGAGGACAGCGGCGTCAAGACCATCCGGGATCTCGAAGGAAAAAGATTCATTCCCGGAGGAATCGGAACATCTACCGAACGATTGACCAAACTCATTCTAAAGACCTATGGCCTTGAAGGAAAAGTAGACCTGCCTGCCGTCGATTTAAAGGAAGGTGTCGATGCTGTGGTCAATCGTAGAGCCGTCGGCTTCACCACCGGCAGTCCATTCCCCACGCCGATGGTGATGGAGATCAAGGCCACCACGCCTATCCGGCTCCTTGAAATGGGAGAGGAAGAATTCAAGAAGCTCCATGAAGTCGATCCCACCTATTCACTTACCACGATTCCGGCAGGAACCTATGAGGGTATAGATTATGATGTCAGGACCGTGGCATCTCCAGTCCTTGCCTATACCACAGACGATCTTCCCGAAGACATTGCCTATAAAGTGACAAAGGCTTTCTGGGAAAACAGAAAGATTCTTGTCGATGCTCACCCCATCGGTAAAGTCCTTGACATGAAAGGGATAAAATACGGCGTGGCGAAGATTCATCCGGGAGCGCTCAAGTATTACAGCGAAGTCGGTATCGACATCCCGCCTTCCATGAAATAATGAAATATCAGAGGGACAGAAACCCCATGCCTTGCAGCCTATCCTGTCCCTCTATCATCACGAGGGACAGGATAAAATTTAATGGAAAAAATCAATAAGATTATCGCCGCCGCCACGCTGTTCTTTTCCGTCCTTCTGGCGCTCTTTTCCCTGCTTCTTCCCGTCTATGCCTTCATTCCGAATCTGATTGAGAGGTCAATCCATTTAGGGCTCGCCATACCGATCATATTTTTGGCGGGCAAGAGATCCAGCAAGAAAAGGACTCTCGTAGTAGATCTCTTTTTTACTGCCCTTGGATTGTTTCTCTGCATTTACATCATGGTCGATTTCGAAGGGGTGCTCAATCAGTTCGGAATCGTCAAGAATTCCTATCAAATCCTGATGGGTCTGGCAATGGTGCTGATCGTGCTGGAATGCGCGCGCAGGATGATCAAGCCCGTGCTTCCCTCAATCACCCTTCTCTTCCTGCTCTATGCGCTTTATGGCCATCACATTCCCGGCTATTTCGGCCATGTGGAGTACGACCTCTCTCAGATCACGGGGATGCTCTATCTGACGACCGGAGGTATCTGGGGCCAGCTCACAGGGATTTCGGCCAACATCATCGGCATATTCGTCTTTCTGGGTGCATTCATCGGCTTTACCGGAGGGGGAACCGGGTTTAGAAAAATATCCGTGCGCCTTGCAGGGAAACTGAAGGGCGGGCCGGGCAAAGTGGCGGCTGTTGCCAGCGCCATGTTTGGAAGTATTTCCGGAAGCGCATCCGCCAATGTGGTCACCACAGGCGCCTTCACGATTCCCATGATGAAGAAACTGGGGTTCCGCCCCCCCTTTGCCGCGGCCGTGGAGGCTGTGGCCTCAACAGGAGGCCAGATCATGCCTCCGATCATGGGCGCAGGGGCCTTTATCATGGCAGAGCTGACCCAGACGCCTTACCTTAAAATTGCACTGGCCGCCCTCCTGCCGTCCCTCCTCTACTTTTTCACCGTCTGGGTAGGAGTTCATTTCTTTGCCATGAGGGATGGTCTTCGTGGGCTTGATGCAAACGAGATTCCGTCCTGGCGTGAAACCCTCGGGGCAAGCAGTTTCTTCATCATCCCTTTTGCCATTCTGATCTTCTTTCTCCTGCGTCTTTACACGCCCCAGTATGCTGCTTTCTGGGCTACACTGAGCACCCTTCCTCTGGCCTTCGTCACGCTGGATTGGAAATATGATCGAACCTTCTTGACTAAAATAAAAGGAGCGGTTCAGGAAGGCGCCTCTCAGGTTGCCATGATCGCAAGCATCTGCGCCTGTGCCCAGATCATTATTGCCATCCTCTCCTATACCGGGTTTGGCGTGAAGATATCCACCCTCATCGTCGATTTGGGCGGCGGCAGTCTCTTCCTCACGCTGGTCCTCACCATGGTCGCCTGCATCATTCTCGGAATGGAAGTTCCTACAACGGCTGCCTATATCATGGCTGCGGTGGTGGCCGCTCCTGTGCTGATTAAACTGGGCATCCATCCGCTTGCAGCTCATTTTTTCATCTTCTATTACGCAATTCTATCTGCCATCACCCCGCCTGTCTGTGGCGCTGTCTTTATTGCCTCGGGAATGGCTGGAGCCGACTGGGTGCAGACCGCCGGCTATAGTCTCAGGTTGAGCTATGCCGCTTTCTTATTGCCCTTTGTCTTTATCTATGACAACTCTATTCTGTTTGTCACGGGAAGCCTGCTGGATACTCTTTTATGCCTTATCCGGATGACCATGGCCATGATCTTTCTGAGCGCAGGGTTTATCGGACAGTTCCGAAGGGAGTTGAATATCCCGGGCCGGCTCGTCTTGCTTGCTCTGGGCGTGCTATGGATTGTGAATTACTGGCTCTGGGATCTGCTGGGTTTGATCGGAACGATCCTCATCGTCTGGGACCGGAACCTGATCTACCGAAACCCATCGGGTCTTCAAAATAATAAAATGGAAGGGATCAGATCGGATGGCTAAGCCGCTTGTTATCGTTTCAAAAGGCGAAGACCCTTACAGTACCACAATAATGGCGCTAAAGCGTTTTCCCCTTCCCGATCTGAAAAGCAAAAGAATTCTGATCAAACCCAATGCCGCCCGATTGGCCTCACCGGGGGATGGCATCACGACCCACCCTTCAGTGGTCTCCGCCGTCATTGACTGGCTGAGAGAAAAGGGCGCAAAGGATATCGTGATCGGAGAGGGCTGTATTTTTGGCGTGGATGCCCGTGAGGCGTTCCAGATGACAGGGATGATGGAAATTTCGGAAAAGAAGAATGTGGAGCTTATTGACCTTGACCGGTTGGGTCCGGCGGAATGGACCATTCCTCAGGGAAAACTCCTAAAGAAAGTGAAAGTTTCCTCCATCCTGAAGGATTTTGATTGGGTTGTTTCAATTCCAGTGATGAAGACCCATATGCATACCCGGGTCACGTTGAGCATTAAAAACATGAAGGGCCTCCTGTGGCGAAGGGAGAAGGCAAAACTTCACCATCTCCGATCAAACAAAAGGATTACCGGAGGGGATAAGGAACTCGATTTTGGCATCGCCGAGATGGCAACGGTTCTCATGCCCGACCTTGCAGTTATCGACGGCACAGTGGGAATGGAGGGGATGGGCCCGGCTTACGGGAAGCCCAAAGAGATGGGGATCGTTCTGGTCAGCGACAGCCCCCTCTCTGCGGACGCCGTGGCTTCGCGGCTGATGGGATTTGCTCCCGAAGAAATTCCTTACCTTCGATTGTCTGCGCAAAGGGGGCTGGGAGAAATTCAACTTCAAAACATTTCCGTTGAACCGCAGGATTATTTGAAATGGGAAGATCCTTTCGAACCTCCCCCTTCCAAATTCTCCATTCCCTTCCCGGATGTCGTGGTGTATGATGAAGGCTCCTGCAGTGCCTGCCTGTCAACCCTTTTGCTGTTTCTTCAGAAGTATCATCTACAACTCGATGACTATCGTCTGGATGATAAAAAAGTTCATATCGGAATCGGAAAATATTTGGATGCCTGTCCGGATGGAACGGTACTTGTCGGAAACTGCACCTCGACCATCAAAAAAAGAGGAATTTTCATCAAGGGATGTCCTCCAATCTCCTCAGAGATCATGCGCGCCCTTGTTTTAAGAAAATAAAGAGGTTCGATGATTTGAATTCTCACGCAGGGAAGAAAAAGATTGCTTATTTAGGTCCAAACGGAACCTTTACCCATAGGGCAGCTTTAGAGTTCTTTGGATCGGAAGAAGAATTCATTTCCCGAAATACGGTTAAGGATGTTCTTCATCTCTATAAGATTGGAGCGGTAACAAACTGTGTTTTGGCTGTTGAAAGCTCCATCGTAGGGACTGTTCGAGAAAACCTTGATGAGATGCAAAAAATTGACCAGGGGTTTGTTGTTGCAGAAGTCTTTATCCCCGTCCATCACCATTTAATGGCAAAACCAGGGGCAAATTTGCATGGGGTTAAAGTCGTCATTGGCCACGCAGTTGCAATCGAAGAGTCAAAACGATGGCTTCAAACAGAACCTCCCGAATGTTAAGCTGGAAACGGTTCCTTCATCATCCATGGCGCCATTGGCGGTCAGCCGGAAAAGATCTTTAACGATTGCGGCAATTGCATCAAAGACGGCAGCTGAACTCTATGAATTGAAAATTCTGGCTTCCGATATCGAAGATATTCACGATAACGCCACGCGTTTCTGGGTTCTTGGAAGAAAAATTCAATCTCCTACGGGACAGGATAAAACGGCTTTGTTGGTTCAAGAAGATATCAATGCTGTCCTCCATGGATTTAATGGCCCTGAATATCTCAATTATCTCGATTTATGAGCGTCCAGCCACAGAAGGATTGGTCCGTCACTTCTATCTTTTGGAAGCAGCAGGTCATGCCAAGGAATATCCCCTTGATCTTTTCTTGAAGAAATTCCCAAAGATAAGGCTTTTGGGTTCCTATCCGAGCAAGCATTCTTACCGTGACCTGGGATAGACGGCGCTGACTAATTATTTGATCCCCAAAAATGCTTTTATGAGATAAGTACCCATCAAATAAGCTGCAGATGTTCACGCTATCGAAATAAAAGGATTCGTCATGGTAGAACACAGAAAAAAAAGAGATGCGGCGCATGAAAGCAACGAAGAATATCGCTTATTGGTGGAAAACGCCAATGAGGCGATCCTTGTTGCTCAAGACAGCGTATTCGTATTCTCAAATCCCAAAGCAGAAGCGCTTTTCGGCTATTCAAGAGCGGAGCTTGAATCGCAACGACTTGTCAATTTTGTGCATAAAGCGGATCGGAAAATGGTGAAGGAGCAGCATGAAAGAATGCTCCGCGGAGAGCCGTTTCCCGATGTCTATTCATTTAGGATTCAATGTAAAACCGGAGAGATTAAATGGGTTGATCTCAAGGTGGCGTTGTTTCAATGGAAAAACAGGCCTGCTGTGTTGAGTTGCATGACAGACATCACCGAGCGCAAACGCGTCGAGACGGTTTTGGCTAGCTCCGAACGCAAATTGTGTAATATTCTTGTCAATACACCGCAAATAGTTATCACACTTGACCCCCAGGCCAGGATTGTCTTTGTCAATAAGCATTTTTTAAGGCTGACCGGATGGAAAGAACAAGATGTCATCGGTCAGAACTGGTTCGACCTGTTCATTCCTGAACACATCCGGAATATCCATCCAAAAAATATTTTCTGTCACAATGCAACAACCAGAAACAGCTGAATATATCTATTATGAAAACGAGATTGAAACAAAGTCCGGTGAGTTGCGACACATTGCGTGGTCAAACGTGCGTAGCCTGGACGCCAAGGGGAAGGTGGCGGATGTAACCTGTCTTGGCATCGATATCACCGATCGACGTTTGGCAGAAGAATCCGTCCTTGACAGTGAAAAACGTTTTCGCGCCGCATTCATGGGGAGTCCGGCGGCATTGGCCATCACCACGCAGGATGGCGGCGTCTGGATTGATGCCAATCAGACAGAACTGGCCATGTTTGGATACACCCGTGAAGAACTCATGGGGAAAAGCGTGATGGATACAAACCTTTGGGTCGATCTAAATGATCGGAATATGTTCGTCGCTGCTTTGGCTCAAAACGGGGAGGTGAGGAATCAAAATGTCCAGCTTCGTCACAAAGATGGCCGATTGATCAGTGCGTCTGTATCCGCTAATTCACTGACTTTGAAAGGCGTCAAACATATTCTGTTCGCCACGGAGGACATCACCGAACGCAAGCAGTCTGAGGAACGGATAAAACAAAGCCTGGCTGAAAAAGAAATACTCCTTAGGGAAATCCACCACAGGGTAAAGAACAACCTGGCGGTTATCTCCAGTCTTCTTGGATTGCAGGCAAACCGGATCAAGGAAAACGCCGTCAAGGAAATGATGGATGCCTGCCAGCTAAGGATCAAATCCATGGCTCTGGTCCATGAAAAGATGTACTGTAATCAAAATGTCTCACGCGTGGACTTCAACGAATATATCAGCAGTATTGTTCAGGATCTGACTTCTTCTTATCATAAAGAAAAAAGAAATATCACCACCCGGATCAATGTACGGGACATCCTGCTGGACATTGAAACTGCCACTCCCTGCGGGATGATCATCAACGAGTTGATCACCAATGCCATGAAACACGCATTTTCAGAGACAATCAACCCGGAGTTGACCATCAGCTTTGAAAAGACAGACAATACCTACACGTTGACGGTACAAGACAACGGCATCGGTTTGTCCGATGGTTTTGACTCTACCCCGACCAATGCCCTGGGGTTGCTGCTTGTTCGTGCCCTGACGCGGCAGCTCCGGGGAACGGTGCAGTTTCACTCAGATGCCTCAGTCCGCCAAGGAACAACAGTCATTTTTTCCTTTAAAGGGAAATGAAGGGAAGCGGATTGGAAATCTGATCAGCTGAGTCCGGTTTTTGGGGACCACTGACTTACAAGAATGCTTTGACAATTGATGTCGTATGTGAAAATAAACAGTCCATCAAGCCTCTGCTGTAAAATGCATATAATTCCGGAATCGATGTGACCTGTGTTCAGACCAACGTCTGCTGTGTGGTTGTCGGTCTGCCGGAAGCCCGGTTTTTACCAAAACAAATGATTGGATATGGGAGGGAAAGGAATGTCAGGTAAACAATCTTCTGTCTTATTGATTGCGCTCATTGTCTTGCTGGGTTGTTTTTCAATCACGGACTGCATTTCCAAAGAAATTTCAGGGAAACCGGCTGCACCGTCAGCAGATCTTGAAAAGGCCAGATATGGCGGCACGATTACGGTGGCCTGGAATTTGGCTCCGGCGCATTTGGACGCCAACAAGTCCACCGGCAGCGAGCATGGCGCTGTCGGCTACAATATTTTTGAAGGTCTTTTCGAGCCCGATGCACATCAGATCGCCACGCCCCATTTGGCAGAGAGCTATAAAATCGAGAACGGAGGCAAAACCTATGTGATCAAACTGCGTCAGGGCGTTAAATTTCATAATGGCAAGGAGATGGTTGCCGAAGACGTGATTGCCTCCTTTAACCGCTGGCTGGTCAATAACGGCGGCGGCAAGATGGTTGCTCCCTATTTCGAGAGCATCTCCCAGGGCGGGGGCGCATACGAGGTGATCATCAAGCTGAAACAGCTATATGCGCCATTTTTGAACATCCTTTCCTCCAACGTGGCCAACCAGAAAATGTTCGTCATGCCCAAAAATGCGGTGGAGGCCGCCGGTGATAAACCCCTGGACAATCCTGTCGGCACCGGTCCCTATAAACTGGCGGCGTTTATTCCCGACCAATATGCAAAACTGGTTCGTTTTGAAGGATATGTCCCGGTAAAAACCCCGGCCTCTTTCATGGCCGGGGAAAGAAAGGCTTATGCAGACGAAATCATTTATAAATTCATTACGGAGGAGGCGGTCCGGATTGCCGGCGTCCAAAGCGGGGAATTCGATTTTTCCGTTCAGGTGTCGACAGATCAATATAAGATCCTGGCCGGCGATGCCAATGCCGAGCCGATCATCGTCCCTGAAAACATGGAGCATTTCTTCATCTTCAACGCTTCACAGCCGCCTTTTGATAATATCAAAGCCAGACAGGCACTGAACTATTGCCTCAATATCGACGTCATGGCCATGGCCACCAGCGGGGATCCGAAATTCTGGACCGTCGATCCCTCCTATATGATCAAGGAAAGCGCCTGGTATACCCCGGGTGTCGGCAAGGGGGTTTACAATACGGCAGACATTGAAAAAGCCAAGCAGCTCCTCAAGGAATCCGGATATAAAGGAACGCCGATCATTATCCTGTGCAGTTCCGCCGATACGGTCTCGGTACAGGCCGGCCAGGTGGCAAAGGCTCAGGCAGAGGCGGCCGGCTTCAAGGTGGATGTTCAGGTTTACGACCGTCCCACTGCGCTGGGAATTCGCTCAAAAAAAGAAGGTTGGAATATCTTTCCGTCCGCTTTTATCGCCTCCAATCCTGACCCCCAGGTCTTTGGCGCCTGGATGGGCACCAACCGATGGATAACGAACTGGAATGATGATGATTCAAGGAAAATGGATGCCATATTCGATAGAATGATGGTCGAAATCGATCCTGCCAAACGGTTGGAGATTGTCAGGGAATGGAATCAGGAAGTTTACAGAACCCTGCCTTACATCAAGCTGCACAACTACAGCATTCTTCATGCCAAGGCAAAAAGGCTTCACGGCGTTGAGGCTCAGCCAAGAATGATGTTCTGGAACACCTGGAAAGATAAAGCGCCGGCAAATTAACCATATCCATATGTCAACAGGGTTGACCGCCGGGGGAACGGCTTGCCATTTCCCCGGCGTTTTTTTTAAGTGCGTTTAAAAATTCCCGGCAGTTGCGGGGGAAGGTGTCCGCATTTGTTTCATTTTATCATCAGACGGCTGATACTGTTGATTCCGGTCTTGCTGGTGGTGGCCGTTGTCGCTTTCCTGACAACCCATATCATGCCGGGAGACCCGGTGATCATGGCGCTTGGCGATTTTGCGCCTCAGGAACAGATCGACGCCATGCGTCTGCAATTGGGAATTGATCAGCCTTTATACGTGCAATTTGCGATCTGGGTGCAGCGTATCCTCCAGGGAGATCTGGGCCAATCCTTGTTTTTGAACATGCCGGTGACCCGCGCGATTATCGGCAGAATGGAGCCGACCCTCTTGCTGGCGCTGATCGGCCAAAGCCTGGGGATTTTAATCGGCGTGCCTTTGGGGATCATGGCTGCGGTCAAACATCGCACCTGGATCGATCAGGGCTCCATCGGTATTTCGCTGATCGGCATTTCGATGCCCAGCTTCTGGCTGGCCTTGTTGCTGATCATGATCTTCAGCGTCAAGCTGCATGTCCTGCCTTCCTCGGGATATGTCCCCATTGCCGAAGCGGGGTTCGGGGCGATAAGATATCTGATTTTGCCCGGCGTCACGCTGGGTTTCATGCAAAGCGCCATCATCGCCCGGATGACCCGCAGTTCCATGCTGGATATTTTGAACCAGGACTATATTCGAACTGCCAGAGCCAAGGGGCTGTCTGAGAAAACGGTTGTTCTGCAGCATGCACTTCGCAATGCCCTGATCCCTGTGGTCACTGTCATCGGTTTCAGCATGGCCGTTTTGTTGGGCGGTACATGGATCGTGGAAACCCTTTTTAATATTCCCGGCACCGGAGCCCTGGCCATTACGGCGATTATGAGACGCGATTATCCCATTATTCAGGGAAGCATGATCTTTACGGCGGGTGTTTATGTCTTGGTCAACTTGCTGGTGGATATCAGCTATGCAATCATCAATCCCCGCATCAAGTATTGTTAAGGAGGCGCCCTGGACAGTTTCAAGAAAACGGCAGCAGAAATCGGCAGGAACCGTTATATGATGATCGGCGGCGTTCTCGTCCTTTTTTTTGTTTCCCTGGCCATGTTTGCCCCATGGCTGTCCCGTTTCGATCCATTGGCCATCGATCCTGTAAACCGGCTGCAGCCGCCGTCTTACGGCCACTGGATGGGCACCGATGATTTGGGACGGGATATTTACAGCCGCGTGGTCTTCGGATCACGGACCTCTATCCAGATCGGCTTTTGGGTGGTGTTTTTGTCTACTGCCCTGGGAATTGTCGTCGGTCTGACAGCCGGTTATTTCAAAAAGGTGGATGCTGTCGTGATGCGGATACTGGATGGTTTGATGGCCTTTCCGGATATCATCATCGCCGTTACCCTGGCTGCGGTCTGGGGTTCCGGCAAATACACGCTGGTTCTGGCCATGGTCACCGCTTATTTTCCGCGAATGACCCGAACGGTTCGGGCTGCGGCCATCAACGTCTGTGATCTGGAATATGTGGAATCGGCAAAAGCCATTGGCTGCACCAGCTTGTACATCATCCGAAAATACATTTTGCCCAACAGTTTATCTCCCATCGTTGTTCAGGCCGCATTCATCTTTGCGGCCGCGGTTTTAAGCGAAGCGGCGCTGAGCTTTCTTGGCGTCGGCATCAAGCCGCCCACGCCCACCTGGGGAGGGATGGTCAGCCAGGGACGGACCTATATCCTCATCGCCCCCTGGGTGATCGTTTTTCCCGGCATTGCCATCGCCACGGTTGTTTTGGGATTGAATCTTCTGGGCGACGGCTTGCGGGACCATATGGATCCGCGTTTAAAGAGATAAGACTTTTATGGGCATTGCAGCGGAAACGATGGAAAAGCTGTTGCAGGTCACGGACCTGAAAACATATTTTTACACCCGTGACGGAGATGTGCCGGCCGTGGACGGCGTATCCTTTGATATCCATACAGGGGAGACATTGGGTCTGGTCGGGGAGTCGGGCAGCGGTAAAAGCATCACGGCCTTAAGCTTGCTGCGCTTGATCCCGGATCCTCCCGGAAAAATCGTTTCCGGAGAGATACGCTTTGCCGGGGAGAATCTTCTGGAAAAAACAGACGCCGAGATGCGAAAAATTCGCGGCAATAAAATCTCCATGATCTTTCAGGAGCCGATGACGTCGTTAAATCCGGTTTATTCCATAGGCTATCAGATCCGGGAAGTCTTGAAGCTGCATCAGGGGTTGGCCAAAAAAGCGGCCCTTGAAAAAGCGATCCAGTTGCTGCAATCCGTGGGATTTGCCATGCCGGAGCAAAGGGTGGATCATTATCCGCATCAGCTCTCCGGCGGAATGAGACAGCGCGCCATGATCGCCATGGCGCTTTCCTGCCGGCCGGGGCTTTTGATAGCCGATGAGCCGACAACGGCCCTGGACATGACCATTCAGGCCCAGATTCTGGATATCATGAAAGCACTGCGGAAAAAGACCCGGATGTCCATTTTGCTGATTACCCATGATCTTGGCGTTATCTCTGAAATTGCGGACCGGGTAATCGTCATGTATGCCGGCAGAATTGTCGAGATGGCCTCTGTGGAAAAGCTGTTTAAAGATCCGTTGCATCCATATGCAAAGGGCCTGTTGCAGTCCATACCCAGCATTCTCGGCAGTCAGGACCGGCTCCATGTGATCAAAGGATCCATTCCCAGGCCGACGGATTATCCCGAAGGCTGCCGCTTCCATCCCCGCTGCGAATACGCCTGGGACATTTGCGCCCGGCAGGAGCCGCCGATTGAGAACCTGGGCACGGACAGACAGGTCCGTTGCTGGTTGCACTCCCGGTGATGGTGCAAAGGGGAAATGGCATGATGGCACCAAATCATGGCGATGTGATTCTGGAAGTATCCGATCTGGTCAAATATTTTCCGGTCACCGGAGGAATTTTTTCCCGTACCGTGGGCCATGTCAAGGCAGTTGACGGCATCAGTTTCTATGTCCGGCAGGGTGAAACCCTGGGGATCGTCGGGGAGAGCGGCTGCGGCAAATCAACGACGGGCCGGGTGATTTTAAGATTGCTGGAGCCCACCAGCGGCCGGGCTTTCTTTGAAGGCGAAGACATATTTGCTTTGAAAGGTGAGGCTGTCCGGAAATTGCGCCGCCGGATGCAGATTATTTTCCAAGATCCCTATTCCTCTCTGAATCCGAGGATGACGGTGGGTGAACTGGTCGGTGAGCCGCTGAAGGTGCATGGCATCCTGAATCGGGCGGATCGAAAGGTCAGGGTCAACCAGCTCCTGGAGCTTGTGGGGCTGAATGCCTATCACCATAGTAAGTATCCCCATGAATTTTCCGGCGGCCAGCGGCAGCGGGCAGGCATTGCCAGGGCGCTGGCGCTAAACCCCAAATTGATTGTCTGCGATGAACCCGTATCCGCCCTGGATGTGTCGATTCAGAGCCAGGTGCTCAATTTGCTGAAAGATCTGCAGCAGGAATTTCACCTGTCCTATATGTTCATCTCCCACAATCTGGCGGTTGTCAAGCACATCAGCAACCGGGTGGGGGTGATGTATCTGGGGAAAATGGTCGAAATGGCGGACACGGATGCGCTTTTCGGTCATCCGCAGCATCCGTATACGATCTCCCTCTTGTCGGCCATTCCCAATATGGATCCGGGCTCCAGAAGCGAGCGGATTGTTTTGAAAGGAGACGTGCCCAGCCCGGTGAATGTGCCGCCGGGTTGCCGCTTCCATACCCGTTGCCCTTATCAATTCGATCGATGCAGTGTCGATGACCCGTTTTTCAGGGATATCGGCAACGAACATTTTGTGGCCTGTCATCTGATGGACAAATAGACCCTTGCTGATTTTGCAGCAACAACCGAGGAGGCGCTTTATGAGAAAACTATTTCGCGGCATGACGTTGATCGACGGCAACGGAGGAACGCCTCTGAAAAATGCGGGCATGCTACTGGAAGATGAAAAAATCATCCGCATCGGCAAGGCCACCGATTTTTCGCCGGATGAAGGAACGCAGATCATGGACTGCCGGGGAAAAACCGTCATCCCCGGCCTGATCAACTGCCATGTTGCATCTGGTCGCGGAGCCCTATACCTGGGATCGGCATGAAAGATGAGTCCGAAACACAGATGGCCTTGCGCGGCGTCAAACACCTGCAGATGCTGCTGAAATCGGGCGTTACTTTCGTCAGGGACCTGGGGGCGGCCCATTGGATCAATATCAAACTGAAAAAAGCCATAGAGGATGGGCTGATCGCCGGTCCGGACATCCTTTCCAGCGGCAGGCCCTTGTGCATTACCGGCGGGCATGGCTGGTTCTCCATGTCGCGTCAGTGCGACGGCAAGGATGAATTCATCAAGGGGGCCAGGGAACAAATCCGGGCAGGCGCCGACCTGCTGAAGGTCATGTCCACGGGAGGCTATGCCCGTCCTAAAATGAAAATCAATCATGACATCATGCCGGATTCTCCCCAGATGACGGTGGAAGAGATTCTGGCCGTGGTTTCAGAGGCGCACCAGCGGGGCAAAAAAGTGGCTGCCCATTGCAATGGATTGACCGGTGTCCGGCGGGCGGCTCAGGCCGGAGTTGATTCCATTGAACACGGGCAGTTTAATGATGTCAAAGAAAAAGGTGTTCGTGAAACACTTGATATGATGGCAGAAAAAGGGATTTATCTTGTGCCGACCCTGTCGGCCTTTTTTAAGAACTATGACAAGGCAGAGGTGATCGGCGAGTATCAGTCGGTGCTGGACAGTTTCACAGCGGCCATGGCAAGCGGCGTAAAAATCGCCATGGGCAATGACTCCGGCTGCCCGTTTGTCGGACATGAAACGGCGGCCATGGAAATCAAGCATATGGTGGAAGCAGGAATGAAGCCCATGGAAGCAATTATGGCATCCAGCAAAGAGGCCGCAGCGCTCTTGGGGATCGACAGCGACTTTGGCACGCTGATGGAAGAAAAATTTGCCGATTTTCTGATTCTAAATGATAATCCATTGCAAAATATGGACACGTTGTCTGACATCGACCGGATTTATAAAGGAGGCCGGTTGGTGGGCTAAAATCATGCCGGATGCAGTCAATATTCAAAGGAGGGGCGGATGGATTATCTTAAGATGCACAAGCGTGAAACAGTTGCCGTCTTGATGCTCAGCAGAGGAAAAGTAAACGCCCTAAACGGCGCAGTGGTTGATCAGATAAGGCAATCCCTTAAAGCATTGGAAGGTGATCCTGAGGCAAGATCAATAATCATAACAGGTATCGGAAAATTTTTCTCATTCGGATTTGATATCCCGGAGTTCCTCTCTTTCACAAAAGATCAGTTTGCTGAATATCTTGCCAATTTCGCTGATTTATATACCTATCTATTTCTTTATCCAAAACCGGTTGTGGCAGCGCTGAATGGTCACGCGATCGCCGGCGGCTGCATGCTGGCCCTGGCTTGTGACAGCAGAGTAATGGCAGCAGGAAAGGCCAGGATATCTCTGAATGAAATAGCTTTCGGTTCGACTGTATTTGCAGGAAGCACTGAAATGCTGAGATTTTGTGTTGGCAGCGCAAACGCAACAAGCGTTCTTTATTCGGGTGCCATGTATTCAGCCGAGGAAGCAAAGTATTTCGGGCTGGTAGATGAAGTCGCAACCGAGCACGATCTTATGGACGTAGCATTCAATATGGCAGCCGCTTTAGCCGCTAAATACCCGCCAGCCTTCGCCAGCATAAAATCTCTGCTAAGGAGAAGCACTGCCGAAGAAATGATGCGCCGAGAAAGGCAGTCCATTGAGGAATTGGTAAATATCTGGTATTCCGAAAACACTTGGGCGAACCTGCAGAACATTAAAATATTGTAGGCCGTTATGCTATAACTGCCGGGTGTCCGGCTTTTCGGGTTTACACCGGGCTGTTCCCGAGAAAGCCCGAGACATGGATGCCTGTATATTGGAGTTTATTCGCATGAACAAACCTGTCATTAACTCGGAGCTGACCGGGACCCGTCTGCAGGATTACGAAATGTCAGTGGAGTGGCGGGATATCATGAATTATTCCGCAGCTATTGGCGACAATAATCCCCGATATTTCGATGATGAAAATCCCGATGGAATTATCTCGCACCCGGTTTATCCTGTAGCCGTCACCTGGAATATTCTTGGTAATATACGGGAGTATGTTATTTCGGAAAATTTTCCTACGGAGCTGCTGCTATCACAGGTTCATTATACCGAGCACCTGGAAATTCACCGGCCGCTATCGCCCGGGGTCCAGCTCGTCATTAAAGGCAGCATCGTTGCGATACTGCCCCATCGTGCCGGCACGCATGTCGTAATCCGCCTTGATGCCCGGGAGAAAGACGGCGCCTTGTTGTTTACTGAACATATAGGGGCCATGCTTCGCGGTGTTGAATGCATCGGCGGCGGCTCAGGAAAGGAATCTCTTCCCATTGTCCGCAATGCCGGTGATGCAGACAAGCCCTGCTGGGTAAACACGGTATCAATAGACCCGCTTATGCCTTATGTTTATGACGGATGTACCGACATTGTGTTCCCCATTCACACTTCAGCAAGATTTGCACGCATGGTCGGGCTTCCGGGTATTATCCTTCAAGGTACCGCAACGCTTGCCCTTGCCGTTACGGAACTTGTCAACAGGGAGCTAAACAGTGAACCTGCAAGGGTAAAATCCGTCTCATGCCGTTTCACGGGCATGGTGCTGCCGGGCGCTGACATTTCTGTCCGTATGATTGAAAAAAGGAAAAACAATTCAGGAACAGACCTTTTTTTCGATGTGTGCAACATAAGGGGCGAACGTGTTATCAGTCGCCGGTTGTCTCTTGGCTGATTAAGGCCGATCGAGCCGAAGTTTCGGGAAAATTCATGGAGGAATATATGAAGGATGCAATGGACAGGTTGCCGCTTTTGAATAATTATGTCGAGTACTGGGCTGAAAAGGTTCCGGAAAAGGAGGCAATGATCCAGCATGAAGACGGCAAGACGGTAACTTACGGTAAATTTAAAACGCTCATTGACTTTTTTGCATTGAAGCTGCTTGATATGGGTATCGGCAGAGGGGACCGCGTCGCCACGCAGCTGGTGCTTATCCCTGAACACATCATATTCATGTATGCCTGTTTTAAAGTAGGGGCAATTGTTGCCCCCCTGGATCTTCGCCTCAAGGAAGATGAGGTGGTGCGTGATCTGGGCAAGATCAAGCCAAAGGCGTTCTTTTTTCTTGGCAAGACCCCTGTTGTCGATTTTACGAAAATCGGTGAGGCTGTTCGTGACCGTTGCCCATACGTGGAACATCTTGTCCAGTTTACACCTGATCCAAAGCCGGGGGATATCGTCGCCGGCGCCTTATCAATTACTGAATTGATGAGCAAAGGACGCCTCTTATGGCTTAAAATAAAGAATATTTTTACCCGTAGGCTTGAAAGGGCCTACGCAGAGATCGGACCCCGGACGCCGGCCCTTATCATCTATACAACGGGTACCACCGGTGAACCCAAGCCGGCAGTGCTGTGTCATGAAAACATTCTTGTGCAAAACGAGCTCCTTGCCCGTGGGACAGGCATTTCATCGGATATGCGGGTTCTGATCAATCTTCCGCCGAGCCATGTGGGCTGCGTGACGGAGCTTTTCATGACCACAACTTATTGCGGCGGCACTTCGGTTTTTCTTCGCGTCTTTGATGTCGCACTTACCCTGGAGGCCATCGAGAAGCGCAATATCAATGCGCTTGGCCAGATTCCGACACAGTTTCGGATGCTGTGGGCCCATAGGGACTATGGCAAATATAATTTGAAAAGCCTCAAATTCGCTGCGTATGGGGGTGCTGCAGTCGACGTTGAATTTCTTAAAAAGCTGTCGAAGATGGCGCCGCGTTTCGGTACCGGTATCGGTATGACCGAGAATGCGGGCTTTGCCACATTCACCCCCGAGGGGATATCCATTGAGGAGATGGCCGGTCAGGTCGGGCAGGCATATCCGGATCTGGCTCCGGTTACTGTCCGCAGTCCGATGAACGAAGACGGTACGGCGGGCCAGGAGCTGCCCGTAGGGGATGTCGGCGAAATATGCTATCATCCTCCCATCGTTTTTCCGGGCTATTTCAACCAGCCCGAGGAGACCGCCAGGACGATTTCAAAAGAGGGAATCCTATACACGGGGGACCTCGGGTATTTCAAGGAGATGGGAAGCTATCGTGCGCTTTACCTTTCCGGACGGCGAAAGTTTATGATCAAGCAGAAAGGCTACAATGTATTTCCCGATGAGGTCGAGTCATTTATTGCCGGTATGCAGGGCGTTGATGTCGCGGAAGTTGTCGGGATGCCTCACCGTTTGTTTGACGAAGGAATATTTGCTTTTGTGCGCCCAGTGCCGGGGGCATCTCTTTCACCGGAGGCTGTAATGGACTACTGTAAATCAATTGCAGCCTACAAGCGGCCCCAGCATGTGGAAATATGGCCGGCCGATAAACTGTTTCCGCTAACCAGAAGTACGAAAGTGGATAAACTGGCGCTGCAAGAACTGGCTGCGGGAATTATCAAGGGGCTCCGCGAAAAAGGAAAATGGGACACCAGCACCGGTGAGGCATGAAAATTCCTGGAACGATCCATCGAACCGTTAACCATAAAAATACAACTTGCCGTCATCGAAAATAAGATCCATAATAAATTCATAATTGCGATCTAAATAAAACCCCTTCCGCCCTCATTGAACAGTCCGGCGCGCTGCGGGGGGATTTCCCGAGCATCATCGTAAGTCCTTCAAACCCTACGAATTCAGGAGGAAGATATGAGTGTTAAAATTCTTATTACACGGACCGTTCCACAGGAAAACGCAAGGGGCATGTTGAATTTATTTAAAAAGATGAGATCGTTGGCCACAGAGCAGGACGGGTATATTTCCGGTGAAACCTTGAAAAGCAGTGACAGACCCGATGTTTATCTGGTCGTAAGCACGTGGGCATCCGCCAATGATTGGGAAAATTGGCTCAAGAACAAGAGCCGGCAGGAGATTCAAGACAAAATTGATGCCCTGCTGGGTGGCAAGACAGCCTACGAAATGTTTCACTATGGCTTAAGAGAATGATGACCGCAGAAACGATTGTGTCAAAATCATGCCGATGAGAATCGGGTCGGTGCAGTTTTCCTGCCGTCAATGAGAAAGAAGGGGCAATGGGTGAAAGGGAGTCTTGGTCTCTATGGGGATGTCTCGAGTGCCATGCGAAGCTTTTCTGTGGAGTGAAGGATCACATCGATCACCTGGCGGATTTTCGTTGCATCCATGGTGCTGGACAATCCCACCACCCAGACAGCCAGCGGCGGGCCTTTACGATTGTTCAGCGCAACCGCGACCGCCTTGATGCCGGTGATGTACTCTTCATCATCGATGGCGTACCCTTTCGCCCGAACGAGTTCCAATTCCGCCAGGTATTTGCCTTCATCGATGATGGTGTGAGGGGTGTAGCGGGGAAGCCCCTTTTCCCGGATCAGTTGTTTAATCCGGTCCGTATGCACGCCGGATAAAAAAACCTTGCCGACAGCGCCTGCAAAAAGCGGCATGGTTGTCCCGGCCGGTGCGGATATTTTTATCGGATCATTGGCTTCGGCGGTCGCCATGATCATAACGCGCTTTCGGATCAGCCCCCCCAGAAACACGGTTTCGCCGATTTGCCCCCTGATCTCGTTGATAAGCGGCTGCGTTATCTCCGTTGTTTTCAGATAATTCCAGTTGGAAAACGCCAGATCCGTAACGGCCGGACCCAGGTAAAACCTGCGGCCATCGGGCTCCTGGGCCAGGGCATTTTCCCGGACCAGCGCGTGAATCAGGCCATGCGTCGTACTTTTACTGTAGCCAAGCTTCTGAACCAGTTCGGACTGCCCGAGCATCTGCGGCGATTCGGCCACGACTCGCAATAACTCAAAGATTTTGTGTACTGCCGGGGCTTGATAGCCGGGGCCCTTTGGGATCGAAGGTCTTTTAACCATGAAAAAATAGCCTTTGCTCGGTTCGACTTCTATGACATAAATTCATTATATTGGATAAATATATCTGTATTCAAAACCCAAGTCAAGTTAAAAGGCTCTTGATTTTAATTATAATTACCCTATAATATATGATAAAATTAAATCAATTCTCTTTTGGCGTTTTGTGAAATGAAAATATTGGTTCATTGAGGTGAATTTGCGTATGGCGAGCCGTGCAGTCGGGGATACATGTTAACCATTGCTGAACTGAAACGATACGATCGGCAGATCTCACTCGATGAAATCGGGCCGGCCGGCCAGGAAAAACTCAAACAGGCGAAAGTATTCATCTGCGGCGCCGGAGGTCTCGGCTCTCCGGCCGCCCTTTATCTGGCGGCGGCCGGAATCGGCACCATAAAAATCATCGATCATGACCGCGTTAGCCTGAGCAACCTGAATCGGCAAATTCTGCATGGCGATTCGGATATCGACAGATTTAAGGTCGATTCCGCCGGAGATTGTCTGAATCGATTAAATCCTGGCGCCACGATAGAGACCAGCACGGAAACCCTCACGTCAGACAATGCATCCGGTCTTGTGGCCGGATCCGATGTGATTATCGATGCCCTGGACAATCTTGACACCCGCAGAATCCTGAACAGGGCCGCGGTGAATCTTCGCATACCGCTGATACACGGCGCGGTAAACGGGTTTGAGGGCAGAGCCCTGACCATCTTACCGGGCCGCAGCGCCTGCCTGCGGTGTATGCATTCCGGGCCTTTGCCGCAGTCGGGAAAATTTTCGGTCATCGGTGTCACGCCGGCTGTTATCGGCGCCATTCAGGCCACTGAAGCCATTAAACTGCTGCTCGGCATCGGCGATTTACTGCTGAATCGCCTGATTGTCTATGACGGGTTAACGCTCAGATGGACGGAGTTTAAAGTGAAAATAAACCCGGATTGTGATCATTGCGGTCATCTGCAGCAAAAAGAAGAACGCTGCGCATGTGAATCGCCATAAAACGCACCGCCAGCACGCACCGATTGTCTGGAGACTGTCGAAGCGGCCGGCCGGCCATTCCGGCGGAAGCCGATTCCCTTGCGGTTTAAAGTTCTTGACACGCCTGTTCCGGCTTCATATACTCGACACAGTTTAAAAAACAAGTTCATTTCTATGCGGATGCGGCCAAAATGAATCTTCCTGAATCCCTGCCCGGCTTGTCCCGGAGGCTTGTCGGCCTTTGTTGCCTGCTCTGCCTTCTTGCCGGTTGCAGCGCTTCGACAGACCCTTTCGTTCCGCAGACCGGCACTCAGGGAGTGACAGACACGAAGATTCTTCTCGGGTCTTCCCTGGCCCTGAAAGGCCATGCCAGTTTTCTGGGAAGTCAAACCCTGCGCGGCGCCATGTGCTATCTGAATCATGTCAATTCACTGGGCGGCGTTCACGGTCGAACGATCGAGGTCATTGCCCATGATGACAGCTATGATCCACTCATGTGTCTGACCAACACCCAGCGCCTCATCATCGATGATCAGGTTTTTGCCCTTTTCTGCTATGTCGGGACCCCTACGACGGTTCGAATTCTTCCGCTTGTTGAGGAGGCTCAGATTCCGCTTCTGGGAATGTTCACCGGCGCCAATGCCCTGAGAGACCCGTTCAATCGCTGGCTGATCAACGTGCGGGCCTCCTATTACCAGGAAACCAAGGTGGCTGTCCGCCATCTGTTGACCGACCTGGGATTGAAGAAAATCGCCATTTTTTACCAGTACGATGCTTACGGATTCGACGGTCTCACCGGTACCGAGCTGGCGCTCAAAGAGTTCGGGCTGATTCCGGTTGCCAGCGGCTCATACAACCGCGGTACGATGGATGTGCAGGAAGGGTTGGCCAAAGTCATCAGCTCAGGCGCCGAGGCTGTGGTGATGATCGGCACCTATGATCCTTGCGCCGCATTCATCAAGATGTCCGACGAAAAGGGATTCCGCCCGGTTTTCTACCTGGTTTCCTTTGTCGGGGCCGATGAACTGGCCCGCAGGCTGGAAAGCTACCAGAACCTCACGGTGATCGTGTCTCAGGTGGTTCCGCCGCCTGATCCGGACCGAAAGGACGCAAGCCCCCTTCTTACCGGAGAGGCCGGATACCTGACGCTTCTGAAGCGCTATTACCCCGAAGACCGGCCCAGCTTTGTGGGCCTGGAGGGATTCATCAATGCCCGGGTTCTGGTTGAGGGACTGCAGCGGGCCGGCAGCGATCTGACCCGGGACCGGTTTATCCAGGCCATAGAATCCATCAAGGATTTTACGCCCGGGCTGGATATCAAAATCTCCTTCAGTCCCACGGATCATCAGGGCCTGGATCGCGTCTATTTCACCCGGCTGGAAAACGGCCAATTCTCACTGATCAAAGATTGGACAGATGTCAAATCCCAGCACGCCGCATCCCGTTGAGCCGGTCGTCCGGAAGGATTTTATCCAGGGAGCGTTAAAGCGCTTTCGGGATATGAGCCTTAAAAACAAGATTTTTTTCTCCATTCTGGCGGTCATCCTGTTCATCAGCGCCATCATTGCCTTTCTGGCCCGCTGGATTCTGGTCTCCACCCTGATTTCTGAGCTGGAACTGCGCGGGATCGCCATTGCCCGGACCATTGCCGAGCGCAGCAGCGGATTCATTCTGGACAAGAACCGTCCCGAGCTGCTCAGTCTGATTTTTGATGAGGCCAAACTCAAGGAACGCCAGAACCTGGTTTCCTACATCTTTGTCAGCGACCGCGACGATCAGATTCTCAGCCATACGCTCACACGCCGGTTCCCGGAATCTTTGCGCCTGGCCAACCGGGTACCGGCCTTGGAGTCCAAAAGCGTTCGGCTTTGTCAGTTCGGAAACCAGATGTCCTACGACATCGCCACTCCGGTTGCCCAGGGAATCTATCGCATCGGCACGGTTCACGTGGGGCTGAACAAGAATCACATCGATCAGCTCGTGGCCAAGCTGCGCTTTACCTTTTTAGGCTTCCTTTCGATGGTCATCGTGATCGTTTTCGTGATCAGTCATTGGCTGGCAAAGTATATCACCCTGCCCATATCCAGGCTCACCCAGATATCGGATGAATTGAGCAAGGGCAATTTTGACATGAAGCTGGAGATAGAGCCTTTTACCGATGGGAATCCGCCGCCCGAATGCCCGGCGTTTGTCAACACGGATCTGCCTTGCTGGCATCTGGATGGCACGGCGCTCACCGGTGAGGACGGGGTGACGGGCAGCCCCCCTGCCATTTGCATGGACTGTCACTTCTATCACGGACACAAAGGAGACGAGGTCGTACAACTGGCCAATTCCTTTTACAACATGATCTGGAGCATCCGCCTCTATCGCCGCCGGCTCCGCGTATCGGAAAAAAAATACCGGTCCCTCTTTGACAGCGGACCGGACCCCATTTTTGTCGTGAGCTCAATGACGTTTGAAATCATCGACGCCAATCCCAGGGCCGAGGAAGTCTACGGCTACAACAAGGAGGAGTTGATCGGGAAATCCTTTACGGAAATGGGTCCGGAACATACTCGCGAGTTCTTTCAGTCCCTTCAGGATAAGACCGATTCCGATGGCCTTGTCAATTACCCCAAGGCGCTTCATTATAAAAAAGGGCATAAACCGCTCTATGTGAATCTTCATGCCTGCAACATCACTTACAAAGGACAGCCTGCCATTGTGGTGGCTTCCACCGACATTACGGAAATGATTGAAAAGGATGCCCAGCTCATTCAGGCCAGCAAGATGAAATCTCTGGGGGAGATGTCGGCCGGCATCGCGCATGAGCTGAATCAGCCGCTGAATGCCATCAAGATGGGAAGTGATTTCCTGGGCCTGATGGTGGAGAATAATCGGGAAATCCCGCCGGAACACCTTCGGGAAGTGGTCACGGAAATGAGCACCCAGGTTGACCGTGCCGCCGAAATCATCAACACCCTGCGTGCGTTCGGCCGCAAGTCCGAACTCATTATGGATCGGCTGGATATCAATAAGCCCATCCAGGCGGTTTTCACCCTGGTCGTCCGTCAGTTCGAGCTGGACAATATCCGCATCGTTCTTAAGCTTGCAGAATCCATTGTCCCGATCATGGCGCAGGATAACCGACTTCAGCAGGTTTTCTTTAATCTGGTCACCAATGCCAGAGATGCCATAACTGAAAAAAATGAGCGGTTTGCCGATTCGCGAGCCGGAAAAATCATCATCCGCACCTACCAGGATGGCGATTGGGTCTTGGCTGAGGTCGAGGATGACGGGATCGGTATCGCTGATGGGGTGCGGGACAAGATTTTTGAACCTTTTTTCAGCACCAAGGACAGCAGCATCGACATGGGGTTGGGGCTGGCCATTACCTACGGAATCGTCAAGGACTACGGCGGCGGGATTGAGCTTGTCAGTCAGGAAGGGATGGGTGCCGTGTTCCGGCTCAGGTTCCCGGTAGCCTGACAACTATATAAAGGACACATGATGGAAAAAATTCTGGTGATCGACGATGAGAAGCCGACACTGAAAATGTTTCGATTGACTCTAATGGCCTATGGGTACGAGGTACTTACCGCGGAAAACGGACAGGAAGGACTGGATGTGTTTGAGCGGGAGCGGCCGCGCATCGTATTGACCGACATCAAGATGCCCGGCATGAACGGCATCGAGGTTTTGCGGCGTATCAAGCAGATTGATCCGACTGCCGAAGTCATCGTCATCACCGGTCACGGGGACATGGACCTGGCCATTCAGGCGCTGAATCTGAATGCCACCGATTTTATCAACAAGCCGATCCAGCGGCATCTTCTGGAGCAGGCGCTGAAAAGCGCTCAGGAACGCTGCCGAATGGCCGCCGAAAATATTCAGGATTTTGAGCTTCAGGCGGCTGAAAATGCCGCAGTGATTACCATTCGCGGCAGCATTACGGCCGGGCATGAGTCCCAGTTTCAAACCTGCTACCGCGAGGCCCTTTCTTTGAATAAAAGCAAGATCGTGCTGCATTTTCTGGAAACTTCCGCTGTTAACGGCGCCGGAATTGCTATTCTCACCCAGCTTGTTTTGGAAAGCCGGAAGATGGGAAAAGACGTTGTGGGGGTCGGGCTGTCGGATAATCTGAAAAAAGTGTTTGAAATTGTCGGGCTGGGAAAACTCGTGCCGGTGGTCGGCTCGATCGAAGAGGCGCTGTCCTGACCAGGCAGTGAAAATACTTCGTTAATCGTCGTTCGTTAAGCGTGAAGCGTTACTGGACATTTTCATATCCGGGGAGTTCCGGATGGTCCATGTGGTGTTAAATTCAGGGAGACGATTGAAGATGATATCTTACCCGGGATTGCAGAGAGTGCTGGCGGTGATCTGTATTGCAGGTGCCATTCTTTCCGGTCCGGCTTCGGGCGGGGAGCTTCCCAAGAAAGGCGACAGCCTGGCTGCTTTTGAACTCCAGTCGCCTGAAGCCGAAAAAGACAGGGTCTATCTGGGAATCACAAAACCGGTGTTCCGACTTCCGGATATCCGTTCAAAGCTGTTGCTCCTGGAGATCATCGGCGTTTACTGTCCGGTATGCTACCGGCAGGCGCCGATTTTTAACAACCTCTATAACCGGATCGAAAAGAGCGGCCTGAAGGGAAAGGTCAAAATGCTGGCCCTTGCTGTCGGCGGAAATCAGATGGAGATCCAGTCTCTGAATGAACAGAAACAGTACCGATTTCCCATTGCATCTGATCCGATATTTGAAGTGCATAAGCTGCTCGGCGAGCCGCGCACGCCGTTCACGCTGCTGCTGAGTCCGGAAGGCAAAGTCCTGTATACCCATATGGGGGTTATCGAGGATCTGGATGCCTTCTGGAAAACCATCACGGAACTGACGCGTTAAACGCCATGGCACCAGCTGCAAACGAAATCCGACTGTCCGGCGAAACGGATGCCGTCTCTTTGGAAGGACGCGACAAACTGGTTTTTCAGCGGATGTTTTATCTGAAGACCCTTTATGAGCTTACTGCCGAGTTGAGCCCGATCACCGCTTCCCAGAAGCTGCTGGAGAGCTTTCTGCTGATGGTCATGGGCGTTAACGGATCCAGCCAGGCGACGCTGATGATCTGTGACCGGCAGAATCAGAAGGACGCTTTCGGCAAGCCGCGGAACCCACGGCAGGGAATGGACCGTCGAATCCGCTGAAAAACACCTTTACCGCGGGTTTCAGACCGCTGAAAACCGCAGGCTTGCCGCCATGTCCGTGACGTTCATCGCCGATCCGCAGCAGGTCTTCTCGGAGCATGAAACGGGCTTTGACGTTCACTCCGCGCTGTTGTTCGTGGTGGATGATTCCCTTCTTGGCATCCTGGCTCTGGGCGCCCCGATAGACGGGCGCGTTTTCACCCCGGAAGAAAAGGATATCTTGTCCGGCATGACCGCCAGCTTCATGGTGTATTTAAAGAACGTCAGGGCTTATGAAACCGTGCAGGCGCTCAATGCCGATTTGTCCCGAACCAATGATGCGTTGCGGCAGACCATCGTGGATCTGACCGAGGCCCGTCAGCAGATCCGGCTTCTGGAAGTTGCCGGAATCCGCCTGAAGCAGTTGTTCCAGCAGAAAATTGAACAGGTGGGGCGCTTTCGCGCCATCGATGTGCTGCTGGTTCTTGTTGTTGCATCGCTGATATCGCTGGCCTTCAATTTTTCCAACCCGAACGGCATTGCGCTCCTGCCGGAAGAGGCGTTCCGGGAGCCGGCGCCTCAGGTGGATGCCCGCGCTGTTCAACAACTGCTCGCAAAGGGCGATACCGTTCTGGTGGATGCCAGGCCCCCGGAGCTTTTCAGCCGCGGTCACATTCCCGATGCCATCAACATTCCGGCGCCGCTTTTTGACATCATCTATCCCATGAAGCTGGCTCACCGCCTTCAGCCCGGTCTGGCCGTGGTTGTCTATGGCCGGACCTTCAGCAAACGTTATGACGAGGAGGTGGCATACCGCCTGCTTCAACGCCATGACAATGTCAGGATCATGACCGGCGGCATGGCGGCATGGGAAAAACAGGGAAGGGCGGCGCCATGAACGGATTCGCATGGATGAAAAAGGCAGTGGCGCACCCGGTTCTGGGGTTGCTCCTCAGAATCTATATCGGCGCGATTTTTGTCGCTGCCAGCATGTACAAGATCAATTATCCCGGAGAGTTTGCGGAAACCATCGCCAGCTATCAGTTGGTGCCGTTCTGGGGCGTCAATCTCATGGCGCTGATTTTGCCTTGGGCCGAGCTGATATGCGGCTTGATGCTGATTCTGGGGCTTCGGACCCGTGCAGCGGCGGTTCTGGCCGGATTGATGCTGGTGGTCTTTTGTGTGGCGATTGTCGCCACCCTGGCACGGGGGATTCCCATCGGATGCGGTTGTTTTACTTCGGTCGATGATCCGCTCAGCTGGAAGACCCTTTTAAGAGATCTCGTGTGGCTGGCCATGACCGCTCAGGTGGTTTGGTTTCCATCGGCCCTGCAACTGGAGGACCGGCTGCTGCTGTCCTTGAAGGAGGTTGACGGATGAAGCGGGCAGCTTTATGGGGCGTGTGGCTGGTGATTGCCGGATTGGTTTTCTGCGCGTGCGAATCCAGTTCCAACTGGGAAGGGCGGTATGTGTCGCCGGCGACGGAAGACGCTTTGGTGACGCTGACGCTGCAGGCAGATGGCAAAGGGCTCTGGGTGGTGGATCAGGAAAGCACGCTGGTGCGCTGGAAAAAGCGCCAGGGTGCGTTGTGGTTGCACGTAAAGAGTGGCGGAGTCCTGATCGCCCAGCCCCAGGACAATGGAAAAGCCCTGTCTGTCGGCCTTCCCGGCGGTGGAAATGTGCTTTTGAAAAAAGCATTGAACTGATCAGGCCAGCATGAAAAAAAGTACACCGGTCAGAAAGGTAATCATGGCAGGGGTATATCCTGTAATGAATGCGATGACAGCCGGAACAATCACAAGCAGAATGACCTGCGGCATTCCCATTCGGGACAGCTCGCCGGCAACGTGCACCATGGCGCCGCTTGACAGCAGAATCTCCTTAAAAAGCATCATGGCCCAGATCAGAAAGGCCAGATCAATGGACATATGCTGACGGCTTAATCGGATGAGGGTATGAATCTTCATCCGGTGCAAAAGAATTGTCACAATAATCATCAGCACCAGCGAATACAGTAACTGCACATCAAAACACAGCGTGAGAAGAATCACCAGAAAAAACGGCATCAGATTCCACGCAACGTCTAACCCGTCTTTCCACATGTCCCGCTTGACCCTGCCCCCGGACGTTTGGACAGGCCGAACGCTTTTAAACCCAAAATAGGCTCCTGTCAGGACAGCGGCTCCGGTAAGGCGGGCATCCTGAAACAGGCGGTTCAGAGCGGCAATGGCGCGGCTCATACTGCCATTTTCCTTTAAGATCGCACTGAACAGCAGCACGAGTTCCAGGACCAGGATTAGATTTATATTTTCAACAGGGCAAGGGCGGATATGGGAAGAAGTATGGCGCCGTAATCACGAATCCGGTCGCGAAGTTTCCGATTCACGTAATTCACAAAAGTTCCCGCAATCGGGCCGCCACGGCGTTGATGAATCCTTCAGTTGACTGATATGCGGCTGGTTTCGGATCCATGAGCGGCACCAGGTCTTTGGTCACGATGCCGGCTTCGATGCAGTCGATAACAGCCTGTTCGATCTTCTCGGCAAAACGGGTGACATCCGGAGTATCGTCCAGTTCACCCCGTTTTTTAATGCCACCTGTCCATGCAAAAATAGAGGCTACCGGGTTGGTGCTGGTGGCATTGCCTTTCAAATGCTCATAATAATGACGCCGAACCGTGCCATGGGCAGCCTCAAATTCATACTGCCCGCCCGGAGAAACCAGAACCGACGTCATCATGCCCAGACTTCCGAAACCCGCGGCAACAACGTCGGAAAAAACATCCCCGTCGTAATTGCCGAGTGCCCACAAAATGTCTCCGGTCTGTTTCATCATCTGGGCGGCCGCATCATCTATCAGCAAGTAGCGGTAACCGATTCCGGCCTGATCCAGTTCCGCCTGCCGGGCAGCGACTTCCTGGGCAAAAACATCCTTGAAAAAAGCATGATATTTTTTACTGATTGTGTCCTTGGTGGAAAACCAGAGTTCAACCCGCTCGCTCAGGGCGAAATGAATACAGGATACGGCAAAGGAGCGGATGGATTTTTCCAGGTTGTGAATGCCCATGACGATGCCGGCATCTTTGAATTCGTGAATCAAAAGGCGGGTTTCCGTGCCGCTGACCGGCGTATAAACCAGTTCCACCCGGCCGGGTCCATCCACAACGAGTTCCACCCCGCGATAGATATCTCCGTAAGCATGGCGGCCGATAATGATGGGTTTTTTCCAACTGCGAACAGCAGGGGTGATGTTTTTGACCATGATGGGTTTGCGGAACACCGTGCCGTCCAGAATGGAGCGGATCTGGCCATTGGGGGACGGCCATTCTTTCTTTAGTTTATATTCCACTACCCGCTCAGCATCCGGTGTAATGGTGGCGCATTTCACACCCACGCCGAATTTTTGAATGGCAAGGGCGGATTCGGTCGTGATGTTATTGTCTGTTTCGTCCCGTTTCTGGATGCCGAGATCAAAATATTTCAAATCCACGTCAAGAAAAGGCAGAATCAGTTTTTCCTTGATCATGGCCCAGATGATACGGGTCATCTCATCTCCGTCCAGTTCAACGATTGGGGTTTTAACGGTAATTTTTGACATGATATTCTCTTTCTGTAAGCCTATAGGTTATTTGTTTGTGATAGAATTAAGCAGCCCACCCACCACGACGCCAAACCCGTCGATGGCTGCCTTGGGGAGAATCTGACGCAGACGGGTTGCGTCCGTGTAAGTATTCTGGGCAAATTCAATTTGTAAGCAGTTCAGCGAAAGAACAATATCTTGTTGCGGGCCGATTTTATTAAACACTGCATTTTATAAATCGAATCGATTTATAAAACAAGATTTGTTTTTCACCGCTTTTGACGCTAAGAAACGATAATAACCCCTTTCATTTTGACTTTGACGGTAAGGATTTAATCATCTAAAATTGACCCCGATAAAGGTGTTTTGATAACCGGCAATCGAGAATCCGGAGCCGTGTTGACGCTTGCGCGAAAATGGAAGGAAACCCATCAATGACTGACATGCTCGTCCGGTTGTATGAAATTCCCGAGTTGAGCGGGTACTCGGAAAAAATGGCAAAGATCGGGATTCGGGTCCGTCGTCCGAATGTATGGGAAAAACCGATGCTTCTGGACTGGGTCAAATCGCACTTCAGCCTCTCATGGGCGCTGGAATGCGAGGCCGCCTTTGCCGCAAGACCCCCGTCCTGCTTTATCGCCGTGAAAGACGATGCGCTCATCGGTTTTGCCTGTTACGACTGCACCCGCCTGAATTTTTTCGGCCCCACCGGCGTGGCCGATTACGCCAGGGAAAAAGGGGTGGGGACGATGCTTCTTCTTTTATGCCTTCACGCCATGAAGGATGGCGGGTATGCTTATGCCATCATCGGCGGCGTCGGCCCTGCAAGGTATTACGCCAATGCCGTGGGCGCCATGGCCATCGAAGGATCTTCTCCCGGAATTTACGATTTCAGCCTGATCAACAAGGCGCGTCCGGGAAAAGCATGAGGAAAAGCGTTCATATCAAAGGAGGGCAGGGGGAAGTTTTAGAAGCCTGACGATATTTTACAGCGGACCGCTGGTTGGAAAAGAAAGGACAACGGTCGTTCCAATCTTTTTTTTGCTCTCAATTTTAATCTGGCCATCATAATCGCGGACAATTTCGTTTACAATGGTCATGCCCAGCCCCTTGCCTTTGCCGGTCTCTTTGGTGGTAAAGAAGGGTTCAAACACCCGCTCCCGAAGATAAGCGGAGATGCCGATGCCTGTATCGGAAACGGTGACAACGACATGGCCGGCGGCTGCATAACTTTTAATGCGGATGACATGGTCGTTTGAAGTTTCAATTTTCTGTCGCTTTTCAATAGCCTCCCCGGCATTGGTGATTAAATTATAGAACACCTGACCCAACCGGTGATAATGCGCTGAAATCGGAGGAAGGCCGGGTGAAAGCTCTAAAATAATATTAATTTTATCCAATGCCAGCTGATGTTTCAGTACGGCCGCCGTATCCTGGATCGGGCGATTGATGTCGACAGATTCCCGAGCAAAAGCCGGTTTTTCTCCAAACACGCGCAGTCGGTTGATGATTTCCGACGCCCGGTCAACCTGGGTGTCGATTTCATATACAACTTCGGAAAGTTGTTGGATTTCGATCCGGTTGCCTTGCTGCACCATGATTTTCAAATAATCGCTGCCCATTTTGATGGCGTTGAGCGGCTGGTTCAATTCATGGGCGATGCCGGCGGACATGCCGCTCAAACTCGGCATGAGGCGCAGCAGGTCCCATGCCGTAACCAGCTCCACGTGCAGCATAAGGGACGGCAGCAGGATCAAATCGCCTGCAGTGGCCGCCAGCATGGTGATAACCATCAGCAGGCCGAAAACCGCTGTAGGGCCAAAATGAGAAAACAACAGGAATGAAAAACCGATGCAGATGATCAGGGTCGTGAAGACGATAGGACGCCCAACACTGGCGATCGTGTCGCGCAGGGCCCGGTCCTTGTCCAGATCTTTTTTGAACTCCCGGTTGTACCGGACCAGGTAGTGGATCGTGTCATCCACGGCAAGCCCGATGGCGATGCTTGCGATCAAGCCGGTGGCCATATTCAATTCAATGCCGAACCAACCCATGATGCCGAATGTGGTGATTATCGGAACGACGTTGACCAGGATAGCAACCATCCCCACCTTGGCCGACAGAAACAGGATAAACATAACGGAGAAAACGATCCCTATGGTCAGCCAAAGGCTGTTGATCTGTCCTTTCACCAAATGGTGACTGCTTTCGGAAAGCACCATGCCGATGCCGGTGACATGGACCGACAGATGTGCCGGAAATGCTGTTTTTGCATGTTCAAGAATTTTTTCACGGATATCGAGAAAATCCCTGGAACTGGACAAATGGGTCAACAGGAGGATGTTCGCTTTGGAGAAATCCGGACTCATAAAGGCGCTCAGCATGTCCTGGCCCAGTAGCATTTTGTAGTTGTTGATTAACATGCGCACCTCAAAGGATTCTTCCGGAAGCTGGTAATATTCCGACGCGTAGCGGTTGGTGGCGTAATTAATCAACATCATATAATCCGCAAAGGAAATAGACTTGTCTACCTTGGGCAAAGAACCGAGAAACGCCTGGAGCCGGGCAATGTGCGCCACATTATCCGGTCGTTCGAAAAAATCCGCTTCGGTGCTTTCCAAAACCACATGAACTGGAAAACAGCCGGACAGGTCCTTATAAATGTCGTTAAAGTGACGACTGACCGGCGTCTCCGGTTTAAAATATTCCATGGGGTTTGTTTCCACCTGAATGAAAAAAATGCCTGCCGCGCAAATAACAAGCACCGCTCCGATGATGGAAAATGTGGATTTCTGGGTTTTCAGATTGATGTGAATGATCATGTCGAGAAAACGCGCCAAAAGGGCTGAAAAATGTCCTCCGATCTTCTTGCCGCCCGACGGCATCGGCAGTACAGCGAACGCAGCCGGCAGCAGCGTGAGGGCAATGCACAATAACGACAGCATGCCGATACAGGCGAAAACAGCGAATTCCCGAATGGCGGTGATGCGATTGATCAGCAGGGATGCCAGACTAATGACGGTTGTAAAAACCGCCAGGCATGTTGGAAGGGCCATTTCCATGAACGTTTGGATCACCGCACCCTTGGCGGATTCGGTCTTCATGAGATTCTCCAGCATGGCATCGCACAAATGCATGCAATAGGCGGTTCCGACAGCCGTAATAAAAACCGGCACAATCATGGTCAGCATGGAAAACGGCACATTTGTAAGAGACATGATGCCGAATGTCCAGATCATGGCCAGAAAAACAGTGGACAGGGGCAGGACCAGAAACCAGATATTGCGATAAATACAAAATAGAAGTGCGGCAATGGCCAAAAAGGTCAACGGCAGAATGATGCGAAGGTCCGTTTGGATATACTGAGTCATTGCCTGGGAGACCAGCGGGATGCCGATTTGGTACAGTTTTAAATTTTTATCCGTTTTGTCGATGTGTGCCTGGACTGCATCGATAACCGTTTTTATATCGGCGGTTTCATCCAGAACAAGCGTGATGGCTGTTGTCCGTAAATCACCGGAAAGCAGATTTTTTTCGAACATTGCAATGGACTTGCAAATGAGTGCGAATTTTTCAAGAGGCCACTTATCGCGTGGATCGATTTCGTTTTTTATACCGGGAAGACTGAGCACGCGGCGTACGCCTGCTATTGCTTTGAGTGCGTCGGACAGTTTTGTTACGCGCTGAAAAAAAACCGCTTCAAAAACAGCATCGCCCTTGATAACGATGCGGATGATATCATCCGCACCGAACGTCTCCTGAAAAGAGCGGTACTGCCGCGTGACGGCAAGATCTTCGATGACCATGTCGTATATGGACGTCTTGACTGCCAACTGGGGCAAGCGCCACCCCAACACGAGAGTGACCGCCGCGACCATCAGAAAAATTGTTTTCGGATGGCGGATCTGCCACGTCAGAATGCGTCGCCCCGCGCTGCGAAAAGAGAACCGCTCGCTGTTATTAACGTCCAATGTCATCCGAGGGTGCCCTCATGCCGGCTGTTGTAGGGCTGGGCTAATTGCCTCCAGCTACTCGATTGGCTCTGTCCGGACAGCAGCCCGGAGAAGAAGCACTTTGCATTGGTTCCGATCGATCGGGTGTTGTAGCCGCCCTCCTGCACCACGAGACAAGGCGTCTTAAGCCGGCCGATTTTCTCGCCGATTGTTGTGAAGTCCCGGCCCGCAAGGTTCCAGGTTCCAGTAGGGTCTCCTTTGGATGTATCCAATCCCAAACACACGACAAGGTAGGTGGGGCTGAAGTTCCGAACACGGACCAGGGCGGTCCGCAGCGTATTAAGGTAATCTGCGGCGTCAATCGTCTCGGGCAAGGGGTAATTCACGTTATAGCCTGCCCCTTCTTCCTCGCCTCGCTCGTCGGCAAATCCGCTGAAATACGGATATGCGAAGCGCGGATGTCCGTGAATCGAAATTGTCAGCACATCCTTTCGGTGGTAGAAGATTTCCTGCTGTCCGTTGCCGTGATGGTAGTCAATGTCCAGCATGGCGACCTTTCCGAATTGGCTGAGGCGGTGGGCGGCAATGGCTGCATTGTTGAAGTAGCAGAAACCGCCAAAAAAGCCCCGCTCGGCATGGTGGCCCGGTGGGCGAACCAGCGCGTAAGCGATGCGTCTGCCGGAAAGAAGCTCATGCGCGCCGGTAAGCGCGCAGTCAACGGCCCGACGTGCCGCAACATAAGCATGGCCGCTTATGGGGGTGAACGTGTCGATGCAGTAGTACCCGGCGCGAATGGGCAATTCCACCGGCGGCCGTGCCCGGTTGCGGATAGGGAACACATAAGGATAGATGGGAGTATTCGGCTCTGCATTCTTGCAGACCTTTTTGAAGTACTTCACGTACTCGGGATCATGCACAGCGGTAATCCACGAGTCGCCGAATGCGATCGGCGACACGGGGTCAAAATCCCCTGTCGGCTCCAGGGCCTTGGATATCGCCCGGATTCGTACCGGCGACTCGACGTACCCGCGGCTTTTCACATGGTGGATCTCGTGCTGGTCCGTCTTCACAAGAGCGATTTTGGCCAGATTGGCGGCAATGGCCGCATTCTCTTCTCCACCATCTGAGCCACGGCATAGCGCGGCTGCCTGAATTGGACGGGATCATCGTTTACGGACTCCACCACCATTCGGACGTAGTCCGGCTCGCAAATGTCCTCGTATTTGCGTTCGAGAATGCAGGCGATCACCTGTTTCAGATAGCTTTTGCGCAAGGACGCTGTCTTGCGCCAATCTATCAAATACCAGGTAAGGAGGGTTGTCCGATCCATGGTGAACAGGCGTTTCGTAGGCGGTGTTCACGATGGGACGCGCCCCATAGGCTTCGTAGAACTTCAACCGCGCCCTGTTCTGCTTAAGGACATCCGGGTTGCGGCAAAGCTTGGGGTCGTCAGGCAGGCATTCGAAGAACACCCCGACAACGCCAAGAGACAGGGCTTCGCTTCGAATCCGGTCGTAGAGCGCTCCGCCCACGCCACGGCCTGCCAGCTTTCTGTCGCTGGCCAGGTAGTCAAGGTAGCAGAACTTCAGATCCGCATCGTGATCCAGCATTGCCAAGCCGCGGACAGTGGATCTGTGGTCTTCGGCTACGTAGAGAATCGATCGAAAGTGGTATTTTAAAGGATCCCGAAGCAGTTCAGGGATGCGGTCGATTTTCTGGCGGTCAAGTAATTCGAACTGCGAACGCAGAATTGCCCTGACCTGTTCCAGAGCATGTTGATTCGCGGGAATGACATCATCGAATATGCGTCGAATACGGAACATCTGATAACCCCCCCTCAATCCTTTAGTAGGCCAACGCCAAGTGTCAGTGGTGGATAGTCAAACCCTCAGGCTGCAACCGGCTTGTTGTTTGCGCCCGGCATGGCCAATGTTTGAAAAGCAGCCAGTTGTTGCATGTTGCCCATTACGGCTACCAAATCCCCGACAACAAATTGATAGTTGGCATCCGGGTTGGGATACAATTCCCCGTCACGAATCACCCCAACCACAGAGACGCCGGTACGGTTACGGATCTTGAGTTCTTGAATGGTTCGTGCGATGAACGGGCTGTCCGGAGGCAGCGTCAGCCAGGTTAACTCCAACAGCCGGGCGGCATTTTGCAGTTGGGCCACGGTTTGATATTCATTGAGCGTCTTGTAAAGGGGCGCATACAGTTCCTTACGTATCGCATCCGTAAATCTTTGAATTTCGGTTGCGGAGATGTTCACATGCAACAGGGCCTGACGGGTCATTTCCAAGCCGGCTTCAAATTCCGGCTGCACGACTTCATAGACCCCCTGCTTGTACAGGACCTGCATCTGCTCTATCCCTTCGGCTCTGGCGACAATATGGACGGCCGGGTTCATACGGCGCACCTGATCAACAATGGACTGCGTGGCGATAATCGCAGGCGTTGTAACAAGGAGAAGACATGCGTGTTTAAGCTGGGCGGCTTCCAAAACAATTTCTTGGGCGGTATCCCCATAGATTATCGGAAACCCGGCTTTTTTGGCCTGTTCAACGCGCCGGTAATCCATTTCGATGATTACAAAGGCCAGCTCCAGGCGCTGCAATACCTGGGCGACATGCTGGCCGACCCGCCCGCCGCCGGCAATGACAACGTGGCCATTCAAGCCGGTTTTGGGAAGATTGATGGTTTGAAGTGGTTCCTGTTTAAACCAACGCTTGCGGAGGGCATATAAAGGTGCTGTCAGTCCGGAGACAAGCGGGGTCATGATCATGGTCATTATGGCGGTGGTCAGCGTCAAGGCATATAAATCATTGGAAATTGAATTCGATGCCAAGTCCCACGCGGGCCAGAACAAACGAAAACTCACCGACTTGAAAAAGCCCCAGCCCCACGGCCAAAGGCACAACGTTGCCGTAACCGAACAAACGACTCAAGATACTGAAAATCAAGCCTTTGCCAACCCCTATCAGGAGCACGACCAGCAGAATCGTCCCCAAATTGGCAATGAGAAAGGCCGGATCCAGGAGCATTCCCACCGAGACAAAAAAGAGCAGTCCGAACAAATCCCGTAGTGGAATAATATCACTGAGGGCCTGATGGCTGTAGTCCGACTCGCTCAACACCATCCCGGCGACAAAAGCGCCAAAGGCAAATGACAACCCAAACAAGTAAGTCGCATAACCAATTCCCAAACCCATGGCAGTGATAGCCAACAAAAACAGTTCGCGCGAGTTCCAGGAAGCAATGCGGGCCATCAGGATAGGAATGACGCGTGTCCCCACAAAAAACATCAAAAACAAGAACAAAGCGGCTTTGAGCGCAGCCAGGCCCAGCACGGATAACCCTGCTCCCGGCTGATTTAATTGCGGTAAAATTATCATCAGGGGGACGACTGCCAAATCCTGAACAATCAGCATGCCGATCATGACCCGACTGGAGAGCGTTCCCAGTCGTCCTTGACCCATCAATGTTTTGAGGATAATCATTGTGCTGGACAGGGCAATCATCCCGCCGAACCAAAGGGAGGCATCCCACTGCCAACCCAGCAACTGTCCAATACCAAAACCGAGGGCCATGGTAAGCAGGATTTGTATGGGGGTGCCTATCAGGGCAATTTTACGAACCGGTCTCAGTTCCTTAAAAGAAAACTCAATGCCCAGGGCAAATAGCAAAAGCGCTACGCCAATTTCGGCCAGCAATTCAATGTCGTGAATCTCCGAAACAGTCACCCCACCGGTAAAGGGGCCAACCATCACCCCGGCCAGAATATATCCCAGAATCAAAGGCTGCCGGAGTTGCTGAGCAATCAACGCGCCAATTAAGCCGGCCACTACAATGATGGCAATATCAGCCGCTATACCCACAATGTTTGATTCCGATCAGCCTCTCGGCAGTATTCCTCTGGTGACACCCATCTTTGCGCCATATAGCAATGCTCTACGGGTCGGCTGCGTTGGGGGTGTCGGGTGGACTTTTCCGAAGTCGTCAATTCTTAAAAGCTTTTGTCAGCGAGGCGTCCATTACGGCTTCGTAGCCTGTCAACCGGGCAATGACGGCATGATGAATATCCAGAAAGGTAAAGTCGCCCAGCATTTTGTTCTGGCCTGCGTGCCGAATTTCGAGCACCGCGGTGACCCCGTTTTCCGGAAATCGGCTGCAATACTGGCGGTAACTGGCGCCAAAGCTGGGCAGGGAAACCATCCCCTTTTGCTCGAAGCACCAGACAATGGCCATCTGAAAGGCTGCGTCCAGAACCAGCGGATCACCGATCCAGCGGCTGCGTAAAGGCTCTGTCGTCCACTGATCCGGTGGCGGGGCCGATGCCAGTTCAGCGACCATGGCCTGGGGGGAGAGCGTGAGGATGCGCTGGAGACCCTTGAGCGCTTTGCCGTGAAAAAGGATTTTATCGTAAACATCTTCCATGGGACGCGTGTAAGTATCTGATTTATCAAGATATCTGGAAAAGTCAAATACCGGGGGCGCGGAAAGTTCGTTCGACAAGACGGCCCTGGCTCGGGTATGAATGATCTCTTTCCCGTCTTTGAATCCATCCCGGATTTCAATGTCCATCTCAAAATCATGGCCGTTTTTCCGGGTTTTGCCGGTCATCAGGCGAATGGTCTTTTTCCCGTCATCCAGCCGGATCCCTTTAAGGAGCCGGATGTCATCCAGGCCGGAAAGCTGAAGACCGGGGTTTTCATGAAGCGCGCCATGTCCCAGCCATTCCGTGATGAGCGCAAAAGGCACCACCGGTTTCCCGTTTAAAATGTGCGCTTCGAGAATGGGATACCGGTCGATGTCAATTTCCCGTTTGATGCTTAAAGAAAGGGTTTCGGGCGCCGGTGACTGGCAGATAATTGATTCCGGATGCGAAAAGCCGGAGCCGATCACCACCTCAACCGGACTGCTGGGGTCTGCCTGCAGTTCCTGCATCATGCTTTGGGCGCCGGTCTTGAGCGGAATCAGACAAATGCGGCTGCGTTCAAATTCGCGCCGGAGCGAATCGCCGACCATCCCGCCGTCCCAGGGACCCCAGTTGATGGAGACTACCCGGCATTCTTTTCGAAGAAAGGATTCCCGCTGCGCCATTTTGTTCAGAACCTCGTTGGCCATGGCGTAATCCGCCTGGCCCCGGTTGCCGATCCTGGCGGTAATGGAGGAAAAACAGACGATATGCTTGACGGGGTCTTTCCAGGTGGCTTTCAGTAAGGGATTTAAACCCCATAACTTTTGTATCGAACACGGTTTCGAACTGCTCCGGCGTCTTATCCACAATGAGCCGGTCCTCCAGCACGCCGGCGCCGTGAATGATGGCCGTGATGGGGCCGTGGGATGTTCGGGCGGTTTCCAGGACGCAGCGAAAGCGCCTCGGCCTGCCGCACGTCCACTGCATGGTATTCGACACGGGCACCGGTGGATCGAATGGCCTCAAGGGTTGAGAGGATCTCACGGCTTGCCAGATGCCTTCGGTATGCCAATTCCAGTTCCCTTGGTGATGCCTGGGCAGGCAGTTCATGGCGGAGGATAAGCTGCTTCATTTCCGATGGTTCATGCGCCAGGACCAGCCATTCGGGCTCGGGAACCGGTGCCGGGGAGCGCCCCAGAAGAATCAGAGCGGGCCGGCAGGTTTCGGCAAGGGCCATGGCCGCCTGGGCCGTAACGCCTCTGGCGCCGCCGGTAATAACCACGACGTCCCGATGGTCCAGAGAAATGGGTCCTTCGGGACATAAAGCGGGTTCGATGTTCAGCCTGTAACCGGTATTGACGGGCAGGTCCGGACAGAGGCCGATTTCAATTCCGCCATCGGTATTTTCGGAACGCAAGGCAGCGCCGATTGCTGTTGCCAGGCTATCCAAGTCCTGCCAGTCGGGTGAAAAGTCGATGGCGCGGCAAACCACTTCCTTCCATTCGATGGCAGCTGTTTTGACCAGCCCGGCCAGCCCGCCCGGAACCGGGCGGCAGCCTTTTCCCAGAAGGCCAAAGGCCCCGTCCAGGCAGGTTATTGACGCGAAAAAGCCGCCGCCGTTTGTCGCGGCGTCCATTATGTCCTTTCCAAATCGTCTGGAAAGGAGAAAGGCTTTTTTCAGAAAAACGGCGTCTGTTTCATCCTGATCCAGGTTCGAGCTGTCCGCGGCAGGCGCTAATATGATCATGCCGGAAGGACGAATGACAAATGCTTCTGAAAGCATCTGGTCCACGGAAGCTACAATTGCTTCAATCCCCCAGGAAATGACTTCTTCGGCGATTCTTCGGGACAACCCGGATCCGTCATCCGTGATGATGACCGGTCGATCCTTGGCAAGGGGCAGCCGGGCGGCCGGAGTGAATCCGGTTTGAATCGCAGAAAGGATCCGCCGTTCCGGATAAAGGGAGCCTGCTGGCAGAAAAGGCATTGTCGCTGTCTGCTGCGGGCAATCCGGGCGGCAGGCTGAGATTCCAGAGTCTTTTTTTTTAAGAAAGGCTGTGATTTGTCCCAGGGTTTTCAGGGTTCCCAGTGTATCGGGGGGGATGGCGGGAAGCCCGGGCATTTTTTCTTCGAGAGTGGCCAGGATTTCAACGCGCTTGATGGAGTCGATGCCAAGGTCCGCCTCGATGTCCATATCCAGGGCCAGCATCTCCACGGGATATCCGGTCAAGTGACTGACAACTTCCAGCAGGCAGGCTTCAACGGTCTGATCCGGTTGTGGCGCCGGGTGGGATGACGGCGATGAAATCGGTTTTTCGGGGTTGTTGGCGTTATCGTCTTGTTTGCGGAGAAAGGCCGTGATCTGCCCAAGGGTTTTCAGGGTTCCCAGTGTATCGGGGGGGATGGCGGGAAGCCCGGGCATTTTTTCTTCGAGAGTGGCCAGGATTTCAACGCGCTTGATGGAGTCGATGCCAAGGTCCGCCTCGATGTCCATATCCAGGGCCAGCATCTCCACGGGATATCCTGTCAAGTGACTGACAACTTCCAGCAGGCAGGCTTCAATGCCCGGATTATTTACTGCCGGCGCTGAAGTCCGCTCAGGTGCTTCCACTGGGCGAAGATCAAGATCGACAGTTCGAGGACTTTCGGATGGCGGAGAAAAAGCTTTCTCCGCCGTCGTTTGCCTTCCGTTGTCTGCCTTCTGTCGTCCGCCTTCTGATCCCTGGCCCCTGATTTCCGGCTTCTGATTCCTGGCTTCTGTTTCCGGTTCCATGCCCTCTGTCTTCTGTTTACCGTCTTTCGCCCTTTTTTCCCAGACATCCGGTACGATACCGGAAATCCCCAGGGAAACCTCGGCGATCCGCCGGGTATGGTCCATCATCTTTTGAAGGGTTTTGCTGGCTTCGGTCTGGGTCTGAAGGAAAAGCTTGTGGGTTTCGGCGGTCTGAAACTGAAGCGACTGCATGGATTTGAGACCGTCCTGAACGGTCTGTAACGCATGGGAAATGATGTCCGAAGAAGATTCAGTCAAGACAGCCGATTGATCTGTAAACACAGGTTCTGGGTTTCGGGCTCATGGAGATTTCCAAAGGTTCCACCCGTTTCCGGGGTGTGCTTAAAGGTTGAGGGTTCGGGGATTCCGGTGTGTTCATGATGCGCTCTGCAGTCTGGAAATTCACCCGGTCCGCCGAAGCTCTGGCGTCGGGATTCTGATAATTGGCGCCGGATATGGAAACCTTCATCCGAGGCTTTCTGGCCGGAGCCGCGGGTTCCCCCGCTTCCCAGCAAGGCAGCCGGACCGGATATCCCGCTGCCGCCAGCCGGCTGAGGACTTTTGCCAGATCCAAAAGCGCGGATTCCTTTCCCGATGAGGCATCCATGGCGATCACTGCCGCCGGACGATTCTTCAGGATCGATCGGACAAGCCCGGTGAGAATCGGCCGGGGTCCGACCTCGATAAACGTGCGAACGTCCATTTCATAAAGGTGTTCAATAGCGTCAACAAACTGAACCGGATGCGTGATCTGTTGACTCAGCAGGGTTTTGACGGCATCCGGATCATCTGGATAGGGTTTTCCGGTGACATTGGCGATCACGGGTATTTTTGAAGGCCGAATGTCGATGGATTCTAAAAAAGCATCAAATGGACCGGCGGCATCCTGAACCAGGGGGCTGTGAAATGCCGCTGCAACCGGCAGGCGGACCGATGAAAACCCTTTTTCAAGGCATAAGGCTTCGGCCCGGGTTATCGCATCGCGTGAACCGGACAGCACGCCCTGGAACGGACTGTTTAAATTTGCCAGGGTGATCGGAAAGGATGCATTCCGGGTAAGTGCCATCAGCTCTTCAATCGGCGCTTTGACGGCGATCATCAGGCCAGCGGAATCTGAACTTGCGGCCTCTTCCATGAAATGGCCTCTGGCAACGGAAAGCTTTAGAAAAGCCTGAGTGGAAATCCATCCGGCAGATGCAAGTGCCGTCAGTTCTCCGTAGCTATGGCCGCAGGTTGCCTCCGGTGTGATGCCAAAGTGCTCAAGGATTTTTACCATTCCCAGGCTCACGGCGCCAATGGCCGGCTGGGCCATGCGGGTGGATTGCAGCGCCTTTTTCTGGGCCTGTTTTTTTGTTGCATCGGAAGAAGAAGGCGGATAAATCCGGTCGCTAAGCAGAAGATGAGCGGACTCAAGGGTATTCAGACCTGCTGAAAATGTAATAAAGGCATCATTGGCCGCATCAATGGCGTCCATTGTCTGCGGGAACATGCAGGCCAGTTCACGGGCCATACCCACATATTGGCTTCCCTGTCCGGGAAATAAAAAACCGATTTTCCCATCCTGAGTGGCGTTTCCGAAAAACATTCGCGAAGTGTTCCAGAAGGGACGGTCCTTGTGACTTTCCAGAGCGGTCAGAGCTTCGGAGCAGACCGTCTGCAGGTCGTCCGCCCATAAATCATCCGGGTCGGACTGCTGAAAGATGATCAGAAGACGACAGGGGTGCTGGGTTGAAAACGTGGTACGGGATTTTGCCGCATGAATGGAAAAACTGTCGTTCGAGAGACCCTTTTCAGCCATGGCCTTCCATGCTGCCAGGTCTTTTTTGAGGGCTTCGGGTGATGAAGCGGACAGCGAGAGGATTTCAATTGACCCATCCCAGGTGATTTCGGATTTTTGCGGGTGATGCTCTTCCAGAACCGCATGAAAATTGCTGCCGCCAAAGCCAAAGGCGCTGATACCGGCCCTTCGGGGGTGAGAGCTGCAGGAAGGCCAGGGCTTTGCAATGGAATTCAGATAAAAAGGGCTGTCATCGATATTCAGGTTCGGGTCCGGCTCCCCGGCTTTCAGGGTTGGCGGAATCACTTTGTGATACAGGGACAGGGCGGCCTTGATCAGGCCAGCAGAGCCTGCCGCAGCTTTGGTGTGGCCGATCATGGATTTAATGGACCCGACGGCGCACTTGCGTGCCGTGCCGGAGCCAGTCGGCGGGAATTGGCTGAAAACCTGCTTTAATGCGCTGAATTCCACCATGTCTCCCACACGGGTGCCGGTGCCGTGAGCCTCGATCAATTCAACAGTGGCGGGATGAACACCGGCCTGCTGATAGGCGGAGAAAAGGGCCCTTGCCTGGCCTTCGGCCCGGGGCGCATAGATGCTCTGGGATTTGGCATCGCTTGAGGTGCCCATTCCCTTAATGACGGCATAAATCCGGTCGTTGTCTCTTTCGGCATCTGCCAGACGCTTTAATACCACCATGCCGAGCCCTTCTCCCAGAAGGGTGCCATCCGCATGCTTTGAAAACGGACGGACATCGCCGGAAGGAGAAAGGATCTGGGTCCGGGAAAAGCACATGTGCATGAAAATATCGTTCAAGGTGTCCACGCCGCCGGTGATGACCATGTCCGAGCGGGAAGTGATCAGCTCCATCAGGGCCAGGTGAACTGCGCTGAGCGAGCTTGCGCAGGCCGCATCCACCACGCAGTTGGTGCCGCCCAGATCCAGCCGGTTGCAGATGCGTCCGGCAACCACATTGCCCAGAAGGCCCGGAAAGGAATTTTCCTGCCAGGGAACAAAGCCGCTGGATATCCGTTCCATGACCTCGGCTATTTTGTCCGGCGAAAGCCCGGAGTCGTTCAGGGCTTTTCGCCATACCGGGTGGCCAAGGCGGGCGCCAAGCGGAATCACGAGCTCCTGAGTTCCCGTAACGCCCAGAATCACGCTGGTCCGGTTGCGGTCAAAGGCTCTCTCCGGCCCATATCCCGCATCGATCATTGCCATTTTGGCCGTTACCAGTCCCAGCATCTGAGAGCTGTCCGTGGCCTCCAGAATCGAAGGCGGAATTCCGAATTCCGAGGGATCGAAATCGATTGGAGATAAAAACCCGCCTCTTTTGCTGTAGACATGATCCGGCGTTCTGGGGTCCGGGTCAAAATAATCATCCGGGGACCAGTGGGTTGGCGGGACATCGGTGATGGCGTCGATGCCATGAACGATCAGTCGCCAGAATCCTTTTGCAGTAGGCGATTTGGGAAAGATGCACCCCATGCCGATGATGGCGATAGGGGGGGGCGGGTTCGGCGGATGATCCATGGAATTAACCTGCGTTTCTGTTTCTTGCATCAATCGTCTTTATATTACACCTGGGTTACGGCGGTCATTGAATAGCGGTTGTCAACTTTCCCCGCAAAATAAAAAAAGAGATATCTTTTTCAGATATCACGGTCAACGTCATTGACTTGGGGAAAATCACCCCGGGCTCCCTTTATTTCAAAGAGGGAAGCTTTTGCTTGAGCTTGGATCAATTGATATTAATACCACGGTTATTGAATAATTTCAATAGATAGCAATGCTAGTGCAAATATTTTACAATGGCATTCAGCGCCAGTGGTGAATAGGCATCCGTATTCGGGGGAAGGATAACGCCCTGGCATCGAACCCAGTTGGCCCGTGTCAGTATGCACGCGCCAAACAAAAGGTTCATGGCGATGGTTACGGTATCCCGGTTCTCAGGTTTTTCCAGAAAAGAGCCCCGGACCCAGGCGTTGAATGCTCCCATTGTCGGGCCGCACCATATCTGATAGTCCATTTTTCGTTCAGGATGTCCGGTTGTCGCCCATCTTGAAGACTGCCCCAGATAAGATCGGAACACGAGCGCCATTTTATGCCGGGGATCCTGTTCCGCGCGGCCAACCTGCCGGGGATCCCGCTGTAGAAAAAAAGCCTTTGTCTGTTGCCACGCGTCATCCAGGCTGCATTTGAAAATATCCCGTTCCAGCTGAATCCGCAGTTTTTCGGGAATTTCCTCCAGCCGGCCATATGACGTATAAAGCTCATAGAGCTTTGCGGCGCGCTGGGCAAACATGGTGCCGCGCTTTAAAACCTGAACCTTTACTCCCATTTCGAACATATCGGCTGACGGGGCCATGGCAACATCAGCCTGTCTGGCTTCTGCCAGAAGGCGGCGGACAGCATCGGAGGTTCCTGCCTCCACGCAGGCCTGATTGACGGAACCGGTCAGAACATAGGCAGCGCCCATTGAAAAAGCCGCTGCAGCGGCCTGCGGAGTTCCGATTCCGCCGCCCAGTCCGACGGGGATGGACTGCGGATACCGCTGGGATTTGACCATCTCGTTTCGAAGCGCGATCAGTGTTGGCAGAAGAGAAATTGCAGGCCGGTTATCGGTATGGCCGCCGGAGTCGGCTTCGGCGGTCAGGCTGTCCGCCATCGGAATATGCCGGGCAAGTTCGACCTGTTCCTGGGTTAAGGTTTTATCCCCCAGCAACTGCATCAGAAACTTTTCCGGCGGGGGAGAAAAAAATCTCTGGGCGACTTCTTCCCGGGAGACTTTGGCGAGCACCTGATTGGGACAAACGATGTTTCCCCGATCGTCCAGATAAATTCCCGAAACCCGGAAGCGAACCAGGGCGGACGTTAGATTCAGATATGCGGAAGCGCAGACCTTTCGAATGCCTTGTTTGATGTAAAGGCCGACCAGCGCATCTTCCAGCTCCGGGTCGCCGGGGCTGTGAATCAGGTTGAACCCATAAGGAGAATCCCCAAGTTTTTGCTGAACTTCGCAAATGGCTTTCTCGACTTCAGCCAGGGTAAGGCCTGCGGCCCCATAAAACCCCATCATGCCCGCTTTTCCCAGAGCCTCTACCATGGCCGTTGAGGTGATTCCATTGGCCATGGCGCCGCCCACGTAGGCATACCGAAGATTATGGCGTTTTTTAAATTCGGGGTCTCCCAGGTTTTCCGGGGGTAGGGAAGGGGTGAAAGCCTGAACCGGATGGCGAATGCCGGAAACGGTGCTGTCCGTCGGCGCATCGGATTTTTTCCGGTTTCCGGACAGTTCAAGGGTCAGGGAACCGCCCCTGGCTGCAGCGGATCGCCCATTTTTGATCCACCAGAATAAACGGCTGGTTCAGGCAATAGAGCGCGTTTTGAATGCCTTCCGCATCAGTTTGCGGCGGCAAGTCTTTCTGCGTCCAGTAGCTGTGTAAATCGGGTGTTTTGCGGCGCATCAATCATAATAAATGCATCCAGACAAATGATGAACGGTTGAGTTTTTCATGCAGCAATTTTTAATCAAAATGTGGACGGGTGTCAAGAAAGATAACCTGGGGAAAAAACGGCTTAGGGGTTCAGGCTGAAGACTGAAGACAGAAGTCTGATGCCTTTCATGTAAAATATCCTTGACCTGAACAATCATTTTCCCTAAATGATTATATAATTCAGAAGTCAGAATACAAAACCCATAAAAGCGAGACAAGAATGATTCAAATTACCCTTCCAGATGGAAGCTGTAAAACTTTTCAAGCCCCTCCTTCTGGGACCGACATTGCCATGAGCATCTCCGAAGGTCTGGCCAGAAATTGCGTGGCCATGGAAATCGACGGCCGGCTGGTTGATCTCAGCACTCGGGTTGAAACGGATGTCGCCATTCGATTGATTACCACTCAGGATCCGCAAGCCCTGTCCATTTTAAGGCACAGCGCGGCCCATGTCATGGCTCAGGCCATCCTGCACGTGTATGAAGGCGCGAAATTGACCATCGGACCCGTGGTTGAGGACGGTTTTTATTATGATATTGACATGGGGCCCGTATCGGAAGCCGATTTTCCCAGAATCGAGGCGGAAATTCAGCGGATCATTCAGGCCAGAATTCCGTTCCGCCGCCGCGAGGTCTCCAAGGCCGAGGCTCTGGACGTTTATCGGGATGAACCGTATAAGCTGGAGATGATCCAGGATCTGACGGATGGGACCATTTCCCTGTACGAGCAGGGGGATTTTACAGACCTCTGCAGAGGACCGCATCTTCCCCACACCGGCTTTGTCAAGGCCATCAAGCTTATGAAGGTGTCCGGAGCCTACTGGCGGGCGGATCAATCCAAGGCCCAGCTTCAGCGGATTTACGGAACAGCGTTTTTTGACAAAAAAGAGCTTAAGGCTCATATCCAGTTTATCGAAGAGGCCAAAAAGCGAAATCATCGAAAGATCGGCGCGGCACTGGATCTGTTCAGCTTTCATGATGAGGCTCCGGGAATGCCTTTTTTTCATGCCAGGGGAATGGTGATCTGGAATGCCCTTCTGGAATACTGGCGGGCGGAGCACCGGGCGGCCGGCTATGTGGAGACCAAAACGCCGATCATGTTGAACCGGGGGCTATGGGAGCGCAGCGGTCATTGGGAAAACTACCGTGAGAACATGTACACCAGCCAGGTGGATGAGATCGAATACGCCATCAAGCCCATGAACTGTCCGGGAGGAATGCTCCTTTACGGACTAAAGCCCCATTCTTACAAGGATCTTCCCATACGCGCCGCAGAAATCGGACTCGTACATCGACATGAGATGAGTGGCGTGCTTTCGGGTCTTTTCCGGGTTCGGGCGTTTCACCAGGATGATGCCCATATTTTTATGACCCCTGATCAGATTGAAACGGAAATTCTGGGAGTTCTGCGGCTGGTTGAAAGAATTTACCATACTTTCGGGCTGGGTTTTCATCTAGAGCTCTCTACCCGGCCGCTAAAATCCATCGGCACGGACGAGCAATGGGAAGAGGCGACCCATGGATTGGAATCCGCGCTGAAAGCATACGGAAAAGCGTATAAAATCAATGAGGGGGATGGTGCGTTTTACGGCCCCAAGATTGACATTCATATCAAGGATGCTCTGGGCCGCACCTGGCAGTGCGGAACCATTCAACTGGATATGGCGCTGCCGGAGCGCTTCAATCTGACCTATGTGGGAAAAGACAACGAAAAACACCGGCCGATCATGATTCATCGGGTGATTTACGGTTCGATAGAGCGATTTTTCGGAATCCTGATTGAGCATTTCGCAGGGAAATTTCCCTTGTGGCTGGCGCCGGTTCAGGTGGCAATGCTTCCCATCAACGATGACCTGGTTGCCCATGCCCAAGCGGTCCGGGACATGTTTGAGAAACACGGCATACGGGTTGAGATCGATGACCGCACCGAAAGCCTGAACAAGAAAATTCGTGAAGCCCAGATCAACCATATTCCGGTAATTCTTACGATCGGTGCCAAAGAAAAAGATGCGGGAACCCTTTCTGTAAGGACCCTGGATGGAACGGTTCGGTATGGAATGCTTCCGGAAATGCTTCTGGAAAAACTGCTTTCGGTGATTCGTGAAAGACAGCACGGCCAGAATTTGTTGGCAGAAGAGGCAAGGTAAATCGCGTGCAGAGCCATCTAAGAAATAACCTGAAATACTGGCTGCCGGTCGGATTTTATTGCGCGGCAATATTTATCCAGTCCGCTTATCCCAGCATGAAACAGCTCTCCGATGTGCCTTATGGGGATAAATATCTTCATATGCTGGGTTATGCCATTTTGGGCAGCCTTTTTTACAGGGCGTTTCGATCGCTGTATTTTCAGGATCGGCTCTTGCTGGCGATCCTTTTAAGCATCGCGGCCTCAACCGGATATGGAATAAGTGATGAATTTCATCAGTATTTTGTTCCGTACCGCAGTGCGGATATTATGGATGTCCTGGCAGACATGGTCGGCAGTTGCATCGGGGTGATGGCATATTTCCTGATAATGGAAAGATTTGACATCTTTCCGAAGCATTCGTGGATTGACAAATTGCGGTAATTTCTGTAACAGAACTCAATGCTTTTGTTCGCCGATATCGGGTGTGCGCGAAGTATGGCTCGCTGCCTACCTTTATGCATGGATTCAGCATGTTAAATAAAAGGAGTGTTCATGACAATGGATTCCCAGCAGTCCCTTACGATAAATGGAAACGTATTTTCATTTGAACCGGGTGAAACCATTCTGGATGTTGCCACGCGTCACGATATCAGCATCCCAACCCTTTGTTACCTGAAAAATACGATGCCTACCGGCGCATGCCGAATCTGTGCGGTTGAGGTCAAGGACGCTCAAAGCCTGATGCCGTCCTGTGAAACGCTGGCAGCCAGTAACATGGTTGTGCTCACGGAATCGTCAAAGGTTGTTGAAGCCAGACGAATGATTCTGCAGCTTCTGCTGTCATCCGGCAATCACAACTGCTCGGTTTATGGTGGCGGCAGCAAGGACTGGACCCCGTATCAGCTTTCGGTTCAAAAAGACGACGGTTCCGCGGATCTCTGCCCGGTGTGGGGAGACTGCCGGCTCCAGGATCTGGCCTACCGCTATCAGGTAACCGGCAGCCGGTCTCCGGCAACAGAAACCCGCTATCCCATGGAAACCGTCAACCCGTTTATTGTCCGGGATTTTTCGCGGTGCATTCAGTGCGGGCGCTGCGTCCGGGCCTGTAATGAGGTCCAGGTCAACAACGCCATCAATTTCGGGTACCAGGGTTCGGAGGCCAAGATCATCACGCCCGGAGATAAACCCCTGAGGGACTCGGACTGCGTGTTCTGCGGGGAATGCGTACAGGCTTGCCCGGTCGGGGCTCTGGTTGAAAAAGATACCCGGTATACCGTCCGGCCCTGGGAGACCACTGCGGTGAAAACCACTTGCAGCTACTGCGGAGTAGGCTGTCAGATGTTTCTCCATGTCAAAGACAACCGGGTAGTAAAGGTAACCGGGGTCGAAGATGCCGTTCCCAACCAGGGGAGTCTTTGTGTGAAGGGCAGATTTGGTTTTAATTTCATCCATTCCCCGGAGCGCCTCACCACGCCCCTGATCAAGAAAAATGGAGAGTTCCGCACGGCATCCTGGGATGAAGCCTTAAGCCTGGTTGCCGGCCGACTGGAGGGGATCAAGGCCGCCCATGGACCCGACAGCATCGGTGTGCTGACTTCGGCAAGGATTACCAATGAAGAAAATTACATTGCCGCCAAGTTCGCACGGGCGGTACTGAAAACAAACAATATCGACCATTGCGCCCGTCTCTGACATTCCTCCACCGTGGCCGGTCTGGCCGCAGCTTTCGGAAGCGGAGCAATGACAAATACGATCGCGGATATCGAAAAAGCCGATGTTTTACTGATTACCGGATCCAATACCAGTGAAAACCATCCGGTTCTTTCCGCATATGCAAAAAGAGCCGTTACGAAAAAAACCGCAAAACTGATTGTGGTCGATCCAAGAAGAATCAAGATGGCCACTTTTGCCGATATGTGGATCAGGCCCAATCTTGGCAGCGATGTGGCCTGGATCAACGGCATGATCCATGTCATCATCAAGGAAGATCTTTATGATAAAGCCTTTGTGGAAAACCGTACGGTCGGTTTTGATGCGCTGAAACAGGTGGTTGAAAAATATACGCCGGAATTCGTCGAAACCATCACCGGCATTCCGGCAAAAAACCTGATAGATGCAGCCAGACTCTACGCCAATGCCGCCGCGGGCAGCATTCTTTACTGTATGGGAATTACCCAGCACGTCACCGGAACGGACAATGTCAAGTCTCTGGCCAATCTGGCCATGCTCTGCGGCAATCTGGGGATTGCGGGCGCTGGTGTCAACCCGCTAAGAGGCCAGAATAACGTTCAGGGCGCCTGCGACATGGGGGGACTTCCGAATGTCTATTCCGGATATCAGAGCGCAGCCGATGAGGCTGTCAGAAGCCGCATGGAAAAAGCCTGGGGGGTTACCGGCTTGCCGGCAAAGCCTGGACTTACAGTTACAGAGATGATCCCCAGGGCCCACAGCGGGGAGTTGAAGGCCCTTTACATCATCGGCGAGAATCCCCTGGTGTCGGATCCGGACCTGAATCATGCCGAGAAAAGCATCGCCAATCTTGATTTTCTGGTGGTTCAGGACATTTTTATGACCGAAACCGCCAAACAGGCGGATGTTATTCTGCCTTCCCGGTGTTTTGCCGAGAAAGACGGCACGTTTTCCAATACCGAACGCCGGGTTCAGCGGGTTCGAAAAGCCGTCGATCCTCCTGGGGAAGCCTGGTATGACTGGGAAATCACCTGCGAGATCGCCAGGCGAATGGGCTATGACATGAGCTATGAAAACAGCCGTGCAATCATGGAAGAAATCGCGCAGGTTACGCCTTCCTATGGCGGGATTTCCTATGACCGGATTGAAAATATAGGAATTCATTGGCCCTGTCCGGACGCGGCCCACCCCGGAACGCCCATTTTGCACACGGAGAAGTTTCCGATCGGAAAAGGGGTGTTTCACGCCATTGAATACATTCCGCCGGCGGAACAGATCTCCGAAGACTATCCGCTTTACCTGACAACGGGCCGCGTGATCTACCACTATCATACCGGCACGATGACCATGAAAACCGAAGGGCTCAACGATCAGGCCCCGGAGTGTTTTGTGGAAATCACTTCCAACGATGCCGGAAAATTGGGGCTTTCTGAAGGCAACAAAGTGGATGTTGCATCCCGCCGAGGAAAAATTACCGCCGTCATCAAGGTTTCTGATAAAGCAGTGGACGGAACCGTGTTTATCCCCTTCCATTTTGCGCTGGCCGCAGCCAACCGCCTTACCAATGCGGCGCTGGATCCGGTTTCAAAGATTCCGGAGCTTAAGGTGTGCGCGGTCAGGCTTTCTAAAGCGGCTTGATTGGGAAAAGGGGCATGAAGTCTGCCATACTTTTGCAAACCCTGTCTTCGTTTCTCAATGCCCGGCAGCAGGGGCTGCAGCTGCACCGGCTCGCCTAAGCTCTATTGAACAGCAAATCCGCGTTTTCAAGCAATTTGTTTTTGCCAGGACTGGCGGGAAAAGGCGGAATTAATTCCGCCACCCTTATCCGTCATCAGTCAAGATTTTTTCATGTGCACGGGATATCAGAAAGGAGGTCAGATATGTCAAAAAAAGTCGGGGTGTTGTTATCGGGATGCGGTGTTTTTGATGGAACCGAAATTCATGAGTCTGTTCTGACATTGCTGTTTCTGGACAGGGCTGGGGCAGAGGCCCTGTGTCTGGCCCCTGATATGGACCAGTATCATGTGATCAATCACCTGACCCATCAGGAAACGACTGAAAAACGAAATGTTCTGGTGGAATCGGCACGAATCGCACGGGGAAATATCCGGGATGTCGCCCAGGTAAATGCATCGGAGCTGGACGCTCTGATTCTTCCCGGCGGATTCGGGGCAGCCAAAAACCTGAGCGACTTTGCCTTCAAAGGTCCGGATGCAGTGGTTCAGCCGGATGTTGAGCGCCTGATCCGGGAAATGGTGGCTGCCGGAAAGCCGGTTGGCGCCATTTGTATTGCACCGGCAACCCTTGTTCGCGCCATTGCCGATAAAAAGCCGGAAGTCACCATCGGAAATGATTCCGGAACAGCCGCCGGCATCGAGCGCATGGGCGGGCGCCACCAGATCTGCACCGTGGATCGGATCCACGTGGACCAGGCCAATCGCATCGTTTCAACGCCGGCCTATATGCTGGGTCCCGGAATCAAGGATGTGGCGGTCGGCATCGAAAAGCTCGTCAATGAAATCCTTTCGATGATCCGATAAATGACTGCGTTATTTGGGCACAACAAAGCATGAATGTACGATATCCAGGGAGACGGCAATGAGTGATCCGGATAAAGAACGGCGAAAAATCAAATCGGTCCAGAAAATGAAAGAAATCATGACCCATTACTACATCGAGGCCAAGACTGCCGGTGAAACAGGGAAAAAAATCGCCTGGATCACCAGCGGCGGTCCGGTAGAGCCGCTCATTGCCATGGATGTGATTCCCGTCTATCCGGAAAATCACGGGGCCATGATCGGCGCTTCCCACATGGGGGTGGATTTATGCGAAAAGGCGGAAGTCATGGGCTATTCCCGGGATTTGTGCTCTTATGCCCGCGCCGACATTGCCTGCTCGACGGTTGACGGCGGCCCGATCGGCGGGCTTCCCCGGCCGGATATGCTGATCTGCTGCAACAATATCTGCGGAACGGTATTAAAATGGTACGAGGTTCAGGCCCGCTTTTACAACGTTCCGCTCTTTATTCTGGACACCCCGGTTTGCCATACGGAATTTTCAAGCGAAGTCCGAAGCTATGTCAAGCGCCAGGTTGAAGAATACATTCTGTTTTTAGAGCAGGTTTGCGGCAAAAAACTGGACCGGGAGAAAATGGCCGAAGTCGGCAGGCTTTCCATCGAGGGCCAGCGCCTGTGGCAGGCTGTCCTGGATACGACGGTTCATAAGCCGGCGCCCATGAGCGCCTTTGATGCTTTTTTTCACCTGGCCCTGATCGTCACCCTTCGGGGAACACAGACTGCGATTGATTATTACAGGATGCTGCTGGAGGAGATGAACACCCGGATCAGCCAGGGCATCAGCGCCGTGCCTTTTGAGAAAACCCGGCTGCTGTGGGACAACCTTCCGGTCTGGTATCGGACCCGGTGGCTTTCGGATAAATTTGCCGCGTCATGGCGCCTGCCTGGTCGCAGACACATACACTTCCGCCTGGTGCGGGTCCATGAAATATATTGATCCGTCTGATTTTATCAACACCATGGCTGAGGGCTACAGCCGGATTTATCTGAATATCGGGGTGGATCAAATGGCCGATGAAGTCATTGCCATGATCGATAAATACGATGTCCAGGGTCTGGTCATGCACTCCAACCGAAGCTGCAAGCCCTATTCATTCGGTCAGTACGACATTCAGCGGATCATTCAGGAAAAACGGGGGCTTCCGACCCTCATGCTGGAAGCCGACATGGTGGATGAACGCAGTTTTTCCGAGGCCCAGGTCGAAACCCGGATTGATGCTTTCATGGAGATGCTTTAACATATGATGACAGTAGGGATTGATATCGGCTCGATTACCGCCAAAGCGGCGGTCATGCGGGATGGAAAAATTCTGGCGGTCCGGATTCTTCGCACCGGATATAATGCCAAAAATGCAGGGGATCAGCTTTTTGAAGGCATCGTCTCCGGCCTGGGTCTGAATCCTTCCGACATTCAGAGAATCGTTGCCACGGGATACGGCCGGAAAAGCATCGCGTTTGCCGATCAGGCGGTTACGGAAATCACCTGCCATGCCGCGGGTGCCCGGTATATGAATTCCGAAATCCGATCAGTCATCGATATCGGGGGCCAGGACAGCAAGGTCATTCTCCTGGATGAAACCGGCCGGGTCAAGGACTTTGCCATGAACGACAAATGCGCCGCCGGAACCGGCAGGTTTCTGGAGGTCATGGCCAGGGCTTTGGAGGTGGAAATCTCGGATTTTGGCAGTCTTTCTCTTGCCGCCGATCATCCGGCATCCATCAGCAGTCTGTGTACGGTATTTGCGGAATCCGAGGTCATTTCCCTGATTTCAAAAGGAGAAAGCCGGAAAAATATCATTGCCGGCATTCATGATTCCATTGCCGCCCGCGTATCCGCCATGGCCGGGCGCATCCGCTGGGTTCCGCCCGTCATGATGACCGGCGGTGTCGCCCAGAACAGCGGCGTTGTCCGCTCGCTTGAAAAAAAAATCGGCCATTCCCTTGTGGTAACTCCCAACGCCCAGTTGACAGGCGCCATCGGTGCAGCCCTCATTGCCATGAATTCATAAAAACCGGCTTTTAAGTGAGGCCTGCCGGATAGTCACGAATTTGTACTTTTCAAAGCAGTAGCGTGCTTTAAACTTCCGAGGTGATCCGGCAGATCGAATCATCGCAGGGGCAGGCGCCGTCGACTTCATAGGCATACAGGATGCGGCTTTCGATTTCGGTCCGGGCTTCTGTAATGAGCGCAAACAGATAAACAGCACAACGTGCGGCAAGCTCCGCTCTGGCCGGGATGCTCTCCAGGCCATTGGCGATTACCTCCCCGGTGGCACCATCCAGGATATCCGCCGACTCGCCGTTGGTGACCACCACAATGGGAATCTGATACGGAGCCAGGAGCCGGGATGCCGCCAGGGCCGGGCGATGCCGGGTGAGCAGCGAGCCCGGGCCGTATTTGATGATCATGCAGATTCTGTCGGCAACGGTTACGGCCATATCCACTTTCACCATGGCGCAGTTGTCTCCTGCCTTGGCCCGAAGGCTGCATCGGCTTTGAATATCCGTCCGAAAATACCCTCTGTCGTCCATCAGGAGCCTTGCCAGCTTCTGGCGGTACCGTTCGTCATGGGTGTCCGGGAGCACCCGGCCGGTAACTGCATCCACCAGTTCTCCGAGTATCAGATGATGGCCTTCCATTGTAAGAATCGTCCTTTTTTCTGATAAAATCCTGTCCGGGAAAACTTGAAGATTCCCGCAGGATATGATAGTTTTTTTTAAAAATGATCTCTATCTATCAAGACAATTAATCCCTGACAAGACCCAACAACATGAAAATGGCAAAAGACGGTAAGGTTTTTTCCCGGCACCTTCAGCTTCCGCTGGGATTTAATAAGGCTGATCCCGGCGATCTCAAACGGGTATTGGCCTTTTTGGACGATACCTCCTCTGCGGAGTCGCCGGTTTCGCTCTCGAAGGTGTTCTCCAGGTTTTCAGGGCAGCCCGATGCTTGGGCCGGGACAAGAATGGCCAGAATCATTTCCGGCCTTATTTCCGATCGAATGATTTCCTGCGTGAGTTGATGGCAAAGATTGCCAGCAGCATCATGTCGGCGTGCTTCTGGAGACCCCCGATCAATGGGAGCGGGTTCAGCTCATTCCTCGAAAGCGTCTGGAATCCAGCGAACTTGGGGCCATTATCGACACCTGTCAGAAGATATTTGGCATGGAATGCCCGCTGGATCAAGATGATCTGACCCATTTTCTTGGCGGTTGTCTGAAACAATGGAAATTATCACTTGCCGCATTCGGACGCATGGCTGAAACCGGGCTATACCCCGGAGCAGCGGACATTCGCTTTTGCCTTTCTTTTATCCAGGGGTGGCTGGCCATACCGGATCCTTATGAAAGAATCTGTGTTGTCCGCGACGGGAAAGCGGCCTTGGTGTCATTTTCCAATAGCTTTGTCCGGTTGAAGGATTTCTATGAAAACAAAGTTGGCCACTGGGAATCATGGCGGAAATCGCTCGAAAAATACACTGCTTACCAGTCCGAAATTGACGATGATCCGGAAGCTTGCTCCTGCCTCTCAAGATTGCGCCGTGTCCTGGAAATGCAGAGTCCCTGGGACGATTTCGATTGCATGGATGATTTGATTGCCCGGATCAAACCGGTTTATGACCGAATTCGGGATGAGAAATTCACTCTGTTACAGCATGATACGTTATCGCAGATCAACCGGATGATTGAAACGATTTCTGGATTGCTGGAAAATGTCCATGCCCGAGACGAAGTGAGAAACATGGCACTGGTAGAATTGCAGAAAATCAAGAAAGCCATTGAGCTCGACAGACCTTGCGGTCTCATTTCAAGACAGCGGGAAATAGCCGAGGAAGCCTATGAAAAGGCACAGGATATCGTATTTTCCCAGAGCTGATTTCGCCGCAGATTATTCCTCGAACGCAAAGTCAATTCCCCCTTTACAGAGAAGCGCTTTTTTGCTATAATAAACAATTCAATAATATTGCTTTTTCCTGCCGCAATAAATTTTCAATGAATCTTATAACGCATGTTTTTTTGACATTGTTTTATTATGGAATGATTGTGACAAGAGCTTTTTAGCCCAATATTCTTTAATGCGCTGATCTAATTACGTTGATCCGGCGACAGGATGCCAATAGGTTCGATTATGAAAAAAAAAGAGCTTGATTTTTTTAAGGAACAGTTGAACAACCTGCTCGAAGAACTGCTTAGTCAGGCAGATGAAACCGTATCCGGAATGACCTCTCCCAAAGAGAATTTCCCGGATCCTACAGACAGGGCATCTCTGGAGGCAGACCGCAATTTCATGCTTCGAATTCGGGACAGGGAGAGCAAGCTCATTCTTAAAGTTAAGAAAGCGTTGGCGCGGATAGAAACCGGCACCTTCGGTATCTGTGAAGGCTGCGGCGAAGATATTTCATTTGATCGCCTGAAGGCAAGGCCCGTAACAACCCAGTGTATTGATTGTAAAACCAAAGAGGAGACTTTGGAAAAAGCCCTTGGACTGTAAGCAGACAGGAATCGACCTGCACATTCATTCAACCGCGTCCGACGGAACGCTGTCGCCTGTTGAAATTCTTCGGCTGGCCGAAAAGCTTAATCTTGGGGCGATTTCGATTACAGATCATGACACCCTGAAAGGATCCAGGCAGCTGCTTGAAGCTGCCGGCGCATCGGATGTTCGCGTGCTTACCGGTATTGAAATCAGTACCACCCCGCCTGCTTCATACACGGTTGCAGGCAGTTTTCATATTCTGGGCTATGGCATCCGGTTGAATGATCCGGCGCTGAATCAGACCCTGGAAACCCTGCAGCACGCCAGAGAAAACCGCAATCCTTTGATCATCAGCCGCCTGAATGCAATGGGGATAGATATTTCGCTTGAGGAAGTGATTCAGGCATCCGGAGAAGCTCAGATCGGCAGGCCGCATATTGCGCAGCTAATGATAAAAAAAGGTTTTGTCCAGACATTTGATGAAGCTTTTGACGTCTATCTGGGATTCAACAGGCCCGCCTATGTGGACAAGTTCCGGCTGGACTGTCAAAAAGCGATAGAAATGATTATAGAAGCCGGCGGTACACCGGTTCTGGCCCATCCGTTTCTTCTCCAAATTCAGGATAATTCCCGCCTGGAATCCCTTGTGGGAACCCTGAAGGAAATGGGTTTGCAGGGGATTGAAGTGTATTATCCCGAACATTCTGCAGAACATGTTGAATTCTATTCACGGCTTGCCCTGAGCCATGATCTGGCGGTTACCGGCGGAACTGATTTTCATGGCGCCATCAAGCCGGATATTCAGTTGGGATACGGAAAAGGAGATTTTTTCGTTCCGTATACGCTCTATGATCTTCTTTTGAAACGTCAGCAGACGATGGTTTGATCTGTTATGTCCCATCCGCCATTTTCAGAACTGGAAAAAAAACTCGGTTATTCTTTTGCCGATCCGGCGCTTCTTGAAGAAGCCCTTCGGCACAGCTCATTTGTCAATGAAATGCAGGGAAAGGGGCTGCCGGACAACGAGCGCCTGGAATTTTTAGGCGATGCCGTGGTGAACCTGATCACCGGCCATTTGCTGATGATGTATTATCCGGATTTTAACGAAGGTCACCTGTCACGGATGCGGGCGCATCTGGTCAATGAGTTTCAGCTGTCCAATATCGCCGGTGAACTCGGCCTCGGAGAATATGTCCAGCTTGGAAAGGGCGAAAGCCTGACCCAGGGCCGCAAAAAGCCGTCCATACTGGCCAACACCTTCGAGGCCCTGATGGCCGCTGTTTATCTGGATGGCGGCTATCCTTGCGTGTTTCAGATTGTTTCCCGCCACATGAAGCCCCTGATGGAGGCAAATGCACCTTCGGATGCGGTTCAGGACTATAAAAGCAAGTTTCAGGAATTGATTCAGAGCGCCCAGGGGCCCCTGCCGAATTATGTCGTTGCCGCCGAAACCGGTCCGGATCATGATAAGACGTTTATTGTCCAGCTGACTTGCGGCGACATTCAGGCAAAGGGCTTTGGAAAAAGCAAAAAAAATGCGGAGCAGGACGCGGCCCGAAAAGCCTTCGATATCTTCATGCATCATGCCTCCTGTTGAAAACTCTGTAAAACCGTTTATAATTCCGGTATTTATTCCGCATGCCGGCTGCCCCCATCAATGTGTTTTCTGCAATCAGAAAGCCATCACCCGGTCCGCGACCCAAGCGCCTTCCTTCCTGCAAATCGAAGCCACCATACGTTCGTATCTCAACTATCTGACGCCTAACCGGAAACCCGTTCAGATCGCCTTTTTCGGCGGAAATTTTCTGGGCATCGACCGCCAGGAAATCCTCAGGCTTCTGACTGCCGCCGCCATGTTTGTCCATGAGGGGGTCGTAGACAGTATTCGATTTTCGACGCGACCGGATACCATTACGAAAGACCGGCTCGAAATCCTGAAAGGATTTCCCGTATCGACGATCGAGATCGGTGCGCAGTCCATGAACGACACGGTTCTGGAACTCTGCCGACGGGGGCATACGGCGCGGCAGACAGCCAGTGCTGCGTATCTTGCAAAAGCCAGCGGATATGAAGTGGGGATACAGATGATGGTTGGGCTTCCTGGCGACGATGATGCCGGCGCAATTTCGACAGGCCGGCAAATTGCCGATCTGGGTCCGGATTTTGTCCGGATTTACCCGGCGGTTGTTCTGGAACACAGCCTGCTGGCAAACTGGTACCGCAAGGGGCAATATGCACCGTTATCCCTTTCAGCCGCTGTTTCCCTGGTCAAAAGGCTGTATCTGATGTTTCAGGAAAGTAATGTTGCGGTCATTCGCATGGGGCTTCAGGCGACAGCGGATCTGGAAAACGGATCCATTCTTCTGGCAGGGCCGTTCCACCCGGCATTTGGCCATCTGGTGATTTCGGAGATCTATCGCGACAGAGTCATCGAATTGCTGATGTCAAACGGCAGGGCTCTGGAGGACGGTCACCCTTCGCGTCAACCCGAAACGCATTTCGACCATGAGGGGACTTAAAAATGAAAACATTCATTATCTCAAAAACCGGTTTCATATCCGGCACATCAATGTTACAGGGGACCCGTTGATGCCCGATCATCACATCACTCTGGAAGAAGGACTTCGAAGTGAAAAACCTTGCGCTGTGACCGAAAGGTCAGGCGTAGAAAATAAAAAAGGCATTCATGTTTTCACATGAATGCCTTTAATCGTTAATTAGTTTTGGCTAATTATAAGCGGGTGACGTTTGCTGCGGCAGGACCTTTGGGGCCTTGAACCACATCAAATGTGACGCGATCGCCTTCAGAAAGTGATTTGAATCCGGTTGAATTAATCGCGGAATGATGTACGAATACATCCTTTCCGTTTTCCTGCTCAATAAAACCGAAACCCTTGCTGTCATTAAACCATTTTACAATTCCATTTGCCATAGTGTTTTCCTCCTTTCATAAAATATCATCAAGGTCCCAGACTTCAGGTCGTCACTGTGGCAACATGGAACAATCCTTCTGCTCGAACCGATACGCAGTAATTTGCTATATCTTTACTGATTTGTCCTATACTACAACCACGGAACAACAATGTCAACATATATTTTCAGCCTGGTATTAAAAGCAGGAAAACGGAAAATAAACGATTCAGGATGGGGCAGAGAAAGGTGCCGATAAGGTGTATGCGGCCAGAAGGCTGTCTTTCCAGTAAGTGTTTTCCGGATTTGAAAAAAATGATTTAAACAGATAAAAGACTTTTATCGCGAAGGATGTGTGGCACGATGTTAACCGGAAGGCTGCTGTACAGTGGGGGCATTCGGCCTAAATCGCATCGGGTTCCGCCGCCCATCACATCTTCGTAGGCAAACACGATATGCCGGATGCCGCTGATGAGAATCGCGCCAAAACACATCAGACAGGGCTCCAGGGTGCAGTAGAGGGTCAGCCGGCCGTGATCGACCGGTGCGGACCGTTCAAGCTGCTTTAATGCCAGAATTTCGGCATGATCGGTTTCGCTGATGAGATCTCCGGCTGTGCCCTGACGGGATCCGGTGGCAATAATCATTCCCTCCTGAACGATGACGCACCCGACCGGAAACTCTCCCCGTCCCAGTGCCTGCCTTGCCTCGGCCAGCGCTTCTTCCATGAAATAATGAATGGTTCATTGAAGCGATAACCTCCAGTTCCAGTTTCCGGGCCTGTCTTTCATCCGGATGTGCGGCGGGACGGGTTCCGTCAGATGAACGAAACGCTGGAATCCGGCCTGTTCCAGTTCCTTGCGGTAAGCCGTCAAATTGAGCATCCAGTTGGGATAAACCCAGTAATTTGAATCGGCTAAGCTCGCCCATGCCATTTCTCCCTTTGGGCTCTGAAACAGGGTGTCCGGTTTCAGGCGATCCGAGAGAATTCGGGAAATACTGAGAGGCCAGTTCGCGGAAAGCACAATCCCCAGGGGCAGGGGGCTCTGTCCGGGAAGAGAAAGGTAATCCGTCTGCCCCAGCTCCGGACTGACAATAGCTCCGGAGAAACCAAAGGACTTGACCTCGTGGATGGACAAAGAATTGCTCAGATTGCAGAACGGACCGGCCCAGAGGGAAAGTTTGCCGGGGCTCTGAAAAAAAGCGATTTGCCAGGGGGCATTCAGGACAAACTGCCTGAACCCTTTATGCAACAACTGCTCAATCAGAGACTTGAAATCAGCTTCATGGGAAGGCCAGAGCGCAGGGGTAAGCCACCACCAGAGTCTTTGCCGGTTACTGAAGGAGATACCCGGGGTGACGGAAACAGCTTGAAACGTCTCCTCGGACAGCCAGACCCCGACTTCTTCATCGGTCTTGCCAATTGCTGGGGCTATCCGGTAAACCATTTGGTCAACGGCGGTTGTCTTGGGCAGGCGATTCCGGGGAAGGATTGCCTGAAATCGGGAAGGCGCCAGATCGGCATTGACCGGCGGAATTTGAGTTTCGAGCTCCATAATCTTTGCAATCAATTCCGGTTCGCGGCGGTCTGTCAGGAATACCGGAGACCCATTCCGGGGAGGTGTTTTTCCGCCGGATGTCAGATGAAACCGGGTACCTTCTGAAACCGGACGGTTGATCTTCAGGCTGACGTGCCATGGCTCGTCTTCATAGCCGACGCGAAGGACATCGCCGGGAAAAAGCCCCTGCTCGAGCGCGACACCGGAACGGCCGTTTTCTTCCGAAACATGACCCACAAAGAGTCCGGAGCCGGTCTGCCGTTCTGTCTGAATGGGGTTTAGAGGTCTTTGAGACAGAAATCCGTAATGGGTTCCTGTCCGGCCCAGGGCGCGAGAAAGCAGGCCGATCGCCTCTTTTCGAAGATGCGCGTCCTGAACATGATCCCGGAGCAGTTGATAGGCCCGTACCGTATAGTACACATAATGAGGGCTTTTTTTCCGGCCCTCGATTTTCCATGCCCGAATTTCCGGAATAGGTCGAAGGACTTTGACCAAGACATCCAGGCTGAGATCCTGACAGGAAAAAAAACGGGTTTGTGTGCGCTCCTGCTTATAAAGCCGCCTGCAGGGCTGAACGCATCTTCCCCTCAGGCTGCTTTTTCCTCCAAAAAAACTGCTCCAGTAGCATCTGCCGGAGACGCCGTAACACAGGGCGCCGTGAATAAAAACTTCCAGGCCGAAGTTTTCAGGACAGACCCTTGCGAACTGCTTGATTTCATCAACGCTGAGTTCGCGGGGAAGCACGATTCGGCGAACTTCGGGGATATGGCGGATCAGGCTCAGTGCCTGGCCAAAGGTCACATTGGCCAGGGTGGACAGATGGATTTCACCGGAAAACCCGGCTTGCCGGGCCAGTTCGATCAGCGCCAGATCCTGAATGATCAGGGCATCGGGGTGCACATGGCGGTTCAGATCATCGATGAGTCTGACAGCCGGGTCCAGCTCATCCGGCTTGATCAGCGTGTTCAGCGTGACGTAAACCCGGGCGCCTCGGGAATGGGCCAGATCTGTCAGGCCGGCAAGCTCTTCGATCGTAAAGTTTTTTGCCTCCATGCGGGCGGAAAGCTGCTTCAGGCCGCAGTAAATGGCGTCCGCCCCGGCAGCAAGAGCTGCCAGAAAGCTGGCCTTGTTGCCTGCCGGCGCCAGAATCTGCGGAGATGAAGAAGAGGGTGCTATCATAATGTTCTCTTTTCGTCCAGAGAAGGACCTTCTGGTTTTTGATGCCGCCGGCTTGTCGCGGTTTTATCTGACAGTCGCATAGAGGGTGAACAGCGCCTCTTTCTGGGATGCTGAAATTTGTCCGAATTCAACGCCGATCCCGGGGATCCGCATGGATTCCCCCCATCCGGTTGCATGCCGTATTTGCCCACGGATCAGTGCGGTATCTTTGAACTCCTTGACATGAATCCACACCTCACTTCCTTCTTTCCACTCCTGGGCAGAAAATATAAAGCAGCCTCCCTTGCTGATGTTCATGGTAACCGAAAATTCAGGTTGAGTGGCAGCATTGGTTTTATATAATATGACGTTTAAATGAATCTTTTTTCTCACATCCGCGCGAATCAACCGCGGAACAAAATTCCGGCATTCGTTGTTGACAAAGTCAAACATTGTGCCGCCGGATTTCTGGCTGTAATGGAAACAGCTGATTTCTCCGGTTTCATTATTGAACTTGAGCTGAGATACCGGAAAGTTTTCTACCAGACCATAAATATAATTTTTGTTTTGTTTCAGGGATTTGATTTTTGTCGGTAAGTCCAGAAAGATACCATGAAAAGATTGGTTGTAGATTTCCTCGCTTAAGTCTTGAAAAGAAGCGGCGACAAAAACGTGAACACCGCATTTGCTGAGAACTTCAAGATATTTTTCTCTGGCCTTATCTTCCCGAGCAATCAAAAGCACTCTGATATCCATTTTCGGTCAATCCTGATGGGAGAAAAATAAAGAAATCGTCTGTCGGGCTCAGGGTTTAAATTAAAAAAGGGTTTATGGTATCAAGACCATAAACCCCAGATTATTTTTGGTAGCGGGGGCTGGATTTGAACCAACGACCTTCGGGTTATGAGCCCGACGAGCTACCAGGCTGCTCCACCCCGCATCGAATGAACGCATAATAGATTGAAACCAGGCAGGAAGTCAAGCTGTTTTTTTGTCGGCAATGGCGTGATGCCGCAGAATGATCCGGAAGCGATCGCAGGGCCTTTTTAAAGATTTCCGACTGTTCATGGAAAGCGGATCCGGGTGCGATTCGCAGCAGTATCCGTTTTGTTCTGCTGGTGTGACCACTGAGGATTTCAAAGGCTGAACGGGGCAGGTTCAGGCATTTGGATAAAAATTCGATACACATTCGGTTGGCAGCATCATCGACCGGAGGGGCCTGAATCGCAATTTTGAGGCTATCCCCGTGAAGACCGACGATCCGGTTCCGGGAAGATCGGGGTTGAACATATATTTTAATGACGATGCCCTGGGGCGTTTGCTGCAAAAATTGCATGGGTTTGCGCTCAGATGCCAACCTAACCGGTGAAGATCGAATGCTTGCGAATGCGCTCGGTGAAAAAATCCGGCGGCCGGACCACTTTGCCGGATTTGTCCATAAACGCATGCCGCGTATAGCCTCTGGCCAGAGGCCGGGCCCCATTTTCATCAAAGGTCGTGTAGTCGAATTTGATACCGCCCCGAATACTGCTGTCGAGCGAGGTTTCAATAATCAGCAGATCATCATAGGAAACCGGATAAAGAAATTTACAGTGCAGTTCGGATACGGGAAGAAAAAAACCGCGAGCTTCAATTTCCTTGTAGGGAAGGCCAATGAAACGAAACATTTCCGCGCGTGCGGTTTCAAACCAGCGGAAATAATTGGCGTGATAGCCGAATCCCATTTTATCGGTGTCGCCGTAAATAACGCGGTAAGGCGTGCGGTGGGTTAACATCTGTGTCCATTATTAAAAAAAGCTATTCGTTGATGATGGCCTGAATCAATTCTTTCAAGCGGTCATAGTCGTGGGTTACCGGAAATTCCGGAAATTCCCGAGCGACATTTTCAGGCGGCCTGAACAAGATCCCCCTGTCCGCGGCTTTCAGCATGTCAATGTCGTTATAGGAATCGCCCATGGCGATAATCTGGTAATTCAGGCTTTTCATTGCCAGCGTCGTTTTTTTCTTGGCCTGCTGCTGACGAAGATCGTAGCTGGAGATCATGCCGCTGTCGTCAACCGTCAGGGAATGGCAAAAAAGGGTGGGCCATGCCCAGTTTTTTCATCATGGGGCCGGCAAACTCCTTGAATGTATCGGACACCACGATCACCTGGGTAATGGAGCGGAGCCAGTTCAGGAATTCCAGCGCTCCTTCAAGCGGGTTCATGGTGTCGATGACCGCCTGAATATCGGAAAGCTTCAGGTGATTTTCCTTAAGGATTTGAAGGCGTTTTCTCATCAGAACATCATAATCGGAAATGTCGCGGGTTGTGAGCCGAAGTTCAGAAATGCCGGTCTTTTCTGCAACATTTATCCAGATTTCGGGGATAAAAACGCCTTCCAGGTCTGAACACACGATATACATAATGCCTCACTATGGGGGTTAAGCGTTGCGGGCGGTGACCCACGTGCATTTTTTGGAAAATTAATCGGAACCGTTGGAGTCTTCCACCCGGATCAATGCCGGCAGGTCGCTGACAACCTCAAGCTCAACAATCTCGGAAAGGGCAAGCTGAACATTGGATTCCTTGGCCAGATGCGTCATCATGACCAGCGGCACCGAACCGCCGGACTTGCGGCCTTTTTGGTGTACGGACTTCAGGCTGATGCCGTGGTTTCCCAAAATCCCCGAAATTTTAGACAGCACGCCCGGCTGGTCAAGGGCGGCGAACCGGAAATAATAGTGAGATATGATTTCATCAACCGGCATCACCGGAATCCGGTGAATGTGATTCTTCTGATAGGAAAGCAGCGGCACCCTGCCGATAGCGCCGGTCAACAGGTTTCTGGCAATATCCACCACATCGCTGACAACGGCGCTGGCAGTGGGCATCATGCCCGCGCCTTTGCCATAGAGCAGGATGTCCCCCACGGCATCGCCGGTGATGGTTATGGCATTCAGCGGACCATTGACGCTGGACAGGATATTGTCAACGGGAATCATGGTCGGATGAACACGGGCTTCGACGGCATTGCCTCTGTTTTTGCTGATTGCCAGCAGCTTGATTTTATAGCCGAACTGTCCGGCGAATTCAATGTCCAGGGGAGTGATTTTGGATATACCTTCAACATAAATATCATCGAGGCAAAGATCGGCCCCATAGGCCAGAGAAGTCAGAATCGCCAGTTTGTGGGCCGTATCAAGGCCCTCGACATCCAGAGTGGGGTCTGCTTCCGCAAATCCCATGCTCTGGGCCTTGGCCAGAGCCATTTCAAAAGTGTCACCGTCATCGGTGATTTTGGATAGAATGTAGTTGCAGGTCCCATTCAGGATTCCGGACATGGCCTGGATCTGGTTTCCGACAAGCGATTCCCGAAGCGTTTTGATCACCGGCATACATCCGCCGACGCTGGCCTCAAAGGCAAGCTCCACCCCTTTGTCCGCGGCAATTCGAAAAAGGCTGTTTCCCTGGCTGGCCAGAAGAGCCTTGTTGGCCGTGACCACCTGCTTGCCGTTGACGATGGCTTTCAATATCAAGGATTTTGGCAATGTCCAGGCCGCCGATGGTTTCAATGACAATATCGATATCCGGATCTGTGACAATCAGATCCGCATTTGTCGTCAGCACATCTTTTTGAAAAACAATTCCCCGGTCACGGTCAATGTCGATATCGGCGATGCGTTTCAGGTTGAGCACAGCGCCGACGCGGGAACAGATGAGCTCTTGATTCTGGATCAGGATTCTGGCAACGCCGGTTCCAACCGTTCCGCAACCCAGAAGTCCAATGTTGATTGTTTTCATGCTACATGACCTTTCGAATGCCCCTGACGGCCTGATTGATCCGCATGGGATTTTCAATAAGCGCAAACCGGACGTATTCATCGCCGTATTCGCCAAAGCCCAGGCCAGGGGATACCGCCACCTGGGTTTCTTTGATCAAAAATTTCGCAAATTCCACAGATCCCATTTTGACGAATGCTGTCGGGAATTTTAGCCCATACGAACATGGTCCCTTTGGGGCTGTTTATTTCCCAGCCGATCCGGTTAAGGCCGGAAATCAGCGCATCCCTTCTTTCCATATAAGTGTCCCGGATTTCCTGAACGCATTCCTGGGGGCCGTTCAAGGCAATGATGGAGGCGATCTGAATGGGCTGAAAAACGCCATAATCGAGATAGCTTTTGATGCGCTTTAGGGCGCCAATGGTTTCGGCGTTTCCAACGCAGAACCCCATGCGCCATCCGGCCATGCTGTAGCTTTTGGACAGGGAAAAAAATTCCACGCCCACATCCTTTGCGCCTTTGGCCTGAAGAAAACTTGGGGCTTTATAGCCGTCAAAAGTCAGATCCGCATAGGCAAAATCATGAATGACCAGCATGTCGTGCTCTTTGGCGTAGTCCACGATTTTCTGGAAAAAAGCCAGGTCAACGACTTCCGTGGTCGGGTTGTGGGGATAGGAAATGATGAGCACCTTTGGCCGCGGCCAGGTCTGTTTGGTGGCGTTGATCAGGTTCTCGAAAAAATCACAGTCCGGGACCCACGGGAATTCCCCGGACATCCCCGCCGGCAATGATGGCGGAATAGGGGTGAATCGGATAGGTGGGGTTGGGGGTAAAGACGACATCGCCCGGACGGATGGTGACCAGAACCAGGTGGGAGAGGCCTTCCTTGATACCGATGGTCACGATCGCTTCTGAATCCGGATCGATATCCACGTCAAAGCGCCTTTTGTACCACTCGGATATGGCCAGCCGCAGCCGGGTGATTCCCATCGAAGCGGAATAGCGATGGTTGTGGGGTTTTTGCGCCGCTTCAATCATTTTGTCGACAATATGGCGGGGTGTTCCCAGATCCGGGTTGCCCATCCCCAGATCAATGATATCTTTTCCCGCATGTCTGGCTTCCATCTTGATCTTGTTGACTGTAGCAAATACATAAGGCGGCAGTCGGTCCAGTCTGGCAAATTTTGTCACAATACACCTCTAATCAATGGTATGCAAACCGTCATGATTTGATAAAAGAACAGTCCTTGTCCAGCTTAATCCATTCTTCTTGTTGGAAAATCCATGCTGTTCCATACAATACAACGCTCTACATGTCAAAAAATGTTTTGACTTTTAAGCGAAAACTGTTTAAATTCCCGAATAATTTCAAGTTTTTCGTCCATTATCAAGGAGATAATCATGGCCAAGTCTCTAACCTATGCGGATGCAGGCGTAGATATCGATAGAGCAAACGATTTGATACGCACGATCAAATCCATTGCCAGCAGCACCCCCCGAACCGGTGTGATGGGCGAAATCGGTGGATTTGGTGGTTTGTTTTCGCTCAACCTGACCAATATCGAAAGACCTGTTCTGGTCAGTTCAACAGATGGGGTGGGTACCAAGCTCAAGATCGCGTTCATGACGGACAGGCATGATACAATCGGCATTGATCTGGTGGCCATGAGCGTCAATGATGTGGTGGTTCAGGGTGCAAAACCGCTTTTTTTTCTGGATTATCTGGCCGTGGGCCGCCTGAGAACGGAAGTGGCCGCCGATATCATCAAGGGGATTGGCGAAGGATGCCGTCAGGCCAATTGTGCGCTGATCGGCGGAGAAACCGCGGAAATGCCCGGAATCTATCAGGACAATGAGTACGACCTGGCTGGTTTTGCTGTCGGGCTTGTGGATAACAGCAAGATTATCGACGGCTCTGAAATCCGGGTGGGTCACAAACTGATCGGCATTTCATCCAGCGGGCTTCACAGCAATGGGTATTCCCTGGTTCGAAAAATCTGCTTTGATGTATTAAAGCTGTCGATAGATGCCTATGTTCCGGATCTGGGCAAAACCCTTGGCGAAGAGCTGCTGACGCCTACCCGGATATATTCGGAAACCATTCTGATGTTGATTCGGGATCTTCCCATTCACGGCCTTGCACACATTACGGGCGGCGGTATTTCTGAAAATGTCGTCAGAATCCTTCCCCGGTCCTGCAAAGTGCTGATCAGAAAGGGCAGCTGGTCGATTCCTCCGATCTTTAAATTTCTTCAGGATGCGGGAAACGTCTCGGATGCGGAAATGATGCGCACCTTCAATAACGGCATCGGAATGATTGCGGTCGTTCCGGAGCAGACCGCTCAGGATGTGCTGGAGCGATTAAACGGTGCGGAGATGCAGGCGTTTTTGATCGGCGAAGTCGTTGAGAGAAAAGACTCAGAGGAAAGAATTGCCTGGATATGACTCTGAAAAACAATTATTTCATGACATCCGCTATTTCTTTTTTTCAGTATGTTCGCAGATCTCTGCTCCGCCTGATGGCATGGACCGGCAAAGGACGTTCGGCACTGGCATCCTGCAGGTCCTGAGCCACGGGACAGCGGCCCCGGTCGGGGCCTTGAATCACCAGAAATAAACCGCCTTGATTCTTCACGATCGGCTGACGGCTTTTTATGACATTTTTGTTCTCTGGAATATCCTTTGCCATTGGCTTGATTCTGACGCCGCTCGTCCGGCAAATTGCCCTGAAAAAGGGCTGGATGGCACGCCCAGCTGAAGACCGCTGGCATAATAAACCAACGGCGCTGTTCGGAGGGATTGCCATTTACCTGGCAGTCGCCATTCCCCTGTTTGTCATTTCGGATTTCAGCGCCGCAATTCTTCCCTTGACAGATCCGCTGAAAATCGCCGGCCTTTCTTCAATTGCACCGGTCTTGTGCATTGGCATTACGTTTATGTTTTTACTGGGATTTGTGGATGATGTCATCCGGTTAAAACCCCAGAGCAAGTTGCTGGGCCAGATTCTGGTCGCATCCCTGATAGCATTTCTGGGCTTCAGGCTTCAGTGGGTGACTTCGCTGACACTTGACACCCTGATGACCATTTTCTGGATTGTCGGAATCACCAATGCCTTTAACCTGCTGGATAACATGGATGGTCTTTGCGCCGGGACCGGCATGATTGCCGCCATATTTCTGGCCGTCATCTTATCGGCGAGCAGCCCGGAATATGCGCAATGTGCCGCCTTACTGGCGGGTGCCTCCGCTGCGTTTCTGGTGTATAATTTCAATCCGGCGACCATTTTCATGGGCGACTGCGGCTCTCTGATGATCGGCTTTGGCATTTCGCTGCTCAGCCTGGGCCTGTCCGGAATGAGCGCCGGCAATTCCATGTCTTCCATTGCGGTTCCGGTGATGATTGTCATGGTTCCCATACTCGATACCACGATGGTGACGCTGGTCAGGCTTCTCAGCGGCAGAAAGGCTTCAACCGGCGGCAAGGATCATACGTCCCATCGCCTGGTGCTGATGGGGTTCAGCGAAAAAAAAGCCGTGCTGTTTTTATACGGGGTCGGACTGGTATCCGGAACCGCGGCCCTTTTTGTCAGCAGAAGCGACACCTTCACGTCTCCGTCTGTCATTATTCCGGTGATGTTGTCGATTCTGCTTATGGGAATTTATCTGTCCCAGCTTCGCGTATATCCGGAAAAAGAGTTTTCCGTGCTTCGCGGCCGCACGTTTACCCCGATTCTCGTTGAGCTGACCTATAAAAAACAGATTGTTCTGGTTATTCTCGATTTTTGTCTCATTGCCTTTTCCTATTATCTTTCCTACCGGCTTAGATTTGATTCATTCCAGTTTCCCTATTATTTCAAGGTTTTTTTAAAGTCGCTTCCGGCGGTGATTGCCTGTAAACTCACGGCGTTTTTCTTGATGGGGGTGTACCGAAGCCTCTGGGGATATCTGAGCTCCAGTGACGTTGCGGTTTATCTGAAGGCATCCACCCTTGCCTCATTTCTTTCGATTACGGCAGTGACCTTTGTGTATCCGGTTTGAAGATTTTTCAAAAGGCATTTTTATTGTGGACTGGTTTATCACCACCGGTGCAATCCTGGGGACCCGAGGGTTTTTCAGGCTGACCGGGGATGCCATGAAACGAAAGGCGCTTTCCGGTGAACAGATTCTGATCTACGGGGCGGGAAGGGGGGGGGAAATCCTGCTTCGGGAAATCCTTCACAATAAAGGGCTTAAGATTAAACCCATCGGGTTTATTGATGATGATCCACTTAAGACCGGAAAAAAACTTCAGGGATATCCCGTTCTGGGTACATTTGACAATCTGCAGGCCCTGGTTCAGCAAAAAGGGGTCACCAGCCTGCTTATTTCCTTCAGGGAGAATGATCCGGATCGGCTGAAGACCATCCGTGCATTCTGCATGCAAAATAATCTGGGCCTGAAGCAGTTCTCCATTCACATTGAAACCGTTGATATTGAAGAGACATGAATATATTGGGCATTGAAACATCCTGCGATGAAACAGCGGCTGCCGTTGTCAGCGGGGGGCGTATCGTTTGCTCGTCGGTGGTGGCTTCACAGACAGCCGTTCATCATCCTTATGGCGGCGTTGTTCCGGAGCTGGCTTCCCGCAAACACCTGGAAGCCATTTCGCGGGTGGTTTTTGAAGCAATTGAGCGTTCGGGAATTCCGGAAAATATGCTCGATGCCGTGGCTGTGACTCAGGGGCCAGGTCTTATCGGTGCACTGCTGGTCGGGTTTTCGTTCGCCAAAGCCTATGCCTATGCGCTGAACATTCCCTGTGTGGGGGTGAACCATCTTGAAGGGCACATCCATTCGGTGTTTCTGGAGGCAAATTTTCCTGAATTTCCATTTGTTGCCTTGCTGGTTTCCGGAGGGCATACCGGAATTTACCACGTCACGCTCCCATACCGACTGTGAACTGATGGGGCAGACCCGCGATGACGCTGCCGGAGAAGCCTTTGACAAGGTGGCGAAAATGCTGGGTCTGGGATATCCGGGCGGCGTGGCGATCGAATCGATTTCCCGAACCGGCGATCCGTTTGCAAATCCAGTTTCCAAGGCCCTATCTGGATAAAGCGGATTTTGATTTCAGTTTCAGCGGTTTGAAATCCGCGGTCCGGCGGTATATTGAGACCCATGATTTCAAGGAAAACATTGCCGATATCGTGGCAGGATTTCAGGAGGCCGTTGGCGGATGTGCTGACATTTAAACTGACTCAGGCCGCCCTGTCCAGACAGTGCAACCGGATAGCGGTTGTGGGCGGTGTGGCGGCCAATTCCCGGTTAAGGGAAAAGGTCAATGCATCTGCCGCGGAAAAAGGGCTTTCGGTTTTTATTCCGTCCCTGGCATTCTGCGGAGATAACGCTGCCATGATTGCAGCGTGCCGGTTATCATTATCTTCGGGCCGGGCATGTCTGCAGCTTGACCGATGATGTCTATTCAAAAGTGATGCACATATCGTAGAATGTCCGACGCTGCTTCGATTTCGAGCATTTTCCGTTTCAGATCCACACCCCCTCCAAACTGTCCCAGGCTGCCGTTGCTGCGGATCACTCTGTGGCAGGGAATCAGAACCGGGAACGGATTTTTTGCCATTGTATTGCCAACAAATCGACTGGCGCCGGATCTGCCGACTGCTTCGGCAATCTGGCGGTAAGACCGGGTCTGTCCATAGGGTATTCGAAATGTGGCGTGATAAACCGCCTTCTGAAGCCGGGTTGCGGATCCAAAGTCGAGCCATTCCCACATCGGATTCGGATCACAGACGGGTTTTCCCATGAAATAATCGGATATCCACCGGATCAGGGTGTCTGCAGAGGGCGGGCGCGGAGTAGAAACATCGGGTTCAGGGAAAAGATGCTGGATGCGGGTTGCGGTATCCGGGGATGGCAAAAATATTTCTTGAATCAAACATGGCGGGTTTCGGAATACAACTGCCGCATCGCCCCAGGCAGTGGGGATGATCTGATAAGACATATTGAAGTTCTCTGGTCCTTGATTCCAGGACCAGAGAACCGGATGTTCGATCAGGTTTCTTCGACGGTGATTGCACCGGGTTCACAGACTTCAATGCAGCTTTCGCAGCCAAGACATTCTTCCGCATTAACCGGGGATGATTTTCCATCTACCATTTCAAATACTTCAACAGGGCAAACATCCACGCATTCTTCGCAGCCTTCACATTTGTCTTCATCAACAACGGGGTTAAAAGCCATTTAACAAGCCTCCTTTCATCAGGGAATTACGGTGAAATATTTCACCAAATTATTTTTATCTATCGGGCAAAGTCCTTATATCAATTATCCGGGGGAGTCAAGCAATGAAATTATTTTTTTGTGGGTATGATAAGTACATGCCTCGAAAAAAGTACCGGAAAGGACACCGTCAATAATGCAGGTCCGCATACTCCACCCATCCGCCTGCCATTACCAGAGCCAGGTTGAACCCGGACAGCGAAAAAGAAATGGTATGGGTATGATTTTGATTCTTTATAATAAAACGGTTTTTGTCGAGTTGAGTGATTAACTGCGTCTGTGTTCCTGCATACGTTGAAAATATCTCATCCAGGGTCTCGGCTGAAAGTTCAATGGCCATCATGCCGCAGTTAAACATATTCTGTTTGAAAATTCTGGCAAAGCTTTCTGCAATCACCAGATGAATGCCGTTTGTCTCAAGTGCCCAGGGCGCATGTTCCCGGGAAGAACCGCATCCGAAATTGGCGCGGGTGATAATCACGGATTTGGCATGAAGGTCAGTTCCGGGGTTAAAACCCTCCAGAACGAGATCCTCGAGAAGAAAAGGCTGAAGCGCTTCTCTGGTGTTTTCCGTTAAATATCTGGCAGGAATGATTTCATCCGTATTGATGTCTGAACGATCCAGAAAAAGAACCGGTCCGCTGAATTGTTTCATAAATAGGTCTCATTTGATTTTGCTGGCTGTTGGTTAAAGAAATCAAAGTCAGGGGGGCGGCGGGTCCCATGGGGTAATATGTCCGGCCAGTGCAGAGGCTGCTGCGGTTGCAGGGCTCATCAGATGCACCATGCCGCCTTTTCCCATTCTTCCGTTAAAGTTGCGGTTCGTTGTGGATGCGCAGACCTCGCCTTCGGCAAGGACCCCATTGCTCATTCCCAGGCAGGCCCCGCAGGTGGGATTGGTGACGCAGAACCCGGCATCCAGAAAAGTCTGAAGAATACCTTCCTCAAGGGCCTCGCGAAAAATTTTGGGCGTGGCAGGCGATACGATGCCCCGGACCGTGTCTTTTATCCTGTGGCCCTTCAGTACCTGAGCGGCAATTCGCAAATCTTCCATTCTGCCGTTTGTGCACGAGCCGATATATACCTGGTCCACGGGCGTTCCATTCAGTTTTCGCGCCGAGGCAACCTGATCGGGTTTGTACCCGAAAGTGACCTGGGGCTCCAATTCTGACACGTCATGTTCCAGGATTTCCTCATAGTCGGCATCTTCATCCGGAAGAATTTTTGAAAAATCATCCAGTGCCTCATCCGGACTTCCGTAATCATTTTGAATAAATTCCCATAGATAGGCAACTGTTGTTTTGTCAGGGTAGCAGATTCCGCAGGTGGCTCCGGCTTCAACGGCCATGTTGCAGATAGTCATTCTGCCTTCCATGCTCATGGCATCGACCACAGGTCCTGTAAATTCGATGATTTTATTGGTGGCGCCATTCACCCCGATGCGTCCGATAATCGATAGAATCACATCTTTGGCATAGACGCCTTCGGGCAGGTTTCCGGTGATGATGATCTTTATGGATCGGGGATAGTGAAAGGCACATACGCCTTTCAGGATGCCGACTTCCAGATCGGTGGTGCCCACGCCTGCGGCAAAGGCGCCAAAAGCCCCATGGGTACAGGTGTGAGAATCCCCCATGATGATGGTATAGCCCGGCCGGACAAAGCCTTTTTCAGGAAAAAGCGCATGACAGACGCCGTTTCTGCCGATATCAAAAAAATCCAGAATGCGATGGCGATGGGCCCAGTCCCGAAGAATCTTTCCCTGAAGCGCGGTCTTGGCTGTCTTTGGCAGGCGTGACATGATCGATGACGACTTTGAGCTTTGACGGGTTAAACACCCGGTCTTTTCCGCGGGAGATCAGATCATTAATCGCAATGGGGGTGGTAATCTCATGGCAGAAAACAGCATCCAGTCGAATGACATGAATATCGCCAAAGGGGTTGTTCACCCGGTGGGCATCAAATATCTTCTCAGCAACAGTTCTTCCCACTTGGTTTCTCTCCAGTAAAATCAATTTGAAAGAGGCAGAGGGCCTCTAATCCGTATCCGTCTTTAATACCGCCAGAAACGCCGATTGCGGAATCATGACTTTCCCCACCATCTTCATGCGTTTTTTTCCTGCTTTCTGCTTTTCAAGAAGCTTTCGCTTACGGGAAATATCGCCGCCATAGCATTTGGCCGTAACATCCTTTCGAAAAGCAGATACCGTTGTCCGTGCGATGATGTTTCCGCCGATGGCTCCCTGGATGGCAATCTTGTACATTTGTTTGGGAATCTCTTCCTGGAGCTTTTCGCAGGCCGTTCTTGCCCGCTCAACAGAGCGCTCCTTGTGAACGAGCTGAGAGAGGGCATCCACCCGTTCGCCATTAATCAAAATGTCCATCTTGACCAGCTGGGTTTCCCTGAAATCAATCAGTTCGTAGTCAAATGATCCATATCCTTGCGTGATGGATTTGAGCCGGTCGTAAAAATCATAAACAACTTCAGACAGGGGAAGCTCAAAGAACATCTCCAGCCGGTTATTGGTCAGATACTGGTAATTGGTATTGATCCCTCTGCGATCCAGGCAAAGCTTCATGACCGCACCCATGTACCTGTCCGGGATAATGATGGTGGCGCGGATGAAGGGTTCACGGGTGGTCAGTATGGACATGGGATCAGGATAAAGCGCCGGATTGTCGATGATCTGGGTGGAGCCGTCCTTCATGACCAGCTGGTATTGTACGGAAGGTGCTGTCAGAATCAGGGACAGGTCAAATTCGCGTTCCAGCCTTTCCTGAACCACTTCCAGGTGTAAAAGTCCGAGAAACCCGCACCGGAAACCAAAGCCCAGGGCTGCTGAAGAATCTTTCTCATACACCAGGGATGCGTCATTCAACTGAAGTTTTTCAAGTCCTTCGGCCAATTCGGAATAATTATCGGCGGCAATCGGATACAGAGAAGAAAATACAACGGGTTTGGCCAGCTTGAACCCGGGTTTGACACTGTCGCAGGGGGCATTGGCGTGGGTAATGGTGTCTCCGCAGCGGGTGTCGCTGACCGTTTTGATGCCGGCAATCAGATATCCGACCTGACCTGCGGACAGTTGTGGCTGCGGTACCCGCTTAATCTGGAATATTCCGACTTCCTCAACCTTGTAGCGGGCATTGTTGAACATGAACATGATGGTGTCTCCGGTTCGAATGGTTCCCTGAAACACCCGAAAATGGACGATGGTTCCGCGGTAGGCATCATAATGGCTGTCGAAAATGAGCGCTTCAAGCCGAAGATCCGGATCACCAACCGGAGGGGGCAACACGGTTACAATCCCTTCCAGCACATCTTCAATGCCGATGCCTTCCTTGGCGGATGCCAGAATGATCTTGTCCGGATCCAGGCCAAGGTCGGATTCAATTTGATTTGTCACCCGTTCAATTTCCGCCGAAGGCAGATCTATTTTGTTGATAATGGGAATGATCTCAAGATTGTGTTCCATGGCCAGGTAAAGGTTGGCGATGGTTTGGGCTTCCACCCCCTGGCTGGCATCCACCAGAAGCAGTGCGCCTTCACAGGAGGCCAGGGCACGGGAGACTTCATAGGTAAAGTCCACATGCCCCGGAGTGTCGATCAGGTTTAAATAATAGGTCTTGCCGTCTTTGGCGGTATAGGGAAGACAGATGGTCTGGCTCTTGATGGTAATGCCGCGCTCCCGCTCAATGTCCATGGAATCGAGGATCTGATCCTTGAAATCCCGCTCGGACACCATATTCGTGGCCTGAATCAGACGGTCGGACAGGGTGGATTTGCCATGGTCAATGTGGGCAATGATGCTGAAATTTCGGATGGAGCTGATTGTATTCTTTTGCAATTCGTTTTCTCCCTGACTTTGTTCAGAAAAAAGTCAGTTGACACCTGTGTTCATTCAAGTTAATTATATAAGATTATAAAAATATTGCCTCTTTTTAACAGATTCTTTTGAATGATGTCAACAGCGGCCATGATTATCGCGTCGGAACCGCCCTGTTTTCTGCATGAAACCATTTGTATAATGCGTTTGGACCCTTGGTTACCATGAATCGGCATATATTGATTGTTGAAGATGATTTGGCTGTCCGTGATTCCATGGCCGAATTTGTCACAATGTCCGGCTTTGACTGCCAGGTGGCTTCCAGCGCAGAAGAAGCCATCGATATTCTTAAAAATACAAAATTTCAAGTTGTTATAACCGATATCATGATGCCGGGGATGGATGGACTTGAACTGACGGATATCATAAAAAAAGATTATGACATTGACGTGATTGTCATGACCGGTTACAGCGGTCAGTATTCTTACGAAGAAGCCATTGGAAAAGGCGCCAGTGATTTTGTCTTTAAACCCATACGGTTTCAGGAACTGCTGCTTCGGTTAAAAAGGGTGTTCAAGGAACGGGAGTTCAGACTGGAACGCAACCGCATGATGGCCGATCTTCAGCAACTGGCCATCACCGACAGCCTGACGCAGCTCTATAATTCCAGACATTTTTATGATCAGTTGAAAATGGAGATTGAACGGGCCAACCGCTATGGTCATTCCCTGGCGCTATTGCTCCTTGATATCGATTTTTTCAAGAATTACAATGATACGTACGGTCACCTGGAAGGTGACAAGGTTTTAAGCACCGTTGGTCAGATGATCAAAACCTGCCTGCGAACCATGGATACGGCTTACCGGTATGGGGGAGAGGAGTTCACGGTCATTTTGCCCTATACGGATGGCGATGAGGCGAAAACCGTGGCAGACAGAATTCAGTATGCACTTGAATTCATATACATTTTGCCCATGTCCGGACCGATCGATTCAGGTTACCATGAGTATCGGCGTCACGGAGTACTCTCCAGGAGAAGAACTGACAGCGTTTGTCAGCAGGTCCGACAGGGCCATGTATGCCTCAAAAGAAAGTGGCCGCAACAAGGTGTCCTTCCTTCCACCAGATGCAGCAAGTTGATTTTCAATGGTTTATACGCTTACATGTTTAAATGAGTGCTGGGGAAGCTTTTCCGCATGTCGACAAGAGGACTATCTCTTTCAGATCCGTTATCTTTACCGCCTGGCAGGCTGGTGGTCGGAGCCCGGAGATACCCTTGAGAAGCTTGTCCGGATCATTTCCGGCAGCCACTGCTTTGTGGCAGCGGTCCAGGAGACCGGAGTGATCCTGGGGATGGGGCGGGCGATCAGCGACAGGGCAAGCGATGCCTATATTCAGGACGTAATGGTCAGGCCTGAGGCTCGAAGACAGGCAATCGCCTCCTGCCATCATGGGGGCCATCGTGGAGCGTCTGGAGCGGGATGGAATGACCTGGATCGGCCTGGTTGCCAAACAAGGCACCCAACCATTTTACCGCGGACTGGGTTTTTCTGAAATTCCGGGCGCCATGCCCATGCTGAGAAAAAAACAAATTATTTGAGAGGTACCTGCGGTATTGAAACCGTCAAGGAAAATATCCTGATTTATGAAATTATTGCCGCTAACACCTGTTGATTATCCTTTGCTGAAGCCTTTTTTTGAACACCAGCGACACCGTCTGTGCGTCTATTCGCTGCCGTCGCTTCTTTCCTGGAGCAATGACGAATATCAGCCTTTCGGAGCAATTGATGGCGATGCGCTGATTGTAGCCGCGGAATTTAACCGCCAGAAGGAAAAACGGCACCTGATCCTGCCCATATCTCCTCAAGGACAATATTCGCCCGAAGCCCTGTATGCGCTTGCCCGGAAGCTGGATTATAAATCCTACTGGTTTGTTACCGAGGACTATCTTCAGCAGTATGAAATCAAGCGATTGGAAGCCTTGTTTACGATCCGGGAACAGGAGGAATACGATGACTATGTGTACCGGACATCGGATCTGGCGGAGTTGAAAGGAAACAAGTATTCCAAGAAACGAAACCTTATCAGCCAGTTTACAAAGGAATATCTTCAAAAGGACCGGGTTTGCATGGCGCCCCTTACTCAGGAACTGGCCACCGGAATGTATCCAGTTCCTGAATGAATGGTGCGAAGAGCGTAACTGCGATGCCAATCAGAAGGAAGATCTGGCCTGTGAACGCCAGGCCGCCTTAAACACCATTGAGAATCTGGATGTTTTTTCATCGCAAGGGTTGTTGTTGCGGATCGATGGAAAGGTCAGCGCCTTTGGCATCGGGTCCTATCTGACAGCCGCTATGGGTGTTTTGCATTTTGAAAAAGCCTTCTCAAGGATAAAAGGCCTTTATCAGTATTTTGACAGTCAGTGCGCCCGTCTTCTGTTTAATGGGTATGTATTTATCAACAAGGAAAGCGACATGAATGTTCCGGGGCTTGCCAAGGCCAAACGGTCCTACTATCCGGTGATGCGGATAAAGTCCTACGAACTCGTCCTTAAAAAAACACCAGCCTGAACTTCAAAAATCAACGCGGATATTGGACTTCTAGATTGCCATCAGGACTGGATGGTCACTTTCAGCATCAGGTCCCCTTTCAGTCCTTCCGGCATCTGACGGCCCATTCCCTTGAGCCGGATGATCGATCCCTGTTTCAAATTGGGTGGTACCTGTACACGAATCGTCCGGTTGTAAAATCCCCAGGGAAGGTTAACCAGCTTGTTTGCACCGGAAAAAGCTTCCCAGGGAGTGATCTGAATCATGCCGTAGAGATGGGGATCGCTTCCAGCCCCTGAAGTGCGGATAACCTGAAGCCTGGGAGTCTTTTTTTTTTCGGTTACATGCCGCAGCTGTTGTGTGATGCCGGAATCGGGAAGAACATGAAAGAGCTTTAATAAAATCATTCCGGAAATAAACCCGCCGATATGCGCCCACCAGGCGATGCCTCCTGCGATGCCATCACTGCCTGCAGCGCTCAGAAACTGAAGAAGAAACCAGATTCCCAGAAAAAAATAAGCCGGAATTTCAATAAAAAAAGGGATAAACAGGATGGGAATCACGGTCAGGATTCGGGATTTGGGAAAAAGCAGAAAATAGGCGCCCATGACGCCGGCAATGGCGCCGCTGGCGCCTATGGTAGGGACATTGGAATTGAGGTTCAGAAGCAGATGAAACAGGCCGGATGCCAGTCCGCAGAGCAGATAAAACAGCAGGTACCGCAGAGAGCCCAGGCGATCTTCGATATTGTCGCCAAAAATATACAGGGACCACATGTTGCCCAGAAGATGCCAGAACCCGCCGTGGAGAAACATAAAGGAAATCAGGGAAAAAAGCTGCTGTTCGAGGCTGAAGTAGGAAGCGATTTGGGGCAGGGAATACCGGGCGGGCACCAGGCCATAAATGTATATGAATCGGCCTGCCTGCCCTCCCTGGGACATCTGGATCAGGTAAACCAGGACATTCAGCCCGATAATGGCGGTGTTGACCACCGGGTAATTCTTTGAAGAAAGGGTGTCGCGAATAGGGATCATGGTTTAGGGGCAATCAGAGCCATTATTGAATTCTCATGCTGAGATCCACGGCTCTTGCCGAATGCGTCAGTGCGCCGACCGAAATCAAATCAACGCCGGTTTCCGCCAGATCGGCCAAATGCTTCAGGGTGATGCCGCCGGAGACTTCAACGACGGCTCTGTTCTGAATGACGGAAACCGCCTCCCGAATATGGGGAATGTCCATATTGTCGAGCATAATGACGTCCACCCCGGATTCAAGGGCCTCATGGACACCGGCAAGATCTGATACCTCAACCTCAATCTTGATCAGGTGCGAAATCTGTTTTCTGGCTGCGGCAACGGCCTGCTGAATCCCCCCGCAGGCAGCGATGTGATTGTCCTTGATCAGAATGCCGTCAAAAAGTCCCATCCTGTGGTTATGGGCTCCGCCCATACGCACCGCATATTTTTCAAGAACCCGCCATCCCGGTGTTGTTTTCCGGGTATCTACCAGCCGAACCCGGCTATGCTGCAGGGCTTTTACATAAGTGCGCACGTGGGTGGCAATGCCGGACAGATGCTGTAAAAAATTAAGGGCAGGCCGCTCTGCGGTCAAAAGCGCCCTAAGGCTTCCTTCCAAAAGCAGCACTGTTTCCCCGCAGACGATTTCTGCCCCGTCTTCATAGGCGGATTGAAGGCAAACCTGTGGATCGAGTCGCTGGAAAACCGTTTTTGCGATATCCAGTCCGGCAAGAACCAGGTCTTCTTTGGCGACAATGATTCCGCGTCCCTGGCTGTGACTGGGAATCAGATAATCGGTGGTGATGTCTCCGGTGCCGATATCTTCGGCAAGCGCCATGTCGATTAATTGGGTAGGAAGCGGTGTCATATAACCGCCTTGATTTTATCCAGATTATTTTGAAGCTGCTGCTGTTTGTCAGACAGGGCCGCGTGCTTGTCCTTGACTTTTTCAACGATATCCGCAGGCGCTTTGCCCAGGAAATCCTCATTATTCAGTTTTTTGGAAACGCCGTTCAACTCGCCGTTCAGCTTTTCGATTTCCTTTTCCAGGCGCTGGATTTCTTTGGACAGATCCAGTATCCCTTCCAGGGGGACATAAATGATGGCGCCCTCGACAATGGCGGTTGCCGCGGCCTTGGGTCTTTCTCCCGGCAGGCCGACTGAGATTTTTTCCAGTCTTGCCAGATGGGTGATGATATCTGCATGCCGGTGAATCGTGTCCGTGATTTGAGAATGATCGGTTTGAATCAGGGCGTTCAGCTTTAAGGACGGCGTCAGATTCATCTCTCCGCGAATATTTCTGACGCCGGTAATGATGCTGATAATGATGGCCATTTGCTGTTCGGCTTCAGGATTCACAAACCGGCCAAAGTCGGGGTCGCTGTCCTGAGGAAGCCTTGCATTCATAATGGAGCCCTGGGTTCCGGGCAGCATATGCCAGATTTCTTCCGTAACAAAAGGGATAAACGGGTGAAGACAGATCAGGGTGTTTTTGAGAACCTGCCACAGCACCGCCCGTGTCTGCTCCAGGATCGGCTCTCCTTCCTTGCCGTATAAGGCAGGCTTGACGGTTTCAAGATACCAGTCGCAGAGTTCATGCCAGACAAAATGGTAGAGAAGACCCGCCGCATCATTAAAATGATAGGCTTCAAGCGCCTCTGCCGGCAGACCGGGCCACGCTTTCGCACCGGGACATAATCCATTGATTGGGAAGAGACAATGTTCCGGGTGAAATGGTCGTTGAATCCGAGTTGACGTGCATCAAGGCAAAGCGGGACGCATTCCAGAGCTTGTTGATGAAGTGACGATATCCCTCAACCCGCTTTTCAGACATCTTGATGTCCCTGCCCTGGGCAGCGAATGCGGCCAGGGTAAAACGAAAGGCGTCTGTGCCGTACTGATCCATGACGATGAGCGGATCAATCACATTGCCTTTGGACTTGCTCATTTTCTTGCCGAATTCATCCCGAACCAGGGCGTGGACATACACGTCTTTAAAGGGAACATCGTCCATGAAATGAATTCCCATCATCATCATTCGGGCAACCCAGAAAAAGAGAATATCAAAGCCGGTTACCAGAACGGAAGTGGGATAAAAAGTTTTCAACAACGGGCTGTTTTCCGGCCATCCCATCGTGGAAAACGGCCACAGTGCGGAGCTGAACCAGGTGTCCAGAACGTCGGTTTCCTGAATCAGCACCGAATGGCTGCATGAAGCGCAGGTGTCCGGCGGCGTCAGGGATACGGTCATCTTTCCGCAGGCTTCGCAGGTCCAGGCCGGAATCTGATGTCCCCACCAGATCTGCCTGGAAATGCACCAGTCCCTGATATTGTTCAGCCAGTCGTAATAATTTGCGGCCCAGATCTCGGGGATGATCCGGGTCTGGCCATTTTGAACCGCTGCAATGGCTTTTTCAGCCAGGGGTTTGGCCCGGACAAACCACTGTCTGGATAAATTGGGTTCAACAACGGTTTTACACCGGTAGCAGTGGCCGACGTTGTGGGGATAAGGCTCAATTCCGACCAGCAGTCCCTGGTCCTGAAGCGCCTGAACAACAGCGTCCCGACATTTAAATCGATTCATTCCCTCGAACCTGCCGGCGCCGTCCGTCATCAGGCCGTTATCGTCAATGACCTTGGGCCGGGGAAGGTTATGGCGGTTTCCGATTTCAAAGTCATTCGGGTCATGGGCCGGGGTCACTTTTAATGCGCCGGTTCCAAAGGCCATTCCCACATAGGCATCTCGAATAATGGGAATATGGCGGTCGGTCAGCGGCAGAAGAACGGTGCCGGAAGGCAGATTCTGGTATCGCTCATCTTCCGGATGAACGGCAACGGCCGTATCTCCGAAAAGGGTTTCCGGCCGGGTGGTGGCAATCACAATGCCGCCGGAATGATCTGGAGAAGGGGTAACGGATATGATAGAGATTTCCGGAAATCTCTTCATGCTCGACTTCAAGGTCAGACAGCGCGGTATGGCAGCGATGGCACCAGTTGATGATGTAGTCGCCCTGATAAATCAGGCCTTCGTGATAAAGCTGAACAAAAACCTTTCTGACAGCCAGAGACAGTCCTTCATCCATCGTAAAACGTTCCCGCTTCCAGTCGCAGGATGCGCCCAGGCGCTTGAGCTGATGAATGATGGCGCTGCCGGATTGCTTTCGCCATTCCCATACTGCATCAATAAACCGCTCCCGACCCAGTTGGTGACGGCTTCGTCCTTCCGCTGCCAGCTTCTTTTCCACCACATTTTGAGTGGCAATGCCGGCATGGTCCGTGCCGGGCATCCAGAGAACATTGTGGCCTTTCAATCGGTAATACCGGCAGAGAATGTCCTGAAGCGTCACATTCAGCGCATGTCCCATGTGAAGGACACCCGTGACATTGGGCGGGGGGATGACAATCGAATAACTGGGGCGAAAGTCGCTTTCGTTCGCAGCAAAAAGTTGATGTTCTTCCCAGAAAGCATACCAGCGTTTTTCGACATTCTGGGGTTCGTATCCTTTATCAGGTTGATCCATAAGCGTTACTTACTCCTCAACGTACCATCGGGTATTGTCATATTCACCCCGGATTTCAGGGGTCACATCTATAAAATCGAAAAAGGGGATTCTCTGTCTAATCCCCAATTCAGAACCATAACAGCAATAATCTTGGTGGCTTCGTAAAAAAAAATATAGTCAGAAGCCGCAAATACAGCAGAATAAAACATTTTCATGTACGGGGGTGAATTCCAGTTTATTCATGAAAGTATTCTTTGCAATACAAATTTGAACTTTATTGCGTATTCATCAATCTTGAGCTCAAGACTTGCCTTTGAGGCCGGTCTTGCCGGATGTCAGATAATTCAGCAGAATTGTTTTTAGATTCTCGATTTCCCGGTTCACCGTCGTGGTGATGACTTCATCCAGAAGATTTTCGATTCTTTCGGCAAAAAGGTTTTGAATCACCCGTTCCACAGCGGCATCAATCTGATCCTGGGTCAGTGAAGTCAAATCGTCATTGGCGATGAGACTGTCCTTGGGTCTGCTGATTTCTGGTGAAATACCGGCAAAATCCTGAGGCGGGACCTGTGAATCGTGAACGACCTCATCAATTAAACGCTGAAGATCGTCAGGCTGGTATTCCGATCCGGGCGACTGAGGATCCTTTAGGTCAAAATTAAGAATCTCTGTTTCCGATACGGAGAAGTCCGGAGGAAATTCTGTCTTGAAATCAGACGCGTCTGGCATCGCTAAAATCAATAAAGGCAGGTTTTTCTTTTTCTGTCTCGGATAATTTCAGAGCTTCCTGAGGCTCGGAAGGGTCAGCAAGCTGGCAGATTTCAATAAAGTCATGATTTTCTGCCGGTGGTATTTCATCTGTGAGAAGAATGACATCTTCGTCATCCAAGAGGAGATTTTCACCGGATAAAGGGGGTGTGGGGTGTGTCATGGAAGCTCCTTTGCTAAAAGTCAGATAAAACCCAAAATAATCTGGTGGACAATAAAATTGCCGGGACCCTGCTGGTAATCCATTATGCTGAATCGCTATCATATGCACTTATCGGTGTCAATATATTTGCCCTGAATTACAAGGGTAAACTGACTCCCTGGGCTCTGAACAGGCGGAACGGCGGTATCGGGTTCTTCAAAGATTCATGCGGTATCAGATAAAAGAGTTGAAATTTTGTTGAAGTTGTGAGAAATAAGCTCATTGAAGATTAATGAAGGGAGGTGATCGGTTGGGAAGTGTCATTAAAAAAAGAAGAAAAAAAATGAGAAAGCATAAACACAAAAAGCTTTTGGCCCGTACACGCCACCAGAGAAGGAAAGGTAAATAAGATGCCTGGAATCTTTTCTGTACAAAGAAAAAGCACTTTCGCTTAACGGCGTCGCCGTTGCGTCAGTGCTTTTCGTTTTTTCCAGCTTGCCGATATCGGCAATCCGTTAACCCGGGCATTCAGTTACTGGTGCAAGACCTTTATTTGTATCCTTTAAGATATTTCAGGAATTCAGCACTGGTTGAAAGCACAATCGAACTATTCTCGCCCAGCGTTTCATTGTAAACCTCAAGAGATTTGTTGAAAGAATAGAATTCCGGATCAACGCCGTATGCCTGGGCATAGAGTTTAGTGGCTTCGGCATCGGCCTTGCCTTTAACTTCCTGGGCGGTCCGGTAGGCTTCGGATGTAATGCGCTTTAAATCCCTTTCCTTTTCACCCATGATTTTGGCGGCCTCGCCTTTTCCTTCCGATCGAAATTTCTCCGCTATCTGCTTTCGTTCCGCAATCATTCGGCCATACACGGATTCCCGGACCTGTTCCACATAATTGATACTTTTGATTTTGACATCCACCAACTCGATCCCAAAGGGTGTTAACTTGGGCTGGGCCTGTTCCAGAATTCCCTGGGTGATTTTATCCCTTCCCGCAGTAATCTGTTCCATCGGAGTTTTTTCAATATCTTCCAGGCCGATTTCAAAGGTATCCAACTCCCGGTTGGTCCGCCGGACTGCCTCAATGAGGCGGTAGGATGTAATAAAGTTGCGGGTTGCCGGATCGATGATGTCGTCCAGCCGTCCCTGGGCGCTGACCGTATTGTTGACGGTCTGAAAGAATTTGAGAGGGTCTACGATTTTCCAGCGGGCAAAAACATCCACCCAGATAAAGGTTTTATCCAGTGTGGGAATCTGCCCGGGATCGCCGTCCCACTGGAGAAGCGTTTTCGGAAAATACGTTGCCTCCTGAATTAAAGGCACTTTGAAATAGAGCCCGGGAGCCAGCTTGGGGTCGCCAACCGCGCGGCCAAACTGGGTAACCACAACCTGTTCGGTTTCGTTTACGATGTAGGCCGATGAATAAGAAATCAAAATGGCGATGCTGACAGCGATAATTAATAAAACTTTGGAATTCATTTTGGGGCACCTCTGTTTTTTCCGAGGTTAAGAAAAGGAAGGAGATTGCTTTGATCCGAGTCCACGATATATTTTTCGCCGATTTTGGGGAAAATGTTACTCATCATTTCTAAATAAATCCGGCGTTTGGTGACATCCTTGGCTTTGTCGTATTCAGCATAAAGAGCGAGAAACCTTGAGGCATCCCCTTTTGCGCGGTTGACGCGATCCAGTGCATATCCCTCGGCGGCCTTGATGGTTCGGTCTGCCTCTCCGCGCGCTGTAGGTATGGCCTTGTTGTAGTCTTCCTTGGCCTGATAAATCATTTTTTCTTTTTCCTGCACCGACTGATTGACTTCGTTAAATGAAGGCTGAACCGGATCCGGAACATTTGTTTTTTTCATTTCGATGGTGATGATGTTAAGGCCGGATTCGGCGTTATCCAGTTCGGCTTGTAGTATGTTCCTGGCTTCAATCGCTATTTCTTCCCGCTTGCTGATCACCTCGTTAACACTGCGGTCCCCGACAACCAGACTCATGGCAGCTTCGGACATATCCGTCAGCAGAAGGCGGATATCCTTGACCTTGAATAAAAAATTATAGGGATCTTTGATGCGGTATTGAACAATCCAGGGAACCAGCGCCACGTTCAAGTCGCCGGTAAGCATCAGTGCAACGCCGCCGGCACCATCGGATTTTGTAGAAAACTTTCGCTGGTCGCCTTCGCGACTGGTGCTGAGCCCGAATTCCTCTTTATAGACGCGGCGGACTTTCACCTTTGTGACTTTTTCAATTCCCGTGGGCAGCTTGAAGTTCAGGCCGGGCTGGGTTGTCCGCACATATTTGCCAAAGCGCTGCACAACGCCCACCTCATCCACATCCACGGTGTAAAACATGGAAACGCCCAAAAACAGTATTGCGGCCAGAACAATCACAATCGGGCCGCCAGGGAGTTTGATATTTTTCAGTTTTTCGGCAATGTCATCAAATTGCGGCAAATTGGGGCCGCTTTTGCCTTGCTGCTGCTCTTTTAATTTTTCCCAGTCCCAGCTCATAGATATTTCCACCATTAAGTTAATTATTGATTATTAAATACAATTTAAGTTACTCGGTGTTTCAAGTCAAGAAAAAACGGGAACATCACCGTGAAAATGAAGTCTGAATAACAGCGGTATAATCCTTTTTTAATATCCGGGGTGAGCTCATGAATGATAGTTAAGCGTTAATTAATAACAGATAAGAAGACGGGAAGGTTCCTGAACAGCGGACCCGTTTTCCGTTTTTTAGCGGTGATTGATTTGTGTAGAATTCGCCTGCTTGGACCGGGCTAAAGAGCGGGCAAATGTGGAATGTACGATTGACTGTCCGAAGACTCAATTTGTGGTTTTTTTCAGGGAGTCCAGTTGCATTCGCGCGTCCTTTACAGCGGATTCCTGTTCATATCCCCGCGCTTTTTTCGATGGCCAATTCAATGAATTCATAGCCTTTTACAAAATTTCCCATTCTGCCGTAAGCCAGTCCCAATCCGGTGTAAGCCGGTGCATATTCCGGGTCCAGTTCTGTGGCTCGAGAAAATTCCAAAACAGCCGCATCAATTTTATCGATTTGCAAAAATTTCATGCCGTTGTCCACATGGCGGGAAGGGGTATCGAGCGCTGTATGGCGATACGAACTGATAGGGCCGCAGGCAGAAAAAAGAAAAATACAGATCATCGAGCAGATCAGGTTCGCCATGTCTGCATGATGATTTTTCTTTATTGAGGCAGTAAGATTTCGATTGATTGAGCATATTGTTTCTGATGTTTCAGGTTTCATTTTGACCAATGTATCTTTTGTCGATTATAATCAAAGGATGGCGGGAAGTCAATATCCTAAACGCGGCCGCCGCTCCATCTCAGCTTGGCTTTTACCAGGTCAAAATAACGCTGGCCAGGCAGCTTGATCATCAGCACCGGATAAGGGCTTTTCTGGATCCTGACCGTGTCGTTGTTGTGGAGTTCAATGCCGGACTGACCGTCAAATGTGACCAGAACATCCGAAGCCTCTTTCTCAAGGACAATGGTAATGACAACTGAATCCGGAATTATCAAGGGCCGGATGGTCAGGGTAAACGGACAGATGGGGGTCAGAATGATGCCTGGAACCGTGGGGTGAACGATAGGCCCGCCGGCTGCAAGGGAATACGCGGTTGAGCCCGTGGGGGTGGCCACAATGAGGCCATCAGCCCGGTACGTGGTTAAATAATGGTTGTCCAGAAGGGTTTTGATGCTGGCAAGGCGCGCCAGTGCGCCTTTGTTGATGACGATGTCATTGAGAACGGTTTCAGAGGCAATGAGCCGATCCTCTCGAAGGATATCGGCGCGAAGGCGCATTCGAGGGCTGGTTGTAAAATCCTGATGAATAACGGCGTTGACTGCCTCAAACAGATTGTCTTCAGAAATTTCGGCCAGAAAGCCGACTTCGCCGAATTTTACTCCTAAAACAGGTATGGGGGCATTGCCTATCCACCGGACAGCGCTTAAAAATGTCCCGTCACCTCCCAGGACCAGAACACAGAACAGGTCATTCGGGGCATGAGCTGATCCGGAACCGGAAACAGCGGATTCCGGGGAAAACATCTCTTTTCTGAAGACATCGATATCCCTGGATTTCAGCCAGATTTCAAGTTCGTCGGCCTTCTGAATGGCCAGATGATCGTTTTTTACGACCAGCCCGATTCGTTTCACGATATTCAATGACCTCTGAGGTTAATTCACCCGAAATAGTCCATCATGATTTTCGTGTGATTTTAATGAATTTCAACCCAAAAAGCAAATTCTTTTGTCTTGACTCATTCAGACGGTTTTTATTATAAGTAAATAATGCAGAAGTATTGTGAATCATAACAATTAAAGAGGAGGACAGGGGTTATGAAGAAGAAATCCATAAACAAGCAGCTTATTACCGCCATCGTTGCAGGGCTGATGGTGCTGGCATTTACAGGGTACGGCGTTGCAGCCGATACCATTAAAATCGGTATTGCAGGCGCACACAGCGGGGACCTGGCCTCTTATGGACTGCCGATTGTCAAGGCAGCCAAGCTGGTGGTCGCGGACGTGAACGCCAAGGGCGGAATCCTGGGCAAACAGGTTGAAGTCATTGATGAAGATGATGTGTGCAAGCCGGAAGTGGCCACCAATACCGCCACCAAACTGGCAACCGCAGGCGTAACCGTGGTCGTGGGTCATGTCTGCAGCGGTGCGACAAAAGCGGCTCTGGATATTTATAAAAACTCCAAGATCGTTGCCATGTCAGGTTCTGCAACGAATCCGGATCTGACCCAGAGCGGAAAATATCCCAATTTTTTCCGAACCATCGCCTCCGATGATGCCCAGGCCAAACTGGAAGTCGATTTTGCCCTCGATACCCTGAAGCTCAAAAAAATTGCCGTGCTTCATGACAAGGGAGATTATGGAAAAGGTCTTGCTGAATTTGCAAAACTGTTCATTGAAAAATCCGGAAAAGGCGAGGTCGTCCTTTTCGAGGGGGTAACTCCCGGAGCTGTGGATTATTCCTCAGTTGTCAACAAAATCAAGAGAGCCGGCGCAGATGCTGTTATTTTCGGTGGATATCACCCGGAAGCCTCAAAAATTGTCAGCGAGATGCGAAAAAGCAAGATGAAAACGGTTTTTATTTCTGATGACGGTGTTAAGGACGAAACCTTTATCAAGGTTGCCGGGAAATATGCAGAAGGCGTCTATGCAACCGGTCCCAAGGACACTTCGACCAACCCGATGGATAAAGCCGTAAAAGAAGCTTATAAAAAAGCCTACGGCGAAGATGTGGGCGTGTTTTCCATCAATGGATATGCAGCCACCCAGGCGCTTTTGAATGCCATTCAGAAAGCCGGGTCAACCGATTACGATGCCATTGTCAAGGCCCTGCGGACCGAATATGTGGATACGCCGCTCGGAAAAATCAAATTTGACGATCGCGGGGATGCCATCGGCGTGGGTTTCTCGGTTTATCAGGTCAAGAACGGAAAATATGTTGAATTGAAAAAGTAAACTGCTTGAATATCTCAGGGGGACAGGTACGGTCGATACCTGCCCCCTGTTTTTTATCCATGTCCAGGTTGAATGGTTTTCGGCGCCGGTTGAACAGGGAGCAGGCTGAATATCAATGGAATATTTCTTTGAACTTTTTCTGGGCGGTCTGACGCGTGGGAGCATTTACGCGCTGATCGCCCTTGGCTATACCATGGTCTACGGGATCATCGAACTCATCAATTTCGCCCACGGTGAAATCTACATGATCGGCGCTTTCACGGCGCTGATTGTGGCCAGCGTTCTGACGGTCCTGGGGCTGAATCAGTTTGCAATTCTGGTTCTGGCCTCGATTGCAGCAGCGGTGTATGCCGCTGCTTACGGGTATACGGTTGAAAAAATCGCCTATAAACCCCTTCGCCATGCGCCGCGTCTCTCTCCTTTGATCAGCGCCATCGGGATGTCCATATTCCTTCAGAACTATGTTCTTCTTGCCCAGACATCGGATTTTCTGCCTTTTCCCAGCCTGATTCCTGATTTTGAATTCTGGGAACCCTATTCCCACATTATGCGATCCACGCAACTTGTCATCCTGCTTTCAACCACGATTATCATGGTGCTGCTGACGCTGCTGATCAAATATACCAGAATCGGAAAGGCCATGCGGGCAACGGCCCAGGACCGCAGCATGGCCATGCTGGTCGGCGTCAATGTCAATCAGGTGATTTCCATGACATTTGTCATCGGCTCCTCACTGGCGGCGGTTGGCGGCGTATTGATTGCTTCCCACATCGGACAGATCAATTTTTTCATCGGATTTATTGCGGGGATCAAGGCATTTACCGCAGCGGTTCTCGGAGGCGTCGGAAGCATTCCGGGCGCGGTGCTGGGCAGTCTGATTCTTGGCCTGACCGAAAGCTTTGCAACCGGCTATGTGTCCAGCGACTATGAAGATGTTTTTGCGTTTGCGCTTCTGGTTTTAATCCTGATTTTCAGACCTGCGGGGCTTTTGGGAAGATCAACCACACAAAAAGTTTAGCAGCGGGTGATGGTTGTTCAGGTGACGGTGCGCTGTTTGCGCTTCACCAGACACCTGAACGCTTCACGATGTATTTACACGGACATTATGCCAACTTTATCTGAAATAAAAAAATCGTTTCTCGTGTCTCTCTGGTTCATGTTTCTGACCTTTCCGATCATGGTCATCCGGGTCAATACCACGGAAAATCTTGTGTTGTGGCGGTGGGAAAACATGGCTTATATCGGCATCGGAAGCTTTCTGCTTTCTTTTGTCTGGCGGTATTTGCTCTGGCGAAAAGAAATCGGAAAAAAAGACAGCGCAGTCCGGCAGTGCTTGACGCGCCGACGTTTTTTCAGCGGATCCTGTCTCAGATCGCAGATACGCCATTCCGGCCTTTGTTGCCGGCGCCGCTTTTGTGGTCATTTTCCCTTTTGTGATGGATACCTATCAGACCAATATCATGATCACGGCGCTCATGTACATCGTGCTGGGGCTGGGGCTGAATATCGTTGTCGGGCTTGCCGGCCTTCTGGACCTGGGATATGTCGCCTTTTATGCGGTCGGTGCTTACACCTATGGCCTTTTGAATCACCATTTCGGACTGGGGTTCTGGATTGTTCTGCCGATGGGTGCGGTGATGGGGGCTTTTTTCGGAATTCTTCTCGGCTTTCCGGTATTGCGCCTGCGGGGGGATTACCTTGCCATCGTCACCCTCGGTTTTGGTGAAATCATTCGCCTGATTCTGGAAAACTGGAACGAATTTTCATTCGGCCCCAGCGGCATTGCCCATATTGCCAGGCCTTCCCTGTTCGGTATCCAGCTGTCTCTTTCCAACGCCATTGTCTATTTGTATTTTGTGATGATCGGCATGGTCCTGTTTACCATTTTTGTCGTAAACCGGTTGCAGAATTCCCGAATTGGACGCGCCTGGATCGCCTTAAGAGAGGACGAAGTGGCCTGTCAGGCCATGGGAATCGACAAAACCCGGACCAAGCTGACAGCTTTCGCCCTTGGCGCCACCTGGGCCGGAATGGTCGGGGTCATTTTCGCGGCCAAAACAACGTTTATCAATCCCGCCAGTTTCACCTTTCTGGAATCGGCGATGATTCTGTCCATTGTCGTTCTGGGGGGAATGGGTTCCATTCTCGGTGTTTCCATTGCAGCCCTGGTCCTGATCCTTCTTCCCGAATACCTCAGGGCGTTTTCCGACTTCAGAATGCTGATCTTTGGAGCCATCATGGTCATTATGATGGTTTTTCGTCCCCAGGGAATCATCGCCAATGTTCGCCGGAGTTATACATTTAAACCAAAGAATGCCCACGATGCAAATGGCCAACCTGATGGAAACCATACTTGAAGTAAACAACCTGACCATGGATTTTGGCGGACTTCGTGCCCTGGATCATCTGAACATCGATATTCGAAAGGGTGAAATCGTCGCCTTGATCGGTCCTAACGGGGCCGGCAAAACCACTTTTTTCAATTGCATTACCGGTATTTATCCGCCAAGCGAAGGGGATATTTTCATTGCTGCCCCCAATGCCGACAGGCGCAAAAAAGCGCAAACGGATCAACGGATTAAAGCCCAATCAGGTAACCGAAAAAGGCATGGCCCGCACGTTTCAGAACATCCGTCTGTTTCCGAACATGACGGTTCTGGAAAATGTGATGATCGGCAGGCACTGCCGGACCCATTCCGGGATAGCCGGAGCCATATTCCGAAACCGGGCAATGGTCAGGGAAGAACAGTCTGTCGTGGATGACAGCTACCGGATTCTGGAAAAAATCGGGCTTGCCAGGTATGTCAATGATCAGGCCAAGAATCTGCCGTATGGCGGCCAGCGGCGCCTTGAAATTGCCAGGGCTCTGGCCACGGAACCTTTTTTGATTCTCCTGGATGAACCGGCGGCAGGAATGAATCCCCAGGAAACGCTTGAGCTGGATGATCTGATCACGCGGATTCGGGATGAGGAAGGGATTTCCATTCTATTGATTGAACATGACATGAAACTCGTCATGAGCCTGTCGGACCGGATTTATGTCATGGATTATGGAAAGAAGATCGCGCAGGGAACCCCTGAGGAAATCCGCAATAATCCCGTGGTGATCAAGGCTTATCTTGGAGAAGAAATTGATGCTTAGGGTAAATGGCATTTCAACGTATTACGGCAATATTCAGGCCCTGAAAAACATCTGCCTGGAGATTGCCGAAGGGGAAATCATTACCTTGATCGGCGCAAACGGCGCCGGCAAAACCACCACCCTGATGTCCATTTCCGGACTCGTTCCGCCGAGGCAGGGAGAAATCGTTTTCAAGGGAGAGCCCATTCACGGCATGAGTCCGGAAAAGATTGTCTCTCTGGGGATCAGTCAGGTTCCGGAAGGCCGAAGGATATTTCCCTATCTGACGGTTGCGGAAAACCTCGATATGGGCACTTATTTACGAAAAGATAAGGATAATATTCGAAAAGATCTTTCCTATATCTGGGACTTGTTCCCGATTCTTTCCAAAAGAAGGCACCAGGCAGGCGGAACGCTCAGCGGCGGCGAGCAGCAGATGCTGGCCATATCCCGAGCGCTTATGGCCAGACCCAGGCTGCTTCTGCTGGATGAGCCCTCTCTGGGGCTTGCGCCTCTGATTGTCCGCCAGATATTCGAAATTATCAGGAAAATCAATTCGGAGAACAATACTACCATTTTTTTGGTGGAGCAGAATGCCAATCTGGCGCTTAAAGTGGCTCACAGGGGCTATGTCATGGAAAACGGCGCCATCACGATGTCCGATTCCGCCCCGAACCTCCTGAGCAATGAGGCTGTCAAGAAAGCCTATCTGGGGCTCTAATCCGCCTTTGAGATTGAAAATCATGAATACCCCCGCGAATTCGACAGTCAGGGATCGGGTTGAAACCCTTCGTCAGGCCCTTCACCGTCACAACACCCTGTATCATGTCCAGGACAATCCTGAAATATCGGATGCTGAATATGATCTCTTGATGCAGGAGTTGATGGCGCTTGAAAAAGCGCATCCCGACCTGCAAAGCCAGGATTCTCCCACAGTCCGCGTGGGGGCGCCGCCGCTTGCCGTGTTTGAAACCGCTTCCCATTCCCTTCCGATGCTCAGCCTGGATAATGCATTTGCCGTTCAGGATATTATCGATTTTGACAGCCGGGTGAAAAAAGTGCTTCAAATCCAGGATGCGATTCTTTATACCGCAGAGCCAAAACTGGATGGCGTTGCGGTTGAGCTGGTCTATGAAGAGGGAAAACTGGTCCTGGCATCCACCCGCGGGGACGGGATGACCGGAGAAGTGATCACCGCCAATGTCAGAACCATCCGCTCGGTTCCGCTTCAGCTTCAGGCCAGATCTGTTGAAAGCCGGCTGGAGGTCCGCGGAGAGATCATCATGGACCGCAGGGGTTTTGAAAAATTGAATCGAAGCCGTGAGGATCAAAACCTTCCGGTTTTTGCCAATCCCAGAAATGCGGCTGCCGGATCACTTCGGCAACTGGACTCAATGATAACCGCCACGCGCCCCCTGGATATTTTCATCTACGGTACGGGGCTGGCTCCGGGCCTGAACTGCGACTCTCACTGGGATGTTCTTGACCCGGCTAAAGTCTTTTGGGTTTAAGGTAAACCCTTTGATTCGTCCCCGCCTGACGCTGGACCAGGTTCTGGAATGCTACCGTGAACTGGAAGAAAGCCGCTCCGGCCTTCCCTATGATATTGACGGCGTGGTGATCAAGGTCGATAGCCTCCGGTATCAGGCAATGCTTGGGGAAAAAGCCAGAAGCCCCCGGTGGGCCATTGCCTGGAAGTTTCAGGCAATTCAGGGAACAACGCGAATTCAGGCCATTGAAGTTCAGGTGGGCCGTACCGGCGTTCTGACCCCGGTTGCCCATCTGGAACCGGTCAGGATCGGCGGCGTCTGGGTCAGCCGGGCCACGCTTCACAACGAAGAAGAGATTCAGCGCAAGGATATTCGCATCGGCGATACGGTTTTTGTGGAAAGAGCAGGGGATGTGATTCCCAAGGTCGTCAAGGTCGTCACCGAAAAACGGACTGGAAATGAAACCGCGTTTCAGATGCCCGCAACATGTCCTGCCTGCGGTTCGCAAGCCATCCGGTCATCGATCGAAAAGTCCGACAGGCTTGAATCCGCACTCCGGTGTTTCAATCCCCGATGTCCGGCCCAACTCAAGGAAAATATCATTCATTTTGCTTCTAAACGCGCTTTTGACATGGATGGTCTGGGTGAGAAACTGGCCGGACAACTGGTGGATGCCGGTCTGTTGACCTCTTATGCGGATATTTTTCAACTGACCATTGAAACGCTCCTAAAATTAAACCGTATGGGACAAAAGTCTGCTGAAAACCTGATATCCGCCATTGACCGAAGTAAAAAAATACAGTTGAACCGTTTTTTGTACAGTCTGGGCATTCGGCATGTGGGAGAGAATATCGCCGACATTCTGGCCAGAAAGTGGGCAAATCTGAACGCTGTGATGCAGCAGACTCCGGAGTCTCTGGCAGCGGTTGAAGGCATCGGCAAGACCATTGCAGAAAGCGTGCATGGCTTTTTCGCCGACCCGGGCAACAGAGAACTCCTTGACAGAATTCTGGAAAACGGTGTTGAAATTTTTTCTGGTACTCCAGTTGCCGGAAAAACGCTCGAAGGCAAGTCCTTTGTTCTAACGGGAACCCTTCCCAACCTGACCCGGAGCCAGGCCAAGGACTTGATCGAGGCCTCCGGTGGAAAAGTCGGCAGCGCTGTCAGCCGCAACACCAGCTATCTGGTGGCCGGGGAAGCCGCTGGTTCCAAGCTGGAAGCGGCCCGGAAAATCGGTGTCCAGATCATTGATGAGCCTGCCCTGATGCAGCTTCTTGAAGGAAAATTGCCCAACCCCTCGTCGCGCAGGCCGCTTCAGCAGCAATTGATTTAGAATACGCTTTGGGGGCGGTTCATGGTTTGCTTTCATTCGGCCAACCCGAAGGTGCCTCCGGTGTTTCAGATATCCGGCAACAACAGGAGGGGTTTATGCCAAAACAGGTCAGAGCAAGAGTGGTGATTACCGGAAAGGTTCAGGGCGTATGTTTCAGGGCGGAAACCCAGCGTGCCGCCAAACAAAGGAATGTGCTGGGATGGGTCAGAAACCGACCGGAAGGTTCTGTAGAAGCTTTGTTTGAAGGGGATGAGCCCGCTGTGAAGGCCATGCTGGAATGGTGCCGGCAGGGCTCATCATATTCAAGAGTTCAACACGTGGATGTAAAGTGGGAAACCTACACAGGCGATCTCGATCGGTTTGGTATCGCCTTTTAGAAAAGTTCACCGCAGGCTTGAATTTACAGGGGATGCGCCAGTTCCTGCGGTGAATGATCTCAATAAAAAAAGCGGCGGGATTATATTCCGTCCTTGAGTTTTTTTCCGGGGCGGAACTTAACCACGTTGCTCTTTTTGATTTTAATGGCTTCACCGGTTCGGGGATTGCGACCTTTGCGGGCTTTGCGTGTGGTTTTCAAAAATGTTCCAAAACCGACCAGCGTTACCTTGCCATCTTTTTTGTCCTTAAGCGCCTTGCCGATCCCGTCCATGAAAGAATTGAGTGCCGCGCCGGCGGCTGCCTTGGTAATTCCCGCGTCCTGAGCCATCTTGTCAACCAAATCTGATTTTGTCATTTCTTCCTGCCCCCCCATTTTAGATTGTTTGTAGTTAACGAACAAGGTTATGTGTAATGTTTACACAACACTGTAGATGTTGTTAACAGAAAATCGTTGCTTGTCAACAGTTAATTGCGCATAACGGTCAAAAAAATCAATATTTCAATGAAAATTGCCGGATTCAGGCTATCGTCTCAAAAAAAGGCATTCACAAATTCTTCGGAATTAAACAACTGAAGGTCCTCAATGCTTTCCCCGATCCCGATATATTTCAATGGAAGTTTCAGATCATGACAGATGCTGACCACGATTCCGCCTTTTGCGGTTCCATCCAGCTTGGTAAGCGCCAGCGCTGTCACCCCAATGGATTCATGAAACATGCGTGCTTGTGAAATGGCATTCTGTCCGGTTGTTGCATCCAGGATCAGAAGCGTTTCATGCGGTGCATCCGGGATTTTTTTGGAAATGGATCTTCTGATTTTTTTCAGCTCCTCCATCAGGTTCACGCGCGTATGCAATCTTCCGGCTGTATCGACGATAACCACGTCCATATCTCGGGCCATTGCGGCTTCAACGCCGTCAAAGGCAACAGCGGCCGGGTCTGCATTGGGTTTATGCCTGACAATTTCAGCGCCGGAGCGCTCCGCCCATATGGCCAATTGTTCAACGGCCGCTGCCCTGAAGGTGTCCGCAGCAGCAATCAGCACTTTTTTCCCGTCATGAACATACCGGGCAGCCAGTTTTCCGATGGTAGTGGTTTTTCCAACGCCGTTGACCCCGATGACCATGATGACAAGGGGCCTGGAAACCGCAATCCGGTACAGCAACCGTGACATTCAACAATTCCAGGATTTCCTGCTTGAGAACCTTTTTGAATCCGTCTGAATCCAGTTTCTCGGATGAAAACTTTGCCGATATGCGTTGGATCAGATCCGTTGCAGTTTTGACCCCGATATCCGCGGTAATCAGAATCTCTTCCAGTTCTTCCAGCAGTTCATCATCGATCTGACGTTTTCCGACAAAGAGTTTGTCAATGTCCGTGGTCAGAACCTGACGGGTTCTCGAAAGGCCGTCTTTGAGTCTTTGAAACACGCCTCGGGAGGGCGGCGGGGCAGCTGGAGGCGGTGGCGCTGTTTTATCCTTGTCCGGCAGAAGAGAATCTTCAGAACCCTTATTTTTCTTGAACCAGTTTAATGCCATTGAAATCCCTAATATTTTATCGAAAGAAATCAGTGTAGAATCTGACTGAGAAACAGTTTGGTCCGGTCATTTTGAGGATTATCAAAAAACGCTTCCGGCGTATTGGATTCCACAATCTGACCAAAATCCATGAAGAGTACCCGGTGCGCCACGCTTTTGGCAAAACCCATTTCATGGGACACCACGATCATGGTCATTCCTTCCCGGGCCAGGCTGATCATCACATCCAGAACTTCCTTGACCATTTCGGGGTCCAGGGCAGAGGTGGGTTCATCAAACAGCATGACATTGGGTTTCATGCAAAGACTTCTGGCTATGGCCACGCGCTGCTGCTGACCTCCGGAAAGCTGTCCCGGAAATTTTCTGGCCTGTTCCGCGATATGGACTTTTTCCAGATAATACATGGCTGTTTTTTCTGCTTCGATTCTGGGGATTTTTCGCACCCATATGGGCCCGAGGGTCAGGTTTTCCAGAATGGTCAGGTGGGGAAACAGATTGAAATGCTGAAATACCATGCCCACTTCGGCCCGGATCTTTTCGATGTTTTTAATATCGTTGGTCAGCTCCGTGCCATCCACGATGATTTTCCCCCGCTGATGCTCTTCCAGCCGGTTTATGCAGCGGATCAGCGTGGATTTGCCTGAACCCGACGGACCGCAGATAACGATCCGCTCTCCCTTTCGTATGGACAGATTGATGCCGCGCAGGACATGAAAGTCACCAAACCATTTGTGCATGTCAATGATTTCTATGACTTCTCCGGATTCAGGGCGATTCATAGGGGTTTCGGGGGGTGTGTTCATGAACGCTCCGTATTTATAATGATGTCCCCAGTTCTTTTTCCAGCTTTCTGCTGTAATTGGACATGGTGTAACAGCATACAAAATAAATGCAGGCCAGGAAAAAAAATGCTTCCGTGGAAAACCCCATCCAGCTCGGATTGGCCAATGTCGTCTGCGTTGTTTTGAGAATATCATACAAGCCGATGATGACCACCAGGGACGTATCCTTGAACGCGGAAATCAGGATGCTGACGGACGGCGGAATAACGATTTTCAGGGCCTGGGGAAGAATGATCAGGCGCATGGTCTGGACAAAATTGAGCCCCAGGGATTCTGCGGCCTCATACTGGCCTCTGGCGATTCCCTGAAGGCCGCCGCGAACCACTTCGGCGATGTAGGCTGCCGTAAACAAAATAATGGCCACCTGTGCCCGCAGAATCTTATTGATGGTGATGCCTTCGGGTAAAAACAGCGGAAAAATGACTGCCGACATAAAGAGCAGGCTGACCAGTGGAACCCCGCGGATCATTTCGATGTAAATAATACTGAGAATTCTTATGGCAGGCATTGTGGATCTTCTGCCAAGTGCCAGCAAAACCCCCAGCGGATAGGCCGCGGTCAGCCCGAAAACCGCCAGAAGAAAGGTCAGGGGAAGCCCCCCCCATTGCGTGCTCTCAACGGGAGCAAGCCCCAGCAGCCCTCCCTTCATCAGGACGGCCATGAAAAAAAGACCTGTGATCCAGGCATAGAAAAGCGGCCGTTTCCAGAATTTCCGGTTTCTGCTGATCAGCAGCAGGCTGACCAGCAGAATCATGGCCAGAAGGGGCCGCCACTGCAGGTCATGCGGGAAAAAACCGAACAGGATAAAGCGGTAGTTTGCCGAAATAATAGACCAGCAGGCGCCGCTCACGGATCGGCATTCCGCGGCAGTCGATGTCCAGAGGCTGTTAATAAAAATCCACCGGAACAGCGGCGGAAGAATTTTCCATAGGAAAAAAAGCGTGAGAATGGTCAGCACGGAATTGAATATTCCGTTAAACAGATTCGATTTCATCCATCCGATAACCCCAATGCTGGTTATCGGAGGTTTGATCTCGTCTGTCTGACTATTCAAGGATTTTGTGGAATGCTGCGTCATATTAAATTAGAGATTCGCTTTCAGGTATTGCTCCAGGCAAACAATCATCGTTCGACCAGTGCGATTTTTTTATTGTACCAGTTCATGAATGCCGACGTAACAAGACTGAAAATGAGATAGACCGCCATGATCAGTGCAACGCCCTCGATGGCCTGCCCGGTCTGATTAATGGTGGTGTTGGCCACGGAAACAAAATCCGGAAATCCGATGGCAACGGCCAGGGAGCTGTTTTTGGTGAGATTGAGCATCTGGCTGGTCAAAGGCGGAACGATGATGCGAAGCGACTGGGGAAGGATGACAAGATTCAGGGTCTGCCAGGGCTTTAATCCCAGGGACATGGCTGCCTCGGTTTGCCCCTTGCTGACTGCCTGAATGCCTGCCCGGACGATTTCCGCCACAAAAGCGGCGGTATAAAGTACCAGCCCCAGAAGAAGTGCGGTAAATTCCGGACTGACCGTGATGCCGCCGGTAAAATTGAAGCCGGAAAGCCGGGGCATGTCCATGGCGGTCGGGGCTCCGAAAACAAGCCAGGTAATCAGGGGAAACCCCAGTAAAACAGCTGATCCCGTAGTGAACACCGGAAAAGCCAGACCGGTCCGATCCTGCCTTTTCCTTGCCCATTTGCGAAGAAAATAAACGCCTGTGCATCCGATGAGAAAGGCAATGCCCATATAGCCGAATGCCGGATGATGTTCAGGAATGCCAAAGGCCAGCCCCCTGTTGCAGAGAAACATGCCAGGAAGCGGTTCCATCGCATTTCGGGGAGAGGGGAGCGAATCGTAAAAAACAGCATACCAGAAGATCAGTTGAAGCAGTATGGGAATATCCTGGAAGAATTCAATGTAAGCTGCGGCCAGTCGTGAAACCAGCCAATTCGAGGACAGTCTGGCAATGCCCACGAATGTTCCCAGCAGGGTCGTCAGAACAATTCCCACAAAGGCAACCTTAAGGGTGTTAAGAACGCCAACGAGCAGGGCTCTGGCATAATTGCTGGCCGCTGAATAGCGGATCAGCGACTCTCCGATCTCAAACGAAGCTTCTTTTTCCAGAAAATGAAAACCGGTTGCAATGGACTGCCGTTGAAGGTTTGTCACGGTATTGGAAAAAAGATAGTAGCCGATGAGGCCGACCACGGCAAGGGTTGCCATTTGAAACACAATGGCTCTTTTGGCAGGGTCATGCCAGAAAGGAATGGAATTTTCAAATTCTTTCGTTGATGGCAAGGAGGTTTCCGTGTGATATTTTCTGTTGTTTTGTTGTGCAGGGCATGTTGGTTCACCCTGCACAAAAGCATGATCGCCTATTTGAACGGTGGTGAATACATCAATCCGCCGTTAACCCACAGTGCGTTCAGGCCGCGTTCCAGAGCCAATGGCGTTTTCGGGCCGACATTGCGGTCAAATATCTCGGCATAATTGCCGACTTGTTTGACGATATTATAGGCAAACGTTTCTTCCAGTCCCAGGGCTTTCCCGTTTCCGGGAACAACTCCCAAAAACCGCTGAACAGAAGGATTCGTGCTTTTAAGCATTTCATCCACATTTTTTGAATTAATGCCCAGTTCCTCAGCTTCGATCAGTGCCAGAACAACGTAATTGACAACGTCTTTCCACTGGTTGTCGCCATGACGAACTGCCGGCGCCAGGGGTTCCTTGGAAATGATTTCCGGCAAAATGATATAATCCGTCGGATTCGGTGCCACGGATCTTGCACCGGCCAGCTGTGAAGCATCCGATGTGAGGCAGTCGCAACGGCCGGCGAAAAAAGCTTTGTTCAGTTCGGCATTGTTTTCAATGACAACGGGCTTCATTTTCATGTTTTTGGAGCGAAAATAATCTGCGACATTCTGTTCGGTTGTTGTTCCGGGAAGAACGCAGACCGTTGCGCCATCCAGCTCTTTTGCGCTTTTGATGTTCAATTTTTTCGGAACCAGAAAGCCCTGTCCGTCATAATAATTGACCTGGGCAAAATCAAGCCCCAGAGAGGTGTCGCGGCCCAGCGTCATGGTGGCGTTGCGGCACAGAACATCCACTTCGCCGGACTGAAGCGCTGTAAAGCGCTGAACAGCGGTCAGCGGAACATATTTGATTTTCTTGGCGTCACCGAATATTGCCGCGGCAATTGCCCGTCCGGTATCCACGTCCAGCCCTTTCCATTCCCCTTTTTCATCGGGAATGCCGAAACCGGCCAGCTGGCCATTGACGCCAACCTGAACAAATCCCTTGGCTTTGACATCATCCAGCGTGCCTGCAACGGCAATGCCTGATCCAAGGACCAAGGCAGCGATGGATACCCATACCCAGAATTTTCGTAATTTCATCTTATCCTCCTCCTTTGTTGTTATTGTGATTATGAATCAACTTCAGTGAATTGAGGCGTCTTAATTGTGTAATTTGATACCATAAATGCTTTGAAAATGGCAAGAGAAAAGGGGGGTCGCCTTTGGATGGTGATATAATCATAGGTGATCAGTCCATCAGTTGGGAAAGAATGCTGTTCTGCATTTTCAGTTGATCCAGAAGCCTGGCGTCCTGATGAAGTTTAATGACCGATCTGAAGACCAGGTAGCCTCCCAGCCCCAGAAGACCGGCGCAGAGGATGAAAAGCGGAATCATGTATATCAGGACATCGGCGATGAAATATAAGCGGGATGTGGCGATGAGAAAGCTGACAAGGGTCATGGGAAGGGCCAGGATCGCAATGCCGGTTCGAAGCATGGCCAGGTGGGTGCGTTTTTCCGCCAATATCAGCTGGGCTTCATTGATGATGATGGCGTTCTCATTAATGGGGAATAACGTATTCGTTTCCATGACGGACTGTTTTAAGTTAGAGAGCGTTTCCCTGTCAATGAAAATGATTTTGTAATGGAAAAAAGCGAAGGAAAAACATCCTGAAATCACCCGGATATTCAAAAAATCCCAACCCGCAGAAAACCATCATCAAGAAACTCGAGGAATCTGTCTCATCTGAAAATCCCTGATGGGTGCAGGATAGCGAACAGGATCATATTGACAATTGCTCCTGCAAAATATATCATAATGGTATACAAATTGCCATTTATGGGAGGAAGAATCAATGGCCAAGAGCGCAATGACACACGCAAGATTGACGCCGGAAGTCAAAGAAAGGGCTGAAGAAATTCTGAAGAAACTGGGGATTTCCATTTCATCTGCTTATGAGCTGTTTTACAGACAGATTATTGTACACAACGGCCTGCCTTTTGATGTACGTATTCCGACTGCCGAAACCATTCAGGCGATGCATGAAGCTCGAAACGGAAAAGGCAAACGCTTCGATACTGTGGAAGCCCTTTTTGAGGAATGCGGATTATAATGCTTCCGATTCGTCCCACTTCGCAGTTTAAAAAAGACCTGAAAAGGGCATCCCGGCAGGGACGTAACCTTGACAGATTAAAGCAGGTTCTGGAAAAACTGGCGGTTCCGGAACCGTTGCAACCTGAATTCAAAGATCACAAGCTAAAAGGAGAATGGCGGGATTTCCGCGAATGCCACATTGAGCCGGACTGGTTGCTCATCTACACGATCAGTGATTTCGAACTGAGACCTGCCCGTTTGGGGTCGCATTCGGAATTGTTTCAGTAAATAACGCTTCAACATTTTTTCAAATAAAACCCTCCTTTCTTTTTTGTAATTCTCCGAAATGGTGCCGTATTACAGGTTGAAGGCAATAACGATCTGAAGCCATACAGGAGGACACCATGAACGCACCCGCAACGATCATCAAACCCGCTCCATCCAACCCCAACCCCAATCCGAACCAGTCGATACGTTGGTTGAAGATGAATTCATTGCAATCGCAGATCTGAACACGGTCAAGACGGATGTGCTTCGAACCTATTCGCGCCAAATTCAGTCTGAAATTGAAGAACTGCAACGCGACAATCGGTGGGAAGACATTTTATCCCTCTTTTATCCGGTGGAGTCCAAACTGCCGAATTTCATATATGTAAAATCATGTCTTTTTCTATCATGGTCTCTTTTGACACCTGCGTAATGAAACATTTCTTTTTTTTCTTGTTTTCGGATATCAAAAAAAGGAGGATGTGGGTGTGAATGCTCAGGAAGTTCATGTCCATATATAATAAATCAGGTCGCTATGAATGTGATGCAAATAAGTGACCGATAATAAAGGATTGTTGAAAAGGTGATTGATCAATGAAACTCGAAAACAATACGAAACCTTACCTTGTGGAGCCGGTGTTCGAGATGAATACTCGGGAGGTTTTTGGGAAAGCGTTTCCGAAACACGTGACGCTGATCGAGGTCGGGCCTCGGGACGGATTTCAGTACGAGGAAAAAACCGTTCCGACCGTGCTGAAGCTTGAAATAATCAGGCGCCTGGTGGATGCCGGATTTAAGCACATACAGGTGGCTTCATTTGTTCATCCCGGCAAGGTTCCGCAGATGGCGGATGCGGAAATACTTCTTGCTGCGCTGTCCGGAATTCCAGGAGTTGCCTTCAGCGCGCTTGCACTGAATATGGCAGGCGTTGAACGGGCAATATCCTCAAACCTGGCCCATATCGAGGTTTCGATATCCGCCAGCAACCGGCACAGCCTGAACAATACGGGCATGAGCGCGGATGCGGCCCTGAAAATGGGCCTGAAAATGGTCGCCTTGTCCAAAAGGCACGGAATGCATGTCCGGGCAGGCATTCAGTGCGCCTTTGGCTGTGGATACGGGGAAACGATATCAGCGGACCGGATTGCGGCCATGGCAAAAGACCTGGTGACAGCCGGCGCAGACATGCTCTGTCTGTCGGATACCACCGGAATGGCTACGCCGCTCACGGTCCACCAGATTCTTTGCTCCGTAAGACCCGTAGCCGGCAATCTTCCGATCGTTCTGCACTTTCACGATACCCGCGGACTCGGGCTGGCGAATGTCATGGCGGCCATGTCCTGCGGGATTTCCCATTTTGACACGGCCCTTGCCGGCATGGGCGGATGCCCCTTTATTCCGGGTGCTGCAGGGAACATCGCCACGGAAGATACCCTTTATCTGCTGTCCTCCCTGCATATCGAAACCGGCTTGAATCAGTCCGAAATTGCCGGCTGTTCCAGAGATCTGGAAGTATTTTTCGGCAAACGGTTTCCCGGAAAACTGTATCGCCGCTGAGCTTGAAAGCTTTATCTTTGTATTCACCCAGCGTTTTGGAACCCTTCCGAAATGATGAGAGGCAACATGAAAAAGGATAAAGAAAAAAAAGCCGTATTCAAAAAACTGCAAGACCGGGCCAAAGCCATCCTGAAAGAAAACCCTTCATCCTTCAATGAAATTGCGCCCTCGGATCTTCACGAGCTGATCGAGAAGCTGAAAATTCATCAGATCGAACTCGAAATGCAGAACGATGAGCTTTGCAGTACCCAGGCCAGGCTCGAAGTATCACAGCATAAATATTTTGAACTCTATGATTTGGCTCCTGTCGGATATGTTACGATGAACCCGAAGGGGATAATCCTTGAGATTAATTTGACAGCTGCAGATTTGTTGGGATTCCCAAGAAGTCAATTGATCTCAAAATACTTTGGCCGGTTTGTATTTCCGGATTTTCAGGATATTTTTTATATCCATTGCAATACTGTTTTGAAAACGCGGGAGAAAAAAACCTGCGAGCTTAAACTCATCAAAAAAGATGGCGGGCAAGTCTATGTCCAGATGAATACCCTGCCCATCCAGACGGATAATGGCAAGCTCAGCGAGCTTCGCGCAACGATGACCGACATTACGGAGCGAAAACTGCTGGAAAGCAACCTGCTGGAGAGCAAAAAAACGATTCAGGCCCTTAATGACGCCAATTCAGAGTCTGCCATGCTGCTCGACAGGAAGGGCACTGTGCTGATGATCAATGAAATCGCGGCCCGAAGACTGGGGCAGTCCGCAGAGGCAATGATCGGTCTGAGCATCAAGGACTTTTTGTCTGCCGAAGTTTCAAAAGAGAGAATGGATCGCTTCAATGAAGTTCTATCCACGCGTCAGCCCCTCGATTTTCAGGACAGCCGCAAGGGAAGGCGATATCAGCATAATCTTCAGCCGATCCTGGATGCAAAAGGAGATGTGGATAAAGTTGCTGTTTTCGGGCGGGACATCACGCTGGACCATGAGGCTCTGGAGGCGCTGGTTGAGAGCGAAAAAAAATACCGCCAGTTGATAAATACCGCACCGATCGGCATCGTGGTGACCCAGGACAGGTTTCTTAAACTGGTGAATCCCCAGGCGCTGACCATATCCGGTTATTCAGAGCAGGAATTAACTTCCAGATCATTTGTTGAAATAGTTCACCCGGCTGACCGGGCAATGGTGATGGCATACCATGTGCGAAGGCTTAACGGCGAAGCGGTTCCTGAAACGTATTTGCTGCGGATTGTCACCAAGGGCGGCGAAACAAAATGGATCGAAAACAAAGGTGTTTTGATCACCTTGAAGGACCGTCCCGCTACGTTGAATTTTCTCTTTGATGTTACCGAACGCCACCTGGCTGCGGATAAGCTTTTGAAGAGCGAGGCAACTCTGAACATGCTGCTGGAAGCCATCCCGATCCCGGTTTTTTACAAAGACAGGGAGGGGCGATACCTGGGGTTCAACAAGGCTTTCGAAACTTTTTTCGGGGAAAACAAGGAGCATCTGATCGGCAAGCGCGTATTTGATATCAGTCCCCACGAACTGGCGAAAGTCTACCATGCCAAGGATGTCGAGCTGTTCGAAAAGCCAGGCATCCAGGTATACGATTCACAGGTTCAGGACGCGAACGGAGTCCTACACAACGTGATTTTCCACAAGGCATCGCTCATCGACGCGCAAGGTTCGATCACCGGCCTGATCGGCGCGATCCTTGATATTACCGAGCGCAAGCAGGCCGAAGAAAAGATCCACGAGCTTTCTCATCTGTTGATGCAGTCCCAGGAAAAAGAAAGGCATCTGATTTCCTGTGAACTGCATGACAGTATCGCCCAGAACCTATCCGTGCTGAAAATCAACTGCGATTTGATTTATAACGATCCTTCAATGACATCCCTTACAATACGGGAGAAGCTGGCAGCTTCTTCCAGCCTGCTTTTGCAGTCCATTGCGGCTGTCAGGAATCTGTCCTATGATTTACGCCTTCCCGGTCTGGAAGATATGGGACTGGTGAAGGCGCTTGAAATCTATTGTGAAGAGGCTTCAGAAAACGGAAAAGTAAAAGTTGATTTTCAATCGGTCGGCATGTCTGTAATACGCCTGGAGAAAAATATGGAAATCCATCTTTACCGGCTGATTCAAGAAGGACTGAGCAATATCCGCAAACATGCGGACGCCGATCACGCGACCATCCTGCTGCTGGGATCTTCACCGAACATCATCCTGCGCATCGAGGACAATGGCAGGGGGTTTGATGTGAAGGAGCAGGAGCTGTTATCCGTGGCTACAAAACGGATGGGCATCCGCAGCATGCAGGAAAGGGTCAAACTGCTTCAGGGCCAGATGACAATTCAGTCTCAGCCGATGAAAGGCACCAAGATATTTATCAAAATCCCTTTGTAGGGGAAGTATCCCGGCAAACCTGTAATAAAATCCGCATTGCCCCTCCTGCAGGACAACTGGGGGAAACTCCCGACTGGTACATTTCCTCAGACAAAATGAAGCCCTCCCTCTATGGACAAAAAGCGTCAAAAAGGTCAGGATAGCAATATGTGATTCCTGTACAACGGGTGCGCCAGTCATCAGGTTTCTGTCTCACTTTTCTTGTGACATATGTCGTCCAGTGCGTGTTTGCCAAGCAAAACCGCTGGTATCAGCAAAGGAGAATCGTTATGCGAAAAAACAGCCCAAAACAGAAAACCAAAAAAATCCAGTTTTCATTTAAAGCAGGCCCGGCAAGGAAAGTTTCTCTGGTTGGAGAATTTAACAACTGGGATCCTGACGCAGATCCGATGCAAAGAGATGGAAACGGAACATGGACAAAGGCTTTCATATTTTTGTATTGACAGAGAAGCAGCTTGAAATTCAATACGAAGATAAGAACTATTGTTGCATTTCTCGATATCTCCAAGTCTTTTCTCAGGAGAAAAATGGCGCCGAAAATGCGTATCCTGCTTATTGATGACCATCCGCTTTTCCGGGAAGGACTCAAGGCAATCATTGCTCGAAACACCGGATATGAAGTGGTCGGGGAGGCCGGCACGGCGGGTCAGGGACTTCAAATGGCCCGGGAACTCAAGCCGGATCTGGTCCTGATTGATTTGTCCCTTCCCGACCAAAGCGGCATTGAACTGATACGGGACATTTGTCATTTTTCGCCTAAAATCCGCATGATGGTTGTCAGCATGCATTCCAAGATCGATTATATCGTCAAGGCATTTCAGTCCGGCGCTACCGGATATCTGGTAAAGGAATCCGCCTCGGAGATGCTGATGCAGGGAATCGAGCATGTATTGAAGGGCGATTACTATATGGACCCTTCGGTTTCCCATCAGGTGGTGAAAAAACTTGCTGCCTTGCCTTCAAAGAATGCCGTTGTGAACACTTCAGGGTATGACGCCCTGACCATTCGGGAGCAGGAAGTCCTGGTGATGTTGGCTGAAGGACTGTCTGCAAAACAGATCGCCGATAAACTTTTCATCAGCCCCAAAACAGCGGAAAATCATCGCTCCAGTATCATGCGAAAACTCGAGCTGCACAGCGCCATCGATCTGGCGCGGTATGCAGCCAGGATCGGCCTGATCGACATAGACCTCTGGAAAACATGATTGCCATTCCCCCATCGGATCTCCCGTAAACAAATGGGAGAAACTCCCGACTGGTAGATTCCCTCAGACAGAATGAAGCCCATCCTCTATGGACAAAACGATTTGAATCGGTAATAGTCAAATCTCCTGAAACCTAAACAACGGAGGTGTGATATGAAAATTCTGGCGGCTTTGGACGACTCGGAGTATGCCTTCAAGGCGTTAAGGAAAGCGATTGATTTCGCCAAAAAAGAAAATGCCGAGCTTACGATTTATTCGGCGTATTCCGATTTGCTGACAGTGGAGGGGCTTTCTCTGCAAATTCGGGAATCGCTGGCGCAACAGGCTGAAGAGATTGTCGCACGGGGAAAGGCCATCGCTAAAAAGGCGGATGTTATTGCCAAAACCGTCACTGAATCCGGATCTTCTGCCGCAGACAACATCGTGCGATACGCCGAGCGAAACAATATGGAGATGATCGTTATGGGGCACAAAAGCCGCACCGGACTGGAGAGACTGCTCGTCGGCAGCGTGGCTGTCAAGGTCGTAACTTATGCGCCCTGTTCGGTTCTGGTCATCCGTTAGCGCTTTTTACGAATTGTTCGCAATAAATAATTCTGGCGGGTGACAACGATGGACAGAAAAATCCACGGGTCGGGTGGTGTTTTCCCGGATTTGCCGCACCTCATCCAGAGCATTCAGCGCTTAGAGGGGAATCCGGATTGTTTCGGAACCGCAGGCGGATACTGCGATCGCCTGGACTGTAAATGGCGCGGCTACTGCATCAAAGAACCGGAAAATCGATTGCAAACAGAAAATGGGGGCAGAGGAAATGAAGGACTTCGAGTAAGGCTTTCCCGAAATGGGACTTATCGGACTATCGAGGTCGCCCCCCACCCTGTCGCACGATACGAGGATGGGAAAATATGACTGATCCCAAAGATAAAAGAAGTGACAAACGGATTGCCTGTAAAATCCCGATTCCGGTTCATATATCTTTTTTTAATTCAAAACATTCCATTGAAGCGCAATTGGTGGATCATTGCATGAACGGCATATGTTTTATATCCGACCAGGCCTTCTTTCTGGGAACAGCAATCATATTCAGGGTGGCGTATTGCACTTTGAATGGTTCCAGCAGCCGTGATCTTGAGACCTTGCCGAGCGTAAGACTTGGAGAGGTGAAGTGGTGCAGGAAGCTCCCTGCTGAATCATCCACTTCGTTTGGCGTGGGGATCCAATACTACCCGCAGGTTTATTAGTGTCTTGACGCCGATGGTTCAGATCGAGCCGGCATCGCCGGTTAATGATATGCAGGCTGCAAGGAGACAATCACTTATGAGCGGTACTTTCCTGGAAATGCTTGCGATAAATAGTTCAGTCTCTGAAAATATTCAGAAACCCGACAGTGTGCTGAACAATAGAAAATTTCCACGATTTCCTGCCGGAAAAGGTGTTTATGCTTTGATATCATGGAAAGAGATGCAAGACCATTTTTTGCTGGGGCAGATTATTGATGCCGGCAAGGAAGGGTGCGGGATTTGTTATGTTGCAGATAGAAGCACCGCCAGCGCATTCCAGTCGCAAAAAACATGCAGGTTAAGAATTATTGGCGCATTCAAAATGGTTGATCTCATGAAAAATACGGTTGTGTATGATACTGAATTGATACAGTATTCCACTGTCAAAATTTCTGTAAGGCAGTGCGGTATAACGTATGGGAAGATTTTTTAAAATCGTTAAACCGAGGGGTAGTCCTAAAAATCATTCCACCACCCACAATGTGTAGTTGCGGGCGATTCGGACAATCTTGCCGAATATGCTGCCGAACAGAATTTCTTCTTTGTGAAAAGCCCTTTTATCCCTCCCTACATTCCTGCCGCACGCTGAACAGCCCGGCGGGAATTCTCTGATGCATCCGCAGCGATTTTCCATTACCGATTGACTTAAGTCAATGCGCCACGGTTGCAGCTTGTGGTAATGATACAACCATGAAAACGAATCCATCCAAAACATACGCGAATCACTCATCTGAACGAAAAATCAAATTCTGTGAAGAAGTTGTTCATCGATCCGGCGATAACTTCAGGCGGTGTTTTCACTGCCAGAGCTGTGGCAGCGGTTGTCCCGTGTCCCAGGCCATGACTTATCGGCCCAACGGCGTCATCCGACTGGTTCAGTTCGGCTTGAAGTCCGAGGCCCTTGCGTGTTCGGACATCTGGCTTTGCATGGGATGCAACACCTGCTCCACCGCCTGTCCGATGGCGATCGATATTGCGGCCGTCATGAGCGCGCTTCGGGAAATGGCGATTGAAGAAGGCGTCCGAATCGCAGAGCCGGGCATATTCAATTTCCATCAGGAAGTTCTAAATTCGATACAAAAATACGGCCGGACCCACAAGCTGGAAATCATGATGCGGTATAAACTGCGGCAACGGGATCTGTTTTCGGATATGGATATGGGGCTAAAAATGCTGGCCAAACGCAAACTGGATTTGCGGCCATCAAAAATCATTAACAAAACGCAGATCCGGAAATTGTTTTCGGCCAAAGTTCAAATGGCGCAAAGGAAAAAATGATGCATACCCCTGAAGTTGTCGACATCTCCTATTTTCCCGGCTGTTCCCTGGCAACGACCGCAAAGGAGAACAACCAGTCTCTTGTCGAGGTCTGCAGGCATATGGGATATCGCCTTGTGGAACTGAAGGACTGGAATTGCTGCGGCAGTTCTTCTGCGCACAGCATTAAATCAGAGACGGGATTTCAGCTTTCCTGCCGGAATCTGTCCTTGGCGCCAAAGGGGATTCCCCTGCTGGTCGCATGCCCAAGTTGCATCCTGCACCTGAAGCAGGCCCATCTGCGTTTATTAAGGGACACATCCGCCAGGGCCGACTACGAGGCGCGCTGGGGGCGGCCGGTGGATTCGGATCTGAAAATCATGCATTTTTTTGAGCTGATGAGTGAGAAAAACAATGTGCTTGCGGATTTGACGCTGAATGGACTGAAATTTGCTCCTTATTACGGGTGTATGCTTGCCAGGCCGCCGGAGATGCGCCATGAAAAAAACTATCATGGCCTGATGGAAAAACTCCTTTCCGCCTATGGGGCCAATCCCATGGCCTGGAATTATGCGTCCAGGTGCTGCGGCACTTTTTTATCGGTGGCCAGACCCGATGTGGTTGAACCCATGGTAAACCAGATTGTTCAAAATGCCGTGGATTCCGGTGCCGAATGCATCATTACGGCATGCGCCATGTGTCATTTGAACCTTGAGATCCGGTGCACGCTGAAAAAGAAAATTCCGATTTTTCACTTCTCTGAAATCCTGTGCCCTGGCTTTTCAAATCCAGCCGAAAACCGACTGGTTTGCCCGTCACCTGATTGATCCGGCGCCCTTGCTGAAATCAAGAGCGTTGATAACCTATTAAAACGCCCCCAGCTGACAGGGTTTAATTCTCATTCCCAGACCTTCACAGGCATTGCTGACCGTAATTTTTGAAATCTGAAGCGCAACAGCAATGTCCCATGCCTTCAGGCAGGAAAGCCTGCCATCTTTCGCCGCAGTTTCAATGGCTGCCTTCAATCCGGGGCTGACATTTTTTTCAGGAATCACGATTTTTTTTTCAGGGCTATGCCCAAATAAGCCGAGCTGACAATGGGTGATGCGATAATCCATTTGGTCCAGCGCCCGGCCGATGGCTTTGGGGGAAACGTTCAGTTCTGCAGCAATTTCAAAGGCCGCAGCGCAGCCAAGTTTCTGAGTCGATTGACAGCCTGCCGGGATATGGCCTGCTGAATGCGGGGGGTATTATCGTCGGTATCAGGGTGTATTATCGGGCTTCATAAGCAGTTTCTCCTTGCGGGTTGCGATTTGTATTTGTTTTTCATGAAAAATTGAAGTATGAAAAATGAAGCATGCCGTTTGATTGCATGCTATGGTTTTTGTCATTCCTCTAACATGATGGATTTATGATACTCCCCATCCAGCGTAAGCCCACCCGGCAGATTCGAGTGGGATCTGTAAAAATTGGCGGCATGGCGCCAATAGCTGTTCAATCCATGACCAATACGTTTACCCAGGATATTGCGGCCACGGTTGCACAGATTCATCGGCTGGAAGAGGCAGGTTGCGAGATCGTTCGGGTGGCTGTTCCGGATATGGAAGCAGCCGGAGCGATTTCCGCCATCAAAAAACAGATCGCCATCCCGCTGATAGGCGATATTCATTTTGATTATCGTCTGGCCATTGCAGCTGCAAAGGCTGGGGCGGACGGTCTTCGCATCAATCCCGGCAATATCGGCAGCCTTAAAAAAATTCAGGCAGTCGTCAGTTGCGCCAAATCCTGTCAGATTTCCATCCGAATCGGTGTGAATTCCGGATCACTGGAAAAAGATATAGTAAAAAAATATCACGGCGTCAATGCACAAGCGATGGTTGAAAGCGCACTTCGGCATATCGATATGCTTCGTTCCATGGATTTTCATGAGCTGAAAGTATCCATCAAGGCATCCGATGTCCACCGGACCCTGGAAGCTTACCGGCTTCTTTCGGAGAAAACCGATCTGCCCCTGCATGTCGGGGTAACGGAAGCCGGCACGTTGTATTCGGGGATTGTCAAATCCGCACTCGGCATCGGAATGCTGCTGTATGAAGGTATCGGCGACACGCTTCGGGTGTCGCTGACCCGTGATCCGGTGGAAGAAATTCGAACCGGCTATGAAATCCTGAAGGCCCTCAATATCCGCCGAAGGGGTCCGGAGATCATCTCCTGCCCGACCTGCGGCAGGTGCAGATTTAATCTGTTTGACACTGTGGAACAGGTTGAAAAAGCATTGTCAGCCAGCAGACTGGATATAAAAATTGCGATTATGGGGTGTGTGGTCAATGGCCCCGGCGAAGCACGCGAGGCGGACATCGGAATTGCCGGCGGCGATGGAACCGGTATTTTGTTCAAGCAGGGAAAGGTGATCGAGCAGTTGCCCCAGGAAAAGCTGGTGGAGGTGCTGCTAAACGAAATCTCAGGCATGACGCCAAGTGACCTTGCAATGTCAGCGCAGCATGAAGGTGCGATTCCTCCTTTTCAAAATGGGAAGGCCGGCGGAAAATCATCTGCTATTGACTAAAAACGCAACGCTTTGATACGAATGATACAGAGAGGATGATTATGGCAAAAAAAGAAAAGACAGCAATCACGCCGACACGAATAGAGGATTATCCGGAGTGGTACCAGCAGGTGGTCAAGGCATCTGAAATGGCTGAAAACTCCCCGGTAAGGGGCTGTATGGTGATTAAACCCTGGGGGTATGCCCTGTGGGAAAACATGGTGCGGGTGCTGGACGACATGTTTAAGGAAACCGGGGTCAAGAACGCCTATTTCCCCTTGTTCATTCCCTTAAGTTTTCTCCAGAAAGAAGCGGAACATGTCGAGGGGTTTGCCAAGGAATGTGCCGTGGTAACCCATCACCGGCTGGAAAAAGGGCCCGACGGCGAGCTTGTTCCGGCCGGAAAACTCACGGAACCGCTGGTGGTCCGGCCAACCTCCGAGACCATCATCGGCGATGCCTTTTCCAAATGGATCAGCAGTTACCGCGATCTTCCCATGCTGCTGAATCAGTGGGGGAACGTGGTGCGCTGGGAGATGCGAACCCGCATTTTCCTGCGAACCAGCGAGTTTCTGTGGCAGGAAGGCCATACGGTGCACGCCACTTCCGAGGAAGCCTATGAACGGACCCAGATGATGCTGGATGTTTACGCAAAATTTGTGGAAGAGTATCTGGCCATTCCCGTGGTCCGAGGCAAAAAAAGCCTTGCGGAGACTTTTCCCGGCGCAGTTGAAACCCTTTGCATCGAGGCCATGATGCAGGATCGAAAAGCCCTTCAGGCCGGAACATCCCATTTTCTGGGGCAGAATTTTGCAAAAGCTTCCCAGATCAAATATCAGACACGGGAAGAAACCGAGGAATATGGATGGACAACATCCTGGGGTGCATCAACCCGGATGATCGGCGGGGTTATCATGACCCACGGGGATGATGACGGGGTCATCCTTCCTCCGATGATTGCCTCCGCCCACGTGGTTCTGCTGCCGATTATTCGAAATGCCGATGAGCGCGCGGATATCATGTCCTATACCCAGCGCCTGGCTTCCAAATTGAGAGATCTGAATTATCACCATCGCAGAATTCAGGTGGAAATCGATGACAGGGATATCGGCGGGGCCAGAGGGTGGGACTGGATCCGCAAGGGAATTCCCATTCGGGTTGAAATCGGTCCCCGGGACATGGCGGAAAATTCGGTTGTCTTTGCCCGTCGGGATAAAAGTCACAAGGAAAAGGTGTCGATGACCCGGGCGCAGTTTCTGGCGGAAATCCCCCAGATCCTGGATGAAATACAATCGGTGCTTTATGAGCGGGCCCTTAACTTCAGAGATGAGCATACCCGAAAAATTGACGACAAAACGGATTTTTATGATTTTTTTACGGCAAAAAATCTGGAAAAACCGGAAATTCATGGCGGCTTTGCCATGTCTCACTGGTGCGGGTCGCCAGCTTGCGAGGCGACCATCAAGGAAGATCTCAGCGTGACCATTCGATGCATCCCCTTCGACAGCAAACCCGAAGAAGGCCCGTGTATCTGCTGCAGCGGCCAAAGCGGGCAAAGGGTGGTTTTTGCCAAAGCCTATTAAGGTTTTTTTGCAGTTATCAACACGAGCACGATCATGATTCGGATCAACGATATTATAGACAAGATTACGGATTATGACCCTGAAGCGGACACCAGTCTGGTTGAGCGGGCATATGTATATTCCGCAAGGGTGCATGATGGTCAGGTGCGTCTGAGCGGGGAGCCCTATCTTTCTCACCCGCTGGAGGTCGCCGGTATTCTGGCGGACATGAATCTGGACCCTGTCAGCATTGCAGCCGGCCTTCTTCACGATGTCATTGAGGATACCCATGCCACGCCTGAAGAAATCGAGGAGATTTTCGGTCCGGAAGTGGTCCATATCGTATCCGGTGTCACCAAACTGAGTTCTGTGACTTTCGACAGTTCACAGGCCAGGCAGGCGGAAAGCATTCGGAAAATGCTCCTGGCCATGGCCGATGATATTCGGGTCATCCTGATTAAGCTGGCGGACCGGATTCACAACATGCGGACCCTTCAGTATCATAAAAGCGAGAAACGCAAGCAGGAAATTGCTCAGGAAACCCTCGATATTTATGCACCGATCGCATCCCGCCTGGGCATATACTGGATTAAGAATGAACTGGAGGACATATCGTTTCGGTATACTCAGCCGGAAGATTATGAGAATCTGAAATATCTGCTCAGCAAGGATATGATTGAACGGGAAACCTACATTGAAAAAGTCAAGGTGCTGATCCGTGAAACCATGGCGGAAAACAGCCTGAAATGCCAGGTGATGGGAAGATATAAAAATCTACTCAGCATCCGCCAGAAAATGATCAAGCAGTCCCTGCCTTTTGAAGAAATCTACGATATCATCGCGTTCAGAATTATTCTTGACAACGTCACCCAATGCTATGCGGCACTGGGACTGATTCATGGTCTGTGGAAGCCGATCGACTCCAAGATCAAGGACTATATCGGGCGGCCCAAACCCAACATGTATCAATCCCTGCACACAACGGTCATTGGTCCGGACGGCAAGCGGATCGAGATTCAGATCCGGACCTGGGAGATGGACAAGGTGGCCAAGGCCGGCATTGCCGCGCACTGGAGCTACAAGGAAGGCCGGAAGGCCGATGAGTCCGTTACCCGGCAGTTTGCCTGGATTCAAAATCTGATTGAGAATCAGCAGAATATCCGCAATCCCAACGAGTTCATGGAAAATGTCCGTCTGGATCTGTTTCCGGACGATGTTTACGTGTTTACGCCGCGGGGGGAAGTCAAAGCCCTTCCCAAAGGGGCGACTCCGGTTGATTTCGCCTATATGATCCACACGGAGGTGGGCAACCAATGTACCGGCGCCAAGGTGAACAGCAGAATCGTGCCGCTCCAGTATCAGCTGTCAACCGGTGACAGCGTCGAAATCATCACCACAAAAAACCATGTTCCCAGCAAGGACTGGCTTGGCTTTGTCAGAACTGTCAAGGCGCGCTCCAAGATACAGCAATGGGTTCGTGCCCAGGAAAAAGATCGCAGCGTCAGTCTGGGTCGCGAAATGTGCGACAAGGCGTTTCGAAAAAACCGGCTTAATTTCAACGAACTGATCAAGTCGTCGGAAATGGATGAGGCGGTTACCCATTTCGGGTTTAAGGCTGTCGATGACCTGTTTGCCAGCGTGGGATATGGCAAGATAACCCCCTTGCAGATTATCCGCAGATTTTCCATAAAGGCTGATTCCAGAGGAGATTCAGGAATCTTTTCTGGACAAAATTATCGGGAAGGTTCGAAAGAAAAAGTCAAAAACCGGTGGCGTGATTGTAAAGGGAATGGACGATATTCTGGTGAAGTTTGGCAAGTGTTGTGATCCTGTGCCCGGAGATGCCATCAGCGGATATATTACACGGGGCTTTGGGGTTACCATTCACCGGGCAAACTGTATCAATGCGTTAACCATGGATCCGGATCGGCAGATCGATGTGGAATGGGACGAGGCAATCACGGAAACCTATCCGGTGAAAATTCATGTGAAATCTTATGATCGGGTAGGGTTGCTGGCGGATCTGGCAATGACCATCAGCAAGAACGGGGCAAATATCCTCAGCGCAAATTCAAAAATCGGCGAGAGCGAGATTGTGGATAGCCTGTTTACACTGTCGATTCGCAATACCGAGCATCTGAGCCGGTTGTTATCTGAAATTCGAAAGGTAAAGGCTATCCAGGATGTTCAGCGCATTGATCATTAAGGGGCTTTTACAATACGGCCGGACTTGATGCACTGGGTGCATACCATGATCTTTTGAACTCTGCCGTTATTCAATGAACGAACCCGTTGAAGGTTCGGGTTGAATCGGCGTTTGGTAACGTTGTGGGCATGGCTGACATTACAGCCGATCAGGGGTTTCTTTCCGCAAATTTCGCAAATCATGGACATGGTCGTATCTCCGTATTTCTTAGAAATCTCAAAGTTCGAAGCAAAGTTGTCAAAGCCTGGTTCTTTTGCTTCATAGGTGACCGCAAGGTCATGAATGATTCATTCTTGGTGATTCTTAAGCCGAATTTGTATATTTATCGTAAAAACAATCGGATGTAAAGAAATTTATCTTGAGGGCAGAAACAGAAAGTTCAACTGCCTCAAGCATTGTACGCTTTAGAAGGATGGATCCATCACCACAAGGACCACCATGAATCTTTTTTTTCCGGCGCGGCCTGTTTTGCCAGTTCAGCTTCGCATCGGGCAATATACTCCAGCGCTTTCTGGGTGAGACCCACGTCGGGATAACCGGAAACAACGGTTCTAAATCGCATTACGGCTGCTTTATAATGCTTGCTCTTGAAGTAAAATTCACCCACATAGAATTCGTGGCCTGCCATGTTTTTCAGGGACAGCCGAATATAGTTTTCAGCCTGCGCCGTGTATTCTGAAGTCGGATACGACTTTCTTGAGGCGGTTGAAGGTTTCAATCGCTTTTTTGGCCGCGGTCTGATCCCTGTCGACGGTTTCCATTTGTTCAAAGTAGCTCAGGCCCCGTTGAAAAATTACATAAGGCGTGGCCTCGTTGCGGGGATGAAGATTTTCAAAAGATTCGTATGCGACAATGGCTGCTTCATATTCGCCCAGATAAAAATGCGCGTCCGCAACTTTAAGTTCGGCCAGAATAGCGTATTTGCTGAACGGATACCAGTCTTTGAGCTTGTCGAATGACTCGATGGCAGAGCGGTAACGTTGACGGTTGAATGCTTCCATTCCATCGTTGACGAGTTCCTGTGCGGTTTTTTCATCTGCTTTGCTACCCAAAAACCACGCAGCAGCCAGAAAGACAGCAGCATGGCCACAACCGGCAAGATCAGTTTGTATTTCATAATCCGTTTCCGTTAAGCCAGCACACTGTTGATTATATCTTCAATTTTGGATTTAGAGACGACACCGACCACCTGGTTGAATACCTTTCCGCCTTTAAAGAAAATCAGGGTAGGAATGGATTTGATTCCATATTTGGACGGGGTCAGGGGATTGTCATCTACGTTGCATTTTTTAAACTTGATTTTATCACCGAATTTTACGGCAAGCTCTTCCACAACTGGACCGATAGCCCGGCAGGGACCGCACCAGGGCGCCCAAAAATCCACTAGCACCGGTATCTGCTCCTGCAATACTTCTGCTTCAAAACGGGCATCATCAATTTCAAGTACGTTTTCCGCCATGACCTGTTTCCTTTCATAAAATGATTTATTATTGAAAGTGATTATAGTATCATGTTTGAATAATGTCAATGTACAGAAGTCAGAAGATTGGGAGTCAGGAGTCATAAGACAGAAGTCAGGAGCCGTAATACTGTGAATTTGTCGCCTCATGGGTTCGTGAGGATTAAGTCGCATTGGAGGAATGGATGAATGCAGCAATTCGCATCGGCGCATTGATTTCAGGAGGCGGAACCAACCTTCAGGCCATCATCGATGCCTGTGAATCCGGGACCATTGACGGCAAGATGGTATTTGTCGGATCCGACAACCCGGTCTGCCGGCGGCCTGAACAGGGCCAGACATCATGGCTATTGCGCATTTCGTTGTGGATTACCGGTCCATTCTCCGGCAGTTTCCGCGACAGGCCATCGGAATCGCGCTTGCCGGATGATTTCAATCTGCAGGACTGCCGGCACAAACAGCATTTTTTCCCGCAGGACGCGCCGGTTCACCGGGTGTCGGATTTTCTGAAATCCCGTGCCATGGCTGAATCTGAGCTGTTAATGCAAATGGCCCGATATGAATTTGATCTTCTTGTTCTTGCCGGCTTCATGCGAAATCTAACGCCGTATTTTATTGATCGGGTCAATGTTCCCCCTGAGCAGCCCCGGATTATGAATATCCACCCGGCCATCCTTCCCGCATTTCCCGGAACCGATGGATACGGAGACACGTTTCGCCATGGCTGCAAGGTCGGTGGCTGTACCGTTCATTTTGTGGACTATGGGGAGGATTCGGGACCGATTATCGGACAGCGGACATTTCCGATTCTTCCAGGCGATACGCTGGACGGCATCAAGAAAAAAGGGCTGGAGCAGGAGTGGATTCTCTATCCTGAATGCGTTCAGCTGTTTGCAAAAAAAAAGCTGCATCTGGTTCGAAAGGATTTTCCGCTGCCGGACGGCGGAAATATTTGCCGGACAATCGTTGAGATTGATCCGTGAAACCGGATGAACAACCGATGACAGCGGCTGCTTTTAATGCGCAGACGGTTAACGGGGATAAAGCAGATCTTAGTCAAAAACAGTAAGCTGGTCACTATTTTTACTTTTTAAATTGGAGGCTTCATTATGTTCAAAAAAACTTCATCCTTAAAGCGGATAACGCTTTTGGGTTCGCTTTTAGCCGTGCTGGTTGTCTTTGGGCTTTCCGATCTGGCGGATGCCGGTCCAGCAGCGGCGGGAGATCCTTTGGAGGTTCCAGCAGCGGTTCCAGAAGCGGAGGGTTCGGCAGCAGCAGTCCGTCCAAATCCTTTGGGAAGTCCTTCCAGCCCCTCGGTTCCCCCCCCCTCCCCGGGCAGCGGGTCTGTTGGGGGAGGCAGCAGCTTTATGCGCGGTGTCGGTGGCGGTCTTGTGGGCGGAATGATCGGCAATATGCTCTTTGGCAGGTCCGGGTATGGCGCGGGTGGCGGCGGCGTCGGTGGCGGCGGCATCGGCTATTTTCGAGCTCCTGCTTCTGGGGGGGCTGGGTTATTTTCTCTATAAGCGATTCATCAAACCCAATATGGGTTCACGAAATTCCATGTCGTCGCCGTTTAATCCTTTTTCTACCGATAATTCACAGCAGGCAGGTCTTCAGGGACCGCCTGCGGCGCCGCCATTTCCCGCGCCGTCCGCAAACGGTTTTGACCTTGTCAGGCAGTCGGAGCCGGACTTTGATCCCGAGAAATTCAAGGAAATTGCCCAGGATGTGTTTTTCACGGTTCAGGCTGCCTGGATGCGACGGGATACGTCATCGGTTCAGGGGCTTATCGGCCAGCAGTTAACAACCGAATACGACGCCAAGTTCGCGGAGCTTAAGGAAAAGGGGTTGATCAACCGGCTCGAAAACATTGCGGTCCGCAATGTTGAAATCGTGGATGTCGGCATGGAAAACCAGGAAGTGTATATTACGGTGCTGTTTACAGCCAATCTTCTGGACTACATGATTGAGGAATCCAGCGGCAAGGTGATGTCCGGAGATCCGACACAGCCGGTAAAATTTGAGGAATTCTGGACATTTGCCCGCCCCAGTGCTTCAACCCTGTGGAAACTGGAAGGCATACAGGTCAAATAGACGGGTGACAGCCTATTTTATCCGAAGAATGCTGCTGATCATTCCGACGTTTCTGGGGATTACGATCCTGGTTTTTGCCATAACACGGGTGGTGCCGGGCGGTCCCATTGAACGGATGATGCTTCAGGCCCAGCAGATGCAGGGCAGAGAAGGCGCAAAGTCCACGGGGGCTGCCGGCGACAGTCAGCGCCAGCCCCTTTCCGCCGAGCAGATCCAGGTCCTGAAAGCCTATTACGGGTTTGACAAGCCCGTCCTCGTCAGCTACGGCCAGTGGCTGGCAAAGGTGCTGAGCGGTGATCTGGGAATGTCCACCCGTTATTATGAGCCGGTATGGCAGATGATTCGCAGCCGAATCCCCATCTCCCTGTATTTCGGACTGTTTTCGATGGTGATGGTCTACGGGGTCTGTATTCCCCTGGGCATTTCAAAGGCGGTCCGGCACAAGAGCGCATATGACAATGTCACATCCGCTGTCGTGTTTACGGGATATGCCATTCCCGGATGGGTGGTCGGGGTGCTGCTTCTTGTCCTTCTGGCCTCTCACTGGGAGGTTTTTCCGCTGGGAGGGCTGGTGAGCGATGATTTCGAGGAGTTTACCGTCATCCATAAAATCGGCGATCTGCTCTGGCACACTGCCTTGCCGCTGACCGCATACATGCTGGGGTCTTTTTCCGTCCTCACCCTTCTGATGAAAAATTCGCTGATGGACAATCTGTCCGCAGACTACGTGCGAACCGCGATCGCCAAGGGTCTTTCCTTTAAACAGGCGGTTTTCCGGCATGCGTTGCGAAACAGCCTGATCCCCGTTGCCACCACTTTCGGAGACAACCTTTCCATTATCCTGAGCGGCTCTTTTCTCATTGAAAAAGTCTTTAACATCAACGGGATGGGACTGCTGGGATATGAATCGATCATTGACCGGGATTATCCGGTGGTCATGGGGATTCTGGTCATCTCCTCGCTGCTCTTCATGATCGGCAACATCCTCTCGGATCTCTGCGTGGCGATTGTGGATCCCCGGGTGCAGTTCGGTCACGGGCGATAAAGGAATGCTGCCGTGACCCTCAGTCCCCTGACCCGGAAAAAACTTCGGCGCTTCAAGTCGATCAAACGCGGATATTACGCGTTTATCATATTTGCGGCCATGATCATGGCCTCATTGTTTGCGGAGGTTCTGGTCAACAGCCGGGCCCTTGTCGTCCGATTATCAAGGCCGTTATTATTTCCCGGTATACGGCGCAATGATTCCCGGAACCGGCTTTGGTCTGGATTACCCATATGAAACCAATTACAGGGAGCTTTCCCGGCGATTTCAGGCCGAAGGCGGCGCCGACTGGGTGCTGATGCCGATTATTCCCTTCAATCCCCTTGAAAACGATCTTCGCAAAGATGAGTACCCGCCGTTTGCCCCTTCTTTTAAAGACAGGCATTTTCTGGGCACCGATACCTCTGCAAGGGACATTGCGGCCCGGCTGGTTTACGGCTTTCGCATCGCCATTTTCTTCTCCCTGACGCTTCTGCTCGTCAATTACGGGGTGGGGGTTACGGTGGGGTGCGCCATGGGATACTGGGGCGGGAAGTTTGATCTGATACTTCAGCGGATTATCGAGATCTGGTCGAACATTCCGTTTCTGTATGTCATCATCATCATCTCATCGATCGTGGTTCCGAATTTTTTCCTGCTGATCCTCATCATGGTGTTTTTCGGATGGACCAGCCTGACCTGGACCCTTCGCACCGTGACTTACAAGGAGCGGGCAAGGGAATATGTTCTGGCTGCAAAAGCCCTGGGTGCTTCGGATTTTCGAATTGTTTTCAAGCACATCATTCCCAACACCGTTTCCGTGATTGTCACGTATGCGCCGTTTTCCGTTTCCGGCGGCATCGTGGCTCTGACCTCTCTGGATTATCTGGGGTTTGGACTGGCGCCTCCCACCCCGAGCTGGGGAGAGCTGCTTCAGCAGGGATGGGACAATATGGATGCCTGGTGGATTGTGGGGTCGGTTATTTTTGCAATGATTCTGACCCTGATGCTCGTGACGTTTATCGGCGAGGCCGTGCGGGAAGCCTTTGATCCGAAGCTGCACAGCACGTATGAGTAAGGGCAGAAGGGCTTTCAGTCTTGAGCCTTAACCACCGGGTCTTTGGCGTATCTTGCGAAAATTTCCTTGAGTTCGGATTTTTTCTCAAGATAACGCCCTTTCATCCCGACCAGCCAGTCACGGTGTTTCAGGGCGGTCTGCTTGTCCAGGAACAGATCGTGATCGCTGGGCAGGATATGAAATGCCGGTGTTTCGTTTTCCAGCGTCAGGGTGCCCGTGTTGCTGCAAAGCAGGCATTGGACCGTGCCGCCTTCAAGAAAGCGAAAGGAATCCCCGCCGCAAAGGGGGCAGCCGGGGGGGGCGGAGGATTCAGGCTCCGGGTTCATCAGGGCTTCGGCCAGCCGCTGGATGACAGGCGCATTTTTTTCAATCTGAAGGGTTTCTCCGGGCAGGGCGCCGTAGAGCATTTGAACTGCCCGGATGTCGGACTGGATCATCTTAAGGAAATTCTGGATTCCCAGCAGGGTATATCCTTCCTTGCCGTCGATTCCGGCAATGCCGATTCCCACTGCGGGCTTTCCCCACAGAGACTCTGCCCGGCCATAAAAGGAAAGCCCCCTGTCCAGAAGCAGTTTCAGACAGGCATTGGGTCCCAGGAAATACGTGGGAACCGCAACGATCAGCGCATCGGCCCAGGACATGTCATCCAGAACCAGGCTCAGGTCGTCCTTGATCCAGCAGCGCTGCTCCTTGAATAAACAGCGGTAACACCCCTGGCAGGGCTGAAGATTCAGTTTGGGAAGACGCGTCAGTCTCAGTTCATGGGGAACTGGATTTCGCCGGCAGATTTCCTTGACAATGAGCTCGCAATTTCCAGGAGAGCGGGGAGAACAGATTATCCCTAAAATGTTCATGATGTCCTCATGTTTATATTGGTTTCTGACTTCAAATATATCATATCGAAAGGAAATGACAATGCCAAAACGGCTGGTACTACTTTCGGGGTTTGTTTTGGCGCTCGTCCTGTCCGGGCCGGCGCAAGCCGGCCCCAAGCTGCCGGAGGATATTCAGTGGCTGACCAATGATTCGGATCCGGTTTACGCTTCCGCGAATGCGGTAAAGGGCGGAACCCTGAACACCGCCATTCTGAGCTTTCCCATGACGTTCCGGACGGTCGGACCAGACTCCAACGGCAGTTTCCGCAGCGCCATTCTGGACAATGATCTCAGCCTGATCAACATTCATCCCAACACCCTGAACATCATCCCAGAGCTGGCCACCCACTGGGCCTTCGGGAAAGACAAAAAGTCCATGTATTTCAAGCTGAATCCCAATGCCAGGTGGTCGGACGGAAAGCCGGTGATTGCATCCGATTATGCTTTTACCCTGGAATTCATGCGCTCTGCCCACATTGTCGCGCCCTGGTACAACGATTATTTCACCCAGGAAATCGACAGCGTCATTATATTTGACGATTATACGATTGCTGTCGTGGGCACAAAGGCAGAGCCGGATCTTCACCTGAAGCTGGGGATCAATCCGACGCCAAGGCATTTTTACGGGACTCTCGGCCCGGATTTTGTGGCCCGGTACAACTGGAAGGTCGTACCCAACACCGGGTCCTACCAGATTGACGATGTTCAAACCGGAAAATATATCCGGTTTAAACGCAAAAAAGACTGGTGGGCCCAGGATCTGAAATATTTCAAGAACCGTTTCAATGTGGATCGGGTAAACTACACGGTGGTCCGGGATTTCAACATGCTCTGGGAGTATTTCAAGAAAGGAAAACAGGATGTTTTCGGACTGACCATCCCCAAATACTGGCACGACAAGACCAGAATTCCCATATTCGAAAAAGGGTATGCGCAGCGGATCTGGTTTTTTAACGATACCCAGCAGTCGGCCATGGGCATGTGGCTGAATCAGGACCGGGACATCTTCAAGGACAAAAATGTCCGGTATGCGTTCAGCCATGCCATGAATATTGAAAAAGTGATCGATCAGGTGCTTCGCGGGGATTATTTCCGGCTGGAGCAGGCATTCATGGGATACGGCCCTTATACCAACGACACCATCAAGGCCAGGCGCTTTGATCTGGAGAAGGTGGATCACTACATGAAGGCTTCGGGCTGGCAGCGCGGGACGGACGGAATCTGGGAAAAAGAGGGCAGGCGCTTTTCGGTTGAAGTGACCTATGGTTTCGAAGAGCATACCCCGAGGGTGGTTGTCCTTAAAGAAGAGGCCAAAAAAGCCGGCATTGAGCTGCTGCTCCAGCAGAGTGATCCGACCGCGGCGTTTAAAAAATTCCTGGAAAAAAATTTTGATGTGGCCTGGATGGGCTGGAGCACATCCTTAAGGCCCCAGTACTGGGAGCATTTCCATTCCATCAATGCCCACAAGCCGCAGACCAACAATATCACCAATACCGATGATCCGGAAATGGACAAACTGATCGACGCCTATCGCAATTCCCTGGACGAGAAGGAGCGGATTCGCCTTTCCCGGGAAATCCAGCAGAAAATCCACGACATCGGCATGTTTGTTCCCACATTCATGGTTCCGTATGTCCGGGAGGCATGCTGGCGCTGGTGGCGGCTTCCCGATCCTCCGGGGACGCGGCATTCCGGCAGCCTCTTTGACCCCTTTGGCAGCGCAACCGGCGGCATGTTCTGGTACGATAAAAAGCTTCATGACGAAACGCGGGAAGCCATGAAATCGGATCAGGCGTTTGAGCCGGTCACCCTGATTGACAAGACGTATCTGAAGAGCCGGTAGGGAAGGATTGATGAACGATCAGGCGGTGTTGCAGGTCAATCATCTGGCAGCGGCATTTGATACCGAGGCCGGCAGGGTTCGGGCCGTGGATGATGTCTCCTTTCAGGTGCATCGGGGAAAGACGCTGGGAATCGTGGGGGAATCCGGATGCGGAAAAAGCGTTACCGCGCTTTCCATCATGAGGTTGCTGCCCCAGCCTGCGGGAAAAATTCTGGATGGCCGGATCCTGTACCAGGGAACGGATATCGTCCAAATGGCGCCTGAAGACATGCGCACCCTGCGCGGCCGCCATATTTCCATGATTTTTCAGGAGCCCATGACGGCCCTGAATCCGGTGCATCGGATCGGACGCCAGATCGGCGAGGTGTTCCAGCTTCATGACAGCACGCTTGATGAAACCCAGAGTCCGCGATAAATCCATTGAAATGCTGGCAAGAGTGGGCATTCCGGATCCGGAGCAGCGCATTCGGGAATATTCCCATCAGATTTCCGGGGGCATGCGCCAGCGGGTGATGATTGCCATGGCCCTTGCGGTTCAGCCGGATATTCTGATTGCCGATGAACCCACAACCGCCCTGGATGTGACGATTCAGGCGCAGATTCTCGATCTCATGAAGCAGCTTCAGCAGGAAAACGGCATGGCGATGATCTTTATCACCCACGATCTTGGCGTCATCGCGGATATCTGCGATGACGTGGTGGTGATGTATGCGGGGACTGTTGTCGAGTCCGCGCCGGTTAACGAACTGTTTCAAAACCCCAGGCATCCCTATACCCGCGGGCTTCTGGAATCCATTCCCCGCCTGGAAACCCCCCGGAAAATGCTCCTTTCGATTATTCCCGGCATGGTGCCGGCCCTTGATGATCTTCCTGCGGGATGCCGGTTTCATAACCGCTGCCCCATCGCGATCCCCATCTGCGAGTCTTCGCCGCCTGCCTTAACCTCGGTTGGAAACCAGCATGAGGCCAGGTGTTATGGCTTGTTCTGTTTGCTCCCTTGTCGTGTTTATCGCGGAATGGATGCAGAAAAACGGTTTTTTTGTTACTGTATAGATCGTGACGTTTAGAAGAGTTTATGCATTATGAAGGAATGATTATCCGGCCCCCCAGCGAGGCCAACAGCATCCTGCTTCAGGTGACGGTGGGATGTTCCCGGAACAAATGTACTTTTTGCGGAACGTATCAGGGTGAGCGGTTCCGGATAAAAACCGATGACATCATCCAGGCGGATATCGCCTTTGCCGAAAAGTATTGCCAGCGCCAGCGCCGGGTGTTTCTCTGTGACGGGGATGCGCTGATCATCCCCCAGAAGCGGCTTGTGTCCATATTATCGGATATCAAACGGCAGCTTCCCTGGGTCACTCGCGTGGGCGCCTACGCCAATGCCAAAAGCCTGAAACTGAAAACCCCCGAGGAACTGGAAATCCTTCGGTCTCTGGGGCTTGGCATTCTGTATATGGGGCTTGAAAGCGGGGATGATGTGACCCTGAAAGCCATTCAAAAAGGGGCGCTGTCCGAGGAAATGATCCGGATGGGACAAAAAGCCAGGCAGGCCGGATTCAAGCTTTCCGTCACAGTACTGCTGGGCATTGCCGGAAGGCAGCGCTCGGGGATTCATGCCCAGGAAACGGGCAGGGTGCTGACGGCCATTGATCCGGAATATGTCGGTGCGCTCAGTCTGATGCTGATTCCCGGAACGCCGCTTCACGAGGATTATGAAGCCGGCCGTTTTGTGTTGATTGATCCGGATGAAACGCTTCAGGAACTCAGAACCATGATCGAGGCCACGCATTTGACCCGCGGGCTTTTTCATGCCAACCATGCCTCCAATTATCTTCCCATCCGGGCCAGGATGCCTGCTGAAAAACAGGCGACGCTGGCATTGATTGATCAGGCGCTGGCAGGCAAGATTGCGCTGAAACCGGAATATCTCAGGGCATTGTGATTTTGAAAATCAACCCCCCTGACTCTCTTTTGCAAACAAGGGGATGCATATGCGTTGTTTTGCTGATAAAACAGGGCGGTTTATATATATTGGATGCTTATAAAGAAATCAAGGGACTTATGGATATAAAACTGCTGTTGACAACGTTTGGGATGGTTTTTCTGGCAGAGCTCGGTGATAAGACGCAGCTGGCAACGTTTTGCCTGTCTGCGGAGTGCGATTCGAAACTGTCGGTGTTTCTGGGATCGGCCGGCGCTCTGGTGCTCAGCTCACTGATTGCCGTCATGTTTGGCGAGGCGATCAGCCGGGTGATTCCACCGGTTTTTATCAAAATGGGAGCCGGAATATTTTTTCTGGTTGTCGGTGCCTGGACGCTTTATTCGGCAGCCCGGACCGTTTAGACGTCAGTCTTCCAGAAAAGATTTGATCCGGGACAGTGTTTCGGTTTCGCTGCTGCGGGCCAGTACGGGCAGCATGGAGCGGAAACACTCCCGGACGATTGCTGTTTTGGGCCTTGAAGATCGCAGCTGCGCCTCCAGAGACTGGATGTCGGCGAGTAGCTCCGTCAGATCGTCAAAAGCCATCCCAAGTTTTCCAATCCGGGGTTTAAGGCCGGTCAGGATATCCGTGATGACTGCACCGTTTTTTTCACCGACAACCGGATGATTTCCCAGCGTAATTCCGGCCGGGCCGATGCCGGGAATATCCGAAAACCAGCGCTGTGCTTCAAGAGCGCCTTCTTCGCTAAGCCCGATGCCGCCGGAAAGGGTGCGGATGTCAATCAGTCCCAGGCTCATCAGTTCTTCGGCAATATTTTTCGAGGCCGATTTATCCAGGCCGGCCTCATTGCCGATTTCATGCATGGAAACCTGTTTTTGAGTATCGCCGCCGGTTTTAATAAACAGCGATCTGAAAAAAAGCAAACTGCTGTCTGGCAAAGAGCTGGCTTCAGTCATGAGGTCACTTGTTGATCTTTTCTCTTAATACCGAAGAGCATCGAAATGTTACGACCCTTCGTTGGTCCAGCATCATGTCTTCGCCGGTGGCTGGATTTCTTCCCCGTCTCTTGGCTTTGTCGTTGACGCAGAACTTCCCAAATCCGCTGATCAGAACGTCATCACCGTCTTCCAAGGCCTTTTTGATGATTTCGAGCAAGGTTTCAACGACTTCAACGCTTTTTTTGGCTGGAAGTCCGATGGTTTCATGGATGGTATCAACGAGCTGAGCTTTTGTGAGCGTCATAGGCGGTGTTCTCCTGTTACTTAACCTGTAGAAGTCTATGGCTATTTTTATGCGTTTGCGCCTTTCGGCCGAATAGTTTGTTTAATACGTCGATGTCTGCCTTTTGTCAAGAAATTAAAAAAGTTACATTTATTTATCTGTTTAAATTCTATTTGGCTTCCTGGGCCCTGTGTTTGTTGGGAATGTCTGGAGGTTGATTCTGAATGCGTTGTCTGCTAAAACCATCATATAAGACCGACCTGCGCGCGAACAGGCTCTCTTCGGCAAACAACTTTTTGAAAGGATTTGTTTTATCGTATGAACAGCGATACGAAGTCAACGGATGTTTCGGAAGGCTTTTGGGGAAATCAAATTGTACAGTATTTTGCTTATTTTGAGGAAAGCTCGTTAAAAAGGATTGCCAAAAAATGCTCCCGCCTGATGATCAATGAAAATTTTGGCGTGATTTGTTCAGAAGACTATGCGGAGCCGTCCTTTGAGGAGATGGAAGAACTGGTCCTGGAAGAATTGCGCGGAATTTTTGATGAAAAAGTTGCGGCTGCCATTGCCCAGACCTGTCCCCATTTAAACGATGAGCAGGCGGATGCCGAACTGATTCGGCTGGAAAAGCTTTACAGAAAAGAGCATGAGGAACAGATTGGGGCCACAACCCATGCTGCGATTAAGGATTTGAAAACGCGGGTCAAAAATCTCCAGAAAGAGGTCAAGGCATTGAGAAGAAAATATACGTTATGACGGCTGCCGGAGAACAGAGAGCTGTGGGCAGTGGAACTGGCTATTTTCTGCTTGCGACTCTCTGTGTTTTCGTTTTGTAGTGCCTTATGCCAGTTTTTTTACAGCAGCCAGAACTGCTTCATAGTCCGGTTCCTGTGCCACTTCCTTCACCAACTGAACCAGCCTGACGATGCCATTTTTGTCTATGACAAAAACCGCCCTTGCAAGGAGTCGAAGCTCTTTGATGATCGTTCCGAAAGCAGCGCCGAATTCGGCGTTGCGGTGATCGGACAGAGTGGTCACTTTGTCAATTCCGGCTGCGCCGCACCATCGCTTCTGGGCAAACGGAAGGTCCATGCTGATGGTGAGAATGATCACGTCCGCGCTCAGTTTTGCGGCTTCCGTATTGAATCGCCGGGTCTCGATGTCGCAGACCGGGGTATCCAGCGAAGGAACAGAGGCGATAATGCAGATTTTCCCCTTAAATGATGAAAGCTTTACCGGTGTCAGATTGTTGTCCAGGACCTCAAAATCCGGGGCAGCCTGTCCGACTTCAGGCAGTCTGCCGATCAATGTCAATGGATTTCCCTTCATGGTGATTGCTCCAGGATGCTCTGTCATGGTGTTTCTCCTTTTTTTCATGCGTCATGTGTTATTAAAGCTCAATTTGCCCACCCAGTTCCACAACACGGCCCGGCGGGATTCCAAAATAGTCCACGGCGCTTTTGGAATTTCGGGATAAAAACGAAAAGACATGCAACCGCCATCGGCTCATTTTGGATTTTCCGGTCAGCAGCAGCGTCTCTCTGCCAAGGTAATAGCTGATGGGCCGGACATGCGGGGTCATTCCCTCCTTAAATGCCCTGTTCACGATTCTGGGCACATTGGGCGTTTCCATGAATCCATAACGGGCGATGATCCGATGAAACCCATGTCCGAGGGATTCAAAAGTCAGCCGGTCGCTATCCGGAAAGGCGGGGATGTCTTCCGGCTGAATGGTCAGAAAGATGACCTGTTCATGAAGCACCTTGTTGTGCTTGAAGTGATGGAGCAGGGACGGGGGGGTAAAATTTGAGGATGAGGCCATGAATACGGCGGTGCCCTTGACCCGGTGAACGCCATGTTTTGAGACATCCTCGATAAAGACATCCAGTGAGAGCATGACGCTTCGCATCTTCTGATAAAGAGCTGCCCGGCCATCCTTCCAAGCAGTCATCAGGATGACGATGATCACGGCGACGACAATGGGAAACCAGCCGCCGTCAAAAACTTTCAGCAGGTTCGATCCAAAATAGGTGATGTCAAAAATCAAAAACAATGCAACCACCGGGGCCGCCTTTTGAACGGGCCAGCCCCAGGTTCGCGTGGCCACGAAAAAATAGAGCAGCGAGGTAATCGTCATGTCGGCGGTTACCGCAATGCCGTAGGCTGCAGCCAGGCCGCTGGAAGACCTGAACGCCAGCACCAGTCCGATACAGACCACCATCATGATCCGGTTGATTTCAGGGATGTAAATCTGGCCTTCGGTATTTGCAGAGGTATGAATGATGGTGACCCGCGGGCAATATCCCATCTGAACCGCCTGCCGGGTCAATGAAAATGCCCCGGAAATCATTGCCTGAGACGCAATGATCGTTGCCATTGTGGAGAGCGCCACCATGGGATAGAGAAAGAATTTGGGTACCAGTTCGTAAAACGGATTGGCGGATAGTTCGGGGTGAGACAGCAGCAGGGCGCCCTGGCCGAAATAATTCAGCAGGAGGGCCGGAAACACAAAAGCAAACCAGGATAGCCGAATGGGGGTTCTTCCGAAATGTCCCATGTCGGCATAGAGGGCTTCCCCTCCGGTGATGCACAGCACCACCGATCCCAGCACCACCAGCCCGTGAATGTGGTTTTCCGCAAAAAAACGCCAGGCGTAAACCGGGTTGATCGCTGTAAGGACATGCGGATTTTGAAGAATTGAGGCGGTGCCAAGGGCTGATATTGTTGCAAACCAGATCAGCATGATCGGTCCGAAGATCTTTCCGATTCCGCCGGTTCCGTGGTGCTGGCAAAGAAACAGCGTCAACAGCACCAGACAGGTCAGCGGAACAACGAATTTATCAGCGGCATGGGTGGCAACCTCAAGGCCCTCGATTGCGGAAAGCACCGATATTGCCGGGGTGATAAAACCGTCACTATATAAAAGAGAGGCCCCAAGGAGCGCCGCAAACACCACCGCGGGCTTCATTTTTTCGGAGAGCGGTTTCTTCGATCCCGAAACCAGCGCAAGGAGCGCAAAAATTCCGCCTTCTCCCCGGTTGTCGGCCTGCATGATAAACATCAGATACTTGATGGTCACCACAATGGTCAAAGACCATGCTATCAGCGATAGCACCCCCATGATATTCGTGGGGGTGGGATCGATGGCATGAATTCCGTGAAAACATTCCTTGATGGCATAAAGCGGGCTGGTTCCGATATCTCCGTAAACAATGCCAAGCGCCCCGATAGTCAGTTTGATCCTGTCGGAGTTCCGGGGGGCGGTTTCGACCTGCATATGTTTTTCCTAAAAAAGAAGATGGCGGATTGCAGCGGACAGATGATCAATAACAGATATTATTTTCCGTCGTCCGCCTTCTGCCATCCGTCATCTGTCTCTATTTACAAGAATAGATTGATTTTATTCCCATTGTCCGATACAAAAAAGCCTCCACTGAAATGGAAGAAGCCAGTTTATGGGATTTTCAGTGGAGGCAGTGAGCAAGAAAAACTGGTGACAGCACTTCTTGAACTCAAAATTACTATAGCAACAATCCGGAGACGGGTCAACTGTCCGAGACGTTCCGGAACAGATCAGGGGGAAAGGAATTCCCATGACAGACCAAATTCAGCGCTATCATCGTCAGACCATGTATGACCCTCTGAAGATGGGGGGGCATGCGCTCGACTGGTCCAATCAGCCCGGAGTGTATAAAAACTATTCCGGGATAAGCCGCGTGAGCCTGCCCGAGATCGTCGCGCTGCCCGATAAATCCTTTGCTGAAATGCTGAAACCGCAACATGCGGCTCCTGCTGCAAGGGGCGTTTCCTTACAGGATCTGAGCCGTATTCTATTACTGGGATACGGTATCACGGCCCGGCGTCAATCTGCAGGAGACGACTTCTATTACCGAAGCGTTCCCTCTGCGGGAGCGCTGTATCCATGTGAGCTCTATCTGGCCACGCAGTCTGTTTCGGGCCTGGAAGACGGCCTTTATCACCATGCGATCCACCGTCGCGATCTGGGTCGGCTTCGCACCGGCGTCTATTCACTTGCGCCTGCCGTAGGCGGGCCTCGGGAGGAATTTTCTTCTTCGGTCACCTTTTATATCACCGCTATTTTTTATCGCAGCATCTGGAAATATCGGGATCGTGCCTACCGGTATCATCTTCTGGATACCGGACACCTGGTCGAGTCCCTGGCCCTGGCCATCAAGTCACTGGATCTGCCCTGTCAGGTGACATATGATTTTGATGATTCGGCTGTGAATACCCTTTTGGGAGTGGACGGCGAACGTGAAGCCTGTCTGGCTGTCATCAGAATAACTAGACGAAATCGCCGCCACGGATGGCAGAAGGGATTCGCCTGTCCAGGGGCTTTCACATGCCGCCGCCAGCCGGGTATCGGCCAGGGAAGAGATTCCTGCGGCGGTTCAACACATCCATGAGGCTTCGTCCCGTGTTGTCGGTGTAAAAGACCGGCAATGCGATGTGCTTACGGAATGCGGCGTCCAGTCGCAATACTGGCAGCCGATTCATTTTGAGGACCTTTTCCCGGAAGAAATGAATTTTTCGCAGGCGGTTATGACCCGGCGTTCCCGCCGGAATTTTGTTTCCCGGCCCCTTGACCGCCAGAAGTTTCAAGCCCTGATGCAGACGCTCTGGATGCCTGACGATGGGCAATTTCAGCCTTTTCAATTCATTGCTTCAGGATTTATTGCCAGCTCCTGTGAAGGCATTGATCCCGGACAGTACTGGATCAATCCCCATGCCCATGCCATAGCGCTGGTTCAGCCTGGCGCATGTTCCGCGGAAATGGCGCAAATTGCCCTGAATCAGCAATGGATGGAATCCGCATGCCTTCAATTCTTCTTTGTCGCGCCGCTTTCAGTCATCGAAACCTTGCGGGGGCCGCGCGCTTATCGGTATGCCATGATTTCGGCCGGCCGTCTGGCCCACAGGATTTATCTGGGGGCCACTGCCCTGGGGCTGGGGTGTTGCGGAATCGGGGCCTTTTATGACCGGGATGCCGCGGCTTTGCTGGGGTTAAACCAATTATCCGCCTTGCTGTATATGGTTGCCGCAGGACCGATCAAACATCAACCCGAATAACGGAGAGATCCATGAACATCACTTTTTACGGCGGAGCCAGAGAAGTCACCGGCTCCATGCATCTTCTGACCTGCGGCCATGATCGGATTCTTATGGATTGCGGGATGTTTCAGGGCCGGCGCAAAGAAAGCGAGCTTCGAAACAAAACCCTTCCGTTCAGCGCCAAGCTTATTACGAATATGGTGCTTTCCCATGCGCATATCGATCATTCGGGCCGGATTCCGCTGCTGACTCAAGGGCCGTTTTTTGGCCGCATCATCTGTACCCGGCCCACGGCAGACGCCTGTGAGTACCTTCTTCTTGACAGCGCGCACATCCATGAATCAGATGCCAGGTACCTGAACTATAAAACCGTTCGGGGGCTGCTGTATCAGATGAAAACATCACCCAGAACCCAGAACGTGTCCAAGTCCGAGGCCAAAAAAATCCAGAAGCTTCTCAAAAAAGATAGGCATGAGCTCAACGAGGATGTTATCAACGATTTTCTGGACAAATACCGTCTGGAGAAAATCACGCCCATCTACACCACCGAAGACGTGAAACAGGCCCTGACCTTTTTTGACGGATACCCTTACAACCAGTCGGTTTCCATTGGAAAGGAGATGACCTGTTCGTTTTACGATGCCGGGCATATCCTGGGATCCTCCATTACCGCGATCCAGGCAAGGGAAAACGGTCGATCCGTCAATGTCTTGTATACCGGCGATCTCGGGCGTTTTGACAGGCCCATTCTCAATAACCCCACGCTGAAGTTTGATGATGCGGACCGGAATGTGGATCTTTTGATCATGGAAAGCACTTATGGAAACCGTTTCCATGATCCCGTGGACGATCTGAAACCCAAACTGAAACAAATCCTCCAGGAAACCTATAACCGGGGAGGCACGGTCCTGATCCCGGCCTTTGCGTACGGACGGACCCAGGAACTGCTTTACATGCTTCATGAACTGTATAACGCCAAGGAAGTCCCTCTGATGCCGATTTATGTGGACAGCCCACTGGCGACCAAAATCACGCGGGTTTTCGGCGAGCATCCCGAGGTTTTTGACGACGATACCCACAAAACGTTTCTGGAACGGGGACAGAATCCTTTTTCCTCTGATCAGATCCATTTTGTCAGTTCCGTTGAAGAGTCCATGAGCCTGATGCGCGATGAAACCCCCCACATCGTCATCGCCGGCTCGGGCATGTGTGAAGCCGGCAGGATCCTGCACCATCTTCGCAATAAAATTCACAACCCCCGGCACACCATCCTGGTCGTCGGGTTCATGGCTGAAAACACGCTGGGCCGGCGGATTCTGGAACGCGGCCAGGCATATGAGGCTGCCGGCAGAACCGGGCAGGCGCCGATAGTCCGTTTTTTAAACAAGGAATATCCCTTAAAGGCCCATGTGGTCAAGATGGGAGGATTCAGCGCCCATGCAGACCGGACGGAAATGCTCAAGTTTTTGAAAGAATCGAATCTGAATATCCGAAAAATCGCCGTGGTTCATGGCGAGGAAGAACAGTCCCTGTCTTTTGGCAGATATCTGGAAGCGCAGGGATATTCCGTTGCAGTTCCCCTGCCTGGGGAGACCCTTGTGATTTGAAATGGGAGAAGCAGAAGCTGTGGAAACCGACATCAATTTCGTGAATCATTTGGGAGAGAGGCTTTTCGGGACCCATCACAGACCCGATGTGCCTTCTGAATCCGGCGTTGTGCTGGGGCACTGCTTTACCTGCACCCGGCATACCGGTATTCTGCGTGAAGCCGGGGCCAGGCTGGCCGATGCGGGGTTTCATGTCCTTCGTTTTGATTTTTCCGGAAACGGCCAGAGCGAAGGCGTTTTTATCGAAACTTCCTATACCAAATACATCGCCGAAATGGAGGTTGCCGCGAATTTTCTAAAGGCTGATGGCGTGAAATGGCTGGGATTTGCCGGTCACAGCATGGGCGCGGCCGTTTCGGTTCTGGCAGGAGCCAGGCTTTCCGGAATTCAGGCAATCTGCGCCATTGCCGGACGCCTTACCGGCATGGATCCACTCGCGTATTTTCAGCCAGGATCAGAAGCGGCAGTTCCAGGAAACCGGCCGGCTCGAATTCGTGAGCCGGGGCCGTCAGCTGGAGCTGGACAGCCGGTTTCTGAACGACATGCTGTCGCACGACATGCCGGCGGCCGTGGCCTCTCTTCGCATTCCCCTGCTGATCGTTCATGGGACCCGGGACGACATTGTTCCGTCAGATCAGGCAGAAAAGGCGCATTCAGCCAATCCGGACCACTCGGAACTCGTCATCATTCCAGACGCCGATCATTTTTTCAGCCAGGTGGAACACCGTGATTTTGCGGCACAAAAAATTGCGGAGTGGTTTACGCGAATAAGGCTGAAGACAGGGGCTGAAGGCTGAAAATGTTGATTGTTGATAAGTTCCTGCTCTGCCTTCAGTCTTAACCACATGCATTTATGGAGCGATATGGAAACATTGAACGCTGAATATATCGAAGCCCAGTACCGGCTGTGGAAAAAAAATCCCGAAGCCCTGTCTTTGGACTGGCAATTTTTTTTCAAAGGTTTTGAACTTGGCGCTGAAAGATGACCGGCAATCCGATGCGGTTTGCGATGAAAACAGCATGCGGCTGCAATCCCGCGCGGATGTCCTGGTGCATCGTTACCGGGATCTGGGACACCTTCTGGCCTGCATGGACCCTCTGTCCGCCTGTCCGGTGGAGCATCCGCTGCTCAGCCTGGAATCGGTTGAGCTGAGCCCGAATGATCTGGATCAGCAGATCCGCACACCGTTTTCGTCCCCCGAAACCTTGAGCCTTGGGGAACTTATCGGCCGACTTAAGGAGACTTACTGCCGGTCCATCGGTGTTGAGTATATGCACATTCAGAATCCTGAAGAGCGGACCTGGCTGGAAACGCGAATGGAGCCGGCGGGCAACCGGCCCGGGCTGGACGCAAAGACCCGCAGGCAGATTCTTTATGCCCTGATAAAGTCCACGCAGTTCGAGCAGTTTCTGAACAAGACCTATGTCGGCGTCACCCGCTTTTCCCTGGAAGGCGGGGACGGGCTCATTCCGGCCCTGGAAGCGCTTACCGGAGCTGTTGCAGCGTCGGGTTGCCGGGAAATCATTCTGGGAATGGCCCATCGGGGAAGGCTCAATGTTCTGGCACATATCCTGAAAAAGCCTTACGAAGAGATTTTTGCCGAATTCGAGAGCTGCTATGATCCGGACAGCCTGGTCGGCTCCGGGGATGTCAAATATCATACCGGGTATCTGACAGATATCGAGGTGGCGGGTAGTTTTCCGATGCGGATCTATCTGGTACATAATCCCAGCCACCTGGAATCCGTGGACCCGGTTGTGGAAGGCATTGCCCGGGCCCGCCAGGACGCTCTGGCTGAAAGCGCTGAAAAAAAAGTGATTCCGGTGCTGATTCACGGAGATGCCGCCTTTGCCGGCCAGGGCATCGTGACCGAGGTTCTGAACCTCTCCCGTCTCAAAGGTTATCAAACCGGCGGTACGATTCATATCGTGATCAACAACCAGATCGGATACACCACGCTTCCGGAAGATGCCCGCTCCACCCGCTATGCCACGGACTGCGCCAAGATGCTCATGGTTCCGATATTTCATGTGCACGGTGAAGATCCCGAGGCCGTGGTGCATGTCATGCGCCTGGCGGCGGCATACCGCACGGCTTTTGCAAAAGACGTGGTGGTGGATATGATCTGTTATCGCCGCTACGGCCACAATGAAGGGGATGAACCGTATTTTACCCAGCCGCAGATGTACGAAAGAATCCGGCAAAGACAACCGCTCAGCAAACTCTATGCAGATCGGCTTCTGGATGACGGCGTTGTCACCTTGCCGGAAATCGAAGAGATGGAAAAATCCGTCCGCGAACGGCTGGATGCGGATTATCAGAAAATTCATGGTTCGCAGTGCCTGTTTCCGCAGGCCAGGTTTTACGAAGAATGGAAGGCGTATGACGGCCGTTACGTTCATGACCCAGTAATGACCGGTGTCGACGTTGACCGGTTGAAGACCATTGGCCGAGCATTGGCGACCATCCCGGAAGGATTCCAGGCCCATCCCAAGATCCAGGCGCTTTTAAAAAAACGCCTGGAAGCTGTTGAAACCGGGCAGGGCATTGACTGGGCCAATGCCGAGTCTTTAGCCTATGCCTCGCTTCTTGACGAGGGAACGCCCATCCGGCTGAGCGGCCAGGACGTCCGGCGGGGAACGTTCAGCCAGCGGCATGCGTTTCTGGTGGACATCAAAACCGGCGAGCGCCATGTTCCCCTGAACAGCCTGAGTGATAAACAGGCCGTATTTTCAGCCTGGGACAGCCTTCTGGCAGAGGCGAGCGTTCTGGGATTTGAATACGGGTACTCCCTGGTTCAGCCGGGGCATCTGGTCATCTGGGAAGCCCAGTTCGGGGATTTTATCAACAACGCCCAGTCCGTGATCGACCTTTATCTGGCCAGCGCGGAGAGCAAGTGGAAGCGGCTGAGCGGCCTGGTACTGCTGCTGCCCCATGGCCTCGAAGGCCTGGGCCCGGAGCATTCCAGCGCCAGGCCGGAAAGATTCCTGCAGCTCTGTGCGGACGAGAACATGCAGATCTGTAATCCGACGACGCCGGCCCAGTATTTTCACCTGCTTCGCCGGCAGATACACCGAAGCCTTCGAAAACCCCTGGTGGTGCTGACCCCGAAAAGTCTGCTGCGGAACCCGCTGGCCGTGTCCCGTACCGAAGAGCTGACCGATGGCGGGTTTCAGGAAGTGCTGGATGATCCGGAAATATCAGAAGCGGTTCAGAGCGTCATTTTCTGCAGCGGCAAGATCTACTACGAATTGATTCAGAAAAGAGATGCTTTGAAAAAGCCGGATGTCGCCATTGTAAGGATCGAGCAGTATTACCCGTTTCCGGAAGAGCGTCTGCGGCAGGTGGCGCTTGGGTATTCACAGGCCAAAATCTGGAAATGGGTTCAGGAAGAGCCGGAAAACATGGGTTCGTGGTGGTTTGTCCGCCCACTTCTGGAAGGCATGCTTCGGCAGAAGCTGACTTATGTGGGCAGAAAACCTTCGTCCAGCCCTGCCACGGGATTTCCCAAGATTTATCGCAGGGATCAGGACGCGATTCTGGATCATGCTTTTAAAGACAAACAGCCATGAGCCGGCAGGTGATTCGCCATCATGAAATTGCCTGGCATTCCGAAATCCGTCCAGACATGCGATAGCCTGTTACTCCTCATATGAAAGCAACTCCATTTCAGCTGCTTCCTGCCGGAGAGGTATCAGCGATTGGTACTCCGGAGAGGAGTGCCAATTATTTAGCGCTTCCAAATTGGGAAAGCGGATTACAACCGTGTCAATGTGCGCATGGTGGCCTGAAAGTACTGAACAAAGCCTGCCTCTGAGAATTAACTCCGCTCCCCATGGCGCTAATGTAGCAGGTACTTTACTGCGATATTCGGCCCATTTTTCTTGATCTTTCACAGTAATGTGACCAATAACGTATGCATTATTCACGCTTGATCCTTTCCTCGTTGCTGTATGCCCAATTCATGGTGATGGCGCTTTACGTCAAAAAAAGTTCTTTAATCGCAGGGGCTGATCCTGTTTTTTGCAGCCAGGATGCGCTGGACGGATTGATCGCAAAGGGCATCGAGGGATGCATTTTCCCGAATGCGTTTCTGGATCTGCTCGAAAGCGGCTTCGATGGCAGGGCTTTTGTGGCAGATCAGGATCTGGTCGATTTCGGATGAAAGGGCCTGATCAATGGCGGAATCCAGCGCATAGTGACGGGTAATGGCCCCCATGTCCAGATCATCGGTCATTACAAGGCCCGTGTATTGCATTCGGACGCGCAGCAGATCTCTGGCGATGAAGACGGAAAGGCTGGCAGGCCAGAGCGGGTCTAATTTATTCGAAGAGGATGTGAGACAGCATGATGCCGCTGACCCCACTTTTTATGGCTGCCTGAAAGGGGATCAGATCGCAGGAATCCAGCTCGGCCAGGTCTTCTTTTACTACCGGCAGATCCAGGTGGGAGTCCAGAACGGTGCGTCCGATGCCGGGAAAATGTTTGGCCACGGACAGAATGCTGTTTTCTTCAAGCGTTTCAATAACGGCCGTTCCAAGCGCCGCCACTTGATGCGGATCACTTCCAAAGGATCTGCCGGCCATGATGCCCGGGATATCGGGACGCGTCACATCCAGGACCGGGGCGTAATTCATGTTGACGCCGATGGACCGGAGCTCAGAAGCGGTCACGCCGGCAAAATGGATGGCATCCTCACGGGTTTTTATGGCCGGATTTCCGGGGAATTCCGAAAAAAAAGGGGCTTTCAGCCGGGCCACCTGCCCGCCTTCCTGGTCAATGGCAATCAAAAGCGGCGGCTGGCCTGAACTTCCGGCATACTCCTGAACGTCACCGCACAATTGCCGAATGTCTTCCGGGGGTCCCAGGTTTCTGGAAAAAAGAATGATGCCGCCAACCTTCAGGGTTTGAATCAGAAATTTCAGATCGGCGTTCAATGCCTTTCCATCAAACCCTGCCATCAGCCGCTGCCCGGCCTTCTGTGCCAGAGTCAAAATCATAGGTATTCTCTTTTCTTCTGATTCTGCGGACAAGACAGTCGTGGCCTCCCCTCCCACAACAAAAGGGGAGGGGAGCCGCATTGGTCAATGATGCCGTTGTTGTTCCGCAATTTCTTAATTGGTCTGTCCGCCAGCAGAAGGACCTTGACCCATTCCAAGTCCCATGCCTTGACCCATTCCGATGTCCCATGCCTCTGCCTTCGGCAAAATTGGGGTCTATTTTTTTCATTTCAAGCATGTGTGTCAGACGCTTCTGGTCAAATTGGGCCTGCAGATCGGAGACGTCCTTTTGAAGGGCTTCGCGCAGTTGCAGCATCGGGTGTCTGTTTGGCCAGTTCGGTATTCAGCGCCTGCCTCTTTTCTTTAAGCTGCTGACGGATATCCTTGTGTGGCCGACTGGAATGCATTTCGCTCGGTTTCCATTTGCTTGATCTGGTCATCGGTCAAATTGGCGCTGGCGGCGCCCATTCCACGATTTCCGGGGCCTTTGCCCATTCCGGCAAATGCGTTCACGCCAAAGCCCATCAGCACGACAACAGCCCCTATCACAACGATTCTGGAAAATAAATGTTTTTTCATGACAACCTCCCTTGATTTTGATAAATAATGGTTAACTAACGACATGGCTCTCGTATAGAGCAATCTTTGTGCCAAGGGTGTTTATGTCCTATAACATAATTATATATAACATATTATTTAATTTATACCGCTGAATCACCGGCTATCGGTGGCATCAGAGACTGGATACTTTGTATCCGGATTATTCAAATAATCCGCAGGGGTTGGGTTGACAGTATCCAATCTGAAAAAGGGGGACTATTTGTCTTCTCTTTTTAAATGCTATTTCCCGATTTCTGTCATCCGTCATCTGTTATTACGGGGGGAATTATGAAAAGCATTGTCTATTTTGCAGATCTTCGGTCCACGCACAAGGAAAACCTGGTGAACAAGGTCGGGCGGCTGGTTCAAACCGCAGGACTTGCCGCAGCCGTGAAACCCAGGGATCTGGTTGCGGTGAAGCTGCATTTTGGGGAAGCCGGCAATACGGCATTCATTCGCTCGGTTTTTGTCCGGAAAATCGTTCAATTGATCAAGGCGGCAGGCGCAACCCCTTTCTGACCGATGCCAACACGCTGTATGTCGGAACCA
>CAVPHN010000011.1:0-293680 GCA_963704205.1 uncultured delta proteobacterium
CTTCAAAAGATAAAGGCTTCATGATCGTTATGTTAGGCGGGCGCTTTGGGCCATTACCGCGGATGCGGTCGCAAGTCACGTGAGTGCCGTCTGATACCGTTACACTTCTATTTTATCTATTCGCAATAATCTATGTCCCTCGAAAACAGTCAGTATATCAAGGTTATTTCCCTTTATTCGGTAGACGATTCGATATTTTCTAAATATCAGCTCTCTTATATCGGTGTTGGAAATTTCAGGGACGGTTCTTCCACTAAGAGGATTGTCAGACAAGCTTTCTGCGTGCGCTATGATCTGGTCAACAAAATTCCTGGCTCGATCGGGACTGTCCTGCGATATGAAATCCTCGATCTCGAACAATCGTAACAAAGCTTCATGAGTCCATCTGATTTTAATCACCTGGCTTTTCTCTCCAGCAATGCCGCCTTGAGTTCTTTGGTGCTGTAAACATTCTCATTTTCAGCATCCGCTATCCCATTGCCGACAGAATCAAGAAACGCCTTTTTATGAACCAGTTCATCATAGTCAGCTGGAGAGAGGAGAACTCCGGCGGGTTTACCGTTCTGTGTTATAATCAATGGATGTCCGGCTTTTTGAATGCTCTTAAACCATTTAGAGATGCCCGTTTTAAATTCGAGCAATGGGAACAATATCATTTGAAATTGAAATGGTTTTCATATGACGACTCCTTATTTTGATATATATATAGATCAAAATATAGATCAATATAATGAGAAAATCAAGATTTTTCCTATAAAACCGATATAACCGGAATGCCTGGATGTTTATCGATTTTTCCTGCCCGAACCGGATTCAATTCCACATATTTCGTACATGCCAATAGATATCTGTCATCCAGGATAAACGATGAAAACCTCCCTCGCCATCCTTAACGACAATTAATCCGCCGTGAATATCGTCTGTGCGCTTCACCAATGGCCAAATTTAATCCATCCTTTGTTTCCCCGGTACTGCGACAAGGTGAATGTTGTTTGGCATAAGACAATAAGCCCAGACATCAACTTTTGTTCACTGCACTCAGGCAACTTCGAGATGAAGATTTTTACCTACGGCTTGCGCATAATTCACCAAAGTAGATAAACGGATATCTTCTGCATGATTTTCGATTCGAGAAATAGCAGATTTTTTTGTGTTTAATATTTTTGCGACTTCATCTTGGGTCAGGCCTGCATCAAGACGGGCCTGTTTAAGAAGGATACCAATTTTAAATTGTTCATATCCTCTATCAAAATTTTTTTCAAATTTGGGACTTAGCTTTTTTCTTGTTTCAATATATTTATCCAGATCATCCATTGGTTTGTCTCCTGCTAAAATATTCTTTCTTTCGCTGTTCTGCCAATCGAATCTCCTTTATAGGAGTTTTTTGACTCTTCTTTTGATGGGCATTTCACCAGACGCTGTCCGGTAAAATGAGATTGTTTTCATGGCCATTAAGTACACAAATATGTGAACATTGTCAATGGCGAGGATCTCGATTTCACAGACAGCGAACGTTCCCAGTAACCGGCGCGCCCGGCACGACCTAAGGAAAGCATGGCGGTCATGCGCGCGTCCGGTTCACTGGGCTGTTATGCGGCATTTCATTGGAAAACACGACTCTCCTTGCCTACCTACCGTTGGAGGCAACATTTTTTGTACTTCTTGCCGCTGCCACATGGACAGGGCTCATTGTGCCTGATTTTCCGTGTGCCCGTAGCCGAATGCTTCAACAACGCTGAGAGTTCGCCCGGTTTGGCCATGCTCCCTGTGAGTGCGTCCATCTCATCGTTGCGTTCCCAAGCATAGTCAAGGTTTAGGCCAAATCGCAGTGATGTATCGCTATGCCTGACACAGACACCAAACCACGTTTGAGCATGCTCGGTGAACTTTCGAGCGTGGCAGTGTCTTTGCAGGGCCGGGCCTGCGATCTCAACTGGATCGTTGTTGCAGTGAACGGTGAATCCGGTGCCACCCTTCCCAAGTCCGATGGTCAATCATGACTTTTTCCATCAGCGCGCCCGCGCCTGGCAAGCTCTTCAATACCTTTGCTAACTTCGACAACAGTCTTCTCACATAGCGTTAGCAACGTGAACCCAAGATCGATTGTCACAGGATCAGGACGTGCCTCGATTTCTTTAACGAAACGTTCAGGGCGGTGGCCGCAAAGCGAGTCAATATACCGTCAGGTGTCCTTTTCTCGGGAATCCCGTCGACGGCGTGCAAGCATCGCCAAGTCCAGGTCAGTCGAGATGTCGTCATGGAGCATGACCATGTCATGCTCTTCGCTAAGCCAGCCAGAAAGACGGAGCGAGCGCTTTGGGTCTGAAACGTGTTCTTGGTTTGGGGAGTTATCAAACGGCCTGGACGTGGTTGCACAAGTTGAGGCAGGCAATGGTCCGTCCCGATCGGGATAAACTTTGTGGCAATGTTGAAGTGGACGAAACGTACGTTGGAGGAAGCGAAACGGGCGGTAAAAGAGGGCGCGGTTCCGAAAGGAAGGATATCGTGGCAATAGCATTGGAAATTCATTCCCCAAAAGGTTTCGGAAGAGTGCGGCTGCGCCGAATTCCTGACGCATCCGGTTCGAGCCTTGTGCCTTTCGTTTGCGACGTCGTCGAAAGTGGTTCCAAAGTTCTGACCGATGGTTGGAGCGGCTACAACCAATTGTCGAGTTGCGGCTACAGCCACGAAAGAGTTGTTCTTTCGGGCACAGGAGACCCGGCTCACGTCAGCATGCCCGGCGTTCATCGCATTGCCGCTTTGATAAAACGTTGGCTTCTGAGCACTCACCAGGGCTCGGTTAGTGGAAAACATCTTGATTATTACCTCGATGAATACACGTTCCGTTTCAACCGTCGCACATCTCGCTCGCGTGGCATGTTGTTCTACCGTTTGGTGGAGCAGGCCATGAGGACTTCTCCGTTGCCGTACCGACAAATCGTTGAGAGAAACCACAATATATAGGGGGCACTTGCGTTAAATGGATACCCCCCTTTTTTACAATTACCAGAAGATGAATGTTAAAAAAAAATACGTTGCGGAACTATGAGTTCATTCTCCGAAAATTTCAAGACCATTTCAATGACATAGAGCTTTCATCCATCACATCCGATGGTGTTCTGGCTTTCATGTCCACGGTATCCGATGGGACCAAGCAAAATACCAAGAAATTACGATTCACCCTTCTTGCATCCTTTTTCAATTACATCCACAATTCCATCGATCCTGATTTTCAAAACCCATGTCACAACTCGGCGCTACGCAAACTGTTCAGGGCAGGGAAACCCACCCAATTCAAAATCCTTGAAAAGGATGTGGTCGATGAAATCATTTTCAGAACACAGAATCCCAGGAATCGTCTTTTGCTGGAGCTGATGGCCCGTGGGTGTATGAGGGTCGGAGAGGTCCTCAAGCTGACCCCAATGGATATTGAAGACCGCAAAGTTGTTATCAGAGACCCCAAAAGCGGCAGGGAAGCCGAGATGGTTTTCCTGCCACAGAAAGTGATAGATCGGCTCCAGAAATATGTTCGTGACAATGGCATTAAGCAGGATGCAAGGATTTTTCCGTTTACCTATGCCGCAGCCCGATTGATCGTGAAAAATGCCGGCGATCTGGTTGGCATCTATCTGAAGCCGCATGATCTGCGGAAGCACGCTGCCACATATGCATCCCGGTCCGGAACACCGCTTGAAATTGTTTCAAAGGTACTGCTCCGGCATTCGAACCTGTCAACTACCCAGATTTATCTGGGTAAAGTCAGCGATGTTGAAGCGATAAGATGGATCGATAACCTGCATGGGTAATTTTGATGGTGGCCGGTTCGGGGTCTTTGGCTTCGGGCCGGCTATTTCAAAGATCGAGTTTCCGTATCAATCAAGAATACTACCTGTATCATTAAGAAAACCGCGAAGTAAATACTCAACATTCGGATAACATATTCTTGAGATCGTTTCTTCGAACTTTTTTACCATGCTTCTCTGGTTGTATCCCCCTTTGACAAGGCAGATACACTACCGGGCGGTTGACTAAACCTTACCAGGGAGGGCCTATGCTTTCGCATTCCCCTCTCAACGTTGAACCAGAGCCAGGTTCAAACGATAACATATCCTTGAGATCGGTTCTTCGTAGGTGTTTGCCACACGAAACAGTGAGGAGCCATATTTTCCCCCTGCTTGATAAGGTTGAATCATGGCATAAGTGTGAAAAGGAAAATAGCATTTTTATTAATTATATCAAATTAAATAAGTATATTACTTATTGTCCATTTATTTGTTCCCGTTTTTTTTACCCGGCCTCCACAATAAAATCGGGATTATCTCTTGTAGGTTTTGCAATTATCTCACTCTCTTGCTTTATGCAGTGTTCTGGTATTTTGTTGGGGAAAGAAGGATCGTCGTCATTCCGGCGGTGCCGGAATGACGGATGGAGGATATTTTTAAAGTAAACAGCGGACGATGGCCTTATTCTGGGCCTGTTTCATTCATGAAAATGAATTGGCTGTTCACTCCGCCCGGTCCGATTTCGGACAGCCTCATTAGGGTTGCTTCGGATTCCAACGGATTAACCGATGAGTCTGCTGACTGTGCTGCACTGGCAGTTTTTCCGGTGGTTATCCAACTGGGTTTGCTTGTGGTAATCAATTGCCAATTCTGGGTGTTGCCATATCGGACATACAGTCCCGCTGGGCCACACGCCGATCATGTCGTCCCAGCCGTCGCCGTTGATATCCCCTGCGGTCAGTTGTTCTGCGGAAAAGGCCATGGAGTACCATTTAGTGGTTACTGAATCCCGATACCAGGTGCCGCTGCCGTAGCTGGCGAGGATATCCGACTGGTATTCACCTGTCATGTCGCCTGCGGTGAGCCATATCGGGATATTTTTATCAATTTTCTCCCATTTGCCGGTGGCACTGTAAAGCACCCACATACCGGAATCCCAGACGCCAATCAGATCTTCCCGCCCGTTTCCGCTGATGTCACCCACTGCCAACTGTCTGGCGGGGAGATCGACTTTATTCCATTTGGCTTTTATCGGATCAGATAATACACCCCGTCATTTTTCCAGCTTCCGATAACATCGTCCCGTCCATCATTGTTCAGATCGCCTGAGGTGATACATGTCGGCGAATTGCTCAGCCGCTCCCATTTTCCGGTAGATGAATATTTCACCCACAGACCGGAATCCCAGACGCCGATCAGATCATCCACACCATCTCCATCCACATCCCCGGCAGCAATCATCTTAGCTCCGGATGTCGATGGCATGAGTGCCCATTTATTCGTGGCCTGATTCCATGACCAAACGCCATCCGGCCAGACACCCCAAACATTGCTTATGAAAGGACCTGGTTTGCCTGCTTGTGTCACCGTTACATCCTGGGTTTTGTTGACCACTCCTGTAGCTGTAACCCGGATTACACCTGTACGCTTGGCAAAACCAAGATTGGCATTAAAGGCACAGGTGATGGTTACCGTATCGGTGCCACTTGCTCCGGATGTTAATCTTGAGCCAGTCGGCTCCGGAGACGACTTCCGTGGACCATGGCAGTGTTTCATCGCCTAAATTGGATACCGCAAACGTGGTGGTGCCTTCATATCTGGATACATCCCGATTGGTCGGTGTTAGCAATAATTCGTTGCTGATATACACATTGTCAACTTCGACAAACATATAACCTTGGCCGGGATTACCATATATCCGTGATTGCAGTGCACGAGAGGGTCCGTTTACGTTTAGCGCATAAACAGGGGTTAAGATACTGTAGATTATCTTTTCATCATTACAGGAGAAAATGATCTGCTTCTTGACCGGATCAATGGATAAACCAAGAACAAACAGGCGAATCGAACTGAACTGAACTGGAAAAATTGCCGGAAAAGAGCTCTGAATAGGTGTTGTAGTTTGCATCGTTTGCTCTTTCACAATAATACTGAACGTAAAGGCTTCGATCGGGTCTCATCCTTATTGCTACACTCGCCCAGACAGTGCCTTCCCATCCATTATATTCTTTTCCGCTGCCTGGCCCATAAGTATCATTATACAGAAAGCCCGCGTTCCGAGTCATTCCGGGAAAACCGGATAATATCCAGCTCTCTGATTTGACTGTAAAAGCCGCCTCAACATGCTGAGGCTGTTTTACAGTCGGGTTTATGGTATTGGTTGTTCTATTAAATTGGCCCGCATTATGAACGGGAAAGGTTTAGTTTGCCATTCTCGATTTTTCGAATGATTTCGGAATTGCTCCATTTGGTGCTGTCCAGCGGCGCAGTATTGAAGTTGTCGTAAAGCGCACCGTTGACATAGACATCTTCGAATGCTGCCGCCATATATCCATCGACGCTCTTGTTTGGATAAGGCCCAATAGTAACGCCAAGGGACTTAAATGGGAAAAACCGCTGCACCCGATCTTTCAGGCCCAACAACGCTTTTTGATGTGCCATCAATCGCAAATGTAAAGGTGCTGGTGGCCTCATTGTACGACAGGGTCAACTCATAGGGGGTATTTAAAGTCAGATTGTCGAGAAGCATACCATTATCAAAAAAGACGGAATCGTTTATACCATACGATGCTGAAATCTTTTTGTCCCAATCATTATAGTTGATGTAAATGTTTGCGAAACAACCTCCATTGATGCTTTTATAAAATTGACCGTTTATCCCCGTGCCTACATTAGATGTGTCAGTATTTCGTATAATCGCTTCCTGCAATGTGACTGTTGTCTTGATGGTATGGATTGATTCAGGATTTAAAAAATTTACGTTATCTCCGGCGCCGGTCCAGCCCGCTCCAGGGTTCGGTCTTGGCAGCCAGTTGATGACCAGTTTGCCGTTTTCCACCTTGATTACCGATTCCAGCGGCGACCATTTGACCGGGTCCAGATACTGTCCTGAAAAATCATCATACAGCACCTTGTCGGCGGCCATGCCGGTACCGCCGAAAAAAACGCTCCATACACAACAAAGAATGACAAACAAGTGAACAGATGAACCAGTTTTGTTTCACTTTGGACATCACGCATCTCCTTTTATGTCAAATAATAGTTTAGTGGTGGGGCACCCCTATACTCCCGTGAAAGAAACCCATTTTCATTCACGAAGTTGAATTTTGTTATCTATGAGGATTTGAATGCTTGGATATACCATGAGAGTTTCCAACTATCGAGAATCCTCATCGGGTCAGGTAGATTCGATCTGTATCCAAATTTGGTCCGAATTCAGACTTTCAACGTAATCTGGCCGACAGCATCATATATTAAAAGTTATAAATTAATACGGTCAATAAATTACGAGATCTATAATTAGCTCCGGAATGACCAGGCCCAGATAAATCACACCCTTTTCTATACAGCCCTCAAACCGGAGACTAACACCAAGTAGTCGTTCGTGGGTTTGACTGGTCATTAACAGCACAAAAAACATTTTTGCGTTATTTCAAGTAAAAAGACCACCAAAGCATTCTTAGCACCACAAATTGTTCTTTGACAAAAAAAGTTTAAACACTCCCTGATGGTGGGAGGGACAGCTACGCCAACCGCCTTGAAGACCTCCCGCAGCGACCAAAACACTCGCTACGGATGGTGAGCTCGCCGTTTTGATCGAAAGTGACATCATGCAGGCTTCCAGATCCTGCTTGACATCCGCCCCTATCTCACAATGCGTTTGGCGTTTTCTTGTATAACAGAGCAATCGGAATATCAATGGGTATTTTAGCGAGAGTGGAATGGGCAAATTGATACCCAGTCCGAAGCTTATTTTTTGGCGGAATTCCTTGAAGAAATCAGCGAGAACGTAGCCCTTTATGTCACAATGAAAGATGATTTTTTGAGAAATGTACTTATTTTCAAACAACCGGGTGAGACTACTGAGCAATTTGAGTAAATATTTTGGAGATTATTGAAACAAACGGGAAGATAAAATATTTTATCGGCTCCTCGCTGTCTTGTTTGGGTGACCTACTTTGAAATGTCATGCATACTTGCATATAAGCATGAGTTCGGCCATCTTCATGGATACGAATGGTATCATTAACTCTCCTGACCCATTTGTCGAAGATTACCCTATGATAAAGCAACCATGCATGTCAAATGAATTGACGCATTCCGAATAGGTGGCCTTGGGCAGGGAGCGGTTCTTTTGGAAATCAGGCTGAAATCATCATAGAGGGGCCGGCCAGTATTCCGTAACAATATAATATACCTCGGGTTATGATCGGAGCAGTCTGCGGCGCAAGGTGAGTTTTTCAGGGTATCAAGTCGAGTCACTCAACCGGGCAAAACCAGCATTATAACTAGCTTATTTTAATTATTTTATTTAATGTTGATAAAGGGATTGAGCCTTCTCTTAGAAGGACAGGCGGGTCTTCGCTTACATCCAGGACGGTTGAACCCGCGCCGCCTTCAAGCGGCCCGGCATCCAGAATCAAATCAACCGACGCTGCAACGGCGGGATCAAGATCCGCGATCCGCGAACAACCGATTTGTCCGGAGATATTGGCGCTGGTTGCCGTGATGGGTTTTCCGACAGCATGAACCAGAAGCCGGGCTACCGGATAAACAGGAAGGCGAATGCCGATTTTTCCGGTTCCGGCGGTAAGACCCGGAAGAAGACCGTTGCCTGCCTTGAAGATCAGGGTGAGCTTTCCGGGCCAGAGCGCGGTCATGATCCGTTCTGCTGCCAAAGGGATATCATGAACCAGGTTTTGGATGTCCCGAAGATTCGGAACCAGAATCAAAATAGGTTTATCCGGCGGCCGCTGTTTGATGACAAACAGCTTTTCAACAGCCGCGGGGTTGGAAGCATCCACCGCCAATCCGTAAAGACTGGTCGTTGGAAAGACCACAACCCCGCCGCTGCAAATGATGCGAGCAGCCTCCAGGAGGACATCCCCCCGGGGCTGTCTGCCGTCAATACGACGAATTCTATCTTCGGGATTCAATTTTTGCAGCTTTTTTTTCCACCTCGGATGCCATCTCGGCCTTAAATGCTTCCAGAAGCTTTTCCAGACGGGAGTCTGAAAGGGCCAGCATCTGAACCGCCAGAATCCCGGCGTTCTTTGCCCCTGGTTTTCCGATGGAGACGGTTGCCACGGGAATGCCCGGAGGCATCTGAACCGTGGACAGCAAAGAATCAAAGCCCTGAAGGCATGAGGAATCAATGGGAACCCCGATGACCGGAAGCGTCGTATGAGCGGCCAAGACCCCGGCAAGATGCGCGGCATGGCCGGCCCCGGCAATAATGACCTTGACGCCGCGTTTGAGCGCTGAGCCGGCAAATTCGGCTGCTCTTGCAGGGCTGCGGTGCGCGGAGGCGACCGTGATCTGATAAGGCACACCGAATTTTTTCAGGATAAGCGCAGCCTCTTCCATCACAGGAAGATCCGAGTCGCTGCCCATGACAATTCCCACCAGAGGAACGGTTTCAAGCCTTCTGACGGCTTTTTGTCCGATGTCCCTGCGGTAATGCACCCCTTCCCAGCTGATTTTGGAAACCGCCTGATAAGCCGTTGCAATGGCTTCTTTTACCGAATCCCCCAGCGCCGTGACGCCAAGCACCCTTCCGCCGTTGGTCACCACTGATCCGATCGCCCCGTTCGCAAAAGATGTTCCCGCGTGAAACACGATGACATTCTTCAGCTTTCGAGCATCCTCAAGTCCAAAAATCGGAATGCCCTTTGAATAAGCGCCGGGATAGCCCCCGGAAGCCATGACCACGCATACCGAAGCCCGCGCATCGATATCGAGCTTACATTTATCAAGCCTGCCATCGATAACCGCTTCCATAATATCGACAATATCATTTTTCAGACGGATAAGCAGGGGCTGGGCTTCCGGATCACCAAAACGAGCATTGAATTCCAGGACCTTGATCTTGTCGTTATCAATCATCAGGCCGGCGTAGAGAACTCCCTTGTAAGGGCGCCCCTCGGCAGCCATGCCGTTCACGGCCGGGATCATGACCTCTGTCATGATTCTTCGATGGAGATGTTCATCCACAACCGGCGCCGGAGAATAAGCGCCCATACCGCCGGTGTTGGGGCCTTCGTCATTGTCGAAAACCGCTTTATGGTCCTGTGAGGTCGGCAGGGGCAGGACGGTTTTTCCATCGGTAAACGCCAGAAATGAGGCTTCTTCACCGGTCAGGAATTCTTCGACAACCACTTTTTTCCCGGCTTCGCCATAAGCCAGATCCAGCATGATGAGCTTCAGCGCTGCAAGCGCCTCATCCACGGTCTGACAGACGACGACCCCTTTTCCGGCAGCCAGACCGTCGGCCTTAACCACCAGGGGATAGGCCGATTTTTTTATATAAGCTTCGGCCTTTTCATACCGGGTAAAGGATTTACTTTCAGCCGTCGAGATTCCATATTTATTCATCAGAGATTTGGCAAAGGTTTTGCTGGATTCTATTTCAGCCGCTTTTCGGCTGGCACCGAATACTTTTAGCCCTTTTTTCTGAAACATATCCACGATGCCGAGTGAAAGGGGACCTTCCGGACCCACAACCGTTAAATCAATGGCTTCGTTTTTGGCAAACTGAACCAGTTTTTCAATCTCTTCAACGCCAATCGGAACAAGGGTGGCCAGATCCGCTATGCCGGCATTGCCGGGCGCACAGAATATTTTTTTCACCCGCTGACTTTGCGCAATTTTCCAGATCAGGGCATGTTCCCTGCCCCCTGCGCCAACGACCAGAATTTTCATGAACATCCCTCCTTTGATAAAAATGGGTTTTATCCGTGGCGACCCGCCGGTTCATATTTGATGCGTCGAAAACTATCACATATCCAATCCCGGCCGCAATGATCTTTTCATCATAGCCTGGCCAATGCCTGGCAAACGGTTCAAGAGGCCGGTTAAGTCTTTTTCGCGCGGTGGATTAAACAAATTAAGGATTGCAACATAACGATTCATGATATATCATACTGAGTTTTATAATACCAATCTGAATTAAACGCTTTCCCATAAACAAAGAACAGGAACATCCATTAGTTATGAAATCAGTTATGAAAAATGAACACATTCGAAACATTGCCATCATTGCCCATGTCGATCATGGAAAAACCACCCTGGTAGACGCCATGTTCCGGCAATGCGGACTGTTTCGCGAAAACCAGGATGTAAACGACCGCATCATGGACAACATGGATCTGGAGCGGGAACGCGGCATCACCATCGCCGCCAAGAACTGCTCGGTTATCTGGAAAGGGATCAAGATCAACATCATCGACACCCCCGGACACGCCGATTTCGGCGGCGAGGTGGAGCGCGCCCTGTCCATGGCGGACGGCGCCCTGCTCCTGGTGGATGCCTCCGAAGGACCGCTGCCCGCAGACCCGATTCGTACTGAAAAAAACCTTTGAGGCCGATCTTCCGGTTATCGTGGTGGTCAACAAGATTGACCGCAAGGACGCCAGACCTGCGGAAATTCTGGACGAAATCTACGATTTGTTCATCGACCTGGACGCTCCCGAGGACCAGCTCGATTTTCCGTTGATGTATGCCATCGGCCGTGAAGGCATCGCCCAGACATCTCTTGATGAAAAAGGCGCCAATCTCCATCCGCTTTTCGATATGATTGTCGATTGCATCCCCGCCCCGTCCTACAACCCTGAAGAGCCATTTCAGATGCTGGTATCGGATCTGGGGTATTCGGATTACCTGGGCAGGCTGGCCATTGGAAAAATCGTCAACGGCAGGGTCAAATCGAATGACAGCCTGGTCTGCATCGATGACCAGGACAAACAAAATCCCCTTAAAGTCACCCGGCTTCAGACCTATCAGGGCCTGACCTTCTGCGAGGCCACCGAGGTCGAACCCGGGGACATCATCGTGCTGTCGGGTATCGAAGATGTCATGATCGGCGATACGATCTGCAACCGCAGCTATCCCAAAGCCTTAAAGCGCATTACCGTGGACGAGCCCACCGTATCCATGGAGTTCGGCATCAACAACTCGCCGTTCTGCGGCAAGGAAGGCAAATATGTTCAGTCCAGCAAAATCCGGGAGCGCCTGTTCAAGGAAACCCTGATGAATGTGGGGATCAAGGTCGAGGAAACCGAGAACAAGGAGATTTTTACCGTTAAGGGCCGCGGTGAATTTCAAATGGCCATTCTGATTGAAACCATGCGCCGGGAAGGTTTCGAGCTGTGTGTGGGCAGACCCAAGGTGATCTTCAAATTCAAAGACGGCAAGCAGCTTGAACCCATCGAACGGTTTTTTGTGGACTGCGAGGAAAGTTTCATGGGGATTGTCACGGAAAAACTCTCCAACCGGAAAGGGAAAATGATCAACCTGGTCAACAACGGCAAGGGCCGGGTGCGGATCGAATTCAGCGTTCCCTCACGGTCCCTGATCGGATACCGGGATGAATTTCTTACCGACACCAAGGGAACCGGCATCATGAATTCTTATTTTTCCGGATACGAAGCATACCGCGGGGATTTTCCCTCCCGGTTTACCGGCTCCATCGTTTCGGACCGACAAGGAGTTGCCGTGCCTTACGCCCTGTTCAATCTGGAACCCAGGGGCCAGTTGTGCGTTGTTGCTGGAACGCCGGTTTATGAAGGCATGATCGTCGGCGAACATAACCGGGACAACGACATCAATGTCAATGCCTGCAAGGAAAAGAAGCTGACCAACATGCGTGCTTCCGGAAAGGACGATCATGTGCTGCTCTCGCCGGTAAAGCCCATGACCCTTGAGCGGGCCATCCATTTTATCCGGGATGATGAACTGGTTGAAGTCACCCCCAAATCCATCCGCCTCCGAAAAACCATCCTGGATGCCCATAAGCGGCATACGATCCGTGCGGCAAAACTTAAAGAAACGGATTAAGAAAGATTTCCCTCGGGACTGTTCATCGGTGATCACCAGCGGCATCAGGGTGATGAGCCCAGCCTGGGACTATCGCCGATTCTGGTCCAGGAAGTGTTCCGGGTCATCTAAGAACTTCACAGCCAGGGTTTGACGATTTTTCTGGTCGAGCAGAATGTTCACCAGACGCTTAAAATCGCCGACTACTGTTATGTGATGGAAAACGGCCGCATCGTCAAGGAAGGTACGGGAAAGGATATGGAAAAGGATGCCTCGATCCGGGAGGCGTATCTGGGATTCTGAAAAATAATGAACACGCCCGTATTCAGTCTTCAGATGCCCGCCTGGGTAGATCGCTTTGTGGCGGATTCACCCAGGGTATTTCCGGAAATAGACGACCGAATGCGTTTTGTGCTGGAGCTTTCCCGCCGGAACGTGCGGCACGAAACCGGGGGACCCTTCGGGGCCGCTGTCTTTGACAGTGATGGCCGGTTGATCGCTCCGGGGATCAACCTTGTCGTCATTTCGAACTGCTCTCTGCTCCATGCGGAAATGGTGGCGATGGCCGGCGCCCAGCAGAAACTGGGACGCTATGATATCGGCGACGGCGGCAGGCGCCATTACGATCTCTTTGCCACGATCCGAGCCTTGCGCCATGTGCTTTGGCGCCATTCCCTGGTCCGGGGTACGTCGGCTGGTTTGCGGGGCACGGGACGAAGACGCCCGTGCGATCGGTTTCGATGAAGGCCCAAAGCTTTCCGACTGGGTGACGGCCCTTAAGGACCGCGACATCACCGTCCTTCGCGACGTCCTGCGTGATGAGGCGACTGCAGTGCTTCAAGAATACATTGCATCAGGCGGAATCATTTACAACCCCGGTCATCGGTGAACCCTAAATCGGGATTTAGATCAACGCCATGGCTTTTTCCGGACAGATCTCCTGGCAGCAGAAACAGCGGATGCAGATTTCCGGATCAGCATCCGGATAATCCCCATTCATCGACAGGGCAGACACCGGGCATTGATCGATACAGGCGCCGCACCCCGTGCAGAGCGCCACATCCGCAGTGGGCCGAAGCAAAGTCGGTCGATGAAGAACCTCCTGGATTGCCTTGTTCTGCTGTATCGCCTCCCCGCCCATGGGGGGCAGTTTAAAGTCAGGCAATCGTTTGAGCTGCCCGATAATATCAATTGTATCCAGATCGAAATCCCCCAGGCCCATGCTTCTGGCTTTGCGAAGAAATCCAAGTTTTGCCGGGTCACATCCCATCATGGTGGCAATGACGGCATCTATGGCCACGGCATTGTCCGAGGCCAGGATCAGTCCGATGTCTCTCAGCTCCGGAGGATGCCGGACCGTTTCCTTCCATTCCCACCACCGCATCCACAATGAAGAGATCCGGCACCCGGAGCCGGAACACATCCACAATCATTTCGTGGAACCGTGCCGGGCTGCCCGCAGCCTTGTGAAGCCGGGCTTTCTGAGCCCCGGGCAGAAAGCCGTAACTGTTTTTGATGGCCCCGGTCATTACCGTCAGTCCGTGGGTTTTGAATTTGGGCAGGCTGATAATGATGTCTGCATCCAGAACCGCCTGAGAGAGACTCACCGTCGGCATATATTCCGCGTTAAAATCAATTTTCCGCGCATCCGTGCCGATATTCCGGTAATAGCCCCCGGAGGCTGCCATCAAACCCGTCTTTCTGAAGCTCTCCTCGTTGGCGCCATAGCTGAAAACGCCGGGATTGTCCCCCACGATAATCGAAGCCGGTTCCATGGATTCAACCCGTTCGACAACCGCGCGAAGCACGGCGGGATTTGTCACGATCGCCTCGTTGGCCTCTGATGCTCTCAGGACATTGGGTTTGATCAATACTTTTTTGGACTTCAGGTTCAGAGGGAAAATTTCAAATGCCCGGTCTATCGCCTGCCGGACGTCTGCGTAGGTTGATGGCTGGATCATCACTGTTGACATGGCACCTCACGACGTATCGGGCTGAACGAATCTATGATGCCTTGTATGATAATACTGTAAATCATTTTCAGTATCCACTGAAAAACGAGTTAATATTCTGTCTGCTTATTTATAACAGTATGCCATTTTGAATCAGGTCGATAATCTCCAACTCCGCTTCCCGCAACATCCGGTTCCGGGTGTCGTGTTCGGCAAAGGAGGCTTTAAATCCATTTTGAACAATCTTTAAAATATCCCAGAGACTCAGTCCGCCGGGTGTCAGACGGGCGGCCCGGTGAAGCTCCCGAGAGAAGTCGGTTCGGGAAATGCCGGGATTATCGGCGTTGACCGTTACCTTCAGGCCCCTGTCCAGATAGTCCTTCAGAGGATATTCCGGCATGCTGTCTGTTTCGGGAATAAAGCTGTCTTTGAACCCCATAATCTGAAAGTTACTGGAAGGGCACATTTCGATGGCGATATTTCTATCCAGGAATTCCTCCATCAGCGAGATATTGTTCTTTAAAGTCAGACCGTGACTGACTCGCTCCGCATTCAAATGATAAACAGCTTCCCAGATACTTTCAACATCCGCATTTCCACCGGCATTGATTGTAATATGCTGGCATTTTGCCATTATGGGAGAAAAATATTTCCGCAAATCCCTTGCCGGAAAAGAGGCTTCATTTTCAGACAGGTCAAATCCGCGCAACCGGCAACGGCTCTTCGGATTTTCCATGATCCGTTTCGCCAAATTGACAAGTTGCAGGAGATCCGCTTTCAGCTTGTGCCGGCTGACCGTAAAAACAATTGAAAAATCCTTGAATGATTTGCCAATCTCTTCTTCAATCATGTCGACGATCTGAATCGGATTCAACCCGCCGGCAACATACTTGACCGGCGAACAGCAAACCTCAAGATATCGGACGTGATGCAAAACCGCTTTTTCCACAAGTATTCTGCAGGTTTCCCGTATACTGGCCTCACTCTGCAACAGTCTGTCTCCCTGAAGATCCCCCAGGGCCTCATAAGCGTTGAAGCCTGATGAAACAAACAGGGACTCGATTTGCTTGTTTCCGTAAATCAGATCATCCAGAAGATCCGGGGCGCCGTTGAACATTTGTATAAATGCGCAGAGGCTGACCGGCTCCGGAATATCCCGAACCGCATCCGCTATGGTATTCAATGGATTCTGTTCAGGGAAATCCGCAAGGCTGAATCTGTCCAGCAACCGGCGCCATTCTCGGATCTGAAAAGCCGTACGCATCTTATACCTGTCCACAAGCAGATGGTTGGCATTGGCCACGCGTATCAATTCCCTTGCATCCAGAACGCCTTCAAGTTGACAGTGAAGCGCAGCTTTGGGAAGCTTTATAAGCCATTCAAGTTCAGAGCGTTCTTTTTCCGGATGTATTCCCAGGCTTGTATTCTTCAGCTTATCGATAATCCGGGGAGGCAGACTGTAAAGCGATATGAAATTGGGATCACACTCCGCTCTCAGCATAGAATTTGTGGAAAGTCCCGCAAGATACTCCGATTTTTTCATCCGATCCTCAATGGCTTTTGAAAGGGAAAGCTCGGCAGGGTCCACTTGAAGAAGCGCCACTATTCCGCTCTCGGAACCGACAATCGGATAGTCCGATGCCTGAATTGACGGCATATTCGCCAGAGACAGGCTGACAAGCGCGTTTTTCGGATATTTTCCGGACACCATGGGCATGCGCGCATTTTTGAAATCGGCAGGCAGTGGTGCCGTGAATTGTTCAGTGCCCAAAACGCTTGACAAATCTGGCAGATCCCTTGAAATCAAGCCGTCATCAACCACTTCAATCATGGCATCGCAACCAAACAGGGAGGCGGCAAGCTGGATATACGCGTCGATGGCTCTGCGCCCGCATGCGGCAGACAGCAGCAATTGACCGCCGGCGGCATATTCCGATGCATGCAGTACAGTCCGCAAAATGGCCTCTTTCATGATGCAGCATTCGGTTTCAGACATCAGATCATCCGTATCGGATATCCGGAAGATCTTCAGGGCCGGCAGGGCGAAAGCATCAACTATCCCCTGCCATTCTTTGAGTCCGGGCACGGGACGGACAGAGGGTTCCAGGAGGGCATGCCATTTTTGAAGCAAGACCGGCTGCTGATCCTCCTTGCCGTTTGTGGTGACAACCCAGATTTCATCAACCGGGCAGAATGCCGAATTCGACCCTGAGTTGTGCAATCCGATCCTTTGATGGGTGAAACCGATACAGATCTAAGATCTGTGGGTTGGTAAATCCTAGAATCTTCGGCAGAACCTGCCAGGACAACCCCATTGACGTTACAAGAATGTTCGACATAACCCCATCTCCAAGCGATGCAATGAATTTTATCTAAATGCAACCTGATATCTTTTACTTAAAATAGAAATCGGTCAATATATCAAGTAAAATATTGCTTCATAGCCAGAAAATGGCTTAAATTCAACTTAGAGATGGGATAATTCATCAAATCAGCCGATTCGCGCTGCCGCCAGATAACCAGCGTGAACGGCATCGTTAATTTTTCCGGGTTTGATGCAGTCGCCGATGACTGCAAAAGGGATTTTCAGCGATTCAATATCCCGGGAAAGGCGCTGAACCGGGCGGGAGCCAGAAGCCAGGATCACCGAATCAAATGTTTCCTGGAAAGACTCGCCGTCTTTTTCGATAGGTGAGGGTTCCGTTTTGGATGGAAATCACTTTTGCGCTGGTATTCACCTTGACCCCATAGCGCTTCAGATTGTCGGTCAGAATCCATTTTGTGGATTTTCCCACATCCTTTCCGGCCTTGGGCAGCATTTCAAATACCGTCACCCGGGATGATCCCTGAAACATCAGCTCCCGGAGCCGCTCAACGCTTTCCGCCCCGTAGGTGAAAAGAAAGTGCAGAATTTCCGGCGTGATGGTTCCCTTGGCTGCCACAAACAGCGCGGTTTCAAGGCCGACTGCGCCGCCGCCGATGATGGCCACCCGTTTTCCCAGAATGGGGTTTTCGCGTAGCACTTCCCAGGCATTGAATACACCCGGATCTGTTGCGCCCGTGATCGGCGGAATCAGGGCTTCGGCGCCTTCGGCGATCAGAATAAACTCCGGTTTTTTGCTCTGGATCAGCTCCAAATCCACAGCACGTGTTCAGGTGAAGCGGTATTTGAAGCTTTCGGACCATGGCCCAATAATACCGGACATATTCCAGAATCTCACGCTTGTGCGGCGGGGCTCCCGCCATCCAGAGCTGGCCCCCGATATCCGGGCTTTTTTCATAAAGCGCGACCCTGTGGCCGGCGAGTGTTGCGGTAATCGCAGCTTCCAGTCCGGCCGGGCCGGCGCCCACGATCATGACCTGCTTGGGAGCGGCGGTTTTTTTAATGTTTCGCTCGGTTTCGAAACCGGCGCGCGGATTTCCGATACAAAAGACCGGCTGGCCGCTGAACACCTGATCCGTGCAGCCCTGAGAGCAGGCAACGCAGGGACGGATTTCATCGGCCCTGCCTTCAAAGGCTTTTAACGGCCACTCAGGATCCGCGATCAGAACCCGGCCCAGGTTAACCATGTCCGCAAAGCCGTCGGTAATAATCCGCTCTGCAGTTGCCGGATCCGAAATCCGGTTGGAGGCCATGACCGGAACGGACACGGCCCGCTTGATGTTAAGGGCCAGATATGCGTATGCAGATCGGGGAAGCTCCATGGGCAGCTGCGGCACCCGGGATTCATGCCATCCGCCGGTGATGTTGATGGCATCCACCCCTGCCCTTTCATAGACTCTGGCGATTTCCGGGGTTTCCGTATCGGTGTTGCTGCCGGGAACAAAATCGTTACCCGCCATACGAATGGTAACGGGATAGTCTTTTCCCAGGGCCGTTCGCATCTTTTCAATGACCTCCCGGGGAAAGCGGATGCGATTTTCAAAACTGCCGCCGTAAGCATCGGTCCGAAGATTTCTGAGGGGAGATAAAAACTGGGAAACCAGATATCCGGCGGATGCAATGATTTCGACCCCGTCAAACCCCGCGGCTTTGGCGCGAAGCGCTGCCTGGACAAAACGGGTTTGAACCTCCTGGATATCCTCCAGGGTCATTTCCCGGGGCGTCACCCGGGAATAGCTGGAAAACACAGCGGACGGTGCAATGGGCTCCTTGCCGTCGATCAGAATGGGGTGGGAATAGGCCCCGGCATGAAAGAGCTGAACCCAGGCCTTTGCGCCCCCGTCATGAATGATACCGGAGAGTTTCTGAAAAGACGGAATTGCCTCATCACTTGCCAGGGAAAGGGCCAGAAGCCCGGAGCCCAGAAAATCGACCCCGACCGGCCCAACCGTCACCAGGCCGGCCCCGCCTTTTGCTCTTTCCGCAAAATAGGCGTAATACCGGTCATTCAGTTTGCTGTCGTAAGAGTAAAGCAGTCCCAGTGCCGGATAGGCGATCCGGTTTTTGATTTCAACGGAATTGATTCGAATCGGGCTAAAAAGTGTTTTGTACATGAAGAATCCTCGCTGTTTCACAGTCCCATGAATTTGGCGGCAATGCCTTTCATGATTTCATTGGTTCCGGCAAAAATGGACATGACCCGCACATCCCGCCAGGCCCTGGCTATCGGAAATTTTTCCAGCATACCATCATTTCCCATAATGTCCAGACTTCTGTCAGCGATCCGGTTTACCATATCCGTTGTCCAGAATTTGGCCATGGAGGTTTCTACCACCACATTTTCATGCGCGATATGCTCCATAACCAGCTTCTCCACAAAAGTTCTACCGATTTTCACTTCAGCCGCCATTTCAACCAGGCTGAACTGGGTGGCCTGAAATTTGGACAGCGGCTTTCCGGACACCCGGGTATTTCTGCAATACTCCGTGATCCATTTCAGAATCATTTCCGCTGCGGTAACCGCGCCGACAGCGCAGGTCAGGCGCTCCTGCTGAAGTTTTTCCATGAGCATGAGAAAACCCATGCCTTTTTCCCCCAGACGGTTTTTCCGGGGATATACGGCAGTTGGTAAAAAACAGCTCTGCCGTGTCCTGGCTGCACCAGCCCATTTTTTCAAGCTGTCTGCCCCGCTTGAACCCGGGGGTTCCGGTTTCCAGAAGATAAAGGGAGATGGCCTGATAAGAATTTTGGATGGCCGGGTCCCTTGCTGCCAGCACCACGAGATCCGCATGAACACCGTTTGAAATAAAAGTTTTGGAACCGTTCAGGATGACTTCGTCCCCCACTTCCTCGGCAGTCGTGCCCATACCGGCCAGATCGCTGCCGGCTCCCGGGTTCTGTCATGGCAACGGCCGTGACGATATCCCCGGAAACACAGCCTGGAAGATATTTTTGCCGGATTTCTTCAGATCCGTAGGATTCAATGTAGGGCACCACCACATCGCTGTGAAGGCCGGCCGCAAGCCCCGTATGACAGGTTCCGGCAAGCTCTTCGGCCACGATGACGGAATACCGGTAATCGCCGCCCAGCCCCCCGTAATCCGGGGAGACACCAGGGCATAAAAAGCCGGCTTTTCCGGTTTTCCGCCAGATCTCCCTTGGGATGATTTTATCTTTTTCCCACTGATCCACGAAGGGAATGACCTCGATTTCGAGAAAAGCCCGCAAGCGCTGACGAAAATCATTATGTTTGTCAGTATAAATCAATAGTTCCAAGGTGCTATGCCTCCATATTTAATGTAACAGCTCAGGAACAAAGAGGCAAAGGAACAGAGGCACAAAGTATTCTTATCGTTATCTACATATGCTGACAACTGCTTGAGTTCCCAGACATATATTCTCATACTCTGAACCATCAACCATTTCTCTTTGTGCCTGTTGTGCCTCTATGCCTTTGTGCCTCTATGCCTTTGAACCTATTTCCCGATAATGGAGATGCTGCACACATTCTGGAACGGAAATCCGCCCAGGTTGTGGGTAAGGCCGAAGCGGGGATTTTCAAGCTGACGTTTGTCCGCCCGCCCGTGGAGTTGAAGATACATTTCATACAGCATCCGAATTCCGGAAGCGCCAATGGGGTGACCAAAGCATTTCAGGCCGCCGTCCACCTGGCAGGGCACTTTCCCGTCCCGGTCATAAAAACCGTCCATAATGTCCGAAACCGCCCGGCCCCTTTCCGAAATATGAAGATCCTCCATGGTCACAAGCTCGGTAATGGAAAAACAGTCGTGAACCTCCATCATGCTGATCTCTTCCCGGGGGTTTTGAATGCCGGCTTCCTGATAGGCCTTGATGCTGCACCGGGTGGTTGTGGCGAAATGATCCCCGTCCCATTCATTGAATCCGGCCTCCTCGCCGCTGCTAAGGGCCAGTTGAATGGATTTGACGGTGACAAAATCTTTTTTTCCCATCTTCCTGGCGATTTCCGGCGTGGTGACGATGGCGCAGGCCGAACCGTCACTGACACCGCAGCAGTCGAACAGGCCCAGGGGATGGGCGATGATGGGCGAATTCATCACCTGGGCTTCGGTGACCGGCTTTCGCAGATGGGCCTTGGGATTTAAAGCGCCGTTGGCATGGCTCTTGACAGAAACATGGGCCATGGCGCGTTTCAGGTCCTGGTCCTTGATCCGGTATTTGGCGGCATAGGCGCTGGCAAGCTGGGCAAAAGATCCCGGAGCCGTCAGATTCGGCCACCACTGCCAGGTCAGGGTTCCGGCATTGGACCCGAAATTGGGAAGTCCGCCGTAGCCCGTGTCTTTTAGTTTTTCAACCCCCAGCGCCAGGCAGATGTCGTAGGCTCCGGATGCAACGGCGTAGCAGGCGCCCCGAAAGGCTTCGGTTCCGGTTGCGCAGTAATTTTCCACCCGCGTCACCGGAATGAACGGAAGCCTTAACGTCGTGGCAAGCGGTATCGCGCTTTTGCCCACACTGACTTCTTCCATGCAGGTTCCAAACCAGGCAGCTTCGATCTGGTTTTTTTCAATGCCGGCATCGATCAGGCCTTCTTCAAAGGCTTCCACCATCAGCTCTTCGGCACCCTTGTCCCAGCGTTCCCCAAAGCGGGTGCATCCCATTCCGATGATTGCAACTTTATCTTTTATTCCTGTAGCCATAGGAAAATGTCTCCTCAATGAAAGTAAATGATCATGAACCGGGCGTTAACGAAAAGCGCACATTTCCATGATCCGGTATGAACGGCAGGGTCACGGATTCATCATGGCCATCAATGCTTCCGTCAAATTGGAAGTTTCCGTAGCGCCGGTCAGACTGTTGATGGCATCCCAGTTCCGGTGAATCTGCTCCGGTGTCGGGGGGTTGTCGCCGTCCGCCAACTGAATGCCCGGCCCGGTCAAAATGGCCGCCCGGCTGAAATACCCCATGCCGGCATTGTAGATGGCTCCGGTTTCAGCGCACATTTCACTGCAAAGATAAAGCGCCATCGGCACCACCAGTTCCGGCTGTGAGCGCTCGAATATTTCCGGCGGCATCACATCCTCTGTCAGGCGTGATGCCGCCAGGGGCGCAATGGTGTTGACCCGGATGTTATATTTCAAGCCTTCCTGTTTCAAGGCGTTCATGAATCCGACCAGGGCCATTTTGGCCGCTGAATAATTGGTCTGGCCAAAATTGCCGTAAAGACCGGCGGCGGATGTTGTCATGAGAATCCTGCCGTATCCGGCGTCCTTCATTGCCTGAAATGCCGGGCGGGTCACATGATATGCCCCGTTCAGGTGAACGGCCAGAACCGCATTCCAGTTGTCCGGCTCCATTCTGGCAAAGCTCTTGTCCCGCAGAATGCCGGCGTTGTTGATCAGAATATCCACACGACCAAAGGCTTTCAGCGCGGTTTGAACAACGCCCTGGCCCCCATCCGGGGTGGCGACATTGTCGTAATTGGCCACAGCCTCTGCGCCCAGGGCCTTGATTTCCGCAACCACCCGGTCCGCAGGCGTGGATGCGCCGGTGCCGGAGCCGTCCCGGGAGCCGCCGAAATCATTGATCACAAGCTTTGCCCCGCGCCGGGCCAGCTCCAGGGCATAGGCCCTTCCAAGGCCTGCACCGGCCCCGGTGATGATGGCCACACGATCCTTGAAACTGATGCGGTTCATGGCTTCTCTGGCCCCTGGAATCGGAACGGCTTTCCAGAAATAATTGACAAACCCCGGGTTTTGTCTTCTGAGCGCTTTCGAAACATCATTTTCATGGGAAGGCCGACCGCAAGATCTTCCATGTCGCAGTCCGTAAAATCGGCCATGAATCTGCCGCCGGCCTCAAACTGGATCATGCCGTATTTTGTCGGCGGATCCACGGACACAGCCAGAAGATCGCTGGTAAACGTCTTGACAATGGCCGGAAGTTCCGAAAATTCATAATCTTCCTGGGTATGGAATGCATTGCAGGCCGGATTGACGCAGATATCCATTTTCGGAAACTGCGGGGTTCCGCAAGTCTTGCATTTTCCGCCGACAAGCCCCAGAATCATCGCATTTTTCCGCCACAGCGTGGTCATGGCCGTCTGGCTCGGGGCTTCGGCCCGGATTCCCATTTCCGTCTGAATCAGATTTCTGAATTTTAAGAATTTCGGGTAATTGTCGATGGTTTTCTTGTTGGACAGGCTGCCCTGTAACGCCGCTTCTCCGGGAAAGGCGGGTAATGTTATCGGTGACCACAAAATACAGGGCATCGCATCCCTGCCCGAAGCCTGCCGCCAGAATCCTGTCTCCGGGCTTGGCGCTTTCAAGGGCGGCCGTCAGCATGAGCAGGCTGTGGGCAGCGCCGGTCTCCCCGCAGACCTCATGCAGGGTATCGCCGAGTTTTTCCGGGGATGCGCCCAGGATTTTGGCGATGTTTGCGTGCTCGGCTTTGAATATGCAGGGAAAGACGAGCCGATCCACATCGGAAATGGTGATGTCAAGCTGCTTCATCAGGCCGTTGACAGCTTGCGGGATGATCTTGGAATAGCCTTCCTCTCTGGCCCAGCGTTCTTCCCAGACATAATCCACGGCATGGCCTGCGCCCCGGTAATGATCCACAAAATCGCAGGAAACGGAATATGAGCCCTTGAATTCGGCAATGACGTCCGTGTCGCCGACGGCAAGGGCTGCTGCCCCGTCTCCGAACCACATTTCATAAAAATAGGCGGCCCGGGTTTCCCGGCGATCCGCGGCCGCAACCAGAATATGATGTTTGCCGCCGCCACGAACCGCTTCCAGGGCGGTAATCAGCGCGCTGGTTCCGGCTTTCTGCGAGGCCGTCATATCAAGGGTCATAAGATTCTTGGGAAGATTCAGGGCCGCCGCCACAATCCCGGCATTCTGCCGGTCACTGAAAGGCAGGGTGGTGGAGGCCAGATAAACGGCATCCAGGGCTTTTTTGTCCTGGCCTTTCAGGCAGTCCCGGCAGGCCTCCACCGCCATGGTGACGGCGTCTTCATCCCAGTTGCACATGGAGCGCTCTCCCTGGGCCACCATGGCAATGGCCGGCGCAAACCAGCCCATGGCCTGATAAATGGACATACGATCCAGCCGAAGGCGCGGAATATAGGCGCCGTAAGATGTAATTCCAATCATATTTCCCCCTTCTTATGATTTCTCCGTTATTTTAAAAAGTTTTTCGATCAACTGCGATTTCATGATATCGCCTTCGATTTTAAGCTTTCCTGAAGTATAGGCCTGCATGGGTTTAAGTTTTCCGTTCATCATGTCCAGAAAATCCGCATCAGCCATTTTCAGGGTGCAGGTCGGGCTGTCGTGCAGGCCCGTGGCAACCATACAGGATTGATTCTGTATGGCGCAGGACCAGTTCCCGCCGTTTGCTCCGGAAATGATGTACTGGAACACCACATTCACGCCGGATGCGGCATCGGGTTTGAAAGCGGCCGGCATGGCTTCAAACACGGCCGAAGGGGCCTGAAACCCTTGAAAGCCTCTTTTTGAGCGGATTTCGGGGAAATGGCTTTTTGCGGGCGCTGCAGGGCTGTTAAGACATCCCCGACCTGCTCGTTTAGCTGACGGTATTCCTTTCCCGCTTCAAGGGTGGATATGGCGTCAATGATTGGCAATAATGTCTTCCAGGGTCGGAAAGGATTTGGCACTGCCCAGAGTCAGTCCGGGACCGGTCACAACCGCGGCCCGGTTGAAAAAGCCCATGCCGGCATTGTAAATGGACCCGCTGACCGGGCACTGTTCCGAACACAGATAGAGGGCAAGCGGGGCCACGAATTCCGGTTTCATTTTCTGAAACAGATCCGGCGGGGTAACATCCTCGGTAAGCCGGGAAGCAGCCAGCGGGGCGATGGTGTTGACCCGGATATTGTATTTCTCCCCTTCCAGCTTCAAGGAATTCATCAGGCCCACCAGACCCATTTTGGCCGCGGCATAATTGGTCTGGCCGAAATTGCCGTAAAGCCCGGCAGCCGATGTGGTCATCAGTATCCGGCCATAGCCTTTTTCCTTCATCACCGCAAAGGCGGGCCGGGAGACATGATAGGCCCCGTTCAAATGAACATCCATGACAGCCTGCCAGTTTTCCGGCTCCATCTTGAGAATGCTTTTGTCCCGCAGAATGCCGGCGTTGTTGATCAGAATGTCAACGGTTCCAAAAGCATCCAGGGCGGATTGTATAATGGCCCTGCCGCCTTCGGGCGTGGCCACATTGTCATAGTTGGCAACAGCCTCACCGCCAAGGTCGCGGATTTCCCGAACCACCTGGTCCGCAGGCGCGGATGAACCCTGGCCCGAACCATCCCGGGCGCCGCCCAGGTCGTTGACCACGACTTTTGCCCCGCGTTTGGCCAGCTCCAGGGCATACACCCGACCCAGACCGGCTCCGGCTCCGGTAATGACCGCAACCCGGCCATCAAATCGGATGTTACTTTCCTCGGGAACATCTCCATATTCAAACACCCCGTTATCCATGACCACGGCTCCGGTCCGGGCATTTAAGGTCCGCCACACGGCCTTTCCTTCGCCGGTCTTCCAGATCAGGGTTTGAATGGGAACTCCGGGATAAAGGGTCTTGGTAAACCGGCAGTCCATGCGCCGGACTTTTTCCGGGGCTCCCGGAACCAGGCTTTGAATCAGGGCCCGGCACGCATACCCGTGGGTGCAGAGTCCGTGCATGATGGGTTTTTCAAACCCGGCCATTTTTGCAAATTCCGGATTCACATGAAGATCGAAAATATCGCCGGAAAGGCGGTAAATGAGGGGCTGGTTTTCGGAAGGATGCGCATCCACAACAAAATCCGGAGCCCGGTCCGGAAACACGACGTCTTCCTTTGGCGCGTTTTCACCCCCGAATCCGCCGTCAAATCGTGAAAATATGGTAATGATGCTGGTAAAGAGCTTCTGACCATTGGAATGATACGTGTCGCTTTCCGCAATGACCAGGGCGCCTTTTTCAGCGCCCTTGTCATAGTAGTGGGTGATCTTTCCCTGGGTGGTCAGCTTGCCTTCGGCTGGGAATGGGATGATGAAAGATCAGACGCTGCTCGCCATGAAGGATTCCGGCAAGATTGACATTTGAGGTTATGCCGATATGCGCCAGGAAATCAAAAATGGCCGCAATGGAGAAACTTGGCAATACTTTCAGTTGTTTTTCATAACAGTATTCAAGCTCCGAAGAGCCGGATCCCACCCCAAGGGCGTACAAAACCACGTCTTTCCAGGTGTAATCCTTGCTGACAGGGCCAATGGGCTTTCCCACTGCCTCCAGATTTAACGCCATTTTTTTCCTCCTTTATGTAATCGTTCAAGGATATTATTAACAATCAAGTTCAACTACTCAGGCACAAATGGCATACGGCACATCCGATTTCGATTTATTTGGAGAATGCCGGCACCAGAATGAACTTTAGGGTTTCCTTGACCACAGCCAGATACTGATCCCGCTCAACCTCCAGCATGGGCCGGAAAAAATTTTCTCCGGATATGAAATTCAGCACGGAATTCCAAACAGCCAGAATCCTGGCTTTTGCCTGAACCGAGATATGCTGTTTATTCTCTGCCAGGCCCATGGCCACGGCAATGATGGAAACATATTCCGCCATCTTGACATCGAAGGGTCACCCCGTGCTGGTCCTTGTTGAAATACCCGAACAGAATCAGATTCGACACCTCGGGGTGCGTAAAGAGATAATCACACATCACATCGATGGCGATTTCAAGGCGGATGGAAACGGATTTCCCTTTGACTTTCCGTTCAACCTCCAGAAACTGGGTGCGGATCTCATCGGTAATATCCATGATGACCCCTTCGTAAAGATCCTGTTTTTCGCCCCAGTGGTAGTAGAGCGTGGAAATATCGATCCCCACATCCTTGGCAATCATACGGGTGGTGGTTGCGCCATACCCGAATTCCCCGAATTTTCTTCGGGCCGACGCCAGAATCCGGGCTTTCATGGAAGCCGGATCCTGCCGTGCTTTTTCAAGACGCGATGGCATATCACCCACCTCCTTTTTTTCCAGCAATATTTTCCATCATTATTATTCCAATATATGTTTCCATCATTTGATGGATTCATTACGAAAAAGTTCACCCTTCTGTCAAGCAAAAACAAAAGGTCTATCTATTCAGGCCTGTCTCACGTCCTTGCTCATCCATACGACCCTGCCAACGCAGAGCCGGTGCCAGTCCAAAAGGGAGATGTCCGGCGGGTAGCTGGTATTGTCGCTGATCAGGACAAACCCCTTTCCTTTTTCCCAGCGCCGGACTCTTTTGACAGCTGCCATGTCGATTTCACCATCCGGAACATTCACAACAAATATCCTGCCATCGACCAGTTCCCTGTCGGACATGTCGACGACCACGACGGCACCCTTGGGAATGGTTGGCGCCATTGAGTCTCCGCCGACCTTAAGCGCGGACAAGATTATGCCTGGCGCTTCCCTGTATCTCCGGTTTATAAATAACGATCATCGAATCAGGCGGTTCATAAGGATCAAAAGCCATTCCATTTGCACCTGCAGCCAGCTTGCCGGATGTATACAGGGGAATGCCCCGATAATCTTCGATACTGCCGGTTAAGAGTTGTTTTTCGGATTGAGAATTAACCTGAATGATCAGGTTATGTTCCACTTCGGGCTCTGCGGCTTTTATCTGGATGGATTTACCTGCCTGCAACATGTCTTCCAGCGTTCGAAAGCCGCAGGCCCTGGCAATGGCGGCTTGTGTCCGGGCAGATGCCTTGTTTGTTCCCGCCACGATCTGGCTGATGAAGGCCTCTGTAACACCGGCCTGAGCGGCAATAATGCGCTGAACGCCATAGCCCTTTGACGAAGCATAATCATTCAGGGCCTGCCAAAAATATTCATAAAGTTTGTTTGGAGATTCCATATCTATTTCTTAACAAGTTATCGTGAAAATGCCAATAAAAATATATTAATAATATATTAATATTTTCTTGACAATATATTAAGACTTAATATATCATACGTCCATAAAAAGCAGACTATTCCCCGTCATGTAAAATGAACGTCTTTAACACCCAAAACTGGAGGCATCAGAAAATGAAACCACAAATATTATCAGCCATTGGTTTTGCCACTTCCCTTTATGCCATCATTTTTCTGGGAATGTTTATTTAACGTTAAGACTTAATTAAGGTTTAATTGTCTTGTTGCTCACTCCGGGATATATATTTTTGTTGATCTCCTGAAAAAGCTTCTGGTCTGCTGGAAGATTCGGCAAAACAGGATAAACAGGATATCCATTCTTAAACCCGGAATTGTCCGAACTACGGTTATAGTCTTGACGGCCGTGATGCCCCCCTTGATATCGCATGGACATAAGATGGATGGCCTGTGTTTAGTGGGATTTCTGTCAAAGAACTGATACCGGCATTCCCGTCTCCGACACCAATCTTTGTCGAACCGCTCTGCGATCCGCCATAAACACTACCGCCGGAATACCCGGATGGACCGCTGCCCGTGTTGTTCCAGAAAGGCACTGAATCCGTCTGAGCCTCCTGTGCTTTTGGCTGGGGCTTGGGACACTCCCGCCCGCTGCGGATGACCACGCTGCCGTCTGGCAGAGTGATCCAGCAATCCCCGGCACTTAATTTCTCAGGATGTTCGTAATCAAAAGCCAGGGCCATATTTAAGACAACTTCTGCCAAGACAATGAGGCAAAATAAAACGGCCGGTAGCAATACATTTCTTTTCATATCACTCCTTATCAATGCGATTATTTTCCTGGGCGATTTTCTTCCAGGGCGAATGGCATTCGGGATATCTTCTTTTTGAATAAAATCCAAACTGACCCTAAATAGAATGAAACAGGATGTCAATTTCAATAAAAAAAATCAAACGCTCACTTGACAGGAAAAAAACTGTGATTAAATTTTATTTAGAATTAAGCTATTGAATTAATAATACTAATTATTAATTCGGCCAGTGCGTATGCAGTTGGCATCATAAACGCATCTATCAATAGGAGGTAGACTTATGGCACTCGTCAGATGGCAACCTTATGGAGCTGTAGCCAGTTTACAGGATAGCATCAACCGGCTGTTTCACGATGCTTTCCCCCGTACGTTCACGGATGAAGATTTTGCTTTGAGCGCATGGAAGCCTGTTGTGGATATCTATGACAAGGCAGATACGATCGTCATCCATGCCGAACTTCCCGGGGTCACAAAAGAAGATGTTTCCATTGAAGTCAAGGAAAACGTTCTGACCCTGAAAGGGGAACGGGTTGAAGTAAAAGAAGTGACTGAAGACAAGTACTTCAGGAAGGAAAGGAGTTTCGGATCGTTTTACCGGGCATTTACACTGCCTTCAGCCATAAATCCGGAAAACATCAAGGCCTCTTTTAAAGACGGAGTCCTGGAAATCGAAATTCCCAAGCCTGAAGAACAAAAGCCAAAGCAAATCCAGATCAAGGTCGAATAACACATAGACCTTAAAACCTGTTCAGCGTTTCCCTTTTTTCACCCCGACTCTTTTTGCGTTATGTATACGTGAGGCCGGGCTTGCCAGCTGGGAGGCTTTTACAATCAGCAGGGGGGAAATATCCACACTGCCGGTTTTTTTCATCGGGGGTTCAAGCGCTTCGGGTGGCAGGGTCTGACTAATTTCCGGCAATACCGCTTCAGGTGGCAGGGTCTGACTGATTTCCGGCAATACCGCTTCGGATGGCATCGGAGTTGGGCTGGTTTCTGCTGCGGTGTCGATCGCCGGATCAGGCTGCTTGAGCCCTTTCTGATATCCATAAATCCCGAGCAGGACCACGATAACGGCAGCTGCACCCAATACAGCCGGCAACCGGATCTTTTTCAAGGAGGGAGCCCTGCCGCCGTCACGGAACCCGGGCGTGAAACACTCCCCTCTTCGCAGGTCCGCGCCGGCCTTTTTCAGGACATTCCTGTTGACCTTCAGCAGTTTTTCGCTCATGCAGACCAGCAGCGCACTGTCGCAGAGCTGGTTGATGCTGCGCGGAACCCCGTTTGTCATTTTGAAAATCAGGGGCCTGCAATGGGGTTCAAAACAGGCGTCAAAACTGGCGCCCGCCATCATTGAGCCGATGATCAATATACTGGATGGTTTCGACAGCATCCAGGGGAGCCAGAAAGCGGTTTATGTGGATCCGCTGGTAAAGCTGGCGCAGTTCAGGACGGTTCAACTTGTTGCTGAGGTCGTACTGCCCAAGAAGCAGAATCTGGAAGGGGTTATGCTCCTGTGTTTCAATATTTGAAAGGAGCCTGATTTGTTCTATGCTTTTGTCGGAAAGAAGGTGCGCCTCATCGATAATCAGCACAAAACGTTCTTTTTGCCTGCCGGTTTCCACCAAAGCCGATTTTACATGATCGACCAGATCAAGTTCACTTTTCCCCGGATCGTCAATCTTTAAAATTCCGGCAACATATCGCAGAATTTCGATGTAACCGACATCCGGATTCGCTATCATGATCGGGTGCACGTTGCCGGGCAGCCTGCTCAGCAGGTAATTGACGAGCATGGTCTTGCCGGTTCCCCCATCGCCGCAGACCATGGCAAAGCTTTTTTTCCACTTTATGAAATAGAGCAGCGCTGCAGTTACTTCTCTGTGATTCGCACTGAAAAACAGGAATCGCTGATCCAGATTGTTTTCAAAAGGAGATTCTGAAAATCCAAAATAGCTATTATACATGACACCTTATGAAGTAAAGGTCGGGGGGGCATCTGCCGAAATTCCACAATAACATACCGACATCTGCCAGCCTTGCCATTTCCATGCATTCCACAATATCGGCAGGACCGTCGTCGATCCCGGGCAGAATATGGCAGTGAAGATCAATCAAAGGCAGGTCCTTAGCTGCATCTGGCGCCCTCGCGCAAAGACCGAACCAACTCATACACCATTTTATCGATCCTCACCAGCAAAATATCCAATTGATCCCGGTTATCTTTATCCAGAAAACCTAAGTTTGCAGCAATATCAATCTGTGTATCCGATTCACTCAGAGATCCCTGAGCAATATGTGGATGAAATTTACAATCTGGCCTAACCCAAGCGGGTAAAAGCCAAAATCCTTCAGGCATCCACCAGCGAGGTGTACGGCGATCCCGCCGTGCATCCGCAGACCGGAGGCTACTGGGGAAACGTCAACCCCATCGGGCTGCGATCCTGTTATGATGAAGGAAAGCATTGTGCGGAAACCCTGTTTTTCGATTATCACCGGCAGAACCGGGTCAATATCCGGGTGGTCCGGATCTTTAACACCTACGGGCCGCGCTCAAAAATCATCTTTCAGCCCCTGCCCCAGGATGACCCACTGCAACGAAAACCCGATATTTCACTGGCCACTGAGAATCTGGGATGGACTCCGGCCGTGGATCTGGAAGAAAGGCTGAATCGGACCATTGCCTATTTTGAAACGATTGTTCGTTCCTGAAAAGACAATGCTCCAGGTTCAAGTGTCATGGAGAAGGAGGAGTAAAACGGGGTATTTGGAATTTCTATACCCATAACTGCCTGATTTATTGAAGATTTAAGGAGAGGACAAAGCCGTTACCACTTAAACAGTGGAGCGGCTTTTTTGTTTCGGGATTGACTGTAAATGATGGTCCTGATAAAAGATGTTGCTGGAAATGCGACGAGATACCGTAATTGAAATTCCTTGATTTTATTGGAGCCGGCGAGCGGATTCGAACCGCTGACCTGCTGATTACGAATCAGCTGCTCTACCAACTGAGCTACGCCGGCAGACGTTGTTTATTCGAACTGGATACTTTGTTTATGCTTCAAAATCAAGATAAAAATACGCTGAGCTCTCTGATCGATTCAATTCCCTATAGAAATCAGCGTATTGAATGTTCCGGAATTTCCGCATCCCAGAAGGCGTATCTGTGTACGGCCCTGTACCGGAGCCGGCCGCTGCCGATGGTTATTGTAACGCCTTCTGTGAGCGATGCGCAGATTCTGATGGAGGATATGGAGTTTTATGCCGGCGAAAAGCCGCTGCCCATCCGGTTTTTTCCGGCATCTGCGGCCGGAGCGTATAAATCGCTGTCCAGCCACAGCGAGGCCTCGACCAAACGGATCTGCGCGCTGTACCAGCTTATTTACGATGCTTCCCCGCCCATCGTGATCGCCCCCATCGAAGGCCTGCTGCAAAAACTCATTCCCAGGCAGGAGCTCTGCAATTTTTCCGAGCTTTTGATGGAAAACGAGGAAATCAGCCTGGATCGGCTGATGGAAAAAATGGTTTCCGGCGGCTATGTTCGGACGATGATTGTGGAAGAGCCAGGAGATTACTGCATCCGGGGGGGGATTCTGGATGTTTTCTCCCCGCTGTACGCAGACCCCCTGCGGATTGAGCTTTTTGGCGACTGCGTTGAATCCATCCGGTTTTTTTCCGCATCCAGCCAGCGAACGATCGGCAACATCGCCGAAGCCATCATCATTCCCGCAAGGGAAGCCATCATTAAAATGGAATCCATAGAGCCTGTCATCAACCGGATCCGGGAACAGGCATCGGTTCTGGAGCTGCCGGTCACAAGAATCCGGGAACTGGTGGAGCGCATCAAAAAAGAAGGCGTTTTTCCGGGAATTGAATTTCTGACCCCGCTTTTTTACCCTGCGATGGACAATCTTCTGGACTATGTGCCGCAGGATGCCTTGTTCGTGATGGTGGAGCCGGCGGAACTGGAAAAATCCGCACTGGCTTTTCATGACAAGACCGTCCGGCAATACATGACATCGCGGAAAAACGGCGCCCTGTGTGTTGAACCGGAGTCCCTGCATGAAACATGGGATTCGGCCTATCCGGCGATTCTGGAGCGCCATCCGCTGATTTTAAGGCAAATGTCGCTGGCTATGCCGGCCGCCACGGACCGGCCTTTTACGCGGTTTTTCGTTTTCAGTTGAGACCAATGCGGACATTCAGGAGAAGCTGGCTGCCCAGCGCGATGCAGAGCAGCTTCTGCTGCCGCTTGCCATGTGGATCAATGAAAAAAAAGAGCAGCGCCACACGACCCTTATTGTCTGCAGCACCCGGTCCCAGGCCGAGCGGCTTTCCGCCCTGCTCCAGCCTTACGGGATTCAGATTAAACTCTCCAGCGGCATTCCGGACCTGTCCCCGGGCAAGGGTCGGGTCTATGCCTGCCTCGGGCACGTTTCCGCAGGTTTTGTGTGGCCGGATGAAGCCCTTGCCATTATTTCCGAAGATGAGATATTCGGCCGGAAATATCACAGAAAGCGCCTGCCTGCCTCAAAAATCCACACCGAGCAGCTCATTTTCGGGGAGCTGAAAAGAGGGGATCTTGTGGTTCACAGCGATCACGGCATCGGCCAGTACGAAGGGCTGATAAAACTGGTTGTGGATGGGGCCACCAATGATTTTCTGCTCATCACCTACCGGGATGCGGACAAGCTTTATCTGCCGGTGGTCCGGATGAACATGATCCAGAAATACCTGGGCGTGGAAGGGGTTGCCCCGGTTCTGGACAAAATGGGGGGAAAATCCTGGGACCGGGTCAAAAAACAGGTCAAGCAGTCTGTCGAGAAAATTGCAGGCGAGCTTTTAAAGCTCTATGCCAGCCGGAAAGTGGCCCCGGGCATTTCATTTGCAGGCATCGACAGCTATTTTCGGGATTTTGAAGGCAGTTTTTCCTATGAGGAAACCCCGGATCAGCTGCAGGCCATCGACGATGTGCTTCAGGACATGCAGTCTCCTGCCCCCATGGACCGGCTTGTCTGCGGGGATGTGGGATACGGCAAGACCGAAGTGGCGCTTCGGGCCGCTTTTCTGGCGGTCAACAACAGCAAGCAGGTGGCGGTTCTGGTTCCCACCACGGTGCTGGCGGAACAGCATTTTGAAACGTTTTCCAGCCGCTTCAGGCGATATCCGGTCCGGGTTGCCTGCCTGAGCCGCTTTCGAAGCGCCAAGGAGCAGAAAGGCATTATCGAAGAGCTGAAGATCCGGCACCGTGGATATCGTGATCGGCACCCATCGCCTGCTTCAAAAAGATGTCGGCTTCAAGGATCTCGGGCTGATCGTCCTGGACGAAGAACAGCGCTTCGGGGTCAAGCACAAGGAAAAGCTGAAAAAATTCCGGCACAATGTGGATGTGCTGGCCCTTACGGCCACCCCGATCCCAAGGACCCTTCACATGTCCATGATGGGGGTCCGGGATATCAGCATCATCTCCACCCCGCCGGAGCATCGCCAGCCGATCGCCACCTTTATTTCGGAATTTGACGACACCGTGGTCACCGAAGCCATCCGAAAGGAGCTGGAGCGAAAAGGCCAGATTTATTTTGTCCACAACAATATTCACACCATCTGGTCCATGGCCGATCACCTGAAAAAACTGGTTCCGGAAGTGCGGCTGGATGTGGCCCACGGCCGCATGAGCAGCGATGAGCTGGAAGATGTCATGCTGCGGTTCACGAAAAACGAGCTGGACATGCTGGTCTGCACCACCATTATCGAATCCGGCCTGGATATTCCTTCGGCCAACACCATGCTGGTCAACCGGGCCGACCGGTTCGGACTGGCCCAGATCTATCAGCTTCGCGGCCGCGTGGGCCGCTCCGATGAACAGGCCTATGCCTACCTGTTTATTCCGGCCGAGCACACGCTGAGCCCGGATGCCCTAAAGCGGCTGAAGGTGCTCATGGAGCACAGCGATCTGGGATCCGGTTTTCAGATCGCCATGAGCGATCTGAAAATCAGGGGCGGCGGCACGATTCTCGGGGCCTCCCAGTCGGGTCACATTGCGGCCGTGGGCTACGACATGTTTTTAAAGCTGATGGAAGAGGCCATGTCCGAAATCAAGGGCGAGCCGATTCTGGAAAGCCTGGAGCCCGATATTCAGGTTACCATGAGCGCCTACATTCCGGAAACCTATATTCCGGATATCGATCAGCGGCTCGTGGCATACCGGCGGCTGGCGAAAATGACCAGCCTTGCCGAGATATCGGATTATAAAAAAGAGATGATCGATCGCTTCGGCCCCCTGCCGGATGAGGCCGGCAATCTTTTGCTGAAAATGATGCTGAAAGTGCTGTGCACGGCAGCCGGCGTCAAGCGTCTGGATCTTTTCGGCCAGCAGCTTCACCTGCGGTTCTCCGAGGCCCACCAGAAAAATCCGTTCGGCATTGTGGACATGATCGTCTCTGAAAAAGGACGATTTGAATTCACCCCCGACCATGTGTTGAAGGTGCATCTGGCCAGGCGTCATTTCAGCGGTCTGCTGTCGGAAACCAAAAACATCTTGAAAGAGATTGGTCAGCGTGTTAACAATTAATGGCTTCGTAAAGAGTCCCCGGAGCTTTTTACTTTGCCATCCCAATTTTGACTTTTAAGGAGCAGTAAAAGTAAATCATGACCCAAAACATCATAATCCCATTTATGAAGCGACAAATCCCACTGCTGGCGGCAATTGCCGCCTGGGTGATACTGGCTGCAGGATGTCCCGCAAATTCAGCCCTCGGGGCCGAACTGATCGACCGGATTGTGGCCGTGGTTAACAACGATCTGATTGCCCTGGAAGAGCTCAACAACCAGCTCAAACCCTATCTTGAGAAAATCAGTGCCATGGGATATCCGCCGGACAAGCAGCGCCAGATGATTTTCAAGGTCCGGGAGGATGTTCTGAATCATATGATCGATCAGAAATTAACCGATCAGGAAATCGCCCGGTATAATATCACGGCATCGGACAAAGAAGTGGACAATGCCATCGAGCGGGTCAAGAAAACCAATTCCCTTACGGACGAAGTCCTTCCGGCAGGCGCTTTCCAAAGAGGGGATTACGCTTGAGGAATACCGCAAACGGACAAAAGAGCATATTTTAAGAGCCACGCTGGTTAATCGGGAAATCAAATCCAAGATTGTCATTACCAAAGAAGATATCAAGGCCTATTACGATGCGCATCCCGAACTGTACGGGTTCGAGGAAAAATATCACCTGGCAAATGTCATGATCCGATATCCGGAAACCCCGGATGCTTCCACCCGGATGCAGAGCGCATCAGAAAATGGCGGAAATGCTTCAGGCCCTCAGAGCAGGCAAATCCATTGATGAAGTGATTCAGGCTTTTTCCAGCCGGCACTGCCAAGGTTACAAGGCGGGGAGCTGGGAACTTTTTCCCTTTCCACCCTGGATCCAAAAATCCGCGAGGCCGTGAAAGAGATGCGCCGGGACAATATTCCGAAATCGTCGAAACCGATTACGGACCTCAGATTTTCCGCCTTCTGGACAAGGTAAAGACCGCCGGCAAAACTGTTGAAGAAGCCTCTGCCGAAATCGAAAACAAACTGTACAAGGATATTGTGGATCAGAAATTTTCAAAGTGGCTGGAAGAACTGCGATCCCGATCTCATGTTAAAATCATTCTTTAAAAGCGCGTGAGAGCGGGAAGGCGTGGAGGGCGTGAGGGGTTATGGCAAGTTTTACCACACCTGCCATTTTGCTCAGACGGGTTGATTTTGGTGATGATGATCTGATTTTGACGGTTTTTTCCCTGACCCGCGGCAAAATCTCCCTGATTGCCAAATCCGCCAGAAAAAGCCGCAAACGCTTTTGCGGAGCCCTGGATTTGTTTTCCGCATCCGATCTGGTCTGCACAACCGGCAAAGGCCGCCTTCCGGTGCTTCAGGAGGCAACCCTGTCGGCATCCGTTTTGCCAAATTCGTTCGCATTTCAAAAAAACAGCCTATGCCAGTTATTTTGCGGAGATCATCAATAACTGGATGGAACCCGATGTTGCGCAGCCCCGGGCATTCGAGCTGCTTTACCAGGTACTGGACAGGCTGGATCGAAGCGATCTGCCGGATGAACTGCTGAGTATCGTGTTTCAGATGACGTTGATGATCATTTCGGGATTCTCTCCCAATTTTACCACCTGCTGCCGCTGCCATACCGAAATGGACTGCATGAACGGGTGCCGGATCGGAATCAATTTTGCCAAAGGCGGCCTGATTTGTTCTTCCTGCAAGCAGCGCTGCTTCTCCGATGGTCTATCTGTCCAGGGGAACGATCAAACAGCTGCAGTGGATGGGATGCGGAAACTGGAACAAAATCGCCAGGGCCCGGTTTTCGGCCCAGTCCATTCAGGAAAGCCTGGGCTTTCTGGAAGCATTTCTTCCCTATCATCTCGGAAAAGAGCCTAAAAGCCTTTCCGTGCTGCGGCAGTTCCGGAATCAGCAGGAAATCGGGGTAAAGTCATGCCGGAAAACTATCGAAAAATTCTGGAATCTTCGCCGATCGAGGCATCTGCTCCCTGCCGGATCGACATGGGGGGCACACTCGATATCAAGACGTTTCATCTGCCCTTAAGGCGCTTTTCTCCCTGCACGGTCAATGCCGCGATCAATCTAAGGACCCGGGTCCGGATTCTTCCCGGCGCCGCAGGCCGGGTAAAGGTGAGCTCCACCGGCTTTGAAAGCGTCTCGTTTGCCGAAGATGCCGCGCCGTATAACCATCCCCTGGGCCTGATGTTCGCCATTGCTGCGTATTTCGGCGTTTCCGGCATCCATATCGACATCGATTCTGCCTCACCGCCCCGAAGCGCGCTTGGCGGATCTTCGGCAGCGGCCGTTGCGCTGGTTGCGGCCCTGTCCCGGCTTCTTGAAATGGCCGGTCAAGCGCCCCTGACCCGCAGACAGATCGTGGTTCTGGCACATGCCATTGAAGAAAGCGTTGCAGGCGTTCCCTGCGGGTTTCAGGATCAACTGGCCGCAGCCTACGGCGGGGTCAATGCCTGGCACTGGGAAAACGCCATGAATGCCGGCGGATTCCAGAAGAAAAGTGCTGGTCCCCAAATCTTTTCACGATGATTTTTCCCGTCACATGCTGGTGGCCTATTGCGGCATTCCGCACGAGTCCAGGCAGGTGAACCGCATCTGGGTGGATCAGTTTATTGCAGGGGCCACCCGAAAAGAATGGGTATCCATCGCGGCACACACCCACCGGTTTGCAGATGCCCTGCTCGCCCGTCAGTATCAACCGGCAGCCGAGGCCATGAATCTGGAAACCGCCATCCGCCGGCAGATGACACCGGATGTGCTGGACGAGATGGGCGAAAAGCTTATCGAGGCGGCGGTAAGACTTGGCTGCGGGGGCCGGTTTACCGGAGCCGGCGGCGGCGGCTGCATCTGGGCCATCGGCGAAACAGGCGCAATTGACCCGCTTCGAAACACCTGGAAGAAAATTCTGGCCCAAAAACCAGAGGCGCGTCTTCTGGATGTTCAGGTTGATGCGGACGGGCTGATGGTGAAATGACACGAGACGAACTTCAAGGGTTAATATAACCGGCCATACGCGGGATAACGGTTGAAAAAACCGGCGGGAAAATATAGATTATCAGATTGATCGCATATATTCATTTCAACAAAGAGATTGAAGCAAATTTTTTGATGATAACATGAGGATAACAATGAACTTTCAGGATGTGATATTGAATTTGCAGAAATTCTGGGGAGCAAAAGGATGCGTGCTGGTTCAGCCCTACGATCTTCAGGTAGGGGCCGGCACCTTTCATCATTTTACCCTGTTAAAGGCCCTGGGCCCCGAGCCCTGGAATGTGGCCTATGTCCAGCCTTCCAGGCGTCCCACGGACGGTCGCTACGGAGACAATCCCAACCGGCTTCAGCACTATTACCAATTCCAGGTCCTTTTAAAACCCTCCCCGCTCGATGTGCAGGATCTGTATCTTCAAAGCCTGAAGGCCCTTGGGATCGATCCGCTGGCCCATGACATCCGCTTTGTTGAAGATGACTGGGAATCGCCCACGCTGGGCGCATCCGGACTGGGATGGGAAGTCTGGCTGGACGGCATGGAAGTCACCCAGTTCACGTATTTCCAGCTGGCCGGAAGCATCGAGCTCCATCCCATATCCGTTGAACTGACTTACGGACTGGAGCGGCTTGCCATGTATCTTCAGGGCGTTGACAATGTCTATGACCTGAAATGGAACAATGATGTGACCTACGGCCAGGTCCATCATCAGCAGGAAGTGGAGCAGTCCACCTACAATTTTGAAGCCGCGGATGTGGAAATGCTTTTTTCCCTTTTCAGCCAGTATGAGGCCGAATCCAGACGGATCATCGATCAGTCCCTGGTCCTTCCGTCCTATGAATACTGCCTCAAATGCTCCCACACCTTCAATCTTCTGGATGCCAGAGGCGCCATCAGCGTCACCGAGCGAACCGGCTATATCACACGCATCCGGAACCTGGCCAGGGCCTGTGCGGAAGCCTATCTGAAACAGCGGGAAGCCATGGACTTTCCCCTTCTGAAAAAATGATAACGAGGTAAAAATGGACACTATTTTACTTGAAATCGGATGTGAAGAAATTCCGGCCGGCTATATCGATCCTGCCCTGTCCTTTCTCTCGTCCGCATTGATTCAAAAGCTGGATGACGCCCGCATTGCCCATGGCAAGGCCCTGACTTACGGAACGCCCAAACGGCTGGCAGTTGAAATCCAGGCCGTGGCCCCCAAACAAGTCCTCGCTTGAAATGGAAGTTCTGGGGCCGCCGGTCAAAGTGGGGTTTACGCAAAGCGGCAAGCCCACCGTGGCTGCTGAAAAATTTGCCGAAAAAGTCCATCTGCCGGTGGATCGGCTGACGGTCAAGGAAACACCCAAGGGACAGTATCTTTGCGCCCTGGTTATCGATCGGGGCCAGACCACCGTTGCCATCCTGAAAACCCTGCTGCCGGATCTGATTCTGGCAACGCCTTTTCCAAAAATCATGAAATGGGGGGATCTGCGGATCCAGTTTACCAGGCCCATTCATACCATTCTTGCGCTATATGGCGAAAAAGTCATTTCCTTTAAACTGGGAAACATTTCCAGCAACCGTTTTAGCCTGGGCCATCGGTTCATGAGCCCCGGCAAAGTCAAGATTGCCGAGCCGTCTGCGTATTGCGATGCCATGCGAAATGCCCATGTTCTGGTGGATATGGCCGAACGGAAAAAATTGGTGAACAAGGAAGTATCCAAAATCGCCAAACGACTGGGCGGAAAAGTGTTTCCAGACAATGAGCTTGCCGATATCGTCACCAATCTTGTGGAATATCCGGTGGCTGTGGCCGGTAAATTCGATCCGGTTTTTCTGGAGCTTCCGGACAAGGTGCTGATCACCTCCATGCGGGAGCACCAGAAATACTTTGCCGTTGTTGACAAAAACGACAAGCTCATGCCCTGTTTTATCGCAGTCAACAACACCCATGCCAGGGATATGGATGTCGTGGCAAAGGGACATGAACGTGTCCTTACGGGCCAGGCTGAGCGACGCCCAGTTTTTTTACCGGGCCGATCTGGAGACGCCTCTGGATGCCTGTGTGGACAAACTGAAAGGCGTTCTTTTTCAGGCAAAGCTGGGAACGGTCTATGATAAAACCCTTCGGGTGCAGAAACTGGCTGAATTCATCGGCGCTGAAGCCGGGCTGAATGCCGGCGACATTCAGTTGCTTTCCCGCTGCGCCCGGCTGTCCAAGGCTGACCTGGTCACCCAGATGGTGGTTGAGTTCCCCAAACTTCAGGGAACCATGGGAAAAGTGTATGCGCAAAAATCCGGAGAACCCGAAGCCGTAGCCATTGCCATCGAAGAGCACTACCGTCCCACATCTTCCGGAGGCCAGCTTCCTGAAACGCTGATGGGTGCCATTCTCAGCATCGCCGATAAAGTGGACAGTCTGTGCGGATGCTTCAGCGTCGGCCTTTCTCCGACCGGCGCATCCGATCCTTATGCCCTGCGCAGACAGGCCATCGGCGTGATTCAGATCATGCTGAACCGGAATTTTTCGTTTTCACTGGCCAAAATCCTTGAAACCAGTCTGAAAATCTATGACCAATTCGATGCCGTTCATATCCGGAATACCACGGTTTCGGTTCAGGCGTTTTTCCAGAGCCGCATGTCTTTTTTAATGGCGGAACAGGGATTTTGCCAAAGACAGCATTGCCGCGGTCCTCAGCGCTTCATCGGACCATATTCCCAATGTCTGGAATCGGGCTGCCGCCCTTGAAGGCTTTGAAGAAAGCGCCGGATTTTGAGCCGCTTGCCATTGCCTTCAAACGGGTGGCCAACATCACCCGGAAAGCGGCCAAGGACTCTCCTGACCCGTTTTCGCCCCGGATCAATGCCGCCCTGTTTCAGGATCCCAGCGAATCCGCCCTCTACGATGCCTACCAGACGGTTAAAAAGCGGGTGAGCCGTCATCTGAACCAGGGGATTTCGCCCAGGCACTCCGGGACATGGCTTCTCTTCGGGACCCTGTGGATGCATTTTTTGCGGCGGTTCTGGTCATGGCCGATGACCCGGACATCCGAAAAAACCGGCTGACGCTTCTGGAGCGGATCAGTTCCCTGTTCGATTCGATTGCGGATTTTACAAAATATCGGGATGAGGAGGCAGCTGAGGTGTGGACTTTATCAGAGCATTACGTTTTTTTATAAATAATTTATTTTGGTGGAGGAAGTATAGATGGCGTTTGATCCTGAAAAAGACAAAGTTCTGAAGGCCTGGAAATGTGAAGAAACCGGCCTGATCATTTCAATCAATCAATATGACAAAGGACAGCCCAAGCTCCAGATCGGGCCCCGGATTCTGAACAAAAAAGAAGGCGGGCCGCGAGCCCCGGTCAAGGCCGGACGTCTGACCATGGAAGATGTGATGTGGCTTTACGAAATGATCGATGAAATCAAGGAAGACATGGCTGCAAGAGTCAGTCCGGAATAATGAAAGGCATTGTCCGGCCCATCGTCACGCCCAACACCCCCCGGATAGGTCCGCTGGGGGTGTTGTCCGCAACCCGGACCGACCTGCCCGCTTTGATCGCTGCTTTGGGACTGGAAAACCGGCACCGCAGATCCCTTTACATGAGCCAGCTCTATCACCGGCGAGGACGGGGTTTTTCTTTCAGGCCCGTTCATGGGCGCGCCTTATGCCGTGATGATTCTGGAAACCCTGGCTGCATGGGGCGCCAGAGAAGTCATTTTTCTGGGCTGGTGCGGCGCCATTTCCACAGCCGTTTCAATCGGCGATATTCTCGTTCCCACACCTGGCCTGGATTGACGAAGGCACATCACGGGCATATTCACCAGAACCCTGTCAAAGCGCGCAGCCTTCACTCCCCCTGACCCGCGGCATCACCGCCCTGCTGAAAAAAGAAGGCATTTCATTTCACGAAGGCGCCATCTGGACAACGGATGCCATTTTTCGTGAAACGCCCGATAAGGTCAAAGCAGTTCCGGGACATGGGCGCCCTGGCCGTGGAAATGGAATTGTCCGCATTGTTTACGGTCGCCGCGCTACCTGAACATCGGGCTTTGCGCAATTCTGGTGGTTTCCGATGATCTTTCCAGCCTGAGCCTGGAAACCGGGGTTTAAAGACAAGAAATTCATTGAAAACCGGCAGAAACTGGCCGGGGCTGTTGCCGGCTATCTAAATGATCCTGGCCGTTCAAACGGATCCGTTTGAGTGAAATTACTGCAGGGATCCGCCGGAGTCCGGCGCGTAAAAAGAACGCCTTGTAAAAAATGACTTGAATCCTGTTCTTCAGGTTATCCAGATAAATGTAATAAACAGGGGTGATGTAAAGGGTCAGGAGCTGGGAGAAAACCAGTCCGCCGACCACGGCAAGCCCGAGCGGCCGCCTGGCTTCGGCGCCGGCCCCGAATCCGATGGCAATGGGCAGGGTGCCCATGATGGCGGCCATGGTGGTCATCATGATGGGCCTGAACCGGACCAGGCATCCTTCAACGATCGCATCCCGGGGGCTTTTATTTTCCTTGCGCTCGGCCTCCAGCGCAAAGTCGATCATCATGATGGCGTTTTTCTTCACGATCCCGATCAGCATGATGATCCCGACAAAGGCATAGAGGCTTAGATCCACTTTAAAAATATAAAGGGTCAGGAGCGCGCCGAATCCCGCGGAAGGCAGCCCGGAGAGAATGGTCAACGGGTGTATGAAGCTTTCGTAAAGAATCCCCAGAACGATATAGATGACGAGAATGGCCATGACAAGCAGGCCGAGCATCCCCTTGAAAGAGGACTGAAACGCCTGGGCCGTACCCTGAAAATTGCCGCTGATGGTTGCCGGCGCCAGGCTGCGGGTGATATTTTTCGACTTCGATCACGGCATCTCCCAAGGGATATTCCGGGTCTTGAGATTAAATGAAATGGTCACGGACGGAAACTGGCCGGAATGATTGACCGAAAGCGGCCCACACCCGAGGTCAGCGTGGCCACCGTATCCAGGGGCACGAGTTTTCCGCTGGAAGAGCGGATATACAGCAGCGAAAGCGCGGACGGCTCTCTCTGGTACTCGGGCTGCAGCTCCATGATAACCTGATAGCTGTCGGTCGGCGCGTAAATGGTGGAGGCACCTGGTTTGACCCATAAGCGCTTCTTGAAGGGCGTCTTTCAATCTGACTTGCCGTAATCCCCAGGGCAGATGCCTTGTCCCGGTTGATTTCAACGCGGATTTCCGGGTTTTTCATCTGAAGATCGCTGTTGACATCCTGGATATTGGACATCTCTTTCATCTTTTTCTCCAGAATCACCGCATAGCGATACAGCTCGTCCGTGTCCGGCCCCTGCAACGTATATTGATACAGACCCTTGGCTGGCCCTTCCGCCGATGTTGATGGCGGCGGATTCATTAAAAACGCCTGAATACCCGGCACCATGGCCAGTTTGGACCTGAGCTTTTGAATCAGCTCATCCGCGCTTTCCTTTCGCTCGTTCCTGGGTTTAAGGCGCATGAAAAATCTTCCGGAATTTCCGGCCGCATTCGGCCCTCCCGCGCCCACGGAAGACATATAGGTTTCAATGGCCGGTTCCGCGGCCAGAATTTCGTGCAGGGCCGACTGATGGCGCACCATCGAATCAAAGGAGATGTCCTGGGAAGCCTCGGTAAAGCCCGAAATCTGGCCGATATCCTCACTTGGCAAAAACCCCTTGGGGCTGATGTTGAATAAATATACGGTCGCAATCAGAACAACCACGGAAATGAGAAATGTGATTCCGTGAAACCGAAGCGCAGGCTTTAAGGGTTTTTTCATAAAGCCAGAGCATGCCATTGAAAAAAGATTCCATGGCCAGATATATCCGGCCGTGATGCATTTCCTGCCGGGGTTTCAAAAACAGACTGCACATCATGGGCGTGAGGCTCAGGGACACAAATCCGGACAAGAGGATGGCAACGGTGATCACCAGGGAAAATTCCCGGAACAGTCTGCCGACAATTCCGCCCATGAACAGCACGGGAATAAATACCGCGGCAAGGGAAATGGTCATGGAAACAATGGTAAAGCTGATTTCCTTGGACCCGTCCAGGGCTGCCTGAAGCGGGCCCTTTCCCATCTCCAGATGCCGGACGATATTTTCCAGCATCACGATGGCGTCATCCACCACGAATCCGACCGCAAGGGTCAGGGCCATCAGCGAAAGATTGTCCACACTGAACCCCATCAGATACATGGCTGCAAAGGTTACGATAATCGACATGGGAAGCGCCATGCTGGGGATGAGGGTGGCGGACAGGCTTCGAAGAAAGATAAAAATAACCAGGATGACCAGAGAAATCGTGAGCATGAGCGTAAACTTTGACATCGTCGACAGACTCGCGGATGGACTCGGAGCGGTCGATCATGACCGAAAGCTGAACCGCGGCGGGAAGCTGTTTTTCAAATACGGGAAGAAGCTTTCGGATTTCGTTGACCACGGCAACGGTGTTGGTTCCGGGCTGGCGCTGAATGGCCAGCACAATGGAACGGACGTTGTTTCGCCAGGTGATGCTTTTATCGTTTTCAACACTGTCGAAGACCGTGCCGATTTCTTCAAGCCGGACAGCAGAGCCGTTTTGCCAGGACACAATCAGCGGCCTGAAGCTTTTTGCATCCATCAGCTGTCCACTGGCCTGAATATTAAAGGACTGATGCTCACCATAGAGCGTTCCGGTCGGCAGATTCACATTGCCTTGCGAAATGGCCTTTGCCACTTCATCAATACCGATTTCCCGGGAAGCCATGGCCTTGGGGTCCAGCTGCACCCGCACCGCATATTTTTTGGCGCCGTAAACCGAAACCTGGGCCACGCCGCTCAGCATGGATATCCTCTGGGCAATCATGGTGTCCGCATATTCGTTCACGGCAGACAGCGGCAATGTGGGAGAAGACAGGGCAAGATAAAAAACCGGTGAATCCGCGGGGTTCACCTTCTGGTAGGTCGGCGGCGTGGGCATATCCGGCGGCAGTTTCCGGGCTGCCTTGGCAATGGCGGATTGAACGTCCTGGGCAGCGGCATCGATACTTCTGTCAAGATTGAACTGAATCGTTATCCGGGTGATGCCAAGGGTGCTGGAAGATGACATGGAGTCAATACCGGCGATGGTGGAGAATTCGCGCTCCAATGGCGTGGCGACGCTGGCTGCCATGTTGTCGGGATTGGCCCCGGGAAGCCTTGCGGTCACCTGAATCGTGGGAAAATCCACATTCGGCAGATCGCTGACCGGCAGTATCCGATACGCCATCACCCCGAAAACAAGCAGACCGATCATGACAAGCGTGGTCATTACGGGTCTTGCGATAAAGAGTTTGGAGATATTCACGATCTGGCCTCTTTGCCGGCGGGCTGGTTGGTTTCAGGTTTCAAATCGGATGAAATCTCGACAGTTGCGCCCGGAGTCAGCCGCAGATGACCGTCCGTCACCACCCGTTCTCCTGCCAGGATGCCGCTTTCAATAATCGTTTCACCGCCATAAGATTTTCCGGTTTTGACCGGTTTTAATTGAACCGCATTTTCCGGGGTGATGACAAATACAAAAAGACCGTTTTCGCCGGTCTGAACGGCCTGGGACGGAACCGTCACCACATTTTGAAGACTGCCGAGAATCAGCGCGACATTGACAAACTGACCGGGCCACAGCCGTCTTTCCCGGTTATCAAAAATGCCTTTCAGTCGGATCGTTCCGGTTTTGGAATCCACGGAATTATCCACAAACGACAGCCTGCCTTTTTCAGCTCCGGTACCGGAGCCATCGGTCATGGCATTCATAACCAGATCCCGGCCTTTCATGCGTTCCATGATTTGAGGCAAATTGACCTCCGGTACGGAAAAACTGACATAGATCGGCTGAACCTGTTCAATGACAACCAGGCTCTTGTTGTCATCATTGGCCTTGATCATGTTCCCCTGATCAATCAGGATCTTTCCGGTCCGGCCGGATATCGGGGAATAAATGGAAGTGTAGCCAAGTTGAAGCTTGGCGCTTTCAACCGCAGCCTCATCCCCCATCACCGTGGCCTGGAGGGAACTGAGATTGGAGCGGATCTGATCGTATTGTTCCTGGCTGACAAATCCGCCCTGAACCAGATTTTCGTAACGCTGGTTATCCGCTTCGGCCTTTGCCGCAAGTGCCTTGTCTTTTTCCAGGCGGGCAGAGGCTTCACGAAGCGCGGCCTCCAGGGGCCGGGAATCGATGGTAAACAGCAGATCGCCCCTGGCCACGTCCTGGCCTTCCTTAAAATGAATTTTCTGAAGCTCTCCGGTGACCCTGGCCTTGATGGCGACCGTGGCATGGGATTCCACATTTCCGATGGCCCGGATTTCCAGAGGAAAATCCTTTTGAACCGCCTGAGCGGCAAGCACCGGAACCGGACGTTTTACGGCATTTGCCTGATTGCGCTGCGCCGGCTTAGCGTTCGATGCTTCCGGCACCTGAGACGAACAGGCAGCCATTGCCAAAGCCGCACAGCTTAGCAGCCATAATGAAATCTTACGAAAATCCATGTTGAACATTGGGAAACACCTGTTGAAAGCATAAAAAGTTATGTAACTACTCAGGTTCAAAGGCACTGGCACAAAGGCACAAAGTTTTCTTAAAAAAAAGCCCGCACGCGCCCGGTTATTTCAAAGGCAGGCGCTGTTTGATCGCAACCGTTTGCCGATCAATAATGCTCATAGGCCAGGTCTTTCCAGTAAACCGGCGTATTCAGGCGCTCCTCGATATTGACGCCGAAAAAATCGGCCACGGGGTTGAGCAGCTCGGGATTGGCTTTTTGAACCGTTCTTGCGGCGATCAGGATTTTTTCCAGACCTTTTTGCGTCATTTTCCCCAGGGGCCTGCGGCATCCACCGGAAGGCATTCCCAGAATCGCCATCAATGTCTTGATGGCCAGGGGATTTCTGGCCCGGAAAACCACGTCGCCATAAGGCGTTGTCTCAAGGGTTTTAACGGTAACCAGATCAAACAGGGGATCAAGGGCTTGTTTCAGCTTCAGGGCTTCGGCATTGTTTTTCTGAAGCAGCAGGCGGACCATTGTTGCCATTGCGGCCGGCACCACATTGGACACCACCGAAATGGCGCCTCCGGCCAAAATCCCGGAATCCGTCATCATGTCATAGGTCAATGCATCATCTCCGGATAAAATGGCATAGTCCGGCCCGCAGCATTTACGGGTCCGCCGCATGTTGTCCAGATTGCCGGTGGCTTCCTTGACGGTGGCCACATTGGGGTGGGTCTTGAACAAAATGGCCAGATCTTCCGGCAGAAGCTGTGTTCCGGTCCGTCCGGGAATCACATAGGGTATGATCCGGGTATCGGGAAATGCCGCGGCCACAGGCTCCACATATTCCTTTCGAATTTCAAGAGAGCTTGGGCCGTTGTAATAGGGATCCACCAGCAGCAGGGCGTCCACACCCAGATCCACGGCATGGCGGGAAGCCTCAAGGGCTTCCTGGGTATTGTTGCTGCCGGTGCCTGCGATACAAAGACATTTTCCCTTTGTAGCAGATGCAATCAGCTGCGTTACCTGATGATGCTCCTCCCAGCTCAGCGCAGGGCTTTCCCCGGTCGTGCCGACAGCCAGAACGCCGGTAATGCCGCTTTGAATCTGGTAGCCGACCAATTTTTCAATGCCTTCAACATCCACCACTTCCCCGTTAAAAGGGGTGATAATGGCAGTATAACAACCGGTTTTCATGTGACCTCCTGTGTTTTATGTGAAATTGATAATATTCAGCGGTTCAGTCCCGATGGGTTCATCATTCCGTGCTATCTGGCAATTCCCAGAATGCTGACATCATCCTGGATCGGAAATCCGTCGCCGAACGTCATCATGGCTTCATAAATTCCGTTTACCATTTCTTCCATGGGCCTGTTCTGAAGGGAACCCGCAACACGGATGAACCGTTCCTTGCCAAAGAGTTCCTGCCGGGAATTCATAAAATCCGTAACCCCGTCCGTGTACAGCAGCAGCCTGTCTCCCTTATACAGCGTTTCTTCCTGTTGTTCAAACGGAACCATACCGTCAAGCCCGATGACGGTTCCGCCATTTTTGAGCGTCTCAATCCTGCCGTTCCGGCGAAACAGCAACGCCGGGACATGCCCGGCATTGCAGATGGCAAAACTGCCGTCCCGCACATCCAGTACAATGTAAATCATGGAAAAAAACGTATCAAATCGCTCCAGAGGGTATTCTTCGTCCAGAAGCGCCATGACACCTCTGCAGGCGGGGTAATTTCATATCCGAGCTGAAGCTGTGTTTTTCCGTACCACCAGTCCGGTGTGGGGAAGCAGCATCTGAGACACCGATACCGTTACCAATGCGGCCTGAACGCCGTGGCCGCTGACATCCAGCACATATATTCCCAGGTGGTGCTCATCCAGAAAAAAAACATTGAACAAATCCCCGCCGATCGTCTCTGAAGGCGTAAAGCGCCACGCCATTTCCATGCCGGAAATCCGGGGGCAGCGTCTGGGGCAAAAGGCTTTTCTGAATGCCGGCAGCAGCCCGCAGATCTTCGTCCAGCCGGCTCCGCTGCTCGGAGAGGTTGCGGTTCATTGCCGTAAGCCTTAGCTGCGCCTGCGAATAGTTGTTCACCAGTTCTTTCAGGAAACGGTTGCGAAGCCGATTGTCCTGAAGCATGGCCCGGTATTTCAGGATTTCATGAACACAGCCGCACGTATCAGCGCCGGGTTTGCGGCGATCCCTGAAAGGAAAGGATGTCATATTCGAAACCGTCATAGAATCCGGTCGATTCCCACACCCTTCAGCGACATCAGGCGATGGCTGACAGCCTTGATATCCGCGGGATCGGACAGAACGCTGCCATGCTGGGGCGCAATGATTTCCGCGGGAATTTCGCCAATGATCCGAAGGGCGTAGCGCAGGGCTTTTTCCGATGTCATGATCTGCTGATGGAATCTGAGAATATCGGGAATCGGACAGTACGCCTCACCCCGGATACAGCGCGTCAGGTCATTGCATGCATGGCATTCCGGACTCAGGGATAAAAACAGGTTCCACCTGGCCCCGTAGCTTCCGAACAGATCGCTGGTAAACAGCACGGAGGTTTTGGTATCAAAGGTGACAAAACTTCCGGCAGAATGCGAATAAGGCGTGTTGATGAACTGGAGTTTCCGGCCTGAAGAAAACACAAATTCGCTGCCTATCGCATCGTGGGAAATCAGCTGCGAAGATATCGCATAATGCCGGATAAACATATTGTTTTCCTTATGCGAAATAATTTTAAGGTCAGCGCGGTCAATGATATCTTCAAAATGGGCCACGCTTCCGCACAGATCCGGATCATAATGCTGATAAATCAGGGCGATGATGGATGACGGCGATATGCCGGTTTCCAGGATTTTCATCATGACCGTTGGAAAATCCGGACGGCTTCCGCCGTCAATAACCACAGCCTCGTTGCCATCGACAATCAGATAGGGATTGCAGTGAAGCCCGGACTGGACATCATAGAATCCGACCCAGTAGATACCTTCTGCAATAGAAATGGCGTTGTTGTAATCCGGTTGCTGCGGTTTCATAAATCCTTTGTGTCCATTCAATCACGATGGCAAAGTCCTGGACAAATTCGGCTCAAACAGGGGAATCCGGCTGATGATCAGGCCTTTTCACTGATCATTGCCATCAGATACGCTCCATAACCGTTTTTCATCATATCCGATGCCAGGTATCTGACTTGTTCGCGGGAAATATACCCCAGACGATAGGCGATTTCCTCAATACAGGAGATTTTCAGCCCCTGCCGGTCCTGAATGGCTTCAACATAGCTTGCCGCCTGCTGAAGCGCCTCATGGGTTCCGGTGTCCAGCCAGGCAAATCCCCTTCCCAACAGCTCTACCCTGAGATCGCCCCGGCGCAGATACACAAGATTGACATCCGTGATTTCCAGCTCTCCCCTGTGCCGAAGGTTTCAGGTTTTCGGCAATTTGCACCACATCATTGTCATATATATAAAGCCCGGGGACCGCATAACTGGATTTGGGTTTTTTCGGTTTTTCCTCGATACCGATCACCTTGCCGTTATCATCAAATTCAACCACGCCGTAACGCTCCGGATCCTTGACCAGATAACCGAATATCAGTCCGCCGCTTGGTCTGATTTACCGCCCGTTTCAAAATTTCCGAAAGATTGTGGCCGTAAAAAATATTATCTCCCAGAATCAGGCATACCGGATCATTGCCGATAAAGGATTTTCCGATGACAAATGCCTGGGCCAGTCCTTCGGGTTTGGGCTGCTCCGCATAGGATAAGGAAATTCCGATCTGGGAGCCGTCTCCCAGAAGCCGCTTGAACAGCGGCAGATCCTCGGGCGTCGAGATCAGCAGAATGTCCCGGATACCTGCCAGCATCAGCACGGACAGGGGATAGTAAATCATGGGTTTGTCATAGACCGGAAGCAGTTGTTTGCTGACCACCCGGGTGATGGGATAAAGCCTGGTACCGGAACCACCGGCAAGAATAATGCCTTTCATTATGAATCAACTCCTGTTATATCGTGAGGCCGCGAGGGCGTAAGCGCTTGAAATCGTTTTGCCCTCATAATTATCAACGAATAAGCAATATAAACTTATATTTTACGATTCCGCCGATCGCGTGTCAAGCATAAAGCCAGCAGGGCCCGGAACCGAAGCTTTATAGCACACCCCGCTGCCATACAGATGATATTTCGCGACTGATGCCGGAATCACGACTGACACCCCTTTGAAAAGGTGAATCGGATCATCGTCCGGTGCCGCTGTCCAGGACAATCTGCCCCTGCGTGCATAGCAGAATCTCGGCGGATCGTTTTCCAGGGCTGATCCAGAATATTTTCGGAAAAACGGATATCACGGAAAGACTGAACTCCGCTGCAGGCGTGTCATAAACCCATTCAACCGCGCTGCACTTGCGGGGAAGAATCACAGACGGCACCTGCTCCTGGAAGGTCAGAATATTCAGCAGTTCCGGGACATCCAGGTGTTTTTGGGTAAGACCGCCCCGAAGCACATTATCCGAATTGGCCATCAGTTCGATAGCAACGCCCTCGAGATACGCATGGGGTTCTCCGGAAGCCAGATAAAGGGCCTGTCCGGGTTCCAGGCAGAACAGGTTAAAAAGCGCCGGAAACAGCACGCCAATATCCAACGGATATTCCGCATGCAGCCGCCGTATCCAATGAAACACCGGATCATCTGCCAAAAAATCTCTTGGCACATTAAAAGATCCGGCATGAGAAACCGCCGAAGAGATGGCAGCTGTTTTCTTTTCCGGCGGCATCGTCAGCAGGGATTGAAACAGGTGTTTTAATCCCTGTGAATTCGGCTGACTTTCTAAAAGCGCAATCTCATCTTCAAGCACATCCTTGCATAGACAGCTTAAATACCGGGTGATTTCCGAAATTCTCGCGAAAGCCGTTCATTCCCCAAAACCGCGTCAATGCACAGATGCATTCGGGTTTGTGGTTATCATCCTTATAATTTCGATTTGAAGCCGTCAGGGAAATGCCCAACCGGTTCTCCCGCTCAAAGCCTTCTTTTGCCTGTTGCGAATTCGGATGGGCCTGAATGGAAAGCGGCTTTACAGCGGCCAGCACCTTAAAAAGATAGGGTAGTTTTCTGCCATATCTCTGCGCTGTTTTTTCTCCCAGTACATCCGCCGGATGTGCTTCAATCACCTGAAGCAGTGACGCCCATTTCCCGTCATGGTAAGCCTGCGAGGGCGCCTTGGGGTGTGCTCCCATCCACATCTCGGCCTGGGGGCGCCCCGTGGCAGGCTGCCCCAGAAGTTCCGGAATGGCCGTCAGCGACCCCCAGGCATAGTCCTGGACCGTGTTCTTCAGAATTTCAATGGTTTTCATATGCCACCTTTCATCTTTACTTATCCGCATCCGACTGGTATATTTTTATACAGTGAGTCAGACTTCTATGTTCTGACTCCTGTATACGGATTTTTATGCCACTCAGAATCAATGAAATATTTTACAGTATTCAGGGCGAATCCCTTTACGCCGGACTGCCCTGTGTTTTCATCCGCCTGACCGGATGCAACCTGCGGTGCGCCTATTGCGATACGCGCTATGCCTATGACGGAAGGCAGGGACATGACGATACCTGAGATACTCGGACAGGTTGAAGCCTATCCGGCCACAGCGCTGGTTGAGATCACGGGCGGAGAGCCCTTGTTTCAGGAAGAAACGCCGGCTCTGGTCAGATGCGCTTCTGGATCATGGCCGCACGGTTTTAATGGAAACCAATGGAAGCCTTGATATTTCCCGGATTGACAGCCGCTGCATCCGGATCATGGACATCAAATGCCCGTCAAGCCGGATGCACGCCCACAATGATCCGGACAATCTTCGGCGTCTCGGACCCAATGACCAGATAAAATTCATTATTGAAAATGCAACCGATTATGCGTTTGCCCTGAATGCCCTGAAACAGCTTCGCGCCTGATTTTCCCGTATCCAGCATCCTGTTTTCTCCGGCCTTTGGCACGTTGGCCCCGAGACATCTGGCCAAGTGGATTCTGCAGGATGGCCTTGGCGTCAGGCTTCATTTTCAGCTTCACAAACTGATCTGGCCGGATACGGAACGCGGCGTATAACCTGAAAAAGGAATGATATGAACACCCCCTGAAAAAGCCGTGGTTCTTTCAAGCGGCGGCCTGGATTCCACCACGGTGATCGCCATTGCCCGAAGTGAAGGGTTCGAGATATACAGCCTCAGTTTTGATTACGGACAGCGGCATGCCTATGAGCTGAAGGCTGCCCAAAGAGTCGCCAAAGCAGTTTCAGGTCGCCAGACACCTGGTGATCTCCATAGATCTTCATGCCATCGGCGGATCAGCCCTCACGGACAATCTGGATGTGCCCAAATCCAGAGAGCTGAAGACCATGACATCCGAAATCCCCATCACGTATGTTCCGGCCCGAAATACCATTTTTTTATCCTACGCCCTGGCCTGGGCAGAGGTTTTACAGTCTTCGAATATTTTTATCGGCGTCAATGCCATTGATTTCAGCGGTTATCCGGACTGCCGGCCGGAATTCATCGCAGCCTTTGAGCACATGGCCAATCTGGCCACCAAAATCGGGGTGGAAGGCAAAACCCGGGTCCGTATTCGAACCCCGCTGCTTCATCTCAGCAAAGCCCAGATCATCACCAAAGGCACGGAGCTGGGCGTGGACTACGCCATCACCCACAGCTGCTACGATCCTTCCTACGGAAGGGCTGGCCTGCGGCCAGTGCGACAGTTGCCATCTGCGCAGAAAAGGATTCATCGAAGCCGGCATTTCAGACCCCACGCAATACCAGGAGCCTTCGGCTTCGTGAGAGCGTGAGAGCGTGAGAGCCCTCACACCCTCACGCCTTGCAAGTCAATTCATTTTTTTTGATGATCCGAACATCTGCAGGGCGATCACACTTCCCAGAATCAACAGCCCTCCCAGCCAGAACCGCCAGGTTACCAGTTCCTGCAGGAGCAGAATTCCCAGAAGACTTGTAAAAACAAGCTCCGTGGTCATCAGAACGCCGCCTTCCCAGCTTTTACAATACCTTAGACCTTTGGTCATCAACAGCTGCCCGAAGACGGATGCCACCACGATGATTGCCATCATGACCCCGTCGTTCCAGGATTGCGGAAAATGCGGCTGCGCAATAAAGGCCGGAAATGTGATGCAGGTGCCGATAATGCAAAAATACATATACACAACGCCGGTCCGATGGTTTTCCCGAAGCTTTTTGATGATGGTAACGGTCAGGCCGGCAAACACGGCGCCCGTAATCGCCAGCACCTGCCCCAGCCAGACGCCTTCAAACCGGAAATCAAACAAAAAGGCGATGCCAATTACGGTTGCCGCAATGCAGATGATTTCCGGCAGGGTAATCCGCTCCCGGTATATCAGGGGCGAGAACAAGGCCGTAAATGCCGGAAACGAGAAAAAAAGCACCATCGCCGTTGAGATGGGGATCAGGCGGATGGCGCTGACAATGGATAGAAACGCACAGGAGCCCAGAACCCCGCGAAGGATCAACAACCTGGGATTGGCCCCCTTGATCAGGCTTTCTCTGCCGCCATAAATCCCGATAAGGAACAGCAATCCCAAAGCAGAAACGATAAAAGGCAATGTCCCAGACCCGGAAGGAGGGACCGATGATTTTGATGACGCCGTCCATGACGGTGAACATCAGGGCGGATCCCAGCATGAATGCCGGGCCTGTAAGCATTGTTTCACGGGTATTCAGGATAAGTCCCTTTTACGGAGAACCGTCGAAAGTCCGGTCAGAAAAAAAGTATGGGCGGACGGCTGGTTTCGAACCGTATCAATAAAAGATCCGGCCAGTTGGATTGCCTGGTCCATCCACTGGTTATCGGCCGTGAGATCATGCATGCGCGTAAGGTTCACCAGCGAAACGGAATTTACGGACGGCATGGCGCCGTCATATAGCTCTTTGGGTCGAACGGGCAGGTCATTTGAGTCAAGACTCATAAAATATCCGCCCTGTTCCCTGTCTTTGTAATCCGTATCCAAAATGCCCTGAAAGCGAACGGCCTCGGTCAACCACCGGGGATCTTGATCCACCTTAGCCAATGACAGAAGTCCAAAAATCATCCATGCATAATCATCTGCGTAGGGCAAGACCCCTGCCTGCCCTTCCCGGTAACGGTGGAACAACCGGCCATTGGAATCACGCACATTTGTCAGAATAAAATCAGCGGCCCTGGCGGCAGCCTGAACATACAGGGGATTTTTCAATATCCGTGCGCCGGTTGCAAGCGCGGCGATCATCAGCCCATTCCAGTCCGTCAGGACTTTATCGTCTTTCAAAGGATGAATCCGCCGGCCCCGGACCGCAAAAAGCCGGCCGCGGATATCCTCCCATTCCTTCAGCAGATCCGCTTCAGGAACATGCTGGCGCAATGCCCATTCGAACAGGGGCAATCCCGTATGAAGAATATTTACCCCGGATATACTGCCGGATGCCTCATCATGAAAATTGCCTTCGACCTTAAGGTTCAGAAGCGTTTCCCAGCGGGCAGGGAACGGCGCCAGAAGCTTATGGATTTCCGCGTAGGACCACACATAAAACCTGCCTTCCTCCCCTTCGCTATCCGCATCTTCTGCCGTAAAAAAAGCCCCGGCTTCTGAAGTCATGTCCCGAAGCACATAATCAAATATTTCCTCGGCCGTCTGCGCATAAAAAGCTTTCCCGGAGATTCGATAGGTTTCCAGAAAAGCAAGCGCCAGCAACGCCTGGTCATAGAGCATTTTCTCAAAATGCGGCACAAGCCACTGCCTGTCCGTCGAATACCGGTGAAATCCAAACCCGAGATGATCCCATATGCCCCCGGCCCGCATGCGCGTCAGCGTTGTTTCAACCATATTCAGGGTCTCTGCGTCACCACTGTGCTCATACTGCTGAAGCAGAAACAGCAGCCGGTGCGGGGAAGGAAATTTTGGAGCGGGTTCAAAGCCCCCGAACTCGGCATCGAATCGCTGCGTTATCTCGGCATGAGCGGCTTCCAGTGGAGCGGCATCCAGAGACATGGAGGACTTGTATCCAAAAGAGCTTGATAGGAGAGCCCCGATCTTGGATACGGCATCCAGAATTTTCTGCTTTTTGGCCGGAAGATCTTCCGTCCACAGGGCCGTGATCTGGCCGCAAAGATCCAGGATACCGGGCTGACCGAAGCGGCTGTGAAGGGGAATATAGGTTGCGGCAAAAAACGGCTGTTTATCCGGCGTCAGCAGCGCTGTCAGGGGCCAGCCCCCGCGACCCGAAATCAAATGGCAGGCAGCCATATAAACCGCGTCGATATCGGGGCGCTCTTCCCTGTCCACTTTGATGCATACAAACGCCGCATTCAGAGCCTTTGCCGCCTCGGGATTTTCAAAAGATTCCTTTTCCATCACGTGGCACCAGTGGCAGGTGGCATAGCCTACGGACAGAAAAATGAGTTTGTCTTCTGCTTTGGCCCGGGAAAAGGCCGCCTCCCCCCAGGGATACCAGTCCACGGGATTATGGGCATGCTGCAAGAGGTAGGGACTTTTTTCGTGAATCAGACGGTTTGTTGTCTTCATTTTTTCAAAAATCGCTTCAGTCAAAGGAAAATACGTTGCCGGCGGCCGCTGCCGTGAATCTGTCCTTGAAATGGGCGCCCAATGCAACGGCAGCCTTCATGCCGGTACAATGGGAAACCCCGATCTGCTCCAGGCCAAAATCTTCAAAGCGCTGAATTACCGCGGCAATCCGTTCCGGTGAAAAAAACATCAGATGCGTTCCACCAAGAATGGCCCGAAGTTTTCGAATTTTCAAAGCGTCCTGAAGATGATCCAGAATATTCAGAACGCCGACATGGGCGCACCCCAGCAGCAGCACCGGATCTGTTGCGGTTTCAATCAGCAGGCTGGCGTCATCGGCTACGGGATCCGGAGAAAACGCATCCCCGTCCTGAAGCAGGAGCTGCGGGTCCTGACAGTTCTGGTCCGATTTGCAGGCAACTCCGGTAACAAACCAGAGGCCGTCTTCCACCTGCCGGGTCTGATCCACCCAGGTAAACTCGGCTCCCAGGGCAGACAATTCTTCTTCGGGGACGGGGCTGCCGATATACCGGGGCTCATTTGCAAACAGCAGGGGATTTTTAACATAATGCCTGGAGAAAACCTTCGGATGGGCGACCACATTCACGGGTCCCGTTTCCTGAAGGGCCCATTTGAGCCCGCCGGTATGGTCATAATGGCCGTGACTGAGAAAAATCCGGCTGACACCTTTGAGGGTTTTTTCGAGCAGTTTCAGATTGGAAGAAAGGCCCACGCCGGAGCCTGCGTCAAACAAATACCGTTTATCCCCGCTTTCAATCAAGGTGCTGAATCCATGTTCTCCAATAAAGCCCGGCCGTCCCACATAATTATCGCAAAGAATGGTGATGTCGGTTTTCAAAATACCCCCCTTTTACTCCATGTTCATGTCATGCAGGGCAGAAAAAAAGTCGTTTCCCTTGTCATCCACGATGATAAACGCAGGGAAATCCTTGACCGTGATCTTGAAAATGGCCTCCATTCCCAGTTCCGGATACTCGAGGGTTTCGATGCGGGTAATGCAGTCCCTGCCCAGCCGGGCCGCAGGGCCGCCGATGGACCCCAGATAGAATCCGCCGTATTTTTTACAGGAATCCGTGACCTGCTGGGTGCGGTTTCCCTTGGCCAGCATGATCATGGAGCCCCCTCTTGCCTGAAACAGGGAAACATAAGGATCCATGCGACCCGCAGTGGTCGGTCCGAAAGAGCCCGACGCCCGGCCTTTGGGCGTTTTGGCAGGCCCGGCATAATACACGATGTGATTTTTAAAATATTCGGGCAGGTCCTCGCCCTGATCGAGACGCTCCTTGAGTTTGGCGTGGGCGATGTCTCTTCCCACGACAATTTCCCCGGTCAGAAGCAGCCGGGTGGAAACGGGGTACTTGCTCAGGGTTGCCCGGATTTCATTCATGGGCCGGTTCAGATCAATAGCCACGGCATCATCCGCTGCGCCCGACGGTTCCGGCAGAAACTGCGCAGGATTGGTTTCAAGCGTTTCCAGAAAAATCCCGTCCCGGGTGATTTTGGCCTTGATGTTGCGGTCCGCGCTGCAGCTGACGCCCATGCCGATGGGACAGGACGCCCCATGCCGGGGCATGCGGATCACGCGGACATCATGGCAGAAGGCAACCCCGCCGAACTGGGCGCCCAGACCCAGATCCCGCGACATCTGATACAGCACGGCTTCCAGTTCTCTGTCCCTGAAGGCGTGACCCAGAGCGTTTCCCTGCTCCGGAAGCTTATCCAGATATCCTGCCGAGGCCAGTTTCACGGTTTTAAGGTTGGCTTCCGCCGAAGTTCCGCCGATCACAAAGGCCAGGTGATACGGCGGGCAGGCAGCGGTCCCCAGGCTTTTCATTTTGGCCTTTAAATATTCCGGAAGCTTATCCGGGGCCAGCACGGCCTTTGTTTCCTGAAAAAGATAGGTTTTATTGGCGGAGCCGCCGCCTTTGGCCATAAAGAGAAATTTATAGGCGTCTCCGGCAGTTGCATAAATATCGATCTGCGCGGGCAGATTACAGCCGGTATTTTTTTCCCCGTAAAGGGTCAAGGGCGCATTCTGGGAATACCGGAGGTTGCTCCGGGTATAGGCATTAAAAACGCCCCGGGAAAGGGCCTCTTCATCCGAAAATCCGGTCCAGATTTGCTGGCCTTTTTTAGCCATGATGATGGCGGTTCCGGTATCCTGACACATGGGATATTCGCCTTCAGCGGAGATGACCGCGTTTTTCAGCATTTCAAGGGCGACATAGCGGTCATTGGAAGAGCTTTGGGGATCATTCAATATGTCGACCAGCTGCAGAAGATGGGATTTTCTCAAGAGGTGAGAGACGTCTATAAAGGCCTGCTCCGCCAGCAGGGTCAGGCCCTCGGGAGCAATCTTCACAATGGCCTGACCTTCAAAGGAAGCATCTGAAACATAATCGGATGTCAGCCTGCGATATTCCGTTGTATCGGGTCCCAGGGGAAACATCTCCTGATAAGCAAATTCAGTCATCAGTCAATTCTCCATTTTTTCAAAAGACACTAATTAATCAGCGGCCGCTGAAGCATTTTTTCATAAAGATCGATATACTGTCTGGCGGTTACCGAATGATTGAAACGGGCAATGCTCTCTTTCATGATGCGCCGGATCTCGAACTGCTTGCTTTTCTCGGAAAGATGATAAAAAGCCATGGCCTGATCAATGGCCCAGGAAAGACCGGCTGCATCGTGGTATTTAAACAAAAAGCCGTTTCCGGCATGTTTTGCCGGATCCAGATGGCTGATCGTATCATGAATGCCTCCGGTGTCATGGACAACGGGCAGCGATCCATAGATCGGGGCAATCATCTGCGGCAGGCCGCAGGGTTCAAACAGCGAGGGCATCAATATGAAATTGGAAGCCGCATACGCGAGGTGTTCGAGATCTTCGCTGAAATCGCAGACGGCAATCCGGTTCTGAATGCCGTGGTAATGGGCGATGTCCTTGAAATGCTGCTGATATTCGCCGTTCGCCACAAAAACGATCTGCAGATTGCTCTGCCAGTACCTGGAAATGACCGAATAGAGAATATCCGCCAGAAGCTGCGATCCTTTTTGAATGCTGTCCAGCCGGGACGGCCAGAAAAACACCGGCGCGTTCTCATCCTGGATTAATCCCAGAAGTTTTTGAAGGGCCAGCTTGTTCTGTTTTTTCCCTGCAGCATGGTCATCCGGACCAAAGGTTGGCGTCAGATGTTTGTCATGCAAGGGATTAAAAGCCGGATCCGGAGCATTCAATATCCCTGCCGCGCATCCGGCATGCCATTTGTTGGCCAGCTCCTGCTGGATGGATTTTTCGACAAAACCGTGCCGGCCTTCAACGACTTCCATTAAAAACGTGTGACTGACGGTATTGACAAAATGGGCTGCAAAAATGCCGCTGGTCAGAAAATCCACGGCGTTGGAATCCCGGCTTTCTTCATATTCGATCGCCATGCGATCATAATACAGGTGCTGCCAGAAATAGGCGGCGTCGATTCCCCGGTCTTCAATCTGCCACAGATGGGTTTTCATGGTATGAATATTGTGAATGGTAAACAGACAGGGAATCCCCATTCTCCTGGACATGGCGGGAATCAAACCGGTCATCCAGTCGTTGCAGTGAATCAGATCCGGCTGAACCCTGGGAACGATGTTGTTGATGACTTCCCGCTGAAAGGCCAGCGCCATTTTGATATTTTCCATCCAGTAATCCGAATAGACCCGGTTCTTGTAAAAAAACGCCCGGTCTTCCGCCAGATGGATCCGCTCGCCCGGCATTTTGTTCTGAATGGCCTGAAGTTCCTTGGACAGGAAAGGCGCCATCTGTCCGCTGAAAATCGCCCGATAATCGGGCATGGCAATATGAACATCGGCGCCCTGGTCAAAAAGCGCATTCACCAGCGCCGCCGAAACGTCCGCAAGGCCTCCGGCTTTGGCCGTCAGATAGCTGGCAAGGCTTCCCATGCGGTTTGGCAGATAGGTGACCTCCGGCGTTACGATAAGAATGCGGGGGTTTCGGGATAATGTCATGATAACAGCCCTTCCTGTAAAAACTGGCAATGGTGATAATTTCAGCCTTTAACCTTTCAGCTTTCAGCTTCTTTCTTTACGCCCAGGTAATCAGCCCCGGACTGTATTTAATCCAATTATCCCCCGTGGCGTCACCCTTGCCGTAAAGGCAAACTGACCGGAAGTCTTACAGATCGTGGTGCAGGAATACTGGTAGTGATTGTATCCAAGTTCCTGGCTGACGTTCATGGTTTCTGTCTGAATATCTTCAAGCGCATCGATCGTTTTTTGGGTTCCCAGACAAAGCTCTACATCCACTTCGTTGGGACCGAGCTCGCCCAGATGAACCGCTGCCGTAACACTGAAGGCATCACCGATCCGATAATATTTTTTAGGATTCACAGACAACCGGCGGCATGAGGTGAATCTGTTTCCAGTTCAGCATCAGCCTGATATGCTGGGCTGACAGATGCCTGGCTTCATCGGATTGATTGAACAACAGCTCCTGAGACCGATAGGCTCCCGGAAGGTAAAATTTCTCCTGATAGTCGTCGACCATCCGCTGGCTGCTGAACTGCCGCATGGCCATTTTCATGGAAGCCTTCATCATCCGGATCCAATCCACCGGGATGCCCCCCTTGCTTCTTTCGTAAAAACAGGGGATCACTTCATTTTCAAGGACATTATAGAGCGATCGGCTGTCCAGCAGATCCTGATAGCCGGGATCCGTATGATCGATACGGTTTCCGATCTGCCAGCCGCAGTCTTCGGAATAGCCTTCGTCCCACCATCCATCCAGAATACTGACGTTGAGCACACCGTTTATGGCCGCCTTTATGCCGGATGTGCCGCAGGCTTCAAAAGGTCTGCGCGGCGTATTGAGCCAGACATCCGCTCCCTGGACCAGATGCCGGGCAATATGGATATCATAATCTTCCAGAAAAACGATCCGGCGCCGCACGCTGGGTCTTCGGGAAAACTGAATCAGGCGTTTGATCAGATCCTTGCCTTCGGTATCCCGGGGATGGGCCTTTCCGGAAAAAATAAACTGCACGGGATGCGTTTTGGAATTCAGAATGTCTTCAAAACGCTCCGGTTCCTGAAGAATCAGGTAGGCGCGCTTGTAAGAGGCAAAGCGCCTGGCAAAGGCAATGGTCAGAACATCCTGTTCCAGCACCGATTCGGCATCTTTCATTCTGGCCATGGGTGCGTGGCGGCGCTGATACTGCGTGATCATCATCTCCCGGCAGGTTCGGATGAGTCTGGAGCGATTCATGTCATGGGCCCGCCAGAGCTCTTCATCGTAAATCTGATCGAAACGTTTGAGAATGTCCGCTTTCTGAATATCCATATGCCAGTCCGGACCGATATAACGTTCAAAAAGAAGGGCATTTTCATGGGATATCCAGGTAGGAATATGGACACCATTGGTGACATGCGTAATCGGAATTTCGCTTTCAGAAACCCCGGGCCAGATATCCATCCACATCCGCCGGGCAACTTTTCCATGCAGTTTGCTCACGCCGTTGCAATACTGGGACATGCGCTGGCCCAGAACAAACATGGAAAACGGCTGCTCGGAAGAGGCTGTAACAAGCTGTCCCCAGGAAAGCATTTCATCGGCAGGTGTCTGGAGTTTTTCCTGAAAAGGGATGAGATACGGCTTTACCAAAAACGGCGGAAATTCGTCATGACCGGCCGCAACCGGCGTATGGGTGGTAAAAACGGTTGTTCGGGGTACAATTTCCAGGGCGGTTTTAATATCGACATTGAGTCTGGACATGAACAAGGCCAGACGCTCCAGACTGGCAAAAGCACAGTGCCCTTCATTCATGTGGCACACCGTCGGAAATATTCCCATGGCTGTCAGCGCCCGCATGCCGCCGATTCCCAAAAGGATTTCCTGGGCAGAGGCGTTTTTTCTGGTCTCCGGTATAAAGACTCGAGGTAATATCTCTTATTTCCGGAGGATTTTCCCGGATATTCGCATCCAGAAGATAGAGCGGAATTCTGCCGATATTCAGCTTCCACACCATTGCATGAATTTCTCCGTCAGGGCCGGAAACCGATATTCGAACTTCATTTCCTTGCGGATCCAGCGCGCGTTCAAGGGGGATGGAATACATATCGGTTCTGGGATAGGCTTCCTGCTGATAGCCGTCATAATCCAGATATTGATGAAAATACCCCTGCCGGTAGTAAAGGCCGACCCCGGTCAGCGGCACCCGCATGTCCGATGCGGATTTCAAATGGTCTCCTGCCAGAATTCCCAGCCCGCCTGCAAACAGCGGAAGACTTTCATGAATGCCGAATTCCATTGAAAAATAGGCAACCGTTCCCCGGTCTTCGAAAACAGAAGAAGCCGAATTCATCGGCGTCATCAAGCATGGATTCAAAACGCGCTTTGACACGCGCCTGATGGGCCAGAAAGCTTTCGTCCAGAGAAAGCTCCTGAAGGCGCTCCTGAGGAATCAGTGTCGAAAATATAAGGGGGTTGCCATTGGACTCCCGCCAGAGCAGGGGATCGATGCGGCGAAACAGTTCAACTGCATCCCGCTGCCAGCTCCACCAGAGGTTTCTGGATAATTTATCTAAAAAAAGCAATGGTTCGGGAATAATGGGGAAAATATATACAGTTTGATATTGTGTCATAAGCGTTCCTGAAGCTTCCTATTGAAAAAAGTTGAGGCAAAGCCAGAATTCTGGCTGTCAAATATCACCGATCGCCTTTGCCTGCTTTCCGGAACTCACCGGGATTGACCGGTTCAAGCTCGGCAATAACCATATGCGAATGCAATATGTGGGAGATAACATTAATTCCCAGTCCTGCCAATATCAGCGGCAACAGGTATAATGCCATTGAAAACTCCGAACCGAATATGACGTCATCCGCCAGGTCGCTTGATTGAACGGCGATTGCGGACAGTTTCTGGAGAAGCACGAGGTCAACACCCGACATCATGATCATCGCCAGTCCCAGCAAAAACATCGTGATTCGGGAGAAGATTCTTTTTATAATCAGCTGGAAATAAATGGCGGAAGGCAAAAGGAGCGAAAATACAACCAGCAGATAAAACTCGATTCTCAAAAAAGCAGTTTTGTCCATAAAGACCTTCAGTGATAAGACAGGGGCATGAAATCTCGATCGGATTCTGCGCGTTTGACTTTAAGATTTCTATTATATAATGCTCATAAAAACTGTCCAAAGTCAAGGATGACCCGGATCCTGGCATTGAAAGAAACCTTATACTGATGGCGATGCAAAAAGCCAGTCTGCGTTGCACTTCATCTTTCGTCACGCCTGTTTCAGACTATCCACTTTGTCTTTCAGCGAATACATATCCGTTGTTATTTGGACATGGGTATAGTACTATAACGAAGTTTTGGATAGATTAACAGGGAACAGGCTCATCGTTTTCTCTGCGTTTCAACTGACTTTTTCTGGGTTTCTGGGTGACCTGTTACTGGATGGCAACCATGCTGATCAGCATCAATCCCATAACACCGCAGCCGCGACTTGTCGCCAAAGTGGTGGACGATTCTGAAAGACGGGGGTATCATCGCCTATCCAACAGATACGTTTTACGGCATCGGCTGCGATATCATGAATAAAAAAGCCATTCAGAGAATTTATCAGATCAAGCAGCGGGACCCGTCCAAACCCTTCAGCTTTATCTGCTCGGATCTTAAAGATATCAGCGACTACGCCAAGGTAACCAATTACGGATATAAAACCATAAGACGCCACCTTCCCGGACCCTATACCTTTATCCTGGAAGGATCGAAACTGGTTCCGAAAATCATGCTGACCAAACGCAGAACCGCCGGCATTCGCGTGCCGGATCATCCAATCTGTATCGCCCTGGTCAAATCCCTGGGAAATCCCATTATCTCAACCAGCGCCACTGCTCCGGACGGCGCTGTCTTTGACCATCCGTCTCTGATTCATGAACATTTTGGAACCCGGCTGGATCTGGTCATTGATGCGGGTTTCGTATCGGGAAATCCTTCAAGTGTCGTATCGCTGATCGGCGATATACCTGAAATCATCCGCAAGGGAGCCGGGGATTTGAGCGCTTTTTATTCATGAAACAATGAAATCCGGCAATCTATTAACAAACCGTTTCTGGACCGGTATCCCGCCCTGGGTGTTGATCGGCGCCGTGCTGGTTTTGCTGCCCATTTTCTCCTTCATGACGATTGAAAACATCAACCGACAGAAGGAGAACTCCGAAAGGCTGTTGAAAGAAAAAGCCGCTGCCCTGATCCGCTCGTTTGAGGCCGGAACCCGAACCGGCATGGCAGGGCGATGGGAAGGATTTCAGCTTCAGAAACTGCTGATGGAAACCTCCCAGCAGCCGGACATCGTTCATTTGATCGTCACGGATGCCGACGGAATGATTATGGCCAGCAGTGATCCGGAACAGATCGGCAGCCCTTACGGAAAAGAGCTGAATCTGGAAGCCATTTCCGGCACATCGGAAAGCTTCTGGCGAATTCTTCCCGAGCATCACGGAAAAAAGACATTTGAATTCTATCGAAGATTTACCCCGACCCGCCTCCCGCAGGGCTTCCATCGGGGTCGCACGAAAGGGGCTTCCGCCAACCCATTGGCGCCTTTGTTTCCGATACCGGCAGACGGGCCGGATGTCTCCCGAATTATTTTTATCGGCCTGGACATGGATTCCATTGAAGAGGCCCGGCATGCCGATGCCATGCATACGGTGGTCATGGGATCGATTCTGCTTTTCATCGGTTTTGCCGGCGTGATGATGCTGTTTCTGGCCCAGAATTTCCGCATGACGCGGGCATCGCTTTCCAGAATCAAAGCTTTTTCCGATACACTGGTCGAAAATATGCCCATCGGATTGATTGCCCTGGATACTTCACTTGTCATCACCTCCTTTCAATCAGGTGGCGGACCGGGTACTGAACCTGTCCGCAGTCCACGCATCCGGGAAAAAAGCCGCCGAGGTTCTGCCCCGGATGTTTCTGGAGCTGATTTCGCATCCGGATATCGAGACGCAGGCGGTTGAAAAGGAAATCATATGCCACATCGCGGAGAAAACGCGCCTTCCGCTTCAGGTCAGCGCTGCAAAACTTCAGGATGAAACCGGCGCATTTCTCGGATATGTTCTGTTGTTCAAGGACCTGCGCGAAGTCCAGGCCCTTCAAAAAGCGCTGGCCAGATCCCAGCGGCTGGCTTCCATCGGAAGCCTTGCGGCCGGCGTTGCACATGAAATCCGCAACCCGCTGAGTTCAATAAAAGGATTTGCCACCTATTTCAGGGAACGGTATTCACATATTCCCGAAGACCAGGAAGTTTCATCGATCATGATTCAGGAAGTGGACCGGTTGAACCGTGTGGTCAGCCAGCTTTTGGCGTTTGCAAAGCCCGTGGCCATCGCCAAACAGCCGGTCCCCATTTCAGACGTCATACACAAAACGCTGAAGACTGATGGAGCGGCAGTCCAGTGACCGTCAGATTGACATCGAGACGAAAATTCAACCGGAGCTTCCGCTGATTCCCATGGATCCGGACCAGATGGGCCAGGTGCTGCTGAATCTATTGCTGAATTGCGTGGAAGCCCTGGCCCAGCGGCGGCAGGATCATGATCAGCGCCACGCTCAACCAGGATCGGCTCATCCTTCAAATCTCGGACAACGGGAGCGGAATTTCCGAAACCGATCTTTCGCAGATTTTTGACCTCTACTTTACCACAAAAACCTCGGGAACCGGTCTGGGGCTTGCCATTGTCCACAATATCGTTGAGGCTCATGACGGCGACATCAAGGTTGAAAGCCTGGCGGGAAAAGGCACCACGGTAACAATCCGGCTCCCCATTGAGAACGCACGCCCATGAAAACAAAATCCTGTTCCATCCTTGTTGTTGATGATGACACCGCGCACCGAACCATGCTGCGTACGCTAATCGGCGGGTGGGGATATGAAATCGTCGAAGCCGACGACGGCGCCGTTGCCATCGCAACGGTTCAGGACCGGCCTTTTGATCTGATCCTGATGGATGTGCGCATGCTCAAAGTCTCCGGCCTGGAGGCCCTGGGCCGCATCAAGGCAATCAATCCGGCCATACCGGTGATCATCATGACCGCCTATTCCTCCATTGAATCCGCGGTTTCAGCCCTGAAAGCCGGGGCCTATGATTATCTGACCAAACCCCTTGATTTCGACAAACTGAAAATTACCATTGAACGGGCCATGGAACACATTTTTCTTCGGGAAGAAAACCGCATTCTCAGACAGCACCTGGACCAGCGATTTGACCGCAGACAGATCATCGCACAGAGTCTGAAGATGGAAAAACTTCTGGAAACGGTTGCCCAGGTAGCGCCGTCCGAGGCAACCATTTTGATTCATGGCGAATCCGGAACCGGAAAAGAACTGATCGCAGGAGCCATTCATTTTAACAGCCATCGAAAAGCCGGCCCTTTCATCAAAATCAACTGTGCGGCCATTACCGAAACCCTGCTGGAATCGGAGCTTTTCGGCCATGAAAAAGGAGCCTTTACCGGCGCGGATCGCAGAAAAGAAGGCAAATTCGTTCAGGCCAGCGGGGGCAGCCTCTTTCTGGATGAAGTCAGCGAAATGTCCTTGATGATGCAGGTCAAACTCCTTCGCGTGCTTCAGGAAAGGGAAATCACCCGGGTCGGCGGCGAGCAGGTGGTAACCGTGGATGTCCGGCTGATTGTCGCCACCAACAAGGATCTTTTGGCGCTGACCGCATCGGGACGTTTCCGGGAAGATTTATACTACAGGCTCAATGTCGTAAACCTGAATCTGCCGCCCCTGCGCGACCGAAAAGAGGACATTCCGCTGCTGGCTCAGCATTTTCTGGAGAAATTTTCAGCCCTGAATCACAAATCCATCAAGGGCTTCACCCCTCAGACAATGGATCATTTGATCCGGTACGACTGGCCGGGAAACGTCCGGGAGCTGATGAACGCCGTTGAAAGAGGGGTTGTTCTGTCCCGAAGTGAATATCTGGACGACCAGGAGCTTCCCATGCTGCCGGCCTCCCCTGCCCCGTCATCCCCCGGTTTCACGAATTCTTCGCAAGTCGCCGAAACCCTGCCGCTCACCGCTGTTGAAAAAGCAACGATCCTGAGTGCGCTGGCATCCGCGGACGGCAACAAAAGTCTGGCATCCCGAAAACTGGGAATTACGCGAAAAACCCTTCATAAAAAATTAAAAGAATATGGAGTCATGCCCTGATGACAAATCCCACCGAATTACCTGTTCCGATGCACATCGTGCAGAACCCGGAATCGAATTCCGGCAGCCCATGCGGGCCAGCCCGGCAAATGCGGAAAATGCGGGGCGGTGCTTAAAACCAGCGACCTTTTCATTCAGCAGCCCGTCATGATCACGGATGCCAATTTTGCGGAAAAAGTTCTTCGATCTCCGATCCCGGTTCTGGTGGATTGCTGGGCGCCCTGGTGCAGCGCCTGCACGATGGTCGGACCGGTCATCGCCGAACTGGCGATTGAATACAAGGGACGGTTTCGGATCGGAAAACTGAATGTGGACGCCAACCCCGTGACATCCGCCCGGTTCGACACGCGAAGCATTCCCACGCTGCTGATTTTTGACAACGGCCGGCTGAAAGATACCCTTGTGGGCGCCATGCCCAAACCGGAGATCGCGATGCGGATGCGGAAATTTCTTTAGAAAGACTAAAAGGCCAAAGACGGCAGGCAGAGGCAGGTTCGAGCGTATGAGACATTATCGACTTTTTGTTTGGATTCTTTTGAGTGTTTTTTTGAGTACCCCTTCCCTTTCTTACGGGGAAAGACTTCAGGTTGTCGCCAGCATCTTTCCGGTCGCCGATATGGCCCGGCAGGTCGGGGGCGATGATGTCGAGGTCACCACTGTCGTGCCCGCAGGCGCCAGCCCGCACACTTTTGAGATGAAGCCCAGCCTGGTCAAGGCATTTGGCGCGGCCAAAGTCTTTTTAATGATCGGCGCCGGCCTGGAATTCTGGGCGGATCAACTGATTCAGTCTTCAGGCCGGAAGATAAAGCCGGTTGTCTTGTCCGACGGCATGACGCTGATCCGGTCCGCGGACCCGCATCATGCAGAATCCGCCCAAAAGGCGCCGCATACTACAAAAAAGTCCGGCCATGCAGAACACGCCCTTGCACACGATTTTCGTGCCGGCAATCCCCATGTCTGGCTGGATCCTCACCTTGCCAAAACCATGGTAATCCGGATACAGGAAGCGCTCTCGGCCGCAGACCCTGCCCATGCTTTAAAATATGAAAGCAGGGCTAAAACATATCTTGGCCAGCTTGATGCACTGGACCGGGCGATTGCGGACACCGTGAATCAATTCAAGGTCAGAGAAGTTATTTCATTTCATTCGTCCTGGGATTATTTTGCCGCCCGATACGGCCTGACCCTGGCCGGTGTGATCGAAAAAACCCCCGGAAGAAATCCAACGCCGCGGGAAATCGCCGACATTGTTTCCAGGATCAAGTCATATCGCATTCGCGCGGTCTTTGCCGAACCCCAGTTCAGCACCAAAGTTGCGGACGTTATCGCCAGGGAGGCCGGCACAAAGGTGCTGATCCTGGATCCGCTGGGCGGCGAAACCCTTGCCGGACGAAACACCTATATCGATTTAATGACGACCAATCTACAGATCATGAAGGAGGCCATGAATTGAAAACAGGCCAGGCGATGACAACTCCCGAACCCGGCATACTGGTGGACATCGCGGATGTCTGGGTCAAATTCGATGGCAAATGGGTGCTCAAATCCATTTATCTGAAATGCTTCGAAGGGGAAATTCTGGGCATCGTCGGCCCCAACGGCGGCGGCAAATCCACGCTCCTGAAAGTCATTCTCGGGCTGATCAAGCCGGAAAAGGGATCGGTTCTGTTGTTCGGCAGAAAACCCGGCAAACAGAGCCGGCTGAATGTCGGGTATCTGCCGCAGATCTCTCATGCGGAACGCTCTTTTCCGGTAACCGCGCTGGATGTGGTGATCATGGGCCTGTACCAGCAGATGGGGCTCATTTCCCGGCTGCTGAACAGACACAAACAGGCCGCCATGGAAAAACTGAAACAGGTCGGAATGGCCGCGCATGCCAACAAGCCCTTCGGGGTCCTTTCCGGCGGCCAGCAGCAGCGGGTTCAGATTGCCAGGGCACTGGTATCCGACCCCAGACTGCTGGTTCTGGACGAGCCCTCAACGGGCGTGGACAGCGTCGGCCAGGAGGATTTCTATGAACTTCTGGCCGGTCTGAGAGACAGCCGGCAAAGGATATCCGTAATCATGGTATCCCACGATATCGGCGTGGTAACGTCCCATGCCGATCGCGTGGCCTGCCTGAACCGCGAAATTCATTATCACGGCGATACGGATTCGGAACTGGATTCCGATATTCACCAGAAGGTTTTCGGAAGAAATCTAAAAGTCATGATACACGACGCCCAGTGCGTATCCTGCAAGATGAGGCATATCGACGATGACTGAGTGGCTTGATCTTGGTTTCATGCAAAATGCACTGGCGGCCGGAATCCTTCTCAGCATTGTACTGGCCGTGGTTTCCTGTTTCGTGGTACTGCGCAGGTTTTCCTTTATCGGCGTGGGAGTCGCCCATTCCGCATTCGGCGGCGTGGCACTGGGCGCCTTGATCGGCGTATCTCCCACCATTTCGGCCATTGTTTTTGCCGTTTGCGTGGCCAATGCCATCGGCATTGTCGGCAATCAGCAGCGGCTCAGCACCGACACCGCCATCGGTATCTTTTTTTCCCTGGCCATGGCCCTCGGGGTCATTTTCATCGGATTGTCAACCACATACAATGTGGACCTTTTCGGGTATTTGTTTGGAAATATTCTGGCCATTACCCATCAGGATATTCTCATCATTGCCGTTCTCGGCAGCCTGGTTCTGGCATCCATCTGGCTGTTTTTCAAGGAGCTGCTGTTTGTGGCCTTTGACAGCGAAGTGGCCCACGTCAGCGGCATTCCGGTCATGTTCCTGGATCATTTTTTTCTGACAATCCTCGCCCTGACCGTGGTCATCAGCATGAAGGTGGTCGGCATCATCCTGGTGTCCGCCCTTCTGGTCATCCCCGGAGCTGCGGCTGCTCAGGTCACCGATCGATACGCCGCCATGTTTGCGGTCGCCATCGGCGTTGCGCTGGTTGCAACCACCGGCGGCCTGTGCATTTCCTATTATGCGGATCTGGCCTCCGGCGCCACCATCGTCACCCTGGCATCTCTGATTTTTTTTATTTTTCTATGCATCGGAAAAAGACGAAAAGGGTAAAGGCTGAAGCAGGATTTTTCACATGATGACTTCTGCCTGAACACCTGAATCATTAAGAAAGGATTTTCAACTTGACATCTGACGCAATCTCGATCTTCCCCAAACTGTCATTTCTCTCCTCGGAAGACAAAGATAAAATATATGGTGCCGCGCTTCATGTGCTCGAGAACATCGGCATGGAGATTCAGCATGAAGGGGCGCTGTCCCTGCTGCTGAATGCCGGATGCTCCGTTAAGAGCGGCCGGATGGTAACCATTCCGGAATCACTTGTGGAAAGGTCCATTCAAAGCGCGCCCAGCGCGATTTCTGTTTTCAACCGAAATGGCCGGCAGGTCATGGATCTGGGAGAAAACCGCTCTTATTTTGGAACCGGCTCAGACCTGATATATTCGCTGAATCCCTCGGGTGAACGCCGGCTCTGCATACTGGATGACGTTTGCAGGGCAGCCCGGGTCTGCGATGCCCTTGCCAATATCGACTTTATCATGTCGTTTGCCCATCCCAGCGACGTTGACCCCGCACGGGCCTATCTTGTCGAGTTTCAGGCCATGGCCGAAAATTCAGTTAAACCCATTGTCTGCACCGCGGCATGCAAAAAAGACCTGACCCAGATATGGGAGCTCTCCAGGAGGCTGCGGGGAAGCGAAGCGGCTCTTAGGGAAAAGCCTTATTTCATTCATTATGCCGAGCCGATCAGTCCGCTGAAACACCCCTTCGACAGCCTGGACAAACTCCTGTTCTGCGCGGAAAAACAGATTCCGGCCATTTATTCGCCGGCGCCCATTGCCGGATCCACCGCCCCCATGACCATTGCCGGGCATGTGGTTCAGGGTCTTGGCGAATGCTTCTGCGGCCTTGTCATCCATCAGCTGGCATCCCCGGGCGCGCCTTTTATCATGGGAATGGGCGCGGCTGTTCTGGACATGGCCACCAGCCAGTGTTCCTACAACGCTCCGGAATACTACATGGCCTACATGGCCATGATTGAAATGAGCCATCATGTAAACCTGCCGTCCTGGGGATATGCCGGCACCAGCGACGCCCAGATTCCGGACGGACAGGCGTCTTTTGAGGCAGGACTCCTGACCTTCATGTCGGCCATGGCCGGCGCCAACCTCAATCATGACGTGGGATATCTGGATTTTGGCAGAACCGGAAGTCTTGAGATGATCGTAATCGTGGATGAAATGATCGATTTGATCCGGCGGATGAAAAAAGGGATTCCAATTGACGGCCAGATGATGGCCCTGGACGTGATTCGGGAAGTCGGACCCGCGGGCGAGTTTTTATCCCATGATCACACCTTCAAACACCTGCGCAGCACCCAGTGGCGGCCCAAACTCATCAGCCGGTCCGGGTACGAGGAATGGGAAGCCTCCGGAAAGATGACCCTTCTGGACAGAGCCCGGATCAAACTGGACGCCATTCTGGAGACCCATCATCCAGAGCCGGATTCCGGATAATCTGAGACAGGAAATCCAGGCGATTACAGCCCGTTACAAGGGATGATGGGATCGGTTTTTTCCACAAACCTGGAAACCCGCTGCAGCATCTTGAATATGGACATCTGGCACAATATCCAGATGTCAGAGACACTACTAAAACATTTTCTCCACGGGTCTTCGCTCCGGAACATACGCGCGGGAAATCTTGCCTTCTTTCCATTCCTTCGACACGTAAAGATTGCAGTAACAGCTCCCGAATTCCGCCACATCTTCGGTGCGATAAACACAGGGGCAGATGATGTCCTTGTCCTTTTCCCTCTCTCCCGAAGACAGGCGACAGGGGCAGACCATATACCCATACCGCTCTTTATTGGCCAGAAGGGCCTGCATCAGATCCGCCACCCTTTCGGTGTCATCGCTGAAATAATACCCTTTCGGTTCCTGAACCTTTTTGAGCATTTCATAGAGTTGTTCGGGATTCATTCCAGTCCCAGCGCCTCCTTGATTTCTTTTTCCTTGAACCCGACAATCACGGTATTTCCGATGATAATGGTCGGAAATGAACATTTTGGATTGAATTTTTTGACATCTTCCAGAATCGCGGCCCTTTCCTCGCCTTGCAGTCGTATCCACATCCACATAGTCATATTGAATGGTGCAGTCCGAAAGCATTTTTTTGGTGGATTTACAATGGCTGCAGGTGCTGAGCGAATAAACCTTTACCGGAGGAACTGACATGGTTTTTTCCTTTCATTGATTTTCCCCATTCGCCATGAGGATATGGGGGTTATTTACCGTTCACACGGTTGGCTATTCCAGTATTTCTGTCGCATCATTTCTGTGTTTTCCATAGCATGAATACGGGGAGATGCTGCAAGATACATCCGCATTGCTGTGTTTCACGTATAATCACTTCTGTTGATATAATTGTCGCAGTGTTTCTTCCAGAACAGGAATCCGTTGACGGTCTTTGGGATCACGGGACATCCGTTTCAATTCAATCAGCATCTTAAGCTCCAGAACGCGAAGGATATGACCTCTGAACATAATTTCCACCGTATGTTCAAGCAGGTCTTCATAAACCTTTCTCTCTTCGATAAACGCCAGAACATCTACAGGTCCCAACCGGGTCGAAAAAAGCATATGGCCCATCTGCGACAAATCGGCCTCCGTTGGCTCGATAATTTTATCATCGGGCCGACGGTAAACTGCGTCAATCGATTTGAGAAACCCGATCAACCGGGTAATGTTGCCGGAAGACCGGCAGTGAACAATGTCCACATCCATCGTTGTAATCGGAGAACCCTGCACAACCGCAGCCAGACCGCCAACAAGAACGAATTCGACATCTGCCTCGGCCAGCCCCTCAAGTAGTGCACTGAGATCTGCGCCTGCTGTTTCTTTGACTCCTGAAGGCATCTCTTAACTCCAAAATTGCGCGCACTGCATTATCGTTGGATCGCAACCGTTCCTCCGGCGACATTTTAAGAAACATCGCAACCAATCCCTTGTCAACACCCGATACATCTCTGATCTCTGTTTCCTGAACCATTTGATCCTTTTTTCCGGGTTCCCTTTCTGGTTATTATCTTCTGCAGATAGGCCAGAATGGATTCATTTCAGGCTATAATATGTTTCTTATGAGTTTACAGCCTCAGCCAAGCCAAGACAAGTTAAATCGTAATGACCCTGCCAATCCGCGCGATCTGCTGACACCCATCCGGCAAGGTCCGTCTCTATCGATATTTCCGAGTATTACGATAGACACACCGTCAGGCACTCCGACAACTCGGTTTCTTTTGTCTATCATGGCAGGCGATCCGGGATTTCAGAAAAACGGCTGTCAATTTGACAGTTGACGCCAGGCGGTTTACCGGCTATGGAGTAGCCGATGAATCGGCATAAAAATCACCAATCAGATACCCTGCCCCCCTTCGTGTCGGTCCATGGCGGCCACAGCGGCGACTATTGCCAGCACGCCCGGGATTCCCTGGATGATATTGTCAGAGCCTACCATGACCAGAAATTTGCCTGGGTCGGCATTACCGAGCACATGCCGCCTGTAAGCGATATTTTTCTCTATCCGGATGAACGCGCGGCCGGCCTGACCGCAAGCGCCATGCTGGAGCGTTTTGCCCGGTATATGGCGCACTGCCGGAATCTTCAGGCAGCCTATCAAGGCAGGCTGACCATTTTCGTTGGCATGGAAACCGAGGCGTACCGAGGCGCCGTGGACTATGCCATCCAGCTTCGGGACCGATTCCATCCGGATTATGTCGTGGGATCGGTTCACCATGTAGCGGATATTCCCATCGACATGAATCCATCCGAATACGCCATGGCCGTAACGGCATGCGGCGGCATCGCGGATCTGTATTCGGCTTATTTCGATTTGCAGTATGACATGATTCAGACCCTGAAACCGTCTGTGGTGGGGCATTTTGATCTGATCCGGATATTTGATCCGGATTATCTTTCCCGCCTGAAAACGCCGGCAATCTGGAAGCGCATCTGCCGCAATCTGGAGGCTGTCGCCTCCCTTGGACTGATGCTGGATTTAAATGTCCGCGCCCTGCTTAAAGGCGCTCAGGAGCCATATCTCTGCCGTCCCATTCTGGAAAAAGTCCGTGAAATGGCAATCCCCGTTGCTCCGGGGGATGATTCCCACAGCGTGGACACCGTTGGCCGACATATTGCAACCGGCATCCGATACCTTCAGTCTCTCGGGATTTCGACCGCCTGGACCCCACCAGGCATCCGATCGTCACGGCAAGAGTAAAGCCAGCAAGTGTCGCTGCCAGTCGCATGAACTTCCCTTTCTCCCTCTCTTATTATCAATGTCAGGAACTTCCAGTACACCTTAACCGTGGCTATCAACGCGGAAATTTTCCAGCCACACCTTACGGAAAACATGTGGATATCTTCAACCTGCTCTTATCATTTGCCACCCATAACGCCATAGAGATTAAAAGGGCAATTATGACCACAGGTTAAATATGACCTTTATTGTATGGCTGTTAATGACAGCCCTGAAAATGCTTTTTTAACTAACCCTCATGCCCAGTGCGGGCACAACGAAGAATGAAAATAATGACAAAGTTAACAGATTGAATTAAATCATAAATATCGCATTTTCATATAAATTTCCTAATATCAGAATGATAGATGACGTAACGCAAAAGGTAAAAACCTGGCACAAATAATCCGTTAATCTTGTTTATCTGGAGTATCTACAGTTCCCAAGAAGGGATCGCCTTGATCTTGAACAAACGCAAGGCTATTACTTTCTTGCCGTCACAATTTTTACTTTTTATGAGCTCATCAGAATTCAATCATAAGAGGATGGGGTTTCGGAAGCTACGACCAAGGGATCGGTCTGTTCCTATGCCGGGGGCGTTGCGATGATCGGGGCATGCTTCTCACGAGACGGTCTGCCTATGTCGGGCAGAAAAACCGTCAGCAATCCGAGTAGGGGCAGGAATGCGCACACGCGATAGACATATTCGATGCCCTGCGCATCGGCCAGTTTTCCCAGCACTGCCGCGCCAATGCCGGCCATGCCGAATGCAAGTCCGAAAAACAGCCCGGCTACCGTCCCCACCTTACCCGGCAAAAGCTCCTGCGCAAAAACCAGAATTGCAGGGAAAGCCGACGACAGGATAAGGCCGATGATGAATGTCAAAGGTCCGGTCCATGCCAGATTTGCGTAGGGCAATATCAGCGTAAAGGGTGCGACTCCCAGAATGGATACCCAGATCACACGCTTGCGGCCAATGCGATCGCCGACATGCCCGCCGACGATGGTTCCGATGGCCACGGCGGATAAAAACACGAAAAGGTGAATCTGAGCGGATTGCACCGAAAGATGGAATTTACGGATCAGAAAAAATATATAGTAGCTGTTCAGGCTTGCCAGATAAAAAAATTTCGAGAAAATCAGTGCCAGCAGGACCAGCATCGACCTTGCCACCGTACGGGCAGGGAGCGCCCCCTGTGACTGCACGGTTGATTTGCCTGGCAGGTTCAGCCGCGATTGCTGTCGCTTGTACCAGCCACCGACCTGCCACAGCACCAGCATGGCGAGCAAGGCGGCCAGCGAGAACCAGGCGATGCTGTGACGGCCTTGCGGAATGATTATCAGGGCAGCCAGCAGCGGACCCGTTGCACTGCCCGACATTTCCACCAACCTGGAAAATCGACTGGGCCAGACCATATCGACCGCCGGAGGCCATTCGCGCAACACGGGAAGATTCCGGATGGAAGATCGATGAGCCCGTGCCAACCAGAGCCGCGGCAATCAGCAGTATTCCGTAACTTGGCGCATAGGCAAGAATTATAAGTCCAGTCAGTGTGCATCCCATGCCAATGGACAATGAATAGGGCTTCGGGTGGTGATCTGTGTAAAGTCCAACCGCCGGTTGCAACAATGACGCGGTGAGCTGAAAAGTCAACGTGATCAGACCGATCTGTGTGAAGCTGAGTGAAAACGAGCTTTTCAGCAGGGGATAAATTGCCGGAAGCAGGGACTGGATCATGTCGTTTAGAAGGTGCGAAAAACCGATGGCCCCCAGCACCTTGAAGCCTGTGCTTTCCTTGCCCATGGGGCTGACGTCAAACGTGGCAAGTGGCGTTTTCATATCGATTTCCTTCGGTGATCAAATAGGGGTAATGTTTCAATGATGGCACGAAAAGCCAGTTTCCGGGAAAAAAGCACCATAAGTTTGCCGTTTACTCAAGACATTTATCCTTAACCGAACAGCACCAGCAAAAATGTGCCCAACGCTTCGCCGATGAATTCACGTGTGTAAATCAAAGTGGGGGGACGTACATCAAAACATAAGTTTATAAACTTATACCTTTATGTACGTCCCCCCTAATCTCTATCCGCCGATGGATGACATCTGGCCAGAAACCCGGACCGGCGTATCGGCGGTCAGACCGTGCTGAACGCCTTTCATTCGGGCGGCATTTAAAAAAACGGCGGCCAAGGCTTCATCGGAGGCGCCGCCGCGCAAAAGGGTTTTGAGATCTTCCTGATGATCCGAAAGCAGGCAGGATCGGAGCTGGCCGCTGGCCGTCAGCCGGAGCCGGTTGCAGGTATGGCAGAAATGATGACTCATGGCGCTGATAAACCCGACCTCACCGACCGCGCCCTCAAATCTGAAACGTTCCGCCGGCCCATCGCTGCGGTGATGTTCAACCGGAATCAATTCGCCGATCTTATCTGTCAGCCGCTGCTTGATTTCCGGAGTATAGAGGGAAGAATCCGTCCCCTCTTCAGTGATCCCGATGGGCATATATTCGATAAAACGGAAGTGAAACGGATAGGAAAAAGAAAGCCGGGCGATATCTTCCAGTTCATCGTCATTGAAGTGACGAAGGGCTACGGTATTGATTTTGATTGGAGACAGTCCGCCCTGATACGCTTTTAGTATGCCTTCCCAGACCTTGTCAAAAGCATCCACACCGGCTATTTTCTTGAATTTATCGGGTTTCAGGGTGTCCAGGCTGATATTGATCCGATGGAGCCCCGCATCGATGAGGGCATCCACATGGTCTTTCAGCAAAACGCCGTTGGTGGTCAGCGAAACATCCCGTATCCCGTCGACCTGGTGCAGCGCCTTTATGAATTCATGGACCCCTTTTCGAACCAGCGGCTCTCCGCCTGTAATCCGGACCTTGCTGATGCCCAGTTGAACCGCAATTTCGACCAGACGCAGAATTTCTTCATAACTCAGGATGGCTTCATGCGAAAGCTTGGGCGTCTGATGGCGGGGAGAACAGTACAGACATCTGAGATTGCAGCGATCCGTAATGGAAATACGCAGATAATTCAATTTTCGATTATGGGGGTCTATCAGCATCATTTTTGCCAGATTATTACATGATTCCAAAAAGCCTTCAGTCTTCATCCTTCAGCCTTTTCTGCCCATCAGCCTGTAGAATTTTCCATCCCGTAAAACTCAAGGATGGCCTCACACAGTCCGGGAATGGTATAGGTCTGCGCCGTAATCTGAATTTCAAGCCCGAGCTCCATGGCCGTGGCCGTGGTAATCGGTCCGATACTGGCAAGGGTGACCCCCTTAAGCAGCTGCCCTGCCCTGTCGGACGGCAGCAGCGCCATAAAGTTACGCACCGTGGAAGAGCTGGTGAATGTCACCAGATCCACTTGCCGATCTTCCAGAAGCTGAATCAGGGCATCGGCATGGCCATGGACCTGGCGGGTGCAGTAAACCGTCACCTCATCCACAACCGCTCCCATTTTCGAAAGCTCGAGCGGCAATACCGGCCTTGCTTCTTTGGCCCGGGGAAGAAGGATCTTGTTCCCTTTTATGGACTCGGCCTTGAATGCATCCACCACGGATTCCGCACGATAGCTTTCCGGAATGATATCGCTCTTCAGGCCAAAACGCCTCAGGTGCTGAGCGGTAACCGGGCCGATGGCCGCTGTCCGGATATGGCCCAGAGCGCGCACATCGAGTCCTCTGGCAAAAAGCCTTTCAAAGAAATATTTGACGCCATTCACGCTGGTAAACACCACCCAGTTGTATGACGACAGACAATCCAGGGCCGCATCCAGCGCGGACCAGCTGTCCGGGGGTCCCACGTCAATGGTTGGAAATTCCAGGCAATTGGCCCCAAGATCGCCAAGGGCTTTCACCAGATCGCTGGCCTGTTCCCTGGCCCGGGTCACAACAACGGTTTTTCCAAACAGAGGCCGGGTTTCGAACCATTTCAGCTTCTCCCTCAGGGTTACCACTTCTCCGACCACGATAATGGCAGGGGATGACAATTTGGCTGCCGTGACACGGTCAACGATGGTTTCCAGGGTTCCGGTCACCGTGCGCTGCCTGGCGGTCGTACCCCACTGCACCAGAGCCACCGGCGTCTGCGAAGACTTGCCGTGAAGAACAAGCTGATGAACAATCTGGGGAAGATTTTTGACTCCCATCAGAAATACCAGGGTCCCCACCCCTGCTGCCAGAGCATGCCCAGTTGATGCTGGATGCGTTTTTATCCGGATCTTCATGGCCGGTCACCAGCGCCAGGGTGGAGGTAAACTCCCGGTGGGTCAGCGGGATTCCGGCATAGGCAGGGGCTGCGATGGCAGAGGTCACCCCGGGAACGATCTCAAAGGCAACGCCTTCCCGGATCAGAACCTCGGCCTCTTCCCCTCCCCTTCCGAAGATAAAGGGATCTCCGCCTTTCAGCCTTGCAACGGTCTTCCCGGCCCTGGCTTTTTCGGCAATCAGCAGATTGATCTTGTCCTGAGACAGGGTGTGATCGCCGCCTTTCTTCCCCACGTAAATGATTTCCGCATGCGGGGAGGCTGCAGCCAGCAGGGAAGGCGCAGCCAGATAATCATACACCACCACATCCGCATTCTGGATGCAACTCAGGCCTTTGACGGTAATCAGCCCCGGATCTCCGGGACCTGCGCCGATCAGATACACTTTGCCGCTTGATTGGTTCATGAAACGTTCTCTTTATTCAATGAAATTCATGTGGCCGACAGGAGTTCGTTGAGCAGCCGGTCCGCGCCTTTTGACAGCAGGCGTTCGGCAAGTTGAATCCCCATGGATTCAGCCTCTGCTTCTGGACCGGAAACCGAGTCGCGGATGATGTTTTTGCCATCCAGAGACGCCACAAGCCCGGCCAGCCAAATGGCGTTTCCATCGGTTTTTCCATAAGCGGCAATCGGCACCTGGCATCCGCCCTGGAGACGGTGCAGAAACGCCCGCTCTCCCAGAACCACCCGCCGGGTCCGGAAATGATCCAGACCGGATACGGCAGCCGTCGTTTTCGCGTCATTGTCGCGAATCTCGATGCACAAGGCTCCCTGGCCGGCTGCCGGCAGCAAGATGTCTTCATCGAGATACTCGGTGATCCTGTCTTCAAGGCCAAGCCGTCTGACACCTGCCGCAGCCAGGATAATGGCATCCAGATCGTCGCCATCCAGTTTTTTCAAGCGGGTGTCCAGGTTCCCGCGCAGCGGAACAATATTCAGATCCGGCCGCACATGAAAAAGCTGGGCAGAGCGGCGAAGGCTGCTGGTGCCGATGCGGGCGCCGATTTTGAGGTCTTTGAGGCAAAGCCCTTGGCCGGAGATCAGGACATCAAAGGGATTTTCACGCTCCGGAACCGCGCCGATACACAGGCCTTGCGGTATATCCCCAGGCATGTCCTTCATGCTGTGAACGGCGATATCAATGCCGCCGTCCAGAAGCGCTTCTTCGATTTCCTTGACAAACAGCCCCTTGCCGCCGATCTTGGCCAAAGGCACATCCAGAATCTTATCTCCCTTGGTTTTGATGATCTGAATCTCAACAGCCAGATGCGAATGCCTCGCTTCAATGGCCTGTTTGACCCAGTTTGCCTGCCAGAGGGCCAGCTTGCTGCCGCGGGTTCCGATGCGCAGGATGGATTTCATCAGTGGCCGCACCCGCCGCAGCTTGATGCACTGCATCCGCCGCAGGAAGAGCCGACCGAAGCCGATGAACTGACCGTTTCCCCGCCGCCGCCCTTGCAGACAAATCCGCAGGCGGACATGAGCCGGCTCACCTTCGGACTCCCGCAGGCGATGCATGCTTCGGGTTCCTGATTTCGAAACACGAGATATTCAAAATCCTTTTTGCATTCCTGACAACGATACTCGTAAATAGGCATAAAAACGAACTCCTTTATCAATTAAACATTCATGACCCTTCTGGAATTCACCACGCATATATGAAAGTCGCCTGAAATCACGGAGAAGATGCGGCAACCCTCAGAGACTTATGCATCAGCCTGTTAAGCCTTTCGCGGTAAACCTCATTTTCCGGAGCAATCGCCACGCTCTGCTGACAGAATAACCGTGCAATCTCCGGGTTTTCTCCAATCGTATCGTAAAGCTGCACCCAGCTGGGAAAGGGACTCTGCATCGTTGGGGTTGTTCTTGACCGCGCGGGTATAGACCGCAACCGCTTCCCGAAGAAGGTTCAGCGCTGAAAAACAGGCGCCCAGGGTTCGCAGCGCGGTTCCGGATTTCGGTCGACAATTCAGCGCTTTTTCCAGAAATGATCTGGCTTTTTCCGGACTCCCGGCCTCAAGATAAAGCTTTCCGGTTAAAAGGGCCAGCTCGAAAATCCCGTCATCAATGGCCGCAGCTTTCATAAAAATATTCAGCGCCATTTCTTTTCGGCCGGTCAGCAGGCAGACCACGCCAAGATTGTACAGGGCCATGACTTCGTCAGGCTTCAGCAGCAGCGCGGCATCAAATTCCGCTTCCGCCGCATCGTACATTTCCATCATGCCGTAACAAACGCCCAGGCTGTTATGAACATTGACATTGGAAGGATCCAATTGCAAAGCCTTCCGATACTCTTCAACGGCACCCGGCAGATTGCCGGCCTGATAAAGCTGATCTCCGCTGATGTTCAGGCTGACGGCATCCAGAACAACCATACTCCCGGGGCCGACAACCGCTGCATGGATCAATGCTTTCCAGGCATTCAAAACCGCGTCATTTTGACTGAAACCGGCCAAAGGATAGACCGCAATCCCGATGGAAACGGTTTCTTTTTGAAATTCCGCCAGTTTATTCTGAATACTCGCCGCAATATTTCGACAAACAGACAAATCGGTTTCCGGCAATGATACATCCAAGGGTATCGGAATTGATCAACCCCCACATGGCATGATGCGGCCGAATCAACTGCTCCAGAATGAAACCGGCATTCAATAAAAAAGGATCGACAGCAGGGCCGGCTCGCATGCGCTTAACCGGGAATCCGAGCCGAATCATCAAGGCACTGAACCCCAAAGCCCCCATTCGCTGCAGCGCCTCGTCCACAAAGGCCTGTCCTGCCAGTACGCCGGGAAATGCATTTGAAAAACCATCCTGAATCTCCCCGGAAAATACCGGGGCTGACGAATCCGGCAAATAAGACGCAGTCAGAACCTTTTCCGGATGGCGAAAGGGTTTTTGAAAACAAAAACACCTGTGAGGCACCGGCTGAAACCACCGGCGTCGTGTCGGATTTTTCCAAAGCCATTGTCTTCATGCGCACGTGTTCCTTTTTAAAAGCGCCGCAACAGCCGTTTGAATCCACTGCAGTTCATCGTCCTGAAGGGTTCGGACATCCATCAGAAAGACATCGGTTTCAATTCTGCCGATGACAGGCGGCGCGTGATGTCTCAAAAACGATTCCACGGCATGGGTCGATATGCCGGCCACCTGCATCCCCACACAGACCGTTGGAATGTCCAGAAGGGGCAGAGAGCCGCCGCCGGCCCGAGAAGACAATGCATGCCGGGTCAGGTTCAGCCGCGAATCTCCGATATCGGACAGCAGTGCGCATAACCGGTCTGCCCGGCGCTGGATCTCGTTTATCGGCAGGGTCAGCATTCGCAATGTCGGAATGGCCTGTCTGGCTTTTTCCGGATCCCGGTACAGGCGAAGCGTGCTTTCCAGGGCCGCAAGGGTCAGCTTGTCGATGCGAAGCGCCCGGGTCAGGGGATTTTGTTTGATGCTATCCAGAATGGCCTTTGTTCCCAGAATGATTCCTGCCTGAGGGCCGCCCAGAAGCTTGTCTCCGCTGAAAGTAATCACATCCGCGCCGGATGCAACCGATTCCTGAACCGTGGGCTCTTTGTGCATCCCGTATCGCGAAAAATCCACCAGGGTGCCGCTTCCCAGATCTTCCATCACCGCAATCCCCCTGGTTTTGCCAAGGGATACCAGGTCGGCGAGCGAAACGGATGCGGTAAACCCCGTCACCCGATAATTACTGGTATGTACTTTCAGCAGCAGGCCCGTTGATTCCTGTATGGCCTGGGCATAGTCTTTTAAATGGGTGCGGTTGGTCGTTCCGACTTCCTTAAGAATGGCGCCGGTTCTGGCCATGACATCGGGAATCCGGAAAGATCCGCCGATTTCAACCAGCTCCCCTCTGGAAACCACCACTTCTTTTCCTTTGGCCAGGGTATCCAGGCACAGCAGCACGGCAGCCGCATTGTTGTTGACCGCCATGGCCGCCTGGGCCCCGGTGATCTCGCAGAGGATATCTTCAACAGCCCGGTAACGGGATCCGCGCTTTCCCGCGCTGATATCAAATTCCAGGTTCGAATACCTTCCGGCAATGATCTGAAGATTGGCAATGGCCTCATCCGCCAGCAGGGACCTGCCCAGGTTGGTATGCACCACAACACCCGTTGCATTGATGGTTCTGAAAAGATTCAAGGACATGGCGCCCGCCACCGATTCTCTGATTCTTTCAACGACAGACGCATCAGAGAGCCCCTGTTCGGTCATTTCATCGCTGTTTTCAAGAATGGCCGTGCGAAGCGATTCGATCACCTGACGGGCGGATTTCGTTACCACGGATACGGGAACATCCTGAAAAAACGCATCGGTTTTAGCCAGCTCCAGCATCCGGTCAACGCCGGGAAGCCGGCGCAGCAGCATTTGTTGGGTTTCAGAGAGTTTCATGAAGATAGATGATTGCCCCTTATCTGTGGACTTTTGTTTTCCAAACTAGTAACATATCATCTTAAAGTCAATGGGTTCAATAGATTTATTAACTGGTTTGATACAAAATATCTATTTTACTGGAAATCCGAAAAGGTGGATTATGAAAAACATTCTGGTGACCGGCGGGTGTGGATTTATTGGTTCAAATTTTATCCGCTACCTGCTTTCTGAATCCGATTTCAGCGGCCGGGTCATCAACGTGGACCGCCTGACCTATGCCGGAAACCCGGAAAATCTTAGCGGCATCGACACCGGGTTTCCAGATCGCTATGCCTTTGTCAAAGCCGATATCTGCGACCGGACCGCCATGTCCGAGGTGTTTGACACCTTTCAAATCGATACCATCTGCCATTTTGCCGCGGAATCGCATGTTGACCGATCCATCGCCGAACCCGATGCCTTTATCAAAACCAATATCAATGGAACGTTCAATCTGCTGGAACTGGCAAGGCAGAACATGAATCGCCTGGTTTTGTTTCACCATGTCAGCACCGACGAAGTCTTCGGCTCCCTGGGCAGTGACGGCTATTTCACGGAAACCACGGCTTACGATCCCAGCAGTCCCTATTCGGCCTCAAAAGCGGCATCCGATCACCTGGTCATGGCCTACAGCCGCACCTATGGCCTGCCGATCACCCTTTCCAACTGTTCCAACAACTACGGCCCTTATCATTTTCCGGAAAAACTGATTCCCCTGATGATCTTAAACGCCCTGGAAGGAAAGCCCCTGCCGGTTTACGGAAACGGCCAGAATGTCAGAGACTGGTTGTTTGTCAGGGATCACTGCCGGGCAGTCTGGCACGTCATGCAAAAGGGCCGGCGCGGAGAAACCTACAACGTCGGCGGACGATGCGAAATGACCAATCTTTCCGTGGTGGAGCTGATCTGCGATATCATGGACGAGATGGTGCCGACAGCCACGGGCTCCAGACGGGAACTGATCACCTTTGTCAAGGACAGGCCCGGACATGACCTTCGCTATGCCATTGACTGCGGAAAAATCGAAAAAGAACTGGGGTGGCTGCCGGAAGAGTCCTTTGAAACCGGCATTCGAAAAACCATTCAGTGGTATCTGGAGCATCAGGACTGGGTCGACCCGCATCAAAACCGGAGCCTATCAGGAATGGATTGAATCCCATTATCAGATGTAGAATCGAATAAGCGCGTGAGACAAGAGACTAGAGGAATTGATGAAAACAGCCAAGGATTATATCATTTTCCCGCTCGATGTGCCATCCGTCGATGCGGCCAGGGATTTTGTCCGACTGCTGTCCAATCATGTCGGCATGTTCAAGGTGGGGCTTGAGCTTTTTGTCCGGTCCGGCCCGGATCTGGTGCGATGGATTCTGGAATCAGGCACTGCCGGCGTGTTTCTGGATCTGAAATTCCATGATATTCCGGCAACGGTTTCCCGGGCCATGGCAGGGGTCGCAGACCTCGGGTGCAACCTTTGCAACGGTTCACTGCGGCGAAAACCCGGACATGCTGAAAGCCGCGGTGGAAGGCGGAAATGGAAAGGTCGGGGTCCTGGGCGTAACGGTCCTGACCAGCGTTTCCGGACAGGATATCACAGCAGCCGGATTTTGCCCGGAATTCGGAGAAAATCCAACCAGACTGGTCATGAAGCGGGCGCAAATGGCCAAGGCCGCAGGATGCATCGGTATTGTCTGCTCCGGCCAGGAAGTATCCGCCGTGAAAAGCCGGTTCGGCAGGGAGTTTATCGCGGTGACCCCGGGAATCCGCCCGCTCTGGGACGGGGTTTCAAAAGACGATCAGCAGCGGATCACCACCCCGGCTCAGGCTGTCTTGAACGGCTCGGATTATATTGTCATCGGCAGGCCCATCCGCAACGCCAAAGATCCCCAGTCAGCCGCAAAGCGCATTGCCGATGAAATCGCAAATGCAGTCGGCGGGTGACCGTTGATTCTCTTGTTTTACAGCATCCACATCCGATATATTGCCAGGCACAAAATCATCAGGCCAATAATCAGGGCGACCCATAACTGATCGCTGTCGAATTTTTTAAACATGCGGATTCGGTTGATGGGTTTCATGGGAGCAGAAACCCATGTTTCAGCGGATCCGGAGGCTGTCCGATGTCGAAGAAAACACGCCGCAGATAATCTTCATATTCCGCTGCAGAATAAGATTTCTTATTCAGTGAGTTGAATTTGGCTGGCAGTGTTTTCAGGCAATAGCAATGCTTTTTTTTCTTCATATTGCAACAGCTTGAATTTTTCCATTTCCATGTGCATGACATTGACTTTAAGCCTGTATTGCAGATAAATCCACCAGATGACGGTCAAAAAAACGATGGCGAACAGCAGGGTGGGAATCCACCAGAATTTGGCCAGCCACGCGGTGGTGATACTTCCCGCAAATTTGACAACTTCCGGAATATACCACACTAAAAACAAGCGCACAGACCAGAAGGAGCATAAACCAGATGACATTGATTTTGCTTAATCGGTTCAAGGCCCCAATCCACTGATTGGCATTGTCTTCATCTTCCTTGAAGTCCGGCTCGATGGCTTGAAAATAGGCTTTGGTGATCAGTGTTGCCAAAAAAAAGATGCCGATGGGCGCGCCGATGGAAATAAGAATCCATCCTTTCCAAGGAAATGGATTCACAACCGTCTCATCGCTGAGCAGAAGATAAATCTGCTGATTGTTATACATGCTGTTGCGCGTACTCACGGCAATCCGCTCACTCGGCCTTAAGTTTTTCCGGATGGTCAATGTACAATTTGGCCATTTCCTCGGTTATCGGCGTTTCAATATGATTTTTATCATCAAGCTGATAAACGAGGGTGCAGGCGAATATAAACAGCTCCAGAACGACGACGGACAGCGTGATTAATCGTAATATGGTATCCCGGTTTTTTAAATCAATTTTTTCATTCATACATGATAACTATATTTAAAGAGTTAACTGTCGATAGGATATTATCCCATAATGCAAAGCAATTATACACGAAGGCAGGTGATCCATGCGATTTGGAATCAATAAACGACCCCAAATCGCAATTAAACGCAAGCATACATTATTATGAAATCAAATCATGATTGTCAATAATTGACTTAATTTCAGAACAAACAGAAATTGGCCATAGTTTATAATCGGGTCGGTAATTTTCAAACGTCCGCGCTGATGGGGACTTGGCTGCAGACCGATAAGAAAGGAAGGAAACCGGCGTTTTTGCCCTCCCCGCGTGTACGCAAAGGAGGGCAAAAGACTAACTCGATATAAAAACAATCATGGCATCATTTGTCTTGCGGCATCTTCCATCCAGCGGAAAACGGATTGGGGAATGACGCCGAGAACAAGGAGAGAGGCGGCCAGAACCCCGCCCCAGATGGCGCTGCCGTTTCTCGGGGCTTCCGACTCCAGGGCTTCGCTTTCCTGGGTGTAGGCGTGGCGAACGATGTTTAAATAATAATAAATGGAAATGGCGGTGTTGAGCGCTGCAATGATGATCAGCCAGTTATACCCGCGGTTCCAGGCAGCGGTCAGAAGAAAGAGCTTTCCCATGAAACCGGCCGTGGGCGGCAGGCCGACCAGGGCAAACGCGCCGACTGCCAGAACAAAGGCAAGATACGGCGCCCGCTTGTAAAGGCCGTTTAAATCATCCAGCATCAGGTTCTTGCCGTCCGTCGACAGGCTGCAGATCACCCAGAAACAGGTCAGATTCATCAGCAGATAAATCAGGCTGTAGAAACCGGCGGCAGAAAGTCCCGTGGCGCTGGCGGCCACCAGCCCAACCAGCACATATCCGGCATGCGCAACACTGGAATATCCCAGAATCCGCTTGACATCCGTCTGAATCAGGGCTGCCAGATTTCCGAATGTCATGGAAGCCGCCGACAATACCGCCATGATGGTGATAATTTCGATTTCAGGTTTAAGCAGGGCAACCAGGCGAATCAGGATGACCACTGCCCCGAGTTTGGGAAGGGTGGCTGCAAAAGCGGCGGTTTCGTTGCTGGTGCCATCATAGACATCCGGGCACCAGAAATGAAACGGAAACAAGGCCAGTTTAAAAAAGAAGCCCACCATGAAAAGGGTGATTCCCGTGACCGCCAGGGGTGCATCCGCCCAGGCCCAGGACTTGGCCGCCAGAAGATGCAGATAGGTGGTGTGCTGGGACGCCAGTATGTAGGACAGGCCGAAAAGAGCGATGGCCGTTGCCGCCGCGCCAAAGAGAATATACTTGATGCCGGCCTCTGCTGCACGCGGATCCTTGCCGCGAATGGGAATGATGGCGTAAAGGCTGTATGAGGCAATCTCCAGCGAAATGTAAATGGTGATCAGCTCAACGGAGCTGGCCATCAGCATGAGCCCCAGAGAGCTCAGGGCAAAAAACAGGAAATAATCCGCCCGCTGATCGTCTTTCACCGTCGGGGCCGACATGGCATTTAAAGATGCAATGGCAAACCCCAGCGCAATGGCCATCTTGAAAAATTGAGACAGCCCGTCTATCTGGTAAGCATCCCAGAACAGCAGGCCGGATCGTTTCATGCTGAAAGCCGCCACGGCAATGCCGGCAGCAGCAGCCCACGGCAACCAGCCGAGGCCAAAGAACCCCTTATTATCAGCTCCCGGTTTTTTCAGGGTCTGAACGAAAAGTCCCAGAATAATCAGGATCTGAACCAGTTCTGGTAAAAGAAGCGTAAAATCAACCTTCACAAGGTTCTCCTTCCTCAGCGTGATGAAGAAAACAGTCCGGCAAAAATGCCTTTCTGTGTGTTTGGCAAAACAGCGGTTTTAACGATGGCCGGTTTGGGTTTGGGCGTAACGCGATCCAGCACCCGGTTCAGCGTGGGATCGATGGCTCTTAAGGTAAGTCCCGGCGCAAGTCCGATATAAAAAACAAGAATCGCCAGGGGAACCAGATAACTCCATTCCCTCAGATTCAAATCCTTCCAGGTTTTGGCCTGTGTGGGCTCTCCCCAGGCAAGTTTCTGGCCGAGTCTCAGCATATAGGCGGCTCCCAGCATGACGCCGGGAATAATGGCGGCCCCGACCCAGGGCTTTGCCTTGAAAACGCCGATCAGAACCAGCAACTCACCCACAAAACTGTTTGTCCCGGGAAACCCCAGGGAAGAAAGGGCAAAAAGGCCGAAGAAAAACATGTAGGCCGGCAGATATTTGCCAAGACCCATGTTGTTGACGATTTCCCGGCTGTGGCTGCGCTCGTAAATGGCGCCGACCAGCATGAACAAGGCCCCAGTGGTGATACCGTGATTCAGCATGACCATGAGCGCGCCCTGAAATCCTGTCAGGGAAAACATGAATATTCCCAGTGTCACAAAACCCATGTGAGCAACCGAAGAATAGGCGATCAGCTTTTTCATGTCCTTCTGGCCCAGAGCCACAAAACCGCCGTAAAGAATGGAGGCAACGGAGATGGCAATCATCATGGGCGCAAAATAAATGCTGGCATCCGGGGTCAGGGGAAGGCAGAACCGCAGAAAACCGTAAGCCCCCATCTTCAGCAGAATGGAAGCCAGCAGCACGCTGCCAGCGGTGGGCGCCTCCACGTGGGCTGCCGGAAGCCAGGTGTGGAAGGGGAACATCGGCACCTTGATGGCAAAAGCCAGGGCCATCGCCAGAAACACCCAGTACTGGAAGCGGAAAGAAAATGTCTGTTCCGTAAGCTCCGGTATGGAGAATGTGCCGCCGACCTTGTAAAGGGCGATGATGGCGACCAGGAGCAAGGTGCTTCCGGCCAGGGTATACAGAAAGAATTTTACGGATGCGTAGCGGCGCTCCGGCCCGCCCCACACGGCGATGAGCAGAAACATCGGAACCAGCATGGCTTCCCAGAAAATGTAAAAGAGCACCAGATCCAGCGCCAGAAACACGCCGATACAAGCCGATGTCATCATAAAAAGACTGAAATGAAATTCCTTAACCCGTTTGGATATATAGGACCAGGAGCACAGAACGCATAACGGCAGAAGCAGAATGGTCAACAGCACCATCAGCAGGCTGATGCCGTCCATTCCCATATGATAGGTCAATCCCCACTGGGGCATCCACGCAATTTTTTCAACAAACTGATATCCGGGAGTCGTCATGCTGAATCGAAACAGGGGAAGCGCAAGAAATAACTCTGCGATGCCAACAAGCAAAGAAAAGACCCGAACCGCTTTTTCATTCCTTATAAACGGCAGAACAAAACAGGCGGCCAACGGGAAAAATGTCAAAATGGATAGAATCGGCATTGTGGTCTGACTCATTCGTTCTCCGTTCGACGAATACTGACGGTCTTATCAATAATTAAAAATGGCCGGCGTGTAAATGAAGCGCACGCTTTCATATAAACCAGATCAAAGCAAACACGGTCAGGGCAACAACAATTGCTGCCGACAAATAGTCCTGAAAGCGTCCGGTCTGGGTCAGGGAGGCAATCCGGCCGATTTTCTGAACCGTATAGGCCGATCCATCCACCACGCCATCGATGGCGGCCTTGTCAAACCAGGCCGAGCCGGCTGCAATCTTGAGCATGCCTTTCAACCCGCAGATACGGTAGAATTCACTCCACCATACGTCGATGACCTCGATCGGGCGCCTGGCAATAGCCAGAACCAAGCGGCCCACGAGCCGGTAAAAATAGTCGAAGTCCAGATTAATTTTGGCTTCCGGCTTGAGCTTGTGGCGCATGATAAAAAACCCGAGGCCCGTAAATCCCAGAAGTATGGAAGACTGAAGCACATGCCAGGGCGTGTAGGGAACATATTCAACGGCATGCGGAAGAAGCCTGTAAAGAAAATTGGGATAAACGCCGATGAAAAAACACAGAAACCCGCCGATTCCCATGGCGATGTACATGTTCAAAGGGATCGGGGTCAGTTCCATCCCCGGATCTTTTTTAGAAAAAAAGGCAAAATATGGCAGCTTGATACCGACCGAGAGGAAGGTGCCGACCGCGGCGATTTCCATACCGATGGCAAGCCACGTATGATGGGCCTCGGCAGCTCCGGCAATGGTAATGGTCTTGCTGACGAATCCGGAAAAGAGTGGAACCCCGGAAATACTGACCGCAGCGATCATGTACCAGAAAAAGACCATGGGCAGCCGCTGAAAAAGCCCCCCGAGTTCCGTCAACTTGGAAGTTCCGGCTGCGTACAGAAGCGTTCCGGCGCTCATAAAAAGCAGCCCCTTGTAGAGAATGTGGGCATAAGCATGCGCGCAGGCCCCGTTAACGGTCATTGCGGTTCCGATTCCGATTCCGGCGACCATGTAGCCGACCTGCGAAACAATGTGGTAGGCCAGAATGCGGCGTGCATCATTTTCGATGGTAGCGTAGACGACCCCGAAGAGTGTCATCAAGGTTCCCATGACGGCCAGAACTTCAAAACCGGAAAACCCGCGAAGCAGCACATAGACGGCGGTTTTTGTGGTAAAAGCGCTCATGAACACGGCGCCGGTAACGGTTGCTTCCGGATAGGCGTCCGGCAGCCAGGCATGCAGCGGAATGACAGCCGCATTCACACAGAATCCGATCATGATCAGATAATCGTAAAATTGCGCGGAAGCCGGCGAAATTGCATCAAAAGCCCACGAGCCGGTGGCCTTGTAGCGAAGAAGCAGGCCGGCCAGAAGCATCAATCCGCCGAGCGTGTGGAACAGGAAATACCGGAAACCGGCTTTTGTGGAGGCCGGGGCCCGCCTCAGCCATACCAGAAACGTCGATGAGACGCTCATCAGTTCCCAGAAGATAAACAGAGTTGGATAGTCGGCCGCAAAAACCGACCCGAACGCACCGGTAATATACATCAAGGCGGCAACGTGCTGTGCCCGGTCCTCGATATGAAACGCGAAGATAAAGCCGATGACGGCCTGAATGGCAAATACATGGGCAAACACCAGAGACAAGGCATCCACGCGGCCCAGGTTCAACGTCATTCCCAGATAATGCACGGTTGCATGAGACCCCTGGGGCATGGTGAGCACACTCAGGACAGCCAGGGATGCAGCAATGGGCGGAAACCATCTGCCGATTTTAACCGGCAGGAAGATGACAATCAGCGCGCAGCCGGCGAACAGGATGGAGGGATGAATAAACTCTGTCACTTTGCCTCCTTAGGGGATGCAGATGCATTTTCATGTTTTTCATAAAAATCCACGTCTTTTCCCAGAAAAGTGTGCGCAGCCCCCTTGGCCAGCCTGGCCAGGGCCACGGCAACGCCCAGGCCGAAAACAGCCCAGAAACCGGGAATTTTTTCCGCGCCGAAATGCGGATGCGGGGGTAAAATCAGGAAGTTCAGCACGAGCATCACGGCCAGAACCGCATACATCGTCTTTTCCAGCAAAGGTGCTTCCATAAGTTTTTTAAAAATGGACATGGCTGATGACTCCTACCTAAAACCCTTTGATCGTCTGAATAAACTGGATAAAGACCTGGGGGTACAGGCCCAGAAGCACCGAAACAATGGCGGTGAAAAAGAGAGGACACCACCATGGTCATGGGCGCTTCTGAAAAATGAGAGTGATCAACGCCGGCCGCGGGGGCCTCGAAAAACGCCTTGTAAATGATCGGCGTAAAATACGAGGCGTTCAGAATCGTGCTGGCCAGAAGCGCCACCATGAATATCGTGTAATTGGCGCTGACAGCACCGTTTATCATATACCATTTACTGACAAACCCGCACACCGGCGGCACGCCGATCATGGAAAGGCTGGCCAGGGCGAACGCGCCGAACGTCCAGGGCATTTTCCTGCCAAGGCCGGACATCAGGCTGATTTTTTTATTATGGGTTGCAACGTAGATTGCGCCTGCGGCAAAAAAGAGCGTGATTTTACTGAAAGCATGATGGCCGATATGGGCAAGGCCTCCGGTAATGGACGACGGTGTCAGCATGGCCACGCCCAGCACCACATAGGAAAGCTGGCTGACGGTGGAATAGGCCAGCCGGGCCTTGAGGTCATCCTTGGTCAAGGCGATCACCGATGCCACTACAATGGTAAAGGCGGCAAAACAGGCGGTCACAAACCCCAGATTCAGGTCCGTCATGACGTTGACCCCGAATGCGGACAGCAGAATGCGGCTGACGGAAAACACACCGGCTTTTACAACCGCCACGGCATGCAGCAGGGCCGAGACCGGGGTGGGCGCAACCATGGCCGATGGCAGCCAGTTATGAAAAGGCATGATGGCGGCTTTGGCAAGGCCTGCGACATACAGAAAATAGGTGATCTGGACCAGAACCGGATTGGCGTCTGGCGGAAAAATGCCGGTCATCATTTCGCCGAGCTTGAAATCAAGGGTTCCGCACAGAACATATGTCATCACCATGGCCGGCAGCAGAAAGAGCTTGGATGTTCCCATGAGGTACACCAGGTATTTGCGGGCGCCGGCAAAACCTTCCTCATCCTGATGGTGGGCAACCAGGGGGTAGGTAAAGACGGTGATGACTTCGTAGAACAGATACAGGGTAAAAATGTTTGCGCTCAGCGCAACCCCTACTGCCCCGAAGATGGCGACGGCGAAACAGAAATAATACCGGGTCTGGGCGTGTTCCTTCAGGGAGCGCATGTAGCCGATGTTATAGGATGTGGCCAGTATCCAGAGAAAGGATGCGACAATGGCGAAAATCATCCCAAGTCCGTCTGCGCAGAACTTGACCTCGATTCCGGGAAGAATCTCAAAGAGCTTATAAACCAGAACATTGCCCTTTAATACTTGCGGCACAAATGTCATCACGGACGCAAAGGTCAGAATACCGGCGACAAACGAGGCTGCTTCCCGCTGATTGATGTTTTTACGAAGCAACCAGATAAAAAGGGGCGACAAGCCGGTAATGATAATCGGCACAAGAAGAGATACGCTTTCAGTAATCATCCGTTAGCCCTTTAACGTTGCAATATCGGCAATTTCAGTGGTTCCGAAACGCCGGGATACGATCAGGATTATGGCAAGCACCAGCGTGGCTTCGGCTGCGGCCAGCCCCATTACCAAAAGCGTGCCAAGCTGCCCCAGTTCATCCAGGGCCGGAGTCAAGCGGCTGCTGGCCACCAGCGCCAGGCCGGCCCCGTTCAGCATCAGTTCAACGGATATCAGCATCCCGACAAGACTCTTGCGGCAGGTGATCCCGTAAAGACCCAGTCCAAAGAGTATCAGCGCTGCAAGATGGTACAATACCAGATTATTCATTTGGCTTTTCTCCTCTCAAAACCCAGAAGTACGGCCCCGGCCATTGCGACAAACAGGACAACGGATATCAGTTCAAAAGAAAGCGCAAACGGACCGGTCAGGAACTCGCCCAGCCGGCCCATGGTGGTTTCAGGTTTCAGTGGAATGGCTTTGGGCATATGGCGAATCACCACGGCCGCCAGAACCAGGGTCGAAAACGCGGCTGCCCAGATGCCGAGAAAACCACTTCCGATACGCGGGCTTTCGGAACCGGATTCGCCTTCGGATGTCCGGGTCAGCATGATGGCAAAAAATATCAGGACCGTTACCGCGCCCACATAGATCAGTATCTGCATGAAGGCAATAAACGGGGCCGCCATGAGAAGATACATCCCGGAAACGCCGAACAGCGTGACGATCAGCCCGCACAGCGCCCGGATCAAACTTCTGGCGAGCACGGCCACAAGGCCTCCACTGATGATGAGGACTAAATAAAGCCCATAAGCCAGATGAACCCCTGAAAGCTGATCCATGTTTCTCCTGTCCTTAATATTTTAAAAGTCTTAATAACTTGATAAACTCGCAAAAAGTCAAATACCTGTGTTAAGCTTCATTCTTCATCGTTTCACGTACTATCTCGGAACGCGTCATGCTGCCTTCTTGATCTTTGCAGAACCTGCGCGGTCTTTGAGCCGCCGCAGCAAATCAAACTCGAAATCCTTGCGGGAGGCGCCGGCCAGATACACATCTTCTGAAAACGTCAGAGAAGAGACCGGACAGCTCTGGACACAAAGGCCACAGAGGCTGCACAGGTTGAAATTGAGGCTGAATCCATCCAGCACCCTTAATGTCTTGTCTGCCGCACATATCGGCTCCCTGGCTGCAGAATGAGGCAGCGGGACATTGGAGATCAGCAGAAGCTGGCGGACCGGTTCCCCCTTGTCCTCTCCGGGCACATGCCCTTCAATGCGGATGCAGCCGGAAGGGCAGACTTCCTCGCAGCGCCTGCAGACGATACAAAGCGGCTCTCCGGGATTGTCCGAAAGCGGCACCAGATCGATATGACCCCGGTAGGTATCCAGGTTGCTGACTTCCTGCCGCGGATAATGCACGGTAATCCAGGGCCTGCAAAACTCTTTTCCCGTGACCTTCAGGCCGACAATCAGGCTCCACAGCCCTTTCAGGGTTTTTTGAATCGTTGTCATCCTACCTCACAAGGTTAATCATCAAAGCAGTTCCAAGCAGGTTGATCAGGGAAAGCGGAATCAGCCACTTCCAGCAGATATTCAGGAGCTGATCGAATCGCACTCTCGGATATGTCCAGCGAAACCACATCATGATAACGATCAGGGTGTAGATCTTACCCAGCATCCACCAGTGGCCGGGGAAAAAAGGCCCGCTCCATCCGCCGAGAAAAAGTACGGCTGCAACCGCGCTGACCACGATCATGTAAGAATATTCCGCCAGGAAAAACAGCCCGAATCCCATTCCGGAATATTCCGTATGAAACCCTGCGGTCAGCTCGCTTTCCGCCTCGGGCATGTCAAAAGGTGCCCGGTTGGTTTCCGCAAGCGCGGAGACGAAAAAGATCAGAAACGCCAGCGGCTGGGAAAACACATTCCACGATAATAGCCCACGGGTCTGCGACGCCGTGATATCCACAAAATTCAGGATCCGCAGGTGAATGCCACGCTTAAGAACGGAAAGCAGCAAAGGAATCTCGTAGGCTACGGACTGGGACACGGCGCGGGCCGCGCCAAGAAGCGCGAATTTATTGTTGGAGCCCCATCCGGCAAGGCAAAGCGCCAGAACATTCAATCCGGAAAATGCCAGAACCAGCAGAAGCCCCAGGTTGACGTTCAGCCCCAGCAGGTGGGGGCCAAACGGAATGGGCAGCAGGCAAATGGCAACCGGAGCAAAGGACAGGAGCGGCGCTGCCCAGAAAAGAATGCGGTCCGCACCACTTGGCATGACAAGCTGTTTGCCCACCAACTTCAGTGCATCCGCAAGCGGCTGCAGAAGCCCGTGAGGACCCACCTCGAAAGGACCGGGTCTTCTTTGAATGAAGCCGGCGACTTTCCGCTCCACGTATACCAGTATCAGGCCGTTCAGCGCGATAAAGGTCAGAATGGCGACCAGTGCAACCAGCAGATGCACCAGCGGATGCGTCAGGAGTTGGAGAATTTGCGTCATCTGTCAATCTCCGGTATCACAAGGTCTAAGACTTCCCAATATGGAAATCGCGTCAGCCAGAATGGTCCCCTGCGCAAGTTCCGCAAAAACATGAAGATTCGAAAATCCAGGTGCCCGCAGCTTCAGGCGGTATGGCCTGGCCGATCCATCACTGACCAGATAAATGCCGATTTTCCCGCGCGCGCCTTCCACCGCAAAATACACTTCCCCTTTTGGCGGCATGATGCGGTCCGGAACATCGGGATTGATAAACGGGCCATCCGGAATTTGATTCAGTGCCTGTTCGATGATGCGAACACTTTGTTCCAGTTCCGCCATGCGGACATCGTATCTGTCCATGGCATCCCCGTTTTTCCCGACCGGTATGTCAAAGTCGAACTGATCGTATACCGAGTAGGGCTCCATGCGGCGGACATCGTAAGCCACGCCGGAGCCGCGAAGCACCGGCCCGGTCGCCCCGTAGCGCCTGGCCATTTCAACCGGCAGGGCACCGATGTCCTCGCACCTTCCCCGCAGTATCATGTTTCCGGTGACCAGATCGTGATACATGGGAATGCGGGTTTTAAAGCGCTCGATGAAGCTGCGGGTCTGGGTCAGAAACGTCTCGGTCAGATCCGCCGAGACCCCGCCGAACCGGTAATAGCAATAGGTCAGCCGGGAGCCGGTCGGAATCTGGAGAATATCCATGAGGGCTTCCCGATCGTCGAAGGCGTAAAGAATCGGGGTAAATCCGCCAAGATCCAGCACATAGGCGCCCCACCACAGAAGGTGCGAGGATATCCGGTTCAGCTCGCAGGTGATGACCCGAATGTATTCGGCCCGGCTCGGAACCTCAAGCCCCATCAGCTTTTCAACCGCACCCACATAAGCCCAGTTCCAGGCCAGCGCATGAAGGTAATCGACGCGGCCCATATTGGGCAGATACTGGACGTAGGTTTTGACCTCGCCCATTTTCTCATGCATCCGGTGAATGTATCCCAGGACCGGTTCCGCCCTTCGGACATATTCACCGTCAAGTTCCACGATGACCCGAAGCACGCCGTGGGTGGATGGGTGCTGAGGCCCCAAATTCAGAATCAGGGTATCGCCTTCTCCCTTGCCGTGCTCTGAAAATCGGGACGAATAATAATCGCCGTTAAGATTAAAGGAGGGTTTATCCAGCATCAGCCTGACCTTCTTCTTCGAAAACGCCGTATTGTTCGAAATATCGTTTTCCCAGTTTAATCGCCAGATTCCGTCTGGAGCAATCCGGACAAATGCAGGCATTGGGCGGCGGAATCAGATGCTCTCCCATGCGCTCCATGACCTGTTTCAGATCGATCAGCGGGCCGAAATACTTTCCGCAGGATGTACACTTGGGCAATTTTACGCGTGATGCGATTTTTCCATGAAGGATAATCCGGCGTTCTCCGTCCACATCTTCCATGGAGATTTTTTGAACCGGGCAGATCTGCACGCAGGCCCCGCAGCCGATGCAAAACGTCGAGGCTTTCTGAAACGCAGTATCCACGTGAATGGCCGTACCTCTTCCAGCCAGGGACAGTGTTCTGCCGGTAACCGCCTCACAGGCACGGGTGCAGAGTCCGCACACCACGCAATCATCATTTAAGGGCGAGAACCGCTCCAGATCACAGCCATAGTCAACGGCCAGACGCTGCAGCTCCGGAGACGTCGGGCATCTGGCCATCAAGAGTTCGATAATCAATTTTCGACCCTGGTGGACTTCAGGGGAATCGGTCACGACCTCCGCATCCCTTCTCAAAGGAAAATTGCAGGCAGTCACAAATTTTGGCCATTTGCCTTCAATAACCTGCACGGTGCATAGCCGGCACATGGCCGCAGCTTCGAGTGCAGGGCTGTCGCAAAGTGTCGGGATAAAGACGCCGTGTTCCCTTGCCAGCTCCAGAATGGTCTGGCCCATCTTTGCGGTAACTGCTTTACCGTTTAATACAATGTTGAGGACTTTCATCGGGGTTGTCCTTTAACGTAATGATGACAGATTAAAACTTTGTCACATGATTTTGACGCTTCTGAATTTACAGCTCTTGTAACATTCCATGCATTTGATGCACAGAGACTGATCAATGACATGTGTCTTTTTCTTCTCCCCCTCAATGGCTTTGACCGGGCATTTTTTCTTGCAGAGCCCGCAGCCGGTACAGGATTCCGCATCGATGTCGTAGTGGAACAGGGGTTTGCAGACACCGGCCGGGCATTTCTTGTCCCGAATATGGGCGTCATACTCCGGCCGGAAATACCGGATCGTTGACAGAACCGGGTTTGCCGCCGAGGTTCCAAGGCCGCAAAGCGAAAAATTATTTGTGAAATTGCCGATTTCATGCAGCAGCTCGACATCACCTTCCCTTCCCTCGCCCTGGGTAATCCGGGTCAGTATTTCCTTCATACGGATCAGTCCTTCCCGGCAGGGCGTACACTGACCGCAGGACTCCTCGTAGAGAAAATTGACGAAATACCGGGCCACCTCGACCATGCAGGTGTCTTCATCCATAACGATCATGCCGCCGGAACCCATGATGGATCCGACTTCCGCCAGTTTTCCGTATCCCACGTTGATGTCCGGGATAATGTGCGGTATGGGGATGCATCCGCCGGAAGGCCCGCCGGTCTGCACCCCTTTCAAGGCCCGCTTGTTGGGAATTCCCCCGCCGATGCCGAAAACGATTTCCATCAGCGAGATTCCCATGGGCACTTCAACCAGGCCGATGTTGTTGACATTGCCCGTCAGTGCAAACACCTTGGTTCCGGCGGATCGTTCCGTACCATAGGATTTATACCAGTCGCCGCCGTTGGTGATGATGCTCGGAATATTGGCGTAGGTTTCAACATTGTTGAGGTTCGAGGGGCTGTCCCGGAATCCTTTTTCAACGGAACGGATGTATTTTGGCCGGGGTCTGCCGACTTTTCCTTCAAGAGACGCCATCAAGGCAGAGGATTCACCGCAGACAAAAGCGCCCGCACCCGTCGATATGGTTACCTTGAAATCAAAGCCGGTTCCCATGATGTTTTCACCCAGAAGACCGAGGGCCTCTGCCTGGGGAATGGCGGCTCTCAGGGTTTTTACGGCCATCGGATATTCCGCCCGGACATACATGTATCCGCGGTTTGACCCGACGGCATACGCGCAGATGGCCATGCCCTCCAGAACGCTGTGGGGATCTCCCTCAAGAAGGGCACCGTCCATGAAGGCTCCGGGATCTCCCTCGTCCGCGTTGCAGATGACATATCGGATACCTTCCTGCTTGGCGGCGGATTCCCATTTGAGTCCCGTGGGGAATCCGGCCCCGCCGCGTCCCCTCAGTTTGGAATTGGCGACTTCATTGATCACATCCTGCGGCGACATGCGGGTCAGGACCTTGGCCAGGGCCGAATAGCTGCCGCGCATGATGGAGTCATTGATATCGGTTGGATCCACTTTGCCGATATTCTTTAATACCAGACGGGTCTGCTTGGCGTAGTAGGGAATGTCGCTGGCCTTTGGCAATGACTTCCTTGGAATCCGCCGGCTTGTATTGAAGTTTTTTGATGACTTCATTGTTTAATATCGTTTTATTGACGATGTCCTCGACATCATCCACCGAAACCCGCTGGTAAAACAAATCCCCCGGCTCGATGACCACCAGGGGACCGCAGGAACAGAGTCCATGACACCCGGTGGGTTTGGCCTGGGGGATGACTCTGCCATTCCACGCAGTTCCTGAAAGCACTTGTTTGAATTTGTCCACGACAGCGGCACTGCCGGCCGCCCGGCACCCGGTGCCGGAACAGACAAGGATCACCGGTGCGTTCGGGTCATGTTTGCTGAGAAGTTCCTGGCGGAAAAGCTCCAGACCGTCAGGACTCGTGATTTTTTTAACCTCGGGGGGTGAAGTTGCGGTTTGAGTTGCTTCGATCATATCATCATTCCCTTATTCCGCATTCAGACGATCCATGAAATCGTTTAGCATGGCAATATCTGCCTTGGGGTAGCACTTCTCATCAATAACCACAACCGGAGCCACAGCGCAGGCGCCGACGCAGTTGACTGTTTCCAGAGTCAGTTTCATATCCGAAGTCGTTTTGCCCGGGGTGATTCCCAACCGTTTGGAGATATGTTCAGCCAGGCCGCCGCTTCCTCTCAGATGGCAGGCCGTGCCCGTACACACGCTGAGAATGTACTTTCCCTTGGGTTCAAGACTGAACGAGGCGTAAAACGTTGCCACTTCGTATATCTTGGTTATGGGAACCTCGATAACCTGGGACAAATACAGCACGGCAGCTTCAGGTAAAAAGCGGTACACCTGTTGAATTGCCTGCATCATCATGATCATGGCTTCCTTGTTCCCGCCATAATCAACACGAATGATTTTATCCAGAAGATTGTAATCAATTTCGATTTCACTGCACTCAGTCTCCTGGCACACACACGCTGTCCCCGACATTCATGCCTCCTTAGGCTGGATGGTAATCTTAGATGCTGATGGCCTTTCATTCTGTTGTAAACGGCATCATGAGTCTCTAAAGCGACTAATCCGAATCCGAGTCGCTGCCGCTAAGCTCCTTGAAGCTCAGACACCCGGTCGTGCAAACCGTGACACAGGCAGGCTTAAGACCCTGATCCACACGATCCTTGCAATAATCGCATTTAACGACTTTCTGAGATTCAGGATTCCACTGCACCGCTCCCCAGGGACATGCCACCATACAGGCCTTGCATCCAATGCAGCGATCAAAATCCACATAAACAATCCCGTCTGATTCACGCTTTTTCATGGCGCCGGTCGGACAAGCAGCGACACAGGCCGGGTTTTCGCAGTGAAAACAGGACATGTAAACGTAGGCTTCGCGGGGGATGCCACTGATTTTTCGTTTGCCCAGCACGACAATTTCACACAGCCGGGGGCCTTCCGAGAGTTGCTTGTTCTGCAGGCAATAGACCTCGCAGCTCAGACAACCGATACATCGTTCTTTATCTTGGGTAATGGTGTAATTACTCTTCATGGGATCCTTCCGGGTATGCCTTTTGCTTAATGTTAGCAGTCCGAAATCGTGATAATGAATAAACCTGTGTTATGCGGAATTGCCGTCAACGAGTTGATCAAATGGCAACACTGCATACAGCGACTGTCTGTTTTTTTCTTTTAACAGCGGATGAAAACCGAGGTCATCGGGAAGAAGAAGCGGCTTCAGGTTCGGATGGTTTTCAAAAACGACACCAAAAAAATCAAAGCATTCCCGCTCGTGCCAGTCCGCACCGCTGAAAACGGAAACAATGGACGGAACCGACGGCACATCATGGGACGTCAGCACACGAACGGTCAGCCGTTCGGACCGTTCATACCGGTCGAAATGATAAACTACCAGGATTCCCTCCTGAACATCGAGGCCCGAAACATCTTCAAGAAAATATCCATTTTCAAAAAGAAGGGCCGCAACGTTCAGCAGATCTGATTTTTCGATAAACATTCCTGCATGAAATCCGGTTTTTGCATAATCGGAAACTGCTTTTCCCCGGACTTCGAAGCCGGACAGGACTTCAGGTAGTGAGTGATTCGTACGTTGCGTTTTCATATACGGTAATGTTCTTTGGGTTCTGGCCACCAGCGCCGGCCAGTCAGTTTCTTTTGAAGCTCGAACAATCCTTCCAGCAATCCCTCGGGTCTGGGCGGGCAGCCAGGCACATAAACGTCAACGGGAATCAGACGATCCACGCCCTCAATGATGCCGTACTGCCCCTCAAAGCTGAACGGACCGCCGGATATGGCGCAATTGCCAAGCGCCATGACCCATTTGGGCGCCGGCATCTGCTCATACAGCCGGACAACGGCGGGCGCCATCTTCTTTGAAACCGTTCCGGCAACGATCATCAGATCCGACTGCCTGGGGGACGGGCGGAATACCTCTGCTCCGAATCTGGAAATATCAAATCTGGCCATACCGACTGCCATCATTTCAATGGCGCAACATGCCAACCCGAACGTCATGGGCCACAGGGACATGGCCCTGCACAGATCCACGATCTGCTGAACGGGTTGAATCTGAATCAGTGGCGGATCCGCACCCGTATCCGCCGCTGCCTGTTTTAGAAGGAAATCCTTCTTGGCCATGTAAACACTCCTTTGCGCCAGAAATATACCACCGCAAGCCCAAGAATACCCAGAAAGACGGCCAGTTCCCAGAACAGGGTCCAGCCAGGGCTGTTTGCATAAACAACCGATACCGGAAACAGATACAGGACATCCACATCAAAGGCAAGAAACAGCAGCGCATAATAATAATAATTGATGCCGAAATTTACACGCGCCGACCCCAGGGGGTTTATTCCGCATTCATAGGGAAGGGATAAGTCTTTGGCTTTGCTTTTTGGAGATAAAAACAACGACAGGACAACCGGAAGACCGCCAAATGCAAGTCCGGCAAAGAGAAACAAAAGGATTGCAAAGTTCAACCAGTCAAACTGCATGAGATTTTCACCCTTGTTTGGATTGGAAGAAAGTTTCTGAACAACAAACTGTGTCCGTTTACACTGATGACGTTAAACCTGTCAAGAGCAAATGAATATTATTTTTATTTTTTAGTTACGTCATATTTTCATCATTCCATAGGTATTGATGATTAAACATAGATAGTTATAAGATATTATCATTGAATGGCCGCTACAAAATCAATCGAAATTCTGATGCGTTTCAGTGGAAGCCGTCTGCTTGTCCGCATGCTCCATCAACCGGGCTGCATCTTTTTAACCGACACGAAATGCTCCTGAAACGCCAGTCCGCCGCCGGCCGGATCCCACTGGTCCAGTCCGCCGCCCATCAGGGATATATCCGATGCCCCCTTGCCGAAGGCCCGGGATTCGGCCGGAATGCTCCGGCCAAAACCATGCACCATGAACACGGCTTCCGGATGCATGTACCGGCTGAGACGGGCTTTTATCGTGGCGCTGTATCCGTTGCCAGAGACCACAACGCTCTCCCCGTCCGACACGCCAATTTCACGGGCCGCCGAATCATTTATCCACAGCACGTTTTCAGGCATCTGCGAAAAAAGCCTTTGGTTGTTGATCGTATGACCCTGTGCATGAATCGCACACCCGCCGATGGTCAAGCCGGTAAAGCCCGGGCTTTGGAACGGGCCTGGGGGCATAGGGCTGCAGGGAGGCAATGCCTGCTTTCTCCCACTGGGGATTGATGATTTCAATCCTGCGGCTGGCCGTATTCAGCCAGTCCGTGCTGAGCTTTTCGTAAACCGGCTTCTGCGTCAGCTCAACCCGTCCGGTTTCGTTAAAATCTGCCATCGAAACGCCGGTTTCCTGAAGCTGATAGCTCCAGATGTCCTCAATGTCGTTAAAAGACAATGCGCCGATGCCCAGGCGCTTTGAAAGCCCTGATAATCATTCTCCAGTCCGAGCGGCTGTCCAGCCTGGGATTCACGCAGCGAAACCGGACCGCAAAGCTTGGTTTAAGACCGTTTTGCTGAAAAAGAATGCTCTCCTGTTCCAGATACGCGGATACCGGAAGCACGATATCCGCATGCCAGGCGCTCTGGGACCAGAACGGCGTTGCACAGACCAGAAGCTCCAGCTTATCCAGAATCCGCGTCAAGGCCACCGGGTCCGCATGCTCGGCCAGCGGATCATGGCCAAAGCTCATATATGCCTTTATCGGATATGGCCTCTGGGTCTCAATGGCCTGAAACGCCTGGTGCAGCAGCCCCTTTTTCGCATCAAAGACAGGGTATGTGGAACCCACGCCATCGGCACGGACCCCGCCCGGCTCAGGCAGCAGATCCACAAGTTTCTTCAGGCCTTTTCGGCCGATGCTCTCCGGCCTGGCGGCAAGGGCCAGCCCCCCTTTGGCGCCGATGGACGCCCAGCAGCGCATTGATGATAAAGGCCGTGCGGCTGACATAAAACGAATCCTTGTAGCGGGCCGTCATTCTGCCCGGATGCCAGATAACGGCAGGCGCCGGCCTTGGCAATTTCCTGAACCAGCAAGACAATGGCCTCTGCCGAAATGCCGGTCTCGGCCTCGGCCCACTGCGGGGTATACGGCGCAACAAATGCACGCAAGCGCCTCGATGTCGCTGATCCATTCTCTGGCAAAGCCGGCATCAAAGCGCTGCTGATTCAGAAGCACATGGATCACGGAAAGATTCAACGCATAGTCCGTGCCGGGGCGGATCAGCAGAAAACGGTCGGCCTTGGCCGATGAAATCGTTGCCCGGATGTCTATCACCGCAAGCTTGCACCCGGCCTCAAGAGCCGTCACAAATCATTGACCTCTTTAACGTCTATGGATTCAAAAAGATTGCGGGTCTGAAGAACAACGTATTTTGCTTTTCTGTAATCAAAAACCAGCGAATCGGCCCCGAACCCGAAAAGCGACTGGCTGGCGTGATGCACGTTGATATCGCAGCTGGAACTGCTGGTATGGTAATTGGGAGTGCCCAGCCCGCGGACAAAGGCTGCGGTAAGATCTGAAAAACAGCCGCCGCAGTCCGAGCCCATCAGGCTTTGTTTGCCATCCCGGGCCTGGATGGCGGAAATCTTCTCCGCCACCCGATCCAGGGCCTCATCCCAGGAAACCCGCTGCCAGCGACCTTCTCCGCGGCCTGCCTTGCGGATCATCGGAAACTGCGGCCGCTCATCATCCTTGATCAGTTCAAGCCCGGCTGCCCCTCGCGCGCACAAAGCACCGTTGATGCCCGGAGCATGGAGAATTGCCCTGAATAAACCTGCATTCACCATTTAGAACATTCACCTGAACAGGGCAGTGAACAGAACACATACCGCAGATACTGAAAACGGTTTTTTCTGGCATGGCAAAGTCCCTTTCGGTACAAAAGCATTCCGATCAAACTCTAATACAGAGATCGGAATAGAATAAGGATAACTGACAAATTTTTTTCTTTGCACGCATAGCAAAATACAGGATGACTTTCAAGAACAATAAATTCGGGCAGCGTGAAACACTGAGGATGAAACTCACTGCCACATATCAAGGACGCAAAGAAAACATCGTCGATAGAATTATGAACTGCTTCATTTTACCTCACACTATGCACAATGAAGCACCGATATAACCTATTGATATTTTGTTATATAATTTATTTTTTAAGAATGTTGCAGCAATATGAAGCAGACAATTGGTTTGCGGGTAATCCTTTCAACCCGCAAACCAATTGACTCATATTATATTATATTGAATATTTTTAATTAGATATAACACATATAGAACTTTCATTTTTTTGGTTGGCACATAAAATGCTTTATAGTCAAGTAACGCTAAATTCAGTTTTGATGACATACGGTTCTTCGGAAAAACATCCACCGTTTTCGGAAAGGAGGCATCCTATGAATATAAATGATCAAAAACAACAAGGAAAACCTGCTGCTATGTCGATGGTCAATGACCTGTGCGTTTGGAGCAGGGCCGGAGTGGTCAAGCCTATCAAATGCATCAATACATTTGACTGCCTTGGCTGCACCACGGATCAGCGGGTGCTCGCCGATTTCGAGGGAAAAAGAAGCGCTGCCTGCAAAAACGACTCAAGACCCTCCAGAATGCAGCTTCTGATGAACCAGGGTAAATGCCGGCACATGTTAAGCGGCCGCATTTCTTATGAGCTCTGCTCTTACGGATACAACTGTGTAAAATGCCCATTTGATCAGATGATCGAGGATACCGGTTATCCGCTGAATCATTAATCGCCTGACTTTGTATTTTTGGTTTCAACTTCGCCTGTGATTATAACTATCATTTCGATAAGGAGGCTTTCCATGAATAAAACCACTCAAAAACGCCAAAGAGAACCTGTTGTTATGTCGATGGTCAATGATCAATGCGTTTGGAGCAGGGCCGGAGTGGTCAAGCCCATCAAATGCATCAATGCGTTTGACTGCCTTGGCTGCACCACGGATCAGCGGGTGCTCGCCAATTTCGAGGAAAAACGAAGGGCTGCCGGCAAAACCGACCAAAGGCCGTCCAGAATGCAGCTTCTCATGAACCAGGGCAAATGCCGGCATATGTTAAGCGGCCGCATTTCGTATGGGCTCTGCTCTTACGGATATAACTGTGTAAAATGCCCGTTTGATCAGATGATCGAGGATACCAGTTATCTGCCGAATCTCAAAGCACCTGTTGTTGACGCCACTTCCGGCTTCAATGTCGCCCGTGATCATTATTATCATTTCGGCCATTCCTGGGCCAGGGTGGAATATGGCGGGCGAGTTCGAGTCGGTATCGACGACTTTGCCCTGAGGCTGTTGGGACCCCAGGATCAAATCCAGATTCCTGGCCTGGGATCCCGCATTGGTCAAAATGAACCGCAGGCTGTTTTAAAACGAAACGGGAAAGAAGCGCCCACGCTCAGTCCCGTAGATGGAACGGTCGTTGCCGTAAATCATCACGTGCTCAACAAATCCATCCTTCCCAATGATGACCCTTATGGAGAAGGATGGCTTATGGTGGTCCAGCCGGCTTCCCTGCGCAACAACCTGAAAAACCTCTTCTTCGGCTCTGAAAGTCTGGCCTGGGTCGATGACGAGTACTTCCGCCTTCAAAAGCTTATGGGGGAAACTTATGGGGAGGAGATTCAGTATAAAATGGCGGCTACCGGTGGCGAGGCCTTGACTGACATTTATGGCGAGGTACCTGAAATCGGCTGGGACCGTTTGGTGAGTGAATTTCTTCATTCCAAATGACAAAAAGAAGCCAGAAGGCGCAGTTGCTATTCAAACCGAGGCATCGCTGCATCCTTCACCATACTTTCCGAACAAATGTCTCAGGCATCTTCTGGCTTCAAACTCACAAGCCTGACAAAATCTCAGTGGCAGGCTGTCCAGCTTTTCCAGATTGCTCGAAAACCCCATCAGGCAATCCGGGGTCCGGCAATGGACAATGCCCAGAAGATGTCCGATTTCATGGATAGCGATTTTTGCGGCCCGATTATAATTCTTCTCCATATTTTCACTTTGCGTTCGAAACAAAGAAATAACAGCCGCTTTGCCGCCAAGTTGCGATTCTCCGAAAACAAAGGTCAGAATCGGGGTGTAAATATCCACGGTAACCACGGCGAGCCTGAACAGGGAGCCTTCTGAAATTGCTGCCAGCGCATGAAGAATTTTTCCGGCATCGTATTGCCCCCTCCGGGCAAGAAATGCATGCGCGGGTTCCGGTTGAACCGGCAGAATCTGTGTATTGAGCCCCAAAATCGCCTGAAGGTTCGCCGCGATAACGGATACGGCCGTCATGTCTATCCTGCCCATGGGGATCAGATCCAGATGGCTTTCTTCAGCAGATGTTTGATGTTTTGCATTCAACCGATGTTAAATCTTTTTTCGAATCGATAATTGATTTATTTAGTCTCCGGGCCGTCAAATGGTATCGTTTCATCTTTCGCGACAGAGTACTCCGGTTGATTCCCAGTTTTTTTGCGGCATGGCTTATGTTTCCGTCGCATGACGCAAGGGTTAACTTGATATGATTCGATTTCAAGTTCCTCAAACGTACACGACGGTGTTTCGGCAGGCAGTTTTCCGGGATCCAAAAACTTCAGCTCCTCTATGCCGATGATGCGACCCCTGGCAATAACCACTGCGCGTTCGATAACATTTTTCAATTCTCTGACATTGCCGGGCCAGGGGTATGATGTCAGTTGTTCAATGGCTTTTTGGGTGAAGCCTTCCAGATGTTTTCCGGTTTCTTCAACATAGCGTTTGAGAAAATGATCGGCCAGCACGGGAATGTCGTCCAGCCTTTCGCGCAAAGGCGGGATGTGGATCGTGATGACATTAATTCGATAATAAAAATCCTCCCTGAATTGTTTTTCTTTGATCAACGGGGGAAGATCCCGATGGGTGGCCGTGATCAGCCTGAAATCCGAATAAACGGGATGGGTTCCGCCCAGCCGTAAAAACCGTTTTTCTTCCAGCACCCGAAGCAGGCTGACCTGCATTTTGGTTGATATTTCTCCGATTTCGTCTAAAAGAAGCGTTCCGTTATCTGCCATTTCCAGGCGCCCACGCCTGGTTTTAACGGCACCCGTAAAAGCCCCCTTTTCATGACCAAACAACTCGCTTTCAAGGAGAGACTCGGATAATGCGCCGCAATTCACCGCCACAAAGGGTCCATAGGACCGCTGACTCCTTAAATGAATGGCCCTTGCAACAATATCCTTTCCAACGCCGGTTTCACCGGTTATAAAGATGGGGGCAAGAGACGGGGCCACTTCATCCACTGTAGCGAATATCTTCCGCATCGGTTCTGAATGAACAATAAAAACATCGGCCGCTTCTTCCTGCTGTTCAAGAAGCCTTTCTTTTAAGACGGTGTTTTCCTTTTGCAGCGATTTATTCATCATCACGCGCTCCATGAGCAGTGACAAGGTATCCGGATCAAACGGCTTGCACAGGTAATCACTTGCCCCGCGCTTCATGGCTTCCACTGCTGTCTGGATCGAACCATGGGCGGTCATCATAATAACAATGGCTTCCGGCTGTTTTTTCTTGATTCGAGACAAGAGTTCGATGCCGTCCATTCCCGGCATTTTGACATCCACCAGGAAAATATCAATATCGTTTCCCTGAAGACACCCCAGGGCTTCTTCGCCGGACAATGCGGTTTCCACCTGATATCCGTCTTTTACGAACCAGGCCATGAGCGCTTCACATATCGTTTCCTCATCGTCCACGACCATAATGTGAGTAGATGACTTCATTCTGTTGCTCCTTTTCTCCTAAATCGCCGTTTTCGGAAGCTTCATGCGAAACGTGGTTCCCTTGCCGGGGGTGCTTTCCACTTCAATAACGCCATGATGTTCGTGAATGATGCCGTACACCATGGCCAGCCCCAATCCCACCCCTTTTCCAGCGGTCTTGGTGGTAAAAAATGGTTCAAAAATGTGCTGCAGATTTTCCGAATCGATTCCCTGGCCGATGTCTGTAATTTCAAGCCAGATAAAACCGGTTGTCTCGTCTTCACCCCCTTTGATAAAAAGGGTTCCGCCATTGGGCATGGCATCGATGGCGTTAAAAATCAGATTAAGCAGGCATTGCTGGATCTGACCGTAATCCCCCCAGGCGGTAAACGGCGCGCGATGGCAGATCAACGGTGCATACGACTTTGGCAAGGTCAAGCTGATGGCCGGTCAACAGCAAGATGGTGTTTATCATTTCAGAAAAATCAATGCGGGTGGGCTCGATACTATTCTGACGGGCGAATGTCAGCAGATTTTTTACAATGCCCCCGCATCGAAGCGCTTCGCGAAATGACAGTTCCAGGATAGCGCTCAAGATCCGGTGACTTATCGGGCAAATCCATTTCCTTAAGATAAGATAAAACAAGTTTTGTAAACGTGACGATGCTGGTTATCGGATTATTGATTTCATGACAAACGGAAGCCACAAGCCTGCCTAAAGAGGCAAGCCGGTCATCCTTAACCACCTGGGCCAGATTTTTTTTGATGGCCTCTGTTTGTTCCACGATTCTTTCCCTGAGTTCCTGTGTCATATCCCTTACGGTAATGACAAACTGCTCCATCTCATTGAAGCGGTTGAAGATGGGATAAGACGTAATCTGACAAATCAGGGAAGACCCATCGGAAAGAGGAAGATCACGAACTCTGCGGGCGGGCTTTCCGGTTTTAATTGTTTCCAGGACCGAACAACAGGCCTCCAGATCGGAACATCGGGCCTGCGATTGATTCATCACCTCATAGCAGAATTTACCAAGAATGGCGTCTCGATTTAACCCACCGGTAACCAGGTATGAATTATTGCTGTTAATGATACGGTAATCCCGATCAAGTGACAAGAACACCGTCCGGAGACGCCTCCAGCAAAGTTGAGGCAAAGGACGTCGCCACGGTGACCCCGGAACCCTGGTCACCGATTTGATCATAAAGGTGGGCGATATTTAATAACAAAAGGGAGGATTTTTCATCCAGAACACCGATGGTGGCGGGTTTACGATCCGAGAGATCTGAAAGAATGTCGTAATTGCCCGTAAGCTCAAGAATCATATCAAGATATTCCAGAGATAATAGATCGATATAATTCTCAAATACCTGAATCCCCATTTTACCGGCATATTTATCGCATGATGCAGACTTTGTCGTTGGAGCAATTGCCACCAGCCTGATCCGCAGACGCGAAAGCTTGATGGCATCAAGGTCTTTCATGATGGATAAGCATTTCTGACCCTTGGCTACCACAGCGACATTCAAGACAAGGCAATATTCCGATATGCTTGGGTTGACCATGCCATCACCTTTTAAACCGCATTTACGCGATGAGGTTGTTTTCACAGGGTGTTGCCTGGGCACTTAAGGTACGTTAAATTAATATAAAGTGAATATAAAATGAATAATATTCAAATAATTAAAACATCATGTTGTGTCAAGAAGAAAATATGGAATGTGGGTGTTTTTGAAAAGAACCCTTGACACAACGTCATCAGTTTTATAGTTACAGCCGATATTATTTACAGCCTGTAAACCCTGCAAAAAAACAGAACGGGACCCAAGATGAACAACCGCCACATTCAATTTGACCCAAGACGATGCATTGCCTGCAAGGCATGCGAAGTACACTGCCAGGTGGCCCATCAGACTGCTTCCGATGTCAAGATGGGATTATTGATCACTGCGGAGCCGATTTGCGAGGAAGATACCAAGAGCTCTTTTGTCCAGATTCTTTCAGCCTTCAGGACCTGCTTTCATTGCGAAGAGCCCTGGTGCATGGCAGCCTGCCCGACGGACGCCATTAAAAAGCGAAAAGAGGATGGAATCGTTTTTGTGGAAGCCCAGCTGTGCGTCGGCTGCAAAGCCTGTATCGACGCCTGCCCCTGGCGGGTTCCGCAGTGGGATGAAGCAAGCGGAAAAGTATTGAAATGCGACTACTGCAGAAACCGGATTGATGCGGATGAAAAGCCCGCGTGCGTGACAGCATGTACCGCCCACGCGCTGAGCTTCGGAGGCCCCAATACAGGCACCCGAAAAACCCGCCAGGACTATGCAAAGTCCCTGCTGGAAAAAAAGCGGTGGTTATAATTCCACATCCGTGTCATGACGGCATACGGCAGGGGCGTTAAAAACCCTGCCCTTTTCAGGAAATCTTGTAGGGCTTGTCATCCATTTCAAACAGAATATCGGCATACCAGTCCTGCCGGGTCTTGAGCTGGATCAGAAGCTGATTCTTCTCAATGGCAAGACCCACGTTGATCGCCAGATATTCCTTCCACGTCAGATGATCCTTGTCCGGTTCAAATTCAAAATCGTAATACCAGCGAAGCGCACCGACAATTTTTGAACCCACCATCACGGGAAAACCGATGATGGCCTTGATGTTCTCCTGAAGGGCCTGCTCGCGGTACTGAACACGGTGATCGGTTGCAACCTTTGATATGACAACCGGCTTTCCCGTTGTCACCTCTCCGATGCTCTTGGTGACATACAGCTTTCCCTTGGCTCAGATAGTTGTCGCTCAGCCCGAAAGAGGCCACCCGCTCCAGCATCCCATCCGACTGCTTGATCAGAAAAAGGGAACAGCCCTTGGAATTGCCCGAAAGGGTTGCGCTCTTTACCAGATTCGACATCGATTCGCTGATCTTGAACGGCGGCACCAAATGAATATTGGTGGTAGAGGTTTTAATGGATTCAAAATAAAATGATTTTCTCAGCGACAGTCCCACATGAAGCGCCAGCATCTTGAGATATTCCATTTCTTCCCATGAAATATCCCGGATGCTGTCAAAATACAGCCGGAGCGTGCCGACCAGAATGTTTCCAACGGCAACCGGAATCCCGACAATACTTTTAATCCCCTCTTTTAATGCTTCCTGAGGATACTGCAGATTGGGATCCGTGGCAACATCCCGAATCACGACCACGTTTCCATGAGTCGTCTCGCCAAGGCTTTTTTTCGGATTGACATCCCCCTTTAGCTTGTAGGCTTCGCTCAGGCCATATGCCGCGGAAAGTTTCATGGCGTCATGCGTGCGGTCAAAAAGCAGCAGAGAGGCGCCTTTTGCGCCAAAAACCTGTGATGCGACACGGACAACAGCATCCTTTGTCTCTTTCAAATCAAGCGACCTGTGAATCTCTGAAAGTCCCTGAATAAACTGCTGGGAAAAATCCTGGAAGGCCATACTGATGTTCTCCTTCATCTATGAAAATGGTTAAACACATTGGGTGGCAACCTGAAAGTATCAGCATCTTTCATATCTTGCATATGCGCTATCACAGTTCTTTTACCGAGTCAACTAATGATGCAAAAAAATGAGCTTTCCCAGAGTTTGCGACTGCACACTGTCGGCAACGCCGGATTTATGGGGGGCAATGACGGCTAAATAGCTTATCGTGCCAGGCATTTTGTTTTGACACCATCACCATTTTATTTTACATATGGGACTATGAAGAAACCCAGACTTTTAATTGTTGACGATGAAATGGACATGCTTCGGCTGCTGAGCCGGTCGATTCGAGCGGACTTTGACTGCGAGGTTGAAACTGTTTCGAATGCCGCCGCAGCTTTAGAGATTTTTCGACAGCGCAGCTTCGATCTGGCATTGTTGGATATTCGAATGCCAGGCATGGACGGAATCCAGCTGCTTGAGCAGTTACGCGTTTTGGATCCGGGACTGACCATCATCATGATGACCGCCTACGGGGCCATCGAAGTTGCCGTGGAGTCCATTAAAAAAGGGGCTTATGATTTTATTACCAAGCCTTTTGAACAAAATGATCTGGTGCGCCTGCTGCAAAAAGGCATGGAGCGCAGCCTTCTGCTTCGGGAAAATCAGCAGCTCCAGCAGCGGATCCGGAAAGAGGAAACGTTCCAGAATTTCGTGGGCTCAAGCCCCCCCATGCAGAAACTCTATGATACCATTCAAATGGTCAGCAGAACCGATGTCACGGTTCTGATCACCGGCGAGTCCGGTACCGGCAAGAATCTTGCGGCCCGGGCCATTCACGCGCTGAGTGCAAGAGCCTCCCTTCCCTATGTTCATGTCAACTGTCCGACGGTACCGGAAAATATTCTGGAAAGCGAGCTCTTCGGTTATAAAAAAGGCGCTTTCACCCATGCCACTCAGGATAAGAAAGGCCTGTTTGAAGAAGCAGAAGGCGGAACCATCTGCCTGGATGAAATCGGCGACATTCCGCTTTCGGTCCAAACCAAGCTCCTCCAGGTTTTGGAAGACAAGCACATCAAGCCACTGGGCCAGACCAAAACCGTTCAGGTGAATGTCCGGCTGATTGCTTCCACCAATCAGGACCTCAAAGCCAGGCTTGCGGCCCGGGAGTTCCGGGAAGATCTCTATTACCGCCTGAATGTTGTCAACCTGCACATGCCTCCGCTTCGTGAACGGCGGGAAGACATCCCCCCGCTGACCCAACACTTTCTCGGCCGCTTTGCCGCAGAGTTCAACAAACCCCCAAAAGCAGGCTTCTCCCGAATTCATGCGCCGCCTGGTGGAACACCGATGGGAGGGAAATGTCCGGGAACTGGCCAACCTGATCCAGCGCGCCGTGGTATTGTCTTCAGGAGAAACGATTCAACCGGAGGATGCCGGATGGCATCATGTGGACCCGGCGCCCTGCTTTCACGAAAACCAGTTGTTTTCACTTCCCTATCACCAGGCAAAACATCAGGTTCTGGAGCAGTTTACCGTTGCCTATCTTCATCATCTACTGGAGCAGGCGGATGGAAACGTCACCCACGCCGCACTGAAGTGCGGACTCGAGCGCCAGTCTTTACAGCAGATCATGAAAAAATATGGCGTCCGGCCAAACGATCATAACTCCTCCTGACGTCTTTTTCATCTGCAATATTTACCTTGCACTGCAAGATTCATATTGCACTCAAGGTTTATGGCTTCGCAAACGACAGGAATCGACGCCTTCCGTCATTCCGGAGAAAGCCGAAATCCTGTTTATTTAAATAGTTATGGACTCAGGCTTTCGCTCGACCACCCTGCGCTAACCGTATCGACGCCTGACACGTCCTGAACTGGACGCCTGCCTTGCGATATTATTCTCTCCTTCAGCCTTCAGCCATCTGCCTTCAATCTTAATTGCTAACTGACTGAATAATTTGCAATTACCTATGAAAACAGCGTCAAAATATCTATTTGGCACGCAGCTTGCTTTAGTATTAAATCGGCATCGGCATTTGATACCATCTGTTGAAGCGGGCGGGGATGGTCCCCGCCCCAAACAGCCGATTGCCTGAGGGGTATCGGGGAGAAATTCGCTGCATGGCAAGTATTCTGATCTGGGGGGATGAGCATGATTCCTGTTTGCTGGCAAAACGGGTTCTGGAAATCCAGAGTCATACGGCAGAAGTGTTTACAGTGTTGTATGAAGCCGTTCAATGGGCTGAGAAGCATAAACCGGATCTGGCCATTTTAGATTCCAGAGAAGAAATAGCCGCTGTCAGCGTGCTGAAAACCCTTAAATCCCTCAATCCCCGCATGAATGTCTTTATGACAACAACGGACTCTCCCGCATCAGACCATGTTCAAGCCCTTCGAAAGCTGGGAGCCGAGGTTTTTTTTTCACGACCGATTGCAATTGATGAACTCGAAAAACGGGTCGTCGCGATGTGCTCAAATACGAAAAGGAGGTGACTCATTTTTTGCTGTAGGATCTGTAGTTCAGAGCTTTGCTTCTGACACAGGTTTCAGGACCGAAGCTCTGAACTACATGCGATGGAGTCCTTTTCTTGTAATATTCACAACAAAGGGCTTCCAATCAAACGACAACCACCATCATTCACAATAAAGGGAAAAATATGTTTACTAAAAGAAATATCATCATCATGCTATTGTTTCTCCTGGCAATGGGGTCTTATTATATCCAGCCCGGAGAGGCTCAGAACCCGGCCGCTCAGAGCGCTCCGGCAGCGGCCACCTCCGCGCCTGCCGCACCCGTAGCCGAGGCAGCGCCTGCTGCCCCTGCTGTCGCCCCGCCCCCGCCCACGGTTACCTTTTCCATCGACAAAACCTCTGTGGATAACGGCGGCGCTATATCGGTAAAAGGCCAGGGCGTTCCCGGCAAACCCACTTATCTGGAAGTCTGGTCCGAAAAACAGGTCAAGTCTTCTTTTTTTGATTCCAGGCCTGACAAAGACGGAAAAAGACCGTATAAATTATATCTCACTCATTCCCTGCCTGCCAACTACAAGATTTATGTGCCCAAGGACAAAAAAGAAGTGGTTGAAGCCTTTAAAGCCCAGGGAAGCGGCTGGAGCTACTCCGATGCGCTGAAAGAAATGGGCGCGGATATGGCTTATACAAAACCGGCAAAAATTGAAATCGATGCCTATCAGTCCACAATTCTGGCCGGCATCATCGGCTCAAGGGGCGAAAAGCTTGCAAATCTGGACGAGAAAGAAACCCGCAGACGGGCCATGCAGCTGACCAAAGCCCGCTTCCGGAGTATCGGCAGGCTGATCATTCCGTCCGTTGATCAGGCTGCGGACGGGTCCTTTACCGCCAAGGTCGAAATCCCCAAAGGCGCTTCACCGGGAAAATATACCATCGTGGCTTACGCGGATAAAACGATTCGCAGCCAGCCTGCTGTCGTTGAAAACAATATCGCCTTTCCCATGCTGTATCTGGCAAATGCCGGCACCAGCCTGAACCTGGTCTGGCCGTTTCTGCTGACACTGGCCATCGGCATATTCGGCGTTCTCATGGGCGCAGGCGGCGGATTTCTGTTAAACCCCCTTCTGGTCTCCCTGTGGCCCCTGCCGCATACCGTTGTTGCCGGAACCGTCATGCCCACGGTGCTCTTTTCCCAGGGCAGCGGCATCTACAATTATTCCAAGATCAAGTTCATCAGCTGGAAGCTGGGCATCACCATGGGCTTGCGATGCTGGCCGGCGGCTTTATCGGCCCCAAGCTGACCGAGTTGATCACCCTGGATCAGTATAAATTCGTTTTCGGGTGGATTCTTCTGGTTCTGGCCGCCCTGATGTTCTGGCAGACCACGCCTGGCTACTATGAACAAGAACAAGAAGGAACAGGCCATCATGTCGGAATTCAAGAAACGGGCGGAAGCTGCGGCAAAAGCCAAATAAGGATGCCTTTTCGCATTTTATTTAATCACATGCGGTCATCTTCCCGCATATAGATATAAGGAGTAAAAATCATGATCGTTGAATTTTGGGGACAGGAATTTAAAGTAAACATCATTTTTGGATGTATCGGCGCGTTTTTGCTGGCAATCGTTTCATCCATGTTCGGTTTCGGCGGAGGCCCCTTTATGGTTCCCCTGATGACGGTGGGCCTTGGACTTCCCATGTATCTGGTGGTGGGCAGTTCGCTGACCGCCATTTTCTTCAACACCCTGATGGGCACCATGCGGCACTATCAGTTCGGAAACTTTGACATGACGTTTTTTCTGATCATGTTTCCGGCGGCCATTCTCGGCGGATACATCGCCCCCCAGATCGCCAAACGCATCAGCCCGTTAATGGTAAAACGCGTTGCGGTTGTCGGCTTGCTGCTTCTTGGGATGAATCTTCTGGGAGTGTATTAACATTTCCGGCCGGATCAAAAAGGCGGGGATAGCTCCCCGCCTTTTACTTGTCATCACACCGGAAGTTGGATATAGACTTCCAGAAACAGTTTTCTGAAAGTATAAAGAAAGGCGGGGGAAATATCCTTAACAAGGACTTCCCCCCCATTTCGTAATTTGGAGTCTACTATGGAGAAAGAAATATACAGTCTGTGCTTTATGTGTTCCATTCGCTGTCCGATCAAAGTACTGGTCGAATCCGGACAGGTGAAATGGATCGAGGGAAATCCCCATGTGCCCGGCATGGAAGGGAGCCTTTGCCCGCGGGGGTCTGCGGGGATATCCCTTTTGTATGATAAGGAAAGGGTTCAATCCCCCATGATTCGCACCGGCGAGCGGGGTGAGGGAAAATGGCGAAAAGCCACCTGGGACGAGGCCCTGGACTATGCAGCCGATAAACTGAAGCAGGCTATCAATACCCACGGCCCGCAAAGCGTGGTGTTCGGGGAACGCACCAACCTTTCCACCCATGTCAGCAAGACCTTCATGAAGGCCATCGGCTCTCCCAATCACTTTACCCACGACGCGCTTTGCAAGGGATCGGTCAACACCGCCTGCCGCAGCCTTTTTGGTTATACCGACGCCCAGATGGGGATGGATTTAAAGGGCAGCAAGCATATCGTTCTCTATGGTCGAAACATGTTTGAAGCCATTTCCGTCAAGGAAGTCAACAACCTGATGGATGCCCTGTCTGCCGGCGCCAAGCTTACCTATATCGACCCGCGGGTGTCGGTGACAGCCACCAAGGCGCACCGGTACTGGATGATCCGGCCGGGAACGGATCTGGCTTTAAATTACGCCCTGATTCATGTCATACTGGCCGAACGCCTCTACGACGCGGCCTTTGTGGACCGGTGGGTCTCCGGCGTATCCGAGCTTCAGAATTTTGTCCGCTCCTTTACACCGGAGTGGGCGGAGAAGGAAACCGGCATTCCGGCATCGGAAATCGTTGCGCTGGCCAGGGAAGTCAGCAAGGACAAGCCATCGGTTCTCTTTCATTTCGGATATCGCGGCGCCCATCATGCCAATGAAATTTACCTGCGCCGATCCATTCTGATTTTAAACGCCTTGATGGGCAGCATTGAAACCAAAGGCGGCGTGTTTTTCAAAAAAGGCCCCGGCGCTCTCGGGAAAAAACCTGCTCAAAAATTAACCGAGCAGAAATTTGAGAAAATTTCAGTGCCACGGTTCGACAAGGTCGGGACTGCGGAATTCCCCCTTCCGGACCCGGATCACGGGGTTCCCCAGATGCTGGCGCCTGCCATTTTAAACGAAGACCCGTATCCGATCAAGGCATTGATCGCCAACCGGTTCGATCCCCTCAAATCCATTCCCGACACGAATCAAATGAAAAAGGCATTAAACAAGCTGGATCTGATTGTCGCCATCGACATTCATTACAGTGACATTGCCTGGTATGCGGATGTGATTCTGCCGGAATCCGTTTATCTGGAGAGAACGGACTGCGTTCAGCAGGCCAATGGCCTCAAACCCCAGATGTTTTTAAGGCGCCAGGCCGTCCCCCCCCGGCACGACACCCGCGATGCCGCCATGATCATCAAGCAGCTTGGAGAACGCATCGGAATCGGCGCTTATTTCCCTTACGCCAGCATGGAAGAGCTGGTCCGCTGGCAACTGGAGCCCACGGGATTTACCCTTGAGGATTTCGAGGCCAAGGGCTTTGTGGCCTATGGCAAGGATCAGATTTTCTGGGATCGCAAAGAGGGTATCCAGATTAAGACCCCGTCCGGAAAGATTGAACTCAAGTCATCGCTTCTGGAGAATGCGGGTTTTTCCTCTTTTCCGGATTATGAACCCGTACCCGAAAAAGAGGGAAATACCTTCCGGCTGGTTGTGGGAAGAACTGCCCTTCATACCCATGTGTCCACCCAGAACAATCTTTACCTCAGCGAGCTTTTTCCTGAAAACCTGCTCTGGATCAATTCCGGAAAAGCCGCGGCTCTGGGGATCCGCTCCAATGACACGGTGGAAGTCACATCCGCCTGCGGGTCCGGAAAAATCAAAGCCTTTGTTACGGACCTCATTCATCCGGAAGCCGTATTCATGATTCATGGGTTCGGCCATGAAGCCAAGCTGGGCACCCGATGCTATAATAAGGGGCTTTCGGACAGCGTGATTCAGGAAAATATTTCCGACAGGGTCGGCGGAAGCCCGGCACTTCATGACACATTTGTTACGGTCAAAGCCGCCTGATAGGAATAAGGCTTGGGAGAAGGATAATGAGCAAATATTACTTGTTTCAGGATAAAAAGAAATGCATCGGCTGCCATAGCTGCGAGATACAGTGTAAAAGCAACAAAGGGCTGCCGGCCGGCCCCAAACTCTGTCAGATCATGACCATCGGCCCCAGATTTGTCGGGGGCCTACCCAGGGCTTCTTATGTCTTCATGCCCTGTTTTCACTGCGAAAATCCCTGGTGCGTGGCGGCCTGTCCGACAGGTGCCATGCAGAAGCGGGCCAAGGACGGCATTGTTTTTGTGGATCATTCCCTGTGCGTGGGTTGCAAAACCTGTATCACGGCCTGTCCGTGGGGCGCACCGCAATGGAACCCGGAAATCGGCAAGGTCGTCAAGTGCGATTACTGCATGGACCGCGTCGATAAAGGGCTCAAGCCGGCCTGCGTTACGGTATGCACAACGCATTGCCTGGATTTCGGACCCGCGGAAGCCATGGGACAGGTCCGGCGGGAACGTCATGCGGCGATTGTCGCTGCAATGGAATAATGCGAGGGAAAATGCCTGATAACGGTTGTCCCGTGAATGCCGTCATTGCCGAACTGGATCAAATCGTTCATTCCGGAACCCTGAAATATCCCAAAAGCCGGCGAAGGACCGAGGATATTCTGGCTCTGATGCAGGATATTGCCTGGGGCAGGGCCGGAAAGGAGCACCTGCCTTCCCTGAAAATTCTGGTCAACGAACTGGGGGACGAAGGCCCGGATGGAATCTGCAAAACAATAAGCGCCTTGATCAGCAGAACCCTGAGCGAGCACCACGAGGTGTTTGTCAGCCATGTGGAAACCCATAACTGCGCCACGGGAGACTGCGTGAAGCTGGCGCCCGCGCCCTGCCAGATGACCTGTCCGGCCGGACTCGACATCCCTACCTACGTTACCCTGATCGGCATGGGCCGGGATGCCGAGGCCATCGATGTCATCCGCAAGGACAATCCTTTTCCCTGGGTGTGCGGCCTGGTCTGCACCCGGCCCTGCGAATTCATGTGCGTGCGGGGCCGGATCGACGAGCCGATTTCCATTAAATTTTTAAAGGCTTTTGCCGCCGAAAGGGCCATGTCCGAGAGACTTTACCAGAATCCGGACAAGGACCCGGACAAGGGTCAGAAGGTCTGCATCATCGGCGCGGGTCCCGGAGGCATGAGCGCCGCCTATTATCTGGCCCTCAGGGGATACGGCGTTACCGTCATCGAAGCCCTGCCCGTGGCAGGCGGCATGATGATGATCGGCATTCCCCGATACCGGCTGCCCCGCGAGGTGATCGACCGGGAAGTGGCCATGCTGGAGGAACTTGGCGTTGAATTTCGGTTCAGCACCGAATTCGGAAAAGATGTCTCTTTCGAAGAATTAAAAGCCGAAGGCGCCGAGGCCTTCTTTTTTGCCATAGGCGCCCATAAATCCTTTCAGTTGAATATCCCCGGAGAAAAGAACTATCCCCAGGTCCTTCAGGCCATTGACGTACTGCGCCGGGTGGCTCTGGGCGAGCGGAAAATTCCCGGCAAAAGAGTGGTTGTCATCGGCGGCGGGAACGTGGCCATCGATGCGGCCAGAACCTGCCTGAGGCTGGGGTGCGATCAGGTGACCCTTGCCTATCGCCGGACCCGTGCCGAAATGCCGGCCGATATCGAGGAAGTGGAGCAGGCGGAAGAAGAGGGAATCCACATCGCATTTCTGACCATACCTGCCGAGATTCTTGGGGAAAATAACAAGGTGACGGCGCTTCGCTGCATCCGGGCAGAGATGGTCAGCCAGGAAGGCAGCAGCCGGAAATATCCGGTTCCGGTTGAAGGCAGCGATTACCTGATCGAAACCGATGCCGTAATTTCCGCCATCGGTCAGCAGGTGGACCAGGACTGTCTGGCATCGCTTCCCGAGCTGCAATGGACCCGAAGAAATACCCTGGATGCCAGCAAGGTCAGCATGGAAACCGCCATACCCGGCGTCTTTGCGGCCGGTGATGCGGTGACAGGCCCTGCAACCATCATCGAGGCCATCGGCGGCGGCAAACGGGCAGCCGACGCCATTGACCGGTATTTATCGGGCATTCCTCAGCCCAAAATGCCGCCGGTTCCGGTCAGAAGAGGAAGAATCGAATGGCTGGAAGTTCCGGCCAGCACCAAAATGGTTTTAAAACGGCCCCACATGCCTTTGCTGGCCATTGACCGAAGGCGAACCACGTTTCAGCAGGTTGAACTCGGGTATTCGGAAAACATGGTCCGTGAAGAAGCCAGAAGGTGCCTGCGCTGCGATGTCTGCCTGCGCTGCGGGCGCTGCGTGGAGATCTGCCGGGACAAAATGGGAATCGAGGCCCTGAAAATGGGCTATATCGATTTCGACCATCCGGGTCCAACGGATTTCAGAATCACCGAGGAGCGCTGTATTCTCTGCGGGGCCTGCGCCGCCAACTGCCCAACCCAGGCCATGAAAATCGAAGACCGCAAAGGAGAAAGAATCCTCTCCCTTTGCGGAACCATATTAAACCGCCAGAAATTGACAAGCTGCGTCAGCTGCGGAGCGGTCATGGGACCTGCCAGATACCTGGAGTATATCCGGAACAAAACCCGATCCGTCATTCAGTTTGCCGGCATCCGGCCGATATGCGACGCCTGCGCCAGAAAATCGTCGGCGGGTTATATCGACGAGATAACGCCGGTTTTACAACCGAAGACAGAGGGCTGAAAGCTTTCAGGAACAAATTAGAGACTCACCATGTTATTTTTCCAAAATTGGCCATCCCCCGATCAGTAAATACACACCGATCCCAACAGCGGAATAACCGAAAACATAGCTCAAAACCCTGATGCCTGTTCCTGCTTCGGGAACCAGATGTTCCTGCAACTTACCTTCGCTTTCCAGACGCGCAATCCATAAAGGCTTTTCATGTCGAATGCCTTCGGGATCCACGCTTCCTTCAAACATTGTCCGGTCCATCGGAAAATTATGCGGCCTGAAATGCGCAATAAAAAAGTGAATGATGAACACATGCGCCATTGCAAGAATCGCTTCTATCCGATGTACCCAGAATGCGACGTTCAATCCCCATCCCGGCATAATCCGGCTTGATTCAATCGGAAATGCCAGCAGCAAGCCTGTTCCGCCGATGATCGCCATTCCCCAGAAAACCGCCCAGTAGTCAAACTTCTCCCAGTATCCCCACTTTTCGAATTTCGGCATGCCGGCAAGGCCTAACATCCAGCCGGTATGGTGAAAAAAATCCTTAACATCCCGAAATTGCGGAAGCAGAGAATCGGGTCCTGACACGTTTTTACGATTCAGATTAGACACAAGATACAGGACATGAATCAATAATCCGATCATCATAAAAATACCGATATATTTGTGGAGCGTCAGCGCAGATTCGTATCCGCCGAAAAGAGAAGACAGCCGTTTTCCCCACGCGGTTTCGATATACATCCGGCTGAGACCTGATGCACCCTGAAAGAGAAAACATACAATCAGCAGGAAGTGGAACAATCGCTGAACAGGAGTGAACCGCCTGATTCGGTTTTTGGCAGCCGCATTCATGATCCGGTTCCTCCTTTCCTGTCAAAGAGTTCTCTGATGCCCCACAATATTGAATGAGGTAAAAAGACGATAAAAGTCCCTGCCGCAATTGCGATCATGATCCAAAACGCATAAAACAGGACAGGAAATGATTTTTTTGTTGCGGTAAGGGAAGGATTCGGAGCATGGACGACATAACTGGCAAAGGATGCGGATGCGCCTTCATGGCATTTGGCGCACACATACGCATGTTTGCGGATCGGGTTCATGGGTGAGTTGTAGTACGCGTTACTGGCAATCGGTTCTCCGCCGTGGCACTGACGGCAGGTCAGGTTGGCGCGAACCGTGTGGATGTCCTTGGCTTGAGCGGGATGACAGTCCACGCAACGCTTGCTATTGTAAAATGCAATCCCCGAATGGGAATCGGACAATCGCGTCCGGATTCTCACCTTGGCCGAAGTCGGACTGTAGGGAAAAACCCCGACCTGCACCCCGGGAACCGTAATCAAGGGGCGCCCGCGCCTGGGGCGGACTTCGAACTCCTCGTAATAGCCCGTGCTGGCTTCTTTATCTTTGTATCGCCGGATGGCGGACGCCACCTCTTCCTGGGAGAATGCCGCGGGCGGCAGGAGCAGGATTGCTCCGGCCGCCACGGCCACAGCCAGGATGACGATCTTCAGGACAGCGGATGTCCTTATCATATCGGCCTCCTGTCCGGCTATTTGGCCTTATTGGCGCTTTTGTAGCTGATCGGCTCAATGGGCTTGCCTATCGGTTTCGGAATCTTCGACAGGGCCTCCCACTCCGCCTGCAGTTCATTCAGATCCTGATTCTTATGTTTGTGGCAGGTCTGGCAGGAGTTGGGAATAGCCTTGTCCTTGATCGTTTCCGACGGCAAGAGGGCGACAAACACGTGGCTGTGGAGATCTCCGGATTCTGCGCTGGTAACAATCCGCGGCATGTGGCAGCCCACGCAGTTGGCAAAGGAGTGAATGGAGTGGGCCATGTTCTGGTTGACCTGAATATGGCACTCGAAACACTGCTTGGAGCCTGCCGCCTGGGTCTGGGTCCGGGTGGGCGGGACCCCGATCTGGTGGACGAAATGACAGGACACGCAGGTCACACCTTCTGCAAAGTGTTTGGACTGTTTCCAGTCGATGTATTGCTGGTGATGCGCCTTTGAAAACGCATTGCCGTAGCGATGCGGAGTCTCCGGGAGGAACGGACTTGAAATAGACTTCCAGGGCTTTTCCGGGTTCATAACCCACCGCCCACTCAGCGTCCTTGTGCTTTGTCGATTTGCCCCGGTTGTGACAGGCGCCGCAGATCTGCACCGCCACGCCGGAGGTGAGCTTGGCTGGATTGACAATGGTCTGGCGTTTTTCAAAAACAGCCGTCTTGGGAAGCGCTGCATGCCAGGACCCTTTGCCGTGACAGGCCTCGCAGCCGACGGCGGGTTCGACAAAAGTCTGTTTTTCAAGATCGACGCCGGTGGCGTGACAGCCGCCGCACTTCAAAAGCCACGGGTTTTTGTCCCAGGTGGCTTCGTTGTAGTTCACCCAGCGATCCGTATCCGCAAAATACTGAATCGGCGATATATAAAGTGTTCCGTTCTTTTCTACAATAAAACGCTGCTTCCACTGGCTGCCGATGGTGTACTTGACTTCTTCGACCTTGGGAATGTAGATTTGATCGGCCGGGACCTTCAGTGTGGCGATTTTCGCCAGGTCTTCGCGAATCTTCTTTTCATCAAGATCCGTGATGAGCACATCCTTGTTTTTCTGAGCATCCTGAGTCATGCGGCTGTGAAGTGTCATCATCCAGGAATCGAAGTGCTCAAGGTGACACATCTTGCAGGTCTCGGAACCCACAAAGGCCTTCGGCATGGCTTTCAACGCCTTGAGGTCGGCCACCTGCTCGCTGCCACAGGCAGTCAGAAGCAAGGCCATGAAACACATGATCAGGATCGCCAGGCATTTACGCTTCATTTGGACCTCCTTTGTAACGTGTCTATCCGGATGTTTCACCCTGCGCACCGCTACCGCAAAATGGGAACTGTTCCGACATGAGAAAACACCCAAAGGAAAAAACGGACGGTTTGAATCAATTGAACTTATGGTGTTTTCGGTGCCTGGAACATTTGAGAGCGAGTGACGGATGACTTGGAAGCAGCTTCCTGTGCGATATCCGGACAGGAGTGTTTTGTTGAATAGTTAATGAATTAAATTTATTTATTGTAATTTTATCAATACAATTAAAAATGTCAAGAATTTATTTAAGCAACCGAATCCGGAGCATCTGTTCCCAGAAAGGTAGGGCCAGCGCTGCCGTATCTTCCGGAAGCGTAAGGTTGCCATATCCCCTATCTGTGTTCAAAACCGGTATGGTCGTTGCTGGCCAAAGCATCGTATTTTGAACGGACAATCAGCAACCCGTGTTCGCCTGGGTTCAGATTCGTGCAACCCGGCAGATGCGCCCGAAAAAGGGATGGATGCGGATTTAAATTGATAATACTCTATGATTAATGTAGCTGATGATTTAAAAGAAAGAACCCGCTCTTGACACCAAAAGTTGGGATGATCCATGCAAGCCTTCTGAAAGTCAATTCCGGATGCTTGAACCCGATAAAGGCCAATTAGGCAAATAACGGCGATGGGGATATTGCGTTATTCTTTTCAGACACGCATGCGAGGAAAAACTGCCAAGAGGGAATTCTCTTTGTGATTAAAGCACAATTTCAGGAATGACTTACCAGAATGCAAAACGACCAAATTATAGATGCCTGTCATGCACCCTCTTTGGGCATTTTGTTCGGATCGTTCCTGAGACTGGGCATCACTGCTTTCGGCGGCCCGGCCATGATCGCCTATATCCGCAGGAAGGCCGTTACGCAGAATCAATGGCTCGACGCGGAATCTTTCCAGGATGGTGTTGCCCTCTGCCAGGTTATTCCCGGAGCTACCGTCATGCAGATGGCCGCCTACATCGGGCTGAAGACCCGGGGGGTGCCCGGGGCAATGGCAAGCTATATCGGATTTGGCCTTCCGGCGTTCTTCCTGATGATGGCGCTTTCGGTTCTTTACTCGGTCACGCACGCGCTGCCCGCCGCTGTTTCGCTTTTCAGCGGTCTTCAGGCCGTCATTGTGGCTGTTGTGGCCAATGCCGCCGTATCTTTTGGAAAAACATCCCTCAAGAGCCGGCAGAACGTGCTGGTTTCCGGCATAGCAGCAGGGCTGTTCTGGCTCATGGCAAATCCGATGCTCATCATTCTTCTGGCGGCTTTATTGGGAATGCTGCTGAACAGCGGACAGAAGCCCGCCCTTCGGGCCGGACATGAGATCAGGATGTCAACCACAACACGGCCCCTGTGTTTCTTTTTGCTGGGGGCCGCCGGGAGCCTTTCCCTGCTGTATTTCTTTCAAAAAGATCTTTTCCAGCTTGCCGTGCTCATGTCCAGGATCGATCTTATTGCCTTTGGCGGCGGGTTTGCCTCGGTTCCCCTCATGTTCCATGAAATCGTCGAGGTCCGCTCCTGGATGGACGGACCCACGTTTCTAAACGGTATCGTCCTTGGGCAATTCACTCCCGGCCCCATCGTGATCACGGCAACCTTTGTCGGATACCTGGTGCATGGCCTGTCCGGTGCGATCGTAGCAACCGCGGCCATCTTTCTGCCTTCTTTCCTGATTCTGGTCGGTATTGCTCCCTATTTTGACAGGCTTCGCGCCTCCTCATGGTTTGCCAGGGCCATCGACGGTATTCTCTGTTCTTTTGTCGGGCTTCTTTTCACGGTCACCATACGCTTTGCCTTTAACGTCCACTGGGATTTGCCCCGCATGGCGCTTGCAGGCGCGGCTTTTGCCGCTCTGATTTTGAAACTGGATATCCTGTGGGTGGTGCTTGCCGGAACGGCTGTTTCGATACTTGTTTTGTAAGTACTAATTTTTTCGGTTGCATCACATTCCAAAAAAAGCAAGGCCGTATTTTATTCCGGTAAAAATAATGATGCTCGCAAGCATCCATTTGATGGCGCGGGCTGGAATAAATTTCTGGCAGCGCGCCCCCAGATACATGCCGGCCATTCCGCCCAGGCCGAACAGAATGCCGAGCAGCCAGTCCGGCGCTACAGAGAGATGCGGATAAAATGGAGCGATGGCCTGGTAAAAAGTGACTCCGGCAACTGATGTGATGAATGTCCCCATCAGCGCGGCGCCGGCAATGGTATAAACCGGTAGCCCAAAAAAAGTGACAAAAAACGGAGCGATAATGGCGCCGCCGCCAATGCCGTAGATGCCTCCTACAATCCCCACAATAAAACTGAGGGAGAATATGCCCCAGAAAGACACATCAAACGACTCGCCATAAAATGTGTACCCCAGCCTCCTGAAATTGAAATGGATACCGGTAATGGGCGAAAGGACATTCGGATTTCCAGAGTTTAAAGGATCACTTTTTTTACGGTAATTGCTCACGAGCTCTTGAAATCGTTTTTCAGCGGCGGCTTTGTCATTGGTACCCGCGTTTTTCTTCATCAGGTCCAGAACCATCCGGATTCCGATATAAAGCAGCACGGCTGCGGCAAAAACCTTGAAATTTCTGGCATCCGGAAGATAGGCCACGCGAACGATGGCGCCGATGAGAACACCCGGCAGGGTGCCGATCACAACCACCCAGGTCAGGGGCCAGACCATTCGGCCTTCCCGCCAGTAACGATAGACGCCGCTGGGGATTGCTACAATGTTGAACAATTGGTTGGTAGCACTGACAGAGGGATTGACATACCCAAGAAATGACATTTGAAATGGAAGCAGCAGGAAGGCTCCCGACACGCCTCCCATGGATGTAAAAAACGAAATACAAAATGCGACCAAGGGGGGAATCCAGATGGAGACTTCAATTCCGGCAGTTTGAAAAAACATGACAGGACCTCCTTTGGGAAAGTTGCCGTCGAACTATTGACACGATTGTATAATTTATCGTGCTTACAATTATCAATAAAATATATGAGCCGTCAAGAAAATTTTGGGTGCTTTGCAAAAACCATCGGATGTGCTAAAAATGAGGGCGTTCTGAAAATGATGCGATGGAATGATCAAAGGAGAAATCAAAAAACTGAATATCAACTGCAACAGGTGACCACCATGCCGTCTTCAATAAAGAATCGACCCGGCCAAGAAATCAATATCTCTGCGAAAAATCAGACCAATTGCCTAAATACGCCGCAATTGAACCAACTGGAACAATCATATCGCGAATGGGTGGAAAAACCGGAGCTGAGAAAGGTCGAAAAATACGCGAAGTCCAGATATCTGAAACCCTTTTCAATGAGCTCTCGGCTGCCCTGGGAGATTCCTTGTTGAAGCCATCATCAAGCAATTGTTTTCAGGTTGATCCAGGGCATGTCCGCCGTAAATTCTACGAGCGCGCGCAACATTTTTTCGGTAAGATCCGTGCGATTCAACATAGGGATATTCAGTCAAAAATTGACATGATCACCGCTGAAGTCAAAGCACCCTGGGTGATTTTAAAAAAAGGCAACGCTGAGCCGGACTGTACGGCTGAAAACCGGTTTCAAGGCACCATCTCCAGAATCACGGAAGGTAAGATAATGACTGAATACGCGGTTCGCCTTGAGGACGGGACGGAGCTGTGTTCTGTCATTACCCGGGAAAGCGGCGAACGCCTCGGGCTTCAGAAAGAAGAGTCCATCTGGGTCTTATTCAACTGTTTTTCCGTGGTGCTGCATCTTGATTGATGAGGATGGTTTAGTTACAGGAGGCATTAGTTATGTCTGAAACATCCAGCCCAAAAGTCAGCAGCGGCCTGTCATTTCTGGACCGGTATCTGACCCTGTGGATATTTCTGGCCATGGCCGCAGGCATCGGCGCCGGATATTTCATTCCGGGCGTCGAGAGATTTTGTTAACCTGTTTTCGATCGGAACCACCAACATTCCCATTGCCGCAGGCCTCATCCTGATGATGTATCCGCCGTTTGCCAAGGTCCGGTACGAGGAAATGGGGGACGTGTTTCGCAACAAACGGATTCTGGGGCTTTCCCTGGTTCAGAACTGGGTCATCGGGCCGATACTGATGTTTGCCATTGCCATTGTTTTTCTTCGCGGATATCCCGAATACATGGCGGGGCTTATCATGATCGGTCTGGCCCGGTGTATCGCCATGGTCATTGTCTGGAATGAACTGGCAAAAGGGGATACGGAATACGCCGCCGGCCTGGTCGCCTTCAACAGCGTGTTTCAGGTTCTTTTTTACAGCCTCTACGCCTGGGTGTTCATCACGGTGTTGCCGCCTCTTTTCGGACTTCAGGGAACGGCGGTTGATGTCAGTATCGGTCAGATCGCCAAAAGCGTATTCATTTATCTGGGCATTCCGGCCATCGCCGGTGCCCTGACCCGGTTGATCGGCGTCAAACGCATGGGGCTGAAGCGCTACCACGAAGTGGTCGTTCCCAAGATCAGTCCGCTGACCCTGATCGCCCTTCTTTTTACCATTGTGGTCATGTTCAGCCTGAAAGGAAACCTGATCGTCCAGATTCCCATGGATGTGGTTCGCATCGCCATTCCGCTCCTGGTCTATTTTGTGATCATGTTTCTGGTGTCGTTCTATATGGGGAAAAAGGTCGGGGCCGATCTACAGCAAGACCACAACCCTGGCCTTTACGGCTGCCAGCAACAACTTCGAGCTGGCCATTGCTGTGGCGATTTCGGTTTTCGGCCTGAATTCCGGAGCAGCCTTTGCCGCGGTCATCGGCCCGCTGGTGGAAGTGCCGGTCATGATCGCTCTGGTGAATGTGGCGTTCTGGTTTCAGCGGCGCTATTTCCAGGGGGTATGAAAAGCATAATGAATCCAGCATTTCCACTGCAAAGCAATCATCGATTGATCACGCTGCTGATCGCCTTCTGGATGCTTGTTTCATTCACGGCCTGCAGCCAGGACGCCGACTACAAACAGATCGACTTTACGCAAAAAACAGACATTTCGCGGCCCAAAGACGTCAATTCCGGTCGCCAAACCCTTCGGGTCGCCGTGGCCGCGATGATTTCTCCCAAAGAGACGTTTATCTATTACCGGGAACTCATCGATTATCTTGGCGTAAAAATGGATCATGATGTCGTGTTGATCCAACGGAAAACCTATGGGGAGGTAAGCGATTTATTAAGCCGGGGAGACATTGACCTTGCGTTCATATGCACCGGTCCGTTTGTTTCCGGCAGCGAAAAATTCGGATTCGAGGCTATCGCCACACCCATCATTCGGGGCAAACCGTTTTATCAGTCCTATTTAATCGTTCACCAGGACAGTCCCTTTCACTCGCTTGAAGACCTCAAAGGCCACGATTTCGCGTTTACCGATCCGGATTCCAACACCGGCGCGCTTGTTCCGCGTTACTGGCTTAAACAGATGAACGTAAAGCCGGAATCTTTTTTTCGGTCGATCACCTATAGTTACAGTCACGATAACGCCATTATGGCGGTTGCCAAAAAGCTGGTGAACGGAGCGGCAGTTGATAGCCACGTGTGGGAGTATTACCAGCAACACAACGCCTTTTATTCCGGAAAAACACGTGTAATCAAAAAATCCGAGCCTTTTGGGAGCCCGCCCCTTGTGGTTTCGAAGGCTCTGGACCCGAAGCTCAAATCAGCCCTTGTCGATATTGTGTTGACCATGCATAAAGATCCGGAAGGTCTTCGCATTCTTTCAGGTTTGTTAATCGACCGGTTCGAAACACCCAGGGCCGAGTGGTATGTGCCGGTAAAAGAGATGTTTGACCTGTTTTATCAGAACAAAGATATTGGCGATGTTCACAACAAATCTTAAAAACATACTCCTTCTGGCAGTGGCGCTGCTGGTGATTGTTCCGGGCATAACCATTTCTCAACTTGTGGCGCACCGTTACAGCGTCAGTCTGATGGAAGTCGCTGTTGTCCGGGCTGAAAATATCGCGCACAATCTCTCCCTGGAAGCCGCCGATAGAATTCTCGTCAATGAACTGGTGGCCTTGCAGAAGATACTGGACGCCCAAATCACAAGTGATCCGTCTGTAGCCTACCTGTTTGTCGTCCTGGATGGCGTGATGCTGACGCACACCTTTGCGGACGGCGTTCCGCTTCAACTGATCCAGGCCAATGCCATTGATATTAACGGAACCCATCATATTGAAAAAATCGTTTCCGAGAAAGGTGATCGCTATATCGACGTTGCCTATCCGATATTTGGCGGCAAAGCCGGCACCCTGAGAATGGGGTTTTCCGAAACGCCCTACCGCCTGCAGGTTCGCCAGCTCTGGATGCAGATGAGCGCCATTACCCTGTGTATTCTGGTCTTATCTCTGGTGGTCAGCCAGTGGGTGATCGGCCGGCTGATACGCCCCTTGGGTCAGTTGACAAAATATGCCGAACAGATCGATGAAGGCAATCTGGATATTCAGATTGCTGTCAAAGGAAGGCATGAGGTCACCATGCTTACCGCTGCTTTCAATTCCATGCTGATGCGCCTGAAAGACCATACAAAACGGCTGAAAGACAATAACAGCCTGCTTGAGCTGAAAAACCAGGAACTGGAACGAACCCAGAAACAGCTTGCCACCTCTTTTTCGATTTCTCGGAAAATCGCGGCGTTTTCAAGACTGGATCAGATCTCTGAGTTTCTGATTCATGCACTGAAGGAATTAGTGATATGCCGTGATGTGAATATTCTGATGTTCAACAACACTGGGCGAACCGTTAATCTGACCACGCCTCAACAGAGGCTCGAACTGGGCCAGGAATTCTACGACCGGGTGTACGATGTGCTTGACCGGCACAAAGAACTGACATTTTTCAAGCAGCCCGAGATCGGACAATGGCAACTGCCGGAATCTTTTAGGGCTGTTGACCAGATCGCGTTTTTTCCCATAAGGCATCATGACATGATGATCGGGGCGATGATGGTCGTATGCAGCGGCAACTGCACCTGCGTCAGACACGAGCTGGATGTTGTATCCATGATTCTGCATCAGGCCGGCGGAGCCATCCATCGCGCCAATATTCACGAAGAGGAATTGCGGGAGTTGCGGCAACGTCTGGATATGGATTCCGGCCTGGGGCAGATCGTCGGAAAAGACCCCAAAATGCAGGTGGTTTTTAAGCTCATCGAAGATGTCGCACCTACGGATGCCACGGTTTTGATTCAGGGGGAAAGCGGAACCGGGAAAGAGTTGGTGTCCCGGGCAATTCACGAGCGCAGCCATCGGGCACAAAAACCCTTTGTGGTCATCAATTGTAGCGCATATCCCAGTACGCTGCTGGAAAGCGAGCTGTTCGGTCATGAAAAAGGGGCCTTTACCGGCGCCATCCGGCGCAAGATAGGGCGTTTTGAACAGGCCGACGGTGGAACCGTCTTTCTGGATGAGATCAGTGAAATCGATCCGACAGCCCAGACCAAGCTCCTGCGTGTTCTTCAGCAGCAAACCATCGACCGGCTGGGCGGTGATCGGCCCATCAAGGTCGATGTGAGAATTCTGGCTGCCACCAACCGGAATCTGGCCCAGGATGTGCAGCAGGGAAGATTCCGGGAAGACCTGTATTATCGATTGAACGTAATTCCCCTTCGTATCCCCCCGCTGCGGGAACGGCCCAAAGACATCCATCTGCTGGCCAGGCATTTTCTGAACCACTTCGCCTGCGAGCAGAATAAACAAATCCGCGGTTTCAGAAGCGAAGTCATGCGAAGGCTGATCGACAACCCCTGGCCAGGCAATGTCCGCGAACTGGAAAACAGTATCGAACATGCGGTGGTGCTGGCAAAAGGGGATCAGATCGAACTTAATGATCTGCCGACATCCCTCTTCGAAGCCAGGCCTTTCGAAGGCAATCCTGCTCTAACCATTGTCGAAACTGAAAACCAGGCCATCCGAAAAGCCCTGGAAGACAGCGACTGGAACAAGACGGAAGCTGCCAGAAAACTCGGCATCAGCCGCAGCACCCTTTATGAAAAAATGAAAAAATTGAAAATCGACCACGCCTCCGTTGCATTAATCGTTGTGAAATAACTGTCCGTTATTCGACCATACGTCCGAATTCTGGACTTTATAACTATCTGATTATTTATAATATCAATATTTTCTCACAAAATACTGTCCAGTTTCCGTACATATGGCTCTCAGCTTTTTCCGCGCAACCGCATCTTGGTTTATGAATGGAATTTATTTTCTTTAATGCCTTCTAATATATCAGAAATCAGATTATCCATGTAGTTTCAAAAAGATACAATCCTTCTTAGCTGTGATGGACAGGTCTTCTTCTGTCTGTCCATGCATCCATTCTTCATTCCTGGCCCTATTCTTGCAAAATCAGTCAACATCATCGTCACCCACAAATAATTTCTGAAATACAATGCTGATAGTCTCGCAGAAAAGTCAACTATTCCGACATCTTGTCATTCTGGGAATTCCGGATCGGAGTCCGGACAATGCCGAAATCTGTGATTTGGATATCGCGGAATGACTGACAAATGGTTTTCACCGATGTCAAGACTTTTTGAAGACCATCATCTTTTCCAGGGGTAAAAATGACCGCAGACAGAACAAAAAAGATTGCAATTCTAGGAAATGACGCTGCTGATTCTGCGCCTCTTTGCCGTCTGATCGAAAAGGAAGGATATCAAACAGAGACCTATTCCAGTTTGCCTGCCCTGGAAAGCGGACTGGCATCGTTCCCTTGGCTGTCATCCTGGATGTGGACAGCGTGCCGCTTGACAACCATGCGATTCGAAACCTGAAAGCATCCAATCCGGCTGTTTCCTTTTTAATGGTTTCACGTGAACGGTTTCATCCCGAGCTGCAGGAATCCATCAGTCATGTTCTGTATGCCTGTTTGAGAAAACCGGCGGATACAGATGAAATCATCTATTTGCTGAAAAGCATTTGGGATCATGAAATGTATATAACCCGTCACGATTCACTTTCAAAAAATCAGACAGAGAAAGGAACCTGATATGGCAAGAATATTACCCACCGAGGATCTGCTCATTCGCATGCAGAGAGACCTGAAACGGTCTCTTGGCAAAGACAGGTCTGCCGTCAAATGGGGCATGGTAATCGATCTGGCAAAGTGCATCGGGTGTCATGCCTGCACGGTTGCCTGTGTGGCGGAGAACAAATTGCCGCCGGGTGTCGTGTACCGGCCAGTGCTTGAACAAGAGTCGGGAACCTACCCGGCCGTCGGTCGCAAGTTCACGCCCCGGCCATGTCTGCACTGCCAGAATCCGCCCTGCACCAAAGTCTGCCCGGTCAACGCGACCTACACAAATGAAACCGGGGTGGTAGTCGTCGACTACAACCGCTGCATCGGTTGCCGCTATTGCCTGGTGGCCTGCCCTTACAGCGCACGCACCTCGGATTTTGGAGATTGGTACACCCGCGGCGCTACTGAGGCAAAGGGAGTGGTCCAGGGACAAAAGGCCGCAGCAGCAGGCTATGAAGTCGATCCAGCAGCCGAATACGGCAAAAACTGGCCCAAGCGCGGCAATGGCTCGCCGGTCGGAAACGCCCGGAAATGCCATTTCTGTCTCCATCGTCTCGCCGTGGGCGTACTGCCGGCATGCGTGACGACATGCATCGGGCGGGCAACAATTTTTGGAAATCGCAACGACCCGGAAAGCCTGGTTTTCCAGATGATCGGTTCGGCTCGAATGTTTCGATTAAAAGAAGAACTTGGCACCAAACCTGCAGTTTATTATCTCGCGTAAAGGAGGCATCATGCGATACAAATTATTTCCCTTTCTGATCATCACCGCGCTGGCTGGATTGGTGATCGGCAGCTTCGGAATGTTTGACCGATTGCTTTACGGCCTCAATCCGGTAGCTTTCGGCAGCTATGTTCCCTGGGGGCTCTGGGTGGCGTTCTACCTTCTTTTTCTGGGGCTTTCGGCCGGCGCCTTTTTAGTTACCATCCTGACCTACCTATTAGGAATAAAGGCATTCAAAAGCATCGGCCCGCTGTCGGCTTTCATGGTTCTTGTTTGTCTGCTGTGTGAATTGTTTTTCATTCTATTGGATCTTGGCAGCATGCACAGAGCATTTTACCAATTCTTTCTTACACCCAACTTCAGTTCGCTGCTGACATGGATGTTTATCCTCTTTAACGCCATGGGCATCATCTATACCCTGAAGACTTATTTTTTAGTCAGAGGGGCTATCATCCAGGGTGTCCCCAACCAGACAGGCCCCATTCGATCGATTTTCCGGTTGCTGTCTTTTGGCCTGACCCGATATGACGATGACACGCGGGCGGCCGACGAACGGCGGGTGCACCGGCTGGCCTGGCTCAGTCTTCCGATCGGATTGGTGTTTTACGGAACCAACGGCGCGTTTTTCGCCGTTCTGCTCAACCGGCCGATTTGGAACAGCGCCGTGACCCCCCTGTTGTTCTTGGTGGCCGCCCTGCTGAGCGGTGGAGCACTGGTCGGTTTCTTGACTTATCTGTTTACAGCCAATGATACGGAATTGCGCGACACCCTGACAAAATACCTGGGGCGGGCCATTCTTTTCCTCCTAGTGGTATTTCTTGCGATTGAAACAATGCAATTCTCGGTGGGGTACCAAACCGGACGGCCGGATGTTGTCACCAGCTTGAACCACATCACCATCGGCCCGGGTTGGTGGAATTTTTGGCTTGTTCATGTTGGCATCGGCAGCCTGATCCCGCTGGCGCTCCTGACTTTTTTTTACAAAAACCCCAAGGCCGTGGCCTGGGCCTGCTTCCTGATTTTCATCACGTTTATTTCCGTTCGGTATAATTTCGTCATCCCGGATCTTGCCGTCTACAAACTTGAAGGACTGGATTCGGCGTTCCTGGACCCACGCCTGTCCACTTCATACACGCCAAATTTAAACGAGTGGTTGGTCAGCATCTGGATAATATCCGCCGGGTTGATAGTCTTTTTGTTGGGAACGCGCTATCTGCCGATCGTCAACACCAATTCTGGAGGGATGGATCATGCCTCATAATAGCGATAAATCTTTAGAAAAGAACTTTGACAACGGCGGGGGATTGAACCGTCGTGACTTCATGAAAACTTCGGCGTTGCTCGGCGGCTCGATGCTGCTTTCCGGAGTTGCCGTACCCGTAATCGCCCAAAACCGCGACTTGCTGAAAGGCGTCGGGGACGCATATGTCCACCACCTTCCGGAAAACCAGATCCTGTCAGCCTGCCAGCAGTGCAACACCAACTGCGGGATGAAGGTGAAACTGGTGAACGGGACGGTGGCCAAGATCGACGGCAACCCCTACAGCCCGTGGTGCCTGACGCCGCAGATCCCCGAAGAGACGCCCATCGGCAAATCCGCACTCATCGACGGATCACTCTGCCCCAAGGGGCAGGCCGGCATCCAGTCGCTCTACGACCCCTACCGCCTCATCAAGGTTCTAAAGCGCGCCGGCAAACGCGGCGAGAACAAGTGGAAGGCCATCCCCTTCGAGCAAGCCGTGGACGAGATCGTAAACGGCGGCAACCTGTTTAACGAGGGTCAGGTAACCGGCCTGAAGGACATCGTCGTCCTGCGAGACCCTGCCATCGCCAAAGCCCTGGCCGAAGACACCGGCCTGGTGGCCTCTAAAAAAATGGGCATCGAGGACTTTAAGGTCAAGCACGCCCAGAACCTGCACTACCTGATTGACCCCGACCACCCGGATCTAGGCCCCAAGAACAACCAGTTCTGCTTCAACTGGGGTCGCATAAAAAACGGCCGCGGCGACCTGATCAAGGACTTTTTCAGCAAGGCCTGCGGTTCGGTCAACTATCACGGCCACACCACGGTCTGCCAGGGGTCGCTCTACTTCTCAGGCAAGGCCATGAGTGATCAGTTTGTAGAGGGCAAGTTCACCGGCGGCAGCAAGTTTTACTGGCAGGCCGACACGGGCAATGCCGAGTTCTGCATTTTCGTGGGGGCCAACCCCTTCGAGGCCAACTACGGGCCGCCGCTGCGGGGCCAGAAGATCACAGAGGGCACCGTGGACGGCCGCATGAAGATCGCGGTCATCGACCCGCGGTGTTCTAAAACCGCCGCCCGGGCCTGGAAGTGGCTGCCGGTGGAACCTGTGAACGGCGTACCCGCCATCGCCATGGCCATGATCCGGTGGATCATCGACAACAAACGCTACGACGCCGTCTACCTGGCCAACGTCAACAAGGCCGCAGCCAAGGCGGATAGCGAACCCACCTGGTCCCAGGCCGCCTGGCTGGTCAAGATCGGCCCGGACGGAAAACCAGGGAAGTACTTGCGCGGCTCGGACCTGGATCGTCCTGTCGAGCCCAGGCCGAAAAAGGACGGAACTACATGGGACTTCAATGCCTTTGTGAGCAAATCCGGGGATGCCTATCTGTCCTTCGACCCCAACGACGAGAAAGAAGCCGTGGAGGGCGAGCTGTTCGTTGACACCACCGTGAACGGCATTGCGGTCAAAAGCGTTCTGCAGATTATCTTCGAGGCTTCCAAGGCGCGGACTTTCGATGCGTGGTGCGAAATTGCCGGGGTCAATGCCGCGGACATGCTCGATATCGCCAGAGAGTTCACCAACCACGGCAAGAAGGCCGTGGCCGACCTGCACCGGGGTGTATCCCAGCACACCGGGGGTTTTTACAACGTCACGGCCTGGTACACTGTCAACACGCTCATCGGGAACATCGGCTGGCAGGGAGGCCTGTGTAAGGCCACCACATGGAATTATATGGGAGACCGTCCGGGCAAACCCTTCGACGTTACCAAACAGTACGCCGGAGGCATCAAGGCCTGGGGTGTGAACATTATCCGCCACAGTGCGGTTTACGACAAGAGCACGCTGTTCAAGGGCTTCCCGGCCAAACGCACCTGGTATCCTTTTGCTCGGACATTTACCAGGAGGTCATCCCGAGCATCGGCGACATGTACCCTTACCAGATCAAGGCCCTGCTGATGTACATGGGCTCGCCGGTCTATTCGCTGCCATCGGGCCAGACCCTCATCGACATCCTGCGCGACACATCCAAGCTGCCGCTTTTCATTGCCTCGGACATCGTAGTGGGCGAGACCAGCATGTATGCGGACTACATTTTTCCTGACACCACCTACCTGGAGCGTTGGGAATTTCCGGGATCCCATCCATCAGTTGCCCCGAAGGTCTTTCCCATCCGCCAGCCCGCAGTGGCACCGCTGGTCGATACCGCCAAGATCTTCGGCGAAGAGATGCCCATGAACATGGAGGCCATGATCCTATCCTTTGCCGAGAAGCTCGGCGTGCCGGGATATGGGGAGAACATCTTCGGCCCCGGAGGCCACATGAAGCGCGAGGAGGACCTTTACCTGCGCATGGTGGCCAACGTGGCCTTTGGCGACAAGCCAGACGGCTCCGATCGCGTTCCGGCAGCGGACGCCGAGGAGATCCGTATCTTCGAACAGGCGCGCAGGCATCTGCCTAAAACGGTTTTCGACATACAGCGCTGGCAAAGCGTGGTAGGCCAGGAGAATTGGCCTTTCGTGGTCTATGTCCTCAATCGCGGCGGACGCTTCCAGAGCTATGCCAAGTCGTATAAGGACGGCCGGTTGGCGAACGCCTATGATAAGATGGTCGGGCTGTATTTCGAGAACCTGGTCACCACCAAGAACTCCATGACCGGCAAGCCCTATCTTCCCTACGCCGACTTTGTGCCCGGGCCAGAGGACTGCATGGGCAACCTTATCGACGACAGCAAGGACGGCTTTGACATGACCCTGATCACCTACAAGGCCATCACCCAGACCAAGAGCCGGACCGGCGGCAATTACTGGCTCAATGCGGTTTATCCGGAGAATTTTGTGGAGATTTCCTCCAACGACGCCAGGCGGCTGGGTCTAAAACAGGGGGACAGCGTCCGCATCGTCTCTGCAAGCAACACCGACGGCGTCTGGGACCTCGGTAACGGCACGCGCATCCCCATGCAGGGCAAGATCCAGGTCCTGGAAGGAATCCGGCCAGGCGTGGTTGCTTTTTCCCTGGGGCATGGACACTGGGCCCAGGGTGCGGTGTCGTTTGAAATCGACGGCAAGATATTGACCCGGGACGAACGCCGTGCGAAAGGTTTCCATGCCAACGCGGCCATGCGGGTGGACCCGGTTCTCAAGAACACCACCCTGAGCGATGTGGTTGGCGGCAGTGCCGTCTTCTACCAGACCCAGGTGAAACTTGTGAAAGTGTAGAGGCAGCCCTGTCTTATGGAATCTTTTGAAACCCTGCTCAGCGCATCGGCTGAGGCCCATGGCCATCTCTGCCCCGGACAGGTGGTCGGGGTCCGCATGGCCATGCTCGGATGCCGGCTGATCGGCCTTGACGAGCCAACCCGTAGAGATCAGATCAAAAAGCTGATTGTCTATGTGGAGATGGACCGGTGTGCGGCAGATGCCATCGCCCATGTCACCGGCGTAAAGCTGGGGCGCCGCAGTCTGAAATTCATGGATTACGGCATCATGGCAGCCACTTTCCTGAACCTGGAAATGGCCCGGGCCTTCCGTGTGCTTTCAACCGAAGAAGCCCGGGACTTGACCTGTGTTTACGCTCCTGAAATTGCCGGCAATGGCAGCAGTCAACTTGAGGCTTATAAACGGATGCCGGAAAGTGTCTTGTTCAGGGTTCAAAAGGTTCGGGTGAATATTGCTGAATGGGACCTTCCCGGTCCCACCCGGCGCAAAATCACCTGCAGCATCTGCGGGCAGGTGATCCGGGACGGAAAAGAAATCGTGCTGGACAGCGGTCCGATATGCCGTCCCTGTTCGAACCGATGCTATTTTTCTCACCCCCAGGAAGTCACCTGGTCTGGCATGGACGGGTCACCCTGTAGCTGCTTGCCATCACTGACAACAGAAGAACAGGTCATTATGGCCTGTCTGGCAAACATGGCTCAAAAGCCTCGATTCATAGCAAACTGCAAAATGAGAGATTGCCATGTTAAAGACAATAAAAGTTGAAGATGCCGTGGGAACCCAACTGTCCCATGACATCACCGAAATCCGGCCCGGAGAGTTCAAGGGGCCTGCGTTTCGAAAAGGGCACGAGGTGTGCCACGAAGATATCTGCCATCTTCAGAAACTCGGGAAAAACCACCTCTACCTCATCGATCTGGACGATGATGAAATTCATGAAAATCAGGCGGCATCCATCCTGGCTGCCGGCCTGGCCGGCCCGGGAGTTGTCTGGGAAGACAATCCCCGGGAAGGCAAAATCGGTCTTCATGCCGCCATGGATGGACTGTTGAGCGTCAATGCCGCGTCTCTGGCAGCCTTTAACATGATCGATGAAGTCATGTGCGCCACCCTGCACAGCCACACGCTGGTCAAAAAAGGAGAACTGGTGGCTGCCACCCGCGCCATTCCGCTGATCATGAAGCGAGCGCCGGTGGAGCGGGCAGCCGCCATTGCCGCTCAAAACGGCGGAACGGTGAGCGTAGCGGCCCTGCGAAGAGCCAGGGCAGGACTCATCGTTACCGGAAACGAGGTCTTTTATGGGCTGATAGCGGACAAATTCGTACCGGTTCTCAGCGCCAAGGTTGTTGATCTTGGGTCCGAAGTTGCCGAAACCTTATTTGCACCCGACGATGAAGCGATGATCGCCGCTGCAATCAGAAAGCAAATCGACAGCGGCTGCGACCTGTTGCTGCTGAGCGGCGGTATGAGCGTGGATCCGGATGACGTGACCCGCAAAGCAGTTCGTCTGGCAGGCGCCCGTGAAATTCATTACGGGGCAGCGGCCCTTCCGGGGGCCATGTTCATGACGGCGTATATCGACGGCATTGCGCTTTTAGGGGTGCCCGGCTGCGGTCTGCATCACCGGATCACCGTTCTGGACCTGGTGCTGCCCAGAATTCTGGCAGGGGAAAAAATCGGGAAAAAAGAGCTGGCTTTTTTCGGCCATGGCGGCCTTTGCAAAGACTGCCCCGAATGCAGCTATCCCCATTGCCCCTTTGGAAAAGGCATTTAAAAGATTGACATTAGGTTCTGGACTCCGGCGTTCGCCGGAGTGACGGTTTTTTGGACTTTTTACCGTGAAAATAATCAGTTGTTAAAAAACCAGGACTATTTTGAGAATGCTTCCTGGATCAGCCCGCATAACAGCTCAAAAACGGCACATGCCGGATCCCGGCCTGAGACATGTCATTGAATCGGCCACGCGGGCGCAGAGCTGCCGATGCTGGACCTGTGGTTCCTGTGATATCGAGTGCCCGGTCAATATCGCCACCGGCCGCCTTCGGCCCCAGAGAATCGTCCGGCTGGCCAATCTGGGCTTTATCGAGGAATTGCTGGATTCGCCCGAAATCTGGTATTGCCTGACCTGCCGGCGCTGCCTTCAGATCTGCCCGAACCAGGTCAAACCTTGCGATGTGATCGATTATGCCAGGCAGGAAGCGGTTTCAAGGGGCATTGTAAGCTCTTCGTCCACGCGCCGGCTCAAGTTGCTTTTCGCCCGATTTCAGCGGGTGCGATGGCGCGCGGTCGAGCAGTGCCTGAACAACAATTTTAACGCCATTTCGCGGGAACAGATCGACCCAGTGGCTCGCAGATCCCGTTCCGGAAACCGGCCAAACGATTTCACCCCAAGGCATTCTTCCGGGCGGGTCTTTTTTCGGAGACTCCGCTGCTGCAACCCGTTCCGCCGCCTGCTTCACCTGCGGAGAGTGCAGCAGCGCCTGTCCGGTATCCGGCGAGAGAAGCGTTTTCGATCCACGGTTCATTGTTCGCATGGTGAACCTCGGGCTTGCAGAGGAATTGTAAGATCTCCGTCCATCTGGCTGTGCCTGTCCTGCGGCCGTTGCTCGGACGCCTGCGGCCAGCATGGTCGACGGCCGCCGGATTCTGCAGCGCCTTCAGGATGGCCGCCGTCTTGGATGCCGTGGTGACCCGATCACCCTCTTTCGCATGAAAGAAGCCGAAGCATTGATCTTTTCGCATTTTCTGGATATGGTGGATGATATTTTCGGTTTCAAGGGCCCGGCCTCTTTTTGAGACGCCTTTTGCCTCCACCCAGGTTTTTCCCATAAGGAGATTATCGTGAGTCAGAATTTCAAATTCGAAACCCTTTGCCTGCATGCCGGCCAGCAGCCTGATCCGGCAACAACCTCCAGAGGCGTGCCGGTTCACAGAACCTCATCGTATGTATTTAAAAGCACCCAACACGCTTCAGATCTCTTTGCCCTCAAGGAATCCGGCAATATCTACACCCGAATCATGAACCCGACCCAGGATGTTCTGGAAAAACGCGTCGCGGCCCTTGAAAACGGCGCGGCAGCCCTGGCCCTGTCTTCGGGAACCGCCGCAGTATACTATTCCATCATCAACCTCTGTGCCGCAGGAGACGAAATTGTCTCGGCCAACAATCTTTACGGCGGCACCTATACGATGTTTGACAGCATTCTGCCGCAGTTCGGCATCCACGTGAAATTTGTGGACCCGAGAGATCCAGGCAATTTCGACAAGGCCGTGACAGCAAAAACCAAAGGCATTTTTATTGAAACCATCGGCAATCCGGCGCTTGAATTCACGGACATCGAAGCCGTCTCCGCCATCGCCGGAAAGCATCACCTTCCGCTTATCGTGGATGCCACGTTTACAAGTCCGTATTTGCTTAAAAGCATTGATCACGGCGCCGATATCGTCGTCAACTCGCTGACCAAATGGATGGGAGGACATGGCACCGCCATCGGCGGCATTGTGATCGATGCCGGAAAATTCGACTGGAAAGACCCCAAATTTACATTATTCAATGAACCCGACCCCGGTTACCATGACCTGCGTTATGCCCATGACCTGGGGGATCTGAACCAGATCGCCTTTATCATGCGGATGCGCCTGGTGCCGCTTCGAAACCTGGGCGCGTGTATTTCTCCGGACAATGCCTGGATGTTTCTGCAAGGACTTGAAACGCTGCCGCTTCGCATGGAGCGGCACTGTGAAAATGCAATGGCCGTGGCAAGGTATTTATCGTCACATCCCGATGTGACCTGGGTGAGATATCCGGGACTTGAGACTGACCCCGGTCATTCCATTGCCTGCAGATATCTTAAAAAGGGCTTCGGCGGCATGGTGGTTTTCGGCATCAAAGGCGGATCAGCCGCCGGCAGCAGATTTGTGGACGGTCTGAAACTGTTTTCCCACCTGGCCAATGTCGGCGATGCCAAAAGCCTGGTGCTTCATCCATCCAGCACGTCCCATTCCCAGCTTTCCGAAGAACAGCAGAGAGCCGGGGGCCTTACGCCGGATCTCATCCGCCTGTCCATCGGCATCGAGCACATAGACGATATTCTGGCTGATCTGGATCAGGCATTTGCCGCCGGTTGACGGCCGCGAAAAGACAATTAATGAGCGAATACGTCGAACACGACAGGGATAATATTTCGGTTGGCATCGTTGAAAAGAAGTTTTTCACCTTTGCCGATCCGCCAAACGAGATGGAGCTTGAAAGCGGCGCCAGGCTGGGTCCGATTACGCTTGCCTATGAGACCTGCGGCTCGCTGAACGCGGATAAAAGCAACGTCGTGTTGATCCCGCACGCGCTTTCCGGAGATTCCCATGTTGCCGGTTATTATAAACCGGAAGATGAAAATCCCGGCTGGTGGGATAACATGGTCGGTCCGGGCAAAGGGATTGACACCGAAAAATATTTTGTGGTCTGCTCCAATATCATCGGCAGCTGCATGGGATCGACCGGGCCGAAAACCATCAACCCGAAAACCGCCCTGCCCCATGCCCTTGATTTTCCGGTTGTAACCATTGGAGACATGGTCAAGGCGCAGAAAGCGCTGATGGATCATCTGGGAATCAAAAAAATTCTGTCCGTGGTGGGAGGGTCCATCGGCGGCATGCAGGTTCTGGAATGGTGCGTCCGCTATCCGGATGCGGTTGTATCGGCGATTCCGCTGGCGACCACCACCCGGCATTCGGCCCTGGCCATCGCGTTTAACGAGGTTGCCCGACAGGCGATCATGGCCGATCCGAAATGGAACAACGGCAACTACTATTCGGGCCCCAGACCCGATCTGGGCCTGGCCGTTGCCCGCATGATCGGCCACATCACGTATCTTTCAGACAAATCCATGCGCTTGAAATTCGGCCGGCGCCTGCAGGATAAAAGCGATTTTTCGTTTAATTTCGATGCCGATTTCCAGGTGGAAAGCTATCTGCGCTACCAGGGCAAAAAATTCGTCGATCGATTTGATGCCAATTCATTTCTATACATCACCAAGGCCGCCGATTATTACGACTTTGAAAAACAGCACGGAAACGGTTCCAGCGTCGAGGCATTCTCCAGAACAAAGGCCGCGTTTCTTGTCATATCCTTTACATCCGACTGGCTCTATCCAACATACCAATCCAGGGACATGGTCAAAGCCATGAAAAAAAACGGGCTGGATGTCAGTTTTTGTGAAATCGAGGCCGACTGGGGACATGATGCCTTTCTCATTTCCAATGAGCGCCTGACATCCATGATCAGAGGATTTTTAGAACGTGTCAGCCATACAAAATAAACTGCGTTATGATCTTCAAATCATCGCCTCGTGGATAGAGCCCGGATCACGGGTGCTGGATCTGGGTTGCGGCGAGGGGGACTTGCTGCAATTTCTGATCCGGGACAAACATGTCAGCGGATCGGGCATCGAGCATGACGAAAAAAAGGTGAGCGACGGGATCGAGAAAGGCATGTCCATACTCCAGGGGGATATCAATACGGAAATTCTGGATTATCCGGACAACGCCTTTGATTATGTGATCCTGAGCCAGACCCTGCAGCAGGTCTATGAACCGGCCGCCCTGATTCAATCAATGATGCGCATCGGAAAAAAAGGCATCGTCAGTTTCCCCAATTTCAGTCACTGGGGCATCCGGCTCCAGCTGCTTTTCTCCGGCTATGCGCCGATAAGCCGGCAACTGCCCTATGAATGGTACAACACCCCCAACATCCGGGTGATCACAATCAAGGATTTCAGAAAATTCACCCGCAAGGTCGGCTTTTCCATACTCAAGGAAGCCGCCATCAATACGCAATCCGAGACCCGATTCGGAAAAGCGATTAAAATCCTGCCCAACCTGCGCGCAACCTACGGCATCTTTCTTATCGGCCGAGGATAGATTTTTTCAGAACCACCTATACTTTTGAATAATCATATAATCTTCTTTTAAATTGGCACTTGACTTTGAATTATGAAACTACTATATTCATATAAACGAATATGGAGACCATCATGGATCAATTTATCAAAGTCATGAAAGCCCTTTCAGATCCCAGCCGAGTGAAAATCATCAAAATGCTTCAACATAAGCCCATGTGCGTGTGTGAAATTCAAAAGGCCCTGGATGTTCCGCAACCGACCGCATCCAGACAATTGAGAATTCTGGAAGACGCAGGCCTTGCCGTAAGCCAGAAAAGCGGACTGTGGGTTAATTACAATCTTGCGGACGGCTCAGACAGCCCATACGCCGCCATGCTGCTGGGAGGGCTTAAACACTGGCTTTCGGATGATCCGGCAATTGTCCGCCTGGTCAACAAACTCCCTGAAATCCGAAGAGAAGATATCTGTAAAGAATAAGGACTGTTATGAATAGACCATACCCCCAATGCCCTGCTGTACGGTAACGCCGGACAACTCTGGAACCTCCGCCGATTCCGTGGAAAAATCCCGTGCCATTCGATATATCCTGTACATGATCCCTGTCATTGATCTTATGGGGGTTCATTTATCAGGAACTGGCGGATTTCTCCCGTCTGATGACCTATGGCGTGCTGCGACTCCGGGAAGGAAACCATCTGAGCAGCGCCATTGAATTTTTTATTTTTGAAACGCCAAAAGTCCTGATGCTGCTGACTCCTGGTGGTGTTTGGCGTCGGCATTGTCCGCTCATTTTTTACGCCGGAAAAAACCCGCAAAATTCTGGCCGGCAAACGCGAATCCTTCGGCAATGTGCTGGCTGCGCTTCTTGGGATCGTAACGCCATTTTGCTCCTGCTCCGCAGTCCCGCTTTTTATCGGATTTGTCACCACCGGCGTTCCGCTTGGCGTAACCTTTTCATTTTTGATTTCAGCGCCCATGGTGAACGAAATCGCTCTGGTGCTGCTCTACGGCCTCTTTGGCTGGAAAGTGGCCGCCATTTACCTTGGCACCGGTCTTCTGATCGCCATGATTGCCGGATGGGTGATCGGAAGGCTTCACATGGAGCGGCATCTTGAGGACTGGGTGCTTCAGATTCAGGCCGGCGGAAATGGCATGGTGGAAGAAGAACTGACCTGGGCAGACCGGATTCAGTATGGCGTGGATGCGATCAAGGAAATTGTCGGAAAGGTCTGGATTTATGTTGTGGTCGGAATTGCCGTGGGCGCCGGAATTCACGGATTTGTGCCCGAAGGCTTCATGGCTTCCATCATGGGAAAAGGCGCCTGGTGGTCGGTTCCCATCGCCGTCCTGGTAGGCATTCCCATGTATTCCAACGCTGCCGGCATCATTCCCGTGGTTCACGCGCTGATTGAAAAAGGCGCAGCCCTTGGAACGGTTCTGGCCTTCATGATGTCCGTGATCGCGCTTTCGCTGCCTGAAATGGTGATCCTTCGGAAAGTGTTAAAACCTGCGCTGATTGCAACCTTTATCGGCGTTGTGGGTATTGGAATTCTGATTGTCGGATATCTGTTTAACCTGCTTATATAATTCTTGAGAAACGCAAATGACTGGACCGAATAACATCACCAACGAAAGCCTTGGACACATCGCCTTTGATTACGTGATCACGCTGTGCGATCACGCCAATGAATCCTGTCCGCTGTTTCCGGGGAAAACAAAAAGACTTTACTGGGGCTTTGAAGATCCGCCCAAACTGCCTGAAAACGCGGCGACAGAAGACGAAGCCATGCGCCGCTACCACAGGGTGCGTGATGAGATCAGGGCTTTTTTGGATAAACTCCCAAATGTCCTCTACGATTGAATTGTTTTAACGTGAAGCGTTACTTGATTATTTTCATTGTTGGGTACAGCCGCTCGCAGGTTCATGACCATATAGACAAAGAAGAAATAACACCTGAAAGGAGATTGTGATGGAAATCAAAGTCCTGGGTCCTGGCTGCAGCAAATGCCACCAGACGGAAAAAGTACTTATGGAAGCCATCGCGGAGGCCGGAATATCCGCCGATGTTGAAAAAGTGACGGATATGATGAAAATCGCCGGCTATGGCGTGTTCGGCACCCCCGCTGTGGTAGTAAACGGCGAGGTCAAGAGCGTCGGCAAGATTCCCAAGAAAGAAGAAATCAAGAAATGGCTGGCTGCAGCAAAATAACAGGATAAATCATGAAAAACCATTACATGAAGACACGGCCTGGATTCTTATTGTTGTAACGCTATTTTTTCTTTTCAGCTTTTCGCAGGCTCCTGTTTTTTCCAGACCTGACTTCATCTGCAGCGCAGGCAGCAGAAGGCAAGGAAATCCCGTCCAAGGGAATGGTCACCATGGTGGATCTGGGTGCAAAAAAATGCGTTCCCTGCAAGATGATGGCGCCAATCTTGGAAAAAGTGGAAAAAACGTATCAGGGAAGAGCCGTTATTCATTTCTATGATGTCTGGGAAGATCGGGAACCTGCTACACGGTTCGGCATCCGGGGCATTCCCACCCAGATTTTCTTCGACAAGGACGCTAAAGAAGTTTATCGGCATGTCGGGTTTATGAGTGAAGCAGACATTGTCAGCCAGCTTACCAAAATGGGCGTAAAATAAGCCAGACACCGGGATACATCATGATCGAATCTTTTTTTCTGACAGTGAACCAGTGGATGACGGGCGGCGCGTCCCTGGCCCTTGTGGGATGTTTTGTGTGGGGAATGGTGAGCGTGCTTTTCAGCCCCTGCCACCTGGCCTCCATTCCGCTGATGGTCGCCTATGTCGGGGGCCAGAGGCAGCAGCCCAGGCCCCTGCAGGCCATGCAGTACTCGATAGCATTCACCACCGGGCTATTTTTCAGCATTGCCGCGATCGGCCTCATCTGCGCGCTTTTGGGCCGGATGCTCGGCGATGTGGGCGATTACTGGCAGATCCTGGTGGGTCTGGTGCTGGTCTGGGTCAGCCTCGGCATGTTCGGCGTCAAAGGATGCTCAATGAGCGGCGGTTTTCTCTACCGCCTGAAATTCAAGGGACTATTGGGCGCACTGGGCCTGGGTGCTGCCTACGGCACGCTTTCCGGCTCCTGCACCTTCGGCTTTATCGCACCGATTCTGGCCGTCATTACGGTTCAACACCAGGTTGCCAGCGGGGTCATGATGATCCTGCTGTTTGCCGTGGGACACTGCATTCCCATCGTAATCGCCGGAAGCTCGACAGCGTTGGTGCGCCGCATTCTGGAAAACAGCGCCTGGCAGGGCGCCGGAAACTGGTTCCGGAAAGGCGCCGGCGCCCTGATCGGCTTACTGGGGATATACTTTATCCTGACACCGCTGGTTTCATAAAAAGAGCGTCGTCAGGAATGCCAGCGGGCTGAATCCATGTCCCCCCTGCCAGAACCTCTCAAATGGTTGATGTTCTCAACAAAATCACCCCAACGATGTGCGTGTTGACCTTCACGGCTTTTTCCATTAAAGTAACACACTATATTTCGCCAACACAGTAAAGGATGGTTATGAAACTGCATTCACATGATTTTGTTGAAACATACTCAGAGCTTGTCGGATTTGGGCTGGACAGGCAAACAGATGAAAATACGGTTATTTACTACCTTCAAAAATTTTCAGACGATCTGCTGATGAAACGGCTGATCCCCTCCCTGACCGATGCTGATCTGGAAGAGATTTTCGGGCTGATAAACCGCCTGCTGAAAGCCCACCTTACCGATTCGGAATATCACCGCCTTTTTCTGAAAGAAGATCATCCTTGAAAATCGCAAGCCGGTTTTATGGCCCCTGCCCTCTTTTTAATAATAATGGATATAAATATGCTATCAGACACTCACCTTGACCGATACGCCGATACGCTGATCTGGGGGCTGAAAACCGCCCGGAGAAAACCGTTCCGCAAGCAGGAAATGGTGCTCATCCGCTTACGATTTTCTCGCGCTAAAGCTTGCGGAGATTCTTTATGCCAAGCTTCTGGAAATGGGGTTGAATCCTGTTCAGCGGTGTACGCTGACATCCGACATGGAAAAATCGTTTTATCAGTTCTCCAACTCCAGGCAACTGATTTTTCAGCCTCCCGGAGAACGGGAGTTCTACGACAACCTCAACGGCAGCATATATCTGCACGCCCCGGAATCCATTACCCACCTGAGCCAAGTCGACCCTAAAAAAATCGGGAAAACCGCGGTTGCCCGAAAGTTTATCCGGGATATCCTGAACAAACGCGAAGAGATGGGAGACTTCAGCTGGACGCTTTGCATGCTCCCCACGATTGAGCAGGCCAGGCATGCCGGTCTTTCCATCGACGAATACACCCGGCAGATTAGCAACGCCTGTTTTCTGGATCATGCTTCCCCGGTTTCCGAATGGCAGTCCATTTATGAAAAATCACGGACCATCAAAACATGGCTGAACCGCATGCATGTTCAGTATTTCCATGTTGAATCTTCCCATGTCGATTTAAAGATCACTCCCGGCGATCAGCGAAAATGGATCGGCATCACAGGTCATAACATCCCCAGTTTCGAGCTGTTTATCTCTCCGGACTGGCGCGGAACCCAGGGCGTGTATTTTGCCAATCAGCCATCCTACCGAAACGGCAATTATGTGGAAAACGTCCGCCTGGAATTCAAAGACGGCGTTGCAATTAAGATCGGCGCTCAGAAAGGAGAACCCTTTGTGAAAAACCAGCTCTCCATGGACAAGGGAGCAAGCCGATTGGGGGAATTTTCATTAACCGATAAGCGCTTTTCAAACATTGACCGCTTCATGGCCAATACCCTTTTTGATGAAAACTACGGCGGCATGCACGGCAATTGCCATGTGGCCCTTGGCTCCTCTTACTCCGATACCTACAGCGGAAATTCAGCAGAATTGACGGAAAAACTGAAGAAAAAGCTCGGTTTCAACGATTCCGCCCTGCACTGGGATCTGGTCAACACCGAGCAGAAAAGAGTTACAGCACATTTAACAACCGGCGGACAGACAACCATCTATGAAGACGGCCAGTTTGCCTGCTGATATCTGGCGCCTTTCATCCAAAATGCAGAGGATAATTCCATGAAAATTCTGATTACCGGGGGCGCCGGTTTCATCGGCTCTCATCTGGCCCAAGCCTACCTTGAAAAAGGAGATGATGTTTATATTATCGACGACCTTTCAACCGGGTCCCTGGACAATCTTCAGCCGATGCTGAGCGACCCCCGTTTAAACAACCGGATATTCGTTAAGGTAGACACGATCTTGAATCATGAGAGCATGCTGGAGTTGACCGGTATCTGTGATGTCGTCTTTCACCTGGCAGCCGCGGTCGGCGTTCTCACGATTCTGGAAAAACCCCTTGAATCCATCCGAACCAATATTCAGGGAACCGAAAAAGTCCTTGAACTGTGTAACAAATTCAAGAAAAAAGTCCTGATCGCCTCAACATCGGAAGTCTATGGCAAGCACCTTCACGCCCCGCTGGTTGAAACCGATAACATCATCTACGGCCCGTCCAGCAAATTCAGGTGGAGTTATGCGGCATCCAAACTGATGGATGAATTTACAGCTCTGGCCTACTATCGCACCCATGGCCTGAAAACCATTATTGCCAGGCTGTTCAATACGGTCGGCCCCCGGCAGACCGGTGCCTACGGCATGGTCATTCCCCGGTTTGTGGATCAGGCATTGAACGGCAAACCGCTGACCATTTACGGAGACGGATCGCAAACCCGGACATTTACTTACGTGAAAGATGTGGTTCAGGCTTTTATGACATTAATGGAAACCGATGAGGCCGCTGGCCAGGTATTGAATGTCGGCGGAATTGAAGAAATATCCATCCGGAGCCTGGCTGAAAAAATCATCGAACTTACCGCATCCAGCTCCCGAATTGAATACATTCCTTATGAAACGGCTTTTGGTAAAGATTTCGAGGATATGCAGCGAAGGGTTCCGGGAATTGAGAAGATACACCAGTTGATTGGCTTTGACCCCAAAACCTCCCTGGACGAAATTCTTCGCCAGGTCATCGCATCAAAGCAGGTCATTCAGGGCAAAGTAACCGGATAAACAAAAAGAGAATTGAAAAAGGAGAGCCTTCATGGTTATGGATACCCCGGGCTGGATAACAGAGAGAATTTTACTGCTCGGCAGAAGGGAATCCTGCGTTTACCTGGTCAAGGGAAAAGATGAATATGCCCTGGTCGGCGGTGGAACAGCCTATATTGTTCCGGACATTCTCGATCAACTGGATCACTTTAATGTTCCGGAAGATCAAATCCGGCACATGATTATTCTCCACGCTCATTTTGATCACTGCGGCATCATCCCATTTTTCAAGAAACGCTGGCCCCGGGCTGTGATTGCCGCATCCGGCCGGGCCAAAACGCTTCTTTCAACCCCCAAGGTTGTCCAGAGTATTGCTCAGTTAAATCAATTCCTGATATCAAGCATGGGAAGGGCGGATGCCGCCGGAAGCCTTGGTATCGACTTTCCCGGAATCACGATCGAGCAGGTCCTGGAAGACCGGGATGCGCTGATGTGCGGAGGGGTGCGCCTTGAAATCATGGAAGTTCCGGGCCATTCATCCTGCTCGATTGCCGTATATATGCCGGAAGAAAAAGCGCTCTTCGCCTCCGATGCCGGGGGCATCCCTTTTGGGAACGATGTTTTTACGGCCGCAAATTCCAATTTCGATCAGTATCTGGCCAGCCTCGATAAAATGTCGGCCCAGGATCGTGGACATTCACCTTGCCGAACATTATGGCGCCAGAACCGGCAAGGATGGACGTGAGTTCTTGATAAAAGCAAAGGCATCCGCGATCGCGTCCCGGAAGATACTGGAAGCATCATACGCCAGAACCCGCGATGTTGAGCAAAGTACCCGGGAAATCACCCAGATGCTGATGGTGGACAGCCCGGTGGATTTTTTCCCGCAGGAAGTCATTGCGCTGGTCGTCGGTCAAATGCTGACATACATTGCCAAACAAAACAGGTGAGCCGGACAAGTATTTTTACGGCAAAGCTTCAAACCGGTTCATTTCCACGTTCTTCATAGCCTTGTCCGGCTGAAAAATCCTGCCGTTCATGGCGATATACACGCCATCCGAAAGCAACTGAACGGCTGTAACAGCGCATGCAATATTAAACACCGCATCGGTCATCCGGAACCGAGCCGGCTGCATGGCACCTGTCAACACGACAACTTTCCCCGGAATATCCTGAAGTGCCCGGGCCGTCTGGATCATCGTATCCGTCCCATGGGTAATGACAAACAAACGGCTGCTGTCCGCACAAACAGCATCATGAATCAGCTTACGGTCCGCATCGGTCAAATCCAGGCTGTCTTTTCTCAATAAAGAGGAAATGTCATAATCCAGAGTAACGTTGGCGCCTTTCAGCACCTCGGCAATTTGCGGATCACCAATCTGAAATTCGCTTTTCTGATCAAAATAGATTTTATCGATCGTTCCGCCGGTTGTAATGATTTTTATCTTCATGACTGCTCCCAAATCCATCTGCCCGCCCGTTTTTCAGTCAGCGCCGAAACATGCTTTCCAGGTGCAACGCGGCATGAAAGCACCGCAAAGCCGTCGCCATCGCAGCCCCAAGCCCGACGATTCGCCTTGGATTATCTCACGCCAGCAAAGAAAAGAGCTTGAATATTTTTTATTGTTAATCTAAGAATTAAAATTACGCAAGATCGTTATGCCTTTATTTTTTCACAATAGGAGCCACTGTGGCAACCGCTCATAAAGAAAAAATATTATTTGTTGATGATGAAGAAAGCATTCTGGATGTTGCCAGCGAATATTTCTCAATCAAGGGATATCAGGTTTTTACAGCCAGAAATGGCGCTGAAGCCCTGTCAGTCCTTGACAAGGAGCAGATCGACTGCTGCTTTACTGATATCAACATGCCGGTGATGGATGGACTTGAGCTTGCGGAAAATATCAACAAACGCGACAATACCATCCCCGTTGTCATCATGACCGGATTTCCGTCCATGGAAAATACCATTCGGACTTTAAAAAACGGGGTGGTGGATTTTTTAATCAAACCCATCAATCTGAATCAGCTTGAACTCTGCCTGAAAAGGGTTTTAAACCAGCAGCAACTCTTTGTTGAAAATATCCTTCTAAAGAAGGAGATCGAAGGCAAGGCCAGAATTGAATCTCTGAATCTGGAACTGCTTCAGAAAATCGAAGACCTGCAGACCTTGAATCGGATCATGAATGACTTTTCGGCTGTCGCCAGCAGCGCCGATGTCTTTAACCGGCTGGTTGAGATGGCAGTAGAAATCTCCCACGCCAGCGAGTCGGTATTCTATATCATCAATGAAGCCGTCACGCGGCCCTTTGCGGTGGTTGCCGCCAGCTCCGGCACTGCGGGAGCTGTTGTTTCACCCGTTGATTTAATGAACATTTCCAGTCGAATTCCCGATTACATGATCATGGATGTGGCTGGTGATCAGTCGCCGCTCCTGATCTCAGAAGGCAACGGTCTTCACGGGTTTGGCGATGAAATCGAATCGGTTATGGTCGCCCCTTTAACCATTCGCAAAAAAATATTCGGGGTTCTGACAACGATCAGTCTCCAGGGCCAGAGCCGATTCACTGAAAAAGATCTGTATTACCTTTCCTATATGACGCATCATGCAGCTTATGCCATCGAGAATCTGGCCCTGTATGAAAATATTTATGAAAATCTGTTTTCAACCATTTACGCATTTGTTAAAGCCATCGGCGCAAAGGATTCCTATACCGAACAGCACTCTAACCGGGTAACAGCCGTTGCAAAGGTTCTGGCCCTTAAGATGAAATGTTCGGCTGAAGAACTGGATATCCTGAACACCGCAGGGCTTCTTCATGATATCGGCAAAATCGGCATTCGCGATGAAATTCTGCTTAAACCCGGGAAATTGACGGATGAAGAATACAAAATCATTAAAACCCATTCCATTATCGGTGCCAATATTGTGGGTCAGTTAGGTCTCTGGGAAAGAGAGCAGCAGATTATTCGATGCCATCATGAACGCTATGACGGCGCTGGATATCCGGACGGATTAAAAGGAGGCGAAATCCCGTTTCTGGCCCGCATTCTCTCGGTTGCCGATGTTTATGATGCGCTGGCTTCGGATCGGACCTATCGACACAAAATGGATGAAGCCAAGATTCTGGAAATTATCCAGCACGGCAAAGGCAGTTTTTTTGACCCGGATGTTGTAGATGTGTTTTTTGACGCATACCGGACGAGGAAAATCCACGAAGCCGTTCAAGGTCTGGACAGCAAGGACTCCCAGACTGCCTGACGTCATTCTTTACCTTGAACCCGCCAGAAGCATTTGTCTCCGCCCGATAGTCCTACTTGCGTTTGTTGCAGTAAACGACCAGGCTTTTTCCAAACAGAGGATTAAATATCGCGTCCAGAAAACGGGTGATTCTGGGCTTTTTGAGGATATCCCAGGTGAGAAACCGGTGATACCCGTTCACGATAACCGCATCCGTGCGCTCCGGTCCGAACAGGCATTTCAGCCACCAGTATGGGGAATGAATGCTATGGGCAAAATGGCTGAACTGATAAACCACCCCTTGCGCTTCCAGAAGCCGGACCAGTTGCTGTTTACGGTAAATACGGATATGCCCGTTTGCTGTCTGATGATAGGCATCGGACAGGGCCCAGCAGATCCGCTCTGGAAAATAGCGTGGCACGCTGACAACCAAAGGGCTGTTCGGCTTAAGCACCCGAATGATTTCTTTGACGGCTGTTTTCTCATCAAATATATGCTCCAGAACCTCCGAGCAGATCACCAGATCAAAACTGTCATCTTCAAACGGCAGACTGGTAATGTTCGAAACAGAAAGCAGCCACCTTCCGCCGCCATGTTCCCTGCAATGATCATGAAACGAGCAGCCGGTTCCTGGCCTGCTGAACATCATCGAAATTGAGATCCGAGCCGATAACCGTAATATTCGGACATTGGTACGCAGCTGCGGTATGCCGGCCTGTCCCGCATCCAATGTCCAGAACCCGATCCCCGGGCCGAAGAGAGAACCGGCTAAAATCTACGGTGACCATCAATGGCCTCCCGGTAGGTCACTACGGTTTTTTCAGCAGCACGCCTCCAGGTGAAGTGCTGATGTACCCGCTTATACCCTGCCTGCCCGAGACGTCCGGCCAGCTCCGGATTATCGAGCAAATCCGCAATGGCCCTTGACAAGGCATTCGGATTTTCCGGCGGAACCAGCATTCCGGCATCCCCGACGACTTCAGGCAGTGCTCCGCCCGTTGTGCTGATGACCGGTACGGCGCAGGCCATGGCCTCGCCCACCGGAAGCCCGAATCCTTCATAAACCGATGGCACAACCGCCGCGGATGCCCTGGCATATTGGCGGACAAATTCCTCATGGCTGATCCGGCCCGTAAACGTGATCAACCTGCCAATCCCCAGGCGGGTAATCAGCCGGACGATTCCACCGTTTTTTTTCGGAGATCCGACAACAACCAGAGCGGATCTTACGGGTTTTGGAAAGATCCGCTATGGCGTGCAGCAGATAATAAAGCCCTTTGAGTGGCGTATCCGCGCTGTTGGTGACGATGATTCGGTTTTTTTCCCGCTGAATCTCCGCAATGGGATAAAACAGATCCGTATCGATGCCATTCGGGACAATGCGGAATTTATCCGGCGAAATATTGAAATCGCTGCAGATATCGTTTCTGGCGCATGCAGAAACCGTAATGATGCGTGAAAGGGTTCTGGAAACCCGCTTCTGCATGCCGACAAACGAAAACCATCTCAGGTGTTTAAATTTTTTCCAGACAGAGCTGACCGAACGCAAAGCGATTCTTCGGTCTATGGTAATGGGATGATGAATGGTGGCAACGGTCGGCATTCGCCTGCCAATGGCCCAGACCCCGTATGAGAGGCTCTGATTGTCATGCACGATGTCATAACTGCGTGGTTTTATTCTGCAAAAACTGAAAGGCCCGGATGCCGAAAGTAAACGGCTCCGGAAACCCCATGGTGGAAACGCCCACCCATTCCGCAAAATTGACGGGATTGGAAAGTTCTTTCAGGGAAGGAACCCTGAAAAGATCATTCGGGTTGTATAGATCCAGACAGGGAAGATGGTTCACTGGAATGTCCGGATCCAGTTGAAGCTGCGGAGGGCCGGAAACCACATCCACTTCATGCCCCAGATCCAGAAGCGCCCGGCTCAGGTTTTTGACATAGACGCCCTGCCCTCCGCAATGCGGATTGCTGCGGTAGCTCAGCAGGCAGATTCTCAAAGGATTATGGTTATCGCCGGTCATTGAATGGTTTTCCCGGCTTATCGTTTTTTTGAAAGAAAGCGATCAAGTCGTCCACTTCCAGCAACAGTTCATCGGCAATCGTAAAACAGATATTAAACAGCACAAGGGTTGGAAAGACGGACAGCCCGTAAGCCATTCCCCAGCCGCCAACCGGAACGGACTCCGGTATCATCACGGCGACAACACCGGAAATCGGCAGCACACAGGCAATCACACGTCCGATAGTGCCCATCGGAGAAATATACCGCGCCACGAAAAAGAGTTTACATGCGGCAAGTATCCCAAGACAGGTAAAAAATGCCGTCAGGACAAGGGGTATGGACAGCTTTTCAAAACCCATGTCCGACAATTGCGCGATCGTATCCATCAGCTCGGGATTCGAGGCAATAAAATCCGGCCCCATGGGGGTTTTCAGATAAAACCCGAACATCAACTGGCTAAAATACAGAAGACCGATATTCAGTGCAAAGCATACCCCCGCCCATATTACTGCCTTAAGCGCCAAGTTGAAGCTTTTTTGAATATAAGCAATAAAGCGATCCTTCGCTGTTTTTTTCGGTTTTTCCATACCTTCCTTTTTGAGTCAAATCTGTCTGGCCTGTTTGATCCTGCGATCAGTTATTTTTGTGAAGCGAAATTTCCTCATGCTGCTGCAACGAAGATTATGAACGAGCGAATGCAAAAAATTGCATGGGTTTTGTATCTGATGGTTTTAAATCCAAATGAGTCTATTTTGATTCTAATCGACTCAACGATATGCGAATAAACCGGGGACGGTATAAGTCGGCATTTTCAATCAGCATATCAAAATCAATTGCATTGATCACGTAGCTGATCAGCAGCTCTCCGGGGCGCGATATGCAGGCATGGGATTTGGCGGCATAGGTGACAAGGGACTTGTCATTTCGAATGCCTTCCACCTGATACACCGGAAAAGGCTTTGACCAGGGCCCTTCCGGGCGCTTCGCCATTCGAACCAGGATGTGGCTTCCAAAGCCATCTTCGCTGTGAACCATCACATACCAGGGGATACCCCCGATAACCACCGGCTCGACTGAGAGTTCAGTGGCCAGGTGTTCCGCAATGGGATAGCATTCAGAAGCGAACGTTCCCCATACCCCGTTTCCGTGATAAGCCTGCCAGGCGCCCGTCTCTTCAACCCGACCTGCCGGAGATCTGGCCAGTATCAGCTTTTTATTTCGAATATCCGATTCATCGATGCCGTAAATATATATATAGCTGCCTTGGGTCTGCTCTGAGACCGGAACAGACAGCAGGGTGACCCCCCAGCCGACTTTTTCTCCCCGCGAGAGGCTTAAGGGAACAGAAACCTTCTGAACACGCCAGTCGGCACATCTTCATCTGGATTCTTCACGATCACCACCGCGTTTCCACTGCGATAAAATGCCCACATTTCATCGCTACCCGGGCTTCGCGCCAGTTTATTCATGAAAAACAACAGCCGGTACCTGCCGAAAGCATCCTTGACCATCAGGCCGTTTCCAGCCGGCCAGTACCAGCCGGAATCACTGCCCGAATCCGGCCGAATCCATGCCTGGTTTTTCCGGCCGGATTGTTCCCAATAAAACCGGACTGCTTCGGGATGAGGAGGCATCCAGTTTCCGGCATCCGGTTTTTCATGAACGGCCAGTGTGTTGTTGACCAATTCGGAATTCGGTGCATGGCGCCCCTGCCGGATATCGCCAATCCACGTATCTCCGAACAACCACAGAATCCGGCCGTCCAGAAGATCGGCAGTATTAATGCCGTCGGCCCCTGTCCATCCTTCTGTCCGCTGAAACACGGCATCCCAGGACGGAGCCTCCGCAACGGCAAAGTCATCGGGAGTTGTTTCGGGACTCTGTCCGAAACACACATCCCAGGACGAGCGCAAAAAAAACTCCGGTTAAACAAGTAACAGCAAGAGATTTTCTAAAACGGTTCATATCCTGACACCAATAGGCGACATCAAGCGAAAAAACAGAAATAGTCTGATTTATTCAGAATGGAAAAGAGCTGAAAATTTTCTTTTGTATAAGATTATTTTGCATAAGAATCAATCGATAATACGAATTTCATAATATAACGGATTCGGACAATAATGAATCTGCCGACTCGGCCCCGGCCCTGTCATCTCACAGGTTGACAGGGCCGATTCGACTTGTTACTAGTTGAGATATTGTGCAAATCCTTAATATTAGTGAAAATAGCGCCCATGTCTTTACGAGGAGCTCTTGAATGAAAGATTTTTTCAACGTCGTAACCATCGAACAGGCACTGGCCTTCCGATCTGTCTTTTCCGAAATGGAAACAGAAACCGTTCCCCTGGTGGATGCTTTTGAAAGGGTTCTGGCAGAGCCGGTAGCGGCAACGGAAAACCTGCCGGATTTCAGACGGTCCACCATGGATGGGTATGCGGTCTGTGCCACCTCTACTTTCGGGGCAACCGAGAGCAATCCTGCGTTTTTAACCGTCAAGGGCACGGCGCTCATGGGAGAAACTCCGGCTTTTTCCATCGGAACCGGAGAAGCCTGCCGGATCTCCACCGGCGGAATGCTTCCGGACGGCGCGGACAGCGTGGTCATGATCGAGCATACGGAAGCCCTGGATTCAACGACAATTGAAGTATACCGGAGCGCGGCCCCGGGTCAGCATGTCATCGAACCGGGTGAAGACTTTTTAAAAGATGAAATCCTTCTGGCCGAGGGCCGGCGGCTGCGGGCCCAGGAAATCGGACTGCTGGCGGCATTCGGCAGAGACACCCTGCAGGGTTTATCGAAAACCGGTTGTCGCAATCATCTCCACCGGCGATGAAGTGGTTCCGGTTACGGAAACCCCGACTCCTGGAAAAATCCGGGACATCAACACCTACACACTGACCGGCATGGTAAAGGCCTGCGGCGCGATTCCGGTTTCTTACGGCATTGTCCGGGACAATAAAGAAATCCTGAATCAAACCCTTTCCCTTGCCCTGAAAACATCCGATATGGTTCTGGTTTCCGGCGGAAGCTCCGTTGGCGTTCGCGATGTCACCATCGACGCGCATTTCAGCGCTGCCCGAGCCTCGTATTCTGTTTCATGGCATCTCGATCAGTCCGGGAAAACCCACCATTCTGGCCATGTCGCAAAATAAAGCCATTATGGGGACTTCCCGGCCATGTTGTTTCGGCCATGGTCGTGTTTCTGAAAGTCGTCAAACCATTTATAGAACATATTTCGGGAGTCAAAGGACCTACTACGGGCCGGATGATCCGGGTTCCGGCCTATCTTTCCCGAAATCTTTCCTCTGCCCAGGGACGTGTGGATTTTGTCCGGGTAAAACTGAAAACAGTTGATGGAAAGCTTGCGGCAGACCCCATTCTCGGAAAATCCGGCCTGATCAACACCATGGTGAAAGCCGACGGTCTGATTGAAATCGGTTTGAATGTTGAAGGTCTGGATCAGGGAGAGCAGGTTGAAGTCGAACTGTTGTATTGATGTTAAGGAGAGAGCGAAATGAATCATCAGCGAAATGTCTATTTAAAGATGAAAACCCTGGAAGAAGCCAGGGAGCTTCTGTTTAAAACCTTTCAGCCCGTTGATCCCCCGATTTCGGAAACCGTATCCGTGCCGGATGCCGTGGGAAGGGTTCTGGCCGAGGCCGTGTTTGCCAAATTGTCTTCCCCCGGTTTTCATGCCGCTGCCATGGACGGCATAGCGGTGATGGCGGAAAACACTTTCGGTGCCAGCGAGTCCAGACCCAAACAACTGATCATCGGCAAGGACGCGTTTTACGTCAATACCGGGCATGTGTTGCCGGAAAACGCCAATGCCGTCATCATGATCGAACACGTTCAGATCATCGGCGAAAACCAGGTTCAGATCGAAGCCCCGGTTTTTCCCTGGCAGCATGTCCGCAAGATGGGCGAAGACATCGTGGCAACCGAGCTGCTTGTTTCCCCGGAATCACCGGATCACGCCTTACAGCATCGGCGCCCTGCTTTCAGGAGGGATTTTTTCTGTCCAGGTCCGGAAAAAACCAAAAGTACTGATCATTCCCACCGGATCGGAGCTGGTGGACTGGCGCAAAGCGCCGATCGAAGCCCTGAAGCCCGGCCAGGTTCTTGAAACCAATTCCGTGGTTCTCGGCAAACTTGTTGAAGCCTGGGGCGGGCAATTCGAGCGGCATGAAATGGTCCGGGATGATCTGGAAACCCTGACGCAGATCGTCCGGCAGGCCTGCCTGGGCGATGCCGATATTATTCTAACCGTAGGCGGCTCGTCCGCCGGCTCAGAAGACTACAGCAGGGCCGTGATTCAGAATATCGGCGAGGTTCTGGTTCATGGCATCACCATGATGCCGGGAAAACCCCTGATTATGGGCGTTGTCAATCAAAAACCCGTGTTCGGCATACCCGGATATCCGGTATCGGCCATCGTTGCTTTTGAACAGATTGTCGGCCCCCTGATCACTACGATGATCGGGCAACCCGAGCTTCAACGCCCCACGGTTTCGGTTGAGCCGATTCGAAAAATCCCCTCAAAACTGGGGATTGAAGAATTTCTCCGCGTCAAGCTGGGGAAAGTCGATGAGCGGATTGTCGCCATTCCGCTTCCCCGGGGCGCCGGATGCATCACCACCCTCACCCAGGCCGACGGCATCATCCGCATTCCCAATCACCTGGAAGGGATCAAGGAAAATGAACCGGTCCAGGCAGAGCTGCTCCGTCCCTTACCTCCATCAAAAACACCATCGTTGTCGTCGGCAGCCATGACAATACGTTGGATGTGCTGGCGGATCTGATCAGCTACCATCATCCCGGGTTAACCCTTTCCTCCAGCCATGTCGGCAGCATGGGGGGGCTGATGGCCATCAAAAGAGGGGTTTGCCACCTGGCCGGCGCACACCTTCTGAACACGGAAGACGGATCTTATAACCTTTCCGATATCCGAAAATTTCTGCCGGATATTCCGGTCAAACGGGTCCAGCTGGTTTTCAGGGATCAGGGATTCATGGTTTCCGGGGGAAATCCCAAAGGCATCAAAGGGGTTGAGGATCTGGTACGAAAAGACATTCATTTCGTGAATCGGCAGAGCGGGTCCGGAACGCGAATTCTTCTGGATTACCGCCTGAAGCAGCTCAACCTGAACCCCAAAGACATCAGCGGCTATGACGTCGATGAATTCACCCATATGTCCGTTGCCGCAGCGGTGCTGGGGGGAACGGCGGATATGGGCCTGGGTATTTTTGCGGCTGCCAGAGCCCTGAATCTCGATTTTATACCGGTTGTCACCGAGCAGTATGATTTGATCATCCCCGAACGTTTCTTTGATACGGAAAACATCCAGCGCCTGCTGACAACGATCCGCACGCCGGATTTCAAACAACGCGTTAAAAAACTCGGCGGGTACCACACCGAAAGGACCGGGGAGATTCTGGATGATGGGCAGTAACTGCTCATAAACCAGAACTCAGCATCCCATACGGAGCAGTTTAATAGTCGTTCGACGCAAAACTTTATTATGGAAAATTTTGTAGTTACAATATCGTGTCTTCTGATTGGCATGGCGCTAAGAAGGCTTCCGGATTTCCACGCGGAGACAGCAAGCGTATTAAATTTATTCGTCATTTATATATCTCTGCCCGCTTTGATACTGCTTAAAATCCCGGATCTGGTCTTTTCAAGTAATTTATTGGTGCCGGCTTTAATGCCCTGGGTGATGTTATTGTTGTCCAGTTCTGCAATATTGCTCTTGTCTAAAACTTTAAAATGGGATCGGGCGACAACAGGATGTCTTCTCCTTTTAATTCCCCTGGGGAACACCTCTTTTCTGGGAATCCCCATGGTCAAGGCATTTTTTGGAGACCAGGCAATTCCTTACGCGGTCCTGTATGACCAGCTGGGTTCTTTTCTGGCTTTGGCTATCTATGGCTCCTTTATTCTGGCTTATTATGGATCAGGAGACAGCCCCCCAACGATATCAAGTGTAGTTAAGAAGATTACTGCTTTCCCGCCGTTTATTGCATTGATACTTGCATTTCTTCTTAAAGACATCCCGTATCCCCCCGTTGCTGTAAACCTTTTACAAATACTGGCCGCCACCCTGGTGCCATTGGTAATGATTGCGGTCGGCTACAAACTGACGTTGCGACTGAACAGAGAAGTGACTTCGCAGCTGTGTATTGGACTCTCAATAAAATTAATCGCCGCCCCGATTGCAGCATTATGGCTTTGTAAAATAGTGGGATTGACGGGAGAAGCAGTACAGGTATCCATATTTGAATCCGGCATGCCACCCATGGTTTCAGCCGGTGCATTGGCAATTTTGGCCAATCTCTCACCTAAGCTCACCGCAGCTTTGGTTGGCTTAGGTATTATTTTGAGTTTCTTTACATTGCCACTGCTTTATCAAATGCTATAAAATCAGGCGGCGGCAATGAAAGATCGGAGGATGATGATGAGCCTGTTTCTCCTGAGTTTTATCCTTATTTATGGCGGTACGCATCTCTATTTTTTTATCAAAGTGAAAACGGCGATTTCTCCGGGAAGTCTCTCTTCTTTCTTTCTGGGACTCTTTCTGCTTTTAATGGTTCTTACGCCGGTAATGGTCCGGGTGCTGGAAAAGCAGGGCATGGAGGCTTTTGCGCGCTTTGCGGCCTATACAGGCTACCTCTGGATGGGATTTCTCTTTCTCTTCTTTTCCGCTTCACTGGCTCTGGATATTTACCGTGGACTGCTTCATGGCTCCGGAATATTATTTCGGCAGGATTTTTCAGCTCTTTTCCCGGCAAACCGCACCGCTTTAATTCTATCGCTTGCATGGGCAGTAACAACGGCGCTATATGGATATTTTGAAGCCCGTGACATAAGGATCGAACGGGTTGTCATCAGCACTCCGAAAATTTCAAGTGATGTCGGAAAGCTCACCATTGTCCAGATTTCCGACGTGCATCTGGGGCTGATCGTCCGTCAGGAGCGTCTGAAACGGATCATAGCCAGGATCAATGAAGCCTCGCCGGATATTCTTGTCTCCACCGGGGATCTGGTGGATGGTCTGATCAACCGGATGACAGGACTGGCTGAGCTCATGCAGGATATCCGGCCGAGGTTTGGCAAGTTCGCCGTGATTGGAAATCACGAGATATACGCGGGGCTGGATCAGGCCGTCGGGTTCATAGAACGGGCGGGTTTCAAGGTGCTTCGCAATGAAGGATCAACGGCAGGTGGGTTAATAAATGTCGTGGGGGTTGACGACCCGGCCATCGAGAGAGTCACCCATTCCCGTCCTGCCCCGGAAAAAACGCTTTTATCGAAGGCATCCCCGGACAGATTCACCCTGCTTCTCAAGCACCGCCCGGATATGGATCAAGAGAGCCTGGGCCTCTTCGACCTGCAACTGTCAGGGCATGTCCATAAAGGGCAGATATTCCCATTCAATCTCTTGACCCATCTGTTTTATCCCGTAAGAACAGGGTTCTCACAATATCCGCAAAACTCCGCTCTCTACGTGAGCAGGGGAACCGGAACCTGGGGGCCGCCGATCCGCTTCCTGGCTCCGCCTGAAGTAACGGTAATCGAGCTGAGACACATGGATAAAGAAAAATAAAGTGGCGAACAACCCGGGAACATAAATATCGCAGGTTGAAGGAGCTCAGACCATGGTGTTATCCGATACCATACAGGGTCGGAAGCAACCAGGAAAGTGCGATCCACATTATCAAAACCAGCGGTACCCCGATCCGAAGAAAATCATTAAACGTGTATTCCCCGGCGTTCATGACGAGCAGATTGGTTTTGTAGGCCATGGGGGTGGCATAGCTCATATTGGCCCCGAACAGTACGGCAAGGACAAATGGTTCAGGGGGCTGCCCCATTTGGGCGGCAATGGAAACGGCAATAGGGGTGCCGATTACCGCTGCCGCGTTGTTGGATACAATGTTGGTGAGGATCGCCATCAGAAGCATCAGCCCACTGATCACGAAAGTCGGCGAAGCGCCCCCTGCCAAAGCCACAAATAGCTGCGCCAGGTATTCCGCACCGCCGGTCTTCAGCAGCGCAACCCCAAGGGCCAGACTCGCGGCCACGATAAGGATGACCTGTGCACTCAGGGCATTCGTGGCATCACGCCATCCCAGACATCCGGTAAGTATCATCAACAGCGCCCCGGATGGCGCGCTGATGGCTATCGGCAGAATCTCCAGGGCGGCCGATACAACGATACCCAGCATAATGAGCAGTGCCACCGGAGCCTTTCGCGTGAAAGGCAAATCCGTCGTGGCGTCGAGCACGAGAAAATCCTTCTCTTTTTTCAGACTGGCGATCTGCTCACGGGGTCCCTGAACCAGAAGGATATCTCCAGCCTTCAGACGGATATCCCCGATTTCATCATATACCGTTTCCAGGTGCTTGCCCGCTCTGTGTATGGCCAGTATAATCATCCCATACCGGTCGGCAAATCGCATCTCAGCTAAGCGTTCTTCCCTGAAGGCGAGAGCCTTCGATGACGACCACCTCTGCGATCTGTTGATCTATCTGCCTTCAGGGGATGTTCGTCATCAACAGGATTATCCTCCGAATCCTCCGGATAGAGTGTTCCCTCAAGTATCTTTTCGAACTCCTTCAGACGATCGGGGGTATCCCGAATGACCAGGTGATCGCCGGCTCTCAGCACCACGCTTGGAAGCGGCATCATGAAGTTGTCGGGCCCGCGTTCCACGCTCATGACCTTCATGGCACCATCGGTCTTCTTGATGGCTTCGGACAGCGTCTTGCCTTCGGCCGGGCTTTCCTCCAGAATTGCAAGATGGGCCGTGAAAACCCTGGGGGAGGTGTCCGATAGAGGCTGTTCCCGCTTTGGGATGATTTTCGGGGCCAGGAGCCAGAGATAAACGATTCCGATGCTTCCGGCAATTGCCGCCGGCACCAGGAAATCGAACATCTCCAGCCGTTTTAAGCCCATCTCTGCAGCCACCGAGACCACAAGCAGGTTTGTGGAGGTTCCGATGGTTGTACTCGTGCCTCCCAGCAGGGTGGCAAACCCCATGGGCATCAGGACCGAAGATGCAGTCATACCTGTTCTGATGGAAACATTTATCAGTATGGGGAGAAACAATACAACGACGGGGACATTGTTGATAAAAGCGCTGATAAAGGCGCCGACCAGAAGCGTCAAGAGCAGGGAGATGCTGGGATTGACCTTCCAAAGCCGAGCCAAAGCTCTTCCCACCGGTTCCAGTGCCCCGGTTCGCACGATGCCCTGTCCGGCAATCATTAAGGCACAAACGGCAACCAGCGCCTCGTGTCCGAAACCATGGAAAAAGTCCACGGCATGCAAAACACTTCCGTCTGTCTGAAAAGGAAAGAGTTCGAATCCCACGGCCAGACCAATGAGAACCAAGAAACTGGAGGACTCGAGTGGTATTTTATCACGAGTGAACAAAATCAGCGCAAGGACTGTAAGAAGCATCACTGCCAAAGCATGAGCATTGGGGGGCGGGGGAAGGCCCATCACCTGTGTCTCCAAGAAAATATTTGCTGAATTATTGTAAATTCTGATGATATTCAAGCACGTCCGATTGATTTTGGACAGCTTCGGCTCACTTACTACAGGCAACAGGGTCAAGTCAATCTTCGTTTTCAGGAATTACTTCACGGCTTCGCTTCAACCCTTCCCGACACGCTCTGGCAGGTATTTTACGCTACTGCAACAGAAATACTGCCTTATTTCGGGGAAATCATACCTGTTTGTTGACTTTTTCCCTGTTCTAACAGATAAAGGTGTGAAATAAGAAAAAACATTGCCTTGCAACTCTCCGTTTGAAAATCTCCGCGGCAAATGCGTGTTAACCCGTGTTTGAAGGCGGCAAAATATTCGGGTCTGGAACTGGTCTTTGCAGATCTTCTTGTAACAAGCTTTCGAAACAAACTTAAATCCATTATGGGAGGATAATTCATGGCTGTTATAGCCTTTCAGGTTCAGGACAGTATCTGCCCCATGCCAGTTCCTGCTGCCCCTGAAGTTTCTGCATGGCAATGGTCAATTCTGAAACCTGTTTTTGCGGCGTTACTGATTCTTGCGCTGTGTCTGCTGCTGACCCTTCCCTCTCCTGCTGCCGGAGAAACCAAACGACTGTTTCGCATCGGAACCGGAGGGCCCACAGGCGTCTATTATCCGATCGGCAAATTGATTGCAGAGGGACTGACCAGACCGGCGGAAGAAAAGGACATCCCCGGTGCCCCTGTAAACGGTGTGCCCGGAATCATTGGCGTGGCGCAGAACTCCGCCGGCTCAATTGAAAACGTGCGGGCCGTGGTCTCCGGCCAGATCGAAGCCGGATTGGTTCAGGCAGATATCGCGGCCTCTGCGTTTCAGGCGGAACACGCTTTTGCCAAGGAACCGAGTGGTGGCGCCCTTCGTGCGGTGGCAAGCCTTTATCCCGAAATGTTTCAGCTTGTTACCCGCCGGGATGCCAATATCCGCAGCGTGCCGGATCTTCGCGGGAAACGTATTTCCATTGACGAACTTGGATCAGGGACACTGTCGGTCATGCGGATTGTTCTGGCCGCCTACGGTCTTTCGGAAAGCGATTTTTCCCCGGTGTATTTAAAGCCCGTGTTCACCCAGGAGAAAATGGCTCAAAATGAACTTCAAGGCTTTGCGATGATGGCTGGAGCCCCGATGAAAGCAGTCACCCAACTCTCCGATATCGGTCTGTTTCTTGTTCCCATTGATTCAAATAAGGCATCGGAGATTAACGCCCGCTTTCCCTATCCTGGTTCCGGGCAAAATCCCCTCCGGGGTGTATTCCGGCATTGCCGAGACGCCGACCCTTCAGGTGTATGCCTTGCTGGTGGTGAGCGCGGAAACTTCAGCGGATCTGATCTACCAGGTGACTGCCGCCCTGTGGAGTGAGCGAACCCTTTCTTTACTGAAACAAGGACACCCCCAGGGAAAATGGATCACTCCGGAAACGGCGCTGACAGGATTATCCATTCCGCTTCACGCCGGCGCTGAACGCTTTTACCGGGAAAAGGGACTGCTGTTAAAGGGAACCCGTTCGCCATGAAACCATCTCGCCACTTTTCCCAGATACTTCAATGGAGTGTCATTGCGGTGGTTGTTGCCGCCGTGATTGCAACCGGAATTTTGACCAACATCACGCTGAGATCCATTGAGAAAAATCTTCCGATCACACTGCTCGACAGAGTTGGAAGCCCTTGACCTGCTGATCGAGGACCTTGCCGAAGTTGTTTTCGCAGCAGAAGCAACCCGAGATGCTGCCGATCCTCGAAAATTACATTCAGCTTCGCGATAAGGTCAAGATCGTTTTTGACGGCGTGGTCAAACTGCGCAATACGTATGTATTCGACAATCTGGTTCAGGCTTCCGCATTTCACGCCGTTGTCGCTCCGGCCATCAGCGATATCCAGCTCTGGCTGATGGAAGGCGTATCGGGATATGGCCCGGAAACAGCCACAACACTGGATATTGCCATCTCCCGAATCACCGGGGCATATTCAAAGGCCAGAGCCCTGAACCATGATTCCCGGAAAATCGCCCAAAAAATCCTGAATGACCAACGCTTCCGGCTGGAACATTTTCTGCTCAGCGTTAATCTGCTTTTCCTGCTGACGCTGATCGATTACGGTCATCATGATTTTTCTCATCGCCCGCAGACAGGTGTTTCTGCGGCGGGAGATTGAAGTTCAGATGGAACTCCGGCGTGCAGAAAAAACGCTGCAGGAGACCGAGGAGCTTTACAGCAAGCTGATCGCCGCCATACCCGATGTCGTGGTCCGAACGGATGTCAACGGTCAAGATTCTCTTTCTGAATGATATTGCGCTCCAGATCAGCGGATATCAGGCAATCGGAGATTCTGGGGAAAAACCTTCTGGAATTCATCGCACCCGAGGATCGGGAATCCGCTGTCGAGAACATGATTCTCATGTTCGATCGCAGACTGGGCCCCAAAGAATACGCGCTTATCATAAAGGATGGAAAAAAAATTCCCTTTGAAGTCAATTCGGATGTTCTTCGCAGGAATGACGGATCCCCATACGGGACCGTAAACATCTGCCGCGATATCAGCAAACGACTGGAGGCGGAGGAAGCGCTGAGGGAAAGTGAAAAACAGTACCGGTTGCTGGTTGAAAATGCCAATGATGCCATTTTCATCGCTCAGGATGGAAAAATCAAGTTTCCAAATCCAAGAACACTGGAAATTCTCGGGTTTCCAGAAGAACAACCGGATGGAATTCCATTTGCCGACTTCATTCACCCCGAAGACCGCGAAAGGGTCGTTGATCTGCATCGTCGCAAGATTGTCCGGAGAAGAACACCTGCCGACAAATTATTCCTTCAGGATCATCAACAGCGCCGGCAGGGAATACTACGGTGCAATTGAATGTCGTCAAAATCGACTGGAAAGGGCGGACTGCCACGCTGAATTTTGTCAGAGACGTCACCGATCAGCTGAATCTGGAAGCCAGCCTCCGACAGGCTCAGAAAATGGAGGCCATCGGCACCCTTGCAGGCGGCATTGCACATGATTTCAATAATTTATTGATGGGAATTCAAGGCAGGATATCGCTGATGATGTTCGGAATGGAGGCCGGGCATCCTTTTTTTGAACACCTCAGCCGCATCGAGGATTGTGTGAAAAACGCAACCGATCTGACCCGGCAGCTTCTGGGGTTTGCCAGAGGGGGCAAGTATGAAATCAAGCCAACCCGAATGAATGACATTCTGGATCAGAGCATTGAAATGTTCGGACGGACGCGAAAAGAAATTCAAATACACAAAAATTACGAAGCGCAATCTCTGGACAGTGGAGGTCGACCGGGGACAAATGCATCAGGTGCTGTTGAATTTATTCGTCAATGCCTGGCAGGCGATGCCAGGCGGCGGAAATCTTCAGCTGCAAACGGAAAACTGCGTCATTCAAGAAGACATGCTGATGCCCGCTGAATTGAGTCCGGGCAATTATGTAAAAATTTCCGTCTCGGATACGGGCGTTGGAATGGATGAAGCGACAAAGGCGCGCATATTCGAGCCATTTTTCACCACAAAGGAAATGGGACGGGGAACGGGATTGGGACTGGCTTCATCCTACGGCATCATTCGAAACCACGGCGGATGGATCTGTGCAGACAGCAGCATCGGACAGGGCAGCACGTTCAGTTTTTATCTGCCGGCATCGGAAGAAAACGGTAAAACCCCAGAGACAATGCCCCTGCAAAAACGTTAAAAGGAAACGAATCGATTCTGCTCGTTGACGATGAAGACATTATCCTCGATATCGGCAGACAATTCCTTGAAGTCCTCGGATATACCGTTTTCACGGCAAGCTCCGGTCAGGAGGCACTGGAGATCTACGGCCGGGAATCCGAAAAAATCGACTTGGTGATTCTGGACATGATCATGCCGGACGATGGGTGGCGGCGAGACGATTCAGCGCATCAAAGCCATCAATCCCGAAGTCAGGATTGTTCTTTCCAGCGGCTACAGCATCAATGGACAGGCTGCGGAAATCATGAATCGCGGATGCAATGGATTCATCCAAAAACCATACGGCCTTACGGAGCTGTCGGAAACGATCCGCAAGGCGCTTGAATGAGAGTATTTGTGTGTAATATTTGCCTGACCCGACGGCGATCAGACTCCACTTCAAATATCAGGGTGCTGTTGGGAGGAATTCCGCTGCCGGCTCCGCGCTCGCCGTAGGCGAGTTTGGAAGGAATAAAAATCTCCCACTTGGCCCCTTCTTTCATCAACAGCAGGGCCTCTGTCCACCCGGCAATGACACGATCGAGCTTGAAACTGGCCGGTTTGTTCTCGTTTGAACGAACTGTCGAACTCAGTTCCGTCAATATGCATGCCCCGGTAGTTGACGGTCACGGTATCGGTTGCTTTGGGCTCAGGCACCGGTCCCCTCACGCAAACACCCGGTACTGCAGCCCGCTCGGGAGAACCCTGACACCATCTTTTTTGATGTTTTCAGACAGAAAGGCATCTCCTTTGGCCAGATTCTTGTCCTTGTCTTTCAATCGTTTTTCCCGTTCGGTTTTCTCAATCCGCTTTTTCAGATCTACCAGGACGGTCCGCATTTCCTGAGGTGACATCAGGGGATCGGCTCCTGAAAGCGCATCCTGTATCCCCTTAACAACCAGCTCGGGCTGCAGCTCCACCCCCTGGCGCTTGAGGTCTCCGCCAATCTGATAACCAAGGCTGTAATTGACTTTGTCTTTTTCATCCTCGATTTTCGGTGTTTCAGCAGCAGCGCTGATATCGAAAAACAGAATCACGGTAAGCGCGGTAAGCATCAGATATTTCATTTCGATTTCTTTTTCCTTGGAAAAGCAGGCCGCATGGCAGCGGCCTGCTTAATACCTGATTGAAATCAGAGTCATCACGGAAGTGGAGGCTCTGTCTCCCCAGGCGACATAACATACATCGCCCGCATCATCTCGTTATCCTCATGCTCGACAATGTGGCAGTGCCAGACATAAAGCCCTGGTTTGTCAAAGGTGGCTTTGATCCGGGTGACCTCCCGGGATAGGCAATGACAGTGTCCTTCAAACCGGTCTCCCAGGGCTCGGGACCTCTCGGCTGCGCATCGTCATCCGGAAAAGCTGGCACCTCGGCAACGCCTTCGTCGTCTACGTTTGTCAGCGTCTGCCGGTTGACAACCTGGAACCCCACCAGATGCAGGTGGATGGGATGGGCATCCGCAGTGAAGTTATAGATTTCCCACAGTTCGGTATCACCCAGCATCGGCGTTTCCGTGATCATCTCCGACCACATCATCGGTGTCGGGTTTCCGTTATTATAAGTACCCAGCAACGCAGCCGCAGGACCATCCCATATTTCGGACATCTCCTCATTAAGGCTGACCCTCGCGTAACCGTGGGTTCAGGGATGGTCTCGGTCGTCACGGAAACCGGTATGGAGAAATTTTCTCCCCGGTTCAAATTATCCGCAACCACGTTAAACATCATCACCTGACCTGTTGTGCCAGATCCGCCGAATTAAAATCCTTGTTCGGCTCACCGCCGCCAAAAGGTTCATCCGGTCCCACGTTGACGAGGTAGACCCGGGTACCCGGAGCTACATTCGAAAAATTCACGATGACATCGGCCCGCTCTGAAGGCCCCATGAGGAGCTGATTCACAACCGCGGGGTTGGGCAGAAGCCCTTGATCTGCACCGATCTGTGTAAATTTGACTCGGCAGGTCAACCCAGGTTTCGGGATTTTTTGATATCCGTTGCAGTCACCAGCTTCAAGATAAGAAAGCGGGAATTGCAGCCGTTCAGAAAGCGAAAACGGTACATGTCCGGCTCCACGGCCAGAACAGGCCACGTACGGCCGTTAACGACCATGGTGTTGAAAAATGCTTCCGGGTTCCAGATTGGAGACAGATCGGAATCGGGCTCTGGAATATAGGGTCCGGGAAATTGGTCAAAATCGTAACGGCTGTCCGGATAATGCAGGGAACCGTCGGCGTTGAACGAGCGGTCCTGAATGACGATGGGAATTTCCCAATACGGCGGTACATCGGACATGGGATCGGCAGGGACCCACAAGGGATCACCGGGTTTTGGCGCCGGGCCGGGAAGGTTGAGACTGTCTTCAATATCGTCCCGGACGAGCCAGAACCCGGCAGGTCCGGCGTAAACATTGGTCCGGGTCATACCCAGGGTGTGATCGTGATACCAGAGGGTGGCGGCGGGCTGACTGTTGTCGTATTCAAATACGGCCTTGCCCGGAGCAAAAGATTCAACAGATCCGAAATTACTGCCTGCTAAGTGCATAACCCGCAGGGATATTTGAGGCTGCGGGCAGCCACCAGGCCTCGGGATAGCCGTCACTGATCGCATTCACGTGAGCCCCGTGAACGTGTGTCACAATGGGAACAGGCCCCGTATAAAATTGTCCCAGATTATCCGCGTTGTAAACCGCTGACGGATCGGGCCTGCAATCGGTATGGAATCCTCCGTCCATGCACTTCATCAACTCCGGATTGGCCCAGTGCAGGGTCCGGTCCACAGCCAGCAGATGCGGAAGGTATTTACCCGATCCGTCAACAAGGCCGTTTGTCCAGGCGACCCTTGAAACCTCATCCCTGCGCACCTCGACGGTAAACGCCGGGTAGTTGAATGTGGAACCCGGCTGGCCGGGTGCCGGCCCCAACAAATCGCCATAACTCCATACGGTTGTCTTGGGAAAGGGAGACGGAAGAATCTGCTGATCGAACTGTTTGACCGCAATTTCGTACTTCGAGTCCCACGGGGTGATCGCCTGCTGATCCGGGGATAAATTCGCCTTGCGCGCCGCGGAAGGCATCACCGGAGGGATTACAAGGAAATCCTGATACTTCGGGATGACCTTTGAATCCAGCAGCGGGGACAGATTCCCGATGACGACTTCCAGAACGTTGGAATAAAGACTCAGCCCGGAACTGTCCCTTGACTGGATCGCCACATAGTAAGCGGCACCGGACCACAGATTGAATAAAATGTCGGCTTTCGTTCCCATATCGACACTCCCAATGGATCCGGTGCCTGTAAAGGGAATCGGAGCATAAGACAGCGTATATCCGGATGCTCCGGATATCTGGTTCCAGTAAAGATTGACCCAGGATCCCGAAGTCACCAGGCCAAGAACCGGGGGCTGGGGTTGAGACTGTGCCGGTGCCGATATCAACAATACAAAGACAACGACTACGTAAAGAAAAAAGTTTTTACGTCTCATGGCGTTCTCCTTTCATTTGTTTTAGAACTTAATATTAGAAGCATCACACATTCACTCTCAAGAACAAACGCATATATTTGTCAACACAATAATGATTCTTTTTTATTAATTCAATAGTTGAATCCATCTTTTTTTATTGAATATCAATTATGAACAAGGAAAAATCGAAATTTGGTTGATACACTTGAACGGACTATTTTTTTTAAGGAAGACAGAAAGAGCAGCTGGATGTTGCAAACAAAGCTTAAGGTATGACACGAGATTTTTTTGACCAAAGCGATGAGGAGCGGATACAAATCATTGAAAGTAGCCACAGCACGTTCTGAAAAAGACATGTCAAATATGGTGTCATCAATTCAATAGACCAGGAGAGCTCCGGCCAGTCGTAAAGCACAGAGGCGCATTTGTGACTGGCCGGATCGAAGCCAGCAAAAACATCTTCTTAGGGGTGAAACCTCATTGCCTGAAACCATGATCTTCACACCAATAAACAATCGGCTGTCGGATGTTAAAGCAGATTAATTCCCACCGCCGCCGGCGAGCTCGTTTTCATGACAGAGGCCGCAACCGATCTGTGTGCCTTTGGGAATAAAAACGATGCGACCTTCCACTGAAAAGGTCCGATTTACGGCAGCCTTTGAAATGACAGTCCCGGCTCCGGTTATGCCATGACAGGTGCCGCAGGCCAGTCTGGATTCGAATTTTTTATGCCCGTTGACCCATGCCTGGCTGTTTACATTGTGAATGCCGTGAGGCCCGCCGTTAGGCGTCAGTGCCAATCCGCTTCCATGGCATGCCGTGCATTCGGTGATCGTGCCGTCGTGGCCCTGAATCGTCGAAGCAGCCAGATTGTCATTTGCTTCCCGCGACGGCCATTCCGCATGAGGGCTGCCGTGGCAGGATTCACATGCCACACCGTTATGTCCCACGCTGTTCCGGTAAAGCGTGTTGTCCTGCTCGGCGAAGCGCTTGTTGGTGGCAACGATAAAGGTGGCCGTATCCGGGCTGTCGACATAAGTGCTGCGCCGGATGATCTGACCGCCGTAGTTATTGACTGCATCCCCCGTGTGGCAGGACTGACACTTGGGCAGGTCGGCCCAGGACTGGCGGTTTGCCTGGGCCACCGCGGTCATGGTACCGTGACAGTCCAGGCAGGTCAGCCCGGCCGTATCCATGGCGCCTCTGGCACATTGTGTTTTCTCGCCAGGATGGCAATAATAACAGGCATTACCGCTGGGCGGCTGAGTGGTGGTCCGCGAAGCATGATACCCGTGAACCGCCCGGGACAGGGTCGGATTCATGACTTGAGGCCCCACCGGTCCGGTATGCCCCAGATCCAGCGCGGGTGAATAATGGCAGGATGCGCAGAGAACCGGCTGGCTGCTTAAAAGATTCGTGCTGTTTCTGTAATCGTGAAGAATCAGGATATTTTCCCGGAACTGAATCGCAGAGTTGCCGTTCTGACTCCAGGTGACGCCAGAAATGCTGGCACCCACATTCCCCGTATCGTGACAGACATTGCAGGCCATTTCATCAGATACGGGAACCACGACAGGCAGCGAAGAAAGGATGGCTGCATTTGCCGGGTCCAGGGCCTGAACGTTCATCAGTGGGTAGGAATTGATTTTATAACTATCGTCTACAGCCGTGATCGGAATGCCTGCGGCAGCAAACCAGTTCGTCGTGCCTCCCTCCCATGAAAAGGGCTGGGGCTGATTGGCAGAAGCCGGGCATTTTCGCTCCCAGCAATCCTTCATCCACCGGAGGATTTATACCGAACAGGGCCAGGACATGGTCCCAGAAATTGGTTTTCCCGATACTGGTCGTATTGATCGATCCGGTCCCGTCCGCCTTGGCCTTGTAGGTGACAGAGGCAGCCGGGCCAATGATCTTCGGAGATGTCCCTTTCTGAATGACCTGCGCATGCAGCACATTAAAGACCGGCAGGATGCTGAAAACAGAAAAATCCGGGTCGTAGCAGTGCATGCCAAGATCATTAAAGGCAAACACCTGAAAATTTCCCGAGAGCGGAGAGGGATTGATGACGACTTCCAAAACGTTGGAATACGGGCTCAATCCGGAGCCGTCGCGGGACTGGATCGCGGCATAATAGGCGGCCCCGACCCAGAGATAGCCCGACAGGCTGGTTATGCGTCCCCATATCCGCGGTTTCGATAGACGCAATGCCTGTGTAGGGAATCGGGGCAAAAGACAGGGTATAGCCTGTCGCCCCCTGTACCGGGGTCCAGGAGAGGTCAATCCAGGTTCCGGAAATGACGACGCTCAGCACCGGGGGCTGGGGTTGGGATTGCGCCGTGCCGGATGCCAATAATGTAAGGGCGAAGATCATGACAAGTATGCGGTTGTTCCATTTCATATCATTCTCCGATGCTATTATTTTTTATCGATGTTTTTGAAGGTTGTTTATGGCAGAGGTGGTCATTGCGGATCAAACACCTTCCCCTTTTCTTTTTCATGAATAGATGCCAATTCATGACCGAACCATCATACGCTTTTAAATTAACATTGGATATATTTATTATCAATAATCATTATTAATAAATCTGATTTTTGAGTCAAGATTGGAAATCGGAAATTCACCTGGTTTTTCTGTTGCCGATTGACATTAGCAAGATTTCTGCCAAGTAAGCCAGTTGATGCCAAAAGGCATTCAAACCAATTCGCCAGCTGCTTTGCGGTCTTTTGAGAACAGACGGTTGACAATATCTCACGCATTCAGTATGTGAGAGATAACATCATCAAGCACGCTGGCGGCAATCGCGGAAAGGACCTAACTACATGCAGCTTTACCGGGAAAATTACATCAAGGCCCTGCACACCGAACTGCTGGAAATGGTGGAAAAGCACCTCACGCCGGTGGCTGTGCGTTACGGCTACAGTGAAACGCCTCTCGAAGCCACCATCAAGTGGCGCCCCCTGGTGCTGGTGCTGGGCAACTACTCATCGGGCAAATCGGCCCTGATCAACGAGTTTCTGGGAAGCGACATACAGAAAACCGGTCAGGCGCCCACCGACGATTCGTTCACGATCCTGACTTACGACGACAGCTCCGGTCCGGGCAAGCCCATTCATGTGACCGAGGAGCGCGACGGCAATTTTCTCCTCAATGACCCGGTGTATCCGTTTGAATCCATGAAAAAACATGGCCAGCGTTTCAAGTCTCATTTCCGGCTGAAAAAGGTAAACTCGCCTTTTCTGAAGGAACTGGCCATCATCGATACCCCTGGCATGCTGGACAGCGTCACCGAGCGCGACAGAGGCTACAACTACCAGGATGTTATCGGCGATTTCGCTCAGATCGCCGACCTGATCCTGGTGCTTTTTGACCCGCACAAGGCCGGAACCATCCGTGAAGTGCACACCAGTCTGCGAGAGACCCTTCCGGCACGCACATTTGAAGACCGGGTGCTCTTCGTGCTCAACCGGATCGACGAATGCGCCTCGCTCGACGACCTGCTGCGGGTCTATGGCACCTTGTGCTGGAATCTGTCGCAGATTACCGGCCGCAAAGACATTCCCATGATCCATCTGACTTATTCTCAACGTGCGGGCATCGAGTCACGCAACCAGCGCGAAAACGACCTGAGCTATCTCCGGTATCTGGAAAACCAGCGGGAAGATCTGAAAAAAGCGGTGTTGGAAGCGCCGCGGCACCGCCTCGACCATCTGGCTGCATCTGTGGAAACCCATTCAGAGCGTCTCAGCCAGATGCTGGAAGCCCTGGTGAATTACCGCAGAAAACGCTCCAGCCACAGCCTGAAAAACCTTGTGACCGGGGCGCTGCTGAGCATCGTCTGCGCCGGCGCCACGATCGGCGCGCTGCTCTTCTCGAGCGTTTTGGGGGGCCTGGACCCGGCCGGCTTGCTGTTGACCGAAGGCCTTCTGTCCACGGCTTTTTTTCTGATCTGGATTCTGGGAATCTGGAAAATGTCGGTAAGTCGCTTCCACCGGAGTCAACTGGAACATTCCGAAAGCTTGATCTCCTTAAAGACGCAGACACATCAGGACAACTGGAAGGCGGTTCAGGACAAGGTTGTCGCCTTTCTGGAAAAAAACGAAGGCCGTTTTTCTTCGGGAATGGCAAAAAATGATTACGAAGCCATGGTGGCCGTTTTTCAAAAAGGGTCCCGTGAAATCCGGGAAGCCCTCAACGAGCTTTCGGCCCTGCGCCCGGAAGAACCTATAACGGAACCGCCGGGCCCCTTTCTTGCCTCTCTGGAGCTTGAGAAAAAGGAAGACCATCCATTAAGGGATTCAGCCATGATGATTTAGTAAACGTCAGATTTCGAGTTCATCCAGACACAACATGAAATCATCTGAAAAAGCATCCAGCAGGCTTTCTTCCCGGCCAAATTCCGATATATCCTCGGCCTTGTTATTGCCGGTGCCGTATTCCACATTCCACCCCCTGTCTTTCAATTTCTGAATCACCGCATCCACCTGCTCACGGGTGACGCCCCCGCCAAGATTTCCTTCCGCAAGATAAAATTTCATACAATCATCCTTTTCAAATCATTCTTTAAGTCCGTTTAAACTGTCAAGAATTGCATAGACATTATTGCCTTTCAAGAAACCTTCGGTACTCCACCATTCTGGAAAAAGCCTTTACAGCCCGCTCCGGGCTTTCGTAAAATATGCCTTTATACCGGCTGTCGTTGACGCTGCAAACGGTTTTGTCCTGGCATTCCTTAAGCAGGCTGACCCCGAACACCGGCTTTTGGCAGGTTTCCATCAAGCCGACAATGTGCCGGACATATTCGGCTTCAAATTCCAGCAGCTTCTCGCTCATCATGGCCAGAAACTCCGGCGAATAGGTCGGATCGGATTTGGATATGGATTCGGCCAGTTTATTGGCCAGAATCCTTCTGCCCATGATGCCCAGATTGATCACCGCATCGCAGCCGTCCCATTTCATCAGGGCTTCCATGATTCTCATGGGAATGGTCATGTCATTTTCCCCGACGATATCCACCGGGTTTGAATGGCTCCAGTAGGGCGGCAGAATGGTGTTGATATGCGCGATCAACTCCGCTGAAAGCTCCGGAACTTCGATATGGTATTCCGAGCACAGATCGGCCGTCACAACCCCCCACCCGCCGCCAAGGGTCATGATGGCAGCCCGGTTTCCTTTGGGAAGCGGCAATGACGAAAATGCAGCCGACAGATCCAGAAGGTCCATGGAACGTTCCACCTTGACGATACCCGCCTGCCGGCATACTGCATCAAAGATTCGTGAATCCGAGCTCAAGGCTCCGGTATGACTGGCCGCAGCCTTGTTTCCGGCCTGACTCTGACCGCCTTTCAGGAGGACGATGGGTTTTTTTTTGCCGACACGACGACAGCTTTCCAGAAATCGTCTGCCGTTTTTGACGCTTTCCACATACAGCATGACGGTCTGGGTCAATGAGTCTTTTTCAAAGGCATCCACATAATCCTCGATGGTGACCATGGCTTCATTGCCGGAGCCGCAAAAAGCGCGAATCCCGATGCCCTGCTGCTCGGCAAAAGCCAGAAGCTGGGTGCCCATATTTCCGGACTGGGCAACCACGGCTGTTGATCCGGGTTCCGGCAGCACGTGGCTTCCGGTACAATACAGATGAATATGCGGGTTGCAGATTCCCATGGTATTGGGACCGATAACCAGAATACCGTTTTGCGCGGCTTTTTGAATGAGTTCTTCTTCCAGCAGTTTTCCGGACGGACCAATTTCCGCAAAACCGGATGAGATCAGCAGCATATTTGTAATGCCTTTGGCCTTAAACTGGGGAAGCAGGTCCATGACGCCGGCTGACGGTACCGTCACCACGGCCAGATCGATTTTCCCCGGAACCTCGGCAACCGAACGAAAAACCGGGCGGTTAGCGATGGTCCCGCCTTTGGGATTGACCAGGTAAATCTCCCCTTTATAACCCCTTCCGGCGGTGATGGTATAAAGCGTATGCCCCCATTTTCCGATCATGGCGGAAGCCCCGACAAAGGCAATGGAACGGGGATAGAAAAGCGAGCCAATGGCGTAAGGATCGATGGCCGGCAGGTGTTTCTGGAAAACCGTCTCCGCCTCCAGAACAACCAGTGCATCCACGGCACATACAGAACCATTTGAGGCGATCAACAAGGGGTTGATATCGATTTCCGAAATCTGCGGATGGGCCAGGGCCACGCGGGACAAGCCCATCAAGGTTTGAACGACGGCATCAATATCAACGGCGGATTCTCCCCTGAACTCCCCCAGAATCCGCTTTGCTTTGATTTCACCGATCATCTCCAGGGCATCGATCCGGGTAAGGGGTGCAACCCGAAAGGTGACATCGGAAAGGGCTTCGGTAAAAATACCTCCCAGTCCCAGCATGACGACAGGCCCGAACTGCCTGTCCCGAAACAGGCCGGCAACCAGCTCACGTTTTCCCTGAATAAAAGGCTGAACAAGAAAGCCTTCGAGTTCCGCGCCGGCTTCGGCTGCCATGGCCGTTGCGGCATCAAGTACCGCCTGAGAAGAAGGCAGGTTCACCTGCACCAGTCCCCGCTCGGTTTTATGCAGCAGGGTGGATCCCAGAGCTTTTATCACAACAGGAAATCCCATTGTTTCGGAAACCACAACCGCATCATTCACATTCCGGGCGGTCTTTTCCGGAACCACCGGAACCCCAAATGCCGACATCAGGATTTTGGATTCATATTCGTTCAGGGCGCGTTTGCCCAGAGACAGCGCTGTTTCAAGGATTTCCACGGATAGCCTCTCAATTAATTTTTTTAGAAACTATAACCGAGACATAAGGGCTTTGTCAATTTTCAAGGTGAGACAACACCCAGATATTCGGCAGCATTGCATTATGAAGGTGTTTATGGTTATATGAATGCGACTGGCAGCTCCCGGGGTTCAGCCTCCAGGTTATCGTCTTTTCGCTTAACCCACACCCTTATTCGAGCTTTTTTGAAACCATGAAGATTTGCAGGAAAAAAAATTACGGGCCGGTTACCGCCTTTCAGCTGGGATCCAGCCCGGTCGGCCCTCCCCTGATGTCGGTACACATGTATGTTGTGGACGCCGTGGTGATCGATACGGCCCAGCGCAACATGCGTCATGAAGTGATCGGGATGCTGAAAGACCATTTTGTCGAACGGATTCTTTTGACTCACTACCATGAAGATCACAGCGGCAATGCCGCCGAAATCAGCGGGTTATTTTCAGCCGAGGTTCTGGGCCACCCCCTGACCGCTGAAAAAATGAACGGAAGTCTTAAAATTCTCCCCTACCAGCGCCTGGTGTGGGGAAAAGCGGACCGCGTACCGGTTACCCCCCTTCCCGACTGCATCGATACCGGCCGCTGCCGTTTTGTTCCTGTTCACACCCCCGGTCACAGCAAAGACCATACGGTATATCTGGAAACCCGGAACGGCTGGCTGTTTTCCGGCGATCTCTACCTGGGAGATCGCATCAAGTACTTTCGGTCTGATGAGAAATTCAGCGAGCAGATAAATTCCCTGAAAACCGTCTTAACCCTTGATTTTAACGCGCTGTTCTGTGGTCATCATCCGATCCCGGAAGGCGGAAAGGCCAGATTGGCCGCCAAGCTGGCCTTTCTGGAGGATTTTTACGGAAGGGTTACGGATTTGAACCGGAAAGGACTGACCGAATCAGAAATCATCGCCCGGCTCGATCTTAAACAGGATCGCCTGGTGAAATGGGTTACGCTGGGCAACGCCTGTTTTGCCAATATGGTCAGATCCGCATTGACCTTATGACGATTCTACGGCATGGCTTGCTTTTTGGGTCAGTTGTGATTATATTTTCAGCCAGTGTCCGGCTCTGAGCAGTTTGTTAAACGCATTCTTACAGAATAGATAATACAATGAATATTCAAAACGAAAACATACCCAATCCCAAAGAGATTGAAAAAGAAATCGGCGAATTCCTGGCAAAAAAATTCGGCGGTTCGGTGAAGATGTTATCCCAGGAAGTGCTTCCTCAGGAAAACCCCCTGGATGCTTCCGGCAAAGCGCCTAAAATTAGAGAAACCGTTTCATTTCAACATGAAACCCGAAGAACTCATTTCCTATCTGGATCAGTATATCGTCAAGCAGGATCATGCCAAAGCGGTTCTGGCAACCAAAATCTGCACGCATTTCAACCGCATTAAACATGCAGAATCCTCATCCGATTCCGCACATGACATGGTGGGCAGCATCAAAAACAATGTGTTGATGATTGGCCCGACCGGTGTTGGGAAAACCTATCTGATCAAGCTGATCGCCAAAAAAATCGGGGTTCCCTTTGTCAAGGGAGACGCCACCAAGTTCAGTGAAACCGGCTATGTCGGCGGAGATGTGGAAGATCTGGTCCGGGATCTGGTACGGGAAGCCGATGACGATATTGAACTGGCGCAGCATGGCATCATCTATATCGATGAAATCGATAAAATTGCCGGCAGCAGGAACATGATCGGAGCGGACGTCTCCCGGACCGGTGTTCAGCGGGCGCTGTTAAAGCCCATGGAAGAAACCGAAGTGGATCTGAAGGTTCCCCATGATCCCATTTCCATGCTCCAGGAAATCGAACGATTCCGGAAAACCGGCAACCGCGAAAAGCGGTCGGTCAACACCAAGAACATCCTGTTTATCATGAGCGGGGCTTTCGGCGATCTGACGGAAATCATCCATCGCCGGATGACCAGCCAGAACATCGGCTTCGGGGCTGCCGTCAGAACCCATCAGGACCGCCAGGATATTTTGAGTCATGTCAAATCCGAGGATCTGATTGAATTCGGGTTTGAATCCGAATTTGTCGGCCGCCTTCCGGTTCGGGCCATATTTGAACGGCTGACCGAAGATGATCTTGTTCGAAATTCTGAAAAACCCCAACAATCCGGTCATTCTGGGCAAAAAACTCGATTTTGCAGCCTATAACATCGACATCAAATTTGATGACCCGGTGCTGAGGATCCTGGCGAAAAATGCATTCATGGAGAATACCGGAGCAAGGGGCCTGGTGAGCGCGGTGGAAAAAGCCCTGCTTCTCTTTGAGCGCCGCCTGCCATCCTCCGAGGTAAAAAAATTTCCGGTGACAGTATCCGTCCTGAAAGCCCCTGAACAGGCGCTCTCAAAACTCATGGATACGGAAAAAAACCATGATGTTCTGGCAGAATTTGACAGGCTGGCAAGGAATGAACGCGCCGCAATCAAGGATTACCTTCACACCAACCGGAAAAATCTTTCAGAAAAATACGGTCTTACCCTGACCCCATCCAGAATGGATATCGTAACTTCATTTTATTCCAAAAACGTGATGGATGTGGGACATATTATTCAGAAAGTCAAATCCCTGTATGATGAAATCAAAAAAATAGAACTCTCGTTTTACAAAAAACATGATATCAATATTGTGCTGGAAGACGATGCCATTGACTTTATCATCGAACAACTGGCCAATCCCGCGATTCATATTGCGGATTTTGAACGGCAGCTTTCCATCGATTTTGAGCTGGGTCTTAAACTGGTCCGGGAAAAGACCGGTAAAAACCGGTTTTTCATTACCCGAAAAGCCCTGCTTGAGCCCGAAACCTTTATCAGCAATCTCATCAAGGATGAACTTCGGGGCGTTGCGCTGAACCTGCCCGATCGCCGAACACGCTGAAACGACTCCTAAACTGCAACCCCAAATGAAAGACAATTCATGATCGGTATATCCAAACTCTATTGCGGCACGGTTGAACCTTCGGATGCCCTTCGCTATAATCGGATGTCATCCAGTCTGCCGTCTCATCTGCTTCAGTTTTCAAGCGACAAAAAACCGGTGGTGGTCTGGAACATGACCCGGCAGTGCAATCTGCGCTGCGTCCACTGTTACGCCCATGCCAAAGACCATGCCTCCTCCGATGAGCTGAGCACCGCCGAAGGCAAGGCTCTGATCGATGATCTGGCCGCTTTCGGATCCCCGGTGATCCTTTTTTCCGGAGGAGAGCCCCTGGTCCGCAAAGACCTTCCGGAGCTGGCGGACTATGCGGTTCAAAAAGGCATGCGCGCTGTCATTTCCACCAACGGCACCCTGATCACGGCGGAAATCGCCCGAACTTTAAAAGCCATCGGCCTGTCTTATGTCGGCATCAGCCTGGATGGCATGGAAGCGATCAATGACCGGTTCCGGGGCGTCAAGGGCGCGTTTCAGTCGGCCTTAAACGGCATTCGAAACTGCCAGGAAGCCGGCATCAAGGTCGGCCTGCGGTTTACGATCAACAAATTCAATTCGGACGAAATTCCCAGCATTTTCAAGCTCCTTGAAACCATGAACATTCCCAGGGCCTGTTTTTATCACCTGGTTTACGCCGGCCGCGGCTCCAAGCTGGTTGAGGAAGATTCCACCCACGAAGAAACCCGGGCCATCGTGGATATGATCATGGATGAAACCAAAAGACTGCATGACCTGGGGCTATCCAAGGAAGTCCTGACCGTGGACAACCATGCCGACGGCCCCTACGTGTATCTGCGGCTGCTCAAGGAGAATCCCGAAAGGGCCGGGGAAGTTCTGGCGCTTTTAAAGATGAATGAAGGCAACAGCTCCGGCAGAGGCATTGGCTGCGTCAGCTGGGATGGACAGGTTCATGCCGATCAGTTCTGGCGGCATGTACAGTTTCGGCAATGTCCGCGAGCGGCCGTTTTCCGAAATCTGGTCCGATCTTTCCAATCCCCTGATGATGCGGCTGAAAGACAAAAAGCCCTATGTCAAGGGAAGATGCGCAACCTGCCGCTGGCTGGATGTCTGCGGCGGGAATTTCAGGGTCCGGGCCGAAGCCGTTACCGGCGATGTCTGGGCACCGGATCCGGCCTGTTATCTGACGGATGCCGAAATATCTTAACAACCAGAAATTACGCGAGGATCCCATATGCTTTTTCCCGAATACCGCCCCAGAAGACTCCGGCAGAATGAAGCCTTTCGCCGGATGATCCGCGAAACCGTTCTGAACACAAACGATTTCATTCTGCCCCTTTTTGCCATCGAAGGCAAAGACCTTAAAAATCCGATCGCTTCCATGCCCGGACAGTATCAGATGTCCGTTGACCATATCGTCAAAACCTGCCAGGAAGTTCACAAACTGGGCATTCCGGCTGTCATGCTCTTTGGCGTTCCGGACAAGAAAGATCCTCTGGCAACCAGCGCCTACAGCAAGGACGGTATCGTTCAACGGGCCGTAAAGGCCGTGAAGAACAAGATCCCGGATCTGGCCGTCATCACCGATGTCTGTCTGTGTCAGTATACGGATCACGGGCATTGCGGGGTGGTTGAAAAGAACATGGTGGATAACGATGCATCCCTGGATCTTCTGGCACGAACGGCCCTGTCCCATGCCAAAGCCGGAGCGGACATGGTGGCGCCTTCGGACATGATGGACGGCCGGGTGGCGGAAATCCGGGAAAGCCTGGATGAAAACGGATTCACCCACGTGCCGATCATGTCCTACGCCGCCAAATACTGCTCGGGCTTTTACGGCCCGTTTCCGCCAGGCAGCGGATTCCGCGCCCAAATTCGGAGACCGCAGAACCTATCAGATGGATCCGGCCAACGCCCTGGAGGCCATCCGGGAAGTGACGATGGACATCGAGGAAGGCGCGGACATCATCATGGTCAAACCCGCCCTGGCCTATCTGGATGTCATCTGCCGGGTCCGCCAGGAATTTGATCTGCCGGTTGCCGCATACAATGTCAGCGGAGAATACGCCATGATCAAGGCGGCCGAACAGCTGGGATGGCTGGACGGAACACGGGTCATGATGGAATCCCTTACCGCCATCAAGCGGGCCGGCGCCGACATGATCCTGACGTATTTTGCCATGGACGCCGCCAGGGAGCTTCAATCCCGATGAAACACGGCCATTCGGAAGAAACCAAAGGGTCGTCTCTTCGCCTGGTTGCCTGGGAAATCACCCGCAACTGCAACCTGTCCTGCGTTCACTGCAGAGCCGCTGCCACCAACGGCCCCTATGACGGCGAGCTGGATACCGCCGCCTGTTTCCGCCTCCTGGATCAGATCGCGGAAGTCGGCCCTGCCATTGTCATTCTGACCGGCGGAGAACCCCTGCTGCGGCCGGATATTTTTGAAGTTGCCGGCTACGGGACATCCAAGGGCCTTAAGATGGTCATGGCCCCCAACGGCACCCTCATCAGCAAGGAAAACGCCGAAAAAATGGCGGCATCCGGAATCAAGCGGATCAGCATCAGCCTGGACGGGGCAACCCGGGAAAAGCATGATCTGTTCAGAGGGGTTGACGGCGCTTTTGACGGCGCGCTTCGGGGTATCGCCAATGCGAAAGCTGCGGGGGTTGAATTTCAGATCAACACCACCATCACCCAGACCAATCTGGATGAAATACCCAAAATTCAGGATCTTGCGATAAAGCTCGGGGCTGTGGCCCATCATATTTTTCTGCTGGTGCCGACCGGCCGGGGAAAATATATTGCCGATAAAGCCATCAATGCCGAAGAATATGAAGAAACCCTCAACTGGTTTTATGATCAGCGGGAGAATACGCCGCTTCAACTGAAAGCCACCTGCGCGCCGCACTATTACCGGATACTTCGCCAGCGCGCCAAAAAAGACGGCAAAACCGTCACCTTTCAAACCCATGGCCTGGATGCGGTCACCCGCGGTTGCCTTGGCGGAACCGGGTTCTGTTTCATCTCCCATACCGGCATTGTCCAGCCCTGCGGTTTCTTACAGCTCAATTGCGGCGATATCAAACAGACCTCTTTTTCCACGATATGGAACACTTCTGAAGTCTTTCTTTCTTTAAGAAATTATGATAATTTGAAAGGAAAATGCGGAAAGTGTGAATACCGAAAGGTTTGCGGCGGGTGTCGTGCCAGAGCCTTTGAGGCAGCCGGAGATTACCTGGCGGAAGAACCCCTCTGCCTTTATCAGCCTTAAGCCCCTTGATGGAAAGGATCGCCAATGAAAATCAAATCCCTGATGATCACAAATCCGGTTACCGTAACGGAGAATGCCTCGATTCAAAAAGCCATCGAGTTGATGAAGGAAAAAGGATTCCGTCATCTCCCCATTGTAACCAAGGGCAATAAGCTGAAGGGATTGGTTACCCTGTCGGATCTGAAGCAGGGATTGATTCCGGCCATGGTCGGAGACCTGACCCTGACGGATCTGATGATAGCCGACCCCATAACGGTGGCGCCGGATGATGATCTAGAAACCGCGGCCCGGCTGATTTATGAACACAAAATCAGCGGCATGCCGGTTGTCAAAAACCATAAGCTTGTCGGCATCATCACCGAGTCGGACATTCTTCGGGCCTTTATCGACATGATGGGGATTCTGACCGGCGGCTCCAGACTGGATGTGGCGGTCGGCGATCAGCCCGAGGCATTCAATCAGGCCGTTGAAGTCATTCGCAATCAAGGCGGCGAAATCATCAATATCGGCATGACGGCCCAGCAGTCCAGCTGCCGGGTTTATACGTTCCGTCTGTCCACCCTGAAAACCGCACCCATTGAAAAGGCGCTTGTCAAGGCCGGGTTTCAAGTTCTGAAAGACAAGGATTGATCCAACATAACGATCACTGCAAGATCTCATTGCAAAATATCTATCGGGCTCAGCCCTTCAGATTCTAACGAGTTTGAAGGGCTTTTTTATTGATTTTCTCAATTTATTGTCAGGCTGTTTACAAGAAAGGTGAAGAAAACATATCGATGAATCGCAAGGATTTCGTGCTTGCTTTATTGCTGATAACCATTTGGGGCGCAACTTTTACGGTCATCAAGCTCGGCCTGGGCGGCGTGCCTCCGATGCTGCTGGCTGCGTTTCGTTTTGTTTTCGCCGCGCTGCCGGCCGTATTCTTCGTAAGACGCCCGGCAGTGAGTGCCGCTGTATTGGGTAACCTATGGGCTTGCGGTCGGCGTATGCCAGTTCGGGTGCCTGTTCTATGCGATGCACACGGGCATGCCTGCCGGCGTTGCATCTGTGGTCATTCAGTCGCAGGCGTTTTTTACCCTTGCATTTGCGACAATATTCCTGCGCGAATCGGCATCAGTCTCTCAGATAACAGGCCTTGGGATTGCATCTTTGGGGTTAGTATCTTGTCGGACATGACGTCGGCGGGACAAGCGTTTTTGCCATTCCACCGGCTGCACTCCTGTTGACCCTTGCCAGCGCCGCGTTCTGGGGAATTTCAAATATTATTGTTCGCAAGGCAACGGCATCAGCCACCTCTCAAGGCAAACGGCTTGACGTACTGAGCCTGGTTGTCTGGTCCAGTCTTGTGCCGCCTGTTCCGCTTTTCCTGCTCGCGCTCCTGCTGGATACGCCGGAAACTGTTATCGGGGCCATCACCGCTTTGAATGGGGTTTCGGTGTTTTCGATCATTTATCTTTCCTTCGGGGCAACGCTGTTTGGATTTGGTGTATGGAGCAGGCTGCTGTCCAGACACCCGGCAAATCTGGTTGCGCCGCTTTCACTGCTTGTTCCGGTTACAGGACTTCTCACTGCATGGCTTGTTCTCGGCGAACAGCTGTCGATGCTCCAATGGGGCGGGTGCCTCACCGTGATTTTTGGATTGCTTGTATCCACATTCGGATTACAGATGTTCCGTCGATTGGTGCCAGCGCGAGTGAGGTAGGCCATGCTTTGCGAATCTCAATTGCCAGCGCCGGTGCTTTTCGATGAAATCCAATATGATTCATAGGCTTGAAAACGTTGACCGCTCGAATATAAAACGGGAGCCGGACTTGCCCCGGCATTTTCTCAAGCTGAAAACCGGATCATATCCTTTTTCGCCCCCCCTGCCCCGTCATCCCCGGCCCCGTTGCTTCGCCGGATCTTGCCTTCTTCCTCAAGATACCGCAAATGGGAGAGAGCCTCCCCGGAAGCAAACCACTTCTGGGCAACCGGGAATTTGTCCCAGGTGCCGCGGATGTCCCAGGTCATCCTGGAAGCTACCGCGTAGGCCGTAAGGGAAGTGCCATCGAGAATTTTCCGGACTTCATCCAGCCGCTGTTCATGATGTTTTTCGAGTTCGGCAATTCTTTGCGTGCAGCCTGAAAACAGCGAGCGATGCCCCGGAAGAACCAGGTCCACGGCAAGGCGCCGGACTTTATCGAGGCTTTCCAGATAATGCCGGAGAGGATTTTCGCTGTCCGACCAGCATTGAATATTGGGCGTGATATCTCCCAGGATGTGATCGCCGGCGATCAGCAGCCGCTGACCGGGTTCATACAGACAGATATGGCCCAGGGTATGGCCCGGCGTTGTGACGCATTCAAAGCTGTAATCGCCGACATTGATCCTGTCCCCGTCCGCCAGAATGTGAAATGCCGGCACCCAGTCCGACCCGAACTTGTTTCCGGGATGCTGCTCAATCGCCGTACGAAGCTCATTTTCCGGAAATCCGTTTTTGCCTGCAAAAGCGATCATGGGCTCGAATCCTTCCCAGGATTCCATGATTTCGGCATCCGGCCGGCTGAAAAATATCTGACTGGTTTTGCTCGCCAGGCGGTTCACCAGGCCGAAGTGGTCGGCATGAAGGTGGGTGATAAAAATATCCGTTCGCGACAGATCGATTCCCAGAGCGCCCAAACCAGTCTGCATGGCCTTCAGGCAGGTTTTTCGATTGAACCCCGTATCGATGATCAGGTTCCGGTCTTTTCCTTTTACGACATACGAGTTCAGGGACTTCAGCGGGCTATCGGGTAAGGGAACCTCGATACGATAGAGATTCCGGCATATTTCCTCGGGCATTACAACCTCCTGTTGATCATCTCATAAAGCCAGCCTGGTTAGCAGGTCAATCCCTTGGAGCACAGACATCCTAAAGCCGCCGGGATCATTTTTCGATCCCGACCCTGGCCGGAACTCCTGCACGATAATAATGTTTGATCTCCTTCATTTCGATTACCTCATCAGCCAGTTCGATCATGTCCGGGTGGGCCTCCCGCCCGGTGACCACAACAGATACGCCGGCTGCCCGGCTGCGAATGGCGGCAAGAAGATCGCTTATCGGAAAGAGGTTGTATTTCAGGGCCACATTGGCCTCATCCAGAACAACGAGATCAAAGGCATTGGTTTTCAGAACGGCCGCGACTCTTTCAAACCCTTTTTGCGCATGCGTTCTGTCCTCTGGATGCGGCACACCTTCGATAAAACGTCCGAGGCCGAATTGTTCCACCACGATCAGGTCATCAAGTTTTTTCAGGGCCTTGATTTCACTGTATTGACTGCCTTTGATAAATTGGCCGAGAAACACTTTTTTCCCGGCTCCGGCCGCTTTGATGCACAAGCTCAGCGCATATGTGGTTTTGCCTTTGCCGTTACCCGTCACAACCAGGACTTCTCCTGCCATTTTTCTTCCTTTCCCGTGGTGTAAATGGTGACCCGACTATTTAGCTGATCTTTCCTGTTAATTCGGCCGCAAATGCCGATGCGTCCGGGGAATTCAATATCCGGCGTCAACAGCACTTGTAGAGTCTTAAGAGGCGTTCGTCCATGACAAAATAAAACTTCATGAACGATGACCCATCCCTGCGGGTCCGAATGCCGTGGACCGTGTTGGCCAGCTGGATCGTACTTCGCAAATGGGTGATCATGATCAGTTGTCTGTTTTCGGCCAGATTCTTCAGCAAGGCCTGCATGGATTTATGATGGGTGTAGTCGAGAGACGGTTCCACTTCATCCAGAAGAAATATCGGGCTCTTCAGTTGCCCGAACACCGCCAGTTGCAGGGCAAGGCTTGTCAGCGATTTTTCGCCTCCTGAAAGCTGGTGCGCCTTTCGCTTCCGGTCGCCCCGAAGATTGACTTCGATATCCAGCCCTTTTGCGCCGTTTCGTGCAACATTTTGCAAGGCGCCACTGCCTTCCGGAAACAAATATTGAAGATAGGATTCGAATTTGGGAGCGATTTCATCAGTAATTCTGTCTTCAATTTCCGCTTCATTTTCAATATCGATCAACCGCGCGATTCGGCGCCGCCTCCGGACAGGATCCAGCATCAGAATGTCATTGATCTGTTCCTGCTTGATAATCGTTTTCAGGGCATCATCCAGATTGAATTCAGCCAGGCATTTCCGGTAATCACTGCGGTTTGACTGCCGCTCCGTCAATATAATAAAAAGAATCGCCGCTCCGGGTCAGTTCCCTGACTACCTGCAAGGCAGGTGCGTCTTTTTCGGTTCCCTGCTTAAAATTCAGTTCAACACGGATGCGTTCTGCCGGAGGAGAGTCTTTGGAGCCGACAAAAAAAAGCTCCGAGGGATCATGGCATCTCATCTTCAGGATGTCGTCCTCCCCCATGGCCCAGACAACGGCATCCAGAATATTGGATTTGCCGACCCCGTTATTGCCGATGATCACACTGATTCCGGGCTGAAAACTCATTTCAGTCTTCTGAGAAAAGGACTTGAATCCCTGAACATAGACGTCTTCAAGGTGCATCTTGTATTTCTCCAGAAAATAAAGGTCATGGGTTTTTCGCTCTGTGCCGCCGTTCGATTTCAGCAATCAGCTCCTCCTGGCCGGGGATCAGCGATTCATACATCAAAGCGCCGTCCAGGGCCACGCTCGGAAGAGACCTTGCTTTCAATTCGCGAAATCGATCCACGCCTTTTCGCGTGCGCATGTCCCATTCCCTGATTTCAATCATTTCCTGTATCTCGTCCGGTAAAGCCTTTACCGATTCCGCCATGTAGACGCAGGCGATTCATTGATTAAAATCGGTCAACAGGACGTCAACATTGATTTTCTGCATAAGTTGTTACTCCGGGTTAAAAGGTGTTTTCCGAATCTGATACTTCAATCCGCCTGCCGTGTGCTCCAGAATCCCCCAGTTTAATAAAACCGTTTTCATAGGCGTTTCCTATGCCCAGAAACATTACTCCCCCCACATCGCGGTGTTTCCACTCCCCGCTTTCGGAATACACGACAAGCCGCACCGAAAATTGAGGCGTCATCGCTTCCAGGGCAGGAAAAACACTTTCATCTTTCATGAATCGGGTCAGATCACAGACCATGTTCATTTCCAGTGCAAACGGCGCAAAATCCGAATACCCCGGCATGTCCTGAATGTAACGGCCGTAAAATGCCATGCCTTTTTGATCGCCGATCTGAAACGCCAGCACCTGAGGCAATCGAAGCAGAATGTCTCTGTTTTTGAGGGAAAGACAGGCCGCCGGAACAACTTCTTTTTCCTGGGCATATTGCCAGTCCAGTTGTCCGGCGATGGCCAGGATTTTTTGCTTGGATATCGTTGACACAACGATATCGTTCTGTCCGGACAAACCCGTAAGATTTCCAACACCGTAAACGGCATGCGCATTCTCGTTCTTAACTGCATGCAGCAAGGCGGTTAAGACTTTCTGGTTTCCGTCAAGATTTCCGACAAAACAGATCCTGTCCCTGGGAGCAGTATCTTCAGCGACCTTAAACGTGGCCGCAGGCTGAAGATCGCCCTTTTTTACAGCGGCAAAGGCCCTGGCAAGCTGATCCGGACAGGAAGTGTCGTTTCGGCATTCGATTCCGGACAAGCATTCGATGATGGCATTCATGGGTTTGCCATCCACAAGTCGCGACACCAGCAGCGCATTTCCAGGGCATCCGCCACCGACAAAACGCACGTGATGAACCGTGCCTTCCCCGCTCAGCCTGAAGTGGATTTCAGGCGGGCAAACGCCCTGGGTGTGAAAGACATATTTTTCGCCAGAAGAACTCTTGGCACTATTTTGTTCCACGTCACCTCTCAAGAAAACAGGCTTATTCAGCATGGTTCTGAAAAAAAAACCCCTCTCTTGTCGAAAGGGGGTTTAGATGGAAAAAAGAATCCATCGATTAGCGTTATGGTTTTAACCGGAGGAACTCGGCCGCATACATGGCGGCCCGTGCACCGTCCGCACAGGATGTGAGAATCTGTTTCAGGTCCGAGTCCCGGACATCCCCCGCAGCAAAAAGCCCGGCACAGGATGTCATCAGTCTGTCATCGGTTTTCAGATAACCTTCCGGAGTTGCCGCAACCGGAAAACGGATCATCGATACGTTGGGCACCCAACCGACAGAAAGAAACAGCGCATCCGCGGACAATTCTTTTCTCTGACCATCTGGGGACGACACCAGCACGCCTTTCAATTCATCTTCGCCGATAAAAGCCTGCACTTCGGTATTCAGCAACACTTCCACATTTTCCGCCGTGGCCACGGCCTTTTGCAGGGAAGCACTCATTTTCAGGCTCGGGCCTTTATCCACCAGAATCACCTGCCTGGCGATCTTGGACAGGAAAACGCACAGGTGGCCACCGCGCTCTCCGCCGCCCACAACAATGATGACGGCGTTCTTGCCACGGTAAAGCGGGCCGTCGCACATGGCGCAATAGTGGATTCCGTCCAGAGCCGCATTCTGCACATTCAGCCGTTTCGGGGTCGATCCTGCGGCGATCATCGCCACGGGCGCAGAGTAAATGTTTCCTGCCGTGTCTTTGGCAACAAAACGATCCCCGCTTTTTTCGAGGCTGTCCACATTGGTCATGGTGAAACTGGCTCCCTCTGACTGGGCCTGGGAATACATGAAGACACCCAATTGCATCCCCGGCACACCTTCATGAAAACCGGGATAGTTTTTCACCGATTCAATCATGTACAGGTTACCGCCCGGAGTGTCTCCAAAGACTACGGTGGATAGACCCTGGCGTTGGCTGTAAATGGCTGCGGAGAGACCCGGCAGGACCTGCGCCGATGATGATCAGATCATATTTGTTTTCTTCCATCGGAATCCTCGTAAAAAAAACAGATGATGACAATAGACTATTTTTTCGTTCCTGAAAAAGGCTGAAAAACACCTCTGCTGGTCCAATTCCCCGTTTTCAGCGCCTGCTCGATTCCTGTCATCACATCCGGCGGCCCGATAAAAACGAGCGTGTTTTTATTTTTGATCCGGTGTTCCGGAACATGGGTTTTATCGATGCTCCAGGTGCCCATGACATAGGAAAAAAGGTACCACACCCCGTTCTCGGCAACAAACCCTTTGCTTCGAATCACATTGGCGGGAAGATCATGGGCCATTTTCCGGACTTCGTCCAGATTGGAGCCGTTCCAGGTGTAAACAGCCGACACCAAAAGATCCGGCGGGGTGATTTCCAAATTCGGGTCGTTCAAAAGTTCTTCAACATAGACATCCATTTCGGCATCTGTCAGAACTTTTGCATCGCCATTTACAGCAGGACATGCATCGTTAACAGATGGCGTCATGTCCGGAAAATATTTTTCAAACGGAATATCTGAATAAGTGGTTTCATAAATAACAGGAGATGGGTGGCTCTCGCATATCACCTTCTTGATTTCCGCAATTTCTCCTGCTTTGGCCAGATCTGTTTTATTGATAATAAAGACGCTGGATGATGCGATCTGCTTTTCCAAGGATACATAGATCTGATAGGCATCCAGAAAATGACCGACGTCGATGGTACAGAACTGCTCCTGAAAGTGAAACCGTTTTTGGAAAATGGGAAGTTGAAGATCCCGCTTGAGATCGGATGGATTGGCCACACCGGTCGATTCGATGATCAGAACATCCGGCTTTACCTTCGTGACGAGTTCATACAGTCCCTTGATAAAGTCCGTCTTGACGCAAACGCAGAAAATCGATCCCCGGCTGATTTCCATCATGTCGATGTCTTCGCCTTCCACAAGCGTACCGTCGATACCGATTTCGCCGAATTCGTTCATCAGAATCGTCAATTTCCGGTTTTTCGGGAAACGATCGATAATCCGGTTCAGAAAAGTTGTCTTGCCGGATCCCAGAAAGCCAGTAATCAGATAAACGCGTGTGCCAAAAGATCTATTGTCCGACATGGCTATAGGCTCTCCTTGATTTTGGCCTTGATCTGGTCGGCACTCATCGCCTTGCCGGAAGAAACCACCGTTCCATCAATGACAAGACCGGGAGTCATGAACACTCCCATTTTTGCAAAATAGGTGATGTCGCTGACTTTTTCCACAACGATATTTTTTTCAGACCCGATCTCGGCAACAGCCTCCATCACGGCCTGGTAAAGATTTTCACAACTTTTACAGCCTGTGCCAAGAACCTCGATCTTCATCCTCGGATCTCCTTTTGAAAGAGTTTAAGGCTTTTTCCCGGATAGCTGCAATCCTGAAAAAAAAATGAGGCGTGAGGAGGCCAAAAGTTTATCTGGTCCTCACACCCCACACTTTGCTCCTTTACGGCAGGGCAAGCAACAGCGCCCTGCCGCAGCACAATCAGCTCTGATTATGAATCCACGCGGGTATTCATGCCGGAGCCGGCCTTGGCAAGGTTTTCCTGAATCTTGTCAAACTGAAAACCGACTTCTCTCAGCGACATAATCCGATTACGCATGGCCTCGCTGGGAGCACGTTTGGCCATTTCATCAATCAGCTCTTCGTATTGCGGAATGATGCTTTCAAAAACCAGGTCTCTTTCGATGCAGATGGTGGGAAGCACTTTGCCTTTAAGCTCCATGAATTTGCCCACCCCGTCCTTGTTTTTGACTGACCATTCCTTGTAAACGATCATTTCCTGGACGTCTTTGGGCAGGGCCGCGATGGATTCCATCATATATCCGCAGGCCGCGCATTGAACGCTGTCCAGAGTTAAGACATCAATTGTGATCATTTCTGCCATAATTCAAACCCTCCTTTAAAGAGTCTTTTTAGCGGGTTTGTTCTTAGAGACCTGCCGGATATTTGGCATAGTACTGATTGTACCAATCTCTCGCTTCCATTGCCTGGTCCATATGTTCCAACGGAACATCGTAAGGCATGTCTCAGCCAGGTGCGAAGGTGTAACCATGCTGACCTCCTGCAGCCAGACTGACGATAGCGTCCTCGCGCGGAGACAGAAGGCCAAGACTCAGGGCAAGGGTCAGCTTCAGGTTGCCGCCGAAGCCCATGCCGTATTTGCGGGCCAGGTCGCGGATGAAGTTCATGTTCATCTGCTCATCGATGGCAAATCCATGGGTGCCGATCTGGCAGACTTCTTCCATGACCTTGGTGGCATCGCCGCAGATAAAAAAGGATGAGGTAATGCCGGCATCATGAATGATCTTGTTTGCGGCCTGGCTGTTGGGGGTGACGTATTCGCGGAAGGTTTCAGGCTTGATCTGAGAGGCCACCGGATCAACGTTCGCGATGATATCGCATCCCATTTCCGCATAAAATTCCGCGGATCTGGCGCCGATTTCGCCGGCAAATTTGCAGATTTCGGCTGCGAAATCCTTGTGCTTGTAAACATCGGTAAAAAGGCGCACGCCAGCCAGATGCGCCCCCAGCGTCAAGGGACCGCAGAAAAGCCCCATCATCGCGCAGTCCAGGTCTTCCAACTGCGGTTTGGCGATTTTGGCTGCCTTGAAAATAACCGGCCAGCGGCCGGAATCTTTGGTCGGAAGCTTAAGACCGGCTTCTTTGGGTGTTTTGTTGGAGCATGGATGGGTCGTTACGGAAGGCACGTTGTCGGGCCACCATTTCAGATCGCATCCAACGGAATTGGCCTCTACCGACAGATCAAACAGCAACGGAATACCGTCGGCCTTATAGCGCTTGGCAGTCGCCACAATGCCTTTGGCCAGGAGCTCGGGATCCTGTAGAAATTTGTCTGCAGGTTCGTTGATTATATGGGCGCAATGCACTCCTGCATAAGGCACCCATGGCGCGTAGTCGGTTCTTTTCCCCCGATATGCGTCCAGCAACATCTGTTTTGCCATAATTTAAATCCTTTCTTGTGTGTTATGTTCTATTAAAAAAACATTCTTACACTTTGTGAAAAACCTCGCAGCACCTCCTTTCATTTGAATTTGGTGGAGTAAAAAAGCCATGAACAAGCCTGATATCATTTTTGCTTATAAACAATAAATGAATTTCATTCATTATAATAACAGCTCTGACATACAGTGCAGCAACACTACCGGCAATAATTGACTAAATCAGCTCCCGGGATTACTCCAACAGAATAATCCCGTAATAATTGAACACATCCGACGTGTTGACCGCAACATGGGATGTGCCGCCGAGATTCCGCAGTGTTCCGATGACATCAATGGAAAAAGATTCGATCATCGGCCGCTTTTCCTGGGGAAAACGGCATGGATCGGGATAAGCGCATTTCTTGCAGAGCGAACAGACCCCGCTGACCAGCGCAAATGCCTTATAATAGCCTTCTAAAAATAAAAGCCGTTCTGTACTTAAAATGCCTTTCCAGTACCGGACCATGCCAGATCTTTTTCTACAGTTATCCAGATAGAAATCGGCGCATTGACGATGGCCGGTCAACAAAAGCGCTGTGGAGTATTCCGAGAGAATCGCACGGGCTTTTTCCGGTTCCGGAGTCGCCGGGGGACAGCACCAGCTCGTTCCAAACTTGCTGCAGCCATAGCGGCATTTCAGGTTGACCCAGTCCTTGACAATCATTTTTTCAACAGGAAACGGAAAGATCGCGGAAATACCGTGTTCCTGGCACTTTTTGAGAAGACGCCCCGTTAATGCGCTGGAAATTCCACTGTTATTCCTGAATTCCACAACATTATTCCTGATTTCCAAAGCGGGATCGCATTTCATGGATGCGCCTTTTTTTCATGATAGTGTATGACGACATCGCGCTTCAAAGCCAATCCTAACGCCACTTCCGCAGCTTTGATGACAGCGGTGGGAATGACACAGGATGGATGGCATCCGGCCTTTTCAGCACTGACAAAGACCGGATTCCGGGTCAAGGGGAGAAAAATATCCCTGAGACCCATTTCGGGTAATCAGCTCTGAAAGCCGCTGAATCTGTTTGCACTCCGAGCCTTCAATGTCGATCTTCACGTTCGGGCTTCCAGCTTTCGGGCACATACGGTGCAGGTGAATCCGCAAATTCCTGGATCCACTTGCACGCATTCCTCATCAGCCGTATGTGTTGTTTCCGTATTCACCACAGTCCTATTTTACGCCTTTCATTCCCTGATGAAGAATTTCCGGCAGAACCACCCCTTCCAGATGCGGAAATTCATCCGTCATGTGCGGCAGTTGCATGGCTTCCATGAAATCCTGCTCAAAGGTCGGCTCAACTGTCAATTCAATATATTCCACATTTCGGGAACACCAGTTGGCTTCACTTCGTTTCTTCACGTTTAAAAGCGCTGCCCGGCAACCATCGCCGGCCGCATTGCCCACGCCCTCGATTTTTTCGATTTCGCAATCCGGGAAAAGACCCATGGTGAGCGCCTTGGTTCGATCAACATGGGTGCCGAAAGCACCTGCAATCTTGACGCGATCGACCTTTTCAACCCCCATCCGTTTAACCATCAGTTTACAGCCGGCATAAAGCGCGCCCTTGGCCAATTGAATCTGACGGATATCTTTCTGGGTGATCACGATGTCTTTATCGATAGAAGACTCTTCTTTAAAGGCCAGAATGAATTCAGGCTGGCCCGTGTCCGCATTCTTTCGGAAACGGGGGTGATCTTTGAGAACCTTCTTGTTGAAAACACCTGTTTTGGTGATGACGCCGGACGAATACAGCTCTGCCAGAACGTCCAGAATACCTGATCCGCAAATCCCCTTTGCCTTCATTTCATGGGGTTCAGAGAATTTCCGCCAGGCATCACGACCGATAACCTTGTAATTGACATCAAAGGTTCCGGGTTCGATATCAATGCGCTCGATGGCTCCGGGTGCGGCGCGCATGCCGAAGGAAAGCTGTGCGCCCTCCAGAGCGGGACCCGTGGCGCAGGAAGAGGAAATCAGCTTGTGGCGGTTACCGAGCACGAGCTCGCCGTTGGTTCCGATATCAATGATGAGCTGAATGTCATCACTCTTATACGGTTCTTCACAGATCAGCACGCCCACGTTATCCGCTCCCACAAATCCGGCTTCATTGGGAAGCACGAAGACATAGGTGGAGGGGTTGACCTTGATGCCCAGATCACGCGCACGAATGTCCATGCTGTGATGGATCACGGGCGGAAAAGGCGCCATGCCGACAAACTGGGGATCCAGGCCCAGGAAAATATGGTGCATGGCGGTATTGAATCCGATGGTGATATCTTCGACATCTTCCATCTTGATCCGCTGATAGGTTTTGCCCTCTTCCGGAACTTCGATAAATTCGTCAGGCCCTGTTTCCCCTTTTTTCTTCTTGACTTTTTTCTGAGGCGGATGGGTTTCGGCAATGGCCTTGGCAATCAATTCATTCACGCCTTCGACAATGTCGTCACTCATGCGCTGGAGACCATCCGGAGTGGTCATGTGAAAGGTGATCCTGGCCATGACATCTTCACCGTATTTACACTGGGGGTTCATCATCGATGCCGTGTTGATGACCTCCTTGGTGGTGAGATCGCAAAGGTATCCGGCCACCGTGGTGGTACCCACATCAATGGCGATACCATAGGCACGCTCGACCTTGCCGGGCTGTATGCGAATGACTTCTTTATCATTCCAGACACTGACCGTAACGCAATAGTTACCATCCCGCAAGGCGCAGGGAAGTTTTCGCAGGGTCTGGATATCCACTTCAAGAACTTCCGGCAGGCCGTATTCCCTGGCCAATGCCTTGCAGACTCTTTCAAAGTCCCCCAGACAATCTTCAAAGGTCGGTTTGACCACTTGTACATAATAGAGCCTGACCGCGGGGTCCCAGTCAATCTTAATGTCGCGGGCCGCCTTTGAAACCACCTGCTTGCCGGCACGGGACTCTTCAGGCACGAATACGAGCAGATCGCCCTCAACCTTGGACACGCAGGCGAGACGATAGCCTTTGGCCTTATTTTCGTCATTGATGAATTTTGATTCGACTTCCGGCTGCCAGGCGCTCGTATTCTTCATTCCCGAGACTACGCCGTATTTCTCGAAATTTCCTTCTTCAATTCGAACGATACATTTACCGCATACTTTTTTTTCGCCGCAGAGGGCTTCGATATCCACGCCCAAAAGCCGGGAGGCCTCAATCAAGTTAGTCCCCTTTGGAACTTCACCCCGACGGCCGGAAGGCTGGAAAATTACCATGGCCATTTTTTCATCCATTCACATGTCTCCTCTTTACGCTACACCGTAATAGGCGATGGATGCAGCACCGGCTTGGGACGGGTTTCATACCCGCCCCAGCTATTAACGCTTTACCGATTACCCATCACCCCATTGAAAGTCTACTTTTTGCTGGCCTGAAACTCGCGCAAACGTCCGATCATCTTGATGCCTTCGGAAACTGCATTTCCCGCAGAATCGGCATAGCCATCGGCGCCGAACAGATTGGCAACGTCCTTGGTAACCGGAGCACCGCCCAGCATGATGAGACATTCCGGATTTTTCTCTTTGATCATTGCAATAACTTTCTTCATGCCCAGCATGGTGGTGGTCATCATGGCGGACATGGCGACAACCTCGGAATTGGTGTCGAGCTGTTTTTCGACAAACTGTTCCAGCGGCACATCCCGACCCAGATCATGAACGCCCCATCCGGCAACATCGAACATCATCTTTACCAGGTTTTTTCCGATGTCGTGAACGTCACCCTGAATGGAACCGATGACCACCTGAGCATTCACTCCGGCTTCGGCTTTCGGAATATGGGGCCGTAAAATACCAAGACCTGCATAAAGCGCATCCGCACACATCAGAACTTCGGGAACAAAATACTCATGGGTGTCATAGAGACGGCCGACTTCTTCCATGCCGGCGGCAAGTCCATTCATGACCGCTTCCATCGGCGTCAGGGTGTCCGGATTGTCCAGCACTTCCTGGGAGAGTTCTTTGCAGGCATCTTCATCGTACTCAACAACTGCTTCCGCAAGCGCTTTCAACAATTCATCTTTTGATTTTGACATGTTAATTTCCTTTCCAGTACCATAATAAATTGAGATTAAGAAGTATTGAGATAATTCGTGTACTTCATTTTCTGCAACCTTTTATTTAATTTAGAGCCGGCCGATCACCGGCGAAGGTTTCTTGCCGTATTCCCTGGCTGGTATTGACCCAGGCTTTGACGTTATCCATTTTCACGTCCGGCCACAGGTCGCAGCCCGGCCATACGGCATCCACACCGTCATCAATGCATTTCTTCACAACCGCTTCCACATCCGCCGGATTTTCCATCTGAACCAGCGTGCCGTACGGGTCAAAATTACCCAGAACGAGCACATCGTTTCCGACCACTTCACGGGTTTTGGCAAGCGTATTTTTCTGGTCAAATGAAAGCGCATCCGCGCCGCACTGGTTCATCAGCGGAACGATCATATCCGTGCCTCCGCAGATATGCAGGACAGCAGGCGTCTTCAGCTCGCTGAATATCCGTGTCAGATGGGGCTGAATCAGCGAATTCCACATTTTCGGAGAAAGCAGATCCGTTCCGGATCCCATTTCACGAATGTTCAGAAAGTCCACGCCAAGGCTTTCATAGTGCTTGATATTTTCAATCACGATATCGGTCATTTTCGTCAAAAAGGCTTCAACGGCTTCCTTGTTTTTCTTGGCGCCCTTTAACAGAAGGCCAAGTTCGATGATCTGGCCGGCCAGCGTAAAGGGACCCAGCTGCCAGGCACCCACAGCAAACCGTCCGTCTTTCAAGAGAATCTTGAATGCGTCATCCACCATGGGCATTCTGGCTCTCTTCATGAAATCGGCCGGGATGTTGACTTCTTCAAGGGTTTCCCATTTATTGGGAACCGTGGGATAAAGAATGTCAGCGGAGTTTTCGTACAGCGTCAACCCGCATCCCACGGCCTCTGCAATGGTTGCCATGTCATAGGGGATAACCACGGCATCCAGTCCGCACATCTCACTTGACTTCAGGGCAGACCCGGCCAGAAGTTCGGCGGTCGTGTGCACTTGTGCGAATTTGACGCCCATCTCGTTCACAGCCTGGATCACCACCGTTCCCATACCGGAAAAAACCGGCATGGTATCGAGTGGTTCTTTTTTAAAAAATTTTTTAACTCTTTCTTTGGATGTAAGTTCTGCCATGATAATTCCTTTCAGATTCTGTTGTATCGTTCAATTGTCATTCAAATACATTACAGGGATTTAAGCTGTTCCACAAATTCGGGGAAGAGCTTGAACAGCGGATGATTGGGGTCTGCAGGAAGCCGCTTGGTTTCCGCATAGACGGCTGTGGCAAGAAAGGCATCGGCCATGGCGATCGCCGGAATGATCCGTTCGGCGCCTGCCATGGGACCCGAAAAGATCATGTCATGGTACATAAATGCGGAAAGGGCTTCCAGGGCGGCATCAGCAGCAGCCCATCCTTTGAATCCCCACATTTCCCGGGCTTTTTTCCACATATAGGAACCGTTGGAGGGAGCGGATGCGGTGGGAAATCCCCATTTTTCCTTGATCAGTTTATTGGAAAGGCCGCAAAGCGCGGTGGCAGGACCGTTCATGACGGATGTGTCGACAAAAATGCTTTCGAATTTGGCGCCGACTTTTTCAATGACATCCAGGATTTTCTGCGTTCCGGTGATTCGTCCGGAAGGCATCTGATCGTCCTGATCAAAGGCAACCAGCAGAACATGCTTGACGCCGATTTTTGCAATTTCCCGGATCTCGGTTTCCAGATCCTGCTCCCACACCGTCAGACTGTTGTAAAACATCCGGTCCAGAAGGCCTTTTTCCGCACAGTAGGCCGCGCCTTCCAGTTTGGGTTTCATGACCCAGGCATCGATACAAAAAGGCATTGACGTATTGGCAACCACGAAATCGATGAATCGCCTGAATTCATCACCGGTGTTTGCCACGATATCCGCCATGGCAGGAACGCCGGTTTCCATCCAGAGCTTTTCCTGTGTCTTCAACAACGCATGCCGCATTTGTTTCGTTGAAGCCTTCCTTGCGTTTGCCTTCAAAAACCTTGTCGCCCTTCTGAAAAATGGAAGAGCATACCACTGTGGGATATTCACCCGGCTGTCCTCCAAATTTTACGCCATCCGACTTCACATACTTTCTGTTTTGTATCAAACTGAAACATAGATCACCTCCTGGAATTATTATTACCAAGCGGAGAACATCCCCGCATGCATCCTGTGTCAGGTTACCGTGTTATCTACGGCAGCCGGATCATTGTCTTCATTTTTCGGATATACATCGCAACCCAGATTCTGGAAATCCACGACCGGCAGAAAAACTGAATTGATTTTGATTTACTATATCGAATGTATGATCATTTGAAAATCGTCCAAAGGATGATTTTCAAATGATCATATAAATAGATTTTTTAAATTGAATCGAATTTGGCGAAGTGTTATCCCGAAAGGCAGATGGATACTGAACACCAGAGGGAAATAGCAGAAGGCAGAATAACTGCGGAATATATATTTTTAAGTCCGCATGGGAATTATAACGGTTCATGAATCTTGAATGCAGAAGACTTCGACGCGCTATAACTCAGGTTCTACCAGACCCAGTTGAAGGGCGATATGGACAAGTTGTACAGAGGATTTTGCGGCGAGTTTTTCCATGATTTTGGCGCGGTGGGATTTGATGGTGCTTAGACTCACACAGAGCATGTCGGCAATCGTCCGGGTGGAGTGCCCTTCGGCGATAAGCTGAAACACCTCCCTTTCCCGGTTGGAGAGCAGTTTGAAACGCTCTTCCCGGGACGTGTTTTTATGGGAAGATGAGTTGATTTCCGCCACTCTTTTGGAAATGGCCGGGCTCAGAAATGTTTTGTTCTTCATGGCATCATCGATGGCCTTGATAATGTCACGGCCCGAGGAATCTTTCAGCAGATATCCGGAAACCCCGACTTCCAGCAGTTCATGGACATAGTGTTCGTGCGAATACATGGAAAGAATCAGAATCTTGGTGCTCGGGAAGCAGCTTCCGAATTTTTTTGGAGGCTTCGATACCGTTCATCTTGGGCATGGCGATATCCATGATGATGATGTCCGGATTCAGTTTCTCGGCCATTTCCACCGCGTCCCGTCCGTTCACGGCCTGACCGACCACCTCCAGCCCGGGCTGATCCGATAACAGGCGGGCCAGGCCCTGTCTTACGATCGTGTGATCCTCGGCTATCAGGACTTTAATGGTTTTTGTCATTTTGAAGCCGCCTCTTCAAAAGGGATTTCCACCCGGATGCGCGCACCGAGTCCCGGTCTGCCGAGCAGGGAGAACGTCCCGCCAAGCTGAATGGCCCGTTCGCGCATACCGATCAGTCCCAGGCTTCTTTTGTCATTCCCTCCGATCTGACCATCAAAACCCACGCCATCATCCTCGGCGCTGAAAATGATCTTGGGGTAGCTTTTAATGATGGAAAGCCTGAATGTCTCGGCACCCGAATGTTTTAAGGTGTTGGTGAGCGCCTCCTGGCTGAAGCGGTATAAAACGGTTTCGATATCCGGCTTCAGCCGTTTGTCAAATCCCACCATGCGAAAATCAATGTCGAGATCGGAACGGGCGGCCATTTCCTTGAAATAAAGATTCAGCGCCGGCTCCAGTCCCAGATCCACCAGCAGGGTGGGATGAAGCCGATACGAAAGGCCCCTGATTTCCGAAGAAGTCCGCTGCACGAGTTTTCTGATCTGCGCAATTTCCTCAAGCAATTTGTCCGGGCTTCCGTCAACATGCTGCTCCAGTCGATCCAGACTCAACGTTACAGCGGTTAAGGCCTGACCCGCCTCGTCGTGAAGTTCCCGCGCAATTCGGCGCCGTTCTTCCTCCTGTCCCAAAAAGAGCATCTGGGTCAGACGGCTTAATTCCTGCTGGTGAAGGTTAATGGCTTTCATGAACTGCGAGTTTGCGATGGCTCCGCCCAGAAAATTTCCCAATGAGCCCAGATGGTGATATTCATGATCGCTTAAAATGCGGTTGGAATGAATGTCCAGACCCAAAAAACCGATGCTTTTCCCTTTGAAAGTAATCAATATGCAGGACAGCCAGGGAACTTTTCGTCCATCAACGGCCTTGTATCTTGCTTTGAAAACGGGAAATTTGGGTTCGGGCGCCAACAACTCGCCGGGGTTCAGAAGGTGTTTTCGCAGCTCTTTGTCCTTGAACATGACGCCTTCACCGGCATCCGGGTCCTGAACGGGCAATCCCAGGCTGGCTTCAAGCCTTAGCTGTTCGCGTATTGTGATCGATTAAAAAAACTCCGCCGCGTTTTATCTTCAGAGATCGGATCACGTTTTTTAACGTCACATCAAGAATATGCGGAATATCCATCGTCAGATTGATGGCCACGGCCACACTGTTTAATACCGACAGTTCCAGATTTCTCTGCCGGATCATCTGCTCGGCCTGTTTGCGCTTGGTGATATCCTTGATGATCCCCTCGAATTCGGTTTCACCGGTTATGGGATTTTCGTATTTCCGGCTTGAAATCAGAACACGAATAAGGGCGCCGTTCTTTTTGACAAAATCCACTTCATAATCTTTTACAGACCCTTCGGAGTCAACACGCCGGATAAATCTGTCACGGTCTTTGGGATTGCGATAGAGTTTTCGGGCATGATCGAGACCCAGAACTTCTTCCTTGTCCTTATATCCGAGCATTTCGACTCCGGCGTGATTGATTTCAAGAATTTTCCCCTTGTTGTTCGTGGTGTAAATCATATCGTGACTGCCTTCGAACACACGCCGGTATTTTCGCTCTCTTTTTAGAATTTCCTCCTGCAGTCTTGTGAATTTCAGTGATATCCTTGAAAATCTCGAGCCCGCCGATGATCTTTCCGGAAGCATTCCGAAAAGCCGTAGTGGAACACATGATGGAAATTTTCCGGCCCTCGATGTTGGTAATCACATATTCCCGGTTGTGGATATCACCGCCGATCTCGCAGGCTCTTTTCAGGGCGCAGTCCGTTTCACAGATCGTGTTTTTGAACACATCCTTGCAATACATTCCCACGGCATCGGCAGCCGGAAAACCGGTAATTTTTTCCGCCGCCGGGTTGAAGTAGGTGATCCGCAATTCCCTGTCCGTTGTAAAGAGGCCATCGGGAATGCGATTCAATATTTCGACAAAGCTTTCCTCTTTCTGGTATATCTTCTCCATTGCATTGTAAATGTAATGGTGGACCTGTCGGGCCAGAAAATCGTCCCATCCCCCGGGATGCATTTTTCCCCTTTCCTGGAAATAGCTACAGGTCAAGGCACGTGGAGATTTTTTGAAAAAAATCCCTTTCGTTTTTCTCCAGGCACAGCGTTTGCGGAATGTGCCAGCAATCCGCTTTATCACGGCCATGAGCCGGACACAGGACTCTTGGAACAGGAAAACAGCTCCCAGCAGGTCGGTTTTTCGCTATTCATCCCGACTTTGCACGATATTTTATGTTGATGACTTTTCAGCAACGAACTCACAGAACGTATCTCCTTTGGCCCGACAAAAGGGCTCTGCTGCCGAAAAGGCAAAACACCCGTCCGGATAGGCGTCCCCATAAAGCAAGTCCATGAAAGCCGCCGCAACACCTCTTAACATATAACATTTTCCGGCCTCGGCAATTCCGTGCCGTTTCAGATAACCGCCGGACTCGTATGAGTCATGCACCCGAAAGTGAAGCCGATTGCCCGGAATCAGATCAATTACCTCCATTGCCCCGCCCCATCCAAAGGCCGTTGCAACCGCCAGAAAACCTTCGATCTGATCATCGACCGTATCAAGCATGGGCAGGACCAGTTCCTCCCACTCCCAGGATTGCCGAATGCCATGAAACGTCGTATAGCCACACTCCTGGGCCGCATTGATGAGCAGTTTTTCAGCCTCTTTCGCGCGGCGTTTTCCCATTCTGGATAAAAAGTCAAAAGAGACGATATTATAGTAGGATGTAAAGTACAAAGACAGGTACACCCCGAACAAGGGAATGATCCCTTTTTCATCCCGAATTTTACTCCCTTCCATAATTGCATGCGTTATTTTCAGGCTGTCAATCGCCATGCTGCCCCCTTTTTATCCGAACATCGAACTCACAGACGGGATTACGCATCATTTTACAGCTCATTTCCCGGACCTCGAAATATCCGATGGGCAGATCGTAAATTGCCTCCAGAGCCCCGGCAATCCATCCCCGTGTGAAATGACAGCCGGGTGTTTTTCGAAGGCCATGCTTGGCCAGCCATCCGGTCACATGATGGCTGGAGGGACTGATGATTCTGCCGCCATCCGGCCCCACGTCCTGAAAATTGATGACTCCAAGCCCGCAATGCTGGTAAATCGAGGCAGCGAATTCAAGCTTTGACTTATCGCTTCTGATCCGTTGATATTCCTCCAGCATGATTTTAAACGCCGTATGATTCGATTCTTCGGCCGCATGATACATCAGGCGAACGCCTTCCTTGCCAAGGATATCTTCAAGCATTTTTTCAAGGTTGATATTGTAGTGGTGGCAGTGCATGGCAATGGGGATATCGAACAACGCCACCCGATTATCGATTCGTTTCAGTTTCTCTTGCCAGTCAATGAACATGGTCCAACCTTTTCCGATCTGCTGACAGGGTATTAGAACAGATGATCACAAGTAACTTACTTTATCTTCGATTGCAATTGGAATCATGACAGGGCAGGTCAGACGGACTGTTTGAATTCCAGCAGGCATTTTCCTGTTTTTCAGGTTTTGATTGCACTGAAACAATAATATTCTTGACACCCTCTATGCCGGGTGCTACGCCAAAGTCATCCATAAATATAGGAAAGGACATCATGACAAAAATAAATCAACCTCCGGTTTTCTGTGAAAAGTATTGTGTGATCTGCAAAGGCGCCCGGGCGGGTAATTCCCTGTGTAAAGCACTTCAGAACCTTGAGTTAGCTCTCCTTGGGAAAAACGGCTGTTATTGGGGCAAGGCCAGAACCCGGTACTACGGCGTCACTCCGGATCAGAAAATACCGGATGATTTTCACTCCGAAAACAAAACAAAATGAACGGCTCCGGAATGAAGCACAGGTTCACAGAGCGTGTTCATTTGCCATTTCTAAAAGGCAAATTTCCCTTTCGGTTGTCCACGACATCCTATGTCATCCCTGATTCAATACTTGCCAATCTTTTACTTATAGGCCCCCATCTGGATGAAGTGGAGCTGGTTTTCTTTGAAACCGAACGGAGAAACCAATCTTCCCTGCCTTCAAGACATCCGGGACATGAGACAGATGGCCGAAGATCTGAATATCACCTACAACGTGCATCTGCCCGGAGACCTGTTCTTCGGGGACCCAAACCCGTCTTTAAGGGCAGGGTTTCGGGAAACAACCCTTCGTTTTTACGAACGAACCTTGCCATTGGATCCAACGCTTTATATCCTGCATCTTGACAGCCGAAGAGCAGATGGCACAATGGAGCCGGATCCTTTTGCCTGGGCCGATCGCGTGGAGGAATCCCTGTCCGCCCTGATGAAGGACGGACTTGATCCCGGCCGCGTGGCAGTGGAGAATCTTGAATACACCCTGGATCGGCTTATGCCGTTTGTCGAAAAGATGGGGTTAAAATTATGCCTGGATATCGGGCATCTTATCCTTTACGGCCATGATCTTCAGGCCCAGTTGGACAGATACGTTTCCAAAAGCGCCATGATCCATCTCCATGGCGTCCGCAAAGGCGTGGACCATCTGGGAGTTCAGTGGATTTCACCAGGAGACTGGGAGATGATCTGCCGCGTTTTGGCAGACTATACAGGCGGGCTTTCCATCGAAATTTTCTCAATGGAGGATCTGGCGGCATCCCTTGACCGATTGCAGAAGTCAAGCCTGAAAAAGGTTAAGACTTCGCCATTTCCCCCGGAACATGATCAAAGTGGGGTCACTTCTAATGTCCATATCACACCACCAGGACCATGCTGTACCAGGCAGGCAGCAGGCGTCCCTGCGGGTCGAATTCCACCTTGAACCCCAGCGGCCCGACAGTGGCTCCGATATCGATCCCGTAAGCATCCATGGACGGTCTGGCCAGATGGGGAAAAAGACAGGGCTCCGGATAGGCGCAGGTCTCGCACTGGACGCAAAGAACCATCGCAAAGGCAAAAGGACTGTTGCCGGTCAGCATCGCTTCTTTTTCGATGGCCACGGTAACATCCTGTCCTTTCCGAGGGTCTGCTGTTTGAATGATCAGCGCCCTGGAATACTTTGCAAATGCTTCCATGAACATCTCCGGAGAAATGCTCAGATGCGGTGGACAGGTCCAGTAGCGGCCCCAGCGGTTACATCCGAAACGACATTTCAGATAGGAGCGATGATCAAAGACTATCATATGGGTATCAATGAGTCTGGCATCCAGTGCGCCGAGATCCAGTGCTTTTTTCACCAGATACTGATAGGTGTCGGTCATGGAAAGTCCTTTCGTGAATAAGGAATCATCAAAATGAGGAAAGTCGCAATTCAGTCCTGCGCTTTCCAGATATCTTCGGTTACTTTCGTCACATGATTACAGTAGCGGGCCAGAGTAAACAGGTAGTCGCTCAGACGATTCAGGTAAATCATCTGATACTGCAGATGATTCAACATGTGCCCGACATCGATTTCCAGTGAAAGCCCGACTACATGGCGCTCTGCCCGGCGGCAGACGGTCCGGGCGATATGGGCCATGACTGCCGAAATATGCCCGTTTGGAAGAAGGAAGCCTTTGAGTTCCGGCAATTCGGCCTGCATCGTATCAATGGCCGTTTCCAACATCTGCACCTCTTCGAGGCCGATTTTGGGTATGGTATTGAGAACTTTCGAGTTTTTTGATGCGGCAAGGAATGCGCCGATTGTCAGCAGGTTCGATTGAATGCGATAAAGCTCGGCCGACAGATCCTGGCGATTCAGGGGCAAGCACCGTCTTGATACCGCCGATAATGGAACTGAGCTCATCCAAATCGCCGCAGGCTTCGATCTGGGGATGACTCTTGGGTACCCGCTCACCACTTAACAGGCTCGTTTTTCCCCGATCCCCGCCACCGGTATAAATTTTCATCCGTTTTTATCTGCCTTTTTTTGCTTTCAGGTTGATGATTAAAGAGAACGCGATCCTCATTTCAGCTCGAACAGCATCGGTACGCGAATCCACATTTCCACGGGATCTTCTCCACGGCGACCGGGCGTGAACGCCCATCCCCTGACCGTTTCAAGTGCAACATTATCCAAAATCGAATGCCCGCTGGATTCCTGCAGCCCGATATCGGCGACCCTGCCATCCTTGCCGACCAGAACATTCAGGATTACCCTGCCCTGAAAGCCCCGTTTTCGGGCCTGTTGCGGATACCGGGGCGGCGGATTGCGATCGTATAGCGGCGTTGCCTCACGAACCAAAGACTGCGATGCAGACTGATACCCGCAACATCCGCAACAGAGTCGACATGAGCTCTTTGCGGGCTGTGTTTCTGCATCACGGCGCGGGGATACGGATGCCGGCAAATCCAGGGTTTTCGGACCGGCATCGGTAGGCGCAAGGTATTCTTGCGGCATTTCCGGTGCGGGTTCCGATTCGGGTGTTTTCAGAGGCGGCGGATCAGGAGAATTCCGGACTTTGGGTGCGGCTTTGGACCGGGATTTTGGGTGCGGTACCGGTTTTGGCCCGGTTGTGGCACTGGCAGGGGCTCAGACACCGTCTCCGGCTCTCTCAGAGATGGCTCAGGATCCGGCTGATGAACTGCCGGCGTTGTTTCCGGCGGTTTCGGTGTTTCGTTCAGCAAGGTGAGCACAACCGGTTTTAGCAGGGCCTCCTGCTGAGGCTTTTGGATGGGTTTGATAAAATCCATATTCAAAAGCACCCCATGGAATCCCAGCGCCAAAGCGGTTGCAATCCAGAGCCGTTTCACTGTTGCGGCTCTGCCACAGCCTGGAGGGAAATGCTGCTCAGGCCCGCCATCCGGATTCTGTCCAGAACCTTGAAAATATCTTCATAAGACACGGTTTTATCGGCAAACAGCAAGACTCCTTTTTCAGAATTTCGATCGCTTTGCGTGGATAAAACGCTTGTCAGCGCATCAATGCTTACCGGCGACCTGGTCCACGAAAATTCCGCCATCACTGCGGACCGTTACCGACAGCGTTCGCTTCTGATCGATTCCGGCCGTTTCCGAGGCCGGCAGGGTCACCGGAAGGCTCCGGTGAACAGACATCGACAGCATGGAATAGATGAAAAAGGCCAGAACCAGGAAAACGACATCCATCAGGGGAATCACCTCGATTCTGGCCTTTTTTTTCAGGATAACGCGAACTTTCATTCCGAGCCCTCTGATTTGAGAGCACGGAATCCGCCATCATCAGCTTTTCATAGACGATCTCCAGACTGGTAGCATATCTTTCGATATTCAGCGTCGCACTTTCGATCCGGGAATTGAAATAATTATAGGGAAACACGGAAAAGATGGCGATGATCAGACCGGCCGCTGTGGTGATCAATGCCTCGGCAAGGCCGGCGGTTATCATCTGGGGATGTTCGATGCCCGAACTGCCGATGGCATCAAATGAGTTGATGACGCCGGTCACGGTTCCGAGAATGCCCAGCAGCGGACTGACGGTAATCATGGTATCAATGATGCTCATGAACTGCTGCATGCGACGGATTTCATCGGCCGCAAGGGATTCCATGGCCTTGGTCATGGAAAATTCGCGATGCAGAATGCCGGTGACCAGAATCCGGATGACATAGTCCTTGGAGCGCGTGGTCTTAAGACGCACGGCTTCCCAGTCTCCCTTCCGGCAAAGATCCAGCACATCGATGACCATGGACTCACTGCGATTCATATCAATGCGAATCCAGAAAAGCATCCGTTCGATGATGACGGTGAGAACGATAATTGAGCAAGCCAAAAGCGGATACATGACCGGTCCTCCGCTCTTAAAAATTTCAAACATAATTGCGTTTTCCTTCGATTTGCGGCGCGTGCTAATAGCGAATGGTGATTCCGACCAGAAAATTGGTTTTGGGTGAGGGATAATAGGCCTGCTGCAATGGGTAGCCCCCAAGCACCCCATACTCCGAGTATTCCGTATTGAAAATGTTGTTCACCGTCAAAAACGCCGAAAACTTTTTACAGGTATAATCCAGCCGGGTGTTAACGACGGTGTAATCATCCTGCTTGTCAAAGCTGTTGGAAAAATCACTTTCAAAATACCGGTTGACCGACATAGGTGCCGTTCAAACCCCAAGCAAAACCCCATCCCAAATCGATTCGGGTATCCAGACCGGCTTTATGGGTCGGCACACCGGGAATTGCTTTTCCCGCAAACTGACCATCCAGAATTTCGGTTTCCTGATAGGTATAATTGCCGGTGACCCTGATCCGATCAAAAACCCGGGTCAGGGATAGCTCCACACCATCCCGGCGGGTTTTTCCATCCAGATTTTCGTTCTGGTAATTTGACAGATTAAGGAAAATTTCATTAACCGTGTCGATTCGGAATAAATTAACCGAACCATAAAGGTTTTTCGTGAAATTGTGCCGAACACCGACCTCAAAATCGTCGGAAGTCTGGGGACGAAGCTCTGTATTGATGGTGTTGGTGTAAAAACTGAAGAGTTCGTCGATAACCGGGTACCGGAAGCTGCGCGAAAAATTGGCAAATACATTGGATTGTTTGCCGAAACGGTAGTTAATCCCGGTTGTGAAAAGGTCTTCGTCCATACTGGCTGATTCCGGAGTGGAAGGCGAGAACTCGTATTTGACCCAGTCATGTCTGTACCCGCCGGAAAGACTGAGCTGGTCGTTTAAATACAGTTCATCATGGGCATACCCACCATAGTTTTTCTTCTCAAGGGTAAAAATCCCTTTCGAAGGGTATCCGAAATAGACCGAGGTATTGGTGATGTCTTCGGTGGAATCAAAAAAGTCAAAACCGGTCACAAGATTGTTTTTCAGCCCCAGGATCGGTTTTCGGATGATTGCCCGCGGAGAAAACCCTACGTATCAATCTTGGTATCCCCTTCAAAATAACCGCCCGAAAAATTGGAATAAGAAGAAAACAGTGCGGTTTCGGATAAGACGTGTCAAAGCGCAGCAGGCTGTCGCCCCAGAAATTGATTTCCGGGCCAACCGACACATAGGTGTCCTCAACATCCGCGTAATCATAGGGATTAAGCGTATCGGTCCGTGATACGCCGGCTTCAAAATCGCTTTTTTTCAAGGCTCCGGGCAGACCGGTGTTGTCCTTGTGGTAACCCGCATCCAGACTGATACTGGCTGTATCTCCAAAATAATAGGCAAAATTGGCTCCAAGATCCTTGGCGATACCGTCGCTGTTGTCCCGATACCCGTCCGTACTCTGATAATTTCCCGTAACCGCATAGGAAAAGCTCTGCTTGGACCCGCTTACCGCTGCGCTGCTGCCAAATGTCTTATAACTTCCCGCCCTGATTTCGGCTTCGGCGGTCATCTGATCGCCTTTTTTGGTAATGATATTGATGACACCGCCGGCGGCGTTGTCTCCGTAGAGCACACTGCCGCGCCCGCCCCGAATGACCTCGATCCGTTCAATCCGGGTCAAGCGGAATAAGGGTCCAGTCAGTTCCGCTCAGGTCCGCCTGGTTGATGCGACGACCATCCACCAGCACCAGCGTGTTGGACTGAGCTGTTTCGCCGAATCCGCGCATATCAACCTGATAGTTGCGCCGGCTGCCCGTGATGTCTTTAACCTGAATGCCCGCCTGAGTTCGAAGAAGATCCGGCACGGTGGTGGCGGTCGATTGGCTGATGTCCTTGGCGGAAATGATCGTAACGTGGGCCGGCACGGACGATACGGGTTCCTCCTGCCGGGTGGCGGTTACCACCACCGGATCCAGGGTGGCCACCGGTTCATCGGCACTCAGGGCCGGCGTTGTCAGAAAAAACAGGGCGGCGATCGAAACAACACATGAAATTTTCATCTTTTTCTCCTTTACATCTGAAAGGGTCCGGAGAAAAAAAACCCGGACCGAAAAAATTCAATCCGGGGATGTCCCTGTTTATCCGCAAGATATGTTGGCACGCAATGGTCCTCGAAGCGGGCGCAGTCTGTTCAAGGCAGGTCTTCTGACTTCCCTTACCCTTCGGCGGTCTTCCCATCTCATGTCGGAGACAGTGACACACAGCGGCCGTTAGGTTCCCCGTTTATTCGCAACAAAAAACGGGGGGGGTTACAGCGACGGGCTCGTCCCCGATTTACACGGGGTTCCCTTTTAAGCTCCGGAGAGCACCTGAACGGCTTGATATTAATAAAAGCGGATTCGGAAAGTCAAGAACAAAATTGCCAAATATAATTCTGCGGCGACATTCATAAAGGCCGGTTGCCGGAGCCGGTAAATGGATTAAACTTTCCGGGAACAAGGGTGATGCGCGGAAAATCGCCAAGAGGGCTTTGGTCTACCAGCAGGGTACAGCCGTAAACCTTTTCCAGGGTTTCATATGTCAGAACGTCGGTCGGCCGGCCCTGGCTCATGATCCGACCGTTCTTCAGGAGCAGGAGACGATCCGCGTACAAGGCAGCCAGATTGACGTCGTGGGAGACCATGATGATGGTGGCGCCGCGATCATTTTTGAGCGCTTCCATCAGGTCCATAAGCCGCGCCTGATAAGCCAGATCCAGCGAGGCGGTGGGTTCGTCCAGCAGGATGATTTCGGATGACTGACACACGGCCCTGGCCACAAAGGCCCGCTGACGTTCCCCGCCGCTGAGATGTTCAATCTTTCTGTCAGCGAGTTCCGTAACGCCGGTGAAATCCATAACCTGGCGGGCGATCTTCAAATCGGATTCAGATTCCAGGCCCAGCAAGCCCAGATGAGGGGCACGCCCCATAAGAACGGTTTCCGCCACGGTGAAGGGAAAATCCACCGGAGCTGTCTGAGGAACCAGCGCCACTTTCCGGGCCAGAGCCTTTCGGCCATAGTCCGACAAGGGGCGGCCCGAAATATCAATCCGTCCTTTCTGGGGTTGCACGATGCCGGCGATCGACTTGATCAGCGAGGATTTCCCGGAACCATTGGGGCCGATGATGATAAAAAACTCGCCGCGGTTCACCGAAAATGACACATCATTCAAAACGGCCGTTTTGCCATAGGACAGCGATAATTGGACGATATCCACAGCAGCTGTCATCGGTTTGACCTTTTAAGCAACACAATGAAAAGCGGGGCGCCAATCAGGGCAGTGATCACACCGGCCGGCATTTCCCCCTGCTGGGGCAGTGTTCGGGCCAAAAGATCACAGAACACCATATAGGCACCGCCGCCCAGAATGCAGGCCGGCACCAGAACCCGGTGATCCGGCCCCAGAACCATTCTGAGCAGATGGGGAATTACCAGCCCGACGAAACCGATCAGGCCGCAATGGGAGACCGTGGCGCTTACCATGAAAGAGGTGGCCACCAGCAAGGTCAGCGTAATTGTTTTTAATTGAAGGCCCATGCTCATGGCCATTTCACGACCCATAAGCAGCAGATTCATTGCATTGGAAAGGCAGAAAACAAGGATGAACCCGGGAATCAGAATGGCGGACAGAATGCCGACCTGATGCAGATCGGTCATGGACATATCGCCCATCAGCCAGAAAATTATATTATGCAGCCGTGAATCCTGGGTCATGGAGACCAGAAACATGATGACGGCCGAGCAGAAGGCATTCACCATGACCCCTGCCAGCAGAAGAGCGTCCTTTTTCAGGATGCTCTGTCCCGAAGAGATGATCATCACCAGCATCAGCGTACACATGCTGCCGGCAAATGCCGTCAATGTCACGCCGGGAAATCGGGATAATCCCAGGAGGATACCGATGATGCCCCCGATGGCAGCGCCGCCGGAAATGCCCAGAATATAGGGCTCGGCCAGCGGATTTCGAAGAAGCGCCTGGAACACGAGACCTCCTGAGGACAAAGCCGCACCCACCAGGGCAGCCAGCAGCACCCGCGGAAACCGGATATGCCAGATGATGGCCTGCAGCATGGGGTCGGACGTCACTGGATCCCATCAGGGTCTTGATGATGGCATCAAAACCGGCATGGGTCGATCCCAGGGAAAGGCCCATGACCAGAACCGCAACCAGTGAAACCAGCAGGACGGCCGATACGACAGCTATGCGAAGCAGCAGTTTGTGCGGTTTGGCTGTCACTGCGAATCCTTGAACAGTTTCGGGTGAATCACGCGAACCAGCTGCTCCAGGGCGTCCACCTGACGCGGGGTGGGCCGGTCAAAAATATTGGAATCAACGATTGCGATCCGATTGTCCCGAACAGCCGGAATCTGCGACCAACCGGCCCACTCGGCCTTTACCTGGTCAATAGACACATCCCGGTGCATCGTGGTTATGATGAGCACCTCCGGCGACAGCGCCACCACCTGTTCCCGGCTTAATCGGGGGTAAGACGAATAGTCCGCGCACAGGTTCTTTCCCCCGGCCATCAGGATCAATTCATGGATAAAAGTCCCTTTTCCCACGGAAACAATCGGAGAAAAGCCGATCTGAAAAAATACCCCGGGCCGCTGCTCCGTCCTCATAACCAGTTGCCTGACCCGATCGATGCGTGATTTCATTGCAGTCACAATGCTTCGCGCCCGGTCTCCCGCATTCAGCAGATCGCCGATTTGCAGCACCATGGTCATGACAGCTCCCAGATCAAGCGGATCCACGGCATAGACCGGAATGCGCAGAGATTCCAGCCGGTCTGCCACGGCTCGGGGATTTCCGTCCTTGACGGCGATGCAGATATCCGGGTTCAGCGCAATGATCCTCTCTATGTCCGGCTTAATGTAGGAACCCACCTGGGGCAGCCGCAGGGCTTCCTGCGGAAAATCGCTGAACTGGGAAACGCCCATCAGCCGATGCTCCTGGCCAAGAGCGAATATGATCTCGGTGATGCTCGGAGCCAGGGCCACTACCCGGACCGGATTATCGGGAACAAGAATTTGCCGCCCGATTCCGTCTGTAACCTGGCGGGCGTAAGCTTCTGCGGCAAGCAGAAGCGCTCCGGCCAGCAACACCAGCAACACTATCACTGTGTGCTTAAAAATCAATTTGAAGATAAACATGATAACAAACCTGTTGCTGCCTGCAATTTCAGAGCTGGGACCTGGCGGAAAACATCGCAATTTTTTCAAATTTTTTCATCAGATCCCGGGTAGAATACGGTTGTTGCCCCTCGGTGGCCATGTACAATTCCATTTCTTTACACTGAGACTGAACGCGCGCCAGGATGGCAATTCGGTCTTCATCCGTGAGAGCACCTTTTTCAGCCAGATGCAGATTCAGGGCGGCATACCAGGCATTAATCAGCGTTACGGCATAAACGGGTCCCAGCCAGTTTGGTTTATCGGAAAAATCCACCATTTTTTCACCTTGTATTCTCTCTATCATCAAAAATCCATCAGATTGTACAACCGATATACTGCAACGTGTGAGGCGCTTCTCAGCTTCAAGCACGATACAAATCTATGCTTCAATATGCTGCAAGGTACACAAAATATCAATCAAAATAAAGTGCATGAACCTGCTGGGCATTCACATCCGAGTAAAAAATCGACGCCTTCCCCTTTTGGAAAAGGGGGATTAAGGAGGATTTTTTTCAATATAACTATCTGAAATTATTTTGATTGAGCATTATTGCATGGTGTTTTTCCATGTTTGATATTGAACATATCGGGGGTATCTGATAGAAAACAGACATAAACGGTTTAGCATTTCGGTTTTTAGATATACCGAAATGCCGGACTCTCCACGTTGCGTTTAAGCAATCACCCTTCAAGCTGAACTGGTTCCTTTCCATAATATTTCATCATGGAATCCAGGAAATAATAGAGGAGTATTGTCCCATGAAAATCGTAGGAATTGCATGCAGCCCCCGAAAAGGCAAGACCACGGCCCATGCGCTGGAAGAATGCCTTAAGGCCGTCCAGACGAATGTACCGTCCATGCAGACAGAAATGCTGGAATTGGCAGATTCTAAAATTAATGGCTGTGTGGCCTGCGGACAATGCATGAAAGAATTTACATGCAGCCAGTCAGATGATTTCAGCAAAATAATTACCGCGCTGGATGATCCGGCACTGGTCGGAATCATTGTCGCCACCCCGGTTTATTTTGGTACCATGACGTCCCAATGCAAGGCTTTTCTGGATCGCTGCGTGATTTTTCGAAGAAATGGATTTCGTTTTCACAACAAGGTCGGTGGGGTGATCGCCGTCGGCGGAGTCCGCAATGGCGGACAGGAGTTGACCATCCAGGCGGTTCATGCCGCCATGCTGGTCTGGGACATGGTTGTGGTCAGCGACGGCCGCCCGACATCTCATTTTGGCGGCACTGTCTGGAGCAGCCATCCCGACGGGGTCAGCGGTGACACATTCGGGCTGCAGACCGTTCACAATCTTGGTAAAAGGATAGCTGAGGTGGCGGTCAAGCTTCACGGGTAATTTTCGATCTTAAACGGTCGTATTGTCAAGATAAAGGAACAATATAATGGAGTCCGTCAAAAAAATAGTGGTGGAAGTGATGTATAAGGCGGATTACTGCCTTCCCTGTTTTTTCATGGATGCCGCTGTTCAGGAAATGCTGCCGCAATATGAAGATCGCGTGGAATACCGGCGCGTGGATATCATGATCGGAAAAGGCAAAAAGCGATTTCTGGAGCTTTCCTATGAATTGTTCGGAGAAGATGCTGTTAAAAAATTTATTCGACTCGCCCCGGTCCCTTCCCTTCTGATCAACGGCGAACTGATCTTTGACCAGATTCCCCCTCAGTACGAACTCGTGGACGCCATCGAGGAAGCCTTGTCGGGTTTGACCGCTGTTAAGACCGGATAATTTTTTTATCCTTTTTACCCTCCCAAACCGAATACGCGAACATGAAGACCATCCATATCGAAGTGATTCATGAAGGCGAGCACTGCATTCCCTGTGTGTATATGGCACTGGTGGTCGCCGAGGTCGCGCCGGATTACGGAGATGCACTCACATGGGAGAAAGTCATCATCACAAAAAAACAAGGGGCGCTGCGTTTTGATGAACTCGCCCAAAAGCACGGCGGTCTGCCCCCTGTGCCCTCCATCTATATCGATGGCGAACTGGTCTTTGATACAACACCCGGTCCGGATATCCTTCGAGAAGTTCTGGACCGGATGATGCGGTCCTGACATTCCGATCACCCGGATGTGCCCGGCGTAAACTTTATTGAATGGATACGGCATCACCATCGATTTTTCGCGACGGATCGTCAGATCTGGGCATTTTTTATAGCCACTTCCGTGAAAGTTTTGATATCCGCAAGAATCCGGGTGGCGGCATCGAGAAGCTCCATTGCAATTGCAGCCCCGGTTCCCTCTCCCAGGCGAAAGCCCAGATCCAGCAGGGGTTCGATGCCCATCCTCTCGTGCATATATCGATGCCCCACCTCCACGGACCTGTGGCTCGTAAACAGATATGCCTTTGCAGCCGGAGCCAGCTCACAGGCGATCAGCGCCCCAGCAGTTGATATAAATCCGTCGCAGATCACGGGAATCCCCTTTGCCGCAGCGCCGATCACGAGCCCTGCCAGCCCGCCGATCTCGAACCCGCCGACCTTGGCCAGGATATCGATAGGGTCACGGGGGTCGGGCGCGTGCATCACCAGGGCTTTTTCAATAACAGCAATCTTGTTGCCGAGGGCGGCATCGCCGATACCGGTTCCGCGGCCCGTGAGCTTTTCAACCGGAAGCCCTGAAAACGCCGCAATGACCGCGGTCGACGGCGTGGTGTTGCCGATGCCCATATCACCGGTACCCAGAAGATCCACCGGCCCCTGTCCGAAAAGTTCCTCTACTATTTCGATGCCGGCCTCGATGGATCTAACCGCATCTCCGCGCGTCATGGCCGGACCTCTGGCAAAGTTTGCGGTTCCCTTGCCGACCTTCTTGTGGAAAATGGGAAGGGCCGGATCGAAGTCATAATTAACGCCTAGATCGGCTGCAATGACCCTGGCGCCGGCATGCTTTCCGAGCACATTGATCGAAGCCCCCCCGCCGACGAAATTCAAGACCATCTGTGGGGTCACTTCCCGGGGAAAAAGGCTGACCCCTTCTGCGACAATCCCGTGATCCCCGGCACAGGTCACGATGACCTTGTTCTGAAGACGAACGTCAAGGGTTCCGGCGATGGCTGCAAGCCGGGCGGATACATTCTCGAGAAGGCCCAGGCTTCCGGCCGGACGCGCCTGATCCGCAAGCCTTGCGAGGGCTTTTTCGTAAACCATTCTGTCGGGTGTCTTTATGGAACCGATGGTACGTTTAATTTTCTCCATTTTTAAAACTCCTTATCGTGAAGCGTTGCTTGACATTCCAATCCGCAGGAGCGAATGTCCAGGCAATTCAATCCGGGTCTTCATGGAATACTTCTATGCTTTTCTGGTTATTTCGTCGAAAAAAAAGGGCTCCAAGGAGATAAAATCTCCTTGGAGCCCTTTGCCATCGTGCCCCTGAATCAGATCGCCCAGTCCGTCTTCTGACTTCCGGATGCAGTCTCACCTTGCAGCCTTCCCGGCCTAAAAGGGGCCAGTGACCGCCTCCACAAAATACGATGGAGGCAATTGCAAGGGACATTCCGATTACAGCGATGGGACCGTCACGGAATTCAACCGTGTTCCGATAACCAGGCGATCGTCTTGTTCTTTGAATTTTGTCCATTGTTATAAAATCGCAGGCAGATAGTCAATATTTTTTTCAATGATTCAATAAATGCCGGGCTGTTTCACAATGATTCGATATTTTCCATAATCCGGCATCATTATATGGTATTGACAGTGTCAGAACACATGCGATATTTGATCCTGAAGCATCACGGTATTTTAACTTTTTAACGCGAGGTGATTATGAAAAAACTCACAGTATGTTTGATCATGTTGGCAGTCGGACTCACTTTCAGCACGACCCATTCTGCCTTTGGCGGAGAAAAACTCATGGTATACACGTCCATGAAGGAGTCTCTGATCGGACAGCTTCGCGATGCCTTCATTAAGAAGAATCCGGGCATCGAGATGGATTACCAGTCTGCCGGCGCGGGCAAACTCATGGCCAAAATCGCCGCCGAGCGTGAATCCGGCAAGATTCTCGCCGATGTTCTCTGGACCAGCGAAGTGCCGGATTTCTATCAGCTCCAGTCTCAGGGGATGCTTGAAAAATACATCTCTCCGGAGGTAAAGAACATCGTCAACCCCCTGACGGATTTTGACGGCTCCTTCACCCCTGCCCGCCTCGGCACGCTTGGCATCGCTTACAACACGCGCTTTATCAAAGAAGCTCCAAAAACCTGGCAGGATTTAGCGAATCCGGCATTTAAAGGCGCCTTTGGCATCGCCAATCCCGGCCTTTCCGGCACGGCTTACGTGAGTGTCGCCATGCTGGAGAAGGCCTTCGGCTGGGAGTTCTTCCACAAACTCAAGGCCAATGGCGCCAAGATGGGAAAGGGCTCCGGCCAGGTAGTGGACGACACCGCATCGGGCGACCTGCTTGCCAGCCTTGCAGTTGACTACATCACGAACGACAAGATCGAGAAGGGCGCCACCCTGGCTTTGGTGTACCCGACAGAGATGCTGGTGATACCCAGCCCGGTGACGATATTCAAGGGCACCCTTAACCTTGCCTCGGCCCAGAAATTCGTGGATTTCCTGCTGTCCAAACAAGGTCAGGAGATCATCGCAGCGGAAGGCACGCTGCCTGTGCGGCCCGATGTCATGGTTCCTGCCAGGTTCAACCTGCCGTCACCCGAGGATGCGGTCAAGCGCGGAATCAAGGTTGACTACCCGAAGATGTCTGCGGCAAAAGAAGAAACCATAAAGAAATTTTCGGACATCATGCAGGGCAAATAAGCGCCTTTGGATTTCACAGAACACCCAAACCGTTTCTGACACAGTTGTGAGATTTTCGGTTTTTCAGGAGATTTCCATGGCCACCGTACAGCTGACAGGCATCACAAAGTCTTACCAGGAGAACAGCGTCCTGGCCGAGCTCTCGCTCACGGTGAACCACGGTGAGTGTTTCACCCTTCTTGGGCCGTCCGGGTGCGGCAAGACTGTTTTACTTAGGCTCGTTGCGGGGTTTGAGCGACCCGATGCCGGCTCCATTCGAATCGGTGAACGGATTGTCTCCGACGCGGCTTCCTCAATCAATACGGCGCCAAACGAGCGAAGCCTGGGAGTGGTTTTTCAGGATTATGCCGTTTGGCCTCATATGAGTGTTTTCAAAAACATTGCTTATCCTTTGAAACTGTCCAGGGTTCCGGACCAGGAACTGCGAACCCGCGTCATGGAAGCTGTGGCGCAGGTGAATCTTAACGGCCTGGAGGACCGCATGCCCTCGCAATTGTCCGGCGGGCAGCAGCAGCGCGTGGCCCTGGCGCGCGCCTTGGTGGCCAAGCCGGCTCTTTTGCTTCTTGATGAGCCCCTGTGCAACCTCGACGCCAACCTGCGCGAGGAAATGCGTTTTGAAATCAAGGAGCTTCAAAAAAACCTTGGCATCACCATTTTCTATGTGACCCACGATCAGGAGATCGCCCTTGCCATCTCTGACCGCCTGGCCATCATGGACGAAAAAGGCGTCATCCGGCAGATCGGAACGCCCGATGAAATTTACGAAAAGCCCGTCGACCGTTTCGTCTTCAGTTTCATGGGGATGGCCAACTTCTTGCCCGTGCACCGCAAAGCCGGGAAAAACTGTGTCGCAGATGGTGATCAGAAGTTCCCGTTGGCGACTCCTGAAGGAGAGACATCTTCCTGGCTGGCGGGGTTCAGGCCTTCCGATGTCCGCCTTGCACGCGACGGAGAAGGCTTGAGCTGCCGGGTGAAACGGGCCAGTTTTCTCGGGGCGATGATGGACTACCTGATCGAGGTGGATGGCGCGCAGTTTCGCACCCAGGTTGACACGCATGAAGCATTGACCCGGGGGCTCATGTTCGGCGAAACAGATGTCTGCAAGGTGAGCTTTCGGGCTGTTAACTGGTTCAATAACGACGAGAGCCTGGAGGGCCGCCCATGAACGCCAAAACCAAAAAAATAAATTTCGGCGCAGGAGAGGTGATCCTGGGGCTCTCCGTGGGAATCCTCGTCATCGTGGTCGCTGTTCCGGTTCTAACCATTTTTTTCAATGCGTTCTGGGTCAAAGGGCAGTTCAACCTGGTCGACACCCTCAAAATCCTTAAACAGCCGGATACCTACCGGGCCCTTTTCAATTCCCTGTTCATCGCCGGCGGCGTAACGGTGATGAGCACAATCATCGGCACTTTTTTCGCCTGGCTGGTCACCCGCACGGATCTTCCCTTCAAGCCGCTGATGAAGGTGCTGTTTCTGATTCCCTTCATGCTGCCGTCCTTTATCGGGGCCTTGGCATGGAAGATGCTGCTCTCCCCCCGATCCGGCTATATCAACCGTTTTCTCATGGACGTTCTTGGCTTCGACGGGCCGCTCTTCAACATCTATTCATTCGCGGGGATCATGGCAGTTGAGACCATGTACCTCTTTCCGTTTGTTTTCATCCAGGTCTGCGGCGCGCTCGAACGCATGGACCCCACCCTGGAGGAGTCTGCCCGGATTTCCGGCACGGGTTTATTTACCATTACCCGCAAAATCACCATTCCGTTGGTGATGCCAAGCATCCTCTCCGGTGCCCTGCTGATCATGCTCTACTCCATGGCGCATTTTGGAACGGTGGCCGTGCTCGGCATCGAAGCCGGCATTTTCAACATTCCGACCCTGATTTACGAGAAAATCCACCAGAGCGCCGGAAGTTTTGCTTCCATCCGCACGGGCACCGTGCTGGCCACGGTACTGGTCATAACGGCAGCAATCATCATGTACATCCAGAACAAGGTGTTGAGTCGCGGCCACTACCAGATCATTGCCGGTAAAAGCTTCCGGCCGATGGAGACCCGGCTTCGGGGGTTAAGAACGCCGCTGCTTGTGCTGTGCATCGCCTACATCGCATTCACCATTCTGCTGCCGACGATCACCATTTTCCTGGTCGGCGGGCTCAAGACCTACGGACTGCCGTTCACGGCGGAAAATCTTTCGCTGGCCAACTACAAGTACATCCTGTTTGACTGGAAGCTAACGCGGGATGCGATCTGGAACAGTCTCACCCTGGGACTGAGCGCAGCCCTGATCACCATGTTTGCGGGCGTCATGATCTCTTACGTTATCGTAAAGATGAAGGTGCGCGGCAAGGGCATACTGGAATTTCTCGGCATGCTGCCCTTCTCCGTGCCCGGATCGGTCATCGCCCTTGGCGTCATGCTGACCTGGAGCGGCAAGTTCGGCATCAATATCTACAACACGGTCTGGATCATCCTGGTTGCCTACATCGCCCGCTACATGGCCTTTTCGCTAAAGGCCAACTCCGCAGCCCTGGCGCAGGTGCATGACTCTCTCGTTGAAGCGGCCAGAGCCTCCGGGGCCGGCATGGGCCAGGCACTTCGCGACATTGTTCTGCCCCTGGTGCGTCCGGGCATGTTCGCCGCCTTTTTCCTTATTTTTTTGCCTGCGCTGCGGGAGCTGACCGTGTCTGTGCTGCTCTACGGACCCACCACCCGCACCATCGGTGTGGCCATCTACACCCTGAACGAGGACGGTGAAACGGTCTATTCAGCCGCGCTTGCCGGGATAGCCCTTGTGATCATCGTGGTCGGACAGACAATCATCAGTCGATTTACGTCCACTGCAAAGTAGGAGATGCATCATGTCCTATGTCCGCCTGATTAACGTAACCAAGAAGTTCGGCAGCGTGACCGCCGTGGACAATCTAACCCTTGCCATCGAACGCGGGGAGTGTTTCTCGATGCTGGGCCCTTCGGGGTGCGGCAAGACAACGACCCTTCGCATGATCGCCGGCTTCGAAGACCTTGACGACGGGGAGATTCACGTCGGGGATCGCATGCTCTCCTCCAAACGTCAGAATTATTACCTTCCGCCTGAAAAGCGCGGCTTCGGTATGGTTTTTCAGGCATTCGCGATCTGGCCGCACCTGTCGGTTTTTGAAAACGTTGCTTTTCCGCTGCGCGTCCGCAAGCTGAGCGCCACGGAAATAGTTCAGCGCACCCGCGAGGCACTGGATCACACGAACCTTCTTTCTGTCGCGCAAAAAAGTCCCGAAGACCTCTCGGGCGGCGGCAAGCAGCGCGTTGCGCTGGCCAGGGCCCTTGCCATCAATCCCGACGTGATGCTTCTGGATGAGCCGCTCTCAAGCCTTGATCCGCAACTGCGCGAAGAAATGCGTTTTGAGATCAAGGACCTGCAGCGCAAATTCGGCTTCTCCATTATCTATGTCACGCACGATCAGTCCGAGGCCATGGCGCTTTCGGACCGTATCCTGGTCATGCGGGACGGTGTGGTGCAGCAGATCGACACGCCGCTTAATGTCTACCAGAACCCCGTAAACCGGTTTGTCTTCGGATTCATCGGGCTTTCAAATTTCCTGGATGTCACCCTGAAAGGGGATAGAATTCAGGTGAACGGCGGCGGTGAAAGCCTGCCTTCAACCATTCGTCCACCCGCGGAAATAATGGCAGCCGGACGCGCCACCCTGTCTATCCGACCCTCGGAGATCGATTTTGCCGGTGAAGGCGAGGGCATTCGCGGCATCGTCAAACGCTGTGCGTACCTTGGGGAGATCATCGATTACCGCATCGATGTGGGCGGCCAGGAAGTGCGTGTCCAGAAAGAGCGCAGAATGCCTGGACCGCGGGAGGGTCAACCCTGTGAACTCGTCTTTGTTCGGCCACGGTGGTACGGCCACGAAGAATTGATGTGGTAGGGAATTTATGGACACTTTCTTAAGACTGGATTTATAATCCGCCAGGAGGTGTTCAATGAAAATGAAGAAAAAGAAATGAGCTGAAGTATCAATTTGTTGATGCTGAGAAGAAGGTCTATCCGATAGCTCTGATATGTGTGGTCATGCAAATATCCCGCAGTGGATATTATTCCTGGCGCAAATGCGGTAAATCATTCAGGCAGAAAGAGAGTGAAAGGCTTATTCCCGTAGTCCGTGAGGCTCATAATAAATCGAAAGGGACATATGGTGCTCGGCGAATCGCAAAAGAGATAGAAGCACAAGGAAGCCCTTGTGGCCGCACCAAAGCGGGGAAACTGATGAAGTTGGCCGGTGTTGCTGCCAAGCAGAAAAGAATATTTAAAGCGACAACAGACAGCAAGCATAATTTGCCGGTTGCACCGAATTTATTGAACATGCAGTTTGCAGTATAAGAACCGGACAATGTGTATGTTTCAGATATTACACACATTTGAACTCATGAAGGCTGGTTGTATCTGGCCGTGGTTATAGATCTTTTCTCGCGCCAGGTTGTGGGTTGGTCCTTGAGCAGCCAAATATCCAGAAAGCTGATCATAAACGCTTTGCGCATGGCAATCTGGCGTAGGCGGCCAAGCTTAAGGCCATTAGACAGATCAAATTCAATTCTTTGGACGATGACTTATGTACAGATCCGAAGTTGACACAAAAATTTATACATGATTAGAGTATGTTATTTTGATGCGGTTTTCATTCAGACTCCATATGACTAAAGAATTTAATGGATGGATTAAAATGAATGCAAATTTATCATGGAAAAATTATCTCTTTGGATAAAGATAACAATATCTATGCGTATCTGGTTGAAGACCAGGGGCGGATTGTCTTTTTGGGAGAATCTCTGCCGGCCGAGTATTCTGCCGTTGGCAATTCTGATGTTGTAGAACTGGGCAATCGCGTCCTGATGCCGTCTTTTGGAGACGCGCACATGCATTTCTCAAACTGGGCATTGATCGCTGTTTCTTATTTTGATGTGAGAGAAGCGAAAGATATCGGAGAAATTCAGCAGATCATTCAAAAAGAAATGGCAAAACATAAAAAAAAGAAAGCGGTTATCGCCTTTGGGGTATCCAAACACAGTGTTCAGGAAAAACGGTTGATTTGCCGCAAGGAACTTGATGATGTGATGCCCGGATATTCCCTTGGTTCTTGTCTGCTATGACGGCCATTCTGCGGTTATTAACAGCAAAATGATGGAAAAATTTCCCGATAACGTTAAAAGCCTTCGCGGGTTTGATGCTGATAAAGGACATTTATTTAATGAAGCATATCTGGCAGGCACTGATTATGCCGTATCGCTGGTTCCCCCGCTGGATCTTATAAACAGCATCTTAAAAAGTTTTGATCTTCTGGCAGAAAAAGGGGTCGGCCTGATCCACGCAACAGAAGGAATCGGATTTCCCAATGACCTTGATATTACACTGGTGAGCCTGATTGCACGCGCAGTCACAAAGAAAAGCCGGTTTCAGACACGGCTGTTTTTCCAGACCATGGACGTGGAAAAAGTATTAAAACGCAAACTGCCTCGAATCGGCGGATGTTTTGCCACCGCTCTTGACGGATGTTTTGGCGCCTGTGATGCCGCTCTGCATGAACCGTACAGCAATGATCCGGAGAATAAAGGCATTCTGTTCCAGAAAGAAGGCGAAGTTATTGAATTTGCCAAAAAAGCGAATCGAGAGGGTCTGCAGATTGAAATGCATGCTATCGGGGACGCGGCCGTCTCTCGGGCGGTAAAGGCAATTGAAGCCGCATTGCTGGATCATCCCAGAAAAGACCACCGGCATACGATTATTCATGCGTGTCTCATTCCTGAAGAAGATATGAAAAAAATCGCCGCTCTCGGCATCGGAATTACCATTCAGCCGTCATTTCTGATCAGCCCCCTGGAACCGCTGTCATACCTGGAGGAAATCCTGGGATCCCGTGTCAAAAAAGGCTCTCCAGTAAAATCGCTTATAGATGCCGGAATTCATGTCAGCGGCGGATCAGATGCACCGGTAACCTATCCCGATCCCATAGAAGGAATCTTCGGAGCGTGTAATCATCCCTATGATCCGGACCAGTCTGTTTCCATCGTCGATGCCTTAAAGATGTTCACCTATGAAGTTGCCTGGACCAGCTTTGATGAAAAGGATCGCGGGAGTCTGGAAAAAGGAAAAATTGCGGATATGGTGATCATGAACCAGGACCCCTTGAGCCTTAAGCCTGAAGAACTCCGTTCATTAAAGGTGGAAAAGTTATTTTTGAGCGGAAAAGAATATCAATCCGGGATGGGAATCGTGGGAATGCTCTGGAATGGGCTGACTGGCAGAAATGAAAAAATTTAGTCTTGGTTTTAAATAAGGACGCTGATAAAATTTCAAGTAGACACTGAATCCAGGGCTCACCTTTGCCACACGCTTAGCGAGGAAGAACAGCGACTATCGATCGAGAAGAATTACCCGATGTTCTCGCGGGTGATGACGCACGCCGAATTCCTGGAGGCACTGGCCGGCGAACAAGTGACGGATGGCTCAGGCAGGGGATACGATCAGTGAAGACAGGAAAAGGGGATTTCATGGCAAGTACATCCTGCGGCCAAGCCGTAGATGTACTAGTTAGGTCACTACGAGGAGCACCATGAAAAGGATCGCACTGGGCTGGCTGGCGCGCTGAGAGTGCACGCACACAACGCTTGATCAGCTGAGGTTGCGGTGGTGACAAAGGAAGCGAAATGGCAACAGACCGTTCAATCCCTGTAAAAACAGGCATTCTGCTGGTCGCTTTTGGTACCCGCACCCCCAAGGCCCAGACGGCCTATCATCTTGTCGAGCAAAAGGCGCAGGCGGTCTTTCCGGATATTCCAATTCGGTGGGCTTTTACCTCGGCCATCATGCGAAAAAATATGACAGGGACCGGCCAATCTGTGGATTCAGTGGAAATGGCCCTGGCGCGAATGCTGGATGAGGGGGTTACCCATGTGGCGGTTCAAGCGCTTCATGTCATTTCGGGGAAAGAACACCACGACCTGACAATCAACTGCCTTTTTTTTGGCCGGATGCGTGGCGGGTTCCGTCAAGTGATGATGGGATTGCCGCTCCTTGGGACAGGAGATGACATGGAAAAAGTTGCGGCTGCCCTGTTTGCGGCAATCCCCCGGGAGAGAAAACCTCAGGAAGCAGTCATTTTCATGGGACATGGTTCTCCCCATCCGGCAAATGCCTGTTATACGGCACTGATGTATCATCTTCAGCAGACGGATCATAGCATCTTTGTGGGGACGATGAGCGGCTTTCCAGGTATTGCCGGCATTTGCGACAGTCTTCTGAAACAGAAAATCACATCGGCATATCTGCTGCCTTGCCTTGCCGTTGTCGGCAAGCACACGCTCAAGGACATGGCCGGGGACAATGATTCTTCCTGGAAATCCGTTCTTGAAAAACACGGCATTTCCTGCAAACCCGTTTTAAAAGGCCTTGCCGAATACGACGCAATCGTTGATATCTGGGTGGACCATCTGAAAACAATCGTAGGCGCTTTTTAGCAGTATTGAAAGCATAAGTTTTACAAGAAACGGTTCCTGCTGCACTGAGTGGGTAGAATATAGTGATATCTGAAACAACTCCTCCGAAATCTGCGGCACCCCTCTGGCGATTCTCGGAACAGGCTCTGACGTGGGAAAAAGTGTCGTGGTGATGGCCCTGTGCCGGTTTCTGATGATCAGGGTCCCGTGGAACAGGATCTGACATATGACCGGCTGGCAGAACATCTTGAATCCCATGTCGATGTTGAGGCCATTTTGTCAACCCTTAAGGCCGTTACGGGCGCCTAATGACGTGGTAATATCTTCGACGCGTCATATTTTTACCCGAAACGATTAACTTATCAATAGTCACATTTATTATCTGGAATCGATATATGAGCACAACCCTTATCCTTGGCGGATGCCGTAGCGGAAAAAGCAGTCATGCCCTTCATTTGGCGGACAGGATGGGAAATGCCAGAAAAATCTTTCTGGCGACCTGCATTCCCCAGGACGATGAAATGCACCAGCGGGTTTCCCGGCATCAGGCTGAACGCGGCAAAAACTGGACCGCCGTGGAAACCCCGCTTTTTCTTCCAGAAACCATTCGGGATATCAGCCCCAACGCGGATGTTTTGCTGGTGGACTGTCTGACGCTCTGGGTGAGCAATCTGATGATGGAACACGCTGACCCGGAAGCGATACCAACTCAGACCCGCCGCTTGATTGAAAGCCTCCAGACTGCTGCATGCCCGGTCATTCTGGTCACCAACGAAGTCGGCGCAGGGATTGTTCCGGACAATCAGCTCGCCAGACAGTTCCGCGATGCCACGGGACAGGTCAATCAGCAGATCGCAGCCTGCGCGGACCAGGTAATCTGGATGGTGGCGGGTATTCCGGTAAAGATAAAATAAGTCGCACCTGCTGTTATAGCGTCTACGAGGCCGGCATACGCCAAACCATCTTTTTCATTCTCAGAGGCACTGCGTGGGTCGATTCTTTCAATGATATCGCCATTCGATTTGCTTTATTTTCATAATCAAAGTAATAATAGGGGAATATTTTGATTCTTGAAAGCAGATTATATCTCTGCCTCCAAAGATTCCCGGACACGGTTGCGTGCCTGGGAACGCATGATAATAGAATAAAACAGGACGAATATAGTGATGTCTGAAACACCTCCTCCGAAATCTCCAACCCATTGCCTGGCCGTGCTTTGGCCTGTTTGACTATGAGAATCAATACGATTACACATCGTTATATTTTCAAGGAGATGCTTCCGCCTTTTGGAATCAATCTGGTTTTTTTCTCCTTTATTTTTTTGATGACGCAGATCATCGAGATCATGAATCTGGTTGTCAACCACCGGGTCGGGCTGTCTGTTATCGGATGGATGATTCTCTATACCCTGCCGTTTTTCATGGAATTCATCATTCCCATGTCCGTAATGATGTCGGTGCTTCTGACTTTTCTGCGATTATCGGGCGACAATGAAATCCTGGCCTTAAAGGCCGGCGGGCTGAGCCTCTATGATCTGCTGCCGCCGGTAATGCTGTTTTGCCTGGTGGGGGCGCTGCTGACCGCATCCATGGCTTTATACGGCCTTCCCTGGGGAAGAATGTCCATAAAAAAACTGACCACTCAGGTTGCCACAACCAATCTGGACATCGGCATCAAAGAGCGAACCTTCAACGACAGGTTCAAAGGGGTGATGCTGTACGTGAACAAAGTGGACACCAAAACCAGAACCCTCAGCAATGTATTTATCGAAGACCAGCGGACTCCCGATGCGATCATCACCGTTGTGGCTCCCAAAGGCCAGATGGAAAGCAATCCGGACACCCATCAGTTTCTGCTCAGGCTTTATGAGGGGACGATCAACCAGGTGGATGTCAAAAGCCGTTCCGTCAATACGTTACGATTCGACACATACGACATTCATCTGGATACCCGCCAGGCCCTTGCAGCTGCGACATCGGGTCCAAAGCATCCAGAAGAAATGTCTCTGACCGAAATCCGGCAGTATCTTGCCGCATCAACTGAAAAAAACTCAAAATATTACCTGACTCTGATGGAATTTCACAAAAAGTTTTCCCTGCCATTCGCCTGCATCGCACTTAGGCCTTCTGGCAGTTCCACTGGGGATTCAGTCAAAATCCAGCAGGCGCTATTTTGGAATCAGCCTGGGGATATTCTTTTTTCTGATTTATTACATGCTGCTGTCCGCGGGCTGGGTTTTTGGCGAAGCAGGGATATATCCTCCGCTTCTGGGAATGTGGTTTCCCAATTTTGTTACGGCAGCCGCCGGAATCCTGATGCTCTATCGCGCGAATCTTGAAAAGCCGGCTCCTTTTTCAGCTGTGGCTGCAGGCATTGCAAAAATATTTCGGCGTATTCGAAAAAGCGCTGTATAAGACGATTTTCATATGACCATACTTGACAAATATCTCGCCCGCGAAATTTTTCGATACTTTTTTATGGTATTGATCCTGGTAGTTGCCATTTATCTGGCAGTCGATTTCTTTGAGAAAATTGATAATTTCATGGAAGCCGAGCTCCCGTTTTCCCGGACGATCGACTTTTTTTTGCATACCATTCCCTTTGTCCTTTCACAGATAATTCCGGTAGGGGTTCTGCTGTCGGTGCTCATCTGCTTTGGAATGATGAATAAACACAATGAACTGACGGCGCTCAGAAGCTGCGGAATCAGTATTTATTCGCTGATAAAACCCATTCTGATTCTGGGTTTCGCTGTTTTCATTCGTGCTGTTTTTTCTTTCAGAAACCATTGTTCCCGTAACCATGACCACCGCAAACCGGATCTGGCTGAATGAAGTCCGAAAGGAGCAGGCCATATCGACCCGGGAAAACAACATCTGGATGAAAACCCCCAACGGCATCATGCACATCCGTCATTACAACCCTACCGAAAAAACCCTGTTCAAGGTAACCCTGAACACTTTTGATGATAACTTCAGGCTGATTCGGCGTCTGGATGCAGAACGCGGCGTATTTTCAAACGGACAGTGGGTGTTATTCGAAATTCTTGAACAAACGCCGGACGACACGGGATTCAGCTACAACATCGCTTTTCACGATTCGATGCCTGTCCAGCTCGACATGAATCCGGAACGGCTCGAACAAGTGGCCAAAAAAACCTCGGAAATGAATATCCAGGAACTTCTGAACAATATTGACGCCATCGAGGATGAAGGGTATTCCGCCACGCAGTACCGGGTGGATTTTCACTCCAAGATCGCCTTCCCTTTTGTCTGCGTCATTCTGGTTCTGGCAGGAGTCGGCATTGCCTGTAAAAACCAGCTGAAAGACGGTCTTCCAGCCAGCATTGCCTACGGCATCGGCATGGCATTCCTATACTGGGTCCTGAACAGTTTCTGCATTTCACTGGGATACGGGGAAATGCTGCCGCCGATTATTGCCGCATGGGCAACGAACGCCGTTTTTTTGTGTTTCGGCATCATGATGCTGATGCACGCAGAACAGATTTGAGGTTATGGGAATGCTTCTGGCATATAATCTGCTATGGATAATCGGAATGCTTCTGGCGTTTCCATGGCTGGCGATTTCCATCTTCACATCCCGAAAACGACGAAAAACCGTGCTTCAGCGCCTGGGCGTCGCTGTCGCCCCCGGCCTGCGGGCTCTGAAAACATCTGCGTCCGGCCTAAAGCCCCTGTGGGTTCACGCCCTGTCCGTGGGGGAGGTTTTATCCGCGGTTTCTCTTGCCAGAGCGCTCAAGCTGAAATATCCGGGCCGGCCGGTTGTTTTTTCAGCGTCAACCCTTACGGGATTTGAAACCGCTTCACGCCTTCTCCAGAATGATCTCGATGTGGTATTTTATTTTCCCTATGATCTGATATTTTCCGTCCGTTCCGTAATCAACCGGATTCATCCCGCCCTGATCGTTATCGTTGAAACAGACATCTGGCCCAATTTTTTATCCGAGATGAAACGACGTTTGATTCCGGTCATTCTGGTAAACGCCAGGCTTTCAGACCGTTCGTATTCGGGATATCGGCGTTTTTCAAGATGGACTTCCCCCGTATTTCGCTGTTTTTCTTTCGTCTGCGCCCAGAGCGGGGAAGATGCCCGCCGTTTTATGGATCTGGGCCTTGCTGCAGACAAGGTAACAATTGCCGGCAACCTGAAATATGACTCGCCCCCGGATCTGGTTTCTGAAAATGAGATCCGTTATCTCCAGCGAATTCTTTCAGGAATGACCCGCCGGCAATGCCTGGTTGCCGGCAGCACGCACCCCGGTGAGGAAGCCATTCTCCTTGATGCTTATTCCCGGCTCAGGGTTCAGATTCCGGCGCTCTGCCTGATCCTTGCGCCCCGGGATGTTGACCGGGCAAGCGAGATTTTTCGCTTTGCGGTTTCACATGGATTTACAGCGGAATTGCTGACGCGGATGGAGCGCTCTCCGACACTGGATCCGCCGAATGTGGTCGTAGTGAATACCATTGGCCACTTAAAAGCCCTGTATGCTTTTTCCGATGTGGCCTTTGTGGGGGGCAGCCTGATCAATTTCGGCGGCCACAATCCGCTCGAGCCCGCTGCTTTTGCAAAGCCGATTTTATTCGGTCCCCATACCGGCGATGTTGCAGAAAGCTGCAGCCGTCTGCTGGCCGCAGGCGGTGCCCGGGTGGTACATGACGCCACCGAACTGGTTCAGGCGGCCCTGACCCTGCTCAAAAGCCCTGAACGCTCCCTGGCCATGGGCAATACTGCCTTTCAAATCTTACAGGAGAATCAGGGGACATTGGAAAAAACCCTGAACACCATCGGACGGTTTATTCGAGAATGACATCCTTTAAAACTACAATCGAAGCCGTTATGACCGGGAAGATCCATCCGCCGTTTGCGTTGAATCTGCTTTTAACGCTTCTGTCCAAAGCCTATGGCACGGGCGTTCGGCTTCGTCGAAACGCTTATGCCTCCGGCTTTCTAAAACAAAAAAAACTTCCCTGTACCGTCATTTCAATTGGAAACCTGACAACGGGCGGCACCGGAAAAACGCCGATGACCATCTACGTGGCCGAACAGGTGCGGCGGTTGGGATACCGGGTTGCGGTCCTTAGCAGGGGATACAAGGGTGCTGCCGAAAAAAGCGGCGGCATTGTCAGCGATGGGAACGCGGTTCTGATGGACCCGTTAAGCGCAGGTGACGAACCGTTTCTGCTGGCCGCATCCCTTAAAGGTATTCCGGTTCTGGTCGGACATGACCGGTATCAATCCGGCATGCATGCCATCAACCGGTTTCAGACAGAGGTGGTGATTCTGGATGATGCGTTTCAGCATCTTGCACTTTTCCGGGACGTGAACCTGCTGCTACTCGACAGCTCCCTTCCCTTTGGCAATGGCCATCTATTGCCTCGCGGATCTTTGCGGGAGCCGGTCTCCGCGCTTGATTTCAGCGATGCGCTGATCATGACCCGTTCCCCTCGGCCGTTTTGCAGTCCCGCTGAACCATGGGCCATCGCAACGCCCGGTTTTTTGCGCAATTCATGAACCTTTTTTCTCCGGAAGATTTTCCGCAGGAGAAAAACCGGAATTTCAAGTCAATGCACCCCTTACCGAAGGTGATCTTTTTATTGGAAAACGGTATTTTGCTTTTTCAGGTATCGCCCATAATGATGATTTTCTAAAAACCCTCAAGAAAATGGGTGCCGATGTCCGTGGTTTTCAGGGATTTTCCGACCATCATTTCTATTCGGATAAAGACATTCAGGCTATCCAGAACGCCGCTGTCAAGGCCGGCGCAACCACCCTTGTCACCACCGAAAAAGACCTTGCCAGATTGCATGGCCGGTTTCAGTTTCCCATGGAATGCGTGGTTATCGGGATTCGCATGTCTCTTGACAATGCAATGGCGTTTGACAGATTCATCCAAAATCGGATATCCTTGACCCCATGATCAGTGTCGTTGTCATCACCTTGAATGAGGCGGACCGGATTTCGGCCCTGCTGAAAAGCGCGGCATTTGCCGATGAAGTGATCGTGGTGGATTCCGGCAGCACCGATGGCACGCAGGAAATCTGCAGGGCCGGCGGCGCCAGGGTCGTCTACCCGCCCCTGGCAGGGATTCGCGGAGCAGAAACAATATGCCATGCAGCTGGCTTCATTTGAGTGGATTTTGAATCTGGATGCGGATGAACGAATCTCCGATCCCCTTGCCGCGGAACTTCAGGAAACGATTCAGAATGCGCCTCCGGAAGTCTGCGGGTTTTCCATGCCGCGTCTCTCCCGGTATCTTGGCACCTGGATCCGACATGGCGGCTGGTATCCGGATCGAAAGGTTCGACTGGTACGAAAAGGATGCGGCCAGTGGAAAGGCGGCGGCCTTCATGAAAAACTGGAAGTTTCCGGCAGGATCCAGCCGCTGTCCAGCCCCATTCTGCATGACGTCTACCGGAACATCTCGGATCAGGTGATGACCATCAACCGCTTCTCTGACGTCTATGCCGAAGAACATTCTGCAGCCGGGGCCTGGTTTGCGGCAGCCGGCGTATTTCATGCCCTGGGAAAATTCGCGGAATGCTATCTGTGGAAGCTGGGGGTACTGGATGGCACCGCCGGGCTGGTCATTGCCATGAATTCAGCCTGGTATGTTTTCCTAAAACATGCCAAAGTCTGGGAAAAAGGACTGAAAGACAGGAAATCATGAACGCTTTCGACTCTTTTCTGACAGATCTCATATCGGCCCTGTTCCGGCTGCTGGGACGCATTCCCCGTATCCTATCGCCGATTTTCTGGCAAGGGCTGCGGCCATCCTGTGGTTTCGAATCGATAAAAAGCATCGCAACATCGCCATTTCGAACTTGACACGCGCCTTTGGCCATGAAAAAAAACCGGATCAGATTCGGGTGCTGGCCTTTCAGTCTTTTTACAACATCATGCGCATCCCGTTTGAAATCGGATGGAGCGATCGGTTGACATTGCCGGAGCTATTCCGGTATGCGGAGATACGCGGATTGCATCACGTCCAGACAGCACTGGCAAAAGGAAAAGGCGTTCTGGCGTTGACCGCCCACATGGGGAACTGGGAACTGCTGCCGTCTGTGGCACCGATGGCCGGTTTTTCAGCCGATATCCTTTACCGGCCTCTGGATTTTTCGCCGCTGGATGCTTTTTTTCTTCGCCTTAGAACCCGTTTTGGCGCAGGACTCATTCCCAATGCCCATGCCATGCGAAAAATTCTTCGCCAATTGAAGAACGGACATGTGGTTGCCATGCTGATGGACCAGAACGTGGACTGGTATGAAGGCGTATTCGTGGAGTTTTTCAATCACAGGGCCTGCACCAACAAGGGGTTTGCCCTTCTGGCCCTGAAAACCCGCGCGCCGGTTGTGCCGATTTTTATGGTTCGGAATCAGAACCGATTTATCATCGAATTCTGCCCGGAGCTGGAACTGATTCATACCGGGGACCGGACGCATGATATCGAAGCCAATACCCTTAAATACAATCAGGCCATAGAAGCCGCGATCCGGCGTTATCCGGACCAGTGGTTCTGGGTTCACCAGCGATGGAAAACCCGGCCGTTCTGCCCGTGGCCCAGAGACAGATAAAAGGATAAAGATCGCCATCCTAACAATTAGCCGTTGCCATACCCAATGAAAATATGAATCCTTCGTCCATTCGCCGCATGGTCATTCGAACGCCCAACTGGGTGGGAGATGCCGTGATGAGCACCCCTTTTTTACGGGCAGTGCGAAAGAATTTTCCGCATACGCACATCAGCCTTCTGGCCAAGCCCTGGGTTGCACCGGTATATGCAAACAATCCGCACATCAACCACATTCTTGACTATGATGTCGCGGGACGTCACAGGGGCCTTGCCGGGAAATTCAGGCTGGCCAGGGACCTGCGCAAACACGACTTTGACCTGGCCCTGCTGCTGCAAAACGCATTTGAGGCGGCATTTCTTGCCTGGATGGCGGGAATTCCTGTTCGGCTCGGATATGACACGGATGCCCGCAAAATGCTGCTCACCCATCCGGTGCACCGGTATCCCGTTTCTGAAACGGCTGCATCAGATTGAGTATTATCTGGAGATACTAAAAGGCGTCAAGCTGGCAGCCAATCCTGCTGAAATGGAAATATTCATATCCGATGCGGAGAAATGCCAGGCCGTGCAGCGCATCAGAACCAGCGGGTGTTCCGAGAAAGCCTGCGTGATCGGCATCAACCCCGGCGCTGCCTTCGGGACCGCCAAAAGGTGGTTTGCAGATCGGTTTGCCGAACTCTGCAACCGCCTCAAATCCATTCCAGATGTCTGCTTTCTGATTTTCGGGGGCCCGGGCGAAGAAGAACTTGGGAAAAATATCGCAGCGTCTGTCGGCGATAACTGCATCAATCTTTGCGGAAAAACCTCGTTAAGACAGGCCATTTCGCTGATTGACCAGTGCCGCCTCTTTATCACAAACGACTCCGGCCTGATGCATGTGGCGGCGGCCCTGCATGTTCCGCAGATTGCCATCTTCGGTTCCACGGACCACACCACCACTTCTCCCAGAAGCCATCTCAGCCACATCATCCGCATGCCCGTAGCGTGCAGTCCCTGCATGAAACCGGACTGCCCGACCGATCACAGGTGCATGGATGCCATCACCGTGGATCACGTCCTGGGTCTTGCCATGGATCTTCTCTGGCATCATGAACATTCTGATTATAAAGCTAAGCGCCATCGGCGATGTCATTCACACCCTGCCGGCCTTGAACGCCATCCGCTCCGCCTATCCATCGGCACACATCACCTGGCTGATTGAAGAGGCGGCAGCGCCCCTGATTATCGGGCATTCGGCGCTGGACCGGATCATCGTCTCCAGAAGAAAAAGATGGATCAAGGATCTCCGGAAGGGACAGTGGAAATCAGTCATCCGCGAGGCAGCCGGATTGGTTCAGACGCTTCGGGATACCGCTTATGATCTTGTCTTTGATTTTCAGGCCCTGCTCAAAAGCGGGGTTCTGATTGCCCTTTCCAGGGGCAGGCGAAAAATCGGGTTCGGCCGGGGAATGGAACATCAGGAACTCAGCTATCTGTTTTTAAACGAGGCCGTTGCACCGGTGGATATGAATTGCCATGCCATCCTGCGCAGTCTGATGATGCTGGATGCCGCGGGTATTCATTCCCGGAGCATCACGTATCGACTGCCGATTCATGATGCGGACCGCAAGCAAGTCGCCCGTCTGCTTTCCCAGGAAGGAATAAAGGCTGCCCGTCCCCTGATATGTATCAACCCGGTGGCCAAATGGACAACCAAGCTCTGGCCGAACGCGCGTTTTGCGGAGCTTGCGGACCGTCTTTCAGAAACCTATCGGATTATTCCCGTATTCACCGGCGCCCCGGAGGATACGGAAACCGTGCAGGACATTTTATCCCGCATGAAATCTCCGGCAGCGGATCTGACCGGAAAAACCAGCCTGAAAACCCTTGCGGCCCTTTATGACGCAGCCGATATGCTGATATCCACGGACACCGGCCCCATGCACCTTGGCGCCGCCGTGAATACGCCGGTTGTCGCGCTCTTTGGGCCTACGGCACCCTGGCGGACCGGGCCCATGGGCGATAACCATCAGGTGATCCGGGCCGATCTGCCGTGCAGCCCCTGTTTCAAGCGACAGTGTTCGACATGCGACTGCATGAACCACATCCGTGTGGATCAGGTACTGGAAGGCGTTGCCCGGGTCATGGCAACAGACAGTTAAGCGTAAAGCCCCATTGCCATGCTTCGTTGTGACCATGGCCGTTTATGAAAGAATTTATTATGGAAATCTCTGTCATCATCGTCAACTGGAATACCCGGGATCTTCTGCTGAACTGCATCCGATCTGTTTATGAAACAGTCCGGGATATTTCATTTGAAATCTGGGTGGTGGATAACGGATCGACAGACGGAAGCCAGGAAGCGGTAAAGACCGGTTTTCCCCAGGTTAAACTTATTGAAAACACCCAAAACATGGGATTTGCAGCTGCCAACAATCAGGCTTTGAAAGAAATGACCGGGCGATATGCGCTGCTGCTGAACTCTGATGCCGCCTTAACAGACGGGGCAGCCCAAACGCTTCTTTCATTCATGGAATCCACGCCGACTGCAGGCATGGCCTGCGGCCAGCTTCTGAACCCGGATGGGTCCCGGCAGAATTCCATCGCCAATTTTCCAACCCTGCTCACCCTGATTTCCAACGAAACCCTTTTACGGATCCTGTTTCCGGACAAATTTCCCAGCAAGCGCCGGAATTACCCCGGTCCCATTCCCGTTGAATCGGGAATCGGCGCCTGTCTGATGATTCGGAAAACCGCCATGGACACGGTCGGGATTTTTGACGAAATCTATTTTTTCTTCTTTGAAGAAACCGACTGGGCGTATCGCATGTGGCAGGCCAACTGGGGAGTCTATTTTGTTTCTTCAGCCCGCATCATTCACGCCCAGGGGAAAAGCGCCGGAAACAGCGTCGCATCCCGAATCCATTTTTACAGATCGCGATATATCTACCTGAAAAAATGGCATCCGAAAAGCTACTCCCTGATGGTCATCATCCTCTTTACCCGCCTTTTGATCAATGCCTGCCTCTGCTTTTTGGGGTCGGTACTCACGCTGGGACTTGCCCCGCGCCTTCTTCACAAAACGCTTATTTACTTTCGACTCATCGCATGGCATTTTAAAGGATGCCCCTGATTTTTTTAGCACTTGACAGCCAGACTTGGCAAAGACGAAGTGTTGGCCGTGCCCCTTCTTTTCTCTCAAACGGGAGAAACAGACAATGCGAATCGTCCTGTTATATGCTCCGCCCTGGAAAATTGCACGCAACGGCGATCCGCTCTACCCCCCCGAAGAAGGTCCTCCGGATAATGCAGATCCTGCAGCCGTTACTGAAGGTGATTTTATTCAGGCGCCCTATGGGCTGCTGTCGCTGGCAGCGCAAGCCCTGAGAAGCGGGCTCAGTGTTCAGACCGTAAATGCATCCAATTTTACCTGGCCGGATATCGAAATTCTCATCCGCCGCCTCAACGCGGACCTGTTCGGGCTTTCATGCATGCCGGAAATGCATTTGCTTCATGTGGACTTGTGCCGGGCTTACCTGCAGGAAGGAAACTCGGATGCCGCCGAGCGGCACCTGCGCCGTGCAATCGAACTGGGTTTTTTTCTGCCGGGAATTGTCCATAATTTATATGCATGCATCGCCGCTGAAACTGACGCCGGGGGATGGATTTGAAAACACGATTATCTGCAGGCAGCCTGAGTGTCCGGATTCTGCTTTTACGGATTAAAACCTTGCAAGGAGCCCATGATGAAAGTCTCTTCTGACAACTGGGAATCAGCAGTCGTTTCACCGGAAACAGCGATCGAGAAAATCAGGCCCGGAATGATCATTTTCCCAGGGACGGCGATGGCCGAACCCCGGACCATGGTTCGGCACCTGATGACTTCCGATGCCAAAAACCTGGAAGACATCGAGCTGATTCAATTGATCAGCTTCGGGGATGCGGTGTCGCTTCAAACCATTCAATCCCAGAATTTTCGCCTGAAAACTTTTTTTTCCGGCTGGGTGGCCAATGAAGCCATCGAAGAGGGCCGGGTGGATCTGATCCCCAGCAGACATGCAAAGATTCCCCAATTGATTGAATCCCGCCAGATACACGTGGATGTAGCCATCGTCCAGATTTCTCCGCCCAATGAGGCCGGCTTTTGCAGCCTGGGAATTGCGGTAGATGTGGCAAGAGAAGCCATGGAGCAGGCTTCGATATGCATCGGCGAAATCAACGTACAGATTCCCAGAACATTCGGGGATACGTTTGTTCAAAAAACGGATTTTGATTTCTTGATCCGTTCGACGGATCCGCCCATATATTTCAATCGCCCAAAAACCGATGACCGCTGGGATCAGGTGGCTCAGCACGTGGCCTCTCTGATTGAAGACAAAAGCTGTCTGGCTTTTTCCATCGGCCCTTTTTATGAAGCACTGGCCCGATGCCTGACAAACAAGCGCCATCTGGGAATACACTCGCCTGTTTTCACGGATCCGTTGATGAAGAAGGCATGCGGCAACTGTTTTACCGGTTTTCAGAAGAAGCGGTTTACTACCGGTATTTTAACTCCATCCGCAGCATGCCGCATACAAAAATGCAGGAATATGTCAATGTGGACTGGAACCAGGTCATGTCCATCGTCGGGCTGGTTGGAGAAGAAAAAAAAGGCCGCATCATCGCGGAAGCCAGGTATATCAAAATTCCGGGCAACACTTTTGCAGAAATTGTTTTTGTGGTTGATGAAACCTACCAGCGGCTTGGCGTTGCCTCTTTTCTTTACGGCATGCTGATCCGGCTTGCCAGGGAACGCGGCATCAAGGGCTTTGTTGCAGATGTTCTTTTCTCGAATACCGGCATGATGCATGTTTTTCAAAAAAACAGCCTTCCGGTAAAAGCGCGCCTGGAAGCCGGGGTCTTTAACCTTGTCATCCCATTTTTAGCAGAGTGAATTCCAGAACCATTTGCCCGAATACAGCAACCCATATTGACAGATGTCAAAAAGAATATGATCGCAAAAACTCAAAATTGACTTATATCAATGCAAGCACGCGTGTTATGGCGCATAGATTCGAACCAGGAAACCATAAATTCTTGAAAAAGGAAAACTGATATGAACCACTTACTGGATCTGGAGCAGAGGCTGCATGAACTGGATGCGGCAATAAACGAGACCCGAAAGCGGCTGCCCGCCCACTCGGTCAAGCCGCCGGTGATGATGGAACTTCTGGATCTGGAAGACCGATACGATGATCTTATGAAACAGATATGCGAAATAAAACAAAAGAGTATCCATGATAAAACCTGATTTTGAAACAACCTATAAAGCGCTTCGAGAACGGTTGACAGGAATCGATTGTTTTGCGAAAATAACACCGCTCGGCGTAAAGGGCCAGGATACCGGACTTGTGATTCCGTTCTTTGGCATTCCCCACCGGATTTGCCGATCCGGCGTTACGGACATGGCGGGCAGAGAAATCAATCCGGCACTGGGCGTGGTTCTGTGTCAATATGTGCTGCAATGCCATCAAGATATGCCGGCAAATGATCAAGAACTGGTGACCTTTCGCGAATTTGAAGCAGCGGGCCCCCTCAGCGGATATTTCGTTGAAAACACCCAAAAGCTCATTGCCGGTGAGTTCGGCGGGAAAATTTCCGCCCTTGAAGCACGGTGTAAAATGCTCGAAGGGATTTTGCATACGGATGACGACATGGCGTATGACCTTAGCGTGCAATTCAATGCCCTTCCGAGAATTCCGATTTATCTTCGTTTCAACGACCGTGACAATGAGTTCCCGGCCCAATGCGCCATTTTATTCAGGCGATCTGCCGAGCGGTTTCTTGATTTACAGAGCCTCTGTATTATCGGTACGTTTCTGTCCGGATCATTGATCAGAAGGTAACCCCGATTTTCGAGAAAATCTTTGCATCCGTTATGCCGCTGATGATGTTAATGATATCCGGATGCTCGGCAGTACGATCTGAGGATGCGGCCGGCACCCGCTCAACAGATCTTTTAAACTGCCCCGAAAGTCCCAATTGTGTGTCGACGGAAACACCGGATAATCGGCACAAAATCGATGCTTTTCATTTGAAGGGGGATTTCAGCAAAAACTGGTCCGAAATTCAGCGCGTCCTTGCCGCGCTTCCCCGATGCGCCGTTGTCAAGGCTGGCGAGACATATCTCCACGCAACGTTTAAGAGCCGGGTATTCGGATATGTAGATGATCTCGAGTTCTTCCTGAACCCTTCAAACGGCATCATTTCGATCCGCTCAGCGGCTCAAACCGGCTACTGGGACTTCGGAGTCAACCGTCGTCGCGTTGAGCATCTTCGGCAAGAACTTCGGGCAAGAGAGCTCATCCATCACCCGTAATCCCGAAACCGCCTGCCATAATGCAATCAGGATTCCCGTTTAAATCCGAGAAGCTTTACTTTCGTATCCAGAGTATTATAGTGTTTCTAATGACAACATAAACCAAAGGAGACAATCATGGAAAAGCTTAAAAAATACTTCGAGAGCACGAAAGGATCCGGTGTCCTGGCCACCGCCGACAGCAGCGGAAAAGTGGATGCTGCCGTCTATTCACGCCCGCACTTTCTTGGGGAGGGGACCCTGGCATTCATCATGCGCGACCGGCTGACCCATCACAACCTTCAGTCCAATCCCCATGCCACTTTCCTATTCATGGAAGACGGACCGGGTTACAACGGCAAGCGGCTTTTTTTGAAAAAGGATCGCGAAGAAAGCAACCCTGAACTGATCCAGAAGATCAAACGCCGCAAATACACCGACGATAATCAAGAGCCCAAATTTCTGGTTTATTTCACACTGGAAAAGGAGCTTCCGCTCATCGGCGCTCAGTAATAAGTTGAAACAGGAAATTTAATGTGTGAAGCATTGATGCGGATAAAGAATCCAAAAAAAATCGCCAATCCTTCTTTGATGGATTATACAGCGGCGGTGTTACGGACGTTCATCCTGACAAAATGCCTGGAACGTTATTTATTGGAGAATGGAAATGGAAGACAAAATCAGAATCGGCGTCAGCGCTTGCCTTCTCGGACAGCAGGTCCGGTTTGACGGCGGCCACAAGCACGACCGTTACCTAACGAACACGCTGGGAGAATTCCTTGATTTCGTTCCGGTGTGCCCAGAGGTTGAGGCCGGTTTCCCCATCCCCCGTGAGACTTTTCGCCTGATCGGAGATTCGGAGAACCCGCGCCTTGTCACCTCACGCAGCAATATCGATCACACCGATCGCATGGTCGACTGGGCACGAACGCGTGTCCGGGAACTCGATAAGGAGAATCTCTGCGGGTTTATCTTCAAAAGCGACTCTCCCAGCAGCGGCCTCATGCGGGTCAAAGTCTACAACCCGAAGGGCATGGCGGAAAAAAAAGGTGTGGGTCTGTTCGCCCGGACTTTCACCCAACACTTTCCCCTGCTTCCGGTCGAGGAAGAAGGGCGCCTGAACGATCCCAAACTGCGGGAAACCTTTATCGAACAGATTTTTACGCTGAAGCGCTGGCGGGAGACGCTGGCTCAGGGCCGGAGCATAAAAAATCTCGTTGATTTCCACACCCGGCACAAGCTTCTGATGCTTTCCCACAGCCCTGCCAACGCCCGGCTGATGGGAAAACTTGTTGCCGATGGCAAGAATATGTCAATCCAAGCGGTTTACGCGCAGTATGAAAGACTTCTTATCGAGACGCTGCGCATGAAATCGACACTGAAAAAAAACTTGAACGTGCTTGAACACATCCTCGGCTATTTCAAAAAACAGCTCAACTCCGACGAGAAGCAGGAGATGCTTGAAATATTTGACCGCTACCGCAACGAATTCATGCCGCTGATCGTTCCGGTTACGCTCTTGAATCATTACGTGCGCAAATTCGGCGAGCCGTATCTGAAACAGCAGGTGTACCTGAACCCGCATCCCATCGCCTTAAAACTCAGGAACCATGCTTGAGCAAAGAGACCTATCCCTCTTTATCAGGCTTTTCCGGACTCTTGGAGGGTAAAATCCGACGGGTAAAAATGGGGGAAAACAGGTACAGGAGCAGATACAACAAACAAATATAACCTGTATACGGACTGAATACGGCGACCAGTAACAAAATGATGCTCGAGCGCCTGAACCATGTGCTCTGATCCATGAACCGTCCGAGATGAAGATACCGCACCGGATAAATGTTCATCGCCGCTGCTGCCAGAACCATGGCGGCAGTGGCGCAATAGCCCCAGAAGGCTATGGTGTCCGAATTCTCGGCCTGGCTGAACATGATCAGGGGAGCAGTCACCAGAAGCGCCGCCGCCGGTGTGGGCATTCCCTTGAAAAAACCCGGAATGGGGGAAGTGTCCAGGGTAAAATAAATCAATCGGACGATTCCCATAACCGAGTAAAACGAGGCGATCCAGAAAACGGTCAGATCGGAAATGGCCGGAACATCCGAACGGGACAAAACCAGATAATAAATCCAGGCGGGTACGATACAAAAGCTGATGCCATCGGAAATATCGTCCAGTATCCCGCCCAGTTGAAAGCGGGGGGGCTTTACATCGCCGGCCGGCGGTTCGGTAAGCCCGAGTTTACGGGCCATGGCACCGTCCAGTTTATCGAAAACCGCCGCACCGATCAAAAGCAGATATGCTTCCCGGACCTGGCCCTGATTGGCGAACCAGACAGACAGCAGACCCATGATGGCGTTCATCACGGTCAGGCCATTCGGAAATGTTGACAGAATGCGGCGCCGCAGGATCTCATTGCCCAGACAAAGCTCATCCAGAAAGGCAGTGCCGTATTTGCGGCAGTACCCGGCAATAGAGCCGAAATTGATCACCAAAAAAAAGATTTCGATGACAAACAGCCCTTTCAACGGCAGGTTGCCCAGCCAGGAAATCCAGAAATACAACCTGGAAGGCGGCCCTTCCGGGATGTAAAAGGCTGTTGCGTAAAGAAGGGCTGCCACCGGAGCCGCAACGACCGTCCGCAGCCGTGTAAACTCGCTGTTCTCGGGCCCAGGTCCTTTTCCCAGGGTGAATCCGCGAATAAAATGGGCAAAACTGTCACGGATTAACACAACGATGCATAAAAGCAGGATGAAGATGGCATGCAGCAGATCGGTTTTCTGATAATCGGGCGTGATATAAACCAGGCGCCACATCATTCCCACGGCCACCAGCGGAAAAATGATGGCGTACACCACCTTGTCCATGATGCGATCGGCAAGATGCGCCAGAGTGGGATGGGGCTCGAATCGCGCGGCAAACCAGCCGTCCACCAGGTCAAAGGCCATGGCTGTGAACAGAAAGACAACACCCAAAGTATACAGAATCGGATTTTGGGTCCACATGACTGCAATGGCACAACACAGACCCCCAAAAACCAGAGGCGGTCTTCCGTACACCAGAACGGCGGTTACTTTTTTGGATACATGAAGCTTTTTCATAAATTATCTTTTAACGAAAACCACCCTCCAGTGTCAAGCAAGGATGAGAAAAAAAGCCCTCACCAATCAATGGGGTAGTAGTCCTTAAGAAATTTACCGCACCAATGGGTATGGGTCAGAATTCCGTGAAAAAACGGATCGCAAATCCTGGCAGCGCCATCCACGATGTCCAGGGGCGGCTGAAAGTCATGCAGATCTTGTTTCAAAGAAGCCAGTTTGGCCGGATCTTCGTCCGTTACCCATCCGGTGTCCACGGCATTCATAAAGATTCCGTCCCCGGCAAGATCGGCGGCAGACGCATGTGTCAGCATGTTGAGGGCCGCCTTGGCCATATTGGTATGCGGATGGCGGCCCGTTGTTTTGAAGCGGAAAAATTTTCCCTCCATGGCAGTCACGTTCACAATATGCTTTTTTCCGGTATAATCGCGCCGCATCATCGGCACAAGACGATTGCAAAGCACAAACGGCGCAACAGCATTCACCAGTTGAATTTCAAGCATCTCGGAAGTCTGGATTTCACCCAGCCGCAGTCGCCAGCTGTTGGTTTCTCTTAAATCCACCTGCTGGAGGTCGGCATCCAGCTTGCCTTTTGGGAAAACAGCTTCTGCAACCAGACTGTGGTCGTATGCGTAAGGAATCTGAGACAGTTGCGCGGAAGCTCGCAGACCGATTCCGGGGGCTTTTCCGTTCCAGGTTACCGGAAGTGCCGGCTCCAACCCGATGTTCGGAACCGAAAATGATCCGAGTCGATTGATACAGAGATGATACTGGCCAAGAAGCGAGCGGACATTTTCCGGAAGCGCATCAATGGCTCTGGTTTCGTTGTCCATGAGATGCGTGTAAAAACCGGGCGGCCTTCGAACCGTTTGGGCCGCATTATTGATCAAAATATCCAGGCGATCGTAATTCTGTTCAACATAGCTTGAAAACATCTCGACGCTCGGCGTATGCCGCAAGTCCAGGCCGTAAATGTGCAGGCGATCGCCCCACTCTGAAAAATCCTCTACTGCCGTAAAACGCATGGCGGCATCCACGGGAAATCGGGTAGTGGCAATCACTCTGGCGCCTGCCCGGAGCATCATCAACGTTGCCTGGTAGCCGATTTTCACCCTTGCACCGGTAATCAGTACCACCTGCCCGTGAAGTGATGCGGTCTGAAAGCGTTTTTCATAGTTAAATGCCGAACAACTCGGACACATGGCATCATAGAAAAAATGCAGTTTGGTGAATTCCACCTTGCAGACATAGCAATTGCGGGGTGATTTTAAATCATTATCTTCGGAATTCAAATCCGCTGTTCCAGGAGCTTTTGCGGCCGAAATCTGCAAGGGTGCGGAAAACACACTGGCCTGCCGGGCACGGCGGATGCCCGTGGCTGCCCGGGCTCTGCGCTCATGCTGAACAACCACCTGGCGCTGAACCCGGTTCTTTTCCTTATTTCGCTTTTTTAGCTCGCGCCGATCCGGGCGCGAGAGTTGTCCGGCCGCTGTCATGAGGGCAATTCTCTGCGATTCGGAGAGATTGACTATCTGGCCGCTGTTTTGGGCCAGGTTTTCCAGAAAAGAAATGCAGTTTTGGATTTCTTCGGGCGAATATACTGTTTCATTGCTTTTGGTCACTGAGAGTCACTTTACAGGTGGGCTGGTTCGCTGGTCATGATTTGCCGGCAGGCATCGACGATTTCACCTTGGCGTTGTAAATCTCTAGCCAACCCTTAAGAACTTCAATGCTCTTTTCCAATCCAGGAGTTCCTGCGGCTTTTGCACCGGTGATATCCCTCAGCAGATCAGAATAAGCATTCGCCAGCTCTTTTTCCTTAACCAGAAGCGCTTCACTCTGCTCCTGAACTCGCTTCTGAAAAAAGCCGCGCAGAACATTCATCGCTTCATCCTGGGTTTTGAATGCAACGCCGGTGATGCCTTTCAAATCCAGACCCTTTACAGAAAAAGGCTCCAGCGCACTGGAGCGCTGAGAAAAAACCCAGCAGGATATAGGGCCTCTTACCAGAGAGAGTTCTTCACCCCGAACCGAAAAATAATAACTTTTGGGCAGTACCGTAACTGTCACGATGATCGCGGCAATGAGAATAATCACCGGCAGAACAATAACGATCTTTCTACCAACAAGTCGTTGCCTGAAAAACGGCAAATTCGATTCTTCCACGGAATTACCTCCTTTATTGGGTTAATTTAAAAACAAATTGATATGATGACATTCTACCAAAACGCATCTTGTTTGTGAAATATTGATTTTGTCCGCGCGGCATTCATGATGGCTGTTCAATTTCCGAAGACGGATTTGCTTCCTCTTCGGGCGTCACCGAAGTCTGCTTGCGCAGTCTTTTTTCTTCCTTCTTTTTTTTCTTTTCCAGCTCTCTCTGACGTTTATCATGCTGATAATTGGGTTTTGGCAATTTATCATCCTTTTATTTTTGCGGAACAAAGCCGCTTGAACCTGGCTTCTTTTGCATGTCAAAAATGGACCGATTCATTCTATTTATATGGCGGCCATCATTAATGGCTTCTCAAGATATATCGGAAATTCCCTGAACATTCAACATCTTTCCCATTTTCAAAATTGTCGCAGCCATCCAAAACAAAAAAAACAAAACGCCCTGTTGCTCCAAACCAGTGATATAAGTCCTTAACCTGATTGTTTTGGCGCAGATCGTTCGGATGGCGGGTATTGAATAGTTTCCGGATATCCCCCTCTTTTATAGTAACTTTAATGTTTTTCCAATTTGTGTTCATTTTATCAAGCATCAATAAATTATTTGACAAAACGCAGGAAATGGATATAAAACAATAAAAAAATTTGATTGAGCGCTCGTTCAGAATAGAAATCGAGTTTATTTCTCCAAAGCTCTTTCTGAATTCCGATTCAACGAATATCCTGTTTACAACTATTTTTTGAAAGGAAATTTATACTTCGTGACTTACCATTAAACCGATTTAAGCCGCATACAAGATCGCAGACGACTTATCGAATATCACAATCAAAGGGAGAGTTTTTTTATGCAAATACCAACGTATGAAATCGGCAAAACCACAATAGGCCGGCTGGTGGATATCGTGGCCGAACAGTTCGGAAACAGCAAGGCGTTGAAGTATCACAAATTGGGAATCGACTACGACTATAATCAGTTCAAAGCTGTTTGCGATAAATCGGCCAAAGCCTTTATGGCCCTTGGCATTCAAAAACACGAGCATATCGCAATATGGGCCAACAATGTTCCGGAATGGGTCCTGGCGCAGTTCAGCACACCCAAGATGGGGGCCGTACTGGTAACGGTCAACACCAACTACCGAAGCTTCGAGCTGGAATATCTGATGAAACAATCAGATTCAACGACGCTGATTCTGATCGGCGGGGTCCGGGAGGCGGATGAATATCTAAAAGTCGTCTATGATGTCTGCCCGGAGCTTAAAACCTGTCAGCCCGGGAAGCTCAAGAGCGCAAAGCTCCCCCTGCTCAAGAATGTTATTTTTATCGGAAATGAAAGCCATCCCGGTATGTTCACCTGGAATGAAGTGATGGCCATGAGCAATAAAATCAGCGATGCGGAGCTATTTGCCCGGCAGAACTCCCTGCAGCCGGATGACGTCATCAACATGCAGTACACATCCGGAACTACGGGATTTCCCAAAGGCGTTCAGCTGACGCACACAAACCTGATTGGAAACGCCAAGAGCCTGGCCGAGTGCATGGCGCTGTCCGCCAAAGACACCATGTGCATTCCCGTTCCTTTTTTTCACTGCTTTGGCTGTGTTCTAGGCACCTTGACCTGCGTGGTCTCCGCGACCTGCATGGCTCCGGTACAGGCATTTACGGGTGCTGCGGTACTGGAAACCGTTGAAGCATCAAAATGCACGGCCCTGCATGGAGTTCCAACCATGTTCATCGCAGAACTGGAAGAGCTGAAAAACAAGAAATACGACACCTCGCATCTGCGCACTGGAATCATGGCCGGTGCCCCCTGCCCGATAGAAGTGATGAAACAGGTCGTCAGCGTCATGGGCGCCTCGGAAATGACCATTGTCTACGGGCAAACCGAGGCCTCGCCGGGTATTACCCAGACCCGCACCACGGACAGTCTTGAACTGAGGGTCAGCACGGTAGGCAGAGCGCTGCCGAACGTGGAAGTCAAGATCGTGGATCCGGCAACGGACGAGGAAGTTCCCCGGGGGGTTCAAGGCGAACTCTGTACGCGCGGCTACCACGTCATGAAAGGGTATTACAATAATCCGGAAGGCACGGCCAAGGCCATCGACAAAGACAAGTGGCTGCACACCGGCGATCTGGCCGTCATGGATGAAAACGGCTACTGCAAGATAACGGGCCGCATTAAGGACATGATCATTCGGGGCGGTGAAAATATTTACCCAAGGGAAATCGAGGAATTTCTTTATACCCATCCTAAAATCAAGGACGTGCAGGTCATCGGCGTGCCCAGCAAGAAATACGGAGAAGAAGTGGTTGCCTATGTTCAGGTCAAGCCGGGTGAAAAAATATCTGAAGACGAGCTGAAAACTTTTTGCAAGGATAAAATTTCCTTTCACAAGATTCCTGCGTTTTTTTTCTTTGTGGATGAATACCCAACGACAGCCAGCGGAAAGATTCAAAAATACAAGCTGCGGGAAAGCGCCACCATAGAGCTGAAGCGAGAAGAAGACGCAAAAATCAAGATGGCCTGACCTTGCCTGACAGGGCGGAGAAGTTTTGCCGCCCTGTATTTTTTTAAAATTTACTTCATCCTTCCAGTACCTTTAAAACAGAGCTTTTAGTCCGTCAACCTTCCACCGAAAACGCCGGAATACTCAAAAACAAGTATTAATCCGTCCGGCCCTCTGTTTCAGAGCAGGCCTGCCTTGAATGATCCGCAGAACCATGATAGAGAAATTCTTAAGGAATACCATACCCCGTTTTCAGGAGATTCGCCCAATGACAGAAAAAATTGAATGGATTAAGACCCATTGTTCCCGCATGGATCATGGGGGCTGCAGTATACTCGTCGGCGTTTGTAACGGCCGTATCGTTGAAATAAAAGGGGACGCAGATGGGTTTTTGAACCAGGGATACTGCTGCGTCAAGGGCCGGCACGCTCATGAAAAGCTTGATCATGCAAACCGGCTGAAAACGCCGCTTCGAAGAACCGGGGCCAGGGGAGATGGCCAGTGGAAATCCGTATCCTGGGATGAAGCCCTGGATGTGATCTGCGAAAATTTGTCCGGAATTCGCCAAACGCATGGCGCCAAGTCCGTTGCTTTCTGTCAGGGCATGCCCAAGGGCATGGAACACTTTGCCCTGATTCGGCTGGCCCACACCTTTGGTTCTCCGAACATCGTCGCGGTACAGGATGTCTGTCATGCGCCCAGAGAGGTCAGCGGGCTTCACACCTGCGGATTCTACCCCGTTGCCGACTATCATCACCCCAGCCAGGTGATTCTGCTGTGGGGAAGCAATCCTCCGGATACCAATGAAGAAGGGGAAATCTCCAGCCTGCTCATGAAACAGCTCCGGGAAGATACCACGCTGATTGTCGTGGATCCCCGGCGAACACTGATGGCCGAAAAAGCCGCCTACTGGCTTCAGATTCGACCGGGCACGGACGCAGCCCTGGCACTGGCTTTTTTAAATGTCATCATCGAGGAAAATCTTTACGATCATGCATTTGTTCAAGAATGGACAAACGGCTTTGATCTGCTGCAGTCCCATTGCAAAGCCTATGCGCCGGAGGCCGTCGCCGGTATCTGCGGCATAGATCCCGACCTTATCCGGAAAAGCGCCAGATGCTACGCAAAAGCCAGACCATCCGCCATTGGATGGGGCAATGCCATCGAGCAGCATGTCACCGCATGGGATACGACCCGGGCGCTGGTCTGCCTTATGGCCGTCTGCGGAAATCTGGATGTGCCTGGCGGAAATATCCATGCGCAGGATCCATCGGTACTGGGCCTGGCCCATTTTGTCCGGGCCGATCTGGTTCCAAATAAATCCAAGGAAATGATTCACACGCATTTTGGGACCGTGCCCAGGCTGATGACCGTTCCATCTGCCTATTTTCGAAAAGCCGTGCTGGATGAAACCCCTTATCCTGTAAAAGCCGCCTATATGCAGTGCACCAATCCGCTGATGGGATATGCAGATGCCGATTTGACCTACCAGGCACTGATCAAGTTGGATTTTCTGGCCGTTTCCGATGTCTTTATGACGCCCACAGCGGCAATGGCCGATATCGTGCTGCCGGCAGCCACTCAGTTCGAATTCAACGACATCGGCCATTACGGTCTTGGGCATGGCATTGTTCTGGCCAGAAAAAAGATCGTGGATCCCCCGCAAAACTGCTGGCCGGACATTCGCATCATCAATGAACTCGGAAAGCGGCTGACAGGCCCCGAATACTGGTTTGATGATGAACAGGCCATGCTGGAAGCCGTGCTGAAGCCATCGGGACTTACGTTTGATGCATTTTGCCAAAAAGGATACTTGAAAGGCGCTGAATCGTTTCAAAAATATGTAGCAACCGGTTTCAAGACCACATCCAAAAAGGTGGAGCTGAACCTGGCAGTGGCCGAAAAATGGGGGCTTTCTGCCCTTCCGGTGTTTTCGCAGGAACCGCCTGACCCCTTTTATCCGTTGATTCTGACCTGCGCCAAGAGCCCATATTATCTGCATTCCGCCTACCGATGGATGGACAGCCTCCGGCAGAAGGAACCCGCACCGATTTGTCAGATTCATCCCCTGACCGCAAAAAAAGCCGGAATCAACGAAGGGGATGACGTTAAGGTTGAAACATTTTATGGCGCCATGGTTCAGACAGCCCACATTACAGACCGAATCCGTCCGGAAGTGATTATGGCTGCATATGGATGGTGGTTTCCGGATGAAAAATCGGGCCGTGATGAATCCTGGATGCGATCCAACTACAACATGCTTACCCATGTTCAGGATCTGGGAAAAGCGTTTGGAACGCCGGCACTGAAGGGAATTCCATGCCGGATTCGACTGGCATCAAAGACTTGAAAAGGCTGAAATTGCCGAACACGAATATGTGCGTCCGGCGCTTGTTTGACTTTGCGCATTCAAAGGGATTATGATGGATCGGTAAAAAACATTTTTTAGGTGGGAGTGCCCGGAGGGTTCATGTCCGTTTTTTTATTAAAGTTTGGCCCGCAGTTGCCGATAATGTATTACGAAAGATCCTTTTTAATTATTTCACTGTATTGAGGTATATGTATCTTGTTATCCGACGCCACCCATAATGCAGGCGTTCTCAAGCGCCTGCAATCCCTTTTCATGTCCATTTTAACCTCGCCCCAGCCTGACGATCCATCTGGATTTTTTTACTGGCGGGAGCGGATTCTCTCTGGCATGTATCTGGCAGGCGCCGTTTTTGGCTTGATCATTGTTTATCCATCCGTGTCATTTCTGATTCATCAGCGCTATTTTCTTCTGGCAGCCATCGACATTTTGGCTCTGGTATGGTGCATCGCGGGCCTGCTGATGCGCAACACCCTGCGGTTTAAGCTGCGAGCCGTAGCAGCCCTGATGTTGTTATATATTATCGGCATTCTCATTCTGGTCAGACTGGGCCCGATTTCCGGGGGATTTTTCTGGCTGTTCACATTTGCGGTGTCTGCCGCGGTTCTGATGGGTCTTCAATCCGCTTTTGTCGCGTTGGCCCTCAACATGGTTTCGCTGTTGGCGATCTATGCGGGAATTCTCTCAGACGCGGTTCCGTGGGCCGGCACCTTACAGGGAAACCATATTGTCTGGCTGATAATCTGCCTGAATTTCATGCTCATGAACGTTCTTTTGGCCACTTCCGTCGGCTTGCTTTTACAGGGCCTGGATCACTCGGCCCAGGAAGAACGAAAGAGCAGCGTCGAGCTGATGCGTCAGCAGAAGGAACTCATCAAAGTAAATCAGCAGATCATGGATGAAACCGAAGAGCGCAAACTCGCGGAACAGGAACTGCTGCATCAAAAAGCCTATATTGAACAGATCATAGAGAATTCCCCGGTCGCCATTTCAGTGATGGATCCAGATGGCGCCATTACCCGCATCAACCGGGAATTCACCCGCCTTTTCGGCTATGTCTTTGATGAAATCGCCGGCCGCAATATCAGCAGCCTTCTGGCGCCTTCGGGTTTTGAAGCCGAAGCTCACCATCTGCGGTCCCTGATTGCAGCTGGTGAAAGCATCCAGGCTGAAACCACCCGGCTGTCCAAGTCCGGTGAAACGATCGATGTGGCCATTGCCGGATCTCCCATTTTCATCGACGATAAGCTCATTGCGATTCAGGCAGTGTATTCGGACATCACCGATCGAAGACAGGCGGAAATCGAAAAAGCCAAGCTGGAGGCCCAGCTCCTCCAGTCCCAGAAAATGGAGGCCATCGGCATCCTGGCCGGCGGCATTGCCCATGATTTCAACAACATTCTGGGCGCAATCATCGGCTTTAGCCAGATGGCACTGATGGATGCCGAAAACGGCATCTCAAAGCCCCGTGACCTGAAACAGATTTTAAAATCCGCCGAACGCGCCAAGCAGCTGGTCAAACAGATTCTGACATTCAGCCGCAGAATAACCCCGGAGCTGTCTTCCCAGCAATTGAATCAGGTAATCCGGCAAACCGTCACCCTGCTGGAACGGACCCTGCCCAAAATGGTTTCGATTCAAACAAATCTCTCGCCCGATTTGTCCCCGATCCATGCAGATCCCATTCAGATCGAGCAAGTCCTGATGAATCTGGGAACCAACGCCGCTGACGCCATGCCGGATGGCGGCATCCTGTCGATTCGAACGGAAAACGTCTTGATCGAGACAGACATCAGCGACGCGTTTATTGAAATGCCGCCAGGCAGCTACGTGCTGTTGACGGCAGCCGATACCGGGTTCGGCATGGACAATAACACCATCAAGCATATTTTTGATCCGTTTTTTACTACAAAAGGCGTGGGAAAAGGCACGGGACTGGGGCTGGCCACGGTTTTCGGCATTGTGAAAAGCCATAGCGGACACGTCCTCTGCCAGAGTAAGCCGGGAAAGGGTACGTCATTTAAAATATTTTTTCCAGCACATGCCGCCTCTCCCGTGTTACATATAAAAACCGATTTGCCCGCAGAGGTTCAGAGCGGCAAGGAAACCATTCTGCTGGTCGATGACGACCCGTCCATACGGGAATTCGGCCAGGAACTTCTGGAGCGTTACGGCTACCGTGTTCTGCTGGCTGAAAGCGGAGAACAAGCACTTTTACAGTTTGGTGCGCATGCCGGCGGCATTGACATGATCATTCTGGATCTGGGAATGCCGGGAATGGGCGGATATCGATGCCTTAAGGAGCTGCTAATAATTGATTCGACCGCCCGTATTCTGATTGCCAGCGGTTACGGCCCGATCGGCCAAGCCCAGGAAGCCCTGAAATCCGGTGCCAAGGGATTTATCAGCAAACCCTACCGGATCGAGGATATGCTGGCAGAAATTCGAAAGGTCGTAGATCCGGAATAAAGTCATCGTTGAAGAAGCGTCACGCCCCAAACCCCTTAAAAGGAGACCGATATGCCTGTCGGTTACAGTAAATGTGAGTGAGCATATACAGCTGCAACTTTCTATGAATCCGCCATCGGAGGCTGAAAAATACTTCTGGTGCAAGAAACGCGATATGAATCGCGTGTTCGCCACCTGTGTTAGGTGCAAGCACTATCCCTGCGATTACTGCACGCCCAGCAGAATACGGGAACTGGCAAATACCGATTATGTTGTGATAAAAAGCGTAACCTTCATAAGTAAAAGGAGAAAATTCGTGCTGGCAAAAATGAAAGACGGCTCTTATAAAGAATTGGATATCGATGTAAAGTCCCCGAACCCGGAACAGCTAAAAGATGTTGAGGAAGTCTATGTGATCTCGAAGGTGCTGATCCCGGTGCTGACCCTGCGGGCAAAAAACGAGAGCGACAACATCGAAACTATCCGTGACCCGGAACCCGTGGAGACTAAAGGTCGGCAGAGATAAGAAAACACGGAATCATGCAACCACTATCGACTGCGATGGATATTGTCGAATCCGCCGCGTTCCCGTTCGCGGCATGAAACGGCAGTTTTTTCGGGCATCGGTTTTTTCAAATCGCCTGAATGCTGATATTATATCCTGAAGACTTGATCTTTTTCTTGACAATAGCCTTCAGTACAAATATCAATATCTGCTAAGTTTTTTTTAAAATGGGACCCAAAGCATCCATGTTCAGCATTTATTTTTTTACCGTGAACGGCGTGATCATTCAATAAGATTTGCTTTGCTTGCCCTGGGCAGGGGCGTTGACGATACCGAGGTTCGGGAACAATACAAAGGGGTTCTTTTCTCCATATGCCGATTCACAATGCTCTGGCAGATCAGTTATCCAATTTAAAACACATCCCGACGCTTCCTCACATCCTTCTTCAGCTGATCAAAACCTGCAACGAGGATAATGGCAGTCTTAAAGATGTTTCCAAGATCATTGAAAAAGACACTGCGCTGTCCACTCGCATTTTAAAACTGGTCAACTCTGCCTATTACGCAAGAAGAGACCGGATTTCGAGCGTGGATGGCGCGGTAGGATTTCTCGGCTCCAATGCCATCAAGAACATTGCCATATGCAGTTCCGTTCACGAAGTCTTTCAAACCGTCAAATCAAAAAAAAGTTTTAATTTAAAACAATTCTGGTGGCATTCATTAAGGTGCGCGGTCCTGGCAAAACTGATCGCAAGGAACCGGAATTTTCATAATCCGGATGAAGCTTTCTTATCCGGCATGCTTCATGATATCGGCAAGATCATTTTATGGGTGAATTTCCCGCAGCCGTATTCAGACCTGCTGGAAACGCACAAGGGCAGACCCGAGCTGATGCTTGCCGGAGAATCCCAGTTCGGCGCCAACCATGCGGAAATCGGGGCATGGCTGCTGGACAGATGGAATTTTCAATCCTTCATCGCAGACGCGGTGCGCTATCATCACTATTCTCAAAGCAGAATTCTGGATGCGCTGCCTTTGGTGAAATTTATATACGTGGCCAACGCCCTGTGCAAAAATTCGGGCAGGAACGTAATTGAAGGATTAGGGGCGGCCCAGGAAATTTTCGGTTTCACCCCTGCGATTGTTAAGGACTTGTTGTCCCAGGCTGATGTTGAACTGAAAGCCGTGGCTGAATCGTTGGGCATCACAGTTGAACCCTGCATTTCCCATGAATCCGTTTGTTTGGAAAATGACCGTGAGAAACAAATCGATCTGATTAAAGAAGTCAGGGACCGTTCGCTATTGCTGGGAACGGTTGAAAATCTTCTGGCCGCAACCGACGAGGCGCAGATATGGAAAGAGTCCTTTCTGGGACTTCAAAGCCTCTTTGATGTTTCCCTGGTTCTTTTCTTTATCTTCGACCCTGAAAAAAAAGGTCTTCGCGGGGTTACCCTTCCGGACGACAAGAATTTCTCAATGATCAAGGACTTGATCATTCCTTTGCAGATGGAAAAAAGTCTCCTGATTGAATGCCTGCAAACACACAGAATTGCCGACTCCTTCACCCGCCCCACCGACATCGTACCCGCCATCATTGATGAACAGATTATTCGCCTTCTGGGCAGGGAAGGAATGGCCTGTATTCCCATGATCGCCTTTGGTGAAAAAGTGGGCGCGATGGTTCTTGGCCTTGACAGCCGGGAATTTTCACATCTTACGACCCAGATCAAGTCATTAAAAATGCTGGCGGATCAAACAGCTGTCGCCATTCGCGTTCATCATTCCAGACGATCCCAGCTTAACGAAATTCAATCGGAACGCCTCGGCGCTTCATCATCCATGGCGCGAAGGGTTATTCACGAAGTGAACAATCCTCTGGGTATCATCAAGAACTACTTGAGAATCCTGGGAATGAAGCTCGCCGCAGCGGATATTGCACAGGACGAAATCAAGATTCTCAATGAAGAAATTGATCGTGTCGCCCAGATCCTTCGCAACCTGAACGGCACTTCCGAGGACTGGATTCGCAAGGTCGAATCCGTTGATGTAAATGCCGTGCTTTCTGACATATTAAAAATAACCCGGGAATCTCTGCTGAATCATTTCAACGTCCAGCTTCATTTTGACTCCGATCCCGGGCTCCCCGCCATCCTGGCCGACAAAAGCAGCCTTAAACAGGTGTTCGTCAACCTGATGAAGAACGCCTTTGAAGCCATGCCGGACGGCGGCAATCTGCATATCCGAACCCGTCATGTCTCCAGCCGGCTTGGCGGAGAGCTTTCTGACAGCGACTATGAATACCCGGGATATGTGGAAATCACCATCAGTGATGACGGACCGGGAATTCCCGCCGAGATCAAGACCCGGTTGTTTGAACCCTATGCCAGCACCAAAAGGGGCAACCACTCCGGCCTGGGGCTTTCAATTGTTCATAACATCATTCTGACTTTAAAAGGCACGATCAGCTGTGAGAGCGAGCCGGGCGACGGCACGACATTCAGGATCGGCCTTCCCACTGCCTATACGGATAAGGCATTGCTGAGGAGAGAAACAAATGAGCTGCAGCCCGAAAATTTTAATCGCCGATGATGAGCCCAGATTCTGTGAAAGCTTAAAGTTTCTGTTAATCGGCCAGGGATATGATATCCACACAACCACTTCGGGAAGGGAGGCTCAGCACTTACTTTCGACCCTGCAGTTTGAACTGGCGCTTCTGGATCTTGCGATCCCTGACGTCGATGGCCTTCAGCTGATGGATCATATCAACAGCCAGTGCCCGGAAACTTCTGTTATTGTTGTCACCGGAAACGGCAGCCTCGACGCAGCTGTGAGCGCATTACGCAAAGGAGCTTACGATTTTCTCAGAAAACCCTTTGAATATGAGGAATTGCTCACCACCATCAAAAATGCCCTTAACCAGAAACATCTCAAAGAAGAAAAATCGGTCATTGACGAGAAACTGGAAGTCTCCGAGGACCGTTATCAGTATCTTGTCCAGAATTCTCCGGATATCATCTATACCCTTGACAGCGACAGTCGTTTTACCTTTGTCAGCAACTCCGTTGCACGCATTCTGGGCATTGAAAACACTCAGCTCATCGGAAAGCACTATACCTATCTCATTCATGAAGACGATCTGGAAAAAGCCAAATGGACTTTCAACGAGAGGAGAACCGGGGACAGGGCAACTTCCTGGATCGAGTTGCGCCTGAAATCTTTCAAAGGGGACGAGCAAGCTGTGACCTGCGACGTGAAAAACGTCACCGTTGAATTGAAATGCATCGGAATGTACGCCAGACAACCTTCCGGAAAGTCGTTGTCTTATCTCGGCACGCATGGCGTGGCCAGAGACATCAGTGACAGGAAAGCGTCTTGAAAACCAACTGCAACAGGCGAACAAGATGAAAGCCATCGGCACTCTGGCAGGAGGCATTGCACATGATTTCAACAACCTGCTCATGGTAATCCGCGGACACATCTCGCTGATGCTTATGAAGAATGACATTTCACATCCCAATCAAGAGCGACTGAGAAAAATTGAAGACAGCATTCAGAGCGCGGCAACTCTCACCAGCCAGCTTCTGGGTTTTGCACGAGGGGGAAAATATCAGGTTAAACCCGTCAATCTTAACGCGCTGCTCAGAGAAAGCTCACAGATGTTTGTACGGACAAAAAAAGAAATCGTGACGCGTGAGCAGTATGAGAAGAATATCTGGACCGTGGATGCGGACAAAGGACAAATCGAGCAAGTGTTTGCTGAATCTTTATGTGAACGCCTCCCAAGCCATGGTCTCGGGAGGCGAGCTTTTTCTTGCAACCGAAAATGTCTACCTCGACATCTGTTCAGACAGACCCTTTAACACTGCACCCGGCAGATATGTTAAAATTACGATTGCGGACAACGGTATCGGAATGGACGAAAAAACCAAGCAGCGGATTTTCGAGCCGTTTTTTACCACCAAGGAAATGGGCAGAGGCACCGGACTCGGGCTTGCTTCGGCCTATGGCATCATCAAAAACCACAAAGGCGTGATTGAGGTGGAAAGCCAAATCGGCATCGGAACCACGTTCTGCATTTTCCTGCCGGCTTCTGAGCAGGAGTTGGAAAAAGACGAGAGCCTTTATGAGGTCATCTTGAAGGGTACGGAAACAGTGCTTTTGGTAGATGATGAAGACAAGATTCTGGATGTGGGAAGGGGAATGCTGTCCGCCCTGGGCTACAACGTTTTGGCTGCCGGGAGCGGCAAGCAGGCCATTGCGTTATATGAGGCCAACAGAAACAGGATAGACATTGTTATTCTTGACATGATCATGCCGGGAATGGGGGGAGGTGAAACATATGACGCCCTTAAAAAAATCAATCCGGACGTAAAAGTTCTGCTGTGCAGCGGCTACAGCGAAGGCGGTCAGGCAGCAGAAATTTTGTTGCGCGGATGCACGAGTTTCATTCAAAAACCATTCAACGTCAATGGATTATCCAAAATAATCAGAGAAATCATCGATGTGCCGATGCTTCCTTTCTTGAATGCAGATCAGTCAATATCACCCGCCTGTGTCCATGCTTTGAAGAGATAACAGCTCCACGGCAGCTATTAACGGGCTGGAAGTCGACACCTCACAGATTTCCTGCACCGGATGCTTTCCGCGAATCCCTGAATAAAAGGCTCTGATCTGCTGCATGTCCGCATGGATATCGCCGGTGGGAAGAAAGACAGGGCCGATTCCCCCGATTTTTTTCCGATAATCCAGAAATCCGAGCACCACCGGGACATTCGCGCCCAAGGCGATATAGTAAAAACCCGTTTTCCATTTCATGACATTGCTGCGCGTTCCAGCGGGCGGAATGGTCACAACCAGATTCTCATTGGCTGCAAATTGTTGAATCATCTGACTGACCATATTATTGGATTTGGATCGATCAACGGAAATTCCGCCCAGCCATTTGAACACCCTTTTAAACGGCCGGCGGAACAGGGTGTCTTTTCCCATCCAGTAAATTTTACCTTTCAGCGCGAAGGTCAGGCACAATGTAATGGGAAAATCCCAATTGGACGTGTGGGGGGCTGCAATCAGGACATATTTCGCGATGGCCGGAAACTGGCCTTCAATACGCCACCCTCTCATTTTAAAGACAAACAGAGAAATCCAGCGCATCAGCGTTCGGATGACCGGCGTATCGAATATGGTATGATGCATGGCTGGAAGAGTGCTCCTTGTAACGGTTTTTATGTCAGCAGCTGACAATAAGATTGATATTCTGGATTGTGTCACGATCGGCTTTTAACAGATGTGCCATTTTGAAACAAAGCGATGGAAAAGCAAAGCAGATTATCCGGCATTACATTTGTTTTACAAAGGCATCAAGTGAGGTTTTAAATACTGCCCGGTGTGAGACCCGGAAATCTGGATCAGCGCTTCCGGCGTGCCGCAGCCGACCACCTCCCCTCCCCCGTCCCCGCCTTCAGGACCCAGGTCGATCAGGTAATCCGCGGATTTGATCACATCCAGCTGATGTTCGATGACCAGCACGGTGTTTCCGGCATCCACCAGCCGGTTCAGGATGTTCAGAAGATTCTGGATATCCGCAACATGAAGGCCTGTGGTGGGTTCATCCAGGATATACAGGGTTTTCCCGGTCCCTCTTTTGGACAGTTCGCTGCTCAGTTTTACCCGCTGGGCCTCGCCGCCGGACAAGGTGGTTGCGGCCTGCCCCAGGCGAATGTAGTCGAGCCCGACATCCGACAGGGTTTGAAGCCGGGAGTGAATGGACGGAATTTTTTCAAAGAATCCCAGCGACTGATGGACTGTCATGTCCAGAACATCGGCGATGTGTTTTCCCCGGTAGCGAACCTCCAGGGTCTCACGGTTGTAGCGCTTTGCCTTGCACACATCGCAGGTGACATAGACATCCGGCAGAAAATGCATTTCAATCTTGATGACCCCGTCCCCGCAGCAGGCCTCGCACCGTCCGCCCTTGACATTGAAACTGAATCGGCCGGCTTTAAACCCCCTGAGCCGGGCATCCTGTGTTCTTGAAAACAGATCGCGGATGTGCGTGAATATGCCGGTATAGGTGGCGGGATTGGACCGGGGCGTCCGGCCGATGGGCGACTGATCGATATTGACCACCTTGTCGATCGCTTCCAGCCCCTCCAGGCGGCTGTAGGGACCTGCGGATGTTCGGGAATGATACAGCCGCTGAACCAGCGCGCTGTAAAGGGTTTCCAGCACCAGCGTGGACTTTCCGGAGCCAGACACCCCGGTGACACAGACCAGGCATCCCAAGGGAATCTCGGCACGGATATGTTTGAGATTGTTCCCGGAGGCGCCATCAATCACAATCCGGCTGCCGTTTCCAGGCCGGCGTTTTAAAGGAAGCTCGATGCTCTTTTTACCCGAAAGATATTGTCCGGTCAGAGACCGGCTGTCCTGAACCAGATTTTGCGGCGTTCCTGAAAACATGACTTCTCCTCCAAGAATGCCGGCCCCCGGACCCATGTCCACAACATAATCAGCCGCCCGAATGGTCTCTTCATCGTGTTCCACAACCAGTACGGTGTTTCCCAGATCCCGCATCTGCTTCAGGGCGGACAGCAGACGCTGCATTGTCCCGCTGGTGAAGACCGACACTGGGTTCATCCAGAACATATAGAACTCCGGTCAGTTTGGAGCCGATCTGAGTGGCCAGACGAATGCGCTGGCTTTCCCCGCCGGAAAGCGTGTTGGCGGATCGGTCCAGGGTCAGATACGAAAGCCCGACATGGTTCAAAAACCCAAGGCGCTCGACCACTTCCTTGAGGATGCGCTCGGAAATCACATGCTCATGTCCCGAAAGCGCCAGTCCCTTGAAATGACCCAGCGCACTGCCAACCGAAAGCGCTGCAAGTTCGCTCAGGTTCTGCCCCTGAATTCGAACCGATCGGGCTGCCGCATTCAGTCTTGCCCCCTGACATTCCGAGCAGGGCTGATAACTCATATACTGCCGGATTTCCTCTCTTGCGCCCGTGGAATCCGTCTCCTTGTAACGGCGCTCCAGCTTGGGGATGATGCCTTCAAATGGCCTGTCATAAAAAATACGGCGCTCGTTGCGTTCGATATGGAATTTGATGGGAATGTCTTTTGAACCGTGAAGCAGGGCGTGCCTGAACTGCTCCGGAAGCAGTTTGTAAGGGGTATAGATGTCCGTCCCGTAGGCGGCTGTCAGGGCATCCAGAAATTCGATGAAATGAAAGGAATCGCGTTTTGCCCAGAGCGTTACCGCACCTTCCCTCAAGGACAGTTCCGGATTGGGAATGATAAGATCCGGATCCACGGCAGTTGTCGAACCCAGCCCGTTGCACCGGGGACAGGCCCCGTGCGGCGAATTAAAGGAAAAGCTGGCAGGTGAAAACGGCGGATAACTGACCCCGCAGGCGACACATGCGGCTTTTTCGCTGAACAGTACGGGTTCCTGGCCCGCGATATCAATCATTGCCCGGCCGCCGGACTGAGACAGGGCCAGTTCCAGAGAGTCCGCCAGACGGTTCTGAAGCCCTTGCTTGATGATCAGGCGATCCACCACCACATCAATCGTGTGCCTGGCTTTTTTTTTCAGGGTTCCGATTTCTTCGATATCCCGAAGCACGCCGTCCACGCGAACCTTTGAAAACCCCTGGCGAACGAGCTGTTTGAACAGCTTTTCATGACCGCCGGCCTCGCCCGCCACCAGAGGGGACAGGAGCATGATTCGCGTGCCTGAATCAAGGGCCATCAACTGGTCCACCATCTGATCCAGGCTCTGGCTGACAATCGGCTTTCCGCACCGATGACAGTGAGGGGTTCCGACCCTGGCAAACAACAGCCTTAAGTAATCATAGATTTCCGTTACTGTTCCAACGGTTGACCGGGGATTGTGGCTTGCGGTTTTTTGCTCAATGGCAATGGCCGGAGAAAGCCCTTCAATATAATCCACATCCGGCTTTTCCATGCGCTCCAGAAACTGGCGGGCATAAGTGGACAGGGATTCCACATACCGGCGCTGACCTTCGGCATACAAGGTGTCAAAGGCCAGGGAGGATTTTCCGGACCCCGACAGGCCGGTGATCACAACCAGCCGGTTTCTGGGAATATCCACATCAATGTTTTTCAGGTTGTGCTGCCTTGCGCCGCGCACAGCAATGCGATCCGATGTCATCGGAGAGTTCCAATCATATAAACACAAGGCCCCGAAAGGGATGTCCCATCGGGGCCTTGGGTAAAAGACAGGCGGATATGACAGGGCTTACCCTCTGCCAATCACCTCGAGGGCTTTTTTAAGAGCATCGTCCAGCTTATCCGGCATGCGTACCTCCGGCCTGAGCCATGTCGGGCCTGCCGCCGCCGCTGCCGCCGACAACAGCGGAAATCTCCTTGACGATGTTGCCGGCATGAAACCGTTTGACCAGGTCTTTGGTTACCAGGGCAATCAAAAGGACTTTTCCGGCAGCCTCGCTTCCCAGGACAACGACCCCGGATTGGATTTTGTCCTTAAACTGATCCCCCATATCCCGAAGCGCTGTCGGTGAATCGGCCGAGACTTTTTTCACCAGAACCGAAATACCCTGAATCGTCTGAATGTCATCCATCACCGCGTGCATCGATCCGGCAGTCAGTTGCGATTTAAGCTTTTCCGCTTCTTTTTCAAGGCGCTTTTTGAAGGGACAGCATTTTTTCAATGCGAAGGGGGAGATCCTCGGGCTTGATTTTCAGCAGTCCGGCACTCTCCTGTATCATGCGAAACGACTTCAGGATATGGTCCATGGCCGCTTCGCCGGTAAAGGCTTCGATGCGCCGGACCCCTGAGGCCACACTGGCTTCTGAAATGATTTTAAACACGCCGATGTTGCCGGTTCGCTGCGTATGCGTGCCGCCGCAGAGTTCCTTGCTGAAAGTCTCCAGTGAAATGACCCGGACCCGGTCCCCGTATTTTTCCTCAAACAAGGCGGTCGCGCCCGATCTAAAGGCAGCCTCGGCATCCATTTCTTCGATATGAACCGGAACGTTTTCCCGAATCCGCTGGTTCACGATTCTTTCGATTTGATCCAGAGCGTCGGAATCCACCTGGGAAAAATGGGTAAAGTCAAAGCGAAGCCTTTCCGCGCTGACCAGTGATCCCGCCTGCTTGACATGGTCCCCAAGTACCGTGCGAAGCGCTGCATGAAGAATATGGGTGGCCGTGTGGTTGCATGCCGTGGCTTCGCGCTGAACGGCATCAACCGGCAAGGGTAACGGCATCTCCTTTTCGGATGCATCCGGAGAGAACCGTTCCCTGATGAATGATAATTCCGGCAGGGTCTTTTATGGTTCCGGTCACCCGGATCTCAAGCCCGGGATTGGATTCGCCTCCGGTAATGGTGCCGACATCCCCGACCTGGCCGCCGGATTCGCCGTAAAACGGGGTGATGGCGGTAACGATATCAATGCGCTCTCCTTTCGAGGCTTCCGGAATTTCCCGGCCCTCTGTTGCCAGAACCAGCACGGTCGCAATACAGGACTGCTGGTGATAGCCCACAAACTCCGGACGGATGCCGCCGGCTGAAAGCTGCACAAACGCATCGCCTGCGCTGGCAAATTTCGCAACGGATCGGGACTGGACCCGCTGGGCTTCCATGGCCGATTCAAAACCGGTCATGTCCACGCTCATGCGCTCATCCCGAATCACGTCCCGGACAATGTCCACCGGAAACCCGAATGTGTCGTAGAGCTTGAACATCACATTTCCGGGAACCTCTGTCCGGCCTTTGGCCTTCATGTCGCAAAGGGTATCGTTTAAGAGCTTGAGGCCATTGTCCAGGGTTTCGGAAAACCGGCGTTCTTCGTTCTGAATCACATTCGTTATAAAGGCAAAGGCATCGGAAAGCTCAGGATAGGCGGGCTTCATGAGATCACAGACAGCCCCGGCGGTCTTGTGAAGAAACGGTTGGGTCAGACCGATATTTCGGCCGTAGCGGATGGCCCGTCGCATGATCCGCCGAAGGACATATCCCCTGCCCTCATTGGACGGCAGAACCCCGTCCCCGATCAGAAATGCGGCAGCCCGGCTGTGATCGGCAATGACCTTCATGGCCACATCGCTTTCATGGGAATCGCCAAGACGTTTTCCGCAGAGGGCCTCTGCCTCTTTCATGATGGGCATGATCAGATCGGTGTCATAATTGGTGGGCACATTCTGAACCACGGACACGATCCGCTCAAGGCCCATGCCCGTATCGATGCTGGGTTTGGGAAGCGGCGTCATTTTGCCGGTTTCATCCCGGTTGAACTGCATGAACACCAGATTCCAGATCTCCAGATACCGGTCACAGTCGCACCCCACCCGGCACTCCGGCTGTCCGCATCCATAGCGTTCGCCCCGGTCGATCAGGATTTCCGAACAGGGGCCGCAGGGGCCGGTATCTCCCATGGCCCAGAAATTATCCTTTTCGCCGAACCGGACAATCCGCTCTTGCGGAACACCGATGTTTTTATGCCACAGGTCGTAGGCCTCATCATCATCCAGATACACGGAGACATACAGTTTATCTGCCGGCAGGCCATAGCCGTTGATCAACAGATCCCAGGCAAATTCAATGGCTTTTTCCTTGAAATAATCCCCGAAGGAAAAATTTCCCAGCATTTCAAAAAACGTATGGTGCCTGGCCGTATAGCCGACATTTTCAAGGTCATTGTGCTTGCCGCCGGCCCGGACGCATTTCTGGGAAGTCACGGCCCGGTCATACCCGCGTTTTTCCTCTCCGAGAAACGTGCGCTTGAACTGAACCATGCCCGCATTGGTGAACAGCAGGGTCGGATCATCCTGCGGAACCAGGGATGAACTTCTGACCTGCTGGTGTGAATGTTTCTTGAAATATTCCAGGAATTGTCTGCGTATCTCGTTGCCTGTCATAGATCGCTCCATTAAAATACAAAACAGGTTATTCGTTCAGCCTTCGGCCTTAATTGTTTGTTTAGACGCCTCTTCCTTCTTGACAACAATCCCCATGCTTTCTCTGACCCGTGTCAAAATGGATTGATAAGTCTCCGGATTCTCCACAAAATAGGCTTTTACATTTTGCCGGCCCTGCCCGATCCGCTCTCCCTGATAGGCGTACCAGGAACCGCTTTTTTCAATGATGCCCACATCGACACCGACATCCAGGAGATCTCCTGCCGCGGAAATGCCTTCGCCATAGAGAATGTCGAATTCCGCTTCACGGAACGGCGGGGCCAGCTTGTTTTTCACCACCCTGACCTTGGTGCGGTATCCCATCTGTTCCTGAGCGTCCTTGATGGGACTGGTGCGCCGGATATCAAGCCGGACAGATGCATAAAATTTCAATGCATTGCCGCCGGTCGTGGTTTCAGGATTTCCAAAAACCACGCCGATTTTCAAGCGGATCTGGTTGATGAAAATCACGCAGGTCATGGTTTTGCTGATGGTTCCGGTCAGTTTTCGCAGGGCCTGGGACATGAGCCTGGCCTGAAGCCCCATGTGGGAATCCCCCATTTCTCCTTCGATTTCCGCCCGGGGAACCAGCGCTGCCACAGAGTCAATGACCACAATATCGATGGCGCCGCTTCGCACCAGCATATCGGCGATTTCAAGGGCCTGTTCCCCGGTATCGGGCTGAGAAATCAGCATTTCATCACAATTGACGCCGAGCTTTCTGGCATAAATCGGATCCAGGGCATGTTCGGCATCGATGAACGCGGCGATTCCGCCCTGTTTTTGGGCACTGGCAAGCGCATGAAGGGCCAGCGTGGTTTTCCCGGATGATTCCGGGCCAAATATTTCAACCACCCTTCCCCGGGGAAGGCCGCCGATGCCAAGGGCCTTGTCCAGGGCCAGAGATCCGGTGGGAATCGTGGGGATATCCTGTACGATCCGGCTTCCCAGCTTCATGATAGAACCTTTACCGAACTGGCGCTCTATCTGACTCATCGCCGCATCAACGGCTTTTTCCTTTTCCGGTATGGTAACCATGTGCCCTCCTTCTTTGATGGCTTCGAAATATAAGCCGATTATCTTCATGTTATTCATGAGCTAATTGCATTTGTCTGACACAGAGCTGCTTGCTGGATTGCCCAGCACCACGTATCTGAGCGGCGTGTAAATTGCACCGGATGGCGTCAGCCGGCTTTGCATCAAATGGATGGCATCGACCGTAAACGCATCTGAGACTCGACCCGTCCGGTTTCTCTGAGCGCTTTGATCAGAATACCGGAATCCAGCCTGGCCTTGATTCTGCCCAGCGTCAGATGCCCTTTGAACGGTCTTTCCTCGGGCTTGAACCGGCCCTTGCCGATAGCAACCAGCCTGGCATCCAGATCCTTTTGAAAGGCGATCAGCTGCGGCATATCGCCCGTTATCCCCAGCCACACCACCCTCGGGCGTCGAAGGTCCGGAAAAACCCCGAGGCCTCTGGCAGAAAGCGTCAATGGAACAATCCGCTGCGTGCATTCGGACATAACGGCAGCTATCGGATCGATATCGGCGGGTTCGATATCGCCCAAGAATTTCAACGTCAGGTGAACATTGCCTGGAGGCACCCAGGCAATACGCAAGCCCTGAGCTTTAAGCGTTTGTTGAACCTCGGACACAAGACCTGTCAGGGACTCGGGAAGCGTCACGGCGATAAAGGCTCTGATGAGATCCGGCATGACAGGGTTCCATTAAACCGGCAGGGTAAACTGCGGCTCACCCAGCATGAATTCGCCGCGGGAAATCCATTTCTTCAAGATTGCCGCGATTTCCCTGGCCCTGACCATGCTGGACAACGGAACGGTTTGTACATCCGCGCCATTCAACCGAATCGTTCCGCTTTTCAGCTCTGCATAACTGACCTGGCCCAGGCTTCGGGAAATGCCGTTGGGATAATCATGGCCATAGTCCAGAATCTGGGTAAAGATCTCTTCATCCGAAACCCCGGTATATTCGGCTATTTCCTCATTCAAAACCGGAATCGGAATTCCCAGGCCGACCGACAGCGAACACCCATATCCCAGAATACTCACTCCCACCAGCCATCGGGGACTCATTTTTTTCAGATCTCCCATGACCCACAGGGTTCCGCCAGGGGTTACCGGAACCCCTCTGGCATGTGCGTTTGGCAGAGGGTTTATGCTGGGTTCCGTGCCAGGTCACATAGCCTTCCGATCCGCCCAGAAAAATCCGGGTTCCCAGTCCGATGGTTTGGTAATAGGGATCATTGAACAGCGGGCTTAACGAACCCGACGTACTGTAGTTGGCGTTCGCTGCCCGGGGTTTCAGTGTTCCCATATACGTATAAACGGTTTTTTTGGTCAGATTCACGGCACAGTTATAATTCTGGTATCCATTTCTCGGATTGCATAGCATGGCATTGGGAAGGGTCTGAAGGGTGATTTCTTTTTCAACATACCGGCTGGGATAACAGTCCGTGCCGTAGGCCGTGGCTTTCAGGAATACCCGTTTACCCGCAACCAGATCCTGAATCACATGCCCGCCCCCGTAATTGAACTCGCCGGGATAAACCTTGTTCAGCGGGTCATCCTCACAGGGTTCCGTTGCACCGATATAACAATCCACTGCAGCAACGCCGCCATAAGCCGGAACATTGTTCATCCAGACCTTGGACGCCTTGATACCGGGCGCCGAGTGTCCGAAATTGATAAATGCGCCGGATGAACACATGGGCGCAAAAGTTCCGGTCGTCACCACATCCACATATCGGGCTGCCTCAACCGGGCCCTGCTGTTTGACAATATCCGTCATTTCTTCGGCAGTGACCACAACCACCTCACCGGATCTGATTTTATCATTGATTTCTTTATATGTCTTTGTAACTTTGTGTTTTTTCATGAACGAAAAATCTCCAATAGAAAAACAGTCTGAAGGCAGACAAGCTGAAGTCATATTATCGAAGTCTTCAGCCGAACCACCTGACCGCATCATCACTTTATGGTGGATTGCACTTCTTTTATTTTATCGGAAATATTGTTTTTTATCCACCCTTCATCCCACCATTCAATCGGGTTGACAAAGGTGTTTCGTACCAGCATGGAATAGTGCAAATGGTCTCCGGCGGCCATGCCGGTGCTGCCCGTATATCCGAGAATATCATTTTTGGAAACCATCTGGCCCACCGTGACATTAAAGCTGTTCAGGTGAGAGTACATGCTGAACAGCCCGAATCCGTGATCCAGCAGAACCGTCTTGCCATAGATTCCGACAAAATCGACGAACACCACCCGGCCGCTGTTGGCGGCGGGAACCGCAGACGTGCTTGATGGATGCCAGATCCACGCCAAGATGATCCTGCTGATCCACCTCTTTTCCCTCGTACAGGTAGGTCCGATGATCCGCAAATCCGGCTCTGGGAGCGGAATTGGGAAGCCGGGTAAAGCTCCCTTCCCAGTACAGCTTATTGTCGCTGGATGCAACCGCAGATGAAATCTTCTGGTAATTGGATTCGCGAAGTTCCTGATTGACCTTGATGAATCTGGCCAGCATGGGCTTCTGGCTGTCCGGGGAAACCTCTACATCAAATTCAGGCATTTTCTGGTTCAAAAAACTGTCGCTTAAGGAAATGGTATCTTTTTTGAAAGCCTTTCGCTTGATATGATGCGAAAAACCGGATCGCGTCGCATTTCCTGCCTGATCGATCGCCTTTATGAAAAGCTCGGTTCCCGGCCCCTGATGATGATTCAGCGCAATAAAGGCAAGATAGATCCCCGAATCGCTGAAATAACCGGCCTGTCCTGGATAAAACATCTCCCCGACCATCACCCCGCTGACCGGACAGGATTCTGAAAGCCGGTAGATGACCAAGGCCTGCACCCTCCCTGATTCAGGTAGTTAGCCCGGTTCAGAACCACAATTTCCGGAGGCTTTGTATCAATCAGAATTTCTTTTTCGATAGCGGTTTTATTGCCGTGAAACCAGTCCCGCCAGGAATTATCCCGGACCATTACCCGGAATATGGCCTTGCCATCGGTAATTCCCAGCTTTTTAACATCCAGTTTGACGGGAACAGACAGCGTATGAACTGGTCCTGTGCCGGATGATCCTTTCCGCGGATAAACATCATCCCGAAGAACCGTTTCCCTGCCGTTCTGCTCGATGGCAACCCATACTTTTCGAATACCGCTTTTGGCATCGGAGAGATTCAGGATCACTTCCTGGGAAAGGTTTAGATAAGAAGAGATTTCGGTGGCGATAACGGGTTTCTCCCCTTCCAGCCGCTCCCACAGGAACCAACCCGATATCAATATGACACCTACCAGCCCCAGCGCCATCAGGCGAAGGAATAATTTTTCCGAAATTACGTTTACTTTCCACTACGTTTTAATCCACCTTTTTTATAATAAAACAATATGTTATGAGTGCATATGCTGAACTCGATAAATGTCTGGGATGGCAACGTAGAAAGTTCAAGATCAAGGCGAGCAATTCCTGAGGAGAGAGGCGTACGACCCGTACCGCCGCAACGACGAAGGATGAAGCTCAACGCAGATATTGGACTTTCTACGAAGCCATCAATTATTACCAATTAACCCGGTGCATATCAAGGTTTGTTTTTTTCTGCCGCATGATTTCAGAGCCATCATCATTTCTTGACTTTTACCTGTTCGGACTATAAATTAAAACATTATGAAATTATTGGAAAGTTGAGATATCGGGCAGACAAACCCTTTCATATTAAAGAGCAGTGAATTCATCATGAATTTCAAGACATCATTCAACGAAATCTCCATGGGCCCCGGTGCCGAGCTGGTCTTATTTGCCGGCCCCTGTGTCATTGAAGACCACACCACCACGCTATCCATTGCCCGTTTTCTGAAACAGATGACCAGCGATCTGGGAATACCGTTTGTTTTTAAAGCCTCTTATGACAAGGCCAATCGGACATCGCTGCAATCCTACAGAGGCCCGGGTATGCTTGAAGGCCTTCAAATCCTGTCCAGCATCAAAAAGGAATTGTCCATTCCCATCCTGTCGGATGTTCATTCGCGATCGGAAGTGGAATCCGCAGCTCAGGTTCTGGACATCATCCAAATCCCCGCCTTTTTATGCAGACAAACCGATCTGATTCTGGAAGTCGCCCGAACCGGAAAGCCGGTTAACATCAAAAAAGGCCAGTTTCTGTCACCCTGGGATATGTATCCGGTGACTGAAAAAATCACATCTACCGGAAACCGCCAGATTTTATTGACAGAACGCGGAAGCATGTTCGGATATTCAAATCTTGTCGTGGATTTTCGAAGCATTAAAATCATGCAGGACACGGGTTTTCCAGTCATATTCGACGCCACGCACAGCGTTCAGCTTCCGGGCGGAGCCGGCAAAAGCTCCGGTGGCCAGAGAGATTTTGCACCGCTTCTGGCAAAAGCAGCCGTTGCTGCAGGCGCAGACGGCATTTTTATCGAAGTTCATCCGGATCCCGATCACGCCATGTGTGACGGCCCCAATTCCCTGCCCCTGACGATCCTCTACGACCTGATTTCCAGGCTTATAGCGATTCGCAGGCTGGTATCCGAAACCAACTCCCCGGTAGCATAGAATGCAGATGGAACATCAGCTTTTGATAGATAAATTGCAAAACATCAAATTGTTATTGCTGGATGTCGATGGTGTTCTGACGGATGGCAGCATCATTTATGATGATGCGGGTTCACAGATCAAGGTGTTCAATGTCAAGGACGGCCTGGGTATCCGCCTGTTGATGCTTTCCGGCATTCAGGTGGGAATTGCAACGGGAAGACGCTCCAAAGCCCTCCTTCATCGATGCGAAAACCTGGGAATTTCACTGATTCTGGATGGACTTTCAACAAAAGCCGATGTTCTGAATGCCATTTATGAGCAAACCGGTGTTTTCGGCGGATGAAATTGCTTTTGTCGGCGATGATCTCATGGATCTGCCGTTAATGAAAAAATCCGGCGTCTCCTTCGCTGTTGCCGATGCCCACGAACTGATCCGCCTGCATGCCGATATGGTTACCCACGCTCCCGGCGGAAAAGGCGCGGTAAGGGAGGTCTGCGAGATGGTATTAAAAGCCAGAAACCAGTGGGACAATGTTATCAATCGGTTTATGTAATGATGACAGATTACGGCACTTATAAATGATCGCATTCCACCGCACGGTTACTCTCAAGAAAAAAGATCACGATTGCCCTGGTCGCTTTCAGCTTGATCACAACGGGAATCATTGCAGGGATTTTCATAAAGAACCGCTATCTGAGTCAAGATCCCGTTAAATTAATTACTTCCATCCAGAAGAATGCCAGCCTGGCTATTGGCAATATTCATCAGGTCTCCACGCGGGATGGGGTCAAGGAATGGATTTTGGACGCCAGATCCGCCCATGTTATTGACGAAACCAAACAATTGATGTTAGAAGATGTTACAGTCGTTTATTTTGTAAAGAACGGCAAAGAGGTTCGCTTGACTGCAAGCCGGGGAATTTTAAAAACCGAGACCAAGGATATTGAGGTCACCGGCCAGGTGTTATTGATTTATTCCGAATACACGCTTGAAACCGAAAAAATGAATTATGATCACGGGCGTCGAATTCTTTTTTCGTCAACTCCCGTAAATATTATTGGAAATGCCATCAATTTATCAGCAGGTTCCATGAAATATGATTTAACAGCCAACCAGACGTGGTTTCAACAAAAAGTTGAGGTGTTATTGCGTGAAAATTCCCTTTAGTCTCAAAAAACGCCACCCATGGCAATTGATTTTTCTGGTGACTCTGATGATGTGTTTGGCGGTGCCGACGGCAAGCCGGAAGGCATGTGCATTAGAGCAAGGGAAGGATATCAGCAATATCCAGATCAAAGCCGACAGTCTCGTGGCCTATAATGAAGCCAGTTTTGCTGAATTTACAGGCAATGTCAGTGCTGTCCAGGGAACAACCCTGATCACATCGGACAAACTTAAAATCTATTACAGTAAAGCAGCTGAAAATAAGGGGAAAAAAGATACCGGTGAAGAATCCATTAAAAAAGTGGTGGCTTCCGGAAATGTGGTGATCCGCTCTGAAAATCGAACAGCCCATACCAGCATGGCCGAATATACCCCGGCTACGAAAGTGATCGTCCTTAGCGGAGCAGGTTCCAAAGTAACCAGCGGCAACAACTATGTATCCGGCGAGAAAATCACTTTTTATGTAAATGAGGACCGCGTTATCGTTGAACGCAGCAAAGAAAAACAGGTAGAGGCGGTTTTTTATTCCGGTGAACTCGAAAAAAAACCCTGACTACTTTCACTTGAAGTCATCCGGACCATGGCCGTATTATCACTGAAAAACCTGATTAAGACCTTTGATGGCAGACGGGTCGTCAATTCCGTCAGCATGGATATCACCAGCAGCCAGGTGGTGGGGTTGCTGGGCCCGAACGGGGCAGGCAAAACAACGACCTTTTATATGGCTGTTGGAATGCTCAAGCCCGATTCCGGTCAGATCTTTCTTAATGAAGAAGATGTTAACAGGTTTTCCCATTCATATTCGGGCCCGAAAAGGGATTGGATATCTTCCCCAGGAAACATCCATATTCCGAAAGCTTACGGTTCGGGAAAATCTGATGGCGATTCTGGAGCATCAGTCGCTTTCCCGTCTGGAACAAGAAAGCCGGGCTGAAAAGCTTTTAGATGAATTGGGGATAAAACATCTGTCGCAGCAAAAAGCCGCGTTGCTGTCCGGCGGAGAAAAGCGGCGACTGGAGATTTCCCGAGCGCTTTCCACCAATCCGGCATTCATTCTTCTGGATGAGCCTTTTGCAGGCATTGACCCGCTTGCAGTCATTGACATTAAGGCCATCATTAAACATTTAAAAGATCTTGGAATCGGCGTTCTGATCTCTGACCACAATGTCCGTGAAACGCTTGGGGTCTGTGATCAGGCGTTTATTTTAAGCGGCGGAGAAATTATTGAAACCGGAGTTCCCCAGCAGATTGCATCCAGTGAAGTCTGCCGCCGCATTTACCTGGGGAACGAATTTTCGCTTTAACCCATAAACAGCATAACCAGATACCAGATGGCCCTTGAATTACGCCAACAACTGAAATTGTCCCAGCAGCTGATCATGACCCCTCAGCTGCAACTGGCCATAAAACTCCTGCAGTTGTCGCGGCTGGAGCTTTTAGAGACCATTCATCAGGAGCTTCAGGAAAACCCTGCTCTTGAAGAGACGCTGGAAGAAGGTGCATACGGATCAGGCTGAAGAAGTCCCTGATATCATTCCCGCGGATATCGGCTTGAATTCAGGTCAGATTTCAGATCATAAACCCGTTGAAGACACGGATTGGAGCAGCCTGCTCAATGAATACAGCTCATCGGGAAGAGTCACATCCGAAACCGAGAAAAAAGACTCCCCCAATTACGAATCCTTTATAGCCCAGAAAGAATCGCTGCAGGACCACCTTTCCTGGCAATTGCTGATGACATTTCCGGATCCGGAGGTGGAAAACATCGGCAGTCTGATCATCGGCAACCTAAACACAGACGGTTATCTCGAACTGAGCCTTGATGAACTGGTCCTGGCAAGCCAATCCACTTCCGAAAAGGCCGTCGAAGTTCTGCAGATGCTGCAGACATTTGATCCTATCGGCGTGTGTTCCCGGGATCTCAGAGAATGCCTGCTGATTCAGGCCAGGCATTTCAACCTGGAAGAAACGCCGGTTGTAGAAATTATTTCAAACCATCTTCACCATCTGGAGAGAAAAAACTATAAAGCCATCTGCAAGGCCCTGAAGCTCTCTATTGAAGAGATCGTCTCGGCCGTTGACATCATCAAGGGTCTGGAGCCCAGGCCGGGACGTCTGTTCAGCTCCGAGTCCCCCCAGTACATCACCCCGGATATTTATGTTTACAAAGTTGAGGACGATTTTGTGATTGTCCTTAACGATGATGGCATGCCGAAACTCAAGGTAAATTCGTTTTATAAGGATGCCATTCAGCAGAAAAAAAACGTATCGGATCAGACCCGGGATTATGTTCAGGAAAAAATGCGATCCGCCACCTGGCTAATTCGCAGTATTCATCAGCGCCAGAAGACGATTTATAAGGTCATGGAAAGTATTTTGCGGTATCAGCGGGATTTTTTTGAGAAAGGTATTTTACACCTCAAACCCATGGTGCTCAGGGACATCGCCGAAGATATCGGCATGCATGAATCCACCATCAGCCGGGTCACCACCAATAAATATGCACACACCCCACAGGGTATTTTTGAATTGAAATTTTTCTTTAACAGCTCTATTAACCGAATGCACGGCGAAGCGATTGCTTCAGCCAGTGTACTGAATCAGATCAAAAATATCATTGACGGAGAAGACTCCAAAAAGCCATACAGTGATCAGCAGCTTTCGGAAATGCTGGAAGCCGCCAACATCAGAGTGGCGCGACGGACCGTGGCCAAATATCGGGAAATGCTGAAAGTTTTGCCTTCCAGCAGGCGCAGGGAATTTTGATCCAACCTTCGTCAAACAGCGAACAGGAAAAGGAGGTTTATTCATGCAAACATCTGTAAATTTTAAAAATATCGATTCATCGGACAATTTGTCACAATATGTCAGCCATAAACTGGATAAATTTGACAAGTTTCTGGACAATCCCGCTGAAGCCAGCGTTGTGTTGTCTGTTGAAAAATTCAGGCATATCGCAGAAATCAATATCGTTGGCGACAGGCTCAATATCTATGGCAAGGAAGAAACTGTTGACATGTATTCCGCCATTGACATGGTTCTGGACAAGCTGGAAAAACAGATCAAAAAGAATAAGGACAAGACACGGGAAAGAAGAACGGGCTCAAAGGCCAGAGGGCTGAAACCGTCTGCCGAGGAAAATATGCTTCACGTTGAGCCCGAAGAACGCGGCCAGGTGATTGTCGAGCATATCGACTATAAACCCATGGATGTAGAAGAGGCCATTATGCAGATGGATCTTCTGGAAGATCATTTTTTTGTATTCACAAATGCCAGATCCGAACGTGTCAATGTCCTGTATCGGCGCAAGGACGGGGACTTCGGATTGATCCAACCCAGAAATTAATCCTCCTGCCGGCCGGTTGCCTGTCTTTGTGCAGTTTTTTTTCATTCGCAGCCGGCCGTTTTCACAGAAACCCAGGACCATGAAAATTTTAGATGCATTACATCGAGATGCAATTCTCACCGACATAAGCTCTCGGGAAAAAAAAGGGCTTATTGAAGAACTGGCAGCCCCGGTTGCCCGGATTATCGGCGTGAGCTGCCCGGAACTGGTTCACGTTCTGATGGAGCGCGAACGCCTGGGAAGCACCGGCATCGGAATGGGAATCGCCATTCCTCACGGCAAACTCAAATCCCTGGACAGTCTGGTAATGGGTTTTGGGTTAAGCCGAAAGGGCGTTGACTTTGACTCACTGGATGGCCGGCCCGCACATTTATTTTTCATGCTGATAACACCTGAAAACTCCACGGGTCTTCACCTGAAAGCACTGGCAAGAATTGCCAGAATGTTAAAGAATGAACCTTTCAAAGAAAAACTTCTTCGGGCGCAGACGCCTGATGACATTATTTCCATTATTCAGGCAGAAGATGAAGATTTCTAACAAAGCCATTCGTGAAAACGCATAATATCATCATCATCACCGGGTATTCCGGTTCCGGAAAAAGCACTGCCATCGCAGCTCTGGAAGACGCCGGATATTACTGTGTTGACAATATGCCGGTTGCCCTTCTGCCGAAATTTCTGGAACTTCCCATTGAACGTGATTTCAAGATGGCCGGCCTGGCCTTTGTCATGGATGTTCGGGAAAAAGGCTTTCTGGTCAGTCATGCTGCGATCTTTGAATCCCTGAAAATTCAGGGCTATGCGTTCAAAATCCTTTTTCTTGAGGCTGATGAAGATGTCCTGATTCATCGATACAGCCAGACAAGGAGGCATCACCCGCTTTCACGGGATAAAAACCTGACAGACAGCATCAGAATGGAGAAAGAACAACTTAAGGATTCTGCGAACAGCTGCGGATCTGATTATCAACACCTCTTACTGCAATGTTCATGAACTCAAATCCATGATTCAGAACATTGCCCAGAAAAGCGGTGTCTTGTCTTCCATCCATATTACGGTGTTGTCTTTTGGCTTTAAATTTGGCATACCCAAAGATGCGGATCTGGTCATGGATGTGCGATTTATTTCCAACCCTTTTTTTGTGCCGGAGTTAAAACCTCTGGATGGAACTTCTCCGGAGGTTAAAGCCCATGTCCTGGACAATGTTGAATGTCAGGAATTCATGAGACGTTATCTTGAGTTGTTAACATATCTTGTCCCCTTGTACGAAAAAGAAGGCAAGGCATACCTGACCCTGGCAGTGGGATGTACGGGAGGAAGACACCGGTCCGTAGCCGTTGCCGCGGCGATCGGCGAACTTCTTGGAAAACAGTATCCGTCGAAACACATCGAGGTTCATCACCGGGATATTTCACTTACATAAAGGAAAATTTAAATATTCCATCGGTTCCGCGGCTGATTCCAGCGGAACATTAATCCATCGTCCACTGGACCCTTAGATAATCCGAAGCGTTACTGGCTTATCGGGTCCATCATGGCCTTTAAACAGGAGTGTTCATGATAGGGATTGTTATTGTAACCCATTGCTGCCTTGGCGATGCCTTAATCGAAGCCGCGGTGTTCATCCTTGGCAACCAGCCGGAACAACTGGCGTCCATTTCCATTGATATTAACGAAGAGGCTGAAAAACTTCGTGCAAAAATTGCCGCCGGCATCAAAAACGTGGATCAGAAAGACGGCGTTCTGATTCTAACGGATATGTTTGGCGGCACACCATCAAATATCAGCTATTCCTTTCTGGAAGAAGGACGTATCGAAGTTCTTTCCGGAGTGAATCTTCCCGTCTTGATCAAGGCGCTTCACCTCCGAAAAGATACTGAACTCAGCAAGCTGGCGGTTACCCTGGAAGCTTCGGGGAAAAAGAGTATTTCACTGGCAAGCGGGATATTAAAAGGAAACAAGCGGGGTGAATCATCGTAAAGACAAAGATCGGAGCTGTCAGCTTCCGCTCTGCTGCCTATGTATTTATATTCTGATAATCTTTTGAAGGAGGTTTTTTTATGAGTATCAAGTTAGGGATAAATGGTTTTGGTCGAATTGGAAGACTGGTTTTCAGAGCGGCAATGAACCGTTCCGATGTTGAAGTCGTGGCCATCAACGATCTTACCGATGCCGCCACAATGGCGCATCTTCTGGCTTATGATTCGGTTCATGGAAAGCTGCCCGTGGCAGTTACCGGCAAGGACGGCGCAATTGAAGTGGGTGGAAAGACCATTGCCGTTACCAGCATCAAGGATCCCGCCAAACTGGAATGGAAGGACCTGGGTGTTGATATTGTGGCTGAGTGCACCGGACTTTTCACAGATAAGGAAAATACATCCAAACACCTTGCCGCCGGCGCGAAAAAAGTCATTATTTCCGCACCCGCGAAAAATCCGGACATCACCATAGTTCTCGGCGTTAACGGCAACAGTTACGATCCCCGCAAACACCATATTATCTCAAATGCCTCCTGTACGACCAACTGTCTGGCTCCGGTGGCCAAAGTGCTGCTGGAAAGTTTCGGCATCCGCTGCGGTTTGATGACAACCATTCATTCCTATACCGGGGATCAGCGTCTGCTCGATTTCCCCCACAAAGATCTGCGAAGGGCCAGAGCCGCGGCCCTGTCCATGATTCCGACCACAACAGGCGCTGCCAAGGCCGTTTCTCTGGTGCTTCCGGAATTGACCGGTAAATTGAATGGCCTTGCCATCCGGGTTCCGACCCCCAACGTCTCCATCGTGGATTTTGTCGCAACCATCGAAAAATCCGGCGTTACCGTAGCAGACGTCAATGGCGCCCTTAAGGAAGCGGCCGAGGGATCTCTTTCCGGCATTCTGTCCTATTGCGACCTTCCGCTGGTATCCTCCGATTTCAATGGATCGGCTTATTCATCCATTGTGGATGCAATCTCGACATTCGTCGTTCAAGACATGGTAAAAGTCATGTCCTGGTATGACAATGAAACCGGATATTCCACGCGAATGGTTGACCTTGCCGCCATGATAGGAGAACAGCTCTGATGAACCCGACCCTCCGAAAGCCGCTTATTGCAGGAAACTGGAAAATGTACAAAACCGTGGCTGAGGCTGTCGAAACCGCCAGGGAACTGGTTCAGTGCACTGCCACGGCAAATGTCGATGTGATGATCGCCCCTCCCTTCACCGCGCTGGCGCCGGTTGCCGAAGTCGTCAAGGGAACATCGGTTGCTCTGGGCGCACAGAACCTTTTCTGGAAAAACGAAGGCGCCTATACCGGCGAAATATCGCCGGTAATGCTTTCAGATATCGGCTGCCGATATGCGATCATCGGGCATTCCGAGCGACGGCAGTTTTTCGGAGATACCGATGAATCGGTGAACGCCAAAATCCGGGCTGCGCTTGAGCATCAATTGATCCCTGTCTTTTGCGTGGGAGAAACCGAAACACAGCGGGAAGCCAAGGAAACGTTTTCTGTACTTGACAAACAGGTCACAAAGGGTTTAGAAGGCTTTTCGTCTGAAGCGCTGTCCGGCCTGCTTGTCGTTGCCTATGAGCCGGTGTGGGCGATCGGCACCGGCAAAACCGCAACCATAGATCAGGTTCAGGAAGTTCATGCTTTTCTGCGATCCCTGATTGAAAAACGCTTTGATAATCTGCTTGCCAAAACAGTAAAAATTCTGTATGGTGGCAGCGTTAAACCTGACAATGTTACGGAAATCATGAATATGCCGGATGTAGACGGCGCGCTGGTTGGCGGCGCCAGTCTTTCGGCAAAAGTATTCAACAGCATCATCCATTTTCATCATTAACCCAAAAAATACGGTAGCTCATGTCCGTTTTACTGATTGTTATTCATGTTATTGTGTGTGTTGCGCTCATCATGATTGTTCTGCTCCAGACCGGCAAGGGTGCCGATATGGGCGCGGCTTTCGGTGGCGGATCCAGCCAGTCCCTTTTTGGCAGCACCGGAGCTTCAACGTTTTTAAGCAAAGCGACAACCGTGGCTGCAATTGTTTTCATGATTACCTCGCTCGCACTGGCCTATATGTCCAGTAACCGAACCGGTAAATCCATCATGACGAACACACCGGCTCCGGTATCCGCGCCTGCGGCATCAGAGACCAAAACAGACGCAGCGCAGAACACGCCCCAAACCGCAGCACCTTCTCAGCCACAGCCGGAAAGTGCTCCCAAAAAATGATTGCCTCAAGGCTGTTTTTGCTGCCGAGATTTTATCTTTGCAATAACAGCCTTATTCCATGCCGAAGTGGTGGAATTGGTAGACACACTATCTTGAGGGGGTAGCGCTCTACGGGCGTGCCGGTTCAAATCCGGCCTTCGGCACCATAACAAAAACAGCCCTTACGAAGAATTATAACATTCGTTAGGGCTGTTTTTATGTCATGCTTACCTTTATCCAAATTTACTTATCAGCGCATTCGTGTCGTCAAGGTCAGCTGCATTTTATCGGTCGAACATATCCCGTGGTTTATGGCTTCAAGATCAAGACACCAACTCGCCAGTTCATTGAATGTGATTTTCGACTGAGGTAAAATCTCAAGACTCTTGCCCTCTTTTTTGCTTGCCCTTACTTTATAAGTGCCCTTTTGGCCCCGAAAAACACAATTTACTGCAAAATATAGCTTCCAAATTTGGTGATTATCCTGATATATAAATATGTTGATTTGGTCCGACCCCAGTCGCCGATGTCAGTCGGCAGTCGGTCAGTCGCCGATGTTCCGAATTTATTCTCAACCCAACCGCATCCTCACGGTTCTTTAATGCCATTATCTATCTCTATTCTGGTAATACGATGTTCAAGTAAGCCGCTCCGCGGCAGTTTGTATGTGCCGGTGCCCTCATCCAGTGCTCTGAATTCCTGACCATACCATCTCACACAGTCTCTTTTCCTATACAGTTCTTCCAAATCGTTCTTCCAATTTCGATATAATACCTCTCCAGGCAGTAAATCATCAACCCCAACAAAGGAGAGGTATCATGACAAAAGCACAATCGCTTCAGACCCCCTGGTATGACAAAACCGTTAAGGCTCTTCAACTTGCAGGCATGGGAGAAAGCACACAGGAAAGCTATGCCCGGGCCGTTCGTAAACTGATCGAATTTCATGATAAAGACCCTCTTGTAATCACGGAAGAAGAGCTGAAAAATTATTTTCTATATTGCCGGAACGAATCCAAATGGGCACCGGCTACCATGAGAATCTGTTACTGTGGTTTGAAATTCTTCTTCATCCATGTGCTTGAGCGAAAATGGCCTGTTTTTGAATACCTCAAGGCGCAAAAAGAAAGCCGCTTGCCAAGCGTGCTGAACCCCGATGAAGTCAGACTGATCCTGAAACATGTCCACACATTCCACAACTATGTCTTTCTGGTCACCGTTTACACCTGCGGACTTCGGCTCCAGGAGGCACTTTACCTGCAAATATCCGACATCGATGGCAAGCGCAAGATGATTCATGTTCATCGAGGCAAAGGCGCCAAAGACCGTTATGTGCCCTTGCCGGATGAAACCTACCAACTGCTTCGGCGATACTGGGTCACCCACCGAAATCCGGTTCTGATTTTCCCAGCTTTGGGCAGGGGCCATCAAGACGCTTCTACATCAAAAACCCCCATGGCCATTGACAGCGTTCAGGGCGCATTCCGGGCTGCCAAAGGAAAAACCGGCATCGTCAAACGGCATGTTTCGATCCACACTCTTAGACATTCATATGCAACCCATTTGCTGGAAGAGGGTGTCAATATCCGTGTCATCCAGCGCTACCTGGGCCATACCATGCTCGAAACCACCATGGTCTATCTGCATCTAACCAACAAAGGTCAGGAAGATGCCTGTCAAATCATCAACAAAAGCATGAAAGGATTTGAAAATGGGCATCATTCAAGACATCTTTCGTGAGTACTCACCGGCATATCTTCAAAAATATGGTGAGCGGATACCCCAGACCCACCGCAAAGTCATTGATGCCATCCTTTCGTGCCGAACGCCGGACTGTGGCATGATCGTGTATGAATGCACCGGATGTGGAGAAAACCACCACATGTTTAGATCCTGCGGAAATCGGCATTGCCCGACTTGTCAGAATCAAAAGGGCTTGGATTGGCTGAACCACCAGATGAGCCTTCAGGTTCCGGGACCGCATTTTATGATAACATTCACTGTACCCGAGAAGATTCGGGCTTTTTTCAGAAGCAACCAGAGCATTGCCTATGATGCCCTTTTCAAGGCGTCTTGCGAATCCATGAAAAAGCTGGCAAAAGATGAAAGATTCATTGGTGGAGACGTGCCTGGATTCTTCGGCGTGCTGCACACCTGGGGCAGAACTTTGAATTACCACCCGCACATCCACTATGTGGTTGCCGGAGGCGCTTGGTCAAAAGCCGAGAGCAAGTGGCATCCGTCAAGGCCGAATTTTTATGTGCCCAACAAAGCGCTCTCCAGAATTTGTCGTGCAAAATTCAAGGATAAAATGATCGAAGCCGGCATGATCCATCTGATTGACTCCGGTGTTTGGAAAGAGGGATGGAACGTTAATATCCAGCCGGTCAGCGCAGCCGAGCAGAGCATCCGATATCTGTCGCGCTATGTGTTCAAGGTGGCGATCTCCGATCATCGAATTGTCGCTGTGGCTGATGGCTCCGTCACTTTTTCATATAAAAAGCCAAATAGCGCACGGACCCGGCACATGAAGCTCGATGCTCTTGATTTCATGAGCCGCTTCCTGCAGCATTCGCTGCCATCCGGGTTTATGAAGGTACGCTACTATGGATTCATGCACGGATGCAGCGCCGTTTCCCTTAATGATATCCGGGCATCCATAGAAATGATGCATGGCTTTGATGTAGTGGTTTCGGAGCCAAATCCGGAAGTTCCCGAAAAACGAGAATTTTGTTGCCCTGGTTGCGGGCATGCGATGAAGTACTGCTATTCCGTGCTGCCTTACCAAATGCCGAATTACCGCGGCAGTGGGTAGTTCTTAAAGCTGGCAAAAGCAGGTTTTCAAAGAACGAATCTTCGGGCCGCAAAACCGAACAGTTGACGCGGATAGGCATTCAACCGAAAACTCCTCGGTGAAGAGGCCCCTATGTCGCATTGCAGTACTGACGTAGGCCTTGTCCGCGCCCATCCAGTAAAACGGGGATTCATACAGCGCTTCAACCAAGCTGTAGATATGGAAGAGGGCATACTTGTCCTCGCCTAGCGGGATGACGGGAAGGGCGCTGGCGATGTTGAAATCGTGGAGCGCATTGAACTGCGGATTTCTTTAGCCTTTTGGCAAGGCAAACGCTGTCAGCACCTTTTCGACTATGGAAGCATCAACGTGCGCGAATGCAGCCACCTCCTTGGCCGTGAACGTATCGCCCGGGAGGAACGTCCATTGGTCGGGCGGTATGCCGCGCAAAGCGCGGAGCGTTGCAATTGATTTTTCGTCCTGCATTCGGCCTATCGCATGCACGACGTCGCGCGCGGCTTGAATAGAGAAGCCCTTGTTGGCAGTCAGCCAATCGTTGTCTCTCGCGTACTTCTTCGGCGATAAGTCGCGATACTGAAAACTATATGCAGACTCACCGCCATAGAAGATTGGCTCCCGAAGTACTGTGCCGCTTGTAAAGGGATTAAAGTTCTTATCCGCGACCTTCGTTGGATCCAAGCCAGCCCAAAATGCGGCGGACATTGACTGGTGAATCTCCTTAAGCAGGGATTCTGTATTTTCTATGTACTGTTGGAGGACATTTGGAGCAGGTACTCCGAGATCAATATCGTTCTTGATCAAGAGCCCGATGAGGGTGGACGTTTCAGTTCTGATGAGGCGATCTTCGGAAAACATGTGCCGCATATCCTCGGGCTTCATCTCTCCCGAGTAGTGGATCATGTTGTCGCGAAAGCATAGATAAGCGATCGCGGAATGTATCCGGGTGACGAGCAGACCTTCGCCAGTTCATCGAAAATCGCTTGCTCTGAACGCGTTGGCGATTGCGCCACAACGGTTGCCGCCTTCCTACGGGCACGGCGTCATCTCTTGGTCAATGCCGCATAACAAGTAGTTATATAGTTTCTGGATATTATCCGTATTTGAATGATATACGGAAAAACAAGTTTCCGAGATTTTAAGCAGGATATTAAATGAAGCGTTATATCAATTGGTGAAATTAATTTAATTGACATGTGACCCTGTATGATACTTCAGGATTACTTGTCAATTAATTTTATGATAGATTAAAAATGGCTGGAAATGGCAATACGGTATGAAATACTGTAACTGAGGCTGGACAAGGATTTACCACATAGACGTAATCTGTCCACGGTTGAACCGGCTAGTGCGTCCCGGTTTTGTGGATACGAGCCGGCTGATCCGCCTGGATTTACGGACCATGATGCACTTCATATCCATGACAGCTCCTTATAAAAAACAAAAAGGGCTCCAATGGGATATCTCCCATCAGAACCCTTTTCAAACGGATTCTCACCGTGTTCCGTTACGAAAACCTGCTGTTCACTGTGATTTTATTTTAAACTTCTCATTTAAAAGTCAAGTCCGGCAGACATGTCATGCGCTATGCCTCGGTATCGCAGCAGCATTCGGATTCATACCAGAGATCAATTTCGTGGCCAAGTGTAAACTCCTTGACGTCGGTCCGGGCTTTGAACCAGTCGGAAACAAATTCCATGTCCGCGGCATCCGGGCTGGAATAGCGCTTGTTTCTGGCAACGACGCCTTCCCAGGTTTCTTCCGTGGAACAGCCGCCTCCGAAAACCAGGCCCCTTTCCTCGATGGCATCCAGAAAATCCGATATAAATTTGTCAAATTCCGCTTCCGTCACTTCCTGGGGTTTCCAGCTGATCTCAAATCCTGTTTCTTTAAATTCTCCTAAATTCAGTTTTTTCCTGATTCGTTTTTTCATGTCATCAATCCTTGTAATATGGGTTATAAATATTCTGTTGGTGTTAATATTAAAAACAATGGGATATCCATTTCTGAAATCGGTATTCGGCGTTTACCGCCAGTTCTCTGGCTGTCCATAAACTGACGGCTTCAAAGCGCACGGACGATTCCGGAACCAGTTGGGCCAGAAGCGGCAGGTCAACGGATATGACGGTGGCAGGCTTGGCATATCCGCCGATGGTCTGGCGATCTGCCATCAGGATAATCGGCTGACCGTTTCCGGGGACCTGAACAGCACCGAAAGCCGTGCCATCGGAAACGATATCCGCCTTTTGCCGATGCGCCAGAACCGGTCCTTTCAGGCTGCATCCCATTCGGTCGCAGCGATCCGTGACAACAAAAGGCTCAGCTAAAAACCTGATAAAACTTTCAGGCGTCAGCGCGTCAGCCTGGGGCCCCAAAGTGACCCGCAGCACCGGGTGATTGCAATACTTCGGGATCAAGTCCCCGGGGCATTGCAAAGGCTGAGTATTTCCCCCCTGCCCGAGGCCGAAGCCGATAGCATCCCCTTTCCGAAGCGATCTTCCCATATGTCCGCCGAATCCGCCGCGAAGATAGGTGGATTTGCTGCCCATGACTTCAGGAACCTGCACCCCGCCGGAAATCGCAACATACGACCTGCAGCCGGTTTCCGCATAATTCAGCTCCAGAACATCTCCTTTTCGGACCGGGATGCCGGACCAGCAGGGAAAGGCCCGGCCGTTCAGGCTGGGCTTCGCATCAGCGCCGGTAACCGCAATTTGCGCATGGGCCAGAAACTCGGCCCGGAATCCGCCCCAGGTGATCTCAATACCGGCCTCGGCATCGTGACTGCCCGTCAGAATATTGGCGATTCTAAGGGCCTGAATATCCATTGCGCCGGAAACTGGCACGCCCCGGTCCTGATATCCGAACCGTCCGCAGTCCTGGACCATGGACAATGGCCCGGGTTCAATGATTCGAATAGCTTTCAAATTCATCTTCCGTAATGGGAACGAACTGAAGAAAATCCCCGGGGTTAAGCAAAAACGGATCCGGGTGCTGCCGGTCAAACAATTTTAAAGGGGTCTTTCCGATCAACTGCCAACCACCCGGACTATCGATGGAATATATCCCGGTCTGGCGATCGGCAATCCCGACGCTGCCGGCGGAAACCAATTTTCTAGGCTCTTTTTTCCGCGGTGTAAATAGCCGCTCATCAAGTCCTCCGAGATATGGAAATCCGGGAGTAAAACCGATCATATACACGTAGTACTCCGGACCGGTGTGGAGCCGGATGACCTGGTCCGCGGTCATTGCATGAAAAGCGGCGAGCTCTTCCATATCCGGGCCGTAAGCACCGCCATAACATACGGGAATCCGGACCGGAGCCGCCTGCCGGACATGGCATTCATCACGGACCTTCAGGCCTTCCTCGACAAGAAGCACCAGATTTTCGAACGAACACTGCCAGGGGCGGTACTGGATGAACAGCGATCGGTATGTCGGATTCAGGTCCACGATCCCGGGATAGGATTTTGCCCTGAGATGCCGGAACAGGCGCTGAACCCTGTCATTCACCAGGCGATCAATTCCATCTGAAAATTCCACGCTGAGTCCCGTATCGCCGCAAGGCAGAAACCGGGGAGAATCATAAATGATCATTGGCTAAGACTTCTGCCAGTAAGGATTGATGACATCCTCGAAAATGGCCATGGCAGCTTCTGCGCCCTGACCCGCGGCCGTGACGATCTGCTTGTATCCGCCTTCGACATCACCGGCTGAATAAATCCCGGCAACGCTGGTTCGGTGTTTAGCGTCTTTTTGAATGAAGCCGTCCGGCGTCAGAGCAACCCCTGTCTTGCGGGCCAGTTCAACGGCCGGTTCATATCCGATGGAAAGAAAGACGCCATCTACGGCAAGAGTACTGGTCTCACCGGTAAGGGTGTTTTTCAGCGCGATGGATTCGACCCTTTCCTTGCCGTTTATTTCCGTAATTTCGGTATCCCAGAGAACAGGGATCTGACTTGAATTCAGCTGCCGGACCAGAAACTCCTGTGCCCGCAGACTGTCCCTGCGGTGAATCAGGGTTACCCCAACGCCCATATGATGCAGATAAAGCGCCTCGGTAACCGCGCTGTTCCCCCCGCCAACGATGACGACTTTTCTGCCCTTGAACAGGGGGCCGTCACAAGTGCTGCAATAGCTGACCCCTCTTCCGGACATCCGCGATTCGCCGGGAACATTCAAATGCTTGTGATTGGCACCCGTTGCCAGAAGAATGGTATTGGCCTTGAATCTGCGCCGACCGGTGGTGACTTCAAATGGCGTTCCGGGTGATTTTCCCGGGACCACATCAATGACTTCTTCACCGGGGAAAATCTGGACATATTCAAGGGCGTGAATCACCATGATGTCCACCAGTGCTTTTCCGCCAACATGGGTAAATCCCGGATAATTCTCAACAATTGGCGTGGTAGCCACCTGTCCGCCCAGGACGTTTCGCTCGACGATGGCTGTTTTCAGGCCGCTTCGAACCGCGTATATCCCTGCCGTAAGTCCCGCAGGCCCGCCGCCCACTATCAGCAGATCGATTTCAACCAGTTCCGCATCGCTGTCCGGAATGAAAATGGTCTGAGGCTCCATGCGGCTCAGGGACAGGGCAAAGACTTCCTCGGACTGTGCGCCCAGGCCGATCAGAACATCATTGGCAAAGGCCTGCGGAACGCTGTGCGCCGAATACTGATGCGCAATTTCCGGCTGGCTCTGAATGTCGATGATTTCAAGCGATATTAAATCCGGATTTTCAACCACGGCCTTTACGGCATTGACTGCCTGCTGCGGACAGTAGGGGCAGCTCGGGCTGACAAACACCTTGATCTGACGGGCTGAATCGATTTTCGCAATGACTTTTCCGGACTGATCGCTTAAACCGCTCACACCGGAGCCCACCATCAAAATTGTCTCCAGAAACGTTCTGGCCTCCTCGCCCAGGGGCGCGCCCAGCCAGCGGATGCCGTATCTGTCGGGTGCAATCAAGAGCGTCGGAGAGTGCTCTATCTGATATTTCGCCGCCATTTCATGATCAAGTCCGTATTCGCGCAGCCGTATTCGCGGCGTCAGCTCGCGAAACGCCCGCACGACCTGACGGGTACCTTCAGCAAAAGCATCTTCTTTGCCTTTTTGGGTGAACAATAAAAGCTCAATATCATGGGGCATTTTCTCAAAAGTCGTTTTCAGCTGCTTGATAAAATCTTTCTGCTGTTGGGTGCTGGGTTGAGGATGAGAATCAGTCATGAAAATACCTCCATTATCCAGATGTAATTTGGATCCGCATTTCGGCCATTGAACAAGGCAATTTTACGATTTCCGATTAATTATCCCCTCGGCCAGAGCTGATATCCTCGGGAGTTGTAATTTTCATGTTCAGCCGGGAACCAGGAATGATCCGGACCTTGCGTCCAAGACGCTCAACCAGCATCGCATCATCGGTTCCCATGAAGCGATCCTGTCTTGCATTTTTATGAGCGGTTCGGATCAGGTCCAAATCAAAAGCCTGCGGCGTCTGAGCCAGCCAAATGGTGTTTCGATCCAGAGTGCGCTCAATCTGACCTGAATTCACCCATTTTGCCGTGTCCATCAGCGGCATTCCGGCAATGCAGGCACCCGAGACGCTTGCCTCAGCGGCACAGGCCTCGATCAAACGGGAACTGACAAAGGGGCGAACCGCATCATGAATCACCACGACGTCACCTCGCTGCCCCGAAACTGCCTGAATTCCCCGATAAACCGAATCCTGCCGTTCGAGGCCTCCGGCGACAAGATGAATTTCATTATGTAACTTCAGGTAAGAAATCCATTTTTCAGAGCAGATGGCAAGGTCGTCGGGCGGAACCACCAGATATATCGCTTCAATGCAGGAACAGGCATCGAAGGCTTCCAGCGTATGACAGAAGATGGGTTTGCCCGCCAGCAGCATGTATTGCTTGCGGGTGGCTGCGCCCATCCGGATCCCCTTTCCTCCGGCAACGATGATGGCTGAGACAGACATAGAAAGACTTTCTATTAAAAGAAGATTGATCCGGCCTTTTTTATCTCAGATACTTCAGTTCTTTCGGCAGGAGAACCCCTTTTCCCATGGTGTCTTCCCCGTAATTCACCCCGGCCAGAATTTTAATATCGGCCAGTGCCCGGGTGTCACCTTCAAAGGTCACTTCCGTAACGTTTTCCTTATGGATTTTCCCGCCGGCCCATTGAATGTCCAAGACGCTGCTGGCATCAAAGCGGTCCTGTCCGAGGCAAAGCTCGACTTGTCCGCCGTAATACTGAACGATTTTTGCCACCAGAAGGCTGGGCCGGCTGTGAAAGCCCAGGGCCACCGGAATGCCGACTTTAATGGAAGATCGTTCAATATTCTCGTTCAGGATCTCACGCGCCAGTTTTTTCCCGATGTTCAGGAAATGACAGGCATAATAGAGGCCGTAATTGATGGTCCGGTCCAGCAGGTTATCCGGATCAACCAGGAGTGAAAGCCGATCCTGAACCATTTTATAAGTATTTTTATAACCGGCTTCATGAAGATGCCGCTCATAAAGATGAAGGAGTCGGCCTGTCATCTGAAGCAGATGAAAGACAACTGAAAAATGTCCGCGCAAGTCAGTCAGCTTATGTTTTCCCAACCGATAGCCCCCATGAATCACATATGTATCAAATGAGGACTGAAGATTGTGTACCAGCATCTCAAAACGGCGAATTTCGACTTCATTGATTTTTTTGGGAACAATCGCCCGAATTTCCAGAATATCATAGGGTTCATAAAAACCCAGCTGATCAAAATTTCCGGCGATACTGAGAAACTCGCTGGCGATTTTTACAATATGCTGTTTCTGCTGGTCCGTATCCGTATCATCGACATCGGAGGCCAGCATTTCACAGGTGGTCGAAGTCTGAAAATCAGACGGTTCATAGCCTCTTTCAGGTATGGGAATATCAAGCCTTCGGGCTTCCTCCAGGATTTCAGGCGCAATTTTCATCAACGACGCATTTAGAAATGCCTGTGTCGCCTGACCCTGGGCTTCGAAGTCACCGGAATTTTGCAGCCCATAAAAAACCAGACGGCCGGAAATATGTTTCTGGGAATAACTGCCGATGCTCAGATGAATGAGTGTTGCTGTAAGTTCTCTGAAATAATACCAGTCTTTATTGTTCTTGGCGCCATGAGAATCCAGAAAATCTTCCAGCAATTTGGTGGTTGCCGTCAATTTGGAATACAGCATTTTTGTGAAGAGTTTCTGCTCTGTTGTAAAGCTGGAAATATACAGACAGCATTTGAAAAGTTCATGCGTAAAAAACTGTGTTTTTTCAATAAAAGAAATGTCACAAGAGGGAGCTGACACGTTTAAAATCTCCTTCCGGGATAAATATGATTCAGGCGTAAATACCCGTTTAGCATGGGAGGCTTGACCGGCCGCCGCTACATCATGTCTTTCTGGGTTTCAGCAACGGTCTGATCCAGTTTCTGCTTCAAGGCCGGTGGCAGTCCTTCGATATCCACGTTCAAAAATCCGCGGACAATCGTTGAAATGGCCGATTCTTCATCAAGCCCCCTTGCCATCAGGTATTCGATTTCCCGCTTGTCAATTTTACCCACTGCCGCCTCATGGGACATTTCAACGCCGGGAACATAGCCCGTAAGTTCCGGAATGGCTTGCATGAGGCCATTGTTCAGAATCAGGCCCTTACATTCCAGATGGGCCTTGACGCCGGCGACCTTTCCGATCAGATCCCCCCGGGCGATGATGGTACCGCCGGTTGTGATCCCGCGGGAGATGATTTCGGCGCGGGTTTCGGGAGCGCTTAATATCACACGCGACCCCACGTCCAGATGACTTCCCCTGCTGGCAACCAGAATACTGTTAAACCGGGCCACTGCCCCTTTTCCTTCAAGATAGGTGGTCGGAAACATCTGAAGAGAACCCACGGGTCTCAGGGAAATATAATTGGAAATAATCGTGCCGCCTTCTGACACACGGGTCACGGTTCGGGGACGGACATTGATCTGTTCTCCCCAGTCGTGAATCATTGTAAAGGTCAGCTTGGCCCCTTTTTTGACATAAAATTCCGAAACGCCCACATGAAGTCCGGAAACAAGATGCGGGGCCGTGGCGCAGCCGGTGATAATGTGAAGATCGGAATTTTCTTCGGCAATGACGATGTTATGAACATGCTGGGAAAATTTTTCACTGGCAATATACAGGCAGGCCTGAACCGGCTGGCTGGATTTAACGCCGGCAAGCGATCGGATAAAGTATCCTTCATGGGGCATTTCCTTTACCCGGCTGGTAAACAAATCGCTTTCCGGTGAAACATTTTTCCAGATATAGTCTTTGAGCCATTCGTGCTGGTTCCGGGCCTGAGAAATTCCCATGATCTCGATGCCCGGCTGGCTGGATCTACAATGAATCACGGATCGGTCTTTCTGAATAAATGATCCCCCGCGCCCGCTTTCTAAAGGATCCACGCCCACATTTAAAAACTGCTGCGCATCCCCGGCATCCATTCGGTTTAATTCGTCAAGATATTCATGAGGCGCGGCATCGTCCCGATAGAACGTTCAGGTCCACTTCTTTATTTTCTACATCTGACATCGGACACACTCCTCATAGCCATATTCTCGAATCCATTTCAGGATTTCCCTGGCGTTTCGCGAACAGCAGAGAACGCCGTTGTAAAGCACCTGCCCCTTGTCAGCGGTGATATAGTCCAGAATATGACCGGTATGGGTGATGACCAGCGCGGATTTGGACCGATTTTTAACGGCTTCCTTTGGGGTTTATGATTCGGAAGCCTAATGCCCCTTCCGAGCAGGCTGTTGACTTGTCTCCCAGAAGGACGATGTTCTCCAGATCCACGCCGGATTCCGGCTCATCCAGCAGCACCAGATCCGGTTGCTGGGCCATGAGCTGGAGCAGTTCGGAGCGTTTGATCTCGCCGCCGGAAAAATTGTGGTTCACGTCGCGATCCAGAAAGTCGTGAAAATTCAACTGCGAGGCAAGCGCATCAATATCCGCGCCTTGCCCCGGCACAGATTTCGACGATGGCACGGGTTTTGAGACCGTTGATGGTCGGCGGCCGCTGAAAGGATATGCCAATGCCCAGACGTGCCCGCTCATGAATGGGCATATGAGTGATATCTTCCCCCTTAAAGGTGATCTTTCCATGGGTGACGGTATAGCCGGAAAATCCCATCAACGTCATCATCAGGCTGGTTTTCCCGGAGCCGTTGGGACCAAAGAGGATATGGGTCTCGCCTTCGGGGATCTCCATGTTGATATTCTTCAGTATGGGTTTGCCGCCGACTTCCACTTCGCAGCTCTTCAATTAGCAACATAGATCCTGTTCGCTAACCTCTTAAAAAAATGGCCGAAGCAGCCCGTAAGCCGAATCCTGTTTCCGGAGCGGTTACCCGGTACCGGCCAACGATCATTCCTCTATGGATGCCTGTTGCCCGACACCTCTTGCAACCTACCCGGGAGCTCAGGCGGGCCGCCCTCAAGCACTCCCCTATTTGGTCTTGCACCGGGTGGGGTTTACCAAGCTTCTCCGGTCGCCCGGAGAACTGGTGCGCTCTTACCGCACCGTTTCACCCTTACCCCAGCCCGACAGCGAGACGCGCGGAGCTCGACCGCCGGGCGGTCTGCTTTCTGTTGCACTTTCCTTCACGTTACCGCGACTCCACGTTATGGAGCACCCTGCCCTGTGGTGTTCGGACTTTCCTCCGGACCCAAATTGTGCATCCGGCGATCGTTTGGTCTGCTTCGGCCTGGTTATGATTCGTCTGCTTCCAGTATATCATCCGATGACAGTGCGGACACAATTTCAGGTTGTCCTGCCGATGAAGTTCGTTATACATCTGCGGCGGAATATTGACGTAACATCCATGGCAGACGGCATCCTGAACCGGAACAACGGCATTTCCCCTGACTTGCTGAGACTGAACTTTCCGAAACAGCTTGAGCACATCCGCCTCAATCTTGCTGGATATTTCCTGCCGTTCCAGGTCCAGTTCATTCAGCCGTTTTCCGGCATTCTCGGTTGCAACACCGACGAGCTGCTGTTCCTGCAGAAGATCATTTTCAAGCGACTGAAGCTCTTCATGCGTCGCCGCTGTTTTTTTCTCCGAATCATCAACCTGATTCAGACAATCAATCATCTGATCTTCGATTGCGGCATTGGTTCGCTTAAGCTCTTCAATTTCTTTTAACAGGGCCTGATATTCCCGGTTATTCTGATGGAATTCAGTCGATCCTGACTCCTTTTAATCATGACCTGATTCTGCTTGATGTCGGATTCGTAAGAGCGATACTGTTTTTTCCATTCTTCAATTTTCGCACTTTCATCCGTGATGCGCTGTTTCAACGCGTTCTGGCTGTTGTTCAGAAGATCCAGCCGTTTTGAGACGGAACACAGGTGTGTTTTTACGCTCGAAGATTCAATTTCAATCTGCTGCAGTGAAACAAGAATAGCTATCTGATCTTTCTATCTATGCCCGCAATGTTGGGGTTAATAATTTAGGACTACGGGTCATGGGCTATGGGCTGCGGCAAGTGTCAAGAACCTCTCGCCCATTACCCATGGCCTATCGTCCTGTTTTTCTTATATCATAATAAATGGATCTTTTTCAAGTTGATAGGCTTCCACGCGAACTTCCCAGGAAGCGCTTGATATCCGCCGGCGAAGATAGTCGCAGACCGGTTCGATCATCAGGTGCTCGGACGAAAAGTGCCCGATATCAAGCAATGCCTTTCCTGCCGTTTCCGCAGCTCTGGCATCGTGGTACCGGAGATCCCCGCTGATATACACATCGGCGGTTGAGGCA
>CAVPHN010000012.1:0-222021 GCA_963704205.1 uncultured delta proteobacterium
CTCTCCATCCTGTGGTTTGGGCTGGGTGAAGAATCAAAAGTATTTATCATTATTATCGGCAGCTTTGTGCCACCGATGAATACTTTCAACAGCATACAGTTAGTTGATCCGGCTTTTTACGATGCAGCCCGGATGTTGGGTGCCAATCGCCGACAACAGATCATGGAGGTGGCTTTTTTTGGTTTATCTGCTATTTTTGCAGGTCTTCAAATCTCATTGAGTCTGGCATGGTCTTGTGTGCTGGCTGCAGAGCTTGTCGGGGGCAGATCCGGCAGTATCGGTTTCCTTATTAGGACTTGGCATGAACCAATACAAACCGGCGATGATTGCCGGAATGGTCGTTATCGCCCTGACGGCATGGCTCATTACCTTCTTAATGGAGCATATTGAAAAACTGGTTCTGCTTTGTCCTTGGAAAAGAGATATAAAGGTATGAAAGCACACGCTATCAAATGTTCCTGTCACTCTGTGAGCAAGACCTTCATCCAGAAAGAAACCCAAGCAATCCATGTCCTCAAGGACATTGATCTGGACGTCAGAGAAAACGAATTTCTGGTATTGCTTGGGGCTTGGCCAGTCCGGAAAATCGACATTGCTTCGAATTATTGCCGGGTTGGAGGAGCCGAGTACCGGTGAAGTCAAACTCAACGGAAAAGCTGTCAGTGGTCCGGTGCGGATTCCTACATGGTTTTCCAGACATATAGCCTTTTCCCATGGCGTACTGTTCGGGCCAATGTGGAGATGGGACTCAAATTTCATGGTATATCCAAGGAAGAGCGTCGCGTGATTGGCCAGAAATATATCGAGCTTGTTGGCCTGAAGGGTTTTGAATCCTCTTATCCCCATCAATTGAGCGGGGGAATGAAACAGCGGGTCGGCATTGCAAGAGCCTATGCCAATTCGCCGGAAGTTCTTTTGCTTGACGAACCATTTGGTCAACTGGATGCCCAAACGCGTTATTTAATGGAGCAGGAAGTTCTCCGTATCTGGGAAATGGAGAAGCGGACCGTTCTTTTCGTTACCAATAACATTGATGAGGCCTTATTTCTTGGCGACAGGATAGTTATCATGGAAGGCAAGCTCCCCGGTCAAATCCATACGATTCACGAAAACCCCCTTCCCAGACCGCGTGAACACGACGCCCTGCCTTTTTTGGAGCTGCGCAAGAAAATTAGTGATTTAACACAGCTTACCCTGTGATCATTAATGGAAATGTGATTCCTATTAGAAGAATGGACGTTTATCAGAGTAAGTGTTAACAGAAAACCTCAAGATAATAATCCTCATACACAGGATAGGACGGCATGGTATCTATTTCGATTAAAAAACAGTGCTGTCTTGCTACTGCTGGGTCAATTCCAAAGATTGATCTTGTGGGTCATGCCGGCATCGGTCATGCCCATGGCCATTCCGGGTTGGTTCAGGATGATTCTGTCGGATTTACCTGCATGATTTCCTTGCTTCGAACTGTATATCCCATTGATCTGCGAATTGCCTCGGTACTGGCTGATCCGATAACCGGGCGCATTGTTCTAACCACTCATGCGGGCGGAATCGGAGAGGCGGCGCCTCGGAGAGGAGTAACACCACAGGAGAGCGAGTTGTTAAATAGGGCTGTGGGTTACGATGCAAGCTTTTGCCAGTCGTTGGCCTGTCACACGTTGGGCCGTATTTATGGGCAAGGAGTCATGGAATGCTCCGTCTGTATTGAGGCAGCCGCAGCCTTTGCGGTGGTGGATAGTTTTCGTCGATGCTGGCCAGATTCTTTCCTTATAGAGGAAGTCATTCATGATGAGAATCAGGACGTCGTACTGGGAGAGGTACTCTTGAGGTTGCGGGACAGGTTGTGAGCCTGCTCGCCGTAGTGAACTACACATCCGGCGGAATCGGCCCCAACGAGGATGCTGAAGGGAATGTGTCGTTGGGTAAGAAACAGGAAATTCTGGCACGCCTGAGAATGGATAGCATTCCCACCATTATCGTGGAAAGCAAGGCTTTTATGCCAGTATACAGCCAAGACCTTGAGAAACGTTTTTTATTCACACGCATCAATCGCGACATAGACAACAGTATAGTCGCGCAGGCACTGGTGGATGGGGCGCTTAAAGAGGGGTTGCCAATGAAGTACGATTTTGACGCCTACCCAAGGAATCGTGCATTGGAACAAAATTCTTCACTTTTTGGTGCAGAAGTGGAAGCCCTGGGTAGATCTTTATCCCGCGCAGAGTCATCAGGAGAGAAAGTCCGTCTTGTTGCTAAATTGGCAAAACTGGCCGGCGAAGATGCCGGCGCAGTAACATTCATGTCCAACTCCGTTCATGCGGTAGTAGGTAGTGGAGGGGTTATGCCAGGGACTGGAGCAGTCCTGTCCATGCTTGTTCCCCGATCAGAGGTTGAATACTGGAAAATTCCTGTTCTGTTCCAAGAGGACCTTGATGTGTACCTCTTAGCGATAGTAGCTGGAATTGAGGCTTTAAAGACACGTCTTCCCGAAGCGTTGAAGGAATTACAAAATAAGCAATACGTTCATGATAGGATGTTACTTGGAAGATAGAATCGAGAAAGATGATGTCGACGTGATCAAATGAAAAAAGTAACAGACATAAACAGGCATTCACCAAAGGCAATGATATCATCAATTACAATTTTCAAAATGAATATTATCGATTTGATAGAGGCAGTGGAAAACGTAGTTTTAACTGTCGTTGATCAGCATTCATATCTACACCTTTTTTTCACCGATTCACCCTCCCTTTCAGATCTTTCCCAGCTTTAACAATGGCAGCTTCTTAGGTGTTCATGACGATTGAATGAACTAATACTTATGTTATCCAAAGCACAAATATTCAAAGGCCGGTTTTCTCATGGATACTGATGCAATCCTTGATAGATAAGGAACGGAAACTCGATCTTTGAAATAGCCGGCCCGAAGCCAAAGACCCCGACCCGGTCACTATCAGAATTACCCATACAGGTTATCGATCCATCGGATCGCTTCAACATCGCTGACTTCCCCAAGATCAATTTGGTTTATTTACAGGTTCGAATGACACAGCAGCAATTTTGAAATGTTTTGACGACCGCCGGTCAGTTCGGCTATGGTTAATGATACCAAAAAAATTGAAGATGCAGGTGATGATAATTTCTATCAAACCTAATTATTATTCAAAAAAACTCGCAATTCTTCTATGTAGCTTTTAAAACTGATGATATACAGAAGCTGCTTTGTTACTTGATGGGGCGCCTTGAGTAAGGGCTTGGAAAGCGATGGTCAAACAACTTCTCTTGTGCAAACGACTAATGACAGAAGGAATGACGTTTGCTGAACGTTCCGACCCCGTGTCAAGTGGCATGGCGATATCGCTGTTTCAAGATTCAGTCGAAATGTTCATATGGGCACTAATCAAGGAACGCAGCATCACCGTCAAAGAGACATCTTCTTTTACCGCAAACATTGAGGCATTGCAGAAAGCCAGTGTAGGCATTTCTCATACAGCCAAGCTCTTTGAACTAAACAAGGCGCGTGTCGGATTTAAGCATTACGGCAATCTTCCCGCAGCGGCCGAGGCAGGAAAGTTTCAGGCATATGTTGAAGATTTTCTTCGCACTTCATTCAAAGACCATTTCGCTCAGGACTTCGACGAAATTTCCCTAATCGACCTGGTTTCGTTCTCTGATGTCCGAGAAAGACTAAAGAATGCTGATGCCTTGCTGACTACAGAGGAATTCGAGAAGTCCGCAATGGAGGCTGGGGTCGCAAAGGCAATGTTGTTTGGGCGTCTTGACCGCTTCATTCCCCGCGTCGATTGGGGTTTGCGGGACATGGATTCAATACTGAACCGAATCCTAGAGATTCCCGATGTGAGTACCTTTCAATATCTTACGAATTATTTGGAATTGCTCCGTGAGACCTCGCTTGCCGCGCTGCTCCGACTGCCGTTACAAGACTACACATTTGTCCGCACCCAACTGCCGGCTGCTTCTCAATCAATGAATGGGGAATGGCGTGCGCGCGGCACATCGCTGCATCGCTATGACGCCCCGACATGTCGAAAGGCCATCGCATGTTTAGTCGACATCAGCATCCGAATGGAAAAATTGGTATGAGCAAGCAGACCCCAACCCGTCATTCAACTCGGACTGGCGCGATAAAACCGCGCCAGCCGGTTAATTTTATGTTCAACAATATTGTTATCCCATACTGAAGTATTCAGAAACGGAAATTCTTAAGGATACAAAAGCAATTCTTGATTAATGAGCAGCTTCTTCGAAATGGCCGGTCCGATGCCAGAGACCCCGACCCGGCCACCTTCAGAATTACCCATGCAGGTTATCAATCCACCGTATCGCTTCAACATCGCTGACTTTGCCCAGATAAATCTGGGTTGTTGACAGGTTCGAATGCCGGAGCAGCACCTTTGAAACGATTTCAAGGGGGGTTCCGGATCGTGACGCGTATGTGGCAGCGTGCTTTCGCAGATCATGAGGCTTCAGATAGATGCCAACCAGATCGCCGGCATTTTTCACGATCAATCGGGCTGCGGCATAGGTAAACGGGAAAATCCTTGCATCCTGCTTAATGCCATTGTCACGAACGTATTTCTGGAGGCGATCTATCACTTTCTGTGGCAGGAAAACCACTTCGGCTTCTCTTCTGCTTTTGGGATCTCGGACGACAACCTTGCGGTCTTCAATATCCATTGGGGTCAGTTTGAGGACCTCTCCGACCCTCATACACCCACGGGCCATCAGCTCCAGCAAAAGACGATTCCTGGGATTCTGTGTTCTGAAAATGATTTCATCGACCACATCCTTTTCAAGGATTTTGAACTGGATGGGTTTTCCCGCTCTGAACAGTTTGCGGAGCGCCGTATTGTGACATGGGTTTTGAAAATCAGGATCGATGGAATTGTGGATGTAATTGAAAAAGGATGCAAGAAGGGTGAATCGTAATTTCTTGGTATTCTGCTTGGTCCCATCGGATACCGTGGACATGAAAGCCAGAACACCATCGGATGTTATGGATGAAAGCTCTATGTCAGTAAAATGATCTTGAAATTTTCGGAGAATATACTCATAGTTCCGCAACGTATTTTTTTTTAACATTCATCTTCTGGTAATTGTAAAAATTGGTGACGCACTGTGAAATTATCATGGTGACCCTCCTTTTGTTCGTGGGGTTGATCAAATGTTTTGACGACCGCCGGTTACTTCGGCTATGGTCAATGATACCAGAAATATGCATAAATAAAAATCTGGAAAAAATACTTTTGAATGTATGCAAGTAAGCATGACTTTTCAAAGTGGGTGTCACCCATACAAAACAGCGGTGGCTTCAAAGCCCCTATTGTAGAAAAATCATTTCGGCAAATCCGGCAAACATAAATCCCGCATCAACCACTCCTGTAAGACAAATAGGGGAAACTCCCGACTAGGAGAATCCCTCAGATAAAATGAGGCCATTTTCTTATTGACATAAACGATAAAAAGTTTAAAATGATTCGTAACTAAAATCAGCATTCAAATCATAACATACCGAAGATTGGGCAATATCACAAATTAATTGCCAAAAGGTTCCAATGACAACCTGACCCCGGATGAGGTTTATTATGATCTCTACTCATCCATTTGCGAAGGCAGCCTGATGCCTTACGATATGAATCTGCATAGAGCTTTTACCCCCCCCCTCAGGCTGTCCAGTTTTTGGAGTCCAGCGCCTTCTGATATGAATATTTATTAAGCGTCGCTTCTCTTTTCAGTTCCGTAAATCCATCGACCATACACTTAACCTTCAGGAGTTCATTGTGAAAATGATATGTCGGAAGGTGCCAATATTTAGCCTCCAAGGGATTATGGCGTCCCTTGGGGGCTATCGTGTTTCAATAAAGCCAACCCGGAAAACAAAGACAGAAAGCTAAAGCTCTCGCATAGACAAAGCATTCTTTGCTTTCGGACGTTGAGGCATTGGCTTGTTGCACTTCAAACGCACTTAAGGCTTTAATAATCGGGAGGGATTAAATCATGGGAAAATATCTATTCCTTTGGGAGGTTGACCGGACGAGATTACCTGTAAGTTCACAGGAGCGAGGTGCTGGATTTAATATGTTAATGGAGATTGTTAGGCAAGATATAAAAAAAGGTATAATCAAGGATTGGGGTGTATTTGTTGGCGAACGTTACGGATATATGGTCGCTGAAGGAACTGAGGTGGAAATTATGAACACGACACAACAGTACTCCCCATTTGTCCATTTCAAGGCACATCTCATTGGTTCAGTAAGTCAAGTAGATGAAATGATAAAAACTATGACAAAGTGATTATTTAAGTACAACCGATTATAAAAAGGCAGGCCATGGGCCATCCATGTGTGGCAATTATAGAATCACACAATAAATTTTCCACTGGTCTGTGTTCTTGCCGCCATGAAAAACACCACCTGAATGAAAAGAGATGTGAGGTGCCCTTGGAGACATGCAGCGCTTTTGGATATGTGGCAGATTATCTTATCAGAAACGATCTGGGCAGGGAGGTGTCCAAATCCGAGATGCTGGAAAACCTTTCAAGATCTAAGGAGATGGGTTTGGTTCTCAACGCGGATAACGTTCAAAAGAATGTAACCTTTTAATTTCATGAAGGAGGTTCAAAATGTTGACAAGAGGAACGATCTTTCTGTGTTCGGCTTTGTTACTATGTCTGCTCATTGCCCCAAATGGCTATTGGTGCAGGTGAGAGCGAAATAATTTTCGAAACATCTTTTACGTCCATAACTCCCATATTTATGAGTGGCCATCAGGGAGATCCCAGCTGGATAGAAGGGTTCATTATCACAGGCGATATCAATATAGGGGGTAGTAAGGCCGGTACATTTACGTCTACAACAAGATTTTTTAATCCCCCTATGAGTTTCACCGAAATATATCAATTGGGACTGATAAAGATGGTCAATACCATACCTGGGATAGGGACCTTCGAAACCAATGGACAGTTTCTTTATATGGGCAGTAGTACATCCGCCACAAACGGAGATGTGACGTTTTCATTGTTTGGTTCCATAAGTAACGGTACCGGTAGTTTGTCAAGCATGGTTGGCCTGGTGTCTGGAACCGGAGAGGGCAATATGTATACTGGTGCAGGTACAGGCAAAGAAATCGTTCTGTTCCGTTTCAGTTATTAATTTATAAGTCGGAATCCGGTGTGGAAATTTGAACTCTGATTAATGTTGTTTTTATAGTCTGTTACCGTCGAGATCTACGAGAAACTTCTTCAACAGAAATGCCGGAGTTCTGTACCGGTACCGGGTAATAAAAAGCGATTGCCACTCCATTTTGAGCAGTGGCTATGCTTGGTTTTACGGTACCACCTGAGTCTCCTCCTTCGCTACCGATGTTGCCTTCTTCGGGAACACCGGCATATGACTCCTTTATAGCTTGTGGTATCTTTCTGAAGTGGTAGGGAATTTATGGACACTTTCTTAAGGGTGGATTTGTAATCCATGAGGAGGCGTTCAGCAGAAAAGACTGCTCATGTATATGTTATCCTATTCATAAAACCTGGACGGCTTGAAAATGCTCAACAATACCTACAGTAATCGAAAGCTGAGCGCTTTCATTTTCGATTGACATGTCTGGTATCACAAATCCTGCATTTAATGCAGGAGAGTACACTTGTGAAATCAGAAAATTGGTTTAAATACTCATCAATGCCTTCCGCGACCCCTTCACGGCCCAATCCGCTTTCCTTCATGCCGCCGAAAGGGGCCCCCCGCGTCGATAGCCTTGAAGCCGTCTCATGCAGAAACCTGCCCAATGGGACCACCTGTGGTAGGATTGGATACTGCGTTCGCTTTCGGCTTCCGCCCACTTGCCATTAATGTACATGCTTCATCTTCCCGCGGATTGGATTCTGAAATGAAACAGGCAGAAAGATGAGGTCTTTCTGCCTGAATTTAAAATTGTTCTCAATAATCGCTATGCTTTTCAAAACATCAAATATAGCCTCGATTCTGATATCCGAATCCGTATGTGCGAATCTTTGTATCAAATCATCCGGCAACATCGATGCCGAGATCACACCCCAGATGGGGATCAGGGTTTTTACATTCAAAATTTAAATGACGGGTGTCGGCATGTCCGCTTTCCCGTTCTTCCTCTGACTCGATATAAGAATATTCATTCACGGAGTTTTCCATAAGGTGCCTCCTTATTAGAATTTGTTTGATAGTGGGTACGAGCTTTCAAAATGTTTGATAATCATTCCTAAAGCTCTTATCAAAAATTAAGGCAGCCTTTCGGGTTGTCAAGATTCGGTTTGTCGGCCTCCGTTTATTTAAAGCGTCTGGAATCCCAGCCCCAGGGCCTTTCTTCGCTCTTCGATATGTCGACGAATGAGAATCGCAGACTTTTCCGGATCCGGTTCCACCGCAAACACCGCTCCGACAGCATCCCACAGCCCTTCCGTGAGCAGTTTGACCACATTCAGGCTTCCGGCAATGGGCGGCATGGGACCCAGAACCGTGTAAACCCCGGAAGCCACGAAATAGGCAGCGATGGACACGGCTTTTTCCGAATACCATTCGGGCGCGGCGCCTGCGATGGGAAGATCGCTGATGTCCGCATTCAGGGCATTGGCCAGGGCGCCGGCCAGCATCAGGATTCGCACGTTGTCCACGCAACTGCCCAGGTGCAGCACCGGCGGGATTCCCAGGGCGCCGCAGACCTCTTTTAAGCCCGGACCGGCGAATTGAATGGCCTCCGGCATCTTGAATCCGGCCTTGGCGGTGGCAATGGCCGCACACCCGGTATCCACGACCAGTATGTCGTTTTCAATCAGGCGCCTGGCCAGCGTCACATGTCCGTAGTCATGCAGTATTTTTGGGTTGTTGCATCCCACGATCCCGGCTGCGCCGCGGATTTTCCCCGCCTTGATGGCATCCAGAAGCGGCGCGACCGATCCGCCAAGGGCTCCGACAATGGATTCAATCGAAAACCCGCCAATGGATTTCACCGGTTCAACCGGCAGATAGACCTTGCCCCGTTTGTCATAATTTTCGATGGCCTCTCGCACCAGGACCCTGGCAAGTTCTTCGGCATTCTCGGGATGAAATTCCCGGTGTTCCATTCCCGGGAAAGCGGGCCTTGTCGCTGGTGCTGATCATGCGGGTGTGATAGCAGGAAGCCGTCTTTCCCAGAGACGGCATGATGCACTGATAATCCACGAGCATCATCTCCACCGCGCCGGTGGAAAGAATCAGCTCGGTCATCAGGTGGTTGCCGGCCATGGGAATTCCGTGCCGCATCAGAAGTTCGTTTCCGGTGCAGCAGACTCCGGCAAGATTGATCCCGGCCGCGCCTTTGCTTTTCGCCAGTTGAATCAGTTCCGAAGACTGGCTGGCCATCAGAATCATCTCGGAAACCACTGGATTATGGCCATGAACAACGATATTAACCTGGTCTTTTTTAAGAACCCCGGCATTGACGCTGGTCGGCTTCGGGGAAGGCGTTCCAAAGAGGATGTCGGAGACCTCGGTGGCTATCATGGAGCCGCCCCATCCATCGGAGAGGGCGTTTCGGAGTCCTTGAAGCAGCAGGCTCTGCCAGCCGTTATCCACGCCCATATGCGTGCGATGCATCATCTCCGAGGTTTCCCGATCGATTCCCCGGGGCGTGATGCCCAATTTTTTCCAGATTTCCCGCCTTTTTGCAGGTGCCCGCTTCAACAGGGCCAGCTCGGTGATCCGGGTGCCGTAATCCTCCTGCATGGCATAGGCCAGTTCGCCGGCAATGACAAGAATATCTTTGCCTTGCGTTTCGACGCCGTATTCGGCTGCAACGCTTTTCAGTTTTTCCGGGTCGCGGATGGCATATCCCGGAGCCTGGCCTTTGGCGACATTGGCCAGAACCTCGACCAGATCCCGCCCATGATCCGAATGGGAGGCGGCGCCGGCGGCAATCATCCGGCAGAGATTCCGGGCCACGATAATGTCGGCGTCAGCCCCGCAAACGCCCTGTTGCGGGCCTTCGCCAAAAGGATCGACCCGGCAGGGGCCCATGACGCAGTTTCGGCAGCTCAGCCCCAGTTCACAGTATCCGCACTGGGGGAGCTGAGCCTGATGTCGGTCCCAAACAGTCTCGATCTGATCCGTCTGTGCTTTCTTGAGCAGCAGCTGCCCATCTTCTGTAATGGTCTGTTGATGATAGGTGCAGGACATAGTGACCTCCTTTATACCGCCGCCTGTCTGACGGCAATTTGCGCGCGTTTGAGGGTATTCATCAGGGTAAAGCCGGGCGAACCCTGGGGGATATCGAACCCTGCCGAAATGCTTTGGCTGACCTGATCGGTTTTTCGCTTCAATGCCTTCGATGAATCTTCAAAGGTCAGGGCGCCGGATTTGCAGATTTCCACACAGGCAGGTATCAGCCCCTGCTGCTGCCGCTCCATGCAGTTGTCGCATTTGATGGCAACGGCTTTTTTCGGCGGTGCAGACGCATCTTCATGGTACCGGATCACGCCAAACGGGCAGGCCATTGCGCAGGATGCACAGTTGATGCATCGGTCCGGGTCGATGAGAACCGTTTCTGTACGACCATCCCTGTAGATCGCACCGGGCAGGCAGGCCAGCATGCAGGGCGCCGGACTGCAATGCCGGCAGCGGTTGGGGAACCCTTCGTCGTAAAGCCCCACTCCCACATGAATCCGTGACCTTGGCAAAGGGGTTTCCCGGATCGCAGAAATAAGCTGATGGGTCCGGGAATGGGCCGTGGCGCAGGCCACCATGCACTGCATGCATCCCACGCACCGTTCCGGATGAACGATAACCTGGTTCATAATAGCCTCCTTTCAAAACATCAACGATTTGAGGGAAAGATGGGTTTCCAGCAACTTTTTCTTTGAAACCCGGACCGGGATTTCATTCTGGATCATGGCCGTCAGAATCCCGCCGGTTTCAATCCGATTGACAAGGGTGGCGCCGACAAGGCGGTCCCCCTCGAATACCAGCCGGCGATACGTGTTCAATCGCCGATTGTGTTCGCTAAGAACCATAAACCGTGGATCATCCGGCGCATTCACCCATCCTGCAGCCAGGATATCCAGGTCAAAGATGCGAATGACATTCCGGCTCAGGCTTCCCTTGTAGACTACGGCGCGTCCGGCCATGTTCATGCCGGCGATACGCCCCTGAGCGACTGCTTCCGGCCAGATTGCATTCACCCATCGGGTTTTTCTGGCAATATCCCTGGACTCCGCCACGTCGCCGGCTGCATAAATGCCGGGACAGGAGGTTTGCAGGTGATCATCCACCACGATTCCCAGGTCCACCTGTATCCGGTCCCGGGGAACAAAGGAGAGCGCCGGCAGAACCCCTTTTCCGACAATGACGAGATCGCAGGATATTTCGGTTCCGTCAGAGAGAAACGCTCCGGTCACCGTGTCGGCCCCCTTGAATCCCGTGACCTCCACACCCACCCGAACGTTCAATCCCCGGCGGGTCAGTTCAGCCAGAATCATGCCGCCGGCAGTCTCATCCACCTGAAGGGAGAGCGGATAACCGGATCGAATCAGCATGGTCACGTCAATTCCCCGATGCAGGAGTCCGCCGGCAGCCTTGAATCCGACCAGGCCGCCACCCAGTACCAGGGCATGGCGCGTTCGGGGAAGTGCCTCCAGCATCATCCGCACCTGATGCTGATTCCGCATGAAAAAAATGTTGGCCAGGGCAGCGGATGCTTTTATGGGCCGGGGATCGGCGCCGGAAGCAATGAGAAGCTTATCGAAAGGCAGGGTTTTTCCATCAGAAAGAAACAGGGTTTTCGTGTCCACATCCATTCGAGCGACCCGGCTTCCCAGAACAGGCGTGATATTGAGGGCCTTGTAAAAACCGGAATCGCGAATGGGAAGTTTTGCAGGGGAAATGACCCCTTCAAGGACAAGGCTGATCATGGGGCGGCAATACGGTTCAACCGATTCGTCACTGATCATGAAAATACTGCCGGAGCCGTCGAGTTGACGGATGGACTCGGCTGCGCTGACGCCGGCAATGCCGTTTCCGATGATGACATAATTCATGCTAACCTCCTTTGAGCACCCGGCTGACGGTCATGTGTTCGTGTGCCGCATCCAGATAATTCTGGATGGGATCGGCAATTTTGGGAATGATCTCATGGGGAAATTCCTTTCTGAATGTCGCCGGAGCGCCGGCAACCAGGTGAAACGGCCCGACAATCTGGCCTTCTTTCAAAAGGGAGCCCGCGGCAACCATGGAGCCCTCAAGGACCCGACATTCATTCAGCAGCAGAGACCCCATGCCGATCAGACAGTGATCTTCGATATAACAGCCATGCACCACGACATTGTGGCCGATGGTGACATGCTTTCCGATATGCGCGGGCTTTCCGTAATCCGTATGCACCGTGCAGTTGTCCTGAACATTGGAGTTTTCCCCGACAAAAATCGAAGCCATATCCCCTCTTAGCACCGCACCGTACCAGATGCTGGCCCCGTCCTGAATTTCAACATCCCCGACAATCACCGCAGTGGGTGCAATAAATACATTCCGGCCGATACGGGGTTTTTTCTCACCCAACGCAATGATCATTACAATGCCTTTGATGGTTTTCTCTAATGAATATTCATTTGTCCAAGGTTGCCGGCCTCCCTGCGTGCCGGCAAAACGAAGCATGAAAGCGAGTCGGATTTCCGACTTCCGGCGCCTGACTCTTTTCATATAAAACACCTGAGTTACTCATAAAACAAAGTAGTTTCAGAGTCAAAATAAATGATCAATCCGCTTCCCCTTTATGGACAAACCGAAACACATGGAGTATGATGTCCGTATCCTCGGGCCTGCGGAAACGGGCCCCGCTTCACCATCAACCCATAAAAATGATACCCATGAAAGATTATTATCAGATCCTGGGGGTTTCCAAAGATGCCCCCTCACAGAAAATAAAGACCGCTTATCGGGAGAAGGCCTTTTTGTACCATCCGGACCGCTGCAAAGATCCGGCCGGCGCGGATCAGATGAAGGCCGTCAACGAGGCGTATGCCGTTCTGTCCAATCCCGGGAAACGGAAGGAATACGATTTGATGCAGCAGCAGTATGGGGATGCAGCTTACGGGCATTTCCGCAAATCCTATTCGGAACAGGATATTTTCAAGGGATCCGACATCCAGCAGATATTTGAAGAAATGGCCAGGGGATTCGGCATTCGGGGATTTGATGCCATTTTCAAGGAATACTACGGCCAGAACTATAAAACATTTGAACTCAAACGGCCCGGCTTGAATATCCAGGGCTTTTTTTTCAGCGGAGTCCGCGAAATGCCTTTTCCAAACAAACAATCCATCAAAGATAAAATCGGGAACATCTCCCAGCAACTGCTTCAGAAAGCAGCTACCAGCCGCCCCCAAAAAGGCGCCGATTATCACGATGTCATCCGCATCGATCCATCTCTGGCGAATACTGGCGGTCCATACGCCTACCATCTTCGGGCCTATGGCAGAAAGCTTGTGGTGAAAATTCCTCCCGGAACGCGTGAAGGGCAGAAAATCCGGCTGGCGGGAATGGGGGAAGAAGGTAAAAACGGAATGCCTTCCGGAGATTTATTTCTTAAAATCACACTGCGAAAATCCCTGTTTGAAAAAATCAAGACCCTGCTGCCATTCAAGCGCAGAAAAAGCTAAAACAGGAGCAGCCTCAGTGGATATTTACTATGTCGATGGCAAGTTTGTTCCCGCTGATGAAGCGGTGCTTCCCGTAACCGATCTGGTCATTCTTCGGGGCCTGGGCGCATTTGATTTCATGCGCACCTATGCAGGCAAACCGTTTTGTCTGCAGGCCCACCTGGAGCGTCTTGAAGCCTCCACCCGGAAAATCGGGCTCCAGTTTCCCTGGAAAATGGATGCGCTGGCTCAGCTCGTCATGGAAACGCTCAGCCGCAATTCCCACAAGGAATCCAATGTCCGGGTTATCGTTACCGGCGGATCCAGCCGGGATTTCATGAATCCCCAGGGGAATCCCCGGTTGATCATTATGGTATCGAAGCTTCCCGACATGCCGGCAGGGTGGTATAGCGATGGCATTCACATCATTACCCAGATGGCAGAAAGAGCCCTGGCCGGCGCAAAAAGCATCAACTATGTTCAGGCGGCCCTTGCCCTTGAAACCGCGCGCAACCGAGGCGCCCAGGAAGCCATTTATACGGTTCCTCAGGGACTGGTGCTTGAAGGCACCACATCCAATATTTTTGCTGTAACAGGCGACCGCCTGATCACCCCGGGACGGGGAATTCTTCCCGGAATTACCCGGCAGGTCATTCTGGACCTGGCACGATCTTTTTTTTCAGTTGAAATTCGGGATGTTTTTCTTTCGGAACTGCTTGAGGCCGATGAGGTATTCATCTGTGGCACCAACAAAGGCATCGTCCCGGTTGTCAAAGTAGACGACACCTTCATTGGAAACGGAAAGCCCGGCCCCGGGACCTGCCGGCTGATCCAGCGTTTTCCGGATTTTGTTCGCACCTACGATGCGCCGCTGATTGCCTTGAATGAAAACAAATGATCATGAATCGCCGGCCATGAAAACGACCGTCCGCCATTCCGGGCTTAACCTGGAATCCGGGCTGCCCAAAAAACTGAATTCCGGCTTCCGACTGCTGCATTTTCACATCAACTGCTATCTTGTGGCCTTGTACACCTTGCTCTGAATGGTTTCCTCGAGCGCCGCCAGAATCTCCTGGCACTGAACAGTGGTTTTGCGTTTTTGACCCAGGGACAGTGCAAGGGATCGGACATTGTCGTTCTGGCGCGACAGCTTCATCACTTCCGTGTTGATCCGCCAGAACTCGGCATATGCCGCACCCACCGCTTCAATCAGCGGCTTGCTTTTCGGATTCATCAAAAACGACAGGGCATCCAAAGACCGGTTGATCAGCGCATCCTGCATTTGAATGGTAGTCTCAATCTCGTCCATTTTCTCTTGCCGGCTCTCGGCGATGTGGGGGGATTGAAGCGCATGGATTTTAAGCGCGGCGGACAGCGTCCGCTGAGACAATCTTATGATTCCACAGGATTTATCGTATGAATCGTCGCTGTTCATCAGATCGCAAAGGGACTCCTCCAATTGCTTGACAGCTTTCTGCGCTGAATCAAACGAAAGCTCGTATGCCTTCAGGTTCGTGTTCAATACGGACAGCGGCAGCAACTCCTGGTCAATTTGCCGGAACCTCTCCCAGCAGGCGCTGAACTCCCGGAAGAGGTCCACCTCCCGGCCCATTTTTTCCGCTTCAATCAGCACGCCGATTTTAAGCCGGGCGTCTTCAACTCGTCGGAAAGCTGCAGTCGCCTTGTCGGCATTTGCGTGGGAGGCATCATCGGTATCAGCCAGGACAGCGCTTTTTTCCGCCTCGACAGATGCGTTCAATTTTACCCGCATCTCGGACACCAGCCGGACTTTCTTGACATCATTGATAAAGACCGGTTCAAACAGAATATCCGCCATTTTCGGCTTCAAGTATAGAAACCATGTGACGAACACCAAAAATGCAACCAAAACGGCGGAGACAACCAATCTATTGTTGCTTTTGCCCGAATGTTTCGCTTTCATTTCCTTTTATCCTCTGTTTGTTCTGGCAGCCAGATTTCTTTTGGTCGGTTAACATAAGATCTGTGTTTTTATCCTGAGCTACCATAACCATATTGACTCAAAAAGCCAATACGTATTCTTTTCTATATTCTCATCCGTAATTGCTTTTCACTGGTTTCTGCGATAGCATCTCCTAAAGCTGAATAATAAACACAAAACCAGACAGGTCACCGACGGGTAGAAATGGGAGACCATCAGAATCCGTATAATTATCTGGCAAAGATTGCCGGTCTTTTCGATCATCCACTGGCTTTTTCCTCTTTTCTGGATGAAATCCCGTTGGGACTGGCCGTCCTCAATAAAGACCGCCAGATCGTTTTTCTCAATCGAACCACTCGAGGGGCTTACCGGTTATTCCAGGCAGGAAATCAAGGGACTTCCCTGCGCCTATATACTTCGAAGCAATGTCTGCCTTGAAAATTGCCCGGCCCTTTCTATTCACGATTCGGCCGATGCCGTCTGCATGGAAGCCAATATCGTCAACCGGGATCGCCAGAAAATTCCCGTCCGTATCACATTTTCTGTGATCCGGGACATTAACGGCCGCACCATGGGATATCTGGAGGCTGTTGAGGATATCCGGATCTTAAAATCCCTCAACGGGAAAACGGGGCAAGCCTATGCCTTTGGTCAAGTCATTGGCCGCAGCCCTCAAATGGAAAGGATTTTTCGTGTTCTTCCCGTGATTTCTCAATCGGATTCATCTGTGCTGATAACGGGCGAGACAGGCACCGGAAAGGACTATGTGGCCGAGGCCATCCACCATGGATCACAGCGGGGGAAAAACCCGTTTATCAAGGTGAATTGCGGGGCACTGCCTGAAACCTTGCTTGAATCCGAGCTTTTCGGTCATCAAAAAGGAGCGTTTACCGGAGCGTTTGAAAACAAGCCCGGAAGATTTCGCCTGGCGCACAATGGCACCCTGTATCTGACCGAAATCGGAGATCTGCCGCTTTCTCTTCAGGTAAAACTCCTTACCTTCCTGGACGACATGGTCGTCTTCCCACTGGGAGGTACCAAGGAATTCCAGGTCAATGTCCGCGTGATTGCCGCAACGCATCGGAATCTGGGCTTGATGGTACGGGAAGGACGATTTCGGGAAGATCTCTTGTTCAGACTGAATGTCGTGCGCCTGCATCTGCCACCTGTCCGAGAGCGGGGAGATGACATCCGCCTTCTTCTTGATCATTTCCTGCGCTCCTATTTGACGCGATTAAAAAAAACCATTAAGGGATTTTCCAGTAAAGCGCTTCGCCTGCTTCTGGACTTCACCTATCCTGGCAATGTCAGGGAACTCCGGAACATCGTAGAATATGCCGTTAATATCTGCGATGAAGATCTGATCCTGCTTAAACATCTGCCGGCCTACCTGACCGACCCCAATGCCCTGGACTGGGAAAGAGCGGAAGACAAAAAGGAGCCCGGCTCCCACTGGACTTCGGAACCCCAGACCAGAGAACCCGATAAAGACTGGGCTTCAGCGGAGAAAACCATGATCATGGATGCACTGTTAAAGGCCAGGGGAAGTCGAAGCAAGACTGCCGAGAGCCTGGGCTGGGGAAGAAGTACGTTGTGGCGGAAAATGAAGTGTTATGGGTTGTCCCGCTCAGCATAACCGCCGAAAAGGAAAAAAAGCCAGGTAAACGATTTTACTTCTGCCTGTTTTCTATAGTTTCAAAAGGCTGACATATGCATAAAAAAGTTCTGATTTGCCTGCATGGAAACGATGTGGCGCCCCGGTTTGATCTGACCACTGAAGTTTACATTGCTTCCGTCGGGCCTGAGAACAGGATAGAAGATGAAAATACCATGGTGCTGCCTCGGGCTTCTGCTGAAGAACTTTGCCATATGATTCTTACCGCGCATATTCAGACGGTCATCTGTGGCGGCATAGAGGATGAATACTATCAGTATCTTACATGGAAACGAATCAATGTGTTCGACTCAGTTATCGGCGCCTGCGACCGTGTGCTCGAAGCTTTCACAAAGGGCTCGCTTCGGTCTGGAACCATTTTGCATGATCCGAGATAGGCAATTATTACCCCCCGCGCTTTGACTTCTTCCATATAACACCTCCCGAAATTTCATGATGGGAAATCGACTGTCATCAAAAAGACCCGCATTGGTGAATTTAAATCTTCACAATGTCTCAAAATGGGTCATAATGTCTTATTCAAAATGACCCATTTTGTTTCAAAATGTGCCATGAAACCATTTCCCTCTCAACACGTTTCTTCATAATATTGAATTGACACAAAATAAATGCATGGCACAGACCTTGCTAGTATCAGATGAAATTATCACGTATATACTAAACATCCTTTTTCAGAGGGTGTTCATCGGCGTATTTGTGACGCGCCTGTTGCATGGAGCAGATGGTTTTGCCGGATTCAAAGACAACACTGCTGATTATTGAAATTGACGATGCCTTTCGCCGCCATCTTGCCGAACGCCTGCGCATGGAAAATTTCAAGGTTTACGAGGCTTGCCGGGAGGCCGAAGCCAGACAGATTCTTCAACCCAAAAACATCGATGTGGTGCTTCTGGGAATGCGGGAATTCAAACAAGGGGGATTGACGCTGCTGAAGTCCATAAAAGAGATGAGCCTCTTACCGAAGTGATTCTTATGACCCCCGCCGAAGCCCCATCACTATTTGCCTCCATCCAGGCCATGAAACTTGGCGCTTTTGATGACCTGCACATTCCCTTTGACATGAAAACATTGATAGCGCGAATCACCGCTGCACGTCAGCGAAAACATAAAATGGAAACATGCAAAAAAGACGCTGACAGGTTAAATCCATATACGGATCACTTTGCCTTTCCCGCAGGAGGGAAACGATCATCAGGAATAAAAAACTGAATTTACAGGAGGAAATGAATGAAGACATACAATGTCAAGGATTTGATGGTTCCGCTGTCCGAATATGCTACCGTGGATGAAGACACCACTTTGTTTGAGGCGGTTATGGCTCTTGAAAATGCTCAGATGAAATATTCCAACACCCCTTATGCAGCACCGTGCGATTCTGATCCTGAATAAAGAGAAAAAAGTCATCGGCAAAATCAGCCAACTCGATGTTCTCAGGGCACTTGAACCCAAATACGTCGAAATGCAGGGCATTGACGGTTTGTCCCGCCATGGAATCGAGCAAGCAATTCTCAAAATCGCTCAAGGTTCAGTATCAAGCTGTTTGATAGCCCCATGAAAGACATATGCAAAACCGCCGGCCAGAAAATTGTACGCGATTTCATGTACACCCCGACTGAGGGCGAATATGTATCCGAAGACGAGACGCTGGATGAAGCCATTCATCAACTGGTGATGGGACAGCACCAGTCTCTGCTGGTAACCCGGGATGAAGAGATTGTGGGCGTGCTGAAACTGACCGACGTGTTTGCCGCTATTTTCCATGTTATGAAACAATGCCGGATTTGATAATGATCACGGGATCAGAATTCGATATGCAACCGACATCCGGTAAACCGTTACCGGTTATCTGTCATTAACAGGATGGAACATATTTTTCGCCACCAATCACAAGGAGTTTTTTATGAGTAATACCGATGTGTTAGAGTCAAGCACGGATTGGAAAAACATCATGTTCATGATGCTGGGAATCGCTTTGTTTGCTCTGGTTTACTATTCCCCCCCCTGGCCGGATGTTTTTGATCCGCTGGGGAAAAAATTTGTTCTCAGCCGTGAGGGCAAAAGGCGCCATTGCCGTATTTCTGCTGGCCGGAACCTGGTGGGTGTTTGAAGTTCTGCCGATCGGCGTCACCAGTATCGCAATCGGCGTGCTTCAGGCCCTGTTTCTGATCCGGCCTGCTGAAAAAGCATTTAAAGACTTCATGGACCCGAGCGTCATGTTTATCTTCGCCTCGATCATGATCGGCCTGGTATTCACGAAAACCGGCCTGACCAAACGTCTGGCGTACAGGATGCTGATGATCGTGGGTGAAAAAACCAGCATGATTTATCTGGGCTGCATGGTGGTGACGGCAGCCCTGACCCATATCATGGCCCATACCGCTGTGGCGGCAACCATCTACCCGCTGCTGATTTCCATTTATTCGCTGTATGGCGAAGGCGACCAAAAGACCCGGTTTGGAAAAGGCCTTTTCATGAGCATGGCCTATGTGGCGGGCGCAGGCAGCATCATCACCCTGCTGGGCGCGGCCAGAGGCGCGGTTGCAGTCGGCTTTTACAAGGACATTATCGGAACTGAAATCAGTTTTTTCACCCTTTCATATTACATGGTCGCCGATTGGCTGGATCATGGTCTTTTTGCTGTGGGGCTTTTTCATGATTTTCTTTAAACCGGAAAAAGATGTGATTCCCGGCTTAAGAGAACGGGCAACCCAGCTCAATGCCCAGACTGGGATGCATGACAAAAAATGAAATTCTGGCCGGAATCATCGTCTTAACCTGTATTGTGGTGTTGTCTCTCAGATCGTTTGTTCCCGCCCTGAACGCCCTTGACAAAACCGGCATTATTCTGCTTTCCACCCTGATGTTTTTTATCACCGGCATCATGGACATCGAGGATCTGGAAAATGTGCCCTGGAACATCATTCTGCTGTTTTCCGGCGCCATGAGCATCGGCTTCTGTCTGTGGGAAACGGGCGCCGCCAAATGGATGGCCGTCAACTGGCTGCTTCTGTTTCAAAAAGCCAACTGGTTTATTTTTATCATGAGCATTGCCTTTTTTGTGCTGGTCATGACCAATTTCATCATGAACGTGGCCGCCATTGCCATATCCCTTCCCGTGGCCCTGGTGGTGGCGCCTTATCTGAAAGTTGCGCCGGAAGTCATTTTCTTTGCCGCACTGGTTACCGCCGGCATGCCGTTTCTGCTTCTGGTCGGAGCCGCTCCCAATGCCATTGCCTATGACTCCAAGCAGTTTACATCCGGGGAGTTTTTTAAATATGGTATTCTGGCCAGCATTATGCTTCTGGCTGTAATCGCCGTGTTTGTTGCTTTTATCTGGCCGCTCATGGGAATGCCGATCACCCTCAAATAATCAAAGAGGCTTCGGCATACCGATAATACAGCAATTTTTTTAATCGATTCATAACAGGAGTGTTTCTGATGAAACCTGTAATCATGTTAGTGGATGATGAAGTTCCTTTTGTTGAGACCATGACAAAAAGACTGGCCAAGCGGGATCTGACCATTGTTTCGGCCCACAGCGGACCTGAAGCCCTGATGAAACTTGGACAAGGAAGATCAGGTGGATGTCGTGATCCTTGATGTCAAGATGCCGGGAATGGACGGCATTGAAACCCTGAGAGCCATCAAGAAAGCCCATCCCCTGATCGAGGTGATCATGCTGACCGGCCATGCCACGGTTGAAACCGGCATTGACGGCATGAAACTGGGGGCATTCGACTATCTGATGAAACCCTGTGACATCGAGCTGCTTATGAAGAAAGTCCAGGAAGCCAAGGCCAAGAAAGACCAGCAAAATGAAAAGATCTCTGAGGCGCGGATTGACGAGATTTCACTCAGGCGCGGGGGATGAGCTGAATCTTTCCGAGCTGTTTCCTTTCCGGTAAGCGGATACACTGAAGTGTCAGTTCAAAATGGAAGACAGGGCTAAAGGGATTGTCTCCCTCCTTTAGCCCTGTCTTATTAACATGGAAGCTTTCCTGCTTTTGTGTGATTGATTTTATGACGCTCTTATTTGGCCTGGATAAAGAAAAGCTGTTTTCCGGAGAGCTTGAACTCCGCAATCCGCTTTTGCGTGGACGAAAGCGCCATCCATTCTGAAAAAGCTTTGGCCAGATCGGATTTAACGTTGGTGCATTTTGCCGGATTCACTTCGATGACGCTGTAAAGGTTTTTCAACAGCGCATCCCCTTCAACCAGGATTTTGAGGGGCGGATTTCCCTTCTGGGTATCTTCATACTTGATATAGGTTCCCCGATCCGTCATGGTATAGCCGTTGCGTTCGGCCGCCATCTGGATGGTTGCAAGCATTCCCTGGCCGGCCTGAACGTACCAGGCGTCCTTGTCCGGAACTGCCAGTCCGCTTCCCTTCCATAATGTCATTTCGGTAATGTGGGTCCCGGACTTGTCGCCCCGGCTGACAAACAGGCTCTGTTTGGTTTGAATGGCCGTCAGGGCGTCCTTGACGGTTTTGCCTTTGACGCCGGCCGGATCCGTTGCCGGGCCAATGATGATAAAATCATTATACATCACCTCCCGGCGGTTGATCCCGAACCCGTCAGCAACAAATTTTTTTTCAGTTTCCGGCGCATGGACCAGCAGCACGTCCGCATCGCAGTTTTCTCCCAGCTTGAGGGCCTGACCGGTTCCGGTGGACACCCACTGGACTTCGATGCCGGTTTCCTGTTTAAAAAAAGGCTTCAGGTAATCGAGCAGCCCCGTGTTGTCCGTGCTGGTGGTGGTGGCCATCCGCAGCAACTTGTTGTCTTGTGAAATTGCGGAAGTCTGGGATAAAATCAGAAAAACAGCGATCAGTGAAAAACATACTGCAATTGAATAACGTTTCATTTCCTGTCTCCTTTAGATATTTTATATGATGAAAGTTACGGGTTCATAATTCTGAAAAAAACGGTCAATTCGTTCACCATCCAGCCGATCTGCTTTTGCAGTTCACAGTCCAATACCCAGTCATCCGAATCTGCAGAACCTGTAGCAAGGCATCCATTCGTTTTGGGCAGAAAGTCATTTTCCAGCCTGGATTGAGCCGCATCTATCCGTCCAAAAGCCGACAATCTTTTGATCGTTCTTGCCTTGTGTATCAACAGGGTTTTTTGGCGGGAATATCTGAAATCGTCTTTTCCGGCCGAGGCCAGCATTTCGATAAGGGTATTCATCTTCTCCAGGATATTCGGCAATGGATCTATGGCACCATAGACGATCAACTTTTCTTCATCAACAAAATTCCACCCGGCTTCCAGCGTGTCCACATCCGTCGTTCCCTCTGGCAAGGGCTCAATTTTGATGAGGGTGGCTGTCCGGGTAGAGAACCCGGCGCTGTGATCGGCATTCTCATCAAACGGCCAGATTACATTCTGATTGGTGGCTGTCGAACGCTGATCCGGCGGTCCGGGGATTTTCTGGGGCGGAACCACCCGGAAGGGCCCTTCCCCGTCCAGTTTGTTGTCGGCAGTTAGCTGCCCGGGAACCAGCGACTCGCCATCTCTTAGCAGCGCCAGAAGCATTTGTAGTCCCGAAGGATTAACAATCGGACTTCCGTGAGTAAGGCCCTGGCATGAGGGGGAACTGTAATCACACCAGCCATTCGTCGGATTTACGGCAATGTCCGCTTCCGGATTATAATAGAAGTCCGCCTGACTGTATGCACCGTAAACATGATAGAGAAGCGGATCGTCGTCCGGTTCAAGCGGATGGTACTGCGACCAGCCATCCGGAGCATACACAAGAATGCCGGTTGCCGACGGGAGTTTTCCCGCGGAATCCAGCAGCGTCGGCATTGTGACGCCGCTGTACTGGGCGTAGGAGTCGGAAGATTTATGGGTGTTCATCAACTGAAGCTGGGCGTGTTGAGGCAGCGACATCAGGTCGGCCCTGGAATAGATTCTGTAAGGAGCCGTTACCTTGCTGGGATCATCGCCCGGGTTGCCGGGATATCTGACGGCGGCAATCTCTTCCTTGTTGGAGTAGCCGTCGCCGTCTGAATCCATATTGTTGATAGCAGTCAGCGACGCCGCATTTCGGCCGTTCGTCCAATAATCCTTCCCATAGGCATTGAGTGTGTTTGTAATATCGCCGGATTTGTCATATCCATAGGAATAATGACACCACTGACAGCTTCCCAGGCTAACCTCTTTGCCATTTTTCACATATTTGCCGCCGGTATGGCACAGGGTGCAGCTGTCCAGCTTGGTTCCCGCTTTATCGGGATAGGCCTCCAGAAACACGGATGAATCCATTTCCCCCTGATGATGATAGGCGCAATCCGCCCTGCCCGCCCATAGCCAACATAATCCGGCCATAACAACACATAATAATTTTCTTCTCATTTCATGCTCCTTTCTCATGTGTTTAGTGATCATACTTTCTGGCATATTCAGCGTCGTTGTATAAGCCTTCTCCAAAGCGATCTTTTCCGAAATTTCGAATTACCACCTGCCCTTTTTCAGAAGCCACAAAATCAACGAATTGAGAGGCGGCAGACTGTCCGGCCGTCGCGCCTTCGGGCTGGCAGAGCGCATGATAGGTATTGATCATGACCGGATCACCCCGAAACAATATCTTCAAGTGTTTCAAATTTTTGTTCGCCTCAATCCAGGTGCTGCTGTCGGTCATGAAATACCCGCCCAGGCTGTCCGCGTTTTTCAAGGTGTCCAGCATGAATCCCTTGGAAAGAACATACCAGTCGCCGGAAGGCGTTATGCCCGATGCCTTCCAGATATCCAGCTCCTTTTTATGGGTTCCGGAATTGTCGCCCCGGGAAAGAAACGGCGCTTTGGTTTCCGCGATTTTTCGGTAGGCATGGGCGACGTTTTGAGCCGAGGCAATACCGGCAGGGTCTTCAACTGGTCCAACAACAAAAAATTCATTGGAGCCGATAAGGGTCCGCTTGATGGCCCATCCTGTCTGCACGGCCTGTTTTTCCGCAGACGGTGCATGGACCATGATCGCATCCACCTGTTTCTCCTTGAGCATCTTCAGGGAGTCTCCGGAGCCGGCTTTTACCCAACACAGGGAGGCTTTCTTTTCCCGGCTGAATTCCTCTGCCAGTGCCTTCAGCAAACCGAGCTCTCCCGGACTACCAGTGGCCAGGCTGAAGCGTTGGGCACCGCTTCCATAGCTTTCCGTGCAATTCTCCTGTGCATGGAGCAGAACGGATAACCCGGGCAGCAGTAACAAAACAACCAGTATTCGCCAAAAAAACAACCTTCTGACCTTCATAAAAACCTCCTTGTCTGTATGTGCCCATCATTGATCGGCATGAACTGACGGATGCTGTAAAACCATGCCTGTCGATTTAACATGGCCATCCCTTATTGGATTCAATATTGGGGATGTCGCGAACAAAAGACTTTTGGCTTTGTAACGGAAATATATTATTATGTCAATAATGACATAACGATAAAACAGGGCTATTCTGCCAAAGTCGTTTCTGCCCGGAAAATGGTTTTGGAGTTATTGCTGTCCTCCGGGAACCACAATTGCGCGATCGACAATGCCGGCGGAGAGGACTGGACAGGTTTACAGTTTCGCGTTCAGAATGATGAAGGCACCACGGAACTGTGTCCGGCCTGGGGTGACTGCAAACTGCAGGATCTGGTTTTTCAATATCAGGTGAACGCCGGCCGTCTCAAGCATCTACCGGTTCAATACCCTGCAGAGACTGTAAATCCTCTGATTATCCGGGATTTTTCCAGGTGCATTCTGTGTGGCCGATGTGTCCAGGCCAGTAATGATGTTCAGGTCTGTCCAACTGGTGCGCTGGTGGAAAAAAAGCGCGGTCAGTCTGGAGATCCTGGGATACGGAAAAAATTCGCACCACCTGCGCCCGAAGCATCAATGAAGATTCCTATAATATGCAAAAGCTTTTCCGCGCGGTGATCGGCTCCAATATGACCGAAGCGCATCCGGTTGCCGCGACATTTCTGAAGAATGCGGTGCAGAACGGCGCCCAGTTGATTCTGGTGGATCACAGAAAACACAAACTTGCGGATTTTGCGCATGTTCATGGACAGATCAAGGTGGGAAGCGACATCGCGTTGTTGAACAGCCTCATGCACGTGATGTGAATCGGCGTAGAGCCTATCTGCCCCCTCCGGCTGTCCAGCCTTTGGAGGCAACCGCCCTATTCAATATCAAACTTAATACCCTGCGCCAATGGCAGCGCGTCGCCAAAATTAATGGTATTGGTTTGACGCCGCATATAGGCTTTCCAAGCGTCCGAACCGGACTCGCGGCCGCCGCCGGTGTCTTTTTCACCACCGAATGCCCCGCCGATCTCCGCCCCCGAGGTGCCGATGTTCACATTGGCTATACCGCAATCCGATCCCCAGTGCGACAGGAAAATTTCGGCCTCTTTCATGTTTTCGGTGAAAATGGATGACGAGAGTCCCTGCTGCACACCGTTTTGAAGGGCAACGGCCTCTTGAACGTCCCCTTTATACCGGATCAGGTAAAGGATCGGGGCAAAGGTTTCTTCCTGTACGATGTCATAATGATTTTCGGCTTCAACAATCGCCGGCCGCACGTAGCAGCCCGATTCAAAGCCGGGGCCGTTCAACGCTTCGCCACCGGAAATCACTTTGCCGCCTTCTTCCTTAATCCGTTCAAGCGCTTCAAGAAAGTTTGCAACCGTACCTTGATCGATCAGCGGACCCAGATGGTTTTTTGCATCCAGCGGATCTCCGATGCGCAGGCTGCCGTAGGCTTTAATCAGAGAAGCTTTCACTTTTTCATAAATCGATTCATGAATGATCAGGCGGCGGGTCGTCGTGCAGCGCTGACCCGCCGTACCGACCGCGCCGAACACGACTGATGGAATCGCCATCTTCAAATTGGTGCCGGGAGTGATGATGATGGCGTTATTCCCCCCCAGCTCCAGGATGTATCTGCCCAGACGTCCGGCGATCACACTGGCGGCATGCTTGCCGACCCGGGTTGAACCCGTCAGCGATACCAAGGGGATGCGCCTGTCTTTGAGCATCTGCTCCCCGATCGTCTTGCCGCGTCCGATGATAAGATTGAACACGCCTTCGGGAATGTTATTCTCTTTAAGGACGCTGCTCAAAATGTTCTGGGTTGCGATTGCCGTCAGCGGCACTTTTGAGGCAGGTTTCCAGATATTCACGTCGCCGCATACCGCCGCAATCATGGCGTTCCAGGACCAGACCGCTACCGGGAAGTTAAATGCGGAAATGGTTACAACAATTCCAAGCGGATGATATTGATCATAGATGCGATGCGAGGGGCGTTCAGAATGCATGGTAAACCCATAAAGCTGCCGCGACTGACCCACTGCGAAATCGCAGATATCGATCATTTCCTGCACTTCGCCCCAGCCTTCCTGCAGCGACTTTCCCATCTCGTAAGAAACCAGGCTGCCCAGCGGATTCTTGAATTCGCGCAGTTTGTTTCCTACCTGCCGTACAATTTCACCACGCCTGGGTGCAGGAACTTTGCGCCAGTATTTAAACCCTTCTTCCGCCTTTTTTACCACAAATTCATAGTCGGCTTCAGAGGCCTGATATACTGAAGCAATCTTCCGACCATCGGTCGGTGAAAAAATATTCAGCTCACCTCGATCCGTGGTTGTACACCATTCCAATCCAGTGGACATGCCATAATTCTTTTCCTCAATTCCCAAAACATCTAAAATCTTCGTGTCGAACATAATAACCCCCTAAAATAGATGCAGTTGCATCACCTGTTTTCCAATAGTCTTTTCGTGTGAACAGATGAATCACAGCTCAAGTTGGCGGACATCCGGTCCTTGTCATCTTGAAAATACTATCATTTGTTATGATTTTCCCTGGCTCGTCAAGGTATATTTGCATCCGCAACTTAAGAAATGCGGTGTTCCGCCTCCTTCCAGAATGGCGCGACGCGCTCCGGATTTATCAATGATCTTCGTAGCCGCAACGGCATGGACTCCACGCCTGAAAGCCGGGTCAGGACATCATCTGCCGTCGTATGGATGGCCTGGTGAATCGAATTATTTGTAGCGGCAAGACTTTGCATAGAGATCCGTATTAATGAGCAGCCCCCCGGCATGTAAGAATGCTTCAGTTGCCCGCCATAGGAACATAACCTCTCTCCTGGCTGATCACATCCAGATGGATCAGCCCGAGCATCGCTGTTTCAAACACAACGGGTTGCGGACATTTTCGAAGATCCAGAGAGACAATATTATGTTTTATATGTCAATCTTGATGCAGCACCACGGAAAAGCAGTTGAACAAGACCCAGATGTGCTCTCCTTTCTGAAGATCGAGGCGTTCACCGCTTTCCCGGGTAACGACGGAACACAGCTCTGTCCCGTCCTCAAGGCAAACCACGTATTCAGTTGTGATCTTACCTTCCGTGATTCTGGATATGATGCCTTGAAACCGGTTTTCAGCCGTACAGTCCGGCTCACCATTGCCTTTTTTTAAAATCACCCAGGGGGCCTTGACTTCAGCGGTGACCAGCGACCCAATTTTCAATCCCAGCCTTACCAGGCTGTCGTTGGTGATAACGGTTGTCACGGAAGCCCCGGAGATGGTGATCAAGTCGATTTTTGACTGAATATCGCCAGGTTGAATCGCACGGATTTTACCGAAAAAAATGTTGCGTGCGCTGGTTTTTCGCAGCGACTCTTTTTCAATGAAGAACCGGCTTGCCTGCTGAATGTCCTCATCGGAAAATTCAACATAGGATGCGGCCAGGTTGGGAGTCGAATGTCCCAGCATCCGCTGGACAACCGGCAATGGCATGTTGTTCCGGATCATCTCCACGCCCCGGGATTTCCGGATGGCATCCGGAGCGCCATGCGCCGGGAGAAAGCCGCAGGATGCTGCACGCTCGTAGAATTTACGGCGGACATGCCCAGGATCAACCTGAAACCAATGGCTTGAGTCAGTCTTCAGCAAAGGATCGCCTATGGCAGCCCGGAGTTCATTGGATAGGGCTTCCGATATCTGGACTTGGCGGATTTTATGACTCTTCTCAGACCCGGTTTTCCCAAAGCATACCACTTGACGGTGAGGGTCAATATCCTGAAGGGGATTTAGTGCCAGGACTTCGTTCAACCTGGCTCCGGTATAACGGATTAACAGAAATATAAGCAGGATACGCTTGCGTGATAAAGAAATATCTGATCGCAGCGGCCTTTCCACCCATTCGCGGTATGATTGTTCCAGCTGGCCCAGTTGCTGCGTATTTAGACAATTGGTCTCATTTTTCGCTGAGATATTAATTGCCTGGCCAGATCGATTCCTTATTGAAGGCGGCATGATGATCACCTGTTGCAGTTGATATTCGGTTTTTTGGGTTCTCCCATGATCATTCCTCGCATCATTTTCAGAATCCTCTTATTTTTAGCATATCCGATGGTATTTGCAAAGCATCCAAAACTTTCTTGACAGCTCACAAATTTTGCTGGTTATAATAATAAGCACGATAAATATTGCAATCGTGTTATTTATTGCATGACTTGAAACCTGATAGCTATGGATATAATGAGGTGTCCAATGGAAAGCAACAAGCGTTCGGGAGCTGTCGGGCTCAAGTGTTTAATGGCTGTGGAGCAGAAAAATGGTGTGGTGGTAAGGCAGTTGGTCGGTTACGACAGGTTTGAAGGAGAAGGAGCCTACCTCCAGTTAAGGGAACTTTATCGTGCCGTTCGGCTCTATGTTAACTTTTTCAGCCCTCGATGAAGCTTAATGAAAAAAAACGAAATGGGGCTAAAATACAAAAAAGTTATTACCCAGCAAAAACTCCTTTTCAGAGACTACGGGCAACACTTGATATCGTGGGGCTGAAAATCTTCGATATATTTTGCAAATGGAAATTGTTGTGTTATGTGTATGTTTGTGGCAGATTTTGTCGAGCTGTTGTATATGTAATGGCTTTCATGAGTTGCCTCCTGTACTTGTACATCAAGACGTGCGGCGTGAAAGATGCGATGTCAACAGGGGGAAAATGGTCTCCCCGTTCTTAAGGGCCGCCAGCGCGGCCATCGCCTTGAAATAAGGCAAGTCAACCAATTGATAAAATATTAAAAGACAAGAAAAACAGTCATTGATTTGGCATATAAAGAAAGGCATATTCATGAAATTGACCCAGATTCTGTATGAAATCGAAAAAGGTGTGGCAACCGTCACCCTGGATCGCCCGGATAAAATGAATGCTTTCACACCGACCATGCGAAACGAACTGATCGAGGTCTTCGGGGCAGCCGATCTGGATGATTCCGTGCGCGTGGTGGTCGTTACGGGTGCAGGCAAGGCCTTCTGCGCGGGAGCGGATCTTTCCTCCGGCCCTTCCGCATTTGACCGGGGCGTCCAGGATGGCCACGAAGTCCGTATTGCCGAACACCGGGACGGCGGAGGCCGGGTATCTCTTGCCGTATTCAGATGCCGCAAGCCGGTGATTGCGGCCATCAACGGGCATGCGGTCGGTATCGGCATTACAATGACCCTGCCCATGGACATGCGAATCGTCTCCGAGGAGGCAAAGATCGGATTTCCCTTTACACGCCGCGGCGTTGTCCCGGAAGCCTGCTCATCCTGGTTCCTGCCGAGGATTGTCGGGATCTCCAAGGCCGCTGAGTGGGTATATACGGGGCGAGTCTTTCGCGCCTCTGAAGAGGCGGGATCCGGCCTTTTCAATCATGTGGTGCCGCAGGAACAGGTCCTGGACAAGGCGATGTCCATCGCGAGGGAGATCGTGGAAAACACCTCGGCGGTTTCCGTGGCCCTCGGCAAGGCGCTCCTGTGGCATGGGCAGGCGGAGCCTGACCCGCAATCGGTCCATCTGATCGACTCGCGCTGCTTTTTTTGGATGGGCTGCCAAAAGGACTCGCACGAGGGGGTTGAAAGCTTCCTGCAGAAAAGGCCGCCAAGGTTTTCCATGAAAGTCTCTTCCGACATGCCCGATTTCTACCCTTGGTGGAAAGAACCCAAAGTATAAGGAAATCATTTCGGCACAAGTTGAAGGGGTTCAGGTGGGAACGGGGGTTGATCGCCACCAGGGAATGCATCGCGCATGATAACTACAAGCGCCTCGTAGTTGAAGCAAGCGATTTGGGGACACTGCTCATTAACCTGGGACGTTTTCAAGTGCGTGCCCTGCGGACAGCGCTGGGGTAAAATGCCATGTATTCAAAAAGGAGATTAATCCGTGACAACTGGAAAAAACAAAAAAGGTTATATGGAGAGGCTGGAGGATCTTATCGCACTCGCCATATCCCGGAATAAAGGTCAATTCGAGGTCAATTTACGTAAAGAGACCGTGAGTCAGGACACCCTTTCGGCGGAGACGGATAAACAGAAAGCCGGAAAGAACTGGTACCTTCTGTTGGCCGATTTTGCGTTGACAGGCTCCGGCGGCAATATCCGCACAGCGACCAAGGTTTATGCATTCGGGGACATCCATGAAACCGGTGCGGAGGAAGAGGTGATTCGAAGCATCGCCAACGAGCGCCTTAAAATGGACTATCAGCGATTTCGAGATACCGGAGTCGAGTACCAGGAAAATTTCTTCTAACTCCCATACGCAGTTGATCAGGACCACAGCGGCTCTTTTGACAAATAGTGCAACCTCGATCGCAGCCAATTTCAGCAATGGAGCGCGGCCAGTTAACCGGTAGTGCGCGATTCGTGGAAGATATTGAGCATAAAATCGAAAGGCGGGTGGAGTTCAGAGGCTCGGGCTTGCCAATTTCTTCAAATGGGCAACGCTTAATATCCTTTATCAGGGTATTTACACGGTGGAGGATTTTTTTGTCGGTCTTTTGCCAATAAAGGTAGTCCTCCCAGGCATGATCCGAAAAGATTAATTTCACTCGACAAGATCCCTTTCGGTGCCTTTTTCATCTTCAAGCTGGCTGATGGATTCGATTAAGCGCCTGGTATTTTTGGGCGATCGTAAAAGATAGGCCGTTTCCTCGAGTGCTGTGTAGTCTTCAAGGGACATGATAACCACGGAGTCGTTGGTTTTTCGCGTTATGATTACCGGGGTATGATCCTCGCAGACCTGTTCCATGGTTTTTGCCAGATTTTGCCGAGCTGCTGTATATGTAATGGCTTTCACGAGCTACCTCCCTGTACATGTACATCAGCGCGTACAACATGAAAGATGTGTTGTCAATAGTGGGAAAATGGTCTCCTCGTTCTTAAGGGCCGCAGTGCCCTTGATCAGAAAACCGGTGCCGGGGCCGTTTTTGCCGGCAACCTTGCTGCTACCCATCGTCATCAGCACCTTGTCGTTTACGGCGATGTTGGCCTCCGTCAGGTGCATGTAACCGGCTGGAATCAACAAACGCCCATCGTCTGTGATCCGTATGTAACTGTTCCATGTGTTAACCATATGCGGGCCGTCTTTGCCCAGGGTGGCAATGGCAACCACCCCATCCTTTTTCAGAACTTCAAGCATTTTTTCGGGAATCATCGTGATTACCTCCTTTAGTTTGTGTGTTTATGAAATGTGACGCGTAAATGCACCACCCTTGTTTATACAAATTTCTCAAGTTGCAAGGCGGAAGATTTTCTTTGACGCCATGCAAAAGTTTTCTTAGACTGTTTTCAAACATGCAAAAGACTACTTGTGTTGATCGGGAGTACGATGTTAATTCTATATATTAATGACAAAAACCCGTTATACAAGCAACTTTATCGTCAGATCAGAGAGCACGTTCTGTCCGGGAAACTTTCCGCAGCAAACCGCGCAGCGGGTATTTCGTTTCGGCGCTCGACCAGGACGCGGCGCAGTTGTCTTTGCCCCAGAAACCGCGTATTTGTAACCGGCTGCGCCCGCATGGGAATATCATCTATTGCGGAACCTTCTCCAAGATCCTGTCTCCGGCACTCCGCGTGAGCTTCATGGTGCTTCCGCATGCACTCATAGCCGCGTACCGCGAACTTTTCCAGGATTATTTTTCCTCGGTTCCGCATCTGGATCAGAGAACCCTTGTAAAATTCATGGAGCAGGGGCACTGGGATCGGTGCGGCGGATGCGTACGATCTATAAAAAGAAGCACGATACGCTGCTCCGGGCCGTCGCGCATCATTTCGGCGACCGGGCCGATATTATCGGACAGGGAGCCGGGCTCCATGTCGTTTTGCAGCTGTCCGTCAATGCCCTAAACCGGTATGGGGCAGGACGGGCTTCGTGGATTTCTGAACAAGTATGAAGTCGATGCGATGAACGTGCCGGTTGTTGATCGATTTATTCTGAAGGATATCGATACCCCTAAGGATTATGTTTGGGCACTGAACTGCTTGTTTCCGCGGCCCGGGTTCATGATCTGGCCAGGGACATTCACCGGCGCATCGCACTGGAATCGGACCGGCTGTTCCAGCAGGAAATCCATTCCAAAATCACCCTGACAGACCAATGACAGAAGTCCCTGCCTCTTAGACGGCAGCCTCCGGGTCAATTTAATCCATGAGATTATATCATAGCAATAATGCTGCGCCGAGCCTTGAATCTGGAAATCGATCCCGATTCCCGGTCGTTATTTAAAGAACATCTGAAATCCCTGAATCGGGAATTGTATCCATCATTTGTGCTGCTTCATTCTGACGAGGAAAAGACAGGCGATGACCAGCAGCGATGCTGAAGCGGCAAGAAAGCAATTCCCAAAACCATAATAGCCGGAGATAAGCCCGCCTGCCAGAGGCCCCGTGCTGTGTCCGACGTCCATGACAGATCCGAAAACGCCCATGGCTGCTCCCCGGCTTTCCTGAGTTGTCATGTCGGCAATCAGGGCCGATGTCGCCGATGTCACCGTTGAAAGGCTGAGTCCGAATAAAATGCTTACGCCGAGCAGCGGCATAAATGTTGTAAAAGCCCCCAGACTTCCGATACAACAGGCGCCGAACACCGCACCCCAGAATATTTGCCGGATTCTGCCGTGTCTGTCCGAAAATTTTCCCATCATGGGCCGGGTCAATACCAGTGTAAGAATCTGGCTGGAAAGAAGGATGCCGATTTTATAAGGATTCATGCCATGCTGCCTGGCATACAGGGGCAAAAAAGTTTCCATCGTTCCATAGGCAAACAGGATGGCGGCTTCCACAAGGCTTGCCCAGAGAATGCCCTGATTGGAAATAACGCCCTTAAACGCTTTGAAACTGCTCTGAAGGGTATGCGCTTTCCGGTGTTCAACTGCCGGCGGTTGAATTTTAAATCCCGCCACCAATGCCAATATTCCGGCAGCACCGCAAATACCATAAACCACCTTAAACCCCATCGCCGGGTGCAGCGCCGATACGCCCAGAACACTCCCGCCTACCATCGGGGCAATGGATCGGCCGATCAAGGTGGCCGTGGAAAACCACCCCAGCCGCTCGCCCCGCTGGGTTTGAAAAATATCGGCGACCAGGGCCATTGCGATCGGTGTAAACACGGCTGTTGCCAGGCCATGATAAAACCGTACAAGACTCAACTGCCATGTGTTTACGGACAGCAGATACAGAAACGGCGCCGTAGCAAAAACAAACAGCGAAACCCTCAGCAGATTCTTTCTGCCGAATCTGTCCGAAAGAAGACCTGCCGGAAGACTGAAGATCACGCCGGTCAGGGTGGAGACCGAAGCGATCATCCCCACCTCTGAAGGGGTGCAATCCAGATGTGCGGCCAGAAGCGGCAGAACCGGACTTTTTGAAATGGTGGAGCTGAAGATCGCAAAAAGCCCGGTTCCGCAAAGCCACATGAACGGACTGGGTCTCATTTGTTGATAAGACCTTGTATTTCTTTGTGGTAACCCAGGTAGCGCTCAAGAGTCAGATCGTTTTTGCCGTATCTGGGTATGGTTTTAAGAATCTCCTCAAACCGGTTTTCGGCTTCCCAGTCGCCGGCAACCCCATCCATTACAATATCCACCAGCCGGTCCGCATAGATAATGATTCTTTCCTCCAGCGTCTTAAGGGTGTAATCTTTCACCGGCAGCCCCAGCTCCTTGGCTTCTTCGCCGGTCAGTCCGCCGCGGATGTGCTTTTCCATAACCGCGGTTACGGCTTCCGGAAGACCCAAGCCCGCACCGATCTCGGCGCCGATTCTGCCGTGCTCGATATCATGGGTTCTGGACTTGCCAAGATCGTGAAACAGCGCCCCGCGGGCAATCAGTTCCATATCCAGATGGACCCCGACGCGGGCTGCAACATCCAGGGCTTTCCGGGCGACTTTGACACTGTGCTGGATATCCCCCTCGGACATTCCGGCGTTTTTCATTAAATCCATATCCGCGGGTTCGATTTTAATGGAAATGTGTTTGATTCCGAAATACCTTAATGTATCCCAGACCAGCTTTTGTATTTTCGGCAGGGTCTCGGGAGAAACAATTCCTTCCAGGTCTTCAAAAAGATGCTCAAATTTACTTTTAACATCGTCATGGATATGCTGGATATATTCCTGAACCGCTTCCGGCCCTTGCGTTTTTTCAAAATATTTCCCGATTTCAAATATCCGGGTAATGTCATGGCGGTGGAATTTGGTGGCGGGATTATCGATAAACCCATGGACTTCTTTGAAGTCCTTTCCGGTGGTTTCAATGCTTTTCTGTATATGTTCGTTGATTTTAGGCATGATCGTCTCCTTATTGATGATTGTATTGCTGCTTTTGTTAAATGTAACAGCTTCCAGAGCATCCCGCTCAGGGAGCCGAACAAAATGACCAGGTGAATCGGAACATGAAAGCGTTGCAGGGCAATAAATGTCAGCCCCTGCCAAACCGATGGCGAACCCGTCGATGGCTGCCGGGTCCGGGGAAAAACGTATTTACGCTGAAAAAGACGGCAAGCTTCAGGATGACACCTACCACCGCAGCCGTAACGCCGGTGAGCGCCGCCTCAACCCGCCGGTTCCCTGAAAGCGCATCAATATAGGGAGCGCCGGCAAAGATAAACATGAAACTGGGTAAAAAAGTGCAATACGTGGTCAGCAGTCCTCCGGCAATTGCCGTCCAGAGCGGTGAGGCATCTGCGCTGAATGTCCAGGCGCCTAAAAAGCCGACATACTGCGTAACCATGATCAGCGGCCCGGGCGTGGATTCGGCCAGCCCCAGACCGGAGAGCATCTGCTTTTCGGTAAGCCATCCGGATATATTGACGGCATAATCGGCGATATAACTCAAGACCGCATAGGCGCCGCCAAAGGTGACAAACGCTGCCTTGGTAAAGAAAACGGTTATCTGCGTCAGGATATGATCCGCTCCAAATACGGCTAACCAGGGGAGCTGCAACCGCAACCCATAACATGCCCGAACACCAGCACAACCTTTATGGCCTGCGATACCGGCGGCATGACTGTCGGTTTGCCGGTGTTTTCCATCGAGCATTCTTTGGAACCCTTGACGCGAAGGCAAAAAATTTCCGGATAGTATGCGCCTAAAACAATCCCTCCGATTGCCGCAGTCAACACAATCAGCGGAAACGGGACATTCAAGAAATACCCGGCAATAAACGCTCCTGCGGCGAACCCGTACAAGGCTTTATGTTTTAAAGATTTTTTCCCGATCCGCATCACGGCTTCCACCACAATGGCCACAACCACCGGCGAAATGCCGTAAAACAGCCCGGCAACAACGGGCACATCCCCATGCGCCGCCACTATCCAGCTGAGTACCAGCATGAAGAATATGGACGGAATTACAAAGAAGGCTCCGGCCACAACACCGCCAAGATATCCGTGAAGACGCCAGCCGATGTAGGTGGCCAGCTGCTGGGCCTCCGGACCGGGCAGGAGCATGCAAAAATTCAGCCCCCTCAGGAATACCGACTCTTCAACCCATTTTCTGCGATCGACCAGCTCCCGGTGCATGACGGCAATCTGTCCCGCCGGGCCGCCGAAATTGATGAAACCCAGTTTAACCCAGAATTTAAATGCTTCTTTAAAGGACACCGGCATTTATTTTTCCTCCACCGGACCGCCGTTGTCTATCCATGCGGCAAATCCGCCCAGGACATACCGGGCGTTGATATTTTTTTCCAGTATTCTCAGGCTCCGGCGGCTTTCCCTCAACATTATAAACTCATTCGGTGTAATGGTTTCTTTCATTGTCCACCACTTCAGATTTGATCGGTCAGTTGTTTATAAATCGCATCAAAAATGATTCCGCCCACTTCAAGGGCCTTCAAATCATCATGCAGAACCTTGGTCAGGCCCCTGCAGATCAGGTCCAGTCCGGCTGCCTCCGGCGGGGGCAGAATGTCATTGACTGAATCCGCGGCGTTCACAATGTCGCAGATCTGATCCAGAACTTTGTCTGCGATTCCGTATTCTTTCAAAATGGTGCAAAAACTGCACTTCCCGCGCTTATGGCTCAGGTTGGCGCCGGCAATGTCAAATGCAATGCCGTCCATTTCCTTGTAATCGAAGCCGCGCTTGATGAAAATGAAAGTCGCATCCGGATCCACGTGTTTTCGAATGAGCCATGCGCAGGCAATCCTGTCCACCCCGACTTTTTCCCAGGTAATCCACTTCAATTTTCTTCCTCCTTCCGGAATTTCCGGACCTGCTTTTCACAGGCGGCCTTGGCCTCGGCAGCCAGCGGAGACTTCAGGTAGTCCCGGATCCTGATTCTATTGAACCGCGCCCAGAGCGCTCTGATCTGTTTTTCAGTTTTTGCCAGTGCGGCTTCTTGAATGATCTTTTGGTAATCCCCGTTTACCTGATTCAGGAAAAATTCCCGGATCTCTTTTTCCTGGGACGGCGTCAGCGACTCGGCCTTCCAGACAGATGCCTGTCCGCCTGTTTCCTGAAACTCCGCGGCAAGCCATCCAAAAAGCTCAAGGGTGCGTTCAGAATGGGGCAGAATGCACACCGATTTCTGAATGGAAAAGACCCCAAGCTTTTTCAGTTTTCTCCAGATCGCCACTTTGTTGGCTGTAGTTCTGGCAACCGGCAGTTTGTAGATGAGCATGATCCACCCCAACGCTACGCTCTCCTTTTTGCGTGATTTCATTTTACCAAGTAAAATATATTGTAACTTTGGTTGCAATATATTGCCATAAAATTCCTTTGTCAACAAGAACCCTCTTCAAATTATTTCTTTAAAACAGTCTATGATAACTTATTAATGCTTGACACTATCTGCTTATGCTTTATTATAATATTGTAACTATAGTTACTATTTATTTTCTCCCAAATAATGTATTAACTACTGTTCATACCCGTATCTATGCAAAGTGCAGATGTTGACAGTCCGCGCAATAAACAATAAGCTCCTATAAAATCAAATTATTCATGGAGGAAAGTCATGCCGTTAATTGATCTGTTTTTAAGTAAAAAGACCTGTGATCTTCTGGTTAATGTGGATGGAAAGGTCGTTGAAAAATACCGGCATTTCAAGGATTTTCTGACCCATAACCGGGATGCGCTGAACGCCATTGCCGAACTGGAACAGACCTACTACAGCGGAAGTTCATTCAGCATGGGATCGGCGAGAAAACGCTATGATGAATTGCTGGCATCAACCCATAAGCTCATTGATGCGCTGAATGGGATTTCAAAAGAAAAGTATTCCGATCTGTCCGGTGTCTGCAACCGGATCAACCAGGAAACGGCCCTGCTTTTCAGTGACACCGTTTCAACTTCGACTGGCGAGATGGTCCTGGCCTTTGCGGCTCTGCGTCCGGAAATGGTGAGAATTGCCGGAGCCAAGGCAACAAACCTTGCAACAGCGGACAATGCCTTGGGACTTTCCGTCCCCCCCGGATTTGTCATTACCGCTCACGCTTTTGAGCAGTTTCTCGAAGAGAGCGGACTGGCGGCAATTATTCAAGAAACGCTTGCCGATATCACCACCGATATGACTCCGGAAATGGGAAAAAAGATCAAAGCCCTTCAAGACAGCGTATTGAAGGCAACAGTACCCGAATCCATTTCGGATGACATTTTCAGGCACTATGCTGCGCTGGAGGCAAAAACTCGCAAGAACGTGCGTATTGCCATGCGCAGCAGCGCCGTCGGTGAAGATACCGAAGCCTCTTTTGCCGGACAGTACATCACGGAGCTGAATGTCACCCGGGAAAACATCCTTCATGCCTACAAGTCGGTTGTGGCCAGCAAATATTCAGCCAGGGCGATTCTTTACAGACTCCGCCACGGATTGGACGACCGGGAAACGCCCATGTGTGTGGCCGGAATAGTAATGGTGGATTCAAGAGCAAGTGGTGTTATGTATACGGTCGACCCATCCGAGCCGGAATCATCGATGATTAAGATCAGCGCCATCTGGGGCCTCGGGGAGCATCTTGTCAGCGGCGAAGTCTCTCCGGATACCTTTTATGTGAATCAAAAAACAAAGGAGATCACGGGGCGGGACATCACCCGAAAGCAGCAGAAACTTTCCAGCCTTGAAACCGGCGGAACACGCCTGGAGGAGGTTCCGGAGAACGAAAAAGAACAAGCATCCATCGACGAGGCTACAGTTCTCACCCTCGCCGATTATGGACTGATGCTTCAGGAACATTTTAAATGCCCTCAGGATGTGGAATGGGCTGTTGATCAAAACGCCAAACTCATCATCCTCCAGTCCAGGCCCCTCGGACTCATGATGGCAACAACTACTGCGGCAAATCAAATACCCCAAGTTTTTCCCGATTTTCCGATTCTGATCTCCGAAGGCCAGACCGCTTCAACCGGCACAGCCGCTGGCAGGGTTTTCATTGCCAGGCTTGACAACCTGGAGCACATTCCCGATGACGCCATTCTGGTGGCCAGGGTCGCCTCCCCGGATTATGCCGCGCTGATGGGCAAAATCCGGGGAATTATCACCGATATCGGCAGCGTGGCCAGTCATCTGGCTTCAGTTGCCCGAGAGTTCGGAGTTCCCGCCATTTTTGATGCGGGCCGTGCGACAACCATCCTGAAAGACGGTGAAGAAATCACAATGATGGCCGATACCTCAACCGTTTACCAGGGGATTGTTCCGGAGCTGGCGGAAAGCGCAAAACCCATGAAATCCTTTATCTTTGAAAGCCCGGTGCACCGTCGCCTGAAGGCTGTCCTGGATAAAGTCTCTCCTTTGAATCTGACAGACCCGAAACACCCTTCCTTTTCCGTTGAAGGTTGCCGGACCCTTCACGATATCATCCGGTTCGCTCACGAAAACGCCGTGAAAGAGATGTTCGGTTTTTCCGGACAGGATAAAAAAGACGTGACAGCGGTCAAGCTCACAGCAAATTTTCCGCTCTCCCTTTATTGCATCGACCTTGGCGAAGGCCTGAAATGGGGGCTCACCACCTGCGACACGATTACGCCCTTTCAAATCGAATCCGTGCCGATGAAAGCGCTCTGGCGCGGATTCGCACACCCCGGCATCTCCTGGTCGGGCACAGTCAATTTCGGGTTCGGAAATCTCATGACCCTCATGGCGTCAAGCGCAACGGCTGAGCTGGGAGCAGGAACGCCGGGTGGCGACAGCTATGCCATCCTCTCCCGGGAATACCTCAATTTAAGCGCAAAATTCGGCTACCATTATGCCAATGTCGACACGTTCTGCGGGGAGGATGCCGGCCAGAATTACATCACCATGCAGTTTTCAGGCGGGGCAGGAGCCTATTATGGCCGGTCCATGCGGATCAATTTTCTCTCCGATGTGCTCGGTCGCCTGGGTTTTTCGGTTGTTGCCACCGGAGATCTTCTGGAGGCCAGTCTTACAGGTTACGACAGGGTTTCCATGGAAAACACGCTGGATCAGCTGGGGAGGCTTCTGGCCGCAAGCCGGCTTCTGGATATGGCCATTCCCAATCAGGATCGAATCGACGCCATGACAGAGGCTTTTTTCAGCGGGAATTATGATTTTCTCGGCAACGCTGAAATCAATACCCTGCCAAATTTTTACACGCATGCCGGAGACTGGAAACCGGTTGTGGAAGCCGGCAGAACCCTTTGTCTGCAGGATGGCTCTCGATGGGGAACCGCCCTGTCCTCCGGCATGGCAAATCTGATGGGGAAAATGGTGGGGGCGAAATATCAGGAATTTCTGGATAACATCAGGGCTTATTACTATTTCCCCATCGCCATTGCCAGGGAAAGCGCCGTTTCGGATGCCGTTTTACAGGTCAATATCCGGCCGGATTCAGGCAATATTGACCGGGCAGGCGGCCTGGTGTTCGGTCTGATGAACGTGGGCAACTACTTTGTCCTACGGATAAATGCGCTTGAAGACAATTTCAACCTGTTCGAATTCATCAATGACAAACGATTTCAGCGGGCAACCGTCCACCGGAAAATCAAGACATCCGAATGGTATCGGATCAAGGCTGAAATATACGGTCAAACCCTGAAAGGGTATCTTGATGATGAACTGCTGCTCGAATACACCGCGGAAAGGCCGCTAAATGGTTATGTGGGCATCTGGACCAAGGCGGATTCCGTTACTTATTTCGATGCACTGACCATCGAAGCCGACGGCAGCAAGCGGATTTACGACACGTCAACGGCTAAACAACCCTGAACAAGGACTCATCGAATTCCGGTTTGCCCTCATATCGGCTCATGAAAAAACCGGGAATCAGGTCCATGCTTTCAAACAGACCGGGATCCACGTTAATGCCCGCCTGGTGAAGGGCCTTGACGATATCGGCCGGCTTGGGAGGACAGCCCTTGACCGGAATCATTTCCTGAATGTCCGGGTGATCCTTGTTGGCCTTGTACATGCATTTTCCCAGAAGGATGGTTTTTTTCATTCCCGGGGTGGGTTTCATGGCTTTGCCCGTCAGAATTTCCACTTCATCCCAGGGTTGGCCCTTCCAGGCGGAACGGATGGCCGTAAGCACCAGACCGTTGACACCGGAACAATAGGTGCACATGGACAGATCGTATTTCGGGTAGGAAATTCCTTTGATGCCCATTTTGGCCAAGGGCACGGGCAGGGAATTCATGGGCGCGTTCGAATAATGAAAATCATATTCGTGGCGCGATGTCACCGTCTCCAGGGGCTCTCCTTTAATCAAAATCGTCGAAAGATCCGCAGGCACGCCTTTTCTGGCCGCCGCAAGCGCCAGATGCGGCACATCGCATGGCGAATACCCCAGCGCGGATGCGCCCACCATGTCCGCGGCCAGCGTGTCGGATGAAGCGATCAGAATATTGCTTCGCCGCATTTTTCCATCAAAGCCCGGGCCGCGTTCATTCGAGAAGATGCCGTCAATGACGGTCATCATGGGAGGCAGGGGGTCCGCCAGACGGGCCACCATGACATTCAGATCAACCGCAGGATCCATGCTGTGGCATTTCTTCCGGGATGCGATATCGATGGTCCCTTTCAGATTTTTGATGCCCAGACTGACAATGGTCTGGTTGTGCGTTTTCATCACCGGAAGATTCACCACAAAATCGCTGTCCAGAATCTCGGTACTGAAGTTCAAGTAGATGCCATCCCCGAGATCTTTTTTTTGAAACGGCCGATCCCACAGATTCACGTAGTTGACGCCATAGCGCTGTTTCAGATTTTCGTAGCCAAGGGTATGAAAGGCGTGGATCGGCGTTTTGTCGTCCTTGGGATCCATGATCACCATGCCTTCTCCGATGGTAATGCGATCAATGCCTTTTTCCTTCAACAGGACCACCATGTCTTCCAACACGCGGGATGTGGTAACGACGCCCCATTTGGGAATGTGTTCGGCCCGAACCCAGAAGGCGATATTGGGCTTGATGAATACGTTTGCGCCCCGAGGCAGGTGATCCAGGCCACAAGAAAGTTCAACAACTTTTCGAACGGATTCCAGAGGTTTTTCATAACGGACAATCGCAACACACGACTTCATCACCGACTTCTCCTTTATCTGAAAGACCCAAATATGCGTCCACTTTCGGGTTTTGTTATCAATGTCCTTGACTCAAGGAAGGACCTCAGAAAATCCCCCCATGCAAAAAAGAGCAAGCTTGCGTTTATGGGATTGACAGATGATAACCCCGGCAAGTTTAATGGGTCAATAAAAATTCAAAAAAAATCATGTAAACGGGGCAACACGACGCGCATGTTCGTTCTATACCACGATGATGTTCTCATCAAATACCGTCAGTTGCTGCAATCCGTTTGGCGTTAAGCGATGCGTATTTTCGATGCCGACAACGCCTTGTCCCGGAAAGATGAGTTTGGGCTCCAGGGCGATGACCATGTCTTCCTGGAGAAGCATTTTCTGTCCGGCAGCCAGAAACGGATATTCATCCAACTCCAGACCCACGCCGTGCCCCACAAAACGGATGCGCTGATCGCCCGTTCCCATGAAATTCTCCGAATATCCCGCTTCACCGGCAAGTTCAATGGCCATTTCATAAATTCTGCCGGCTGCAATTCCCGGTCTGGCTTCACGGATAATCGCCTCCTGAATGGACAGCATGGCGCCATGGCCCTGAATCAGATCATCGGGAAGCTCGCCAATCGAGAAAATCCGGGTATGATCCGAAAGATATCCTTTATATGCGAACACATAATCCACAAGAATCGGCTCATGGGCCTTGATAAGGCCAAATCCCGGTCCCTGGGCCACTGCCGGGCCGACACCGGTTCCGCCGGTGGGAGATGCCAGATAGCTGGGCACGGCTCCGGACGCACCGCACATCAGATGACCGTAAAACAGCTCGCTTCCCCAAAGCCGCATTCTGACAACGCCCTGATGCCCCAGTTTCCGTGCATACGCCTCAGCCAGTCCGGCAAGCTCGATTTCCGTCATGCCTTCCTTGATCGTGTTTCTGAGATATTCATCCACCTGATCGGATTTCAGGGCAGCTTCCCGGATCATTTGAATTTCATAATCGGATTTAATCGCGCGAACCTGACGAATGAAATGCGAAATATCAACGATTCGCGCCTGGTCAAAGAGGCTCTGAAAGCCCAGATATGTCTGGGCCGGTATCACATCCATTTCCAGGCCCAGTGTTTTTGGAATTGCAAGGCCCGTGTTTTTTATTAACTCCGGCACCTGCCGGGGGGCGCTGAAGGAGACGATGTTTTGAATCGCGGATTCCGAACAGGCACGCTCCAGGCTTTTGCGCACCATCAGCAGCGGATCTCCCTGGGCTGGAATATATAACTGGGACTGCTGAATGGTTCCGGAAAAATAAAAAAGGTCGGAATTCTGAACGATGATCGCGCCATCGATTTCGTTGGTTAAAAGATGGAACTGAAGTTGCTCGATTCGATGCCGGATCTCAGTTTCCGGGGTAGTGTCTTCATATGAAATATCTGGGACCATGGCGTTCCTTTCAAGCGGGTTTGTTTCGTTGTTGAAAAAAGCCGGTGGTTGACATTTTTGCAGCCTTATTTGTCATTCCGAAAGCATCGCCCGCAATCTGAAACGCTGAATTTTGCCTGTGGCGGTGCGCGGCAATTCTTTGATAATATGAAATTGTCGCGGGCATTTGTAGTGAGCGGTCTTACTTCGTACAAATTCCCTTAATTCGTTTTCTATTTCGCCGGGCTTGAGCATATCATCGGCTCTGCCGGCATACCAGTAAAATCCGTCTTCATCCTGGTAAAACTGGTCGCCCGTACAAAACCAATCACCGCGAATACATTGTTTTGACTTCTCATGCTTGTTCCGACATCGGTTGAGCCGACACCATCTAAAATTTCAACATTAAAAAGTTCCCGCCATCTGTCATATATGACCTTTGGCAAAGCTTCACCGGCGGAAACACACAATCTCACGGAAGACAGATCCAATTTTCGTCCGCTTTTTTCCATGAAATTCAGAAGCGCCCAGTAGGAAGTCGGTACACTGTAATAAAGCGTCGGACGGTATTTTTCGATGTAGTTCATCACTGTTTCGGGATCGGGTTTCCCTGGGTTGAGAATGACTGCCGAACCCCGGATAGAAGGGGCGTCCAGTGAATTGTTGCGCCCGTATGAAAAAAAGAGCTTGGAGGTTGAAAAGAAATGTCTCCTCAGTGATGGACATAACCTCTTCGACATGGGGAGGCATGTTGTACAGAATATCATGATGCAGATGCACGACGCCCTTGGGGGTTCCTGTGGTTCCGGAGCTGTATAACCAAAAGGCCATATCGTCTTTTGAAGTGGGCGCCGCAACCAACGCAGCGGAAGCCCTGGCAATATCATAAAAATCGTGCTGCCCGGTTTGTCTTTCCGACAACCACAATATGCTTTAACCACCGCAACTCGTTTTTGATCCGGCTGAATATCAGGGCCAGTTCGGAGTTGGTGATCAATACCTTTGCCCTGCTGTCATTCAAATAGTAAATATAGTCAGACGGCGTTGCCAACGTGCTCACCGGCACCGCGACCGCCCCCATCTTTATGATACCGTAATAAGCGCCTATAAATTCCGGACAATCGGGCAAACAAATGATTACGCGGTTTTCCTGTTCAACGCCCAAGTCCAGCATCGCGTTTCCAGCCCGATTCGCCATCTCCCCGACTTGCGCCCAAGTAATCACTTGATCTTGAAAATAAATAGCCGCTCGATGGCCTCGGCCTTCTTCGATGTGCCGATCCAACATAAAAGAAGCGATATTAAATTGATCGGGAATTTCTTTAAACGCCATCTTTTTTTTCCTCCCCTTTGTTTAGCAAGGACGCTGCAACAGTTGATTGTTTTGAAAATAACTCCAACGCTTAACATTTTGATCGTTTATTTTGACAATCTGATTGACCCGCTTTGAAGAAAGTGATTTTAATGCGCGAAAGGCATGAAAGGTCATAAATGGTAATTGATTCTCATACGCACATTTTCCCTCAACTGAAGTCGCAGGCAATCCTGTCCAGGTTATCAAGCCGGGCAGCCATTCCCCATTTTACGGACGGCACCCTCCAGGGCCTGTTGAATTCGATGAAAACCGCGGGAATTCACCTGTCCCTGATCAGCAGAATTACGACACGCCCGGAACAGGTGGAACCCGTCAACCGATGGCTTTATGGCCTCAGGCGTGAAAACGTTCTGCCGCTGGCCACGATTCATCCGGATATGCCGGACGGACAAGCTTACATAAAAAGATTAAAGGACAAAGGGTTTATCGGGATTAAGGTTCACCCGGATTACCAGGGATTTTATGCCGATGACAAGCGAATGTATCCGCTTTATGAGGCGTTGCAGGATCTGAAAATGCCGATATTGTTTCATGCGGGCCTGGATCGCGGACTGTCCCCTCCCTTTCGCGCCATGCCGGTGCATTTGCTCAAAGTCCACCGGCAATTTCCAGACTTGGTCATGATCGCCGCTCATATGGGCGGCGAGGACAACTACGATCAAACCGAAACCTGTCTCTTGGGAGAGGATATTTATCTGGATACTGCTTTTGTTCTAAGACTTATGGATCCGGACACACTTAAACGATTTTTCCAGATGCATCCTATCGAGCGTTTTTTGTTCGGGAGCGACAGCCCGTTTACCGATCAGTCCACCGAGTTGAATTATTTACAGAACCTTCCGTTTCTAAGCCAAGATGCCAAAGAAAAAATTGCGGGGAGGAATGCCGCCGAACTATTTGGGATCGGGAGCAGAGCGGGTTAGGTAAAAATCCTCCTTGAATAACAAGCGGTTCATCCGCGGGCTGCAGGCCCGATCAGCTGACCCAGCCGGATAAGCGGCCACGAATGGGCGGCGCCGGATTGCGGAATCTTGCTTCCACTTGCTTCTCAACCGGTCGATATCGTCCTTGCGCCACATGGCCCCTATCAGCAATCCGATCTCGTCGGCATATTTGCCGATGGCTTGCCCGCCGATCACCTTGCCGTCCAGCAAAACCACCCGCAGGTAATCTTTTCCGCTTTCCTTTTCAATAAGCTCGGATTTGCCCAGAAGGCACTCGGTCGCGCGCATGGTTTTTCCAAATGTAGCGGCATGGGTATTAAAAAAATGCGCTCTGGCAAACGCATAGGCACCCAGGTATTTGACATTGTCTCCCAAAATGTTTTTTGCCACGATCTGGGCCTGTTCGATTGCGTTATGTTTCAGCTGAAACATGGCCACCTCGCCGGTGCAGGCATCAATGGTTTCCACGCAGTCCCCGCAGGCGTAGATATCGGAAACACAGGTTTCCATCTTTCTGTTGACCTGGATACCGCGTCCCGTTTCAATCCCGGCTGTCTTGGCAAGCGCCGTCCCGGCAACCACGCCCGTGGCGACCACCACCGTATCGCATGCAATCTCCCGCTTATCGGTTACAACGCCGGTAACCTGGGTATCCCCTGTAATCCGCAGGACTTTTTCTCCGGTATGCACATGAATCCCGTACCCTTCCATCGCCGCTTCCAGTCTTCTGGCGGTGGCCTCATCAAACAGCGCCGGCAGAATCCATCCGAGTAGCTCGATGATATAAACTTCATATCCCTTTTTCTTTAATGCTTCCGCCGCCTCTATCCCGATGGCGCCGGATCCGATAACGACCGCGCTTCTCCCGTTGTGGGATTCAAGCTTTTCGGTTTCATGCAGCTGCTTGCAGCTAAAAACGCCTGCATTCGCAATTCCCGGAATCGGCGGAATAAAAAGATCGCCGCCATGGGCCAGCACGAGCTTATCGTAGCCGATTTCTACACCTTTATCGGTTGTAACACATTTTGCCTCCGGAGCAATGGAAACAACCTTGTGATTGAACATCAGATCGATGTTGCTCTGCCTGTAATCTTCCATTTTTTTTCTGAAAACAGCCTTTTTTTCAACATCGCCGCCAAGAAAATACGGAAGCGAACACGGATCATATTCCGGAACCGCCTCGGCGGAAAGGATACAAATCTCGGATTCCTTGTCCCTTTCCCGAAGCGAAAAGGCCACTTGATTGCCAGCAATTCCATTTCCCACAATAACGACTTTCATGGCGCCTGCCCGTAAAAAAAATTAAGTGTCAAATAAAACGGCGTTGTTTCATTTACGCCGAAGGGCCTTTCGACCTAATTATCCGGATATATCGATCTTGATCGCCCCGCCCGCTCTCTTAGGGCTTCTTTTGTCAGTGCATCGCTTTTGCAGACCTTAAGCGCGCCTTCGCGTTTACAGGCGGTGACACACCAGGGCCCGGACGTATCGTCTTGGCACATATCGCAGGTCATCGTCTGACCCGTGTACGGGTTTGCCGCCGGGCTGCCGACCGGGCAGATATAGACGCACGCCCTGCATCCGATACACACCTCGGTATCCGTTACGACGGTGCCGTTTGTCTGCCGGACCCGGGCATTCATGGGGCACACCTTAATACAGGGGGCACCATCGCACGCCATGCAGATGACCGGAACATTAAGTTCCTGGGTTTCAAGCCTGAGGATTCTGATTCTGGCAAGCTGCGGATTGATATGACCGTGGTGTTTCATCGAACAAGCCATCGTACACCGGTGGCACCCCGTACATTTCTTTGGATCGACCAGCAATTGTTCACGCCTTGTTTCCATGGTGCTGCCTTTGTGGAATCAAATAAACCGTTTCGTTATTCATGTCTTAACCCGCTTCGGGCCGGAAGGAACCAGCAACTCAGATTCATTATAATGAACTTAATATTACCTTGTTGTTTAATATGCATTTTGTTTCGTGTCAAATAAAAAATGGTTTTATCCTTATATAATGAGGTTTTTTGATGAAATATGGCTTGACATCGAAAATGGCCATAGTATAATCTGCTTTACTATAGTGAATTATTGTCAACATTAACCCCAATGCAAGGAGTTTTAATATGGCCACAGAAAATGAAACCTTTTCCGCATCGGAATCGCTTCGCAAGACCCGGACTTTCGGCAAGGTCAGGTGCCACAACCCGAGCTGTATGGGGCGATTGGAACCCAGCCCCGGCAGCCAGCAGATCTCATGCCCGACCTGCGGTATGACTTATCGTCTTTTCTGGGTGACGCCGGAACTGCCGAGAATTCGCGGTCCGGTCTGGGACGTAAACCGCAAAATAGCCGAGGAAACATTGGCCAAAAAATTAGGATCGTCCACTGACGCTTCCAAATAGATAAGGAGGAAAGGCAAAATGGCATTGGATCGGAAAATTGCATACATCGATCTTACGACCGGCAAAACGGAGATCAAACCCATTCCGCTGGAAGTCAGAAAGAAATTCATGGGCGGCCGCGGTCTGGACGCCTATCTGCTTTACAACAACACGGAAAAAGGCTGCGATCCGCTGAGCCCTGAAAATGCCTTGATCTTCAGCGGCGGTCTTCTGGCAGCCACCTGCGCTTCCGCCACGGCAAGAACCCACATCATGGCCAAATCCCCCCTTACCGGCCTTTTGGGAAGTGCCAATATGGGCGGCTTTTTCGCCCCTGAACTGGCCTGGGCCGGATTCCATCATCTGGTAATTAAGGGCAAGGCCGAAAAACCGGTTTATCTGTGGATACACAATGGCCGGATTGAAATCCGCGATGCCGCAGACCTGTGGGGAAAAACAGCCACGGAGACCCAATGGGCAATCCGCGACGAGTTGGGAGACCAGGAGATTAAAAGCGCCGTTATCGGACAGGCCGGCGAAAATTTAGTGACCTATGCCTGCGTCATGACCGGCATTAAAAACGCCGGCGGCCGTACGGGGATGGGATGCGTGATGGGCTCGAAAAACCTCAAGGCCATCGCCGCCAGAGGCACGATGGATATTAAAATAGCCCATCCCGTCGATGCATTGGAACATAACAAGAAGTTCATCGACCAGATCACCAGCGCCAAGGTCAACAAAACCCAGGGCACCCTGGGAACTCCCTTTATCTGGGGTGCGACCAACTGCTGGGGAGGTGTCCGAACCAGAAATTTCCAGTACAACCAGATGGAGTACGCCGATGAGATCGAACCGGAAGCCATCGATGATGCGGCCACCGAAACCATGGGGCCCCATCACATGACGGGATGTTTCGGCTGCCAGGTGCATTGCCGGGCGCAATATAAAATTCAAACCGGCTTTTACGCCGGGAAATACGATGAAGGGCCGGAATATACCTCTCTGGGCGCCTTTAACAGCGAACCGGACTGCAGGAAACTCGAGACGCTGTTGACCGCCAACCATCTGGTGAATCAGTACGGCGTGGACAACCTCGAAATCGGCAGCATGATCTCCTGGGCCATGGAGCTGTACGAATTGGGCATCCTCACCAGCAAAGAAACAGATGGCCTGGAGCTTCGTTTCGGAAATGACGAAGCACTGATAGAGATGGTTCACCGAATCTGCAACCGCAAGGGCTGGCTGGGCAATGTACTGGCGGACGGCGGCATCCCGGCATCCCGGGCTATCGGTAAAAATTCCTTCGACTATCTCATCCAGGTCAAGGGAATGAACAACCTTCACTCCGATGAGCGGTCCACGCCGGGTCTGGCCCTGAATATCGCCACCGCTTCCCGCGGCTCCGACCATTTACGAAGCCGACCGGCCATCGACCTGTATCATCTGCCGGAAAGCGTGCTGCGAAAAATTTACAGCAGCCCGGTTCCCTACGACGGCCCCCTGTCTTCGGAAACCACCGAATACATCGGCAAACCCTGGCAGGTTTTCTGGCAGGAGAACTGCTACATGGCCGTCGATAGCCTGGGAATCTGCAAATATCACACGGTGTTTTTAGGGGCAACCCTGCCCAACTTCGAGGATTGGCCCAAGGTAATCTACTACAACACCGGTCTTGAATTTACCCCCAAAGAAATCTGGGACGTTGCAGAGCGCTGCAACAACCTCGAGAGGCTCTTCAATATAAGGGAAGGGCTGACCCGAAACGACCCGATAAAAGGCGATACGCTCAATCATCGTTATTTTGACGAACCCTGCCGAAGGGGCGCTCCGGACGTCATCGGCGCCCGAATCGACCGGGAAAAGTTCAAGATCATGGTGGATGAGTTCTACGGACATCATGGCTGGGATAAAGACGGTATTCCGACGGCTGAAACCTTAAAGCGCTTGGGCCTGGAAAATGAACCGACCCATTTGCTTTAGAACTTATTGAAGGAGAAAATAATGGTTAAATTTCTCACGGTTAATTCCGATAAATGCACCGGCTGCCGCCTTTGCGAACAGGTTTGCTCCGTCATGCACGAAGGCGTTTCCAACCCGGCGAAAAGTAGAATCCAAATCGTAAAGTGGGAAGCTGAGGGGATTTATATTCCGATGATCTGCCAGCAGTGCGAGGATGCGCCCTGCAAGAACGTCTGCCCGGTGGGAGCCATTTCCCGGGACAAGGATTTCGGGTTCCTGAATGTGAATTATGATGTCTGCATCGGTTGTCGTTCATGTGTCAACATCTGCCCGTTTGGGGCCATGAATTACAATATGACGGCGCGCAAGGTATTCAAATGCGATTTATGCGGCGGAAACCCTCAGTGCGTGCGGTTTTGCGATGTAAAAGCTGTGGATTTTATCACGGCCGATGTTGTCAGCGCCAAAAAGAAAAGAGAAAGTGCTTCGCGCCAATCCGCGGCACAAAGACAAAATCCGTGCGAACGCGAACATGCATAGACCGCACGGATCCCAGCAGGCATGATGGGCTTTGATCCGGAAACCGCTTCTGTAAAAAAGGACTGACTCATGAGCGCCACAGTCAACATTCACAAAACGCATCGCCAGTATACATCCGGCCTCGAAACCATCCAGGTTGATGGAGATACCATAGGAAACTGCCTTAACGCGCTGACCGGGCGCTTCCCTGAAATGAAAACAGCTCTTTTTGACGGGAAGGGGAAATTGAAAAATCAAATCGAAATCTACTTGAATATGGAAAGCGCATACCCGGATGAGCTGCAAAAAAAGGTGCGGGCAGGAGATGAAATTTTTATCACCGTTATGCTGGCCGGAGGATGACATCTTGTTTTTTACAAAAGGATAATGACATGGAAAAAGCAAAAGAGGTTTATACGGACTGTACGCTTTGCTACCACAGCTGCGGCACCGTGGTCACGGTCGAGGAGGGTCGAGCGGTAAAAGTGGAAGGACTTAAATCCCACCCCCTGAACAAGGGAGAGCTCTGCCCCAAGGGAGAGGCCGCCCTGTCGCACATTTACAGTCCCGAAAGGTTGAAACACCCTTTGAAGCGGGTCAATGGCCGATTCGAACAAATCAGCTGGAATCAGGCACTGGATGAGATCGCCGATAAACTGTCGCAGCTTAAGGCGGCGTACGGACCCCAGGTTCTCGGCGTTTTCAGCGGGTCGATCGGCGTGGAAAACCTGGAAATGGCCGGATTGACGCAGCGCTTCAAAGCGGCCTTCGGATCTCCCAATTTCTTCTCGGTGGAAAGCGTATGCTACCGGATGCGCATTCGAACCCGCCAGATCACTTTCGGAAAATACCCGACCGAAGAACTGGATTCAAAGCTTTACATCCTCTGGGGTCACAATCCGGATGCCTCGGATTTTCCCCTGAAGCTGGCCATGGAAAGAAATCTGGCACAGGGTTCAAAACTCGTGGTTGTCGATCCACGCCGCATTCCTCTGGCGGACAAAGCGGAAATGTATCTGCGCATCCGGCCCGGAACCGACGGTGCGATGGCGCTGGCCATGATTCATGTCATCATCAACGAAAATCTGTATGACAAAGCATTTGTGGAAGCATATACCCTCGGGTTTGACAAACTGGTCGATCACATTCAAAAATACACGCCGGAGTGGGCCGAAAAGATCACCTGGGTGACCGCAGAGCAAATCCGAGGCCTTGCCCGCCTGTTTGCAAATACAAAAGGCGCCGGCATTTATCAGGGAACCTGCACACAAGACCAGACCGCCAACGGCACCCAGAGCAGTCGGGCTTTTTCCGTTTTGCAGACAATCACCGGCAATATCAATGTTCCCGGAGGCTGGGTCATCAGCCCCCGTCTTGCTTTCGGAAACGTGGGCCTTAAGGTCGAGGGCGAGCCGCTCGGCGCGGATCAATTTCCCTTGTTTTTTGAGGTCTGGGGCCGCAAAAGCCCTTATGGCGTCGTCACGGTGGTGCCGGAAAGCATTCCGGATAAATTAAAAGCGTTTTATGTTGTCGGGGGCAACCCCTTAATGTCCATGCCGGACAGCAATGCTTTCACGGAGGCATTTAAAAAGCTCGAGCTTTTGGTCGTTCACGACATGGTCATGACCGAAACCGCTCAGATAGCCCACTATGTTTTGCCGGCATGCTCGCATCTTGAAAAATGGGGAGTGGCATATACCTATAATGTCTGCCATTGCCTGCCTTACCTGATGCTTCGCAAAAAATGCATTGAACCGCTTCACGAAAGCAGATCCGAATGGTGGGTGTATACGGAACTGGCCAAAAGACTGGGACTGGAAGCGTTATTCCCCTGGAAATCCGAGGAAGACCTGGTACGCTTCGAACTGGAGCCTTCCGGATTGCCGTTTGAATATCTTCTGAACGAAAAACCCGAGGGCGGTTTTTATCAGAACAAGGTTTACGAGATGACGCAACAATTTATTCCCGACGCCATCCAGAAAAATTGAAATTTACAGTGACGCATTGGAACATGTCGGCTTCGACCCCCTGCCGACCTACCAGGAGCCGCTGCGAAGTCCCATGAGCGCAGAAGTGGCGTTTTTAGAAGAATATCCGTTAATCCTCAGCACCGGCCATCGAAACTATTACTATACCCATAGTCAGCATCGGAATGTCAAAGCACTCAGAGATCAGGCCCCCGAACCGGAAATGGAAATCGGTGTGGAAACGGCAAAAAAATACGATTTAAAAACAGGGGACATGAGCATCATCAAAAGCAACCGGGGACAAGTAAAAATGAAAGCAAGGGTTGATGACCGGATCGCGGAAGGCGTGGTCTTTGTGCCGCACGGCTGGCCGGATGATGCAAATGCCAACCTTCTTACCGATGTGACCTGCCGGGAATGCATCATGGGGTATCCGGATCAAAAATCACTCCTGTGCAATATCAGCAGAGCCTGACGCAGGCGCTCTTCTTGGGGTTGCCGACAAGATCAAGCGCGGCCTGAACACACATGGGCTCTGATAGCGGGGGAACATCTTCACACATATCGCATTTCAGCGGAAGACCGGAGTCGGGTTCCTTGAAATAATCCCTGGATGGGCAGGAGGCCGGGCAGAAAGCACACTCGGAGTATTGCTTTCCATTTATAACATAAAGGTTTCTCCCGTTACATTCGGCTTGCGTATAGTCGCCGGCACGGATCGGAACATACACATCTCGGAAATGCTTTCATTTTCCGTCAGAATCCCCCGCTTCAGGAAGTCTTCGCTGACAAAGTCCAGGCCAAGTTTGTCCAGCGTCTCTTGGGTGGGGATACCTTCTTTATTCCACCCCTTGAATGCATAATAGTCGTCGAGCATCTTTTGCTCCAGTTTCTTCGTTTCGCACCGCCCAGTGGTCCTCGGGGGGCCGCTCATCCTTTCTTCTCAAGCCTCTTCTTGCATTGATGGCCCTGACCAGGGTCCGGTTTCTTTGAAAAACTTTCCACAGTTTATCCTTGTCCATCTCAATGCCGGTGGCAGATGCAATGAGCTCCGGGATGTTATGGATGTTATAGGCGACATCTCCGCCGAACTGCCCCCTGAATGAGGATACGAATCCGCACAGCCCGGTGGCGTCATCAATATAGTGCATGGCCTCATTCCAATCGACAATGTCACAGAATGCCTGATTGGACATGACATCGCGTTTTTCCCAGTTCAGAAAATATTCCTTGAATTTATCATCAGGCGGCGATGTCCAATTTTTGACAAACGCTTCTCTTTCCTCCTTGGTGGGAAGGGGGTCCTGGGGGAAGGAGCCTTCGATCTGGGTGATACTCATCTTCTCGCCCGTGGCGATCATCAGAAAATAGGCCAGGTTGACCTTTCCCAGCTTGATAGGCAGTTGCTCAAATTTCTTGGTGGTATTATGGTCGTATTTTTCCGCGCCTTTTCCAATCCGGCGGGCTGCCCAGTAAACACCATCAGCCAAAATATCCCCGATCCCCTCCCGGCGGACAATTTTTTCCATCAGGTAGAAAAATCTCTCCCCGCTGTCGGCCGGCAGCCCCGGCATGTCTTTATCCGTCAAGATTCCGGCTTCGTAAAGCTCTAAAGCAAAGGCCATGACTTGCGGCGTTGAGTATGAGTCCAGTCCATACTCCTGGGCAACACCCAGAATGTCATACGAAAAGTCCAGTTCCTTGAAGGCCGCCATATGATAGGTGTCTTTTCCGTAACATTTATACCCGAACCTTTTCTTTCCCGGCCAGTTGATCACATTACGGCAATTCTTCGGGCAGTTATAACAGCTCGTTTGCCGGTCCATATGGTCATATTTTAAATTCCGCCATCTTTCTTCGAGTTCTTTGCTCCAGAAATTTTTTCTCCGCGTACGCGCGTTGCCCCAGGCAAAATGATTGTGGTGGAAACTGTCATCTTCATCATAGGCCATCCAGTCCCCGCATCCATCACTTTCAGCAATCTGCCTGTGCAAGTTGAAGCATGACTCAAAGAGCGCATCCGGCCGGGCAATATAGATGTCCTTTGTTCCGCGAACAGCAATCGCCTTTAAGCCGCTTGTCTCCCATGATCACGCCTACCCCTCGGGCCGCGCTGGAGTGACCGTGATCGATGGAAGCCGTATAGACCCTGTTTTCGCCGGCAAGGCCGATGGCAGCCACCTGGACTTTGTCGTCCTTCAACTCTTTTTTCAGCAGGTCCCCGGTTTCCGTACAGCCTTTGCCCTGCAGATGCGTGGCATCCCGTATTTCCACTTTGTCATTGTTGATATACAAATAAACCAGCTCGGAGGCCTTGCCGCGAATGACGATTTGGTCATAACCGGCATGTTTCATTTCCGGCCCGAAAAAACCTCCCATTAATGAATGGGACATCAGGTTTGTCTGGGGAGAAAAGGTGTTTACGGCAACACGATTGGCGCCGGGAACGGGTGTGGCGATTAAAGGACCGGCGCTGAATATCAGCAGGTTATCGGGAGAAAAAGGTTCAACCTCGGGCGGAACCCGATCCCATAGTATCTTTGCGGCAGTCCCCTGGCCTCCCAGATAAAGTTCGGTTAATCCCGGGTCGGTTTCGACCTTCTCAATGCTTCCTCGGGATAGATCAATTTCCAAATTTACCCCTGTCACTCCGTACCTCATTTTTTAGCCCCTTCTATATTTGCAACCCCGGTGTTTTGGCTGAACGGCCCTTCAATCATCGAAAAGCGCTGATTGATCTCCTCTGCAATGTTTAATAGGAATTCGGCAATTCCCATCGTAACTTCTTCCCGGAACTCTTGTTTGAGTCCCACAGCCCAGATGGCTGCCTGCAAATCCTCCCGGCACGTTTTAAGTGGAACGGCCAGAGCGATAAGCCCTTCGATGTATTCTTCCCTGTCATAGGCAATGCCGGTTTTCTTGACACTCAGAATCTCTTTTTTATAGGCTGCCTTGTCAATGATGGTCATGGGCGTATATCGCTTGGGTGTATTTTTCGACAGGATTTTATCAATGTCTGCTTCGGACAGTTGCGAAAGAAGGGCTTTTCCGGCAACTCCGGCAAAAACCGGTATTCTCATGCCGATTTTTGAGGATACCCTGATCCTGTGCGCCCGATCCGCCTTGTCGACGATAATGACCTCCTGGTCTGAAAGAATCCCTAAAAAAGTTGACAGCTTAAATTCATTGTTAATGGATTCGAGATAGGGATGTACGGTCTGGATCAGCTCAGATCCCTCGGCGGCGGCTCTGCCCAGGATAAACAGGCGGGGCCCCAGTCTAAAAGTCCCGTCCGGACCTTTCTCAAGGATATCAAGATCATTCATCGTATGCAGTATGTTGAATACCGTGCTTTTATTCAGCTCCAGATTCCGGACGATTTCATTGAATCCAAAAGGACGGTTCGTTTCTGCCATCAATGCCAAAATGGAAAAACATTTTTCAATGGCCGGCACTTTTTTATAATTCAATGGGATGTCGCTCTCTGGGATATCGTTGTCCCATAAGTTCAATTATATTAACAATGATTTATCGCACCTGGTCTACATAGAGACCACTTATTCTCTGTGTAGACCAGGTGCTTTTGTATTGTCAAGCAAAAACAATGTCTCGAATTAAAAAAACCCGCCTTATTGATAAGAAAGTTTAGATTTGTAAAATTTATGAATTTCAGTCAATAATAAAACGAACAATGGTTCATTTTACTTGACATCGTTTCTACTTGTGGTAATTGAAGATTATGGGAATTCTTTATTTCATCCGGCATGGGCAGGCATCTTTCGGCCAAAAAAATTATGACCGGCTATCGCCTGCGGGAATTCAGCAGGCGCGGATTCTTGGAGAATATCTGGCAGGCATCCGGTTTGTTTTTCATGAAGCCTATTGCGGCAATATGGAGCGCCAGCAGCATACCGCCAGAGAAGTGATGGCCGGCTTCACGTCCGCTGGACTTGCATTCCCGCTTCCGGTGACGCAGGCGGCTTTTGATGAATACGATGCCTTTACGGTATGGAAGAATCAAACGCAGAAAATGATTCAGGAAAAAACGCTGCTGCCCGATGACATTGATCAGGCGCACGCGGACAAACGGAAATTCCAGCTCTTATTTGAGCAGGTCATGATGCGGTGGATTTCCGGAAATCATGACGCTCCGGGCAATATTTGCTGGAAGGATTTTGCCGACCGCGTTCTGGAAGGCATAACGGCCCTGACCTCCCATCACGGCTCCGGCCATCACATTGCCGTTTTCACTTCGGGGGGGCCGGTTTCAATTGCCATGCAACTGGCACTGGCGCTTTCGGACAGCAAGACCATGGAAATATCCTGGCAGGTCATGAACGCATCTGTCAGTCGTTTTTATTTCAATTCCCGCGGGATTTTTCTGGCGGGATTTAACGATATCGCCCATCTGGCCATGAAACAGGATCCGTCTTTGTTAACCTATCGATAAACAAAACGGCAATGACCGCATCCGACCCTTCTTAATCCATCAATCCAGCCAGGAGAGACGGCGAATGACTTTTGCGGAATTTCAAAAAAAATACTATCTTTCCAGGCAGGATATCAGCCGAAAAACCTATCTCGAAAACCGAAAAACCATCCAAATTAAAAAAGAAGCCACGGCAGTAAAAAATCTGGAAAATATTTATGGCGCCACCCTCAAGATCGCCAACAAAAAAGGCTTTCAGGCCATGACCATGCGGGATCTTAGCCGTGAAACCGGCATGAGCATGGGCTCGCTCTATACGTATTTTACCAGCAAGGAAGAGCTCCTGAAAACCCTTCAGGAACAGCACCGCAGTTTTTTTGTACACATACTGGGAGAATGCATTGCCGAAGAAAGTGATCCCGCGGCAAAACTGCGCACAGGTATTCTCACCCATCTATATCTGAGCGAAGCCATGCAGCCATGGTTTTATTTTTCCTTTATGGAAGCCAAAAACCTGTCTCGAACGGAAAAGGAAAAGGCCGTGGCCAGTGAGATGGTGACCGAAAAAATGATCCGCGATGTTCTAGTACAGGGGCAACAGGAAGGCGTTTTTCTGTCCGCATGACCCGCAGTTGGGCGCGGGCATCATCAAGGCCATGCTTCAGGACTGGTATCTCAAGCGCAGCAAGCACGCCAGAAGAGAGGTTTCGGTTGATCAGTATGCGGCGTATCTTCAGAAATTTATTGAGGCATTTTATCTGAAAGGAGCCGAAAGCCAGGATTCGGAAATCACTGGCCATGCTCACGGGTCTTGAGAAATTCAACATCCGGCCACTGCTCCATCTCGTATCCCAGGCTCCATTCACTTCTGGCAAGGTATGCCAGATGCCCTTCGGCGTCGCTGGCAAGCTGCGCCAGATTTTCTCTTTCAAAAACAGCCAGCTTGTTTTTGTCAGCACAGTAAATCCAGCGGGCTGTGGCATATTCCACGGACTCATACACGGCATCGACCCCGTATTCATCCTTTAACCTGGCCATGGTCACATCAAACTGAAGAATACCGACAGCGCCCAGAATATAGCTGTTGTCCAGCCTGGGGCGAAAAACCTGAACCGCGCCTTCTTCGGCCAGTTGATAAAGCCCTTTGGTCAGCTGCTTGGTTTTGAGGGGGTTTTTCAGGCGGACCCTTCGGAAATGTTCCGGAGCGAAGTTGGGAATACCGGTAAATTTCAGCGGCTCTTTGATTGTAAACGTATCGCCGACCTTGATGGTGCCATGATTGTGAATGCCGATGATGTCTCCGGGATACGCCTCTTCGACATGGGCTCTGTCCTGAGCCATGAAGATGGTGGCATTGGACAGGGCCACTTCTTTTCCGATCCGGTGATGGAAAACCTTCATCCCCCGGGTGAACTTGCCGGAGCAGATTCTTAAAAATGCGATCCGGTCCCGATGCGCCGGATCCATGTTGGCCTGGATTTTAAACACAAAGCCTGAAAAATCGGCTTCAGCAGGATATACTTCCCGCGTTGTCGTCTGTCTGGGCAGGGGACCGGGAGCCATTTCAACAAAGGATTCCAGCAGTTCCCGGACCCCGAAGTTGTTGACGGCGCTGCCGAAAAAAACCGGGCTCTGGTTTCCCTTGAGATACTCGGACGGATCAAAGGGGTTGGCCGCACCCACCAGAAGGTCGATGTCCTCACGCAGCTCTTTGGCCTGATCTCCCAGCAGCGCATCCAGCCGGGGATCCAGAATGTCTTCGATGACGATTCCGTCCTGCTGACGGACTTCCCTTCCCGGTGTAAACAGATGAAGCGATTTATGGTACAGGTTATAGACGCCCTTGAACCGTTTTCCGGAACCCACGGGCCAGGAAAGCGGCGAGCATTCGATTTGAAGCCGGTTCTCGATATCTTCCAGAAGATCGAGGGGGGCCATGCCTTCCCGGTCCATCTTGTTGATAAATGTAATGATGGGGGTATTTCGCATGCGACAGACCGCCATCAGCTTTTCCGTCTGAGGCTCAACCCCCTTGGCGCTGTCTATGACCATAAGCGCGCTGTCGACCGCCGTAAGCACCCGATAGGTATCTTCGGAAAAATCCTGATGCCCGGGCGTGTCCAGCAGGTTAATCTCATAATCCCGGTAGTTGAACTTCATGACCGATGTGGTAACGGAAATCCCCCGCTCTTTTTCAACAGACATCCAGTCGCTGGTGGCGTGTCTTGCGGCCTTTCTGGCCTTAACGGCTCCGGCCAGTTGAATGGCGCCGCCGAACAAGAGGAGTTTTTCGGTTAATGTGGTTTTTCCGGCATCCGGATGGCTGATAATGCCAAAGGTTCTGCGCCGGTTAATTTCATCTGTATAAGTGCTCTGCATCGTTCGAACCTCAACTACCGTTCCATGGCAAACTAAAACGGAAAAAAACAATTTATTGTCGTACTGGATATTGACAGATCAGGGGATTTCTTTGTAGATGATTAGATATCGGAAATTCGTGTTCATCCTGAGTCCGGAGGAATCCTTCTAAAATGGCAATACACCCCCTGGATTTTCTAAACGGCAAGCATGACAGGGTGCATTTAACAGATAATTATAACCCGTTCTTTACTGGATAGCAACAGATTATGGAAAAACTGCCGCCACAGATCTACGACAAATACATCAAGGGAATCATGGACATCAGCCGGGCCATTACCTCGGATCTTTATCAGGAAGACATTCTGAAACTGATCGTCATGGTAACCGCCAAGGTCACCGGTGTGGAAATCTGTTCGTTGTGGCTGATTGATGAAGGCACCGATCCACTGAAAATCCGGCTGACAGCCACCCAGGCCATTGATCCGGATTATCTCAAGGATCGATCGCTGAACATGAATGAAGGGATTGTGGGTTATGTGGCCACGCATAAAAAGCCGGTTATCATTGAAAATGTTCTCAAGGAACCTCGCTTTAAAGAAAAAGACATGGCCAAACGCCTGCACCTGGTATCCATGGTCAGTGTTCCGCTTCAGGTCAAGAATGAAAAAGTCATCGGCGTTCTCAACTGTTTTACCGCCAAGCACCATGCCTTTTCGGAAACAGAGGTCAATCTCATCCAGACCGTTGCCAATCAGGCGGCGGTTGCCATCGTAAACACCGAATTGATGGTAAAAACCCGGGTGATTCAGGAGGAGCTGGAAACGCGAAAACTCGTTGAACGGGCAAAGGAGATTCTCATGCTGCGCAGGGGCAAAACCGGGGAACAGGCCTATCGATGGATTCAGAAACGGAGCATGACCACCCGCAAATCCATGCGCAGTGTCGCTGAAGCCATTTTGCTCTCTGAAGAACTGGATTAGTTAACTAAAAGATAGTAGGATTTCTTCAACTTATTGAAAAGGAAACAGGCGTGTTTGAACTGGCTATTATTGTATTTCTGATTCTTCTCAACGGTTTTTTATCCCTTTCTGAACTTGCAGTCATCTCATCACGCCCGGCACGTCTTAAAGCCATGATCGAATCCGGCAGACACGGCTCGCTCCGGGCTTTGGCGCTTGCCTCCGACCCGGGACGATTTCTTTCGACTGTACAGATCGGCATTACGTTGATCGGTATCCTTTCCGGTACATTTTCGGGCGTTACCTACGGTGCATATCTAACCGGCTGGCTATCGGTGCGGGGCTTGCCTGAACATATTGCTGAACCTTTGGGCTTCGGTATGGTGATAGCGGTCATCACCTATTTTTCGATCATTATCGGCGAATTGGTGCCAAAGCAACTGGCGCTGCGAAATGCCGAGAAAATCGCCTGCTCGGTGGCTCCTTTCATGACGATAGTCTTGCATATTTCCACCCCGATTGTGTGGCTGCTGGATAAATCATCCCGTTTGATTTTCTGGGTGATGGGACAAAAACCGGAAGCCGAAAACAAGGTTACGGAAGAAGAAATCAAAATGCTGGTGGCCGAGGCTGAAACATCCGGTGTGCTGGAATCAAGCGAGAAGCACATGATTTCAGGCGTGCTTCGCCTCGGCGGCCGCCCAGTGCGCGGCGTAATGACCCCGCGACCGGATGTTGAATGGATCGATATCAACGCTTCCGAAAGCGTGCTGCGTAATCGCCTTATCGACGCTGCGCATTCGCGGCTCCCTGCCGGACAAGGTTCGGTTGATAAAATGATTGGTGTGATCGAGGTGCGTGAAACACTGGCGGACATGATGCGGCAAGCCCCTTTTGACATTCATAAATTCGTTCATCAGGTTCCGATGATGACTGAATCAGAGGAAGCGCTTGATGCATTGGGTCTGCTCAAATCAGCCGAGATGCCGATGGCGCTGGTACATGACGAATATGGCCATTTCCAAGGGGTCGTGACTCCTGCCGACATTTTGCAGACCATCGCTGGTGCGTTTCACTCGGATAGGGAACTTTCGGAACCGGCTGCGGTGTGCAGGCAGGATGGCTCCTGGCTGTTTTCTGGCTGGATTCCCGCTGATGAAATGGCGGAGAAATTGGGCATCAACTTGCCGAAAGAACGTGATTATCAGACCTTGGCAGGTTTTTTGTTGGAACAGATGGGGGCAATTCCTGCAACCGGTGATATATGCAATGCAACTGGCTGGCGTTTTGAGATCGTCGATATGGACGGTGTCCGCATCGACAAGGCGATTGCCAGCCGCCTTGTCCCAACGCGTCGCGCCGAGCGATGAGAATTTTCAGCTCATCAATCGTCTGGTCACGGTATTGCACTACCTTGGCAAGTGTTCATCCTGCAAGTTTTATAGCCGTAATGGCAAGAGCTATGTATCTTCCTGTCTTGGCTATACCGACAAACAATAGAAAGACGACTATCCTTTCGCGCATGATCTTTACGCCACGAACAGTATAGATCCGCTGACTGACGCTTAGCTTACGGTTCTATCCGTATTGTAGGCAGACCCCAATATGCCCACACTACTTTCACAAAGGCAGGAACAGGACCTTGACATATACCAATAAATACTATATTTTGGTACATTGCTTATATAGGAGGTGTCGATATGCAAAAGAATACAAGCATAACATTAGGTAATCACTTTGATTCCTTCATTTCTCAGCAGATTCAAAGCGGTCGATATGCATCGGCAAGCGAGGCGGTTCGTGCTGGATTGCGGCTCTTGGAGGAAAGAGAACTAAAACTGATCGCTATCCGGCGCGCTTTAGAGGAAGGTGAAAAAAGCGGTACGGCCGAATATTCACTAGACGGACTGATGAATGAGCTTGACGCTGAAAGCATGAGTTAAGTGACATTATTTCAGCTTACCAATAAAGCAGTAGATGATTTAAGAGCCATTGGTCGATATACACAATACCGGTGGGGACTTGAACAGAGGAATATCTATCTGAAAAGGTTGGATGAAAGCTTTCGCACGATAGCTCGTGAACCGAAAATCGGGGCGGCATGTGAACATATTCGAAAAGGTTATCGAAAATATCATGTGGGTAGACATCTTGTTTTTTATTTTCAAACGGAAACTCACATCCAGATTGTCCGCATCCTACACGAGCGGATGGATGTTGAAAGACACATCGAATAGTTTCTGGCTAATGGATCCAATCTGAAGGAGTTGCATTCCTCAGGAAATAAATAAGGTTCATCGCTGTTTTGTATGGGTGCCCTGCTCGAAATAGCGAGGAACCATATTTGGAATGTCAACCATTGTATATATGCTTGAGTAAGGCCATCTTTAACAATACAAATCATAAATCTACCTCACCCCTCAGGTCGCCGCTGACACAGGTGGCCGTAGCGATTTGCAATCTGTAATCTACAGATGTATTTCATTGCTATATTGCCACTGAATTTATTGCTTTCATTACGTGCATAATCCGCTATTCCAACATATTACCCCATAAATACCTTATGATAAAGTCGCCATGGCTGTCAAACGAATTGACGCATACCGCAGAGTTGAACATTGGCAACACCGTTGGAATTGGGGAGAGGGCGTTTTCGTTTGATTCCATAACACAAAAAAGGTATCCTGAGTTATCAGGTGATCAGCTGTGGTGCTTTGATTACGCCTGGATTGAATTGTAAGACTGACAGGATATGGATGTTTTGGTAATTTATAATTCGGCAGAATAAGCCAAGGCGTTTCTCGAAACGATTCTACGTTTTATCAACTTCGAAAATAATCACGGGTTTCCAAATTCATGTCCAGTCCAAAAAATCCTGTAACGCCGGCAATCCGGCAGCTGAAGGCCGAAGCTGTTTCATTCTTGCTCCATCCTTACACTTATGAAAAAAACGGGGGAACCGCAACCGCTTCCGTTGCCCTGGGCGTTGCGGAACACGGGGTCATAAAGACACTGGTGATGGAGACAGATTCCGGCAATCCTTTTATCGTGCTGATGCACGGAGATAGACAGGTTTCAGCCAAAGCACTGGCCCGGCAGCTGGGTGTAAAAACCGTTCAGCCCTGTACGCCGCAGCAGGCTGAAAAAATTACCGGATATTCTGTGGGCGGCATTTCTCCCTTTGGCACCCGGCTGCCGCTTCCGGTTTACATGGAAGCCTCCATAGCGGAACTGCCGGAAATTTACATCAATGCCGGCAAAAGAGGGCTTCTTCTTTCCATCAAGCCACAGGATTTGATACGAATTCTTCATCCTGTTCTTGTCGCCGTCGCCATCTGACGGCAAGGGGATAAGAGCCGGCGTTTTTTGAAGGAATGAAGAAAAAAGACTGACGACCCGAAAAGTACATATTTGTCACTTTAAAACGAATATTTTTGACAATTATGTATATTATGCGTATGATTTAAGCATAGATTTTATTGCTGCTGCAACATGTCTTTGTTCTGGGAATACTGGATTCTTTGAACGCAGACATGCTACAGCAGCTTTTTTTATCTGCAGAAGATGACAGCCAAGAAGTAAGCGCGGCATAAATATTGCTCTCATAAATGTTGCTCTATAGATAAACCCTTTAACCTCCCCCTTTCATGCTTCATTGCGATTAAAACAGCATGACGGCTTATAGGAGAATACAGCATGTGTCGTTTATTTGCCATAACCAGCGAAGAACCCCTTTCGCCCATGGTTGCCTTTGAAGCCCTTGATGTCATGCGCGAAGGACACGACGGCTCCGGCGTGGGTCTGTTCCTTCGGGATCTTGCCGGCCCTTTTGAAGACATGAAGGATGCCCCGATTCTGTCCGGTATTTTTACCGAAAACGGACTGAAACGCCTGGATGCGTTCATGATGAATCTCGGGTTCATGACCAAATACAAATTGCCGATAAAAGTATCCAAAACGCCGCCATCCGGGCATTCCCAAGCGGGATATCTATCTGATCCGGGCCTATGAATACCCGGAGGAATGGGATGGCCTCAGCCAGCCGGAGCTTTACAACCGTTTGGTGAAAACCCGCCTTCAGCTCCGGGAAATGGGCAAGGCCGAAGGCGATATGATGGTGTTTTCCTTCTGGCCGGATGTCATCATGCTTAAGGAAATCGGCGAACCGCTCAAGGTCGCCCAGCACCTGAAGCTGGACCGAAAAGACATCAAGGCAAGGGTGATGATGGCGCAGGGACGGCAGAACACCAACTATGCCATTAATCTCTATGCCTGTCATCCGTTTTTTCTTCAGGGGTTTTCAACCATGACCAATGGCGAGAACACGGCGTTTATTCCGATCCGGGACTACCTTCAGTCACGGGGATTTCCCGGCTATACCGGGTATCAGTCGGATTCCGAAGTCTTTACCCATATTCTGCATTATACACTGGAGCGGCTGGGACTGGGAATCGAGGCATACAAACATATCATCACGCCGCTTCAGGATGAAGACATTGCCGCTCACGCAAATGCCGTCTCTGCTTCAGCACCTCAAGCAGACCTGCAGGCGGCTGATCATTGACGGGCCCAACTGCGTCATCGGATCCCTTCCGGATCACAGCCTGTTCATGGTTCAGGACCGCAAAAAACTCCGTCCCGGCGTGGTTGGCGGACGGCCCGGCAGATACGCGTTTTCCTCTGAAATCTGCGGACTGGATGCCGCCATTCCGGATCGCGATAAAACCCGGGATTTTCAACCCATGCATTTAGATACGGCCATTGTCGGCCCGAATCGTCAGGAGGTTGCGGTATGCCGTCAAACATCCCCATTACCCCTTCCACGCTAAGCGTCAAGGATCTTCCCTGGCAGATCGACTGGAATAAGGACAAATGCACGCTTTGCGGACAGTGCACGGCCGTGTGCCCGGTTCAAGCCATTGAACTGGGGGTGTTCCGCAAAAGAAGCATTGATCTGTCGCCGGGATTCGTCAAGCCACCGGAAAACACGATGCAGCTTTATTACGGCATCCGCCAGAAAACAGATCCGGCTTACAGCTGTGTGGGATGCGCCATGTGCAATCTGGTCTGCCCGAATGACGCCATCAGCCCCTGCCGAAGCGATGAGGCCGATAAACTCATTTTTCACCGGGACCGCGGGGGCCTGCCGCGCAGCCGGGGAGGCCGCCGAAATGTGCCGGGAACGGTTCTGGATCAGATCAAGTTCATCCGGATTTCCATGCTCACGGACCCGGCCCTTGATGCCGGAAGGCATGAATTTGAAATTCGAACCCTTCTGGGACGCGTGCTCCCGCCGGAGGAAAATCTGAAATTTATCCGGCAGAACGGGTGGATTCCGCCCGTTCGGGAAATCTACCCCCTGATGATCGGCGGCATGTCGTTCGGCGCCCTGTCTCCCAACATGTGGGAAGGAATTCAGATGGGCGTGGCCTACCTGAACGAAGAGATGGGAATGCCGGTTCGGGTCTGCACCGGCGAAGGCGGCTGCCCGCCGCGGCTTCTGAGGTCCCGTTTTTTAAAATATGTGATTCTTCAGATCGCCAGCGGATATTTTGGCTGGGATGAAATCATTCACGCCCTTCCGGAAATGAAGGAAGACCCCTGCGCCATTGAAATCAAATACGGCCAGGGCGCCAAACCCGGAGACGGCGGACTGCTTGATGTGGCACAAGGTCAACCGCCTCATTGCCGCGATCCGGGGGGTTCCGGCCGGCGTCAGCCTGCCGAGTCCGCCCACGCATCAGACCCAGTATTCCATCGAAGAATCCGTGGCCAAGATGATCCAGTCCATGGCCATGGCCTGGGGATTCAGGGTTCCGGTTTATCCCAAAATATCCGGAACATCCACGGCCCTTGCGGTTCTCAACAACCTGACCCGAAACCCTTTTGCCGGAGGTCTCGGCATTGACGGAGAAGACGGCGGAACCGGAGCAGCCTACAACATTTCCATGAACCACATGGGATATCCCATCGCCAGCAACATCCGGGACGCCTATCTGGGGCTGGTGACCGCAGGCATGCAAAACGAAATTCCGCTCATTGCCGGAGGCGGGGTGGGCAAAAGCGGCAATCTTGCGGCCAATGCGGCAGCTCTTATCATGCTGGGCGCCAGCGGCATTCAGATCGGCAAATACATCATGCAGGCCGCGGCCGGGTGTCTGGGATCCGAAACAGATCGCTGCAATATCTGCAACATCGGCCAGTGTCCCAAGGGAATCACCTCTCAGGATCCCCGGCTGTACCGCCGGCTGGATCCGCGAGCAGGTTGCCCAGCGTGTTGTGGATGTGTTTCTGAGCTTTGATACGGAACTCAAAAAAATTATTGCCCCTCTGGGCCGCTCTACTTCACTTCCGATCGGCATGTCCGATGCTCTGGGAATCAACGATTACCATATCAGCGAACGGCTGAGCATCAATTATGTGGTTTAGGAATACAGGCCGGGAAGACAGATGGCTGAAGGGTGAACAGTTGCATGAATATTACGGAGCAAGATGTCAATGAATGACAAGACGATTACCATTTCAGGAAAAACGGATGGCGAACCGGCTGGATTCCAGAATTCTGGAAGAGCGGATTCAGGAAGCGGTTGCCGGCGGATACCGGCATCTGACGATCGAGGCGTTTGGACAGCACGGAATCGGCGGCAGACTCTGGCGGGCCGGAAATGATCCGGTTCATGTGAAAGTGAAAGGCCATTCCGGACAGCGGCTGGGGTCTCTGGGATTTCCAAACACCGTGATCGAGGTTGACGGTCCTGTTTCGGATGATGTGGGCTGGCTGAATGCCGGCGCCCAGATTGTGGTCCACGGTCATGCGGGAAATGGCGCATGCCAATGCCATGGCCCAGGGCAGGGTATTTGTCGAAGGCAATATCGGATCTCGCGGCATGACCATGACCAAGCAGAACCCGCGGTTTGCCCCCCCGGAGCTCTGGGTTCTGGGATCTGTCGGAGATTATTTCGGGGAATTCATGGCCGGCGGGGTTGCCGTCATCTGCGGCGTCGCTCCCCAGGACCCGGGCAATGTTCTGGGACACCGGCCCCTGGTCGGCATGGTGGGCGGCAAAGGTGTTTTTTCGGGGGCCGCATCAGGGCTTCAGCCAGACAGATGCCAGAATCCTGCCCATCGAACCGGCCGACTGGGAGTGGCTGACCTTGAATTTAGAGCTTTTTCTCGGCAGAATCGGCAGGACCGAGCTGTTTTCGGAACTGGCCAATGCCGATGCATGGCAATTGATTGTCGCCCGGACCCCCAAGGAAAAAACCGCAGGCCAAAGACGGTCTCTGATGTCATTTCGAGCCGATGTCTGGGACAAGGAACTGGGAATCGGGGGCCTGATCGGGGATCTGGTCAAGTTTTGACCGAAGCCCCATTCCGCTGATTCCCGGCGGGGATCTGCGGCGCTATGTGCCGATTTGGGAAAACCGGAAGTACAAGGCTCCCTGTGAAGCCCGGTGTCCGACCGGCATTCCGGTTCATGACCGGTGGCGCCTGGTTCGGGAAGGGCGTGTGGATGAAGCGGTGAATCTGGCCCTGAGTTATACCCCGTTTCCGGCAACCGTTTGCGGGTATCTCTGCCCCAATCCCTGCATGCAGGCCTGCTACCCGGCAGACCGAGCGCATGCCGGCCGTGGACATCACCCGTTTGGGAAAGGCCAGCATCTCCGCCAGCCTGCCGCAGCTTCCGGAAATCAGCGGCAAAACAATCGCAATTATCGGCGCAGGTCCCGCGGGATTATCCATTGCCTGGCAGCTTCGGCTGAAAGGGCATGCGGTTACGGTGTTTGACACCGCGGCAATGATTGGCGGGAAAATAGCTTCCGTTATTCCCGGCAGCCGAATTCCTGAAGCCGTGATCACTGCGGAGCTGGAAAGGATTCGAAAGGTCATTCCCCATGTTCATCTCCAGCAGCGGCTGGATGGAAATGACTTTGAAAGACTACAGGGCGATTACGATTTTCTGGTGATTGCGGTTGGCGCGCAAAAACCCCGAACCCTCCCGGTTCCGGGCAAGGAACTGGCCATGACGGCCCTGGATTTTCTAAAACTGTCCAAAACCGGAAACCTCTCCCCCGGAAAACGGGTGGTCATCATCGGCGCCGGAAACGTGGGCTGCGATGTGGCAACTGAAGCCAGACGGCTGGGCGCAGACACCCTTACGCTTCTGGATGTTCAGGCCCCGGCTTCCTTTGGCAAGGAAAGACAGGACGCGGAGGCGGCCGGAGCCGTCTTCCGATGGCCCTGCTTCACACGGGAGATCACTTCGGAAGGCGTTATCCTGTCAACCGGTGAAATTATTCCGGCGGACATGACCATCATTTCGATCGGGGATGCGCCGGATCTGGATTTTCTTTCCGGGGATGTGACAACAGATCGGGGCTTTGTTCAAGTCAACGCCCATTATCAAACCGCGGTTCCCACGGTTTTTGCCATCGGCGATGCGGTCAAACCCGGGCTTCTGACCGACGCCATCGGATCGGGTCGAAAGGCGGCAGCCGCGATCCTGAAAATCATCGAAGGACAGCCCCCGGATAGCGACCTTCGCCCCATGATCGAAGCCAAACGCATATCCCTGGAATATTTCGACCCCCGGATTACCGAATTTGAGGATGTGGACGGTTGTGGATCCCAATGTTCTTCCTGTGGAACCTGCCGGGATTGCGGCATCTGCGTGACTGTCTGTCCGCAGGCGGCCATCCGCCGGATGGAGATGATTCCTGCAGGCTATGAATACCGCGTGGATGAAAACCGGTGCATCGGATGCGGGTTTTGCGCCGGAGCCTGTCCCTGCGGCGTGTGGAATATTGTTGAAAACCAGCCAGTGGAATGATACAAGTATACGATATGAAAAAAGCAATATTCGCATTGGAAGACGGACGGACATTTGACTGTCACTGCTTTACCGGGTCCGGCGAGGCCGGCGGAGAGGCCGTATTCAACACCAGCATGACCGGATATCAGGAAGTTCTGACCGACCCCTCATACCGGGGTCAGGTGGTGACCATGACCTATCCGCTGATCGGCAATTACGGAATCAACCCCGAGGATGTCGAATCCGACCGAATACAGGTCGCGGCGTTTGTGGTCCGGGAGTATCAGCATTTTCCCAGCAATTACCGTTCCACGGGCTCGCTGTCCGATTATCTGAAGAAACAGGATGTCATGGGGATTGACGGCCTGGATACCCGTGCGCTGACCCTTCACCTTAGAAATTCCGGCGCCATGCGGGTCTTTATCTCCACCGAAGATCCCGATCCGCGCTCCTGCGTGGAAAAGGCCCGGCGAATTCCCAGCATGATCGGACAGGATCTGGCTTCCGTGGTTTCCACCCGGCTGCCTTACCGGTGGATGAACAATGAAATTCTCCCCATCGAAGACCTGAAAGCAGCGCTTTCCCAAAATCTCTGGAAGCATCGGGGCCGGCTGCGCAGCGTTGTTGCACTTGATTTCGGGATGAAATACAATATTCTCAGATGTCTTGAGCAATCCGGATGTGAAGTAATCGTTGTCCCTGCGGCGACATCGGCCGATCTTATCAGAGACATGGCGCCGGACGGCATATTTTTATCAAACGGTCCCGGTGATCCGGAACCCGTGGATTATGCGGTTCAGACGGTTCGATGACCTTCTGGGATTCCGGCCCATATTCGGCATCTGTCTGGGAATTCAGATACTTGGCCTTGCCATGGGAGGTAAAACCTACAAGCTGAAATTCGGTCATCGGGGAGCGAACCAGCCGGTCAAGAACCTGAAGACCGGACGCATTGAAATCACCTCGCAGAATCATGGGTTTGCCGTTGACATTGCCACGCTGAGTTCAGATGATGTCGAAATAACCCATGTCAACCTCAACGATCAGACCCTGGAAGGATTCCGGCACCGAACCCTGCCTGCTTTTGCCGTTCAATATCACCCGGAAGCATCTCCAGGCCCCCAGGATGCCCAGTATCTTTTTGATCAATTCACCCGGCTGATGGCTGGCCAATAAATTATAAAGGTTTAAGACCGAAGACTGAAGACTGAAAAGGTTTTTACCTTTGGCCTTCAACATTTTCAGCCTTCAGTCTTCAGTTAACTCCTATGCCCAAACGCACAGACATACATAAAATCCTGATCATCGGCGCAGGCCCCATCATCATCAGCCAGGGCTGCGAATTTGATTACTCCGGCACCCAGGCCTGCAAGGCATTGAAGGAAGAAGGGTATGAGGTGGTCCTGATCAACAGCAATCCGGCCACCATCATGACCGATCCCGATATGGCCGACCGGACCTATATCGAACCCATTACACCGGAGACCGTTGCCAAGATTGTTGAGCGGGAGCGGCCCTGCGCCATCCTGCCCACGCTTGGCGGGCAGACCGGCCTGAACACGGCGATCAGACTGGCTGAGCTGGGGGTTCTGGAAAAATACAGTGTTGAATTGATCGGCGCCACCATCCCCTCCATTAAAAAGGCCGAGGACAGGGACCTGTTTCGAAAGGCCATGGAACGAATCGGCCTTCGTATTCCCCGAAGCGGTATTGCCGTGAACATGGAACAGTGCCGTGCCATTGCCAGCGACCTCGGATTTCCAATCATCATCCGGCCCAGCTTTACTCTGGGCGGAACCGGCGGCGGGGTTGCCTATAACTCGGAAGACCTGAATGTCATTGCCAAGGCAGGGCTTGACGCGAGCATGAATACCCAGGTGATGCTCGAGGAATCGGTTCTGGGATGGAAAGAATACGAACTCGAGGTCATGCGGGATCATAATGACAATGTGGTGATCATCTGTTCCATTGAAAATATCGATCCCATGGGGGTTCATACCGGCGACAGCATCACCGTGGCGCCTGCCCAGACCCTGACCGACAAAGAGTATCAGCGGATGCGAAATGCCGCCATTGCCATCATACGGGAAATCGGCGTGGATACCGGCGGATCCAATGTTCAGTTTGCCATTCATCCCGGTACCGGCGAGATGATTGTGGTTGAGATGAATCCCCGGGTATCCCGCAGCTCGGCCCTTGCGTCCAAGGCAACCGGCTATCCCATTGCCAAAATCGCAGCCAAGCTGGCCGTTGGGTATACGCTGGATGAAATTCCCAATGATATCACCGGCGAAACCATGGCATCGTTTGAGCCGACCATCGATTATTGCGTGGTTAAAATTCCCAGATGGACTTTCGAGAAATTTCCGGAAACCAAGGATTACCTGACAACGGCCATGAAATCCGTGGGCGAGACCATGTCCATTGGCCGAACCTTTAAGGAAGCCCTGCAAAAAGGCATTCGGTCCCTTGAGATCGGCCGCTATGGTCTGGGCGGAGATGGGAAGGACCCTGCCACGCCGCCCACCCGGTTTGAAATCGAACAGCGCCTGGCAACCCCCAATTCCCAGCGGATATTTTACCTGCGGCACGCCCTGCTAAGCGGCATGAGCATGGAAGCCATCCACGAGCTGACCCGGATCGATCCGTGGTTTCTGGATCAGATCCAGCCAGATCGTGGATATGGAAAAGGTAATTGCCGCGGCAGGAAAAGACATTTCACCCGTCCTTCTCAGACAGGCCAAGTCAACGGGGTTTTCCGATATTCAGATCGCCAGCCTTATCGGGCTTAACGAACAGGCTGTCAAGGAGCGGCGCACGGAACTGGGAATCCTTCCGGTTTATAAGCTGGTGGACACCTGCGCCGCCGAGTTCAAGGCCGCCACTCCCTATTATTATTCCACCTATGAAACGGAAAATGAAGCCAGGGTCTCGGACCGGAAAAAAGTCATGATCCTCGGCGGAGGGCCCAACCGGATCGGCCAGGGGATCGAGTTCGACTACTGCTGCGTCCATGCCGCCTTTGCCCTTCGGGAAGAAGGGATTGAAAGCATCATGGTAAACAGCAATCCCGAAACCGTCAGCACGGATTACGACACATCCGATAAGCTCTATTTCGAGCCGCTGACCCGCGAAGATGTGCTTCATATCGTGGAAACGGAAAAACCGTTCGGCGTGATCGTTCAGTTTGGCGGGCAGACCCCGCTCAACCTGTCCACCCCCCTTTTCCAGGCCGGCGTGCCCATTCTGGGTACCCAGCCGGAAAGCATCGATCGGGCGGAAGACCGAAAGCTCTTCCAGGCCATGCTCCATAAGCTGGGCCTGATTCAGCCGGAAAACGGCACTGCAACCTCTGTGGCCGAAGCCGCCGCGGTGGCGGAAACCATCGGATATCCGGTCGTTGTCCGGCCGTCCTATGTTCTGGGCGGAAGGGCCATGAAGATTGTCTATGACCCCAAAGAACTGGAAAACTTTACCCTGCTGGCCATCGCCGCATCGCCGGACCATCCGGTACTGATCGATAAATTTCTGGAAGATGCCGTTGAAGTGGATGTGGATGCCATTTCCGACGGAGAAACCACCATTATCGGCGGCATCATGGAGCATATCGAGGAGGCCGGCATTCATTCCGGTGATTCCGCCTGCGTGCTGCCACCCTATAGCCTTAAACCTGCCATTGTAGAAGAAATCACCCGGGCAACAAAAGCCATGGCCGCCGAACTTCATGTCGTGGGACTCATGAATGTTCAGTATGCCGTCAAAAATGACCGGCTTTTTGTCCTGGAAGTCAATCCAAGGGCTTCCAGAACCATTCCCTTTGTCAGCAAGGCCACCGGCGTTCCTCTTGCCAAGCTGGCAACCAAAATCATGCTGGGCAAAACCCTGAAAGAGCTGGGGTTGATTACAGAAACAGTTCCTTCCCACATTTCGGTCAAGGAAGCGGTCATGCCGTTTAACCGGTTTCCGGATGTGGATACCCTGCTCGGCCCGGAAATGAAATCCACCGGCGAAGTCATGGGTATTGACGAGGATCTGGGATCTGCCTATGCCAAAGCCCAGCTCGGCGCAGGCCAGAATCTGCCACTTGAAGGCGCTGTCTTTATCAGTGTCAAGGATCGGGATAAACCCGGCGCGCTGATTGTGGCCAAACAGCTTTATGAGATCGGATTTGCCCTCATGACCACGCGCGGAACCGGGGAGTATTTTGAAAACAACGGCATTCCCAGCCGGATGGTCAACAAGGTGTCGGTGGGCCGGCCCCATGTGGTGGATGCCATCATGAACCGGGAAATTCAACTCATCATCAACACCGGATTCGGCAATGAAACCAAGCGAGACGGCTACCATTTAAGGCGTGCCGCCATCAAATACAACATTCCCTATACCACGACCCTGGCAGGCGCTCTTGCCCTGGCAAAGGCCATTGCCGCCATGAAACAAAAGGATCTTTCGGTGAAATCCCTTCAGGAATATTGAGAGATAAGAATAAACATGAACGATACGCCTTGTTTTGAATTTGAGGAATCTTCCGGGGAAGACAAGCCTCGCGAAGCCTGCGGCCTGTTCGGCATTCACGGCCATCCGGATTCGTCCAGGCTGACCTACTTCGGGCTCTATGCGCTTCAGCACCGGGGTCAGGAAAGCGCGGGCATCGCTGTGATTCAGAATCAGCAGATCGTTTCTCACAAGGGAATGGGACTGGTTTCGGATGTTTTTAAAGAACCCTGCCTGGATCGTCTGGATGGTGCCAGCGCCATTGGCCATGTACGGTATTCAACAACCGGAAGCTCCATTCTGACCAATGCCCAGCCCTTTGTCGTTTGCCACCGTCAGCGCTCCTATGCCGTTGCCCACAACGGGAATCTGGTGAATGCCCACGCCTTGAAAAACGAGCTGGAAGAATCGGGCTCCATTTTTCAAACCACGACAGACAGCGAGGTGTTTCTTCACCTTTTTGTCAAAAACCTTCAAATGGGATTTGAAGGGGCGCTGGTCGAAGCCGTTTCACGCATCAAGGGGGCGTTCTCCCTGGTTCTCATGACAAACAAGGGCGAGATCATCGGCATCAAAGATCCCAATGGATTCAGGCCTCTTTGCCTGGGTCGGCTAAACGGCCACTATGTGCTGGCCTCGGAAACCTGCGCGCTGGATCTGGTAGAGGCCGAGTTCATTCGGGAACTGGATCCCGGGGAAATCGTCATCATCAGCCAGGATGGCATTCGCAGTCTCCAAACGCCGGCGGCTGCCTGCCGGTCCTTTTGCATATTCGAATTTATCTATTTTGCAAGACCGGACAGCACCATATTCGGCAAGAATGTCTATCTCACCCGAAAGGCCCATGGCCGTCAACTGGCTTCAGAGGCCCCGGTTCAGGCCGACCTGATCATGCCTTTTCCGGATTCCGGAACTTATGCGGCCCTGGGATATTCCGAAGCATCCGGCATACCTTTTGAAATGGGAATGATCCGAAACCATTACGTGGGACGGACCTTTATTCAGCCGACCCAGAGCATGCGGGATTTTGGCGTCCGCGTCAAGCTGAACCCCGTCAAGGAACTCCTCAAGGGCAAGGACATCGTCATCGTTGAAGACTCCATTATTCGCGGCACGACAGTTCGAACCCGCGTCAAGGCCCTTCGGGAGCTTGGCGTCAAACGGGTCCACCTGCGGGTCAGCGGTCCGGCCCACCGGTTTCCCTGTCATTACGGCATCGATTTTTCAACCAAGGGCGAGCTGATCGCATCCCGAATGCAGGTTGATGCGCTGAAGGATTTTCTGGGACTCGATTCGCTGCACTACCTGAGTCTGAATGGCCTTCTGACGGCAACCGGCGTTGAAAATCCCGAAGAGTGTTTTTGCAAGGCCTGTTTCGATGGGTGCTATCCGGTTGAATTCGATGAAAGCCTCACCAAGGATTGCCTGGAGCAGGGAAGAGGGGAAGAGACAGGCGCCGAATAGATAATTTTGAACTTGCGTAAAGCCTGATCTTGTGTTAGTTGTTCAGGCATTCTGTTTAATATGAGAATTGTGAATAATATCTATTTGATATTATTATATAGACTTTGCAGCACCTTAAATAACGGATAACATTAAAGGAGGGGGTATTTTCTATGAAAACTTTGATCGGTGGTGCAGTAGCTGCAGTATTGGGACTTATCGGTGTTTCTATTTGGTTTAAGGAGTTCTTGCAGATTCTGGCTGGCGTACTTCCTATCATGCTGCTTCTGGGTGGAGGCCTGGCGCTTTATCTGGGATTTGATGAGTTGAAAGATACCTGGAAAAAAGACGATAAACCGGCCGCTTCTTCTGCCGATAACGCAGATAAATACAAACAGGAAATCGATGAGCTGAAAAAAGAAATTGAAACCTTAAAGACAGACAAAGCCTGATTTCTGACGCCCAGCTTCACAAAAACCGGTCTGCTTTTCCCGAAAGCTCACGGGCTTTGCTGTTTCCTTCCAGAATAAAGGAGTATTGGCTTTTTTCCGATACTCCTTTTCTTCGCTACTCTTTCTGAAGAATTGCCGAAGTTGCCAGTTTATCGGCCCTTTCGTTGCCTTCTATTCCCGCATGCCCCTTGACTTTGACGATTGTCAGGTTTTTGAATCGTTTCATCAACATGCGGATGTCGCTGACGAGTTCCATGTTTTTTTTGGCTTTCCATCCCAGCATCAGCAGACCGTAGGCATAGCCGCTGTCCGTATATACCCTTACCGGCAAATCGGGATTCTTAACTTCCAGCAGGCCGGTTCGAATGGCTTCAAGCTCGGCAATGTTGTTGGTGCCCAATCCGATATTTCGGGAGATTTCCTTTTCGTGCTCCGCGATAGCGAAGCAGAACCCCGATTCCAGACGGACCGGGATTTCCCGATGATGCACCATCCGCAAAAATCTGAATACAATCCGGATCATCTGAGTCGGGCGGATCGACTCGAAGGACGGATCGTCTTGGATTTTTTTTCGGGTTTCCGGCGGGTTTCGCCAGGGGCCTCCCCGGGTTCGGAATCAAGGGAAAACAGGTCTGTTTCGCGGACCCGGTACTCATACTCCTGTTCCCTTTGATACTTGATCAGGGCCTTGCCGTTATCGACCTGGATTTTTCCACTCGAATCCACGGCCACCCAGACCTTGTTCTGCTTGAACCGCATTCGTATCCAGCCTGATGAATCCCCCGTTGTCATCGTCTTTCTCCCAATCGCTTTAAAACGACATTCCTGCAGGCAATCAGCATATTTTTTCAAGCTGTATCCGTCAAGACATTTATTGGATCCGGCCTGTTTGAAAACATGGTCATTGTGTAATAAAGCGAAAACCAGTACAATCCTGATGTGTAAATAGAGATGTGTCTTTTTGCCGTGAAAAATGATCTTCTGGCAATTCATGACCATTTCTTGCATTTCAACAGGTTTTTTTGCTGACCTTTTCCGTGGATAACATGAGATGAAAAAAACAGCTGATTCCGCTGCCACAATTTTTAGCCCGGTTCCGCCAAAGGTCTATGAATATCCCCTTGACCAAGGATGGGTGGTGATGGCTGGAAAAACCGACCTGGACAATGATCTGCTGAGTCTGAAAACTGCCGGCCCCAATGACTGGTGGTTTCATGTCCGCGGCCTGCCGGGAAGTCATGTTCTTCTTGTCGGTAACCAGGACGAAGAGCCGAGCAATGCGTTGCTTCGCCAGGCGGCCGCCATTGCAGCCTATCACAGCAAGGCCAGGGACGGCGGGACGGTTTCGGTCTCTGCAACCCGGGCCCGGTATGTTTCCAAACCTCGCGGAGCCAAACCCGGAACAGTCACGATTCGAAAAGAAATCGTATTAAAAGTCCGCCCGGGAATTCCGAAACCGCCGTCATGACCGATATTCTGCTGATTCAGCCGCCTGTCAGGGATTTTTACGCGACTGCCAAGCGCTCGATTCCTTATGGCCTGGCCTGTATTGCAGCTTCGCTGATCAAGCACGGGTTTTCCGTGGAGATTTTAGACGGCCTTGCCACGTCCAAATCCCGAAATATTCCGCTTCCCGCGGAGATGGGCTACCTTTGCGAGTTTTATGCAAATCCCGATCTTTCCCCTTTTGCCCTGTTTCATCAGTTCAAGCATTTCGGGTACAGTTTCGAGCATATCGGAAAACTGGCAAAGGCCTCGGGTGCGTTTTTAATCGGCATTTCTTCCCTGTTCACCGCCTACAGCACCGAAGCGCTTCAGACAGCCAGGGCTGTCAAGGCCAGTCATCCTTCCTGCAAAATCGTCATCGGAGGGCATCATCCCACTGCCCTGCCGGAAGCGGTTATGTCCTGTTCAGCAATAGATTATGTGCTTCGCGGAGAAGGCGAAGTCTCCCTTTCGATTCTGGCATCCATCCTGAAAACGGACAAGTCTCCACCAGATGCCCTGCTTTCAGCGGTGCCGGGTCTGGTTTTCCGCAAATCCGACACCTCCCTTCACGTCAGCGAGCCAGTATGGATGCGGGATCTAAGCGATTCACCGCTTCCCGCAATGCACCTGATTCGTTCGCAGTATTACCGGCGCGGAAAATCCGGTGCTTCGGTGATCGTTGCCAGCAGGGGATGCCCCATGACCTGTACATACTGTTCTTTGGGGAAAAACGCCAAAACGCCATACCGCCGGAAAAACATTGAAACGGTGCTCCGCGAAATGGCGCAGGCCATCGATGCCTCCGATGCCGGGTTTATTGATTTTGAAGATGAAAACCTGTCGCTCGACCGGAACTGGTTCATGGCCCTGCTATCCGAGATTCAGGCCCGATTTCCGGAACCCAGGCCGGAATTAAGGGCCATGAACGGCCTGTTTCCGGCCTCGCTGGACAGGGACATGGTCTTTGCCATGAAGGCAGCCGGTTTCAAAACCCTGAATCTGTCTCTGGGAACCACTTCTTTAGCCCAACTGAGGCGCTTCCACAGGCCCGATATGCAATCGGCATTTGAAAACGCGCTTCAACTGGCTGAAATCTGCGGGCTGAACGCCGTCGGCTATATCATTGTTGCAGCGCCGTTTCAGAATCCCTTGGACGCTGTCGAAGATCTCCTGTATCTGGCGTCCCTGAGGACACTTGCCGGGGTATCGGTATTTTATCCTTCTCCCGGCAGCGTGGATTATGATCTCTGCGGCCGCCTCGGCATACTGCCGGAGCACCTGTCCCTGATGCGATCCAGCACGCTTCCTTTGTCTCACACCACATCCCGGATAGAATCCGTCACGCTGATGCGGCTTGGCAGACTCCTGAATTTCATGAAATCCTTAATTGATCAGGAAATTGATTTTGAGGCGGATGCACTGGGAGATTCAAAAAAGAGCCTGTCTTTGGAAAACCGCCAGGAGTCGGGCATCCGGCTTTTGCAGATGTTCCTGACAGACGGAAGAATCCGGGGAATTACCCCGGATGGCAGGATTTACGCACACGAAGTCTCCCTGGATTTAACCCGGCGCTTCCGGAATGGACTTCGATCCATGGAGATAAAAGGGGTTAATAAAAAATGAGCCGCAATTATCCAAAAGAGATGTTTATTATTGTTTATTATCAGTTTTTTTAGTATAGGGATCCGGTATGAAAATGCCTGCTGTTAATACAAGACCGCCGCATCCATGAAGATTGTTTTCAGCACCTTCTTCAAATACGTCTGGCAATTCCTGAAACGGGGGTATCGCAGGCTCATCAGAATCGAAGGAGATCCCCGCAACATTGCTTTGGGATTTGCCATGGGCCTGCTTGTCGGCATGACCCCCACGATAGGGTTCCAGATGCCCATCGCTGTTTTTTTTGCAATTCCGCTTCGTCTCAACAAGATTTCTTCAGCAGCCGGGGTCTGGATAACCAATCCGTTCAGCGCACCTGTCATTTATCCGATTAATTTTCTTGTCGGCGTCAAATTATTCAACATTGACGTTTCAACCGAACAGATCATCGATTTCAGCCTCAAATCACTCAAATGTCTGCTGACTGAAACCCCGGACATCTTTCTGGCTGCAACGCTTGGCGGAATTGTGCTCGGAATTCCGATCGCCATTGGCGGATATTATTTTGTCCTGTCCGCGGTAACCCGATATCGGGCACACAAAATAAAAGCGCCGAGCCCTTCCTGATCCACCGGCTAATTTCCTCCCAGCTGATACTTTCTGACTGCTTTCAGATGCTCATCCCACGTTCGTGAAAACTGATGGGTTTTATTCTGGCGGGATACAAAAAACAGAAATTCGCTTTGGGCCGGATAAACCGCGGCCAGAAGCGATCTGGCTCCCGGACTGGCGATCGGCCCCGGTGGCAGTCCCTGGCGGGTATAGGTGTTGTACGGGGTAGGCGTTCTCAGATGCCGGCGGGTAATATTTCCATCAAAATTTTCTATACCGTAAATCACCGTGGGATCACTTTCCAGACGCATGCGGCGTTTTAACCGGTTGTGAAATACGGATGAAACCATGGGCCGCTCGCTGTCGGAGCCGGTTTCCTTTTCAATGATGGAGGCCAGTGTCACGGCCTGATGAATTGACAGACCTATCTTTTCCGCCTGCTGCGCCATCGCGGATGTAAACACCTGCCGAAATTGCTGGATCATGGTGGAAAGAATTTTCTCGGCACTTACGCCTCTGGGGAAATAATACGTATCCGGGAAAAGATAGCCTTCTGCCGTATCGGCTCCAATTTTCCAGCCACGACACATATGCGGGTCCCGCGCGGCATCCAGAAACTGAGATTCAGAGACCAATCCCGCGCCGGCAAACACCGCTGCAATTTCTTTTAGATTATATCCTTCCGGAATCGTGATTTTGTGTAAAAAAACCTTTCCACTGGCCATAATTTCCAGAATCTGTTTTGGCGTCATGCCGCCGGACAGCAGATATTCTCCAGCCTGAATCCGTCGGGCATAGCCGAATGCCCGCGCATAGAGATAAAAACTGGTTGGGGCGCGTATGATTTCCGAATCAAAGAGCATATCGGCGGTTGCCTTCAACTGCTGGCGGGGCAGCACCGTTATCAGTTCCTCCCTGGAAGGCCGGCTGCCGGCCGTGTTTGCGTATTCCACGACATCGCAGGCTGTCCAGATGGCAAGGATTGACAGGATCAGCATCAACAGGGCGGAAATGGCGAGACAAAACCTCAGAAAAAAACCCTTGGAGGCGTCGACACCGTTGCCATTGACACAAGCCCCCTCTTCCCGGCCATATTGTTTCACGAGCTGCCACTGGCAGTAATTTGAGGGTCTGCAGCGAAGCTCCTGAACAGCGGCCTCCTGCAGCCTGCTTTTCAGTCCCCGGCTGGAAAGATAGGCATAAAGAACGGTTCCGGTTCGCCCGATACCCAGACGGCAATGAATCAGGACTTTTTTGTTCTGGCGGATGATTTCATCCATCCACCCCATTGCTTTGTCCAGCTCCGCGATGTCCGGCGTTTTCTCGTCATGAATCGGCAGATAGTGGACATCAAATCCGTGTTTAGCTTCGATATCATGCAGATCGCAGTATTCGGCGCAGAGATTGAGAATGGCCCCGATGCCGCTGGCTTTTATCCGGTCCAGTTCTTCGTAAGACAACGGCGCCCCGCCCACCGCAAGATGGTCGGTGGCCCAGTTGATTTCGTAGCCTGATTTAGACAAAATGGAAAAAATCCTCTTTATAAAAACTTGTTGGTTCCGCGATTTTTTTCAATCGGTCTTCCCATTGGGTGATCGTTGGGTCAATATTCGCCGCTATTTGTAGAACGCCAGAAACTGGCTTGGCGAAAAAACCCTGATATTTTGACACAGATCATTCGGAAAATGAACCCGGTTTCCGGTGATATTTATCCTCAATCTTTGGCATTGATTATGTACACAAATGTCACACAAGTCAATTTCATTCCACATAATCAATTGCCGAGCGTCCGGCGTTGTATCCCGCCAGCTCTTGATCGCCATAAACTGGTTCTTCGCTGTTTCGGGTGAGTACTGTTCAGAATACTTGCAGGTTCAGAAAATATCATTGATCAGAATTTCCTTGACGTTATTTTGGGGATCCTTAACAAAGCTGATCCAAGAATATTCAAACATAGGATAAGATAATCGAAAGTCGAGACCTTTGATTCATGTAGTACTTTTCTACTGCCAGTTTTGTGGTCGCTGTAGAATTCCGCGTGAAGCCGATTCACGCGGAATCGTGTGCTTTCTTAGCCGAAACCCAAGAAAGATTACTTTCGGCAGTGCTTCTTATTGGGTGGATCTTCAGTACGCACATGATTTACTTTTTACATTAACTGGAGTGGGGACAGAACTGAAATGTGAAAAAATAATCAAGACAGTCTTCAACCCACATTTCATAAATCATCCCGTGTGGTTATTTGCACTCATGGGAAGGGATAAGGGATATACAAAAGCAATGACAATCCCCTGTATCCATCATAATGTCTCCGAGTAGAAAATGAGGACGCTCTTGTTTGGACAGCGTTGTCCAAGAATTATGGGCACATTTTCATCGTGGTCGAGCAATAAAATACGTCAAGATTTACAGCCCCTGGGTGCCAGTTTACGAGACAGGGGGTAACCCAGCATACGATACTTTATTGCCCCTGCCTTCATCCTGAGGCAGGTCAAACGCTATCGTTGATTCACCTGAGCGATCTGGTCGTTTAAGGTCCACAGATCAAAAAGAAATCCCAGTCCCACCAGTCCTCCGGTCAGCAGGTAGACAACCGCACTGATCCACTTTTCCATGTAAAAACGGTGGGCTCCGAACAATCCAAGAAAGGTGAGCAGAATCCAGGCAATGGTGTAGTCCTTGCGGCCGGCGGCAAATCGAAGGTCCGCCTGGCGATCCATGCCCGGGATCAAAAATAGGTCAATAAGCCAGCCGATACCCAGCAGACCGAGTGTGAAGAACCAGATAGTGCCGGTTACCGGTTTTCCATAGTAGAAACGATGGCTTCCGGTGAAACCGAAGATCCACAGGATGTAGCCGATGGTTTTGCTGTGGGTATCGCCGTTGGTCACAAAATTTTCTCCTTTTTTGGTCGGATTCTTTATGACGTGCCGGAGATTGTTGCAAGTTTCGATTCGTCAAGCTGAACACAGATATTTATCTCGACTTGCATTATTCTTGATTCTCCTGACCCTTTCTTCCAAAAATGACCCTATGATAAAGCAAGCGTGCCTGTCAAACGAATTGTCCACGCCCCCCCATTTCCATCTCTCATTTTCAAACCGCCCATTTGGGTGCGTTTTCACGCCGCCGCTGACAATGGGCAACTTCGGTGCAGCCCATCGCCAAGACAAAGAGTTGCGAAGCACCCCATTTCCAGTATCACGTGTCGGGAGTATTAAGGGTTCGAATGGATGATGGCAGCGAGTTTGACTGTAGGCCGGGTGATGTTTCCTTGCTCCCTTCAGGTCATGACGCATGGGTCGTAGGCGATGAGCAGGTGGTCATTGTGGACTTTCAGGGGATGATTGATTACGCTTCATCCAAATAGTTGAGCCAAACCCGCACTAGGAGTACTGCGTATGGACATCAAACCTCAAAGAATGGATCTGACTTTATTATTTCAGATCCATTCTTTGATAATCGATTGCAGACTTGTGATGAGCGTCAATTATAATTCCCGTCCGTATTGCCTCATCAGCAAATCTTACTTTCCTGAGATAGTTGCCTCATTTAAAATCTTACCGAACACACCTTTTTATTAATCGTCTCTCCAGGCCATTTCGGCTTTCACATTGTCGATCACGAAGCGAACGCCCTGATTGTCGGACGGGTTGAACCATAGCATTCGATCAAAGATCTGTCCGGCTTCCTTGAAACGATCGAGACGCCATAGGCAGAGGCCATATCCGTGCATGCAGCGAAGAAATGGTCTGTTATCAATGAATCCCCATTCAAGCAGCCCGTCAAAGTCAGTTCCCAGTGACAACTCGCCGATACGAAAGCCTATTTCATAATGGCGAATGGCAATCTCGGGATGATTTTCGAAATAGAAATGGCCTAGGTGCGAATGGGCGTCCAGACATCGAAGATCTGCACGGCAGAGTTCCATCAGAATCTTGTAGGCGGCCTCTATATCACCTGAAGATTTAAGATTATTTGATTCGCATATGGGGTCAGAGTCGAAATCATCTGGGTCAACTCCAGGGAGAATTTGCTCCATCTCGAATTCCTGACGTGGTCCCCTGGCGATAATCGGCTTTGCCCAGTCATCGATAGGATCGCCTTCTTCGCCCCAGTAATGCTCTTCTGGATCCCAAGTACCACAATTCTTGAGCTTGAGAGGGACGAGACGAAGCGCCAAAACATCAAGGCGTACTGACTCGATTTCACCGGAAAGATACGGGTGACCGGCATAGCGCCACCACTTTCGAGGACTGACAACCATGATCTCACCGGGAGCAGCATCCCAAATGTCTTTTGCCCGAAACGTTACGACACGATCATTTGCCAATATCCGGCAGCGCGCGGTCCTGCCTGTTGCCGAGAGCACTGCAAGTTCAACGGTGTCACCCTGGTAGAGGTCAGCCGGCGTCTCTTTGTTCAGCGAGTTACGGGTGGTAGGGAATGGTTCTATACCCAGCCACTTGCGATAGCTGGCAATGAATCGGTCTCCTGCAGATCGACCGGATAACACGACATCCGAAGCTGCCACAATATATTCGGAGCCGTCCGTGCGCCGGCACTTTGCCGTCAACCCACGCCGTTCGTTACCATCGTAGTCGATTCCTATCACCGTAATAGGTTCACCTATGACGTGTCCTTGGCAAGGAAAGCTCACTTCGTCTTCAATGACCTGACGGAATGCCCAGAGTTGTTCATCTTGAGAGTAGGTATCGAGAGTGATTTCCTCAATCAGACGGTCCAGGGCAGCCACGTCCTTACGGTAGTCATCCTCACTCTTCATACGTCATCCTCCGCTGTCGTCTCGGTGTTATTTTCAGCGAAAGCCCAGCCTGTTGTCAAACTGTTTTGGGAAAAATTTCGATCATCCCCAATGGCTTCATTTTCAAGAAATACTACTCCAAATGGCCCTGGCAGCCTTTCTTGAAGAAGCTGCCCCCCTTCAATCCATCGATTATCGAAGGTAAGGATCACCTTGGCACGCCATTTTTGAATACGCCTCTGCAAGGTACGTAACTGGCCAGCAGGATATTGTTCTGGATAGAGCTCTTGACGCTCTATAAGAAGTGATTTTGCTGTACGTACTGGATCCTTCTCAAGTTTTTCACAGATTGTACTCCATGCCTGTTCAAAGGGATCCTTTTGCGTGCGCCAGATATGTGGTACTCGTATTGACTTTGTCCGGCGGTACTTGCGCCTCTGCTGATCGAAATCGTTTGGCAGTAACCCCGCTATTCCATAACGCCAGGGCCTATTCGTTTGCGTAGGATTCGAGCTTTCTTCGCAGCGTATTGATGCTGATGCATAGAAGCCGGGCTGTCCGGGATTTGTTTTCAGCCGTTTGACGATAGATGTTTAAAATATGCGCCTTTTCGTTTTCCAGACAATAAAGAAGGGGTTCTGCAGTTTAACTCCGTCGCGGAAACGGACGCCGGTTTCCGGGTACGGACCGGATTCGGCAGATGAATGGGAGCAATGGGCCTGCCTTGTGCCAGATTGGCGGCCGCATAGAGAATGGATATCAGTTCCCTGATGTTTCCGGGATAGTCATAGGCAGCAAGAAGTCGAAACAGCCCTATCCTCGATACGCCATTCCTTGAAGATTCCGGGGATATCGGCCACAAAACTGTTTATCAGAAGCGGGATGTCATCCGGCCGCTCTCTTAAGGGGGGAAGATGGAGCTGCGCACCTTTGAGGCGATAATATAAATCTTTTCGAAACTTGCCGCGTTTCAATAATGTATCCAGATTTTCATTGGTCGCAGCAATAAATGCGCACATCCACTTTCTGCATTCTGCTGGTCCCCAGCTTTGCAAATTCTCCTTCCTGCAGCACCCGCAGCAGCTTCCCCTGAAGATCGATGGGCAACATGCCGATTTCATCCAGAAACAGGGTGCCGTGGTTGGCATGTTCCAGATATCCTGCGTGGTTCTTTTTCCGCTCCCGTAAATGCCCCCCTGACATGGCCGAAAAAATCGTCATCAAACAGGGCACTGCTCAAAGAAGCCATGTTGATGGGGATGAACGGGACTTTTGCCCTGGGACTGGCCATGTGGATGGCCTGTGCCAGAAGCTCCTTTCCGGTGCCGCTTTCCCCGGTAATCAGAATCGGTACATTGCTGACCGCGTGCAGTTCTGCCTCCTTCAGGACAGCCAGAACCCCGGGAGATCGGGTGATGATCCGCTCAAAGGCTTTTACGTTTGTCAGATCCTGGATTTCTCCTGTTCTCTTCAGATCCAGAATGTCCAGCAGCCGTTTTTTTTCTTCCGCGTGACCGATTTTCAGAAGCAGTTCCTCTCTGCTGACCGGTTTGATCAAATAATCGTAAGCCCCCTTCTTTAAACATGCCACTGACCGTTGGCGTCGTTTACCGCCGTAACCATGATGCACTCGGTGTTCGGGCTATGGTTTTTGATGATTTCCAGCAGTTCCATTCCGTCCATGTTCGGCATGTTTAAGTCGATCAGCGCAATATCGCATGACTGACCCTGTTTAAAAAACGTTGCCGCCTTTGCCGGGTCACTTTCGGTTCGCACATCCGTATACCCGGCGTTGAACAGCCCCCTGCCGATGCTGTCCAAAAAATCCTGTTCATCATCAATAATGAGAATTCGATTGCCCATCTGTCCGTCCTCAAGTCCCTCGTGTTTTTGCGCAGTATCAGTTTTTCCCTTTCTGAATACGCATCATCTTCAGTTTTTCCCGGAGCATCCGGGTATCCTGGTACATGTCCTCGTATGCGGCTTTCATGGCATCTTCAAACCCGCAGAGGACGCCGCCGTTTGTCTGGATATAGGCTTCGGCGTCTTCTTTTTTCTCGAAGGCCCACTTCGCCCGTTTGGTCATAACGCCCATCTTGTTTCCTCCGACTGTCCAGTAGGCGGTTCCCGCATCGATAAGGGCCTTGGTGGTGTTGTCGCCCACCTGGATCTTCTGCGGTGTCCTGTCGATCTTGAGCCCAAGATCGAGCGCTGCGCAGTGAAGGGAGCAGGCCCCGAAGCTAGACCCGTCGTCGTATAGGAGATAAATCCGGGAGTGGGCATATTCCTTCCTGTCCATTCCGCAGTAAGGGCAGCTCGGATGCTGTGTGATATCATCGGGTTGTGCAAGGCCCGCGGTGCCGATGAAAACCAGTCCGAGTGCAAGCGCAAGATAAAATATATTTTTCAAAACCGCCTCCATAAATTTTATTCAATTCGTCCGCATGTCTATGCCGGCCAGACCCAGCATCCGGCAATCGATAATGAGAAAATCGATCGTCTTGCTCCGGTGACATCGCACGCGAAGACAGCAGAATCAGCCATCTCGATTTTCCTCCGGCCGAACCTCTACGGTGAAAAAGAAAATCGATCCTTCTCCCAGGCGTGATTCGCACCAGATCCTCCCACCGAGGCGTCGGATCAGGGACCTTGAGTAGGTCAATCCCACCCCTTCCCCGGGAGCATCAGCAGCGCCAAGGCGCTGGAATATATCAAAGATTCTTGCCATATCCGATTGCTGTATGCCACGGCCGTTGTCCCGGACGTGGAAGATGGTTTCATCCGGATGCGGTTCGGCGCCGATCGAAATTTCACCCCTCCGATCGGGGTCGAGGTACAGAATGGCGTTGCTGATCAGGTTGGAAAAGATCTGCTCCATGGCAAACCGGTCCGCAAGTATCTGCGGCAGGGGCGCGACCGTAACCCGGATCCGTTGCTGCTTTATCGGATAGGCAAAGGATTCAAGCAGATCGTTCAAAAGCGCATTCATCTTGATCGATACCGGGTTCATTTTCCGTTTTTCAATGCGGGAGAGTTCGAGAACGGCCTGTATCATGGTCTCCATCCGGGCAGCCGATGCAGTGATGAAATCGAGCGCTTCAGGCAGATCTTCCTCGATCGTCGGAGCGAGCTCTTTTCTGCGGATCTCCGGTATGCTGGAAAGAAACGCCTGCATCTCTGGCTTTATTTTTTCCAGCACACGGGCGATCTCTCGCACAAATCCCTTCAGATTCACCAGGGGAGCGCGCAGATCGTGGGAGACGATGGCGGCAAAATTCCGGATTTCGGTCAACAGTTCTTCGAGCCGTCTTTCATACCGCTTCCTTTCGGAGATCTCCTTTTCCAGGCGCTCCTTGGCGTTTCTTAAAGCGATAAAATCGGATGCACTGCGGCGTTCGAACCGGTGAAAGGCGATGCCGATGATCAGGGTCAGAGAAATGCAGATGGCTGCGATCATCAATTGGGTGGCCCGGAACTTGCTGAAATTTTCGGACTTGATCTCTTCCAGGCGAGAGCGGATCCGGTCAAACTGGTTCATGAAACCGTTGAGATGCTCGAAGTAGCTGGAATCAACTTCTTTTTCAGCACCGCGGATCTCCTTGGAGGCGACACGTTGCCAGATGACGGCTTTAAGCGCAACGAGCTTCTCCTTTGCGATCCGGATTTCCGTTTGAAGTCCCGGATCTTTGATGGGGAAGATGTGTTGAACAGCGCCTTCTCCCCCGGAGATTATTTCCTGCAGGTGGTTAAACGCATGATCCAGACGGACAAGGGATGAATCGATATTGTCGAAGATCTCGCCGCTGGCGATCCGCTCGATCCGATTATGTGCGCGGGTGGCCTCCAGTCTGGCCTCTAAAACGGCGTCCATTGAAGGGGTGTCTGTTTTGTTCATCCGATCCGCAGTGAAAAACCCGTACCCCACGATCCCTGTCAGGATTAGCCCCACACAACCTATGATCAAATACATTCGCCAGGGAACCTCCCCGAGGTTGTCCCTGGGGAGACCAATCTTCACTGCAGCATGCGTGCTCATTTATTCCCCCGCTCCCGATTTGTAGCTGCCGTCGATCATCTCCGCAAGCATGCCACGGTATTGTTTCGGATGCAGAAATGCAAAGTATCTGTTCAACTCCCTGGCAAACCGTGGTTTGCGCTCAATCAACTTTGCTCCGTTATCAATCCAATCCCTTGATTAAATCGGGGGTCACTTCATCAAAGCGTATCAGCTTTTTTCCGGCATGGTCCACCAGGAATTCCTTTGCTTCCGGTTCTTTTTCAAACGGGATGAGTTCTCTTCCCATGGGTCCGAAGACGTGCTTTCAACGACATAATAGGCTTTGTGGCCGTCAGTAGGTTTCATGCTGTAATAATCCGTGACATAAATCTCGGCAACGTCGGACAGTTTTTTTGAAGGTTTGTATTTATTAAGATTGAAGTAATACTTGAACATGTCCTTGGCACCGTCAAAGAGTGAGGTGGTAGGGGATTATCGCTTACATTCTTAAGCGTGTATTTATAATCCACATGGAGGCATCCAATGGAAAAGAAGATGTAATTTTGAAAAGGGATCATTGAAGTTTTGAATAGTTGACCTACCGGAAACAGCGAAAACCCATATTTGAAACTCAATGATTGCTTGCATATATTGTTGAGTCCGGCCATCATCATTGATACGAAAAGTATCAGTCCCTTTCATGATCCATTCGGCATCCGTAACAATTTGAAATCTGAAAGACGCAATTCCAACATCCACCCCAAATTACCCTATGATAATGCTGCTATGCCTGTCAAACAAATTGACGCATTCCGACCGTACTTCACAGGTCGCTTGATTCATGATTTAAGGATTGCGGCATCCAGGTTCAGAAAAGCGTGTTTGAATGCAGGCTGGATGGCAGGATCATCAGACCGGATTTTGCGGGATTGAAGACCATCTGCCGGAAAAGCATTGGGACATCAACCTCTGGCTGGCTACTGTGCTTGCGCATCAGGGAGAAAAGATCCGTGTAGCCAAGATTGTACCAAATGTCGCATTTCAACATGTCCGTTTCGACGCCCTTTTTCTTTTGGGTTTACTCTGGGCGTCCATTTGATCGAACAAGGAAACTTCTTTTTTAAGAATTTCATCCAGATCCATCATCCGTTCGAAAAGCCAGAGGGTTTTGGTCCAGAGGCGTACCCGGTGCGGGAATGGGCAGAAAAACCGTGAAAGTGGTTCCGCGGGACGGTTCACTCTTAACCTGAATACTTCCTCCCAGCTCATCCAGAAGCCCTTTTACGATGGGAAGGCCAAGACCCGTGCCGGTGATAAATCGGGTTTTGTCGTTCTTGACCCGGTAAAAGCGTTTGAAGATATTCTCGATATCCTTGGCTTCGATGCCGAATCCATTATCACTGACATTTATCTGGATTTTGTCCGGCACAAAGCTGATTTCAACCTCTATCGCCCCGCCATCCGGCGTATAGTTGATGGCGTTTGCGATCAGATTTCCAAAAACGCTTTCCAGCGCCCGGGGGTCGGCGGAGATCTCGGGAACCGGTTCATCGGGAAGAACCAGCTTCAGACACTGTTTTTTTCCGCTGGCCCTTGTTTCCATAAAATCGACAATACCTTTCAAAAGCTCATTTAGTTTAACCTGCTTGCACTCGATGCAGACATTGCCTGCTTCGATACGGGACAAATCCAGCAGGTCCCCGATCAGGGATATCATCCCCTGTGTTTTTTCCTTGGCACGCGACAGCAGGTATTGATCCCGTGAAGATTCTTTTTCCACCATGTCTTTCAGAACCAGCGCCAGTTGCTCATGAATGGTGGACAGCGGGGATCGCAGCTCATGGGACACCTTGGCCACAAATTCGGATTTCAGTCGGTCCAGAACCTTCATGGCTGTAATGTCCACAAGATTCACCACAGCGCCCAGGCACTCACCCTCCTCACTGAGAACCGGTGTTCCGGATGCCATCAGGTATTTTTCGCCGATAGTCGTAAATTCGTATGTGACCGGAAGGGAGCGCGCTTTTCCCACGGAAATATCTTTAACCAGCTGACAGAACCCCTTATCTTGAATGCAGGCTTCAATGGGTTCTCCTGCCGCCATGCCTTCTTCAATTCCCATAAGCCACTGGAAGGCCGGGTTTACCAGCGCCACCTGCCCCTGAACATTGGTCACCAGTACGCCATTGGGGAGCGATTCCACGATGGTTCGAATCCGGCTTTTTTCCGTACCCAGATCCGCCAGATTCCGCTGCCGTTCCAGAGCCAGTTTTTCGGTCTCTTGGGTAAGTCGAATCCGCTCTCTGGCCCGATTGATGACTATCCGCAACTGGTCGGGCTCAAAAGGCTTGGGGATAAAGTCATAAGCCCCCTGTTTCATGGCGTCAATGGCGGTTTCAAGCGTGGCATAGCCGGTAATGATGATGACCAGAATCTCCGGATTCAATCGTTGTATGTGGCCCAGCACTTCCATGCCGTCCATTCCCGGCATTTTCAAATCCAGAAGCACAATCGAAACCGGATGTTGGCCCAGAACATCAAGCCCCTCGCTTCCCCGGGAGGCCTTATATACCTGATACCCCATGCGCGTTAGAATGCGTTCGGATCCTTCCCGAATGCTTTCTTCATCATCAACAACCAGAATGGACAGACAATTCGACGAGTTTTCCGGTTTCACAAGATCCTTCCTGAATGTTCATGAAAGATTGATGGGCAGTTCGATAACAAAAACAGTTCCCTGATCCGGGTTGTTTCTGACAACGATTGTACCCTCATGGCTTTCCACAATGCCATAAGCCATACTCAGCCCCAGTCCCGTTCCTTTTCCTTCTTCTTTTGTCGTATAAAACGGCTCAAAAACATGGGGAAGCACATCCTCCGGAATTCCCGGACCGGTGTCGGAGATTTCAATAACGACTTTCTGGTTGTCCGGGGAAAGGCGCGTTGAAATCATCAGCTTCCCCCGGCCGTCCATGGCCTGGGCCGCGTTTAAAATGATGTTCATGAACACATGGTTGAGCTGCTGGATATCGCCCAGCACCAGGGGGATGTCCGCTGAAAGACGGGTTTCGATGTGTATATTCTGAAACAGGACCTGTTTTTCCAGAAGGAACAGGGTGCGGGACAGGGCCTTGTTGATATCGTGAAGTTGTTTTTCCTGCCGGGTTTGACGGGCAAATACAAGCAACTCTTTAACGGTATCCCGGCATCGTTCGGCATCCTTTAAAATCCGGGTCAAGTCCGCCATGGCCGGCTCACTCAGTTCATAATCCTCCTGGATCAGCCGGGAATAGAGCATGATGCCGCCCAGCGGATTGTTCAGCTGATGGGCCACGCCTGCTGCCAGCTTGCCGAGTGATGCCATCTTTTCATTCTGAAGCAGCTGAATCTGGGCGATTTCCAGCTCTTTTTTCAACCGGATCCGTGCCCGCAGATCATGAAAAAAACCAAAGGAGCCGACTTCCTGGCCCCCTTCATAGATAATCGATGCATACAGGCTGATGGGTATCCGTTCGCCCTGCTTTCCCAGAACATCCACATGGCATTCCTTGAGCTTTCCCTTGCCGCCGTATTCCTCGCTTCGAAGCTTTTTCATGATGTCCCATGCACCGTTATCCGGATAGACATCCTGAATGTAAAGACTTTCAAGCGCTTCTTCGACGCTGTACCCGCTGACTTCCGCGGCCGACTGATTGAAGATGAAGATTTTTCCTTTTCTGTCCGCGGCAATCACCCCGTCCACGGCGCTGTTGAGCATGTTTTTCAGAAACGAACTCGACCGGCGAAGCTCTTCCTCCAGCTTTCCGAGCCGGGGCAGATCAAAGTCGACCATCAGCAGCGCATCGATAACCCCGTCAGTATATATGGGATAACAGGAAACCCGATCGCTTTCCTGAAGGCTTTTGGGAGAGTGCCGCAGAATGGGTTTCCCGTTTTGAAGCACGCGACAGGCAGGGCATTCATCGCAGGGCGTGCTGAACTCAAAATAGATATCATAGCAGGTGCTGCCGACAATATCCTTGCCCCGCTTTTCGGCCGTATACCGGTTGGTGGCCAGAATACGATGATCCGGGGAAACCACGATCATCTCGCGGTCCAGCGCATCAATGGCCCGGATCAGGTAATCTTTCTCAGTTTCTGTGCGCACATCTCATCCTAATGGCCTAAAGGCCGACTTCCGCGAGATCCGGTCCCAGGTAAGTGCGTTCGTTTTCACCCAGAATCCCCAGCGACAGGCAGATCAGGGTCCAGAGATGAACCGTGTGGTATTCGGCCTCGTAATGCTCTCCGATATCATGAACCTGGGCATGGCAGTTGTGACAGGGCGTGATGCAGTAATGCGCCCCGGTTGCCATGATCTGCTCGAATTTGAGCCTGCCGTAAGCACGCCTGGCTTCGGGAAGGCCGGATTGCAGAAAACCGCCGCCGCCGCCGCAGCAGTAATTGTTGGAGCGGTTGGGAAACATGTCGATGAAATTCTCTTCCCCCACAACGGCTTTTACAACAAAACGAAGATCCTCCGCCACCGGATCTCCAAAGCTTTTTCGAACCAGCTGGCAGGGGTCCTGGACTGTAAACTTGACCTTCAGGTCCTTGTTCCAGTCGGCATTGACTTTCAGTTTTCCTTCCCGAATCCACTGAGCGTAGTACTGAATAATGCTTTTGATCTCAAAATTGAAAGGAATGTTGAATTTTTTCAGTCCAGTCCGGACTGCAAAGAGTTCATGCCCTCATTCGGTATTAAGCCAGACCTTGCACTTGAGATCATCCACGGCCTTGGCCTTGACCTCGACAATATGTTTCCACCGGTCATTTTCAGCCAGGAACATGCAGTAATTTTCAGCGGCCCATCCCTTGGAACCGTAAGTCCAGTCGGCCCCTGCCAGATGCAGAATTTTCCAAAGCGGCACCATTTCATCCGGTTCGGTAACCGGCTCCCGGGAGTTCTGGTTCAGAAAAAACTCGGCACCCACCTTATCCATGGGCGCCTGAAGATCTTCAAATCCGGGCTGGTTTTCACGGACCTCGTTCAGAACATCTTCAACCACGAACCGCCAGTCTTCTTCGGTGGCGCCCATGGCGCTGCACGTGTCATTCCTGAGCGCCATATCGCATGACCCCAGGATTCCCTTTGGCTTCTGTTCTCTGGGCCAACTGGCCCGGACATTGAACACCAGCTGGGGAATATCGATTTTCATGGGACACACATAGATGCAGCGCTGGCACATGGTACACATCCATGCCCATTTGGAGCTCAGGATTTCTTCATCCATTCCCAGAGAAGCCATGCGCAGAAATTTCCGGGGATCCATATCTTCCAGTCCGGTAGCCGGGCATCCGGAAGAGCAGGCCCCGCAGGTCAGACAAAGGTTCAGATTTCCGCCATCCGGCAGAAGGGCCATCACCTTGTCCTTAAACAGGCTCTTGCCTGATTTTGACATCCGAATGACATCTGTTGTCATGACGAGATTTCCTTAAGGGTAATAGGTTTGGGACAACGGGCCTACATGCCCACCAAGCGCTTGACGCTCTGGGTAATGTCCTCGGCAGAAGCCGGTTTGGGCAGATAATCGTCGGCTTCCGTGCTCATGCCGTCGTAATGAGAATATTTTGTGGACGTAACGCGGTCAGCCACGGCCGTCAGCAGCACAATCGGGATATTGGCGTAGGCGGGGTCTTGTTTAAGGGCCGCACACAGCTCATAGCCGTCCATCTCCGGCATCATGACATCCAGAACAATGGCGTCCGGCGGGTTGGCCTTGATTTTTTCAAAGCCTTCCAAGCCGTTGTAGGCCAGCTCTGTTGCAAACCCTTCTTTTTCCAGATAGGTCTGCACGATCATCGAAAAATCAGGCTCATCGTCAACGATGAGAATGCGTTTTTTTTCACTCATGAGTCACATCCTTTCATATCCATGGATATTCCGTTAGAAGTTAAATGAACACTACGAAAACTAGAAGCACAGAACGCTCTGCTTTTCCCGCCTTCCTACCACACCGGACACGCTAAGTCCAGTGCAGGATAACGGGATACAACTTCCGGCTTTTCCCGCTGTCCCGCTTAACTTTCTAACACAGGCCGGGGGAAGAGACCGGACCGTTCCACGATTTCCGCCACTTTTTCTTCCCATTCAATGGCCATGATATGGAACCCGTGCACGCCTTCAAGGGACTTGAGGCGTTCAATGGTTTCCACGCAAATATCTATTCCTTCCTGGGGCTGTTTTTCCTTTGGGATGCCCGCCATGCGTTTGATGACATCATCCGGAACATCCATCCCCGGAACCCGGTTTTTCATATACCGGGCCATGCCAACCGATTTCAGCGGCGTTACGCCGGCCAGGATGTGAACTTTCTCGGTAAGTCCCCGTTCCCTGGCCTGTTTTATCCAAAGCTCGAACTTGTCGAGATTGTAAATACACTGGGTTTGTATGAATTCAACACCGGCGGCGATTTTCTTGGCCAGACGGGGAACCCGTATTTCAAAGGGGTCGGCAAAAGGGTTTTCCGCGGCACCCACAAACATCCGGGGAGGCCGGTCAATGTCCCCTCCGCCTAAAAATTTCCCCTCATCTCTCATGCGCCGCACCGTCTGGATGAGCTGCATGGAATCGATATCATGGACATTCTGCCCCGTGGCGCAATCCCCGAAGCTCTGGTGGTCGCCCGAAAGGCAGAGTATGTTGTGGATATCAAAGGAGGCTGCCCCCAGGATGTCGCTTTGAATCGCTATCCGGTTGCGGTCCCGGGTCACCATCTGAAGGACCGGTTCCAGTCCCATGAGCTTTAAGCGGATGCAGGCCGCAAGGCTGCACAGGCGCGTTACAGACGTCTGGTTATCGGTAATGTTGATGGCATCGACATGGTTTTTGATCAGATTCCCTTTTTCTTCGATGTGTTTGGGGTCGCTGCCCCGGGGAGGACCGACTTCCGAGGTGACTGCAAGATGTCCTGCAGCCAGAATTTTTTCCAGTTTGCTTGGCGTTTTAGTGGTCATATCTGCACATCCTCCCTGACGACTTTTCGGGGTCCGCCTGCCCTGTCGGTGGACCAGTCCTTGATCGAAAAGAGCTTTTCATAGTCATCCATCCGTCCCAGAGCCTTCAGGCGGTCCACGATGAGCTGCCAGGCGCAGTCAAGGTCTTTGTTGATTTCACACTTGCCCTTGCTGGAGCCGCCGCAGGGACCATTTAAAATCCGCTTGGCGCAGCGCGAAACCGGACAGATGCCGGCTGTGCTTGCCAGAACGCACTGGCCGCAGGCCTGGCAGCGTTCCGTCCAGAGTCCCCGTTTTTCAGTAACACCCAGAAAACACGTGTTGACGCCAGGATAGACCGGCTTGGACATGATATTTTTCCGCCATGAACTGGACACCGACACCGCAGGCCAGAGAGACCACGGCGTCATAGTTGTCGATGCGATCCCGGATTTCTTCAAGATATTCATGGTCGCACTGGCGTTCCAGCGTAATTTCGTCAATCCGCATGTCTTTTCCGTTGTTGATAAAATACATTCGCAGGGCCGATGCCAGAATGCCGACTTCTTTCTTCCCGCCGGCCTCGCAGACGGTGACGCATTCATTGCATCCCAGAATCAGCACATTGCGATAGGCTTCCACTTGCTGAATAATTTCTTCGATGGGTTTTTTATCCGCTACAATCATGTTTTGTGACCTCTCTTATCATGGTCAGGGTTTGGGGTCGTGGGTCTTTATCTTATGCCGCCTTTTTCATGGCCAGTTTGATGGGATTGGGTCCCAGGTCGCGAATCCGCTGATCCATTTCACGGGCGTATTCGGCAAACCGGGGGCCTTCCGCGGACGACAGATTGAACATCTGAACGCGATCGCCTCCCACGCCGACGGTATCCAGGAGTTTCTTGGCCTGTTCCACCCGCTTTCTGGCCCGGAAATTACCGCTGTTGAAATGGCAGTCTCCCTCCAGGCATCCAACGGCATAAACGCCGTCGGCGCCTTTTTCAAAGGCCCGGAGGATGTGGAGAATATCCACCTTTCCCGTACAGGGCACGCGAATGATCTTGATGCTGGAGGGGTAGCTGAGTCGCATCGAACCTGCCAGGTCCGCGGCCGTGTACCCTCAGAAATTACAGCAAAATGCAACGATAATCGGTTCAAACGCTTGTGTCATAACACCCCCTCCAACAGAGCATCTACCTTGCTGAGTAGTTGATCATCTTCGTACCAGTTAAGCTCAATCGCCTTGGCCGGACATTCGGATGCGCAGATCCCGCATCCATGGCAAAGCGCCACATCGATTTCGCTGACCCCGTCCGCATTGATCCGGGGCACCCCGTAGGGGCAGGAGCGCACACAGATCAGGCAGGACGCACACAAATCGGCTTTTACCTGAGCAGTCACCGCGGACAGGGTCAGGCTGTCCTGAGACAGGAACGTGGTTGCCCGCGAGGCAGCCGCCAGGGACTGCGCGATGCGTTTCTGAAAGCAGCTTGGGGCTGTGGGCCGTACCGCAGATAAAAATGCCTTCGGTGGCCATATCCACGGGCCGAAGCTTGACATGGGCTTCCAGGTAATAGCCTTCAGCGTTTCGCGCCAGCTTCATGATGGAAGAAAGCTCTTCGGTCTCCCCAGCCACCATTCCGGCGCTCAGGACCAGAAGATCGGCGCTGACCTGGAGCTTGCGCCGGATGATCGGATCCGTAAAAATGACTTCAACGCCTTCCGGGGTGAATTCAACAACAGGCATGTCTTCCGGCGTATAGCGGAAAAACAGGATGCCCAGTTTTCTGGCTTCCGTGAAATAATCTTCCAGAAGCCCGTAGGTGCGAATGTCACGGTACAGGACATAAATCTCGGCATCCGGATTCATCGCCTTGATATGAAGCGCGTTTTTAATGGCGGCCTGGCAACAGATCCGGGAACAGTTGGGGTTTTCATCATTTCGGGAACCGATACACTGGATCATGACCACCTGATTCAGGTCCGATGCGCCCTCAGCTTCCAATCGCCTGCTCAGCGCCACCTGGGTCATGACCCGGGGATCCTGGCCATAATTATATTCCTTGGGCTGGTATTCGGTGGCGCCGGTCGCCATGATTACGGCGCCATGGTCGATTTTTCGCTCATACATACCCGGACCCACCAGAACTTCCGTGGTGAAATTGCCTTTGAATCCGGTAAACCCGACAATGAGCGACTGGGTCAAGACCTGAAGGTTGGGGTGGGACCGGGTTTTCTGAATCAACGCCTCCAGATAAGGCTGAACTTCGACGCCCTCAATGGTCTGGGTCAGGTTCCGGGCCATGCCGCCGAGCTCCGGCTCTTTTTCAACCAGAACGACTTCAAATCCCTGATCCGCCAGGCCAAGGGCCGCTGTCATGCCGGCCACACCGCCGCCGACCACAAGGGCCCGCTTGTTGACGGATATCTGTTTTTCATGAAGGGCGGTTAAGGTTCCGGCCCGGGCCACGGCCATTCGCACCAGCTCCTTGGCTTTTTGGGTTGCCTGCCGGGGATTGTCCGAATGAATCCAGGAATCCTGGTTCCGGATATTTGCCATTTCAAACAGATATTTGTTGAGTCCGCAGGCCTGAAGGGTATCCATGAAAATGGCTTCATGGGTCTTGGGACTGCAGGAGGCCACGACTACCCGGTTCAACTGGTGCTCCCGGATCAGTTCCTTCATCAGGTCCTGGGCATCCTGAGAGCAGGAGAAAAGGTTCTGCCCGGCATAGACCACATTCGGAAGAGTTGTGGAATATGCCTGCACGTCCGGAACATCCACAACGCCGGCAATATTGATGCCGCAGTTGCAGACAAAGACGCCGATCCGGGGCGTAAGCCCTTCCACGGCCATTTCTTCCGGAATGGAGACGGTTTTGGTGCAGGAAAACCTTACCGGCGCCAGACTCGCGCCTGCTGCGCAGGCCGCGGCGCTGGCTTCAATCACCGAGGAGGGAATGTCCTTGGGACCCTGGAACACGCCGCCCACATAAACGCCGGGACGGGAGCTTTCGACGGGCGTGAACGGATGCGTGGACGCAAACCGATATTTTCCCAGATCCACATTCAGACGCCCAGCCAGATCCACCGAGGACTGCGGTATCTGAAGTCCAACGGAGAGCACCACCATGTCAAAGTTTTCTTTTTGAATGTCACCGCCGTCATCCACATAGCGGATGACCAGCTCTCCGGTTTCCGGAACCTCATCAATGGTATGGATCCGGGATTTTACAAACCGGACCCCGCTGCCCTTTGCCCGAAGATAATATTTTTCATAATCTTTTCCAAAGGAGCGGATATCCATATTGAATATGGCGCAATCCAGATTGCCGCCGGCATGTTCCTTGGCGACCATTGCCTCTTTGATGGCGTACATGCAGCAAACGGACGAGCAGTAGCCGTTGCCGCACCGGTTGACATCTCTTGAGCCCACGCACTGAAGCCAGGCAATTCGTTTGGGTTCGGTGTGGTCCGAAAGCTTCACAAGATGCCCCATGGTGGGACCGGATGCGCTCAGAAGACGCTCAAACTCGAGACTGGTCACGACATTGGGGTTTTTTCCATAGTGGTAGAACTGCTGCATCGGGGCAGGGTCAAAGGCCTGGCTGCCCGGACACAGAATCACCGATCCGACGGGGATGTTCCGGACAACGGTTTCCTGTTTATGATCCACGGCATTGGCCAGACAGGCGTCCACACACTGATAGCATTCCGAGCAGACTCCGCAGGCCAGACACCGGCTTGCCTCTTTTTTCGAAGCTTCTTCTTCAAATCCGAGTTGAACCTCGTTAAAATTGGAAACCCGGGTTTTTGACGGCAGGTGGGGCATGGGCTGCCGGCCGGCTTTTGAATATCCTTCCACCGGCACATCGGTTACAGCCGTCCAGTCGGCTTCCCGGCCTTCCCAGAGATCCATGCCCTGAACAAAGCGGTTGATGGAAATTGCGGCCTCTTTCCCGGCCTGAATGGCCTCAACAACGGTTTTGGGACCGGAGACCGCATCGCCTCCGGAGAAAATATCCGGGTCCTTGGACTGAAGGGTAACGGGATCAACAACCATGGTTCCCCAGCCGGAAAGGGTGCAGGCGCATTCCTCGGTCAGACAGGCCCAGTCGGACTCCTGGCCGATGGCCGGAATCACGGCGTCCACTTCAATGATAAATTCGGAACCCTTGACCGGAACCGGCCTTCTTCTGCCGCTGGCGTCCGGCTCGCCCAGGGCCATCTGGATGCATTCAATTGCCTTGACCTTGCCGGCGTCATCGCCGATGATCCGCACCGGATGGGTCAGGGTTTTGATCTCAATGATCTCGTCCTCGCATTCCGCGATCTCCTCAAGACTTGCCGGCATTTCGTCCCGGCTGCGGCGGTAGATGATAAACGGCTTTCTGGAGCCGGTTCTAAGGGCGGTCCGAACTGAATCCATGGCCACGTTTCCGCCGCCGATGACCGCCACCCGATCCCCGAGAAGGACCCGGTTCCCCAGATTCACTTCCCTTAAAAACTCAATTCCAGGATAGACCCCGGACAGGTTTTCACCTTCAATGCCAAGGCGTTTGCACTCATGGGCGCCGATGGCAACGAAAAAGGCTTTAAAGCCATTTTCCCGAAGCTGGGCAATGGTGAAGTCCTTTCCGATTTCAACGCCCGTCTTGAACTGAACGCCAAGATCCTTGATGGTCTGAATTTCGGATTCAATAATATCCCGGGGAAGGCGGTAGGACGGAATGCCGACTGTCAGCATGCCGCCAAGAACCGGCAGCTTTTCAAAAACCGTTACCGAATAGCCTTCAATGGCCAGATAATACGCAGCAGTCAGGCCTGCCGGGCCTGCGCCGATAACGGCGATTTTCTCGCTTTTGGATTCCTTGACCTTGGGAACGAAGGGAGACGCGCTCTTTAAATCCTCATCCGCCAGAAAGCGGTGAAGATACTGAATGCTGATCGGCTCGTCCACCTGTTTCCGGGTGCAGATGCTCTCGCAGGGGTGATGGCAGACGCGGCCGCAGACCCCCGGAAAAGGGTGGTCCTGCTTGAAGAGCTCCAGAGCTTCCCGGTATTTGCCCGCATTGATCAGCGCAACAAACCCCTGTACGCTGACATGGGCCGGGCACAAGCTCTTACAGGGCGCCGTGCCCAGCTTGGTGATGGCAAACGCACCGGGGATGGCCTGAGCATACTGCTTGAATGCGGCCTTTCGCGTGGAAAGGGACTTGTTATATTCGTCCGGAACACTGATGGGACAGACTTTGGCGCATTCTCCGCAGCTTGTGCATTTGGAAAGATCAATATACCGTGGCTTCTGGCGGATCCGGGCCGTAAAACTGCCGGGATTTCCACTGAGATCCAGAAGCTCGGTTTGGGTCAATAACTCGATGTTCAGATGCCGGCCGACCTCGACCAGTTTGGGTGAGATGACTCACATGGCGCAGTCGTTGGTGGGAAATGTCTTGTCAATCTGAGACATCATGCCGCCCACTGCCGCCGATTCCTCGACCAGATACACATAATATCCGGAGTTGGCCAGATCTAGCGCGGACTGCATACCCGCTATTCCGGCACCCACAACCATTACGGAGCCCACCAGCGGCTGCTCAGTGCCTTCAGCACTTTCAGCCTTTGGAAGAATGGGATCTGCTTGTTTTTCCATAAGCGATTTCCTTTAAAAATTGGTTAACAGCGGGCCGGTCATATCGGGCTCGTAACAGCCCACTGCTCGCGGTTCTTTTAGATGCGCTCAAGAATGTCGGGGAGTTTATCTTCCCAGCCGATGGTTGACACCAGCACGCCGCCAAGCCCCTCGGATCTGAGCGCGGCAACCATTTCAGCGGCAATCTGGATGCATTCCCGAACCTTGTCGGGTGCAGCCTGTATTCTGCTGATGACGGCTTCCGGAATCACCACATGTTCGACATTCCGGGACAGATAGCGGGCCATACCCGCGGATTTCAGCAGCAGGACAGTGGGGATAACTGCGACTCGGCTGCGATCTACCCGATTCAGAAAAGGACCAAGGGCTCCCAGGTCAAAAACAGGCGGGGTAATAAAAAACCTGGCGCCGTTATCGCTTTTTTGTTTCAGAATTTCTATTTCAGATTCCAGGCTCTCTCCCTTGGTCAAGGCCTGAACCGTCGATCCCACCAGAAACCGGGGAGATCCTTTCAAATCAATGCCGGCCATGTCTTTTCCGCTTTGGAGTTTTTTAAGGGATTCCAGCAGTTCCATCAGGGTGATGTCGTAAACCGCCTTTGCCTGATGGTGATCCCCGAATTTGGGGTCCTGTCCGGCAACCGCCATGACAGTTGAAATACCGCAGGCCGAGGCTGCCAGCAGATCCGCCTGCAGCGCAAGCCGGTTACGGTCACGGCAGCAGACCTGCATGACGGTTTCCATGCCGGCCTGCTGAAGGGCGATTGCGCCGCCAAGGGAACTCATGCGCATCACCGCGTTGCTCATTTCAGGAATCAGGAAGGCGTCAACCTTCTCTTTGACTCGCCTGGCGTTTTTGATCATGGAAGAGATGTCAGCGCCTTTGGGAGGTTCCATCTCGGCCAAGACCACAAATTCGCCGGCCTCTATCTTGGTTTTCAGATGCATCGGGTTTCCTCCAGACTGGGGTGGGACCGAAAATTAACAAAAATGACATACAAACAATCATTACTGATTATTTCATTAAAACATTTATATTATTTTGGTCAAGAGAAAAATATAATGTTTTATTTAGTAAATGAATTAAAATCATATAAGTGCCATAGGCAGGATCTTTGCCGGATAATCATGGACTTTTTTTCGAATCGCCTATATTTGTTAATATTCAAGGACAGTCCGGAGTTTACCCCCGGACAAGAAAAAGACCTTCCGCCATTCCCGGCCTGATCCGGAATCCAGTCCAATAAAAGAAACTGGACGCCAGCGCCGCTGAAAGGAACCGTATTGATGCAACAAAATGTGTCTCGGGGGGCCACCCTGTTCGCGGTCGGCACCGCCTCCTTTCTCATGCCGTTCATGCTTTCCGGCGTGGGCGTCGCCCTGCCGTCGATCGGCCGGGAACTTTCCGCCAGCGCCATTCAGCTCAGCCTGGTAGAAACCGCCTATATGCTGTCGGTTTCCATTTTTCTGCTGACCATGGGAAGGCTCGGGGATATTCACGGACGCAGGCGCGTCTTTCATTGGGGCATTGCCGTTTTTACACTGATGGGCGGGTTGCTGTCCCAGGCATGGTCCATTCAGGCGGTCATTGGTTTGCGTTTTCTGCAGGGCATCGGCGGCGCCATGATTGCGGCCACGGGGATGGCCATCGTCGTTTCCGTATTTCCCCCCGAACAAAGGGGCAGGGCTCTGGGAATCACCGTTGCCTGCGTCTATGCGGGCCTTTCCTGCGGTCCTTTCATCGGCGGCATTATGATCACCGCCTTTGGATGGAGATCCTTATTCTACCTGTGCGTCCCGCTGGGGGCCGGCAGTTTTTTTCTGGTCAGCCGTAAGCTGCGCGGCGAGTGGGCGGATGCCAAGGGAGAGCCGTTCGACTGGAAAGGCGCAACCCTGTATGCCTGCGCCATTGTCCTTCTGGTCTTCGGAGCCGCCAATCTCGGCCATGCCAGATGGTCGTGGGGACTCGTATCCGCGGGCATCGCCGGACTGTGGATGTTTGTCTCCATGGAGGCACGCACCAAATATCCGGTGCTGAATGTGGGTCTTTTCCAAAATAACCGGGTCTTTGCCCTCAGCAGCCTGGCGGCCCTTCTCAACTACGCCGCCACCTTTGGCGTGACGTTTTTCTTCAGCCTGTACCTGCAGTTTGTAAAGGGCATGACGCCGCAGCAGGCCGGAGCGGTTCTCATTGTCCAACCCGTGGCCCAAGCGTTGTTTTCCCCGTTTTGCGGACGCCTTTCAGACCGGTATTCGGCGGCATGGGTGGCCACGGCAGGTATGGCGCTTTGCGCGGCGGGCCTCGGCATCAGCGTTGCCATCTCCGCATCCACGTCCCTGACGGTTCTTGTCTCCATATTCCTGCTGCTGGGACTCGGCTTTGCCCTGTTTTCATCCCCCAACATGAGCGTTATCATGGGCAGCGTGGCACCCAGGTACCTTGGCGTGGCATCCGGGCTCGTGGGCAGCATGCGCACCCTGGGCATGATGACCAGCATGACGATCATCACCGTGCTGCTGTCTGTCTTCATGAAAGGACATGCCATCACATCCCAAACGCAACTAGATTTTCTTCTGACCATGCGCGCGGCCCTGATCTGCTTCTGTCTGCTTTGCTGCGCCGGCATTCTCTGCTCCATCGGCAGGCTGCGCCGCTGAAGATCGGAATCCGTCCACCGCCAAAACGCTTTGCAACGACTGCGGCCTTGAAGGACACCACCCTCCTTTATTACTTCTACATCCTCAATGTTTTATGTTGACATGGATCGCTGGAATTCATACAGGGATTATAGCTTTAAGCATATTGCTTCGGAGAATGATCTGAATGCCTCAGATATTTGATAACATCGAAAAGCATCTTTTGAGGGCGCTTTCTGATGCCCTGGGTCTGTCAGAGCGGGCGGATTTTTGTGTCGGATATTTCAATCTGCGGGGCTGGCGGCAGGTTGACCATCTGATAGACAGATGGACTGGCGGAGATGACCATTGCTGCAGGCTGTTGATCGGTATGCAGAAAATGCCCCAGGACCAGCTTCGATCCGCCATGAGCCTTCAGGGAGGAGACATCCCGATAGACCAGTCAACGGCCATCGTCCTGAAAAGACGGCTCGCGCAGGACTTTCGCGAACAGCTCATGGTCGGCCTTCCCACCAATGATGATGAATCCGGACTTCGACGACTCGCCGATCAGATCACATCCCGAAAGTTAATTGTCAAACTGTTTCTCAGGCACCCGCTGCATGCCAAGCTCTACCTGCTTTTTCGCCAGGATCCGCTTAACCCCAAGATCGGTTATCTGGGAAGCAGCAACCTTACCCTTGCCGGCCTATCCAAACAGGGAGAACTGAATGTGGACGTGCTCGACCACGATGCCTGCGATAAGCTGGCCGGGTGGTTTGAAGATCGATGGAACGACCGCTTTTGCATTGATATTTCCAAAGAACTGGTCGAGATCATTAACAGCAGCTGGGCGCGCCAGGAGCCGATTCCGCCTTACCATATCTACGTTAAGATGGCCTTTCACCTGTCACAGGAAGCCAGATCCGGGCTTACTGAATTTCGGATTCCGAGTGATTTCGGAAACAAACTGTTCGAATTCCAGATCGCTGCAGTCAAGATCGCCGCTCATCATCTCAACAAGCGCGGCGGTGTTGTAATCGGCGATGTGGTGGGACTGGGCAAAACACTCATGGCCACGGCTCTGGCGCGTATTTTCGAGGATGATCACGGAGTCGAGACACTCATCATCTGCCCCAAGAACCTGGTCAGTATGTGGGAGGATTACCGTCAGCAGTACCGCCTGCGCGCCAAGGTTTTATCCATCACCCAGGCACAGCGCAAGCTTCCTGATCTGCGCCGCTTCCGGCTGGTGGTCATCGATGAAAGCCACAACCTTCGCAACCGCGATGGAAGCCGATATCGGGCCATTGCAGAATACATCAGCACCAACGACAGCCGCGTCATTCTGCTGTCCGCCACGCCATACAACAAAACCTATCTGGACCTGTCCAACCAGCTTCGATTGTTCATCGATGAGCACAAGGACATCGGCATCCGGCCGGAAAAGTTTATACGGGAAAAAAGCGAAAACGAACTCTGCGAATGCAGATTCCGGTCCGTTCTCTGGCGGCTTTTGAAAAAAGCACCCATGCCGACGATTGGCGAGATCTGATGCGTCTTTATCTGGTTCGCCGCACCCGCAGCTTTATCCAGGAAAACTATGCCAAATATGATCCTGAAAGAAAGCGGAAATATCTGGAATTTGCCGACGGTTCGCGATCCTATTTTCCGGATCGGGTTCCCCAGGACGGTGATGTTCACCATCAATGACAAAGATCCGAATGATCCTTATGCACGCCTTTTTTCAGATGATGTGGTCTGTGCGGTCAACGATCTGACTTTGCCCCGTTACGGCTTGGGCAATTACCAGAAGCCATCGCCTCACAAACCGCCCACACCGGAAGAGGCCAGAGTGCTGGCGGATCTGTCGCGGGCCGGAACACATCTCAAGGGATTCTGCCGCACCAACCTCTTTAAGCGGCTTGAGAGCAGCGGCCATGCCTTTATCTTGTCCGTGGAGCGCCACATCCTAAGGAACTTTATCTATCTGCATGCCATTGAAAAAGAATTGCCGCTTCCCATCGGCACCCAGGACATCGGCCTGCTCGACACCTGGGCCAATGACCTGGACAGCGAGCTGTGGGAGCCGGCAGATGATATCGATAACAACAGTGAAGCAGACGATCCTTCCGGACCTTTGATGCCGGCTTTTACGGAAAATGATTTCCGGCAGCGGGCAGCCGAGGCATACAACACCTATTTTGCTCATTTCAGGAGGCGCTTCAAATGGCTGCGGCCGGAGCTCTTTGACGATGTCCTGAGAACGGATCTGAAAAACGATGCCGCTGCACTCATGGCGGTCCTCAACCGTTCCGGTGCGTGGGATGCCGAAAGGGATGCCAAGCTTCAGGCGCTTGTGACGCTGCTTAGCCGGCATCATCCCCGGGAAAAGGTACTTGTCTTTACCCAGTTTGCCGACACGGTGGATTACCTTGAAATGCAATTGAAGAAACGTGGCATGTCTTTTATGGCCGGCGTCACCGGGGACACCGTTGACCCGACGCAGATGGCTTACCGCTTCAGCCCGGTGAGTAACGACAGGCGAAAGCAGATCCAACCGGAAGACGAGCTTCGCATCATAGTCGCAACGGATGTCCTCAGCGAAGGACAGAATCTTCAGGACTGCGCCATTATCGTCAACTACGATCTGCCGTGGGCCATCATCCGGCTGATCCAGCGCGCAGGCCGTGTGGACCGCATCGGCCAGCAGGCAGACACCATCCTCTGTTATTCGTTTCTGCCGGCCGATGGGGTGGAGCGGATCATCCGGCTTCGTGCCCGGGTTCGTCAGCGCCTGCATGGAAAATGCCGAGGTTGTCGGTGCAGACGAGACTTTTTTTGAAGATCAGGATGAAGATCAGGCCGTGCGGGATCTGTTTACGGAAAAGGCAGGCATCCTTGACGGAGATGAAGACACCGAGGTGGATCTGGCCTCATATGCCTATCAGATATGGAAAAATGCCATCGACAAAAACCCCGAGTTTACAAAAGATCATTCCGGCAATGCCCAACGTGGTGTATTCGACCAAAGCAGCATCATCCAGGCGTCAATCAACCCGATGGCGCGTTGGTCTATCTGCGTACCGCCGAAGGTACCGACGCCCTGGCCTGGATGGACCCAAACGGCAACAGCGTGACTGAATCGCAGTTCGCCATTTTGAAATCGGCGGAATGCGCACCCGAAACAGCCGCCCTGCCGCGCCATGACCAGCATCACGATATGGTCGCCAGGGGGGTCAAGCTCATCATCGATACGGAAAAATCTGTGGGTGGCCAGCTTGGCCGCCCATCAGGGGCCCGGTTTCGCAGCCTATGAACGCCTCAAAGCCCATGTCGGGAACACAGGGCACGCTTTTTGCCGATCCCGAACTGCTCAAGGCAATCGAGGACATCTATAAATATCCCCTGCTTCAGACCGCCACCGATACGCTCAACCGGCAACTGAAAAGCGGCATCAGTGATCCAGATCTGGCAGAACTGGTTGTCTCGCTCCGAGCCGATGCCCGACTTTGCCGCGTGGTTGAGGATGTTGCATCGACCGAGCCTCAGGTGATCTGCTCCTTGGGATTGCGTAACACCAAAGAAGGTGGCAACCTGTGAAAATTAATGCGCCCGCCGCAAGAAAATGTTTGAAGTCATTTGATTTTATAACACTGTTTCGTGAATACTTGGGCTGGGATAATCACCATGCCCGGCTGGATATTCCGGTAGGCAACGACACGGTTTGCCTGACGGCCATCGCACAGAAACGCGGCTTTGTTGCATTTATCTGCACCGAAATTCCGGATCGACCAACGCGGCTGAAAATCGATCACAAGGTCACCCAGTCGGTACGGGAGCATTTCGTCATCTATGCCGATCAACAAAGGGGCCGGCAGGTCTGGCATTGGGTCCGCCGGGAGCCTGGCAAACCGATGGCCAGCCGGGATCATCGTTTTGATGTGAATCAAACAGGTGATCCGTTGATTCAAAGGCTTGATCAGATTGCCGTCAGCATGGATGAGGAGGATGCCATCACGGTTGTGGATGTTGCAGGCCGGGTCAGGGCCGCCCTGGACGTGGATAAAATAACAAAAAAATTCTACGATCGCTTCAAGGCCGAGCATGCTGCGTTTTTAAAACTCATTCAGGGCATTAAAACCGCCACCGATCTGGCATGGTACACGTCGCTGACGTTAAACCGACTGATGTTTGTTTATTTTATCCAGAAAAAAGGATTTCTGGACGGCGATACCGACTATCTGAAGAATCGCCTGGCAATGGTTCAAAAAGCCGGCGGCAAGGACAGATTCCAGACCTTTTACCGGTATTTTCTGCTTCGCCTGTTTCACGACGGCCTGGGAAAGGCACCACCCGATCGCAAGCTTGATCCGGCCATGGAACATCTCCTGGGGCGTGTCCCCTTTTTGAACGGCGGTTTTTTTGAAGTGCATCAGCTTGAAGTGCAGCATCCCGATATTGATATTCCGGACCATGCCTTCGAAAAACTCTTCGCCTTCTTTGACCAGTACCGCTGGCATCTGGATGATCGGCCGCTGCGTATGGATAACGAGATCAATCCCGACGTGGTGGGGTATATTTTCGAAAAATATATCAACCAGAAACAGATGGGGGCCTATTACACCAAGGAGGACATCACCGAGTATATCAGCAAAAATACCCTCATTCCTTTTCTCTTTGATGCTGCTGAAAAGAAATGCCCCATCGCCTTCAAACCCGACGGTTTCCTGTGGAAACTGCTTTGCGAGGAACCGGACCGCTACCTTTATCCGGCGGTCAAACACGGCGTTGTACAAGATGACGGCACCCTGGTTCCGGAAACCGATTTGCCTGATTTTGTTCAGAACGGGCATGCATGACCCTAAAGCCCGAATGCATGACAAACGCTACAACCTGCAACAGGCGCCACCGGGGGACTCCCTGCGTCTGGTCACGGAAACCTGGCGGGGATACGTCAACCGGCGATCCCGTTGTCTGGAAATCCGGGATAAGCTTAAAAACGGCCAAGTCCATCACATCAACGATCTGATCACCCTGAATCTGGATATCTGGCAGTTTGCCCGGGATGCCATTGTCACCAGCGAAGGTCCGGAAATGCTCCGGGCCTTCTGGCAGGCAATTGAAAAGCTCACCGTGCTGGACCCAACGTGCGGTTCCGGCGCTTTCCTGTTTGCCGCCCTGCGCATCCTTGAAACCCTTTACAGCGACTGCCTGGAACGCATGGGCAGGTTCATCGAAGATATCGAAAACAAACCCCATCATCCCAAACAGTTCAGCGACTTCAAGGACGTCCTGTCCCGGATCGGAAAACACCCCAGCGAGCGCTACTTCATTCTGAAATCCATCATCATCAACAACCTGTATGGGGTGGACATCATGGCCGAAGCAGTGGAAATCTGCAAGCTGAGGCTCTTTCTTAAACTTGTGGCTCAGGTGGAAACAGCGGATCAGATCGAGCCCCTGCCCGACATGGATTTCAACATCCGCACCGGCAACACCCTGGTCGGCTACGCCACGGAGGATCATGCCCGCAAGGCGTTCAGCGAAAAGGCCGACGGGAAGCAGAAACAGACCATGCTGCCGTTCGGAGAAACGATGGATGCCTATCGGCGATTTGAAGAAGATCTGCTGATCGTTGAAAAAGCATTTCGCCAATTCCGCGCCCAGCAGACCACTCACGGCGGCAAAGTAACGGGTCAGGACAAACAGAATCTGCGCGACCGGCTTCAACTTCTTGATGACAAACTGGACCGCTATCTGGCTTCCGAATATGGTATCGCAGAAAGCAGTTTCAAAAACAAAACCGCTTATGAGAAGGCATTCGCCAAATGGAAAGCCAGCCACCAGCCGTTCCACTGGCTTGTTGAGTTTTACGGGATCATGCATGGAGGCGGGTTTGATGTGATTATCGGGAATCCGCCTTATGTTGAGTACAGTCCAAGTTCAATAAATTATGAGATAAAACTGTTAATCAATTATTCTACACTGCGCTACCAGCAAATCTGTATGCTTTTGTATTCGGAAGGTAGCCTAATCACTCTTGCAAAGACAAGTCAGGCGAGTTGGCTTGATAGTCCAACTTACGGCGATATCATGTCCGAACGGTATGCAGTCACTTCAGGATAATTCTAAGGCAGCGAGGGCAAATAATTGCATGGTTCAGTGATTTTCCACGACGTCCAGAGTCGATTTTCGAAGGTGTGGAAATGCCAGTCGTTATTTTGCTTTCATGAGCATACTCGCCCGAGGTGATACGTAACAAATCGAACTAGCTCGCTTTACACTCAAGAAAGACTGCTCAGGCAACGACCTTATCTTCTTGATCCCGTCATCTCGTTCGTCCGCAAGATCAACCAGGAACTAGGTAAGTCCAGAGGAATCTTGAAAGGTCGACATTTCGATGCTGGAAAAATCAGTGAACAAAAGGCAATAGTCGATTCACCTCACCAAGATTGTGGAGAGGGCATTTCTGTATTATCAAGAAGCGTGCCGTTATTGGTTGAAGGCCTTAGATGTATTGCCGTATTTCAGTCTGCAACGGAGACTCTATGGAGCCTCCACACGGCCGGGTAATACATCTTCTACTCGGAAGAACGCAGCCAGCTTTGCTGCGCTGCCTCCTCAACTCATCTCTGTTTTACTGGTACTACAGCTCATTTTCTGACTGCGAGCATGTCAATGACGCGTTGCTCCGTACTTTCAAGAATTTCCAGTAAATATTGACCAATGAATATTGGCAAGATTTGGCCTCCCGCCTTATCAGAAAGGCTCAATAAAACAGCATCTCGTTAAAACAATAAATACCAAACAGGGACATACGATCGCCTATGATGAAATGAAGGCCATTCATGCAAAGGATATTATCGACGAAATTGACAGGCTTTTCGCCCTGCATTACGGCTTCACCGATGAAGAACTTGATTTCATCATCAACTACGACATCAAATACCGCATGGGCCGGGATGGCGGCAACGAGGAGGCGGAATGAGCGCCCAGTCCGGCAAGCTTCCTGAAGGCGGTTCCCACATCGTACTTTACCAGACCGAGGACGGGAGGAGCCGCATCCAGGTCCAAATGGAGGATGGGACGGTTTGGCTCTCCCAGCGCCTTCTTGCCGATCTCTACCAGGTGGGCGTCAACACCATAAACCATCACATTAAAAGCATTTATGATGACGGGGAGCTTTCTGATGAGGCAACTATTCGACAGTATCGAATAGTTCAAACTGAGGGTGGTCGCACGGTCGGGCGGCTGGTTGAACATTACAACCTCGACATGATCCTATGCCGTCGGCTACCGGGTGCGCTCGCATCGGGGTGTGCAGTTCCGCCAGTGGGCCACCGAACGACTGTGCGAATATCTCGTCAAAGGGTTCACGCTGGATGATGACCGTCTGAAGGGGCGCGATCAGCTGGCTGATTACTTCGACGAATTACTGGCCCGAATCCGCGACATCCGGGCCAGCGAGAAACGTTCCTATCAGCGTATCCGCGAGATATTCGTCCTCGCCACCGACTACCGTGAAGGCGAGCAGGAGACGCAAGTCTTCTTCGCCGTCATGCAGAACAAGATGCACTTTGCAGCCACCGGCATGACAGCGGCCGAGATCGTCCGCCAACGTGCAGACGCTAACCAGGCCAACATGGGTCTAACCGCTTGGAGCGGCGGACGGGTCCTGAAACGCGACGTGTCGACGGCCAAGAACTACCTGACCGAAAGGGAAATCGACACGCTCAATCGCATCGTGGTCATGTTTCTTGACCAGGCTGAATTTCGGGCATTGCGACGACAGGATATCAAGATGCGGGATTGGACAACATTTCTGGACAAGTTTCTGCAAGACACCGAACTGCCGGTGCTGGAAGGCCCCGGTTCCATGAGTCACGAAGAGGCAATTTCCTGGGCGGAAACTCAGTACGACGTTTTCACCGAAAGACGGAGACTGGAGGCGGAAAAGGATGCCGAGATTCGTTATCTGGACGATTTGCGATCCTCGGCCAAAACGGTCGAGAACCTCCGAAAGACAACAGCCTCCAAGTGCACACTGCCAATACCCCGGGAAAAACGATCTGAAAAAAAGAAATAATTTATTGAGACTCAGAATGATCTGCGTAAGCTGTGTTTTATATTATTGGACGTTCGATATTTTTGTAACTGCTTAAAAATTAAATATTTATTAATTGTATAACGACGCTAAAAATCATTGATTTACATAACGCAGTTGTTTCATGACACCGTGGTCTTTGAGGTTCTTTCGACTAGTATTCTAAACTTTCCGGAACAAGATTGTTATGAAGGGCTGTCAAATACATAAAAACGATGACCATTACCCGGTCCAGCTTGTTCGGCGATTGGGCAAGACAGCGCCGGCATCCATTACCGCGGCTGGAAACCTGAATATATTAAAATTCCCTGGAATTGGCCTGATTTGTTCCATCCAATGTCCGGGCAGTATCATTGTCCAAACATTTGACGTTATTCGGAGGCTGCGGGACGAAAAAATGGTGTTGATCGGGGGCTTCCACTCTCCCATGGAGCGAGAATGTCTGGATATCCTGCTGCGCGGCTCTCAACCCGTAATTCTCTGTCCGGCAAGAAGCCTGCGCAACCTTCGGATGGGCAAGGCGGCGCGAAAAGCGCTGGCAGAAGGCCGCCTGCTTGTTTTGACTATTTTCGATGATGAAGTCAGGCGATCAACCGCATCCGGAGCCATTCTCAGAAATGATCTGGTTGCAGCGCTGGCTGGCGTGGTACTTGTGCCCCATGCCGCCAAGAATGGCAAAACCTGGACAACCGTACTTCGTGCACTTGGAAATGGTCAAAAAATTTTGACTTTTGCGGATGAGGCCAACACAGATCTCATTGCATCCGGCGCCAGGGCATATCGAAACGGTCATATTGATGACTTTGCCGACGGCATTTGATTTCCTGTCACCAATCAACCTGTATGGCAATATCCAACGATATGACTTGGAGACATCCTCAACCCACCTGAACAGCCCGGCATGAATCCCTTTTGATCCTGTGATTCTACCGGCTGCCGCAAATTCTATTTGACTTCTATCGGCCGAACGTTCAAATATATCTTTGATATTAAATTGCTCTTTTTCCCATAGTTCTACTGATTCAATAATCAGTGGGGAGTAATTCAGACCCTATTACTTTTTATTCTTTTTTGGAGGAGTTTCATGTCTGATAAACGTATTCACAATTTTAACGCCGGGCCTGCGGCCCTTCCCTTGCCGGTTTTGCAGGAAATTCAGGAATCGTTTCTTGACTTCAAGGGCTCGGGCATGTCCATTACCGAGGTCAGCCATCGGTCCAAATGGTTCGATGATGTGATCAATGACGCCACTGCCAGAATCCGCAGACTGCTCAAGCTGGATGACACGTATCAGGTTTTGTTTCTTCAGGGCGGCGCCAGCCTTCAGTTTGCCATGATTCCCATGAACTGTTTATCTGAAACGGAGTCCGCCGATTATGTGAATACCGGCACCTGGTCCACCAAGGCCATTCAGGAAGCCCAGCTTCTGGGAAAAAATATCAAGGTTGTCGCCTCTTCCGAAGATAAGGGGTTTAGTTATATTCCGGAAAATATCGCCTACAGCCCGAACGCCGCCTACGTTCACTTTACTTCCAACAACACCATTAAAGGGACCCAGTGGCCGGACTATCCCGTTGCAGCGGGCGGCCCGCTGGTTGCCGACATGTCTTCGGACTTTATGAGCAGGCCCTTTGATGTCAAGCCCTTTGGTCTGATCTATGCCGGGGCTCAGAAAAACATCGGCCCGGCCGGGGTATGCGTTGTCATCATCCGGGATGATCTGCTCAAACGCACGCCGAAAAATATTCCCACGATGCTGAAATATTCCACCCATGCATCCAAAAATTCCATGTACAACACCCCGCCATGTTTCGGGGTCTATACCATTCAACTCGTCATGAAATGGCTGGAAGAAACCATTGGGGGTCTTGAAGCCATGGATGCCGTCAACCGGAAAAAAGCCGGATGTCTTTATGATCTGATGGATAAAAGCAGTTTTTATCGGGGAACCGCCGATCCTACCAGCAGATCCCTGATGAATGTTACCTTCCGGCTGCCTTCGGAAGAACTTGAAAAACAATTTGTTCAGGAAGCTGCGGCCAACGACTTCGGCGGACTCAAGGGACACCGTTCGGTCGGCGGGTGCAGAGCTTCCATCTATAATGCTACGACGCTGGCCTCGGTTCAGACACTGGCGGATTTCATGACCATTTTTGAACGTAAAAACGGATAGATTCACACCCTGGTCGACTGATTTGTGATTAACTTTTCATTACCCACTAAAGGAGGACTATCTATGGACAAAATTCTCAGGATCAATATGGGCGCTGAAAATGGCCCGGAAATCCGGATTGAGCCAGCAGGTGCCTACGCCGGTCTTGGCGGACGCGCCATGACATCCGCGGTTGTCTCCAAAGAAGTACCGCCCCTTTGCCACCCCTTGGGCGAAGACAACAAGCTTGTGATTGCGCCGGGAATGCTGAGCGGCACTGTGGCCGCCATGTCCGGCCGGCTATCCGTCGGATGCAAAAGCCCTTTGACCGGCGGAATCAAGGAAGCCAATTCCGGGGGTCAGGGAGCCCAGGTGCTGGCAAGGCTCGGATATGCGGCCATCATTCTTGAAGGAAAACCCAAGGACGATACGCTTTACAAAGTATTCATCAACAAGGACGGGGCGAAAATCACTCCGGACAACAGCCTCAAAATGCTGGGCAATTATGCGCTGGTGGATAAAATCAAGGCCGAATACGGAGACAAGGTGGCCTGCATCTCCATCGGACAGGCCGGAGAGATGAAAATGGCATCGGCAACGGTTGCGGTTACGGACATGGAACAGCGGCCCACCCGACATGCCGGGCGCGGCGGCGTTGGCGCGGTCATGGGGTCCAAACAGGTCAAAGCCATTGTTCTGGATGATTCGGGCATGCCCATGCGCAGCCCGAAAAATAACGATAAATTCAAGGAAGCCAACAAAAATTTCGTTCAGGGCCTGCGCAAGCATCCGGTTACCGGAGAAGGCCTTCCCACGTATGGCACCAATGTACTCACCAACGTGATCAATGAAGCCGGCGGCTATCCAACGCACAATTTCAAGGAAGGGCAATTTGCAGGAGCTTCCAAAATCAGCGGGGAAGCCCTGGCTGAACTTGAAAAAGCCAGAGGCAGCATCGCAACTCATGGCTGCCACAAAGGCTGCGTGATCCGCTGCTCCGGAATTTTTGTGGACAAGGACGGTAAGTTTCTGACCAAGCAGCCCGAATATGAGACGGTCTGGGCCCATGGCGGCAATTGCGGTATCGACGATATTGACGCCATCGCCATGATGGATCGCCTGGATGATGACTTTGGCGTTGATACCATCGAGATGGGAGCAACGATAGCCGTCGCCATGGAGGCGGGACTGGCAAAATTCGGAGATGCCGAGGCTGCCATCAACCTGATCAAGGAAGTGGGAAAAGGCACCCATCTGGGACGCATTCTGGGTAACGGCGCCGGTTTGACCGGAAAGGTTTTCGGCATCGAAAGGGTGCCGGTAGTTAAAAACCAGTCCATGCCGGCATACGATCCCCGGGCCGTTCAGGGCATGGGAGTGACTTACGCGACCACCACAATGGGCGCGGATCATACTGCGGGATACGCGGTAACGGCAAACATCCTGGGCGTGGGCGGAAGTGTCAATGCCCTGAAACCCGAAGGCCAGATCGAGCTGTCCAGAAACCTTCAGATCGCCACCGCAGCCATCGACGCCTCCGGCATGTGCCTGTTTATCGCCTTTGCCATTCTGGATCAGCCGGATACGTTTCAGTCGCTGGTGGACATGCTCGGCGCCTTTAGCGACCAGAACCTCACCGGCGATGATGTGGTCGCTCTGGGTAAATCCATTCTGACAAACGAAAGGGACTTTAACGCCAGGGCCGGATTCACCAGCAAGGATGACCGGCTTCCGGAATATTTCAAGAAAGAATCCCTGGCTCCGCACAACGTCACATTCCAGGTGAAAGACGAAGACCTGGATCAGGTTTTCAACTGGTAACCATCACTGAATTTAGTGCAGGCGGGAGAGTCTTTATCCGGGCTTTCCCGCATTTCGTTCATTTCCCCAACCCTTCCAAACCTTTATTATCTTTTGACATTATATCGGCATTTTGTTAATTAACTTATATTAGTTGCCTGTATGGGTATGCTTTGTTGAAAAGAATGAACCAGATTCATACACCCCTGACAATAATTTTATACCAAGGAGGGACTCGCATGGGTAAGAAAACTGCTGTACTGATCATTGCTCTTGTATTTCTATTTACTGGCGCTGCGCTGGCTGCCGGTCCCAAAGCCGGAGGAACCCTGATTTTCGGGCGCGGCGGCGATAGCGTGGGGCTGGACCCCGCCTATGAAACCGACGGCAATTCATTTATGATCTGCGACAACGTGCTCGAAGCCCTGGTGGAGTACGCCGATGAAACCACCGCCATTGAACCGGGTCTGGCGGAATCCTGGACCATCTCCCCCGACGGCAAGACCTATACTTTCAAACTGCGAAAAGGGGTCAAATTCCATGACGGAACCCCGTTTAATGCGGACGCGGTTGTCTTTTCCATCGGCAGGCAGATGAAGGAAAGGAAAGTCAAGTTTTTCGGCAAAGGCTGGGAAATTCCCGCCCAGGAAAAAACCCCGGAATACTGGGTGACCATGGAAATGGACAATACCGTGGACAGCATCGAAGCCACGGATGACCATACCGTTGTTTTCAAGCTCAAAAGGGTTGAAGCCCCGTTTCTGGCCAATCTGGGAATGGACTTTGCCGATATCATCAGCCCGACGGCTTTCGTGAAAAACCCCAAGGAATTCATTCGAAATCCCGTGGGAACCGGCCCTTTCAAGCTCGCCAAATGGGTAAAGGACGACCAGATTCTTCTGGAAAAAAACGCCGACTACTGGGATAAAAAAGCCGGTCCTTACCTGGACAAGCTGGTTTTCCGGGCAATTCCGGACAGCTCCGTCCGCTTTCTGGAACTAAAAGCAGGAAGTATTCACATCTGTCAGTTCCCGAATGCCGCGGACGTTCCGATGGCCGCCAAAGATCCCAATCTTGTGCTGATTTCCCAGCCGGGCATGAACATCGGTTACCTGTCCTTTAACCATACCAAACCCCTGTGGCAGAATGTCCACATGCGAAAAGCCATCATCTACGCCATCAACCGAAAAGCCATCGTGGACAACATTTACCAGGGCATGGGCCAGGTTGCCAAAAACCCCATTCCGCCCACCATGTGGGGGTATAACGATGCGATTCAGCCTTATCCGTTTGATCCGGAAATGGCCAAGAAAGAACTTGAACTGGCAGGCTTTCCCGCCGGCGCCGGTCTTCCGGAAATCACGCTCTGGTCCATGCCGGTTGCAAGACCCTACAACCCCGAAGGTTTGAAGGTCGGCGTAGCCATGATTTCGGATCTGGCCAAAATCGGAATCAAGGCCAGAATCGTCAGCTTTGACTGGGGAACCTATTTGAAACGCCAGAAGGAACAACCCGATGACATGGATCTCTTCCAGCTGGGGTGGACCGGCGATAACGGTGATCCGGACAATTTCCTGGCGGTTCTCTTTGATGGACTGGCGTCTTCTTCCGTCCGAACCCAGTGGAAAAACGAGGAATATCACAAACTGATGCTGGATGGAAAACAGACGGTTGATCAGGCCAAGCGGACCGAAATCTACAAAAAAGCCCTTCAGATCATCCATGATGAAGTGAGTGTCATTTCCGTGGCGCATTCTACTGTCGTCAGTCCTCAGCTTAAAAACGTCAAGAATTTCAAACTCCATCCCACCCAGTCGATGCGGATGAAAAACGTCTGGCTGGAATAGTCATTTGTCCCCAGGCGATTCCCTCTTTGTGTATCATTGTACGGTTAGCCTCTCCCCCTTGCAAAAGGGGGAGACACCGTTAAACGACATTTTCAAGGTGGTCATAAAGAGAACACCGTTTTCCCTATTTCAGGATTGATGATCTCATGTTGGCCTACATTCTTCGACGCGTACTGATGCTTTTTCCCACCCTTCTGGGGGTATCCATCATCGTCTTTCTCATGCTTCACATCACCCCCGGTGATCCCGCCGATTTGATGCTGGGAGAGCGGGCCACGGAAGAGGCACTTCAGGGAATACGGGAACATCTCGGGCTGAACAAGCCACTTCACGTTCAGTACGGACTGTTTATCGGCCGACTCCTGCAAGGTGATCTCGGGGAAACCATCATGACCCGGCAAAAGGTCTGGATAGAGGTCAAGGAGCGTTTCCCGGCAACCATCGAGCTTACTTTTGCCGCGATGATCATCAGCTGTTTTTTCGGCGTTGTTTTCGGCATCATTTCGGCGATCCGGCAGCACTCCATTTTTGATTATCTGAGCATGATCGGGGCCCTGATCGGCGTCAGCATGCCCATTTTCTGGCTGGGTCTGGTGCTGATGCTCATATTTTCCCTATTTCTCGGATGGCTTCCCATGTCCGGAAGGCTGACGATCGGTGTGGACCTGGCTGCCAACACCCAGTTTTATATTCTGGATGCCATTCTCACCAGAAACTGGACTGCCTTAAGGGACGTGCTCTGGCATTTAACCCTTCCGGCCATTACGCTGAGCAGTATCCCCATGGCCATTGTCGCCCGGATGACCCGCTCCAGCATGCTCGATGTTCTTCGGCAGGATTACATCAAAACCGCCAAAGCCAAGGGCCTTTCCGAATTCAAGGTCGTTATCAAGCATGGCCTTCGAAATGCCCTGATTCCGGTTGTAACGACCATCGGTCTTCAGTTTGGCATTCTTCTGGGCGGCGCAATATTGACCGAAACGATTTTTGCCTGGCCCGGCGTTGGAAAATGGATGTTCGATGCGGTCATGAAGCGCGATTATGCGGTCATTCAGGGCGGCACACTTTTTATCGCAACTACCTTTATTGTCATCAATTTGATTGTGGATGTCCTGTATGCTGTGATCAATCCCAGGATCAGCGTCAAATAAATTACTGCTATTAAAATATCGATCGAAAAGAATCATATGCCTATCCTGAGTTCTACTCGGAATCTTGAAGACCGCCATCCTTTTTTTGATCAGATCGAACAGCTCTGGCGGAACAAGACGGCTGTAGCAGGGTTCATCATTGTTCTGCTTTTTATCCTGATCGCATTGTTTGCGCCGCTGCTCAGCCCGCACAGCGCTGTTGAGGCCGCCCTCTATGACCAGTTAAAGCCGCCGGTCTGGTATGATGCCGGAACATGGAAGCATATTCTCGGGACCGATGACCTGGGACGGGATATTTTATCCAGGCTCATTTACGGCGCCAGGGTCTCTCTCATGGTCGCTGTCTTCAGCGTGGGAGTGGCTTTTTTTGCCGGGTCGCTTCTCGGGGCAATTGCCGGGTATTACAAAGGGATTCGAGACAGCCTGATCATGCGTTCCATGGACATTCTACTGGCCTTTCCCAGTATTCTTCTGGCCATTGTCATGGTCGCTTATCTTGGCCCCAGCCTGAGAAACGCCATGCTGGCCATCGGAATCATTTATATTCCCCGCTATGCCCGCATTGTCCGCGCATCGGTTCTGGAAGAATGCGAGAAGGACTATGTGACCGCATCCAGAGCCATCGGCGCCAAAAATCTGCGGATCATTTTTATTACCATTTTTCCCAACTGCCTGGGGCCGCTCATCGTTCAGACAACGCTCGGGTTTGCTTCGGCGATTCTGGATGCGGCGGCCTTGAGCTTTCTGGGGCTGGGTGCCCAGCCGCCAACACCCGAATGGGGCGCCATGATTGCCGATGGCAGATCCATGGCGCTACGCGCCTGGTGGGTCATGACCATGCCTGGCCTGTCGATATTGGTAGCTGTTCTGGGGTTTAATCTGTTCGGCGACGGGCTCAGAGACGTCCTGGACCCGCGGCTGAGAGACTGAAGGTATAAATGGATCCGACACAACCGGTTGTTGATATACAGCATCTGCGAACCTATTTTTATGTGCGCGGCCAGATTGCCAAGGCGGTCGATGACGTTAGCCTGACCATTCCCTCCGGCCAGACCCTGGGACTGGTGGGGGAGTCGGGCTGCGGGAAAAGCGTGACCGCCCATTCCATCATTCGGTTGATTCCCGAACCTCCTGGGAAAATCGTTGGCGGCATTATCGATTTTGAAGGAACCAATCTTCTCGAGCTTTCCGAACCCCAGATGCGAAAAATCAGAGGCAACCGGATTTCCATGATTTTTCAGGAGCCCATGACAGCCTTGAATCCGGTTTATTCGGTCGGAAATCAGGTGGGAGAATCCATTCGCATCCATCAGAAATCGTCCGGAAAAGAAGTCCGGGACCGGGTTGTTGACATGTTCCGGCTGGTGGGAATTCCGGCTCCGGAAAAGCGGATGAACGATTATCCCCACCAGATGAGCGGGGGAATGCGCCAGCGGGTCGTGATTGCCATGGCCCTGGCCTGCAACCCCCGCCTGATGATCGCCGATGAGCCCACAACGGCCCTGGATGTCACCATACAGGCCCAGATTCTGGATCTCATGAACAATCTGAAATCCGAGATCGGCGCGTCCATCCTGTTTATTACGCACGATCTTGGCGTTATCGCGGAAATGGCGCAGAACGTTGCCGTCATGTATGCCGGAAAGGTTGTGGAATATACGGATGTGAACACCTTGTTCGCCAATCCCAAACATCCCTATACCGTCGGCCTGCTTCAGTCCATTCCCGTCATTGGAAGGAATGCCGGAAAGCGCCTGAACACCATCAAGGGCATGGTCCCATCGCTTCTGAATCTGCCTTCCGGATGCATGTTTAACGACAGGTGCCCGGATGTGTTTTCCGACTGCCGGCAAGTTGAACCCGAAATGGTTGCCGCAGGACCCCATCATGTTGCACGGTGCCTCAAATATGTCTGACCCCAAAACCGAATCCGCTCCGCTTATCCGCGCCAGCAATATCGTCAAGCACTATCCCATTCTGGGAGGCGTGTTTCTTAAACAGATCGCAGCCGTAAAGGCGGTTGACGGCGTTTCACTTTCGATTCAGCAGGGCGAAACGCTTGGACTCGTGGGAGAATCGGGCTGCGGAAAGTCGACGCTGGGACGCGCCTTTCTTCGCCTGGAAGAACCCACTTCCGGAGAAGTTTTTTTTGAAGGCGAAAACATTCTGACTTACACGCCGGAGCAGGTGCGCAACCTTCGAAAGCAGATGCAGATCATCTTCCAGGACCCGTTTTCATCCCTGAATCCCAGAAAAAACGTTTCCCAGATTATCGGCGAGCCGCTGCTCATTCACGGCATGAAAAGCAGGGAAGAAAGAGAGCAGCGCGTTCTGGACCTGCTTCGGGTGGTCGGTCTCAGGCAGGAGCACATGCGGCGCTATCCCCATCAGTTTTCAGGGGGCCAGCGTCAGCGGATCGGCATTGCCAGAGCCCTTGCCTTGAATCCCAAGCTGGTGGTCTGCGATGAGGCGGTATCGGCACTGGATGTCTCCATTCAAGCACAGGTGATCAATCTTTTGAAGGACTTGCAGAACGAATTCGGGCTGACCTATCTCTTTATTTCGCATGATTTAAGCGTGGTGGAATACATCAGCGACCGCGTGGCTGTCATGTATCTGGGGAAGATCGTTGAAATCGCCAGCAGCAGCGAACTCTATGCCCAGCCACTTCATCCCTACACCCAGGCCTTGCTTTCGGCTTCTCCCCTGCCGGACCCCACCTTAAAGCGCGATCGCATCATATTAAAAGGCGATGTTCCCAGCCCCATTGATCCACCGTCCGGATGCCGGTTTCACACGCGGTGTCTGTATGCACAAGATGTCTGCAGCCGGAAAGAACCGGAGCTTCGCGACATTCTTGGCGATCATCAGGCGGCCTGCTTTTTTGCCGGATCTGTCGGTACAGCATGATGACAATCCGCGCTTCCGCACCCCAGAAACCCCAGCCTTCTTAGCGTCAGATAGCGCATCGTCACATATGTTGCTTTGATATAATCCGTCCATTTCCAGGCCGGCTCTTGCCTGCTGGCAGTGCCGGTCACGCCGGCGGGGATAAAGACCATCGCCCCTTTTTCTTTCATGCAAAGCGAGATCTCGATATCCGCCATAAGATCAATTGCAGGGAAAGGATTCTGGATTGCCTCGCGCCTGAAGAACTTCGACCTGATTTCGAAGTGAAATGCCCGAGGCAAGCGACCCAGATTCGGTTCAACACAGGCACAAGCCGGTTTATGCGAAAGCCGGACCGCAAATCATCATAAGCTGCGCCAAAGCATCCGCCGACAACACTGTCATTTTCCTGAAGCGCTCTCATCATGCGGGAAATTGCGCCCGCAGAGAGCCTGGAATCCGCAGGAAGCAGGACAACAACATCGTTTTTCGCGGATTTGATACCGGCGCGGATCTGCTCCCCTCTTCCGGGTGCGGATGAAATGATTTTTACATCCGGAAACGCTCTGGACGATTTCCGGGATGCCATCCATGAAGCCGCTTTCGACAACAATAATTTCAACCGGACAATCCCGGCTGTCCATGGATTGAATGCAGCCGGAAACATTCCGCGACTTATTATCCGTCAATATGATTACGGAGACGCTTCGAACCGGCGGAAACCGGACCGGCCAGTATTGGCGGTTTTTCCAGAAACACCAGAGACCGGCAGCAATAAAGGGTATAAATTCGATCCCCTGAAGCAGCGGCTGATCGTGCCAGAAAGGGTGGGTGGCCCAGGGGTGAAAAACAAAGACCAGCGGCAGCATTGTCAGATGGAGAATAATCCAAGGCGGAGAGCGGTACAATACGAGAAACGGGGTAATCAGCAGCAGATACCAGGTGTGAAAAGTCGGGATAAAAACCAATAAAATACCGGACACCAGGTAAACAGACCGGAGCCTGTCCGGAGTCAGAAAAAAGACAAAACCGCAGAGGCCTGCAGCAAAAAACATGGAGACCCAGGTTGAAGGCAGCACCCCTGTCAGGGCCTGGCAGACATAATCGAACATGCCATTGTATTTGAAACTGGAAATAAAAATATTGAAAGTGGACAGAAAACTGATTCCCGGATCATAATATGGCAGCATCAGGGCAAACGGAAGCAGAAAAAAAGGAAAATATTTGAGATTGCCGCGCTCAACAAGCAGGGGCAGGAAGATGATGGGCGTCAATTTTGTCATGATGGCAAGCCCGAGCGACAGATACATCAGCCATGGCTTCTTCTGTCTGGATCCATAAAGGGACAGCAAGATCCAGAAAACCAGGATACTTTCAAGGTGGCCCTCACCTGCCACGGAAATGATTGTCAGGGGATTCAGTGCATACAGGACAATTTCTCTGAAATCGTGAGAAAACGGGCGCAGCAATAGCAGTAGCAGGACAATAATTCCCACACTGAAAAGGGAAAGGGTGGTATTAAAAAACCACCGGGTCGGCGATATCGCAGCGCATGCCTTAAACAGAAGCTGTGCAAAAGGCCAGTAAATCGCAGTGAGACTTTTAAAGTTGATGTCTTCCCAGTTTTCATTCCTGAGGTGTTTCAATTCTTCGGCTTCCGGAGCATATACAAACGGATTATACCCTGAAAGCTGGATTTCTCCTTCCCAGACATACCGGTTGATATCGCTGTTGTCCGGAAACTGAATCAGCATAGCGACTTTCACCAGAAGCGACAGCAACAGAACGGCTGCAAGCATCTTCTTTCCGGACCAGTACTTCATGATCCAGAGCATGCAAATGAACATGCCCACGGACCCGACAAGATAATACGGACTTCCGACAATTCTTTCACCTGGAACCAGAAGAACCGACAAAAAAATAACATAGGCAATAAAAGCGCCAATGCCTTGAACCATTTTTGGATGAAAACGACTTGTCAATTTGACCTCAGCCCAGCAGAACCTCTGGAAGCATGTGAGTTTTTAAATATTGCATTCCTCTATATAATTAATGCGTTGATATGGCAACAAAACAATCCGGAAAACTGCTCAGGTCATATTGCGTGTTAAGGACTTTGTGGGAAACGGCGGTGGGGCGACAAATACTCCGTGTGGAACAAGACACGTTCCGCGAAGCCAGTATGGATTACTGGGGTGGCATATGCGCTGTCACCGGAATCACATTGCCGGAGTTATTCCGGGCTGGCGAGAATTGGGCATGGGATAGTCCAACCTTTTCATGCCTTGGACGCTGGTTTCTTTTTTGTTTTTGGCTTTATTTTGGGTTTTATCTCCGCCTTTGGCTTTGAACTTTTTTCTTTCACTACGACTTTCCGGGTCCGCTTGGCGGGTTTTGGGGTTTCCGCGGTTGCTGCAAGCGGGGCATCCGCAGTCAGGGGAACGCCAAACAATGCGCTGATATCGGACAGGCGGTTATCGGAAGACTGTATGATTCTGGCGGATTTTCCGGGCTGTCTGCTCAGCAGTTTTTCGGTTTCCTTTCTGGCGACCTGACCGATGAGATCGTCCATGTTGACTCCGCGAAGCGTGAAAAACAGCTCCGGGGACGTATCCAGCCGGGCGCCGACACCGTACAGGACAGCCGCGACATGCTTGCACATGGTTGCCCAGTCCGGGCAGGAGCAGTCCAATTTGATTTCATTGGGCGCGGGAAAAAGCCCGGCGTCTTTGGCAAAAAAAAGCTCTTTGAGATCTTCCGGAAATTTGCCTTCAAGCAGTGTCTGCAGGGTCTCGACCTTTCCCAGTGCCTTTTCGACAAGTCGTTTCCAGGCAGGACCGGAAATCGCCTGGATGCGGATGGTTATCTGGTAAGGCGTACTGGCTGTTCCGGCGACAACGCCCCTGATCATTTCCTTGTCGATCCGCAGATCCAGAACCATACCATTGCTCAAGTACGAACGGCCCCGGGGCAGGCGGTTGGAATAGTCCGAATAGCGCTCCAGGTTCTGATTCCAGGATTTTCCCCACCAGGATTTGGCAAGGGTTCGTCCGGTAATGGCAACCGGTTCCAGACTGCCGAGCTTTCTTTTTCAGTTTTTCAGCCTGTCGCACGCTTTTGCACGTCGCTCCGCCACCGACACATAGGGGGGAAATCCGCCATACCAGCCCATCGCCTATTTTTCTCCTGTCAATTTCAAGGTGAACATTTCCCGGATCTGATCATTCGACATCTCGGTAATCCAGGATTCCGCGCCGGATGAAAGGATTTTTTGCGACAATTCGATTTTGCTTTCGATCATATCGTCAATTTTTTCCTCGACGGTTCCCTTGCAAACGAATTTATGAACGACCACGCTGCGCTTCTGCCCGATCCGGAATGCCCGGTCTTCGGCCTGTTTTTCCACGGCAGGATTCCACCAGCGGTCAAAATGGACGACATGATTGGCTGCGGTCAGATTCAGTCCCACGCCGCCGGCTTTAAGGGACAGCACAAAATAGGGAACATATTCGTCTTCGTTCTGGAACGCCGCGACAATCTCTTTTCTTTTGCCAACAGCGGTTCCGCCGTGAAGCTGAACGCCCGGGCGCCCGAATATCGTCTTCAAGAAATCATTGAGCGGCCCCACCATTTCCCGAAACTGTGTAAAGACCAGCATGCGCTCCCGCTTTTCATGGATGGACTCACAGATTTCCCGCAAGCGCTGGAGTTTGCCGCTGTCTTCTTCCCGGAACAGACCGGATCCGGCAACCTGGTCAGGATGATTGCACACCTGCTTGAATTTCATCAAAAAAGACAGGATCAGCCCTTTTCGCTTTATGCCTTCGGACTCCAGAACCGAATCCGACAATTCATCCAAAAACCGCTGATAGAGAACCCGCTGCTTTTTGGATAAAATTGCCCAGGTCTTCATCTCGATTTTTTCCGGAAGATCTGCGATAATCGATTTGTCCGTTTTCATCCGCCGCAGAATATAGGGCTGAATCACCTGACGCATCCGCCCGTATCCTTCAGGCTGGTCGGTGAGCGATTTGGCAAATTTTTTAAAGCTTTGGGCGGAGCCCAGAAGCCCCCTGTTGACAAAATCAAACAAAGACCAGATGTCGCCGAGCCGGTTTTCAACAGGTGTTCCGGTCAGAACAATCCGGTGGGCCGCCGGTATTTCCTTTATGGATTTGGTTTGAGATGATCCGGGATTCTTGATGGCCTGTGCTTCGTCCAGAATCAGGAAATACCAGGGCTGCTCCTTTAGCCAGGACAGCTTGCGGGCCATGGCATAAGTGGTGATCGCAAGATCAAAAGCCTTGCCGGACAGCGCTTCTGGCCCCATGCTATCGGCGTATTGCGGATGCACCACAAGGGGTTGAATGCCGGGTGTAAAGCGGCGAATTTCGGTCAGCCAGTTGTCGATAAGCGATGCGGGAACAATCAAGAGCGAAGGCCCGAAATCGCTTCCGGCCAGTTCTTTTCTGGACTGAATAAGAGAAAGGATCTGAATGGTTTTCCCCAGCCCCATGTCATCCGCCAGACAGGCCCCGAATCCCAGGTCATGCAGAAACGTCAGCCAGTTGAGTCCGGTTTGTTGATAGGGTCTTAAGGAGGCTTGAAGCCCATTGGGTGCGGCAACGGTTTGAAGCGATGCCGGCGAGCGGAGTTTGCCTAAGACTTCCTTCATCCAGTCTCCACATAGCACATCGCCATCCCAGGGGGTTTTGTCGTCAATCTTCGCGGACTGAAGCCCCAGAAGCATCCGAATAGCATCCGGAAACGGAATCTTCATGCGTTTGCTCATCAGCCTGGCTTTCTCGAACATATCCAGATTCTGTTGAAGCACCTGGCGGTCTACAACAATCCATTTCCCCTTGATCATGGCCAGACCGTCGTACTGCGCCAGAATCTCCCGCGCTTCGTCGTAAGATATTTCTTCCCCGTTGATATGAAGGCGTGGCGTGCAGCTTAAAAGTGCCTGAACACCCAGTTTCCCGCCAGCAGTGTCGCCGATGGCCAAGGCAACTGAAATCTTTCTGGGAGACGCGCTCCACCATCTGGGAATGCGGCACAGGATTCCGGCCTGCTCATACTGCGGGGCTTCGCGCAGAAACTGACAGGCTTCAACCGGGGTGAACCGGAGCGGATGGAAAATCTCACCGGAATCCAGAACAGAGCGGATCAGATCGCTGGAGGCTGCGGCCTTGTGCACGGAGGACAGCAGCGAAACCAGTCTTCGGGTATCGTCGCCAAACTCCTTCAGGGCATTACCCAGCGGCAGATGTCTCAGTCCACCTTCTGCATCGCTGTGCGCATATGTTGCCAGAAACGCAAATGGCGTTTTTTCTTCCTGCCTGTTTTCAACGAGATGAAAATGGACCCGATGTTCCAGCAGCACCTGTCCGGGGGCCAGCAGGCGCAGAATCTCCTCGATAGGTTCGCCGCGGCCGCGAACCTCGCGGACAAATGCCTCATGAAAAAGCGTCCAGACAGCATTGATAAAGTCCGCGTCAATCAGCCCCGCCCCAACCATCGCCGGCGCAAGGCCTGCCCACTGAGCGGCTTTTTCTTGCTGCAGATCGATGACTTGTTTTTCGCGAAGCACTTCCGTGCGGGGATCTACGAGAAGTTCGTGAACATAGGCCGCGCTGATCGACCGCAAGTACTCAATTGACGGCGACAGCCGAAACGATGGGCTGATGCACCCCATTGCCAGAAACGCCTTGGCGTGATCATCGGCATAAATTTTATGGATACTGGACTCAACCTGCCGGCGGTCTGAAGAGACAACGTCCTCGCAGGCCTCAAATTCAAGCGCCAGTCTTCCGGAGGGCAAAATGGCAACCGTAAGGGTTTGATCGGATAACGTCAATGCCGGTATTTCCTTTCCGAAACAGCAACGTCCCGTATCCGTCATCCTGAAACTTCGAAACAAATACGGGACCAGCTTTCATATTCATTTCCGCATCTCAATACCTGTTTTTGATGATGGAGGCAATACAGATCTCCTATGCCTCGGCAATTTTATCGACCCGGTATTTTCAATTACTTCTTTTTATATTGACAGAAACCACTGAGACCTATACGAAAAGTCAAATTTGATGAACTCGTAAACGAACAATTCTGAATAACGCTACTATCTGAAACTGGAGTAATCGATGTTTAATAAACGAAGCGATAATGGATACAAGCAGGTTCTGGACGGCATCAGGCTGAAAACACTGGTTTATGGCGACAAGACGCTTATTGCGGAGTTTCATTTGGAAAAAGGCGCTCAGATACCCGTCCACAGCCACCCGCACGAACAAACAGGGTATCTGATATCCGGCCGGATCCGGCTTGCCATCGGAGAAGATACATTCGACGTGGAACCCGGCGATAGCTGGTGTATTCCCGGAGACGTTGTGCATCGGGCGGAGTTTCTGGAGGATTCTGTTGCTGTCGAAGTTTTTTCGCCTGTGCGGGAGGATTATTTGCCGTATAAATCGGCTTGAATTTGGAGCATACAGAGAGTTTCGACCATTAGGATGCCTATATCCAGGGACTTATAGTTTCAAGATTCAGATAAGGCAGCCTTCTTCCCATAATCGAAAAGGCAGAAGGCTGCTTCTTTATTATCCGGCCAGAGCCTTCAGCCAGGCCGAAAACCGGTTTTCACCCGCCGGTCGAAGACCGAATTCCGAACCGGCATCGCGTATCGCATGGACCATGCTGTGGCCATAGCCCCTGGAGCAGGTCAGAAGCAATCCGCCGGAGCCATCCGCGTTCTTCTCCAGGGTAACGATCTGGCAGGGAACGTGGCTGAACGGCCCCTGCAATAAAAACGGAGCGGCTTTTACCGGATCAAGAAAATCCAGGGACGTCAGTTTTTCGGCAATCGAAAAAATGCGGGGCCCGAACAGTGCCAGAAACACGGTCGATTCGGTGACTTCGGTGTAACCCGGATCAGCCGGCAGATCCGGCGTTTCAGCATCCAGATGCCATATGGCGGCCTGTGTCCGGTTCATCCGGTTGATCAGGGTTCCGTTTTTCAGGCTGCATGAACCCGGTGCCCCCGGAATCTGAAGGCCAAGTGGGTTCAGGCCGTCCAGCCCCGGGTCCTGAAGATCCCACCTTGTTTTGTGGCAGAGATCCACCAGAAACGGGCCCTTGCCCTCATCGTCGTATGACAGTGCAATCGTCCAGTTGTTCCGCGTTTCAGTCGTCCGGGGAGGTCCGAATTGTACGGGAGAAAGCCTTAGTATGTTCAGCATGATCAATTCCTCACATTTTCATCCGTTTGCCTTCCGGATCATAAAACGGCATGGGTACGATTCGCGCGTATATCCGTTTGCCGCCGCATTCATCTTCAAATATCTCCAACCGGGTGCCGACATCCGATAACTGGGATTCCACCAGGGCCATGCCGACAGACTTGCCAAGGGAAACACTTTTTCTGGCCGTGCACACATAGCCCCGGACCCGGTTGTCCACGATGATGGATCCGTCCTTGGCCGGCCTGTCCCCTTCCATTTGAATCCCCACCAGGGTCAGTCTGCCCGGATCCGCTTCGGCCTGCCGTAGCGCCACGGCGCCGACGGTTTTGGCCTGACTTTTGGTGCGGTCCCACAGAAAACCAAGGCCGCAGTCCAGAAGATTGGTCCGCTGCTCGGATTCCACACCCAGAATGATATGGCCTTTTTCCATTCTCAGCACATTCTGGGCTTCCACGCCGAAATTGCGGATATTGAATTCCCTGCCCGCGGAATCCACCATCTCCCACAGGGATGGCATGTAGGATGCAGGCACATGAAGCTCAAAGGACAGCTCGCCCACAAACCCCAATCGCATGGCCCGGACCGGTATCACGCCGCCGACCGTAAATTCCAGGTACCCGCTGAAAGGAAAGGCCGCATTGGAAACATCCGCATCCACAACCTTTTCCAGGACCTTGCGGGCATTTGGCCCCGAGACATTGATGACGCCCATGGCATCGGTCAGATTGACCATGTGAAAATTCCAGCCGTCATAGCGGGTGTGATAGCGGATCCATTCGATGGTCTGGCCGGCCCGGGCCGTGGATGTGGTAATATAGTAGTCATTTTCCCGGATTTTGACGATGACGCCATCATCCAGTATGCATCCGTCATCGTTGCACATGGCAGAATATTTCACCCGTCCTTCGCGGACCTTGCCGATATCGGAAACATACACCCGCTGCAGGGCGCGAAGCGCGTCCGGCCCATGAATCCGGAATTTCCCCAGTGTCGAGGCATCCAGCATGCCAACATTGCTGCGGACGTTTAAAATTTCTTCCCGGCAGGTTAAGTCCTCGGAAAAATAGCGGGCCCGATCCCACACCCCGATCAGGCGAAAGATGCCGCCGGCCTTCACCTGGGCATCATGCACCGGCGTGCGCTTGAACATTTTGTGGCTGGAGCCGGCATAGGTGCTGATGTAGGTCGGGGTCAGGGGCGGACGGACCGTTGTCGGCTGAAGATGCGCGGGACCGGATGCCGTATATTTGGCGACATACAGCGGCAGGTTGTGTCCGGGAATGCCGCCCTGACCGGGTCCGGTTCCGGCGGATGTAAAGCGCTTGATCAACTCCGGAACATCAAATCCCATGTCGATGGCCTGCCGGATATTCTTCACCGTGGTGTCTTCATCAAAGCAGATAAAGGTTTTCCGGCCCTTGACCGGAGCCGTCACCAGTTTGGTGCCCCTTTCGGGCCGGGGAAGCCCGGCAAGGGCTTTTTCGGCTTCTTCAATCTGATTCCGGCAGGAAGCACCGCAGGCATTGGCCGCCAGAAGCCCCGCCAGCCTGCCGGAGGCTTCGATCGACAAAGGGGAATTGAATCCCAGCATCCGGCCGGCAGCGAACATTTTATCCGGTAGATTTACAGGAAGAAAGAATCCGGTATGGTCGTCATAGGTGAACGTTGCCTGGGCCAGGCTGAGAGGGCCGGTTGCCGGCGTCAGACCAGCGGATGCGACCAGAAGATCGCAGGGAATATGCCGGCGGATGGTGCCGTCAAGCGTGGCGATCGTCACTTTATTGACCTGTTTGCAGCCATGGGCCTTGACGGCGACCCAGCCGCAAAGATACGGAATCCGTCTGTCCGCAAGGCCTGCCAGCAGCTCCGGATCCTGACCGTCCTCGCGAATATCGGCCACACAGGCCACCTGAAGCCCCATATCAAACAGATCGATGGCAGCCTCCAGGCCCAGGTCATGGCCGACGCTGAATACCGCTTCCCTGCCCGGCATCAGGCCGTAGGTCCGCGCCAGACGGTGGGCGCAGCCGATCTGCATGACCCCTGGCCGCTCGTTGTTGTCAAAGAGAAGGGGCCGTTCGGTGCACCCGGTCGCCACCACAACGCTCGTTGCGCGAATCTCGATGTATCGTTCATCAAAAGAATCGTCCCCGCTGCCGACCTGAAAAGCGGTGAGCAGGTTGTTGTTATAGGCGCCGATCAGGGATGTGTGTTTGAACACGCGGATATTGGGGGTCTGCTCCACCTGGTCCGCCAGCTCGCGGGCTCTTTGATACAGGGGCTTTCCCTTGCTGTAAGCGGCGGCCCGGTAGTCAAAGCAGCCCCCCAGCCAGGTCCGGCCTTCAAGAAGGACGACTCGCTGCCCGCTTTCCGCGGCAGCCAGGGCTGCGGTCATGCCGGCCGCACCGCCGCCGACGATGCACACATCGGCTTTTGGGTAGATTTCATCATAGACGCCTTTCATCTCGAAATCCGGAGAAATGGTCCCAAGGCCTGCTGCCTTTCGAATCTGCTTCATGGCGATCGGCCAGATGGATGCGGGCTTGTGCATCATCCGGTAGTAAAACCCGGCCGGCATCATCCAGTCGAATTTATCCATGAATCCCATCAGATCGAACTCCGCGGAGCCTTTGACATTCTGGGCGTCCACCCGCATGTCCGCCTTCAGCAGGGTCGTCTCGGTCCGGACATTGGGAATGTCATTGACCGACATGCAGGTATTGCTGCATTCACCGTCCAGACTGTAAATCCCCCGCGGTCTGTGGTATTTCAGGCTGCGCCCAAAGACCCGGACGCCGTTGGCATACAGGGCCGTTGCAACCGTATCCCCCTTTATGCCGGTGAAAGATTTTTTTCGGTAGTGCACGGTTAGTTTTTCCGACGGGTTAACCCGCAATGTCGGCAAATGACTGAGTCTGTTCATGGCTTCGCCTCCGGTAATATCGCTTCCGCGTCGGCCACCTCAAGATTGGTTATGGTATTCCGGTGGACAGCGAACCAGCTGCCGCATCCATCCCGGTGAAACCACCATTCTTTCTGAACGCCGGCCACGCAGTTGTTCATATGCACATAATCGCACCAGCTTGCCGGGGTCAACCCCTCTTCGGCAGGACGCGGTCCTTTGTCTTCTCCGCCATATCGAAATTCGTACCCGTTTCGCTTCCCGCAAATGGGGCAGGTCAGTGTCAACGCCATAGCAAAATCTCCTTATTACCTGAACGCCATGATTCAGAGGGCGCTTTTTTTCAAATCGTTGAGGGCCTGTGGCTTTAATTGTCCGGGCTGTAATTGACCAGGGCCGCCGTTTCTCCCATCAGCCGATGCTTCTCGTACCGGCGTAGATGAAACGGCTGAAGGATTTCCGGACAGTTGCCGGTTGCCATGAACGCGGCCAGATGTTTGCCGGTTGCCGCACAGGACTTGAACCCGAAATAGCCCCAGCCGCAGTTCATATAAAACCCCTCGATCGGATTATTGCCGTCGATGATGGGCGCCATGTCGGGCGTCATATCCGCCAGCCCGCCCCAGATCCGCATGAATTTAACCCCTCGCAGACAGGGCAGAAACTCGGACAGGGCCTCTGCCTGATGCTTGATATAGTGGGCCGTGTTCTGTGTCGTATAATTGGGCCAGGGATCCATGTGTGCGCCGGTGGCGATTTCGCCTTTCAGCGTCTGATTGGCATAGGCATGATAGGCCCCGGATGAAACCACATGATTCAGGAGCGGTTTCAGCGGCTGGGTGACCATTGCCTGAATGGTCAGCACGCTGATAGGCAGCTTGATGCCCATCATGCGATGAATGATGGCGGCCGAATACCCGCCCGCAGCCACCAGCACCCGCGGCGAATGAATTTTGCCGCTGCTGGTGTTCACGCCGGTAACTTTACGGCCGTCCGTCAGAATCCCGGTAACCTCCGTCTGCTGGTGAATATGCACCCCGTTCTTGGCAGCGCCTTTGGCCAGGCCCCAGACCACGGCGTCGTGCCGGACAATGCCCCCCGGGGGGTGATACATGGCGCCATGTATCGGAAAGGTGATGTCCTGTGAAATATTCAGGGCAGGCACCATATCCTTGACCTGGCGGGCATCCAGAAGATGGCTTTCCACACCATGAAACTGGGCTGTTGCGATATTCATCCGCGCCGCGCTCATGGCAGCCTCGCTATGCATGAGATTCAGGTTGCCGCAGTTGTTGAACATCAGGTTGTAATCCAGTTCACGGGTCAGCACCGGCCAGAGTTCAAGCCCTTCTTTATAAAGCGGCACATTCTGCTGGGTCCGCTGGTTGGCGCGAACAATGGCGGTGTTGCGGCCGGCGCCGCCAAACCCGATAAAGCGCTTTTCGATAACAGCGATGTTTTTCATTCCATGCGCCGTGGCAAGATAATAAGCCGTCGCCAAACCATGAAGCCCCCCGCCGATGATGACGGCATCGTAACCGGATTTAAGGTCGGGCTTCTTCCCCCACAGGGGTTTGAACCTTCCGAACATAGACTCCCCCTTTGCTCCTGTTGAAGCAGTTGCACTGCAAAAACCAATTCATGATAATATGGCTTGGTTTATAATAAATGAAAGATTATATGTCAAATAAAAAATTAAAATGAAAGATCACATGTCATTTTGACTAAAAATTATGCGAGCAGGTTTTAATATTTCCTAAAATCAGATAGTTTAAAAATATTGGGGTGTAATAATTACATGCAGATATAGCCGGAAGGGTTCGAGCGGATCAAGGCAGGCCAAGAGCCGTGCCCGGAGCGGGTAGTCCATGGTCAGGATTTATCTGGCAGGGATACGGGGTCTGGGATGAGATCATTTCGGGATCGGGTGCGACGCAACCACCAGTCTTCCAGCTCGCCGATAATACCTTTTCTAAAGGTCAGCACACAGACCACGAAGATCGCTCCCTGGATGATGGTGACCCATGCCCCGATCTGGGCCAGATAGTTCTGGATGGCTGCCACAATGAAAGCCCCTACCACGGGACCCAGCACCGTACCCACCCCGCCCAGAAGCGTCATCAGAACCACCTCGCCGGAGGCGTGCCAGTGCACATCGGTAAGCGATGCCAGTTGAAACACCAGTACCTTCATGGAGCCGGCCAGGCTGGATATCCCCGCAGACAGCACAAAAGCCAGCAGTTTGTAGCGGTGGGTCTTGTAACCCAGGCTGATGGCCCGTGGTTCGTTTTCGCGCACGGCTTTGAGCACATGCCCGAACGGCGAGTGGATGATGCGCTGCAGGAAAAGCAATCCCAGCACGAAAATCGTCAGTACGAAGTAATACATGGTCATGTTGGAAGAAAGGTCGATCAGGCCGAAAAGAAATCCCCTGGGAATCGCCTGAATCCCGTCCTCACCGTGGGTGAACGGCGCCTGCACACAGAAGAAATACACCATTTGGGCCATGGCCAGCGTAATCATGGCAAAGTAGATGCCCTGACGGCGGATGGCCAGCCAGCCGAAGATCAGTCCCATGAAGGTTCCCACCGCGGTTCCGGCCAGCATGGCCAGTTCCGGCGTCAACCCCCAGACCTTGGCCGCATAACCACACACGTAGGCGCCAAAGCCGAAATAGGCTGCGTGTCCAAAGGACAATAGCCCCAGGTAGCCCAAAAGCAGATTGAAGGCAGCGGCGAACAAAGCAAAGCAGAGGGCCTTCATCAGGAAAACGGGATAGATAAAAAACGGCGCGGCCAGTCCTGCGGCCAGTAGTGCCAGGTGGCCCATCTTTATATGGCGCATGATATCCTCAGTTGATTCGGCCGAAAAGGCCTGCCGGTTTGATTAAAAGCACCACGGCCATGGCCACGAATATAACGGTGTTGGACGCCTCCGGGTAGAACACCTTGGTGAGTCCTTCCAGCAGCCCGAGGATAAAGCCGGTGACCACCGAGCCCATGATCGATCCCATCCCGCCGATCACCACCACTGCAAAAACCACGATGATCATGTCTGCGCCCATGGTGGGCTTGACCTGATAAATCGGTGCGGCCAAAACGCCCGCAAAGGCCGCCAGGGCCACACCCAGGCCGTATGTGAGGGTGATCATAAGGGGGACGTTAATGCCGAAAGCCTGCACCAGTGTTGGATTCTCCGTGGCAGCCCTGAGGTATGCGCCCAGACGGGTTTTCTCGATCACCAGCCAGGTGGCGAGGCAGACAATCAGGGAGGCCGCCACCACCCATGCGCGGTAATTGGGGAGAAACATGAATCCCAGGTTCTGCAGGCCGGTAAGCTGCGGCGGAATCGGGTAGGGCTGGCCCGAAATGCCGTAAATCTGACGGAAGACACCTTCGATGATCAACGCCAGACCGAAAGTCAAAAGCAGGCCGTAAAGATGATCCAGTTTGTACAGCCAGCGCAGAAACAGCCGCTCCATAAGAATGCCGAACGCCCCTACCACAATGGGAGCAATCAGAAGCGACCACCAGTAGTTGATCCCGGCGTAGGACATGCTCAACCACGCCACATAGGCTCCCATCATATATTGAGCCCCATGGGTGAAATTAATGACGTTCAGCAGTCCAAAAATCAAGGCAAGCCCCAGGCTGAGGACTGCGTAAAAAGAGCCGTTGATCACGCCCAGCAGCAGCTGGCCGAAGAAGGCCTGGGGAGGTATGCCGATCAATTCAAACATGGTGCGATCCCATCCTGTTGAATACCGGAACCCCAAAAATGGAGTTCCGGCTGAGTAACGGGGCTATTTTTTCTTCTCAAGAAGGTAGGGGCACTGGGTTTCTGCCAGAGGCTTGTACGCTTCGTCGCCGGGTATGGTGCGCAGTATCTTGTAATAGTCCCAGGGGTACTTGGACTCCTCGGGTTTTTTGACCTGGACCAGATACATGTCATGCACCATGCGGCCGTCTTCACGCACCGTGCCGTTTTTGGCAAAGAAATCGTTCACCGGCAGCGCTCTCATTTTCAGGGCCACGGCCTTGGCCTCGTCCGTACCCGCGGCCTGGATGGCTTTCAGGTAATGCATGGCCCCGGAATAACATCCGGCCTGGCTCATGGTGGGCATGCGCCCGTTCATACGCTGACTCCAGCGCTTGGACCAGGCCCGGGTTTCGTCGTTGAAATCCCAGTAAAAACCGGTGGTCACCACCAGACCCTGGGCAGCCTTAAGCCCGAGGCTGTGAACATCCGAAATGAAGACCAGCAGGCCCGCCAGGCGCTGGCCGCTCTGGGTAATCCCGAATTCGGCAGCCTGTTTGATGGCATTGATGGTATCGCCGCCGGCATTGGCAAGGCCGATGACCTTGGCCTTGCTGGCCTGGGCCTGGAGCAGGAACGAGGAAAAATCGTTGTTGGGGAAAGGATGGCGAACCCCACCCAAAACTTTTCCACCGGCCTTTGTTACGGCCTCTGAAGTCGTTTTTTCCAGATCGTGACCAAAGGCATAGTCGGCTGTCAGAAAGAACCACGAATCGCCCCCGTCCTTAACCATGGCAAGGCCCGTACCCTTGGCCAAAGCGTAGTTGTCATAAGCCCAGTGAAAGCCGGTAGGGGAACAGTTCGCGTTGGTCAGGATAACAGATGCGCCTGTGGAAATGATATTAATCCGGTTCTTGTTCTTGCAGATCTCCTGCACCGCCAGACAGACGGATGTGGTTGGCAAATCGATGATCATATCCACATTTTCCACATCAATCCATTTGTTGGCGACGTTGGCGCCGATGTCCGGTTTGTTCTGATGGTCGGCAAACACCACCTCGATGGGTTTGCCAAGCACTTTGCCACCGAAATCTTCGACAGCCATTTTGACCGCCTCCACCGAACCCGTGCCGCTTAAATCGGAATAAGTACCCGACTGATCGTTGAGAACGCCGATCTTGACCACGTTGTCACTCACCTGGGCCCATACCGATGAAGTCAGTAAAAAGACCAGAACAAACAGAAAAGTCAGATGGTTCAATTTTTTCATCTCCACGCTCCTTTCAGTAATGTTTTTTACCTGACAAAGTCTGAATTCACATGTATTTCATACAGGAAACAGACACTAAACCCCCAGATATCGTTTCAGCTTTTCGGTATGATCCTGAATCCGGTCATTGGGGACCATGTCGATCACCATACCGTTCTCCACCACAAAGTGTCGGTCAGCCACGGTGGCGGCGAAATGAAAATTCTGCTCCACCAGCAAGATGGTGTATCCCTTTTGTTTGAGGTGCCGGATGATGTCACCGATATGCCTGACGATCAGCGGCGCAAGCCCTTCAGTTGGTTCATCCAGAAGCAGCAGCCTGGCCCCGGTTCGGAGAATTCGGGCTATGGCCAGCATCTGGGCCTCTCCGCCGCTCAGTTTTGTGCCCTGTGCCCGCCCGCGCTCTTTCAGCCGGGGAAACAACTCATAGATTTCACCAAGTGACAACCCTCCCTGCTGTACGACCGGTGGCAGGAGAAGGTTTTCGGTGACCGAAAGGCTGCTGAATATGCCGCGCTCCTCCGGACAGTAGGCCACACCCATGCGGGCGATACGGTTGGATGGCAATGCGGCGAGATTTTCTCCCTTAAACGCCACCAAACCCGTTCTCTGGGTCACAATGCCCATGATGGCTTTGAGTGTCGTGCTTTTTCCGGCGCCATTTCGACCCAGAAGGGTGACCACCTCGCCCCCGGGAACCGCAAATTCCATTCCCTGCAGAATATGGGATTCACCATAGTGGGCATGAAGATCCCTGACGTTCAGCATTACATTGTCATCCGTCATGGCCGGTCCCCATATAAGCCTCTATGACCTGCGGATCAGCCGAAACCTGGTCATAAGTTCCTTCAGCCAGTATCTGGCCGTTATGAAGCACCGTAATGGTGTCTGAAAGATCGGCCACCACACTCAGGTTGTGCTCCACCATCAGCACGGTGCGGTCCGCCGCCACCTGCCGGATCAGGTCGGAAATACGGCCGATGTCCTCCCGCGCCATGCCGGACATGGGCTCGTCGATCAAGAGCATATCGGGTTCCAGGGCCAGGGTTGTAGCGATCTCCAGTGCCCGCTTGCGTCCGTAAGGCAGTTCCGATGCTTTGTTGTCCGCGTACTCTCTCAGCCCGACGGCATCCAGCATTTCAAAGGCTCTCTGGTGTAACCCGTGCAGCAGACGCTCCGAACGCCAGAAGTGAAAATGCTTGCCAAGCTTGCGCTGCAACGCCAATCGGACATTCTCAAGCACGGACAGGTTCAGAAAAACCGCAGAAATCTGGAAAGAACGCACCATGCCCATCAGCGCGATATCAGCCGGAGCCATGCCGGTGATATCCTTTCCTTTATAAAATATTTGCCCCTTGGAGGGCTGCAGAAATTTGGTGATCAGATTGAAGCAGGTGGTCTTGCCGGCCCCATTGGGCCCGATGAGGGCGTGTACCGTGCCTTTTCGAACCTTCAGACTGACGTCACAAACGGCGGTGTACCCCTTGAAGTCCTTATAAAGATGACGCGTTTCAAGCAGATACTCGTGACTCATGCGAAGGCGTTCTCCCTGCTTTTCAGATGAAAGCGAAAGTCGCGGTGATTCACATCGATTAATGTCACCCGAAGTTCGCTAATTTAGATTCAGTTCTTGATTAATAATTTATTATATATTTGCTAACATGTTTATTTATCCGTGTCAATTGTTATCCATGTCAATAAATCCTCTTCAAAAAGGCATCATTTGTTCTTGAAACAAAACATGTTAAATACTATGCTGTAGATGAAAGAAAAAATATCATCATGCGCATTAATATTGCCATGCATCGAGGAAACGATGACGGAAAATACATCTCAAACGGTCCTTGAAACGATCATGATGCACCTGGATTCACTGACGCCCAAGGGAAAGATGCTGGGCCAGTTCATCCTTCAGAATCCCCGCAAGGCGGTTTTCATGACCACAAAAGAATTGTCCGAAGCCTGCAAGGTCAGCGAAGCCACGGTCGTGCGCTTTGTGAGCCATATAGGCTATGGGGGATACGGCGATTTTCTGCAGGCCCTTCGGGACATCGTGGACACGGGGTTGACGCTGCCGGATCGCATCGACCTTCCCGGACCGGCGGGACCCGGCGCCGAACTTCTGCACCGTGTGCTGCTGGAAGAAATGAATAACATCAGGCAGATTTATGAATCCGTCGATTTAAAGGTGCTGTCATCTTTTGTCGATCACATTGCCGCCAGCCCTTCGGTATATGTCATCGGATCAAGGCTCTCGTTCACCTTTGCCTATTATCTGGGATGGTCGCTGAACAAGGTGCGCCGGGCCGTGCGTGTATTAAAAGGAAGCGACAGCACGGCCATTGACGAGCTTACCCATGCCGCCCCGGACAGCCTTGTGATCATCATCGCCACATCCAGATACCCGAACGAATTGATCCGTCTGGGAAAAGTCGTCAGGCGCCTCGGGCTGACCTTACTGGTTATGGCGGACAGCGCCCTGTGCCCGCTGATCCAGTTTGCCCACCAGTCGCTCGTCGTGCCGTCCAAATCGATCCCTTTTATCGGCCACCCGACAGCCATCTCCTGCATCATCAACTACCTGGTGATCGCCCTGGCCAGACAGCGGGGAGCTGATTTAAAAAAGCATCAGGAACGTCTTGAGCAGCTATACATAGAAAACGATATTCTCTTTAACCTGCATCACGAACCCATGAAGGTGCGATAATTGCTCATGGGATATTTTCCGCTGTGTCATATGACAGGCAAAACGAGAGGAGAGGCTTCATGACAAAAAACACCCGCATCGAACACGATTTTCTGGGTGAAAAGAAAATCCCCGCAGATGCATATTATGGCATTCAAACCCTGCGGGCCATTGAAAACTTCAAAATCACCGACATTCCCATTTCCATCGAACCCGAGATGATTCGCGCATTGGGATATGTAAAAAAAGCATCGGCAAAAGCCAACAGGGACCTGGCCGTTCTGCCTGAAGAGATCGCCAATGCCATTGTCCGGGCATGTGATGCGCTTATCGCCGGAGAACTCGTGAATCAGTTCAAGGTGGACTGCATTCAGGGCGGTGCCGGCACTTCCACCAACATGAACGCCAACGAGGTCATCGCCAACAAGGCCCTGGAAATTCTCGGCCATCCAAAGGGCCAATACGAGATTATCCACCCCAACAACCACGTCAATTGCTCACAGTCGACCAACGATGCCTATCCCACTGCGTTTCGGGTCGCGCTGCTGCTGATCATTCCGAAGCTGACAACCGCATTATCCTCTCTGGCCGGTGCTTTTCAGGAAAAGGCGAAAGAATTCAGCGACGTGCTTAAAATGGGCCGCACCCAGCTTCAGGATGCCGTGCCCATGACGCTGGGACAGGAATTCAACGCGTTTGCCAGCACACTTTTGGAGGATGTGGAACGCCTTGATGCGGTCTGCGAACTGTTTTATGAAGTCAACTTAGGTGCCACCGCTATCGGCACCGGCATCAATGCCCCGTCCGGATACCGCGCGCTTGCAGTTGACTATCTGGCCCAGCTCACGGGCCTGCCCATGAAAAGCTCCAAGGATCTGGTGGAAGCCACCTGGGACACCGGCGCCTACGTTCAGCTATCCGGCCTGCTCCGCCGGATAGCGGTCAAGCTATCCAAGATCTGCAACGATCTGCGGCTTCTGTCCTCGGGACCCCGGGCCGGTTTCAATGAAATCAATCTGCCCAAGATGCAGCCGGGATCATCGATCATGCCCGGAAAGGTCAACCCGGTAATCCCGGAAGTGGTCAATCAGGTGGCTTTTCAGGTCATCGGTATGGATCTCACGGTTACCCTGGCGGCCGAAGCCGGTCAGCTTCAGCTCAATGTCATGGAGCCGGTCATGGCGTTTGATCTGTTTTCCATGCTGGAGATGCTCCAGCGCGGCTGCAGGGTGCTGGATGGAAAATGCGTCCGCGGCATCACCGCCAACCGGGAGCGATGCCTGGAGATGGTGCTGAACAGCATCGGCATCGTGACCGCCCTGAACCCCATCATCGGATATGAAGCATCGGCTGCAATCGCCAAGGAGGCACTGGAAACCGGGCGCTCGGTACACGAAATCGTCCTTGAAAAAGGACTTATCGACAAGGAAAGATTGGATCAGCTTCTGTCCATCGAAAATCTGATGAATCCCAGATTTTTCCGCTGATGGCAGTTTAATCACCAAGTGACCTGTGTGACAGGTGATTTACTTATATTTTGATGTACGTCCCCTGACTTCATCTTCAGCGTCAGTCCTTGGGTCCAGGGCCATGATTACCGCTGATGTGCTTTTCATGGGAACGAATGAAACCTGCTCTTTCACCGGCACCCGTTTCACTGTCTCATGTTTCCTTAGGTAAATGGTGACCACAGCCAGGGTCGCGCTGTTAAATCCCCAGAAAGCAAAAAGGCCGAAGGGCGAGTCAAGCAGGGTCATCACCCCGGAGGCCAGAAGGGGGCTGACACTGGCGCCGATGCTGTAGGCAAACAGCAAGCCGGCACTGACAGCCACGGCATCCTTTCCGCCGAATATATCGTGAGTACGGGCCACAGAGAGCGGATAAACAGCAAACATCAGCGCACCGAACAATCCCATCCCCAATGCCAATTTCCCGAAAGAAGTCTCTCCGTTTATGAACATGATCCCGCTGACCACTGTTATGGCGGTTGCTACAACGAACAGGACCATGGTGCGGTCAAACCGATCCGACAGGGTGCCCACTATCCATTGGGCGGCCAGGCCGCAAAATACGGTGACGGACATGATCCAGGACAGCTCATGCAGCGACAGGCCGATAGCGGTGCAGAACACAGGCATCATGGCAAAGAAGGCGCTGTTGGTCAGGCCGGCCGCAAAGCATCCCAGCATGCCCAGTGGCGTTTTTCGAAAAATCGAGATGAATTTATAGGATTGGGTTTTCGGCAAACCAGGATGTATCCCCCCGGTTATCGACACCGGAACCAGGCAAATCGAGAACACGATACCGGCGATGATGAACAGCTCCTGGCCCTGGATGTCGCCGACATTGAGCAATTGCTGCCCGACGCCGGTTCCCAGGTAAATCAGACTCATGTAAATGGAAAACACGCGGCCCCGGTAGCGCGATTCGCAGCACTCGTTGAGCCAGCTCTCGATGACCATAAATAAACCAATGGTCGTGATGCCGCTTAAAAACCTTAAAAGGATCCAAAACCAAGGGGAGAGGTAAAGTCCATGGAGAAGCGCGGCAGCTGTGGTTATGGCGGCAAACGCGGTAAAGGCCCGGATATGGCCGATTCTCTGGATCACCCGATGACACACGAATGAACCGGCCAAAAGGCCCGTGTAAAAGCTGGACAGGACAATGCCTGTCGTGGTCGTTGAAAAGCCCTCCACGGCCATGCGTGCACTCACCAAGGTGTTTAGCAGGCCACTGCCGAGCAAGAAGATAAAGACGGCGGCAAACAATGAACCGAACATTTTCAGGGAGTTGACCATCTGATATTCCTTGATCAGGCGGCCGCCGATTCAAGCACCGGCGACAGCGTAACAATTGCGGGAAAAGAATTGCCGTTTTTCGATTATCCGTTGTGTCGGCTGACCCTGGTCGTCCAATTCCCAGTACCGGGCGGGTATTCGTAGGGGGAGTTAAGGACAGGCTGTTCGAAGAATCGATTGTCCATGTTACCATTTCTCCTGATGGCCACCGCTTGAAAAGACAAAACGGTTCCTCCATAACATATTTGTAGCGGAAATACATCAAGGATTACGGATTGAAGTTCTTCAAGTGACCCGCAATCTATGATCCGGTAATTGACTTAAACCTTATTTGATACTATATTCAGTCCAATACGCCTGTATGAGAAAAATCAAAGGAATTCCGAGTATGACAACAGTGGCCGCACAGGAAATAAAACGCAGAGGGATCGGCGCGGTGGACGAGATGCTGACAAAAGGTCCTGTCCATATCATCAGAAACAATAAACCACAATATGTTGTGATGACCGAAAATGACTACTACGCATTGATTGAAGATGCTGCAATTGCCCGAATGGTCTCTTCCGAGCGCGACTTGGAAGCCGGTCGCGTCTGTCGCGGCAGCGCTGCTCAACTGCTGGCTGAAATTGACAGGCCGGACAAAACCTCTTGAATACACTGATATGGACGGACACCTTTGTCCGAACCGCCCGGCGTTTTCTAAAAAAGCATCCCGACCTGCGCGGTGAATTTGAACGTGTATTGTATCACCTTGAAAAAAACCCTGGGCATTCTTCACTTCGCCTGCATCCCCTGAAAGGAAAATTCCAGGGCAAGCACGCCGTTTCACTTGCCTACAGCTATCGAATTGTTTTGATTCTGACCTTGCAGAATCAGGAAATTATTCTGCTGGATATTGGTTCGCATGACGCTGTGTACCGATAAAGGAGCATTTTTATGGCATTTGAATTAAGTGACAGTGCAAAACGAGTCCAGGGTTTTATTTTAGCCAAGGGCTTCTCCTTTGAGGTTCACGAACTGCCCAGTTCATCCAGGACTGCACAAGAGGCAGCTGACAGCATCGGGTAAGAAATGGTGGTGGTCTCAAATTCACTCGGTGATCATTCGCGAAACAGCGAAGCACCAAAAATTAGATTATATGTGATATGTGCAATAGGATTATTCAAGAATGAAGACTTAAAATGAATTTTAGTAACCGGCAGAATGAAAAAAATTGAACAACGATAAAATTTAATCAAGGAGACAGTACTCATGAAAAAACCAAGTAAGTCAGCCTCAAACCTCAAAGAACTTATCAATCATGCTATCCAAGACCTTGAAGTAACTCCGGACGAGTATCAGAAAATCATGGACTGTGCTCACGATGACAGTCATATTGACAAGGAGGAAAATGCCTTGCTATCTCAGTTTCATGTAATGTTAAACAACGGGACCATCAAGCGGGTAAAGGGCTGAAAAAGTTAAACATGTCATAAAATCAAAATATATTTCTGGCTTGACCCAATTGATAAGATAGAGAAAATATTTCTGGTGGCTTAATTTACTGTGTATTTTGGATTATTATTATCTCTCTAAATGGGTTAAGCCATATTTTCTCCATTCTCCAAAGGTGATAGCCTTCCCTATACTGCCGTTCGTCCTGTTACGGCTTTTTTATGGCAAAAGAGATCATCGCAATGAGTGCAAACGCAGGGTTAATCCGGTTCCTCGCTGTTTTGTGTGGTATTCCCAAACGAAGAGCCCAATTCAATCATTGATGGTTCAAGATACCAGAAATAAGCATACCTCCTGTGTCAGGATAGTTGTCACCTCTGACCAAAGTGGCCTGTGATGGGCCTTCTCAAAAGCTTTTATCTGCCACAGAGTTTTAGCCGATCCGCTTCATGGGCTGTTCCAGGCATTTTCTGGCCAGGTCCAGATAGACCTGCTTGCCGTAGGTCCACAGTTCCCGGTCCCGGTCACTGATCTCCCGGATCACGGCGGCCGGGTTGCCCACAGCCACAACCCGGCCCGGAATCTTCTGGTTGGCCCGGACAACGGCGCCTTCCCCCACAATGGTCCATTCTCCGGTTTCTGAAAAAATACTCAATATGGCGCCCATGCCGATCACGGAATAATCCCCGACCGCATTGCCGTGGAGGATGGCGCCGTGGCCAAGGGTCACGCTGACGCCGATCCGGTTCAGGCCACCGGGCGGGGCATGGATGATCACGCCCTCTTCCACTGCCGTGCCGCTGCCGATCTCAATGCGGCCGTAATCCCCCCTGAGGATGGCGCCGTGGCCCACATAGCAATTGTCGCCGATGACCACGTCCCCGATGACCTGGGCGGTCTCGCTCACGTATGCCCCCCTGCCGATGCAGGGCTTGTTCCCGTCAAATTCAAACAGCATATGACTCCTTCCGGTTTCGAGCCTCAGAAACCTGATGTTTTGGCGATGATTTCACTCATGACTTCACTGGCGCCGCCGCCGATGGAGATGAGCCGGGCGTCCCGGAACCGCCGGGAGATGCGCATCTCGTTCATGAATCCCAAGCCCCCGAACATCTGGAGGCAGCCTGCGGTTACGTCGTTCAGAAGGTCGCCGGCCAGGAGTTTACCCATGCTGATCTCCCGGGTCACATCCTTGCCTGCCGACTTCATGCGAACGATATGGTAGGTCAGCTGCTGAATGGTTTCTGCTTCAGCCAGCCAGTGGGCCAGGCGGTGGCGGAGCACCTGCTTGGCGATCAGGGGTTTTCCGAAAACCACCCGTCCCCGGAGGTAGTCAACGGTTTCCTTGATCGTCTCCTGAACGCCGATATAGGAAAGGGGCAGGGCCGCGAACCGCTCATGCTGGAACTGCTTCATCTGCTGGATGAAGCCCTCGTTTTCCCTGCCGATGAGATTTTCCGCTGGGATCTTCATGTCGTCGAAATAAAGCTCCGCCGTATCCGAGCTGCGCATACCCAGCTTGTCCAGTTTCCTGGACACGACAAACCCCTTGATATCCGTTGGCACGACAAACAGGCTGAAACTGTGGTAGCCGGGCGCATCGGAGGTCCGGGCCAGAAGGGTGAGAAAATCCGCCTGAAGCCCGTTGGTTATATAGGTCTTGGAGCCATTGAGGAAATAATGATCCCCGTCCCGCCGGGCCGTGGTTTTCAGGGCGGCCACGTCAGATCCGGCATCAGGCTCGGTCACGGCAATGGCGGCCACCAGCTCCCCTTTGAGGGCGGGTTTCAGATACGTCTGTTTGATATGCTCGGAGCCGAATTCCTCAAGGGCCGGGGTGGCCATGCAGGACTGGACCGCAATGGCCATGGGGATGCCGCCGCAATGGATCCGGGCGAGTTCTTCCAGCACAATGGTTTCATACCAGTAATCCAGGCCTTCCCCGCCACAGGATTCATCGTAGCGGATCCCGAGAAATCCCAGATCCCCCATTTTCTTGAACAGATCGTGAAGGGGGATCATGCCTGCCTCCTCCCACGCGTCCACATGGGGATTGATCTCCTTGTTGACAAAATCCCGCACTGACTTTCGGACCAGATCATGGTCCTTGTTAAAGTAAATCTCGCTGCCCATGGCAATTATCCTTTATGTTTGTAGCCGATTGTATCACAGCCCCTTTATGTCTTTCAGAAGGGAGACGGGCGCCTCAATCATTTTGGCCCGGAGATATTCTCCCAGGGTCTTTGCCTGGGGATCACTTCGAACCGAAGCGGCCACCCCGTGTCCGAGGAGGCCGCGGATGTAAAAATTCACGGCCAGAAGGTTGGGCAGGTCATAGCGCTGTATCGCATAGGGAGCCAGATCGGGCAACAGGGTTTTCAGCCGGTCGCAGGTCAGAAACCCGGACAGGAATTTATATGCATTGCCATCCCTGGCCCAGACCCCGAGATTGGCATTGCCGCCCTTGTCCCCGGAGCGTGTGGCAAAGAGTCGGCCGAAATGCACGGCCCGCATCTCTTCTGTTTCAAAGCCTGCCGCAACCCCGGATCCGGCCGGGGGCGGCCCGGGATCATCGGCTGACGGGAAACCTGCACCTGCCGGCGCCGGGTCGACTTCCAGGACCTGGCCCTTGACATGGACTTCTTGTCTTATCAGATCAGAGCTGACCAGGGCCGGCCAGTGGCGGATGGCCGGATCCCCCTGGGACGGCGGGCCGGTCAAAGTAAACCCCGGGATGCTGGCCAGGGCCAGTTCCACCACCTTGGATGAAAAGAGCCTGCCTGCTTTTTTAGCGTCCGGGTCCATGACCGTAATACGCAGGTGGGCAAAGGCCAGGTCGTTGTGGTCTGGATTTTCCCGGTCCGAGCGGATGAGCTGGACATGGGTTTCTGCAAAATTTTCTCTGCCGCCAAGATTCTGAAACAGGGTTTCTTCCACAATGGCCGCTTTTTTCTCGATATCCAGCCCTGTCAGCACAACGGTCATGGTGTTTTTATGGCCCCAGAGGGTATTGATGCACACCTTGCTTTTGCCTGTGGCCGGCTCTCCGCGGGTGCCGGTGACCCGGACCCGGTTTTCCCCTTCCTCTGTCATCTTAAGGGTGTCGAACCGGACCGTGACATCCGGTGTCTTGTAGGCCGGAGACTCGATTTCGTAGAGGAGCTGGGCCGTGACCGTGCCTGTGGATACCCGGCCGCCCGTCCCCGGGTGCTTGGTAATGACAAAGGAGCCGTCGGCATGCATTTCCGCAATGGGAAAACCGATATTCCTGTAGGAGGGGATTTCGTCCATGAAAGCGTAATTGCCGCCCGTGGCCTGGGTGCCGCACTCAATGATGTGGCCGGCAGCATAGGCTCCGGCCAGCCGGTCCCAGTCCGTGGGTTGCCAGTTGAATTTCCAGGCACAGGGACCGGCCACCAGCGCGGCATCGGCAATCCTGCCCCCGACCACAATGTCGGCCCCTTTTTCCAGCGCTTTGGCAATACCCCATCCCCCCAGATAGGCATTGGCGGTAATGGGACTGCCCGCAGCTTCGGCCAGGTTCATGCCCGAGTCCAGATGGGTGAACGCTTCTCCCCTGGCCTGAAGATCGGGCAGGCGGGCCAGAAGATCATCGCCTGTGACCGCAGCCACTGCCGGATGCAGCCCCAGCTGCCTGGCAATGGTTTCCAGGGCCGCGACAAGTCCCAGCGGATTGAGGCCGCCTGCGTTGGCCACCACCTTGATCCCCCTGTCCAGACACGGCCCCATGATGGCTTCCATCTGCTTTAAAAAGGGCACTGCAAAGCCCTGGTCCGGGGATTTCAGCTTCATGCGGAACAGCAGGGCCATGGTCAGCTCCGCCAGGTAGTCACCGGTAAGCACGTGGATGGGTCCGCCTTCCACCATTTCCCGGGCAGCCGAGAACCGGTCCCCTAAAAAACCGCTGCAATTGCCTATAATCAGTGTATCGCTCATCTTGCCTATTCTCCCTTGAATGCGGGCTGACGTTTTTCCAGAAAGGCACTGATGCCTTCGGCTGCATCCCGTGTTGCGGCAACGGCCTGGAGGCTTTCCGCCAGGCGGGCCAGTGCCGGCTCCAGGTCCAGGCCTTCCACGGCGTTGAAGGCCTGTTTGCCCAGCCTCAGCCCGATGGGGCTCTTGGCGGCAAGGGCCGCCAGAACCGAATCAACCTCCTGGTCAAAGCTTTCTTCAGGACAGACACGGGTGACCATGCCCATGTCCCGGGCCTGGGCAGCCGTGAGTCTTTCGCCCAGCAGGATCATCTCCATGGCTTTTTTTCGAAGCACGTTTCTAAAAATCAGGGCCCCGATCATCATGGGGAACAGCCCCACATTGACCTCGGGCGTACCGAACCGGACATCCTCCCGTGCAATGACGATATCGCAGGCCAGCATGAAACCGGTGCCACCGGCCAGGCAGTGCCCGTTGATCCTGGCCAGGGTTGGCTTTGAAAAGCGGGATATCCGGGCCAGAAGGCCGGCGTATTGGGCAAAGAGCCGGGCCTTTTCTTCAGGCCCGGCCTGCATGGCCCCGCTCAGGTCCGCTCCGGAACAGAAAATCCGGCTGCCCCGGGCCGTGATGCAGACAGCCCTTATCTTCGGGTCGGCTTCGGCCCGGTCCAGGTAATCCAGGAAAAGACTGATGGCCTCGGCGCTGATGGTGTTGCCCTGTCTTTCCCGGTCAATGGTCATCCAGGCAATTGGTCCGTTTACAGTATAGTCCAGATCCGTCATCCTGTTTCTCCTTCTGACTCGGTTTTTGCTTCGATGTCCACCAGGATATCCCCGGGCATGACCTTGTCCCCTGCGTTCACCTTGATCCGGGTAATCCTGCCGCCATAAGGCGCCTTGAGGGATGTCTCCATCTTCATGGCCGATATCACCATCACGATCTGGCCTTTTTCCACCCAGTCCCCTTCAGCCACGGGCACCAGGACCACAATGGCGGGCATGGGGGGGGTCACGGCCGAGGGTTCCTGCTCCGGCCCGGCGCTTCGGGCACTGGGTCTGTCCTGCAGGTGCCTGTCACGGATCCGGTAGCGCTCTCCGTCCAGGATAATGATCTTTGCGCCGGATTCTTTTTCCACCCAGGCATTCACCTGGCTTCCGTTGACCGTCATCCGGATCTGGTTGGCAGACACCCGGCCAAACCGGATCTCAAAGGACGCATCACCAATCCGGGCCGATGCCCGGCCCGGTTCCTCCGGATGAAAGGCCACGCCGATGGTCCTGTCACCTACTTCAAATTCATAGTCCATGAATTGACTCCTTTGTCCGTTCCTTTATTTTGAAGGGACTCATCATAACGACCATTGACCCAGTGTCTGGAATGGGCCGGGAACGCGTGTTTCCCCGGGCCCGCCTTTCGTGGCGGCCACCCTGCACAGCTCATCAACAATAAAGGCCAGGCAGGCCAGATCCGCCTTTTCCCTGCGGGGCCGCCAGTCTGCAAAACGGGTATCAATGAAATCGGTAAACACATTACCGGCCCGGAAGTCTGCGGAATCCAGGACATCGGCCATAAAGTCCACGGGCGTGCGTACTCCCAGGACAATATAGGATTTCAGGGCACGGATCATCCGGGCAATGGCCTGGTCCCGGGTTTGGGCATGGACCGAGAGCTTGGACAGGATGGGGTCATACTCCACGGGCACACTGGCATTGGCATGGATTCCGCTGTCGTTTCGGATACCGGGTCCTGCCGGTTCCTGGTAACAGGTGATCCGGCCGGGGCTGGGGAAAAACCCGTTTTCCGGGTCTTCGGCATAGATCCGGCATTCAATGGCATGTCCGCGGGCAAAGATGTCATCCTGAGACAGGGCCAGTGGCAGGCCTGCCGCCACCAGGATCTGCTGGCGGACCAGGTCGATTCCGGTGACCAGCTCCGTGACCGGGTGCTCCACCTGAAGCCGGGTGTTCATCTCCATGAAATAGTAGCGGCCCTGGTCGTCCAGGAGAAATTCCACGGTCCCGGCATTGACATAGCCTGCGGCCCTGGCAGCGGCGCAGGCCGCCTCGCCCATTTCGGCCCGCAGGCCGGGGCTGACCGCAAGAGACGGGGTCTCTTCGATGATTTTCTGGTGGCGCCGCTGGACAGAGCATTCCCTCTCCAGAATATGGATGGTCCGGCCTGCCTGGTCGGCCAGGATCTGGAATTCGATGTGCCGGGCCCGGGTTAAGAATTTTTCCAGATAAACCCGGCCGTCGCCAAAGGCATTAAGGGCCTCCCGTGAGGCAGACGCCAGGGCCGGTTTCATCTCTTCCGGTGAATTGACAATACGGATCCCCTTGCCCCCGCCTCCGGCGCTGGCCTTGATCAGCACCGGATAGCCGATTTTTCGAGCGGTTTCCATCATATCGCTCAGGGCATGCTCGGTACCGGACAGGCCGGGAACCACCGGAACCCCGGCATCGATCATGATCTGCCGTGCGGTAAGCTTGTCTCCCATGTCCCGGATGACCTGGGCCGGGGGACCGATAAAGACGATGCCGGCCCGGTGGCAGCAGTCGGCGAACTCGGGGTTTTCCGATAAAAACCCGTATCCCGGGTGGATGGCCTGGGCCCCGGTGGTGCGGGCCGCTTCAATGATCCTGTCCATGTTGAGATAGCTTTGGGCGGGATCGGAAGCTCCGATGCAGACCGCCTGGTCAGCCTCCAGCCGGTGCAGGGCATCCCGATCTGCTTCGGAATAAACGGCCACGGTGCAGATACCCATGTCCTTGCAGGTCCTGATGACCCGGACAGCGATTTCCCCCCGGTTTGCAATGAGAATTTTTTGAAACATGGTACCTCCCGATGAAACTGCAAAATACCTACATTCTGAAGACCCCGTAGCCGTAAACGTCATCCCGCAAGGGTCCGTTCAGCGCCGCGGAGATCCCCAGCCCCAGAACATCCCGGGTTTTAACCGGATCGATGATCCCGTCGTCCCAGAGATTGGCCGTACTGTAATAGGGGTTGCCCTCACTGACGGCATTGGCCATGACCGGCTCCCGGATAAAGGCCTTTTCAGCGTCGGACAGGACAGGCTGCCCCATGCGCAGGCGCTGGTCATTGGTAATGGTTATCAGAACATCGGCAGCCTGGGACCCGCCCATAACCCCGATCTGGGCATTGGGCCACATCCAGAGCATCCGGGGTGAATAGGCCCGGCCGCACATGGCATAATTCCCGGCCCCGAAAGAGGCGCCCACGATCATGGTGAACTTGGGCACGGTAGCAATTGCTTACGGCATTGACCATCTTGTGGCCGTCCTTGGTAATTCCCCCTTTTTCGTAGGCTTTTCCCACGATGAACCCGTTGATGTTCTGGACAAAGATCAGGGGAATCTTTCTGCGATCGCAGAGCTGGATAAACTGTGTGCCTTTCTGGGCGCTTTCGGAAAACAGAATCCCGTTGTTGGCCAGGATTCCCACAGGATATCCGTGGATATAGGCCCATCCGGTGACCAGTGTGGGACCGTACATTTCCTTGAATTCCAGGAACTCGCTGCCGTCCACGACCCGGGCCAGCACTTCGCGGATATCATAGGGCTTGGACAGGTCCGGACTGACGATGCCGTAGAGCTCCCTGGGATCATAGACCGGGGGTTTGGCTGGACGGGTCGACAATGCGGATTTCCCGTTGGCCGGCAGACCCTTCACGATCTTGCGGATAATCGAGATGGCATGGCCATCGTCTTCGGCAAAATAGTCGGACACCCCGGAGTCCCGGCAATGAACCAGGGCACCGCCCAGCTCATCCGCCGACACCTCGTCGCCGGTGGCGGCCTTGACCAGGGGAGGTCCGCCCAGAAAAATGGCCCCGTGGTCCTTGACATGGACGATCTCGTCGCACATGGCCACGCCATAAGCCCCGCCGGCCGTGCACAACCCCATGACCCCGACGATCTGGGGGATGCCCATCTTGGACATCCGGGCCTGGTTGTAAAAAATCCGTCCCCCGTCGTCCAGGTCCGGGAAGATCTCAGACTGCATGGGAAGAAATGCGCCGGAGGAATCCATAAGATTGATAAAGGGAAGGCGGTTTTCCATGGCAATGGTCTGGCATCGCAAGGTCTTTTTCACGGCCATGGGATAAATGGCACCTCCCTTGATGGTGGCATCGTTAATGGTGACCATGCATTCCCTGCCGGACACCATGCCGATACCGCAGACCATTCCTGCCTTGTGAATATCACCGCCGTACAGACCCCGGGCCGCCAGGGGCGCAATCTCCAGGAAAGGGGTGTTTCTGTCCAGCAGGAGTTCCAGCTTTTTTGCCGCCGGCAGCTTGCCCAACTCCTTGTGGCGCTGCAGGGCCTTGGAAGAACGTTCATTCATGGCCCGGTCCAGCTCCCGGTTCAGTTGGGCCACAAGACCGGTCATCTCCTCGTAATTCTTTCGATATTCCGCTGAATTGACTGTTATCCGGGTTTCGATCACATCCATGCCAGTATTCCCTTTCTAATGGTTAACGTTTACAATCTTCAATCCGGATATCACAATTCGTGCCACAATGTTGATTATTCAGTAAGGCATTGAATACAATCGACAAATAAGTTTCGAGTCTTCTTGACTTCGTTTCATTGCTGCAATAGAATGTTTCATCAATGCAATAGTGTTTCAAAGAAACAACATCGGGAAACTTTTAAGCCATGACGACCGACCCCATGGGAATTCATATTCCGGATTATTCAGGCATGAAGCGGATGCTGGATTATTTGAGAATCAGCTACTGGCTGACGGACCTTGATTTTGTGATGATAGATGTTAACGAAACATTTCTGGCCCTTACCGGCGGGCAGCGGGACAGATTGGTTGGACGGAATATGCTGACCCTTGTTAAGCCTGAAGAGGCAGCCTACATCAGGGAATCGGCCAAGAAACTCTATCTGAACGAGTCTGCCGTTCAACTTGAATTTTACGTTTACCGTAAACAGAGCAGGGCCAAATTTCCCGTGCTGTTTCATCTGACTGCCAATCGGGACCCTGCCGGTCATCCGGTTTCCTTTAACATGCTGCTTGCGGATATCAGCGCCCAGAAAAACCTGGAAGAAAAAGAAAAGGAGCTTTTCCACATTCGGCGCCAGATCCGCGGGGAATCCTTGCAAACCCGAATGATTGGAAGCAGCAAGGCCATGGAGAAGGTTTTTCACGCGATTATCCGCTGCGCAGAGGTGGATTCTCCGGTTCTGATCACGGGTGAAACCGGTGTGGGCAAGGAGGTGGCAGCCCGGGCGATTCATTCCCAAAGCGTCCGCAACAAAAAGCCGTTTGTGGCGGTGAATTGCGGCGCTCTGCCTGCCAGTTTACTGGAGTCGGAATTGTTTGGCCATGTTAAAGGAGCATTTACCGGAGCGATTTCAAATCGGCCAGGTCTTTTTCGGGAGGCCGATGACGGCACGTTGTTTCTGGATGAAATCGGCGATATTGAAAAACGGTTGCAGGTAAAATTACTGCGGGCGATTCAGGAAAACGAAATCAGACCTGTCGGTGAAGATAAGAGCTACAAGATCAATCTTCGCATTATCTGCGCAACCAATCAGGACCTGAAACAGTTGGCCGAATCCGGCGATTTCAGGCTGGATCTGTATTACCGCATTTCCGTCGTGCCGATTCATATTCCCCCTTTGCGGGAAAGGCCCGAGGATATCATCCCCCTGGCAGAGCATTTCATCCAGAAACATCCGGGCGACAAACGCTTCGCCGCCATCTCTGCAGAGGCCCGCCGGCTGCTGTGCCGATATCCATGGCCCGGTAACATCCGGGAATTGCAGAACGCCATAGAACACGCCATGGTCATGAGCCAGGAAAAAATTCTTATGCCGGAATCCCTGCCGGAACAGATCGTTAATTCGACAGAAAATCACACGGATTCGTTCGTAAGCATGCCGCCCGTACGGATGAAAAAGTCTAAAGAAATTGTTAATGATGCGGAAAAAAGAGCCATCGTTTACGCGCTTGAGAAGCACCATGGCAATCAGACTGCTGCTGCCGGAGAGCTCGGCATGTCCCGGGTGACACTCTGGCGAAAAAAAATAAAATATCAAATCGAGGGGACGTACATCAATATATAAATATTACTCCAGTCACTTATTTTTCAGCGGTAAATTGTGATGGTCTCGCAAAAAGTCGTCACACCGGTGAAAACCGGTGCCCAGTCTTTCAGCAACTATCCGAAAATACTGGATTCCTGTGCCTGTCCCGGACCCCGATCCGGGATTCGCCGGAATGACGGGATGTCGCGATTTTTAACTTTTTGCGAGTTTATCAATTGTATCCGGCCTGACGAATTCAGCAGCGGATGGGTAGATCGAGCCAAATCAATCATCGTATAATTTCATATCCGGATAATGTTTTTCAGCACACTCTTTACAGATACTATGGCTGAACTCGGCTTCAGAGTGCTCCGAGATATAGGCTTCAATTTGATTCCAGTATCCCTTGTCGTCCCGGATTTTTTTACAGAAGGAACAGATCGGAAACAAGCCGCTTAATTTTTTGACCTGGGAAAGGGCCTCTTTCAGATCTCCAATGAGTTTTTCGCGTTCTCGCTCGGCATCTTTGCGTAATGTGATATCGATGATGACCGATAAAACCCATGGACTGTCGTTGATCATAATGATCTCAGCTGAAAGAAGCCCGATGATTGTCTCGCCCGACTTTTTCTTAAACCGGTATTCTGCTTCCCGCACCTTGTTGTTCCGGGACAATTCATCGACGAGAGCAGCACGGTCTTCATCGTTTTCCCATAAGTGCAGGTCAATCGTTGTTTTCCCGATGACCTCATCATACTGGTAACCGGTTAAATTCAAAAAGCCGTCATTGATTTCGAGAATACGGCCATCGGACAGTCTGCTGAGTGAAATGGCATAAGGAGACAGACGAAACGCTTTGGAGAACTTCTCTTCCTGAGTATGAATCTCAACTAGAAGCCTGCGATTTACCATCAAGGTCAGACTATAGGAAAACAGAATCAGCAGAAGCTGGTAGGAAATAATGACGAGCATGTCATATAGACCGGATTTAAAGAAATCATTATCCGGTTGCGGACTGGAAAAGACGACGGCGATTCGAACAAGGCTCACCAGGCAAAACCCCATAAAAACGATGCCTGTGCCAAGCGTCATCTTGCGCATGCCGGGTGGCACTCCGTACAGCATGAGCCGGACGCATTGCGCACAAATAATAAACAAGCCCGCTGATATATTAAGCGTTCTTGCCGCCAGGTTAGGCTGGAAAAAGACAAAATAGATTTGAATACAGGTAAAAGCCGCCAGCAGGACATAATTATGGATCTGCAAGCTCTTTTTTCCGATAAAACGCTGCAGGCCCATATAGCCCAGGAGTGCTCCTGCAAGCAACAGAATATTGGCCAGAACAAAGGACATCCAGTCCGGAATACTGCCGCGCAAGACTATCAGAAACAGGGCGGCCGTTTGAAAACAAAAGTCAACTGCCCAAAAGGACGTGCCCTCAAAACGCTTCCGGTTCTGAAGCCACAGGAATACGATGACCGATACACACAGGCAATCGGTAATCAAATTGATGAATATTACTGTTCGAACATCCAGAAAGTTCATGTAAGTTTTTTACTCGAGACAATCCGGTACTGTCAACTATTTGTGTGAAATATTAATGGGCCAATCAACCCGCAATCCATGATCCGGCGATTGCCGGTATTTATTCTTAAAAAATGCACTGTGGCAGTTATGGCGCACTCATACAAAATCATCTTTTTCAAAAATAAAAAAAGATTGACAAGCTTTTTTGTTTTGAATAATGTATTTTGTATTCAAAATTCAATTTAACAGATTCTCTTTCTTCATCGAAAGAACCCTCCCATGAAAAATCTTGATATTGACTACGAAAACCTGGACCAGAAAGTCTATCAGGAGCTGAAACAGCTGATTGAGAGCAGGCAGCTTCTGCCGGGCCAGAAAATTCCCCAGGAAAAGATCGCCAAAGAGCTCGGAATCAGCAGGACACCGCTTATCAGCGCCCTGAAATTCCTGGAACATGAAAAACTCGTTGAAGTGAAGCCGCGAAGAGGGTTTTTTGTTCGTTTATTCAGTATTGAGGAGATGATCGCGATTTTTGAAATTCGCGAGGTTCTGGAAGGTTTATCGGCCCGCAGGGCTGCGCTGTCCATCGCCGTGAATGACGCCGAGGTGTTGCGGTCAATCTTTAAAGATTTTGCGGATCAGCGTGACATCACGGACCTCCAGGCATATTCCAGGGCGGATAAGCACTTCCATACCTTTATTGCGCAAATCGGTTCGGGGGAGTTTCTGTCCACCATCCTGCAGACCCTGAACATTGTAACACTTGCCTACCAGAGCATTACCAGCGAGGGACTGATCCGGGATCCCAATGAGACAATCAAGGATCACTTGATGATTGTGGATGCGATCTGCAATCATGATCCTGAATCGGCGGAACAGCTCATGAGGGATCATCTGAGCAAGGCCATCACGCAACTGAAAAACAATAGGACCCGAAAGAGCCGGACCCAAAAGAAATAATCAACGCCCCGGACGCTGGTCCGGGGATTTTGTCATCCAAATGCAGTTACTTGAATTCATTAATTTTAGTGGAGGTAACATGAAAAACAGATCTATTTTTTCCGCATTCTGCGTGGCCCTGATGCTCTTTGCCTTCGGCATTGCCCAAGCCGCCGACCCCGTTGTTCTTAAATTCAGCCATACCGACCAGCAGGCGGGTCTGCGCCAAGCGGCGGCTCTGAAGTTTGCCGAAAAGGTCGCAGAGTACACTGCCGGACGCTACAAAGTGCAGGTCTATTGTTGCGGGCAGCTCGGCAATGATCCGAAGAACATTGAACAGCTCGCACTGGGCGGCATCGATTTTACGGTCTCCAGCACCGGGTCTTATGCGCCGCACGTGGACTCCCTGAATCTGACCATGCTCCCTTATCTGGTTGAAAGCTATGAGCAGGGCTGGAAATTCTATGATGAATCAAAATGGCTCCAGGCGCAGTTCGACAAGGCTCCGGCCAAAGGCTTCCGGTTTCTGGCCACCTGGGAAGCCGGTTTCCGCTGTATGACCACCAAGAATCCGCTGGCAACTCCGGCGGATGCCGCTGGTAAAAAATTGCGCACCTTCCCCAACGAGATGATGCGCTGGACCCTTGAAGCCATGGGTTTCGGCATTCAGATCATGCCGCTGCCCGAAGTCTATCTGGCCATCCAGCAGGGAGTGGTCAGCGGCCAGGAAAATCCCGTGGATACCATCTATTCCAACAAATTCTACGAAGTGGCCCCCAATGTCACACTTACCAAGCATGTGTACAGCCCCATCCCCTTGACCATCTCCGAAAAGACCTGGCAAAAGCTCTCTTCCGAAGACCAGAAGGCCGTTACCAAGGCTGCCATGGAAGTCGCCACCTGGCACCGCAACGAAATCGTTGCGGTCGAGGGCAAGCAACTGGACGAAATGACAGCCAAAGGCGCCAAGGTCAGCAAGCCCGAGCTGAGCGCGTTCCGTAAAGCCGTGGCATCCGTGTATGACAAGGCCAAGGAAAAATACGGCGCAGCCGAGGTCGAAGCCCTGATGAAGGAAGCCGAGGCCATCCGCAACGCCAATCCCGCAAAGTAATCACCTGCGGCGGCTCCAGGGCCGCCGCGTCCAAAGGAATGAATCATGGACATGACAACGCTGCCCGGACCGGCGACCGATTCGTTGGCTCGACCAAGTACTGAAACTTGTTCTGATCCTGGCCGGATCAATCATGGTTGTGCTCGTCTTCTTAAACGTGGTCACCCATATTTTCAACAAGGATATCGCCTGGACCACGGAATTATGCGAATTTCTCATGGTGTGGGCATCCTTTCTGGGCGGAGCCGCTGCCGCGCGCTGCGGCGCGCACATGACCATCACCGAATTTCTGGATAAGCTCGGAGACAGGGGCCGCCTCAAGGCCGACGGAATCATTCAGCTTCTTTGCCTCATCGTGCTGGCGCTGCTGATTTGGTACGGCCTGATCATTGTCAACGCCAACTGGGGAAACCAGCTTACCGTACTCGGCTGGCCCATGGCTTTCCAGTATATGGCGCTGCCCGTGGGATCTGCCTTGAGCTTTGTTTTTGTGGCTTATGACCTGCTTCAGATCATCAAAGGCGTTTCCCGCAAAGAGCGTTACGGAGAATAAACCATGCTGGCACTCAGTCTTTTCTTCATTTTTTGTATCATCGCATGCCTTGGTGTGCCCCTCATGTATGCTTTGATTGCCACCACCCTGGGCATGATTCTGTTCGCCGGCATGAGCTATCCCATTGAAACGATCCTCCTGACTTTCATCTCCGGGGTGGAACCGTTTATCCTGATCGCAGTACCTCTGTTTATTTTCGCCGGCGAACTGCTATCCAAGGGAGGTGTCGGCAAACGCATCGTGGATTTCACCCAGACCCTGTTCGGGTTTCTCCCCGGAGGCCTTGGCGTGGTCACCTGCATTTCCTGCCTGCTGTTCGGAGGCGTCTCCGGATCAGCCATCGCGGATACGGCGGCCATCGGCTCAATGGTCATCCCCATGATGAAACGAAAAGGCTATGAACCCGCCTTTGCCGCTGCCCTGCTTTCCGTGGCAGGAACCCTGGCGCTGCTCATGCCCCTTTCCATCCCCTTTCTGGTCTATGCCTTCATTGCCGGCGTTTCCATGCGACAGCTGTCCATGTCCGGCATCGGGCCGGCCATCATCACGGCCATGGCCCTGATGGCCGTGTGCATGTGGTACGGCCGAAAAACCGGATGCGATTCCGGCGGCCGGGTCTCGACTGCAAAGGAAATCTGGACGGCCTTCCGGGCCGCCTCCAGCGCCCTGATCATGCCGGTTATCATCGTGGGCGGGATTTGGTCCGGCATTTTCACGCCCACGGAAGCTGCGGCCGTTGCTGTTGTATATGGACTGATCATCTCCATTTACGTCTATAAGGACATCACCTGGAAAGATGTTCCGCCCCTGCTGCTAAAGGCATTCCAGACCAGCGCCACGGTCATGCTGGTCATCGGCGCCACAGGATGCCTGTCCTGGCTGCTGACCGTGGAACAGGTAGCCGTGCAACTTACCGAATGGGTTCGGGTGGTTGCCCACGAACCGTGGGTATTCCTGCTTCTGGTCAACATTGTGCTTTTTCTGCTCGGCATTTTTATTGAACCGCTTCCGGCAATGCTCCTGTCGGCGCCGCTGCTGCTGCCGATGGCCAAGAGCTTTGGCGTGGACATGGTCCATTTTGGCGTGGTGGTTACGGCAAATCTGGCCATCGCCCTGTATACGCCGCCCGTGGGCGGGACGCTTTTTGTTGCGGCCAAACTGGCCGGCGCAGGGATCGGCGCCATCACCAAGCATCTCATGCCGCTCATGGGAGCCACCCTGCTCATGCTCATCATTATTACCTACGTGCCGCAGTTGACCCAGTTCATCCAGTGGATACTGCTTCGCTGACCCGCACGTGAAGAATATCTGTCGTAATTTACAGGGAAACCTGAACATAATATCTCCGGAACAGGCCTGTGCCTGAATTTGTCTGTCCGGCAAAGAAAACACCCAATGGAGAGATGCATGATGTTAAAACTGGCAATCATCACAGGCTTTCTTTCTCAAACCAAAGATCGCTTTCACCAATACAACACGCCGCTGGCTCTGGAGGAGAAATTCAAACTGATGACCGAGATCGAGGGGTATACGGGCGTTGAGATCGTCTATCCCTATGAAGTCAGTGATGTGGAAAAAACCAGGGCCGCGCTTGCCAAATACCATCTGGAAGTGGCGGCGGTGAATGTCAATGTCAAGGCAGAGCCGGAATTCCGCAACGGGGGCCTTACTTCCCTGGACCCGGAAATTCGGGCCAAAGCCGTTCAATTGATCAAAAACGCCAAGGATTTCGCGGCCGGGATCGGCGCCGATAAGGTGACCTGCTGTCCCTTGGGCGATGGCTATGAATTTTCCTTTCAATATGACTATGCCGCTGCCTGGAAACATTTGATCGAAACCTTTGGCGAAGCGGGCAGCTACCGCCAGGAAATCCCGCTTTTTATCGAATACAAACCGAGTGAAACGCGCGGACGATGTTTTGTCGATACCGCGGCCAAGGCCCTTTGTCTGCTGAATGACATCAAAATTCCGGCCATGGGGATCACCCTTGATTTCGGCCATTCCATGTACGGAAATGAAAACCCGGCCGAGGTGGTGGCGCAGCTTCAAGCCAGCCCCTATAAATACTACGTCCATATCAATGATAACGATGGAAAATGGGATTGGGACTATTTTTGCGGCACCAAACACTTTCTTGAATATGTCGAGTTTCTCTACTACCTGAAAAAATACGGATATAACGACTACTTCACCTCGGACACGTCGCCGACGCGCTGGGACATCCGGGGAACTTTCGAGGCCAACAGCCGGCTGACCTTGAAAATCTGGAATATGCTCGATCGCATCGATACCGCAAAGCTGGAATCGCTGATGACACGGGGGGATTATCTCGAAACCTGGAAATTCATCGAGCAGAACATCTTCTCGATGAAATAGCGAGGCTGTGCATGACAGACAATGCTGTGCTCGATATCGGTTATCTGGATACCCTGCCACCTGAGTGGGAAACCGATCTGCTTTCCGCCATACGTGAAAAAATCGGGAAATCGAACGCCAAGATCGTTATCCTCGATGATGATCCGACCGGAACCCAGACGGTCCGCGATCTTCCTGTTCTGACCCACTGGTCGGAACAGGCCCTTCGCGAAGAGCTGACAGGCAGGTATCCGGCTTTTTTTGTCCTCACCAACAGCAGAAGCCTTCCAGAGACCGGGGCCTGCAAGCTGGCCCATGAGATCGGAACCAATCTGCGGCGCGCTTCGGAACAGACAGCAATTCCCGTGGTGCTGATCAGCCGCAGCGATTCCACCCTGCGCGGGCATTTTCCTGCCGAGGTGGATGAGCTGGCCAGGGTCATGGGCAAGGAAAAGCTTCCCTACCTGATCCTGCCGTTTTTTCTTGAAGGCGGCAGGTACACCCTGAACGATATCCATTATGTGCGGGAGGAAGAACAGGCTGATTCCGGCAGCCCGAACCCCCTTTGCCAGGGACGCGGCCTTTGGATTCCGTCATTCGAATCTCAGGCAGTGGGTTGAAGAAAAGACCCGAGGGAAAAATAGGCGCTGCCGAAGTTACCTCCATCAGCATTGATGACCTGCGCCTAGGCGGGCCTGCCCGGGTGGCAAAAATTCTTGCCGGCGTACAACCGGCCGGGGCCTGCATCGTCAATGCGGCAAGTTACCGCGATATGGAGGTTCTCGTCACCGCCCTTCTTGAAGTGGAAAGCAGCGGAAAGGAATTTCTCTGCCGCACTGCTGCATCCTTTGTCCGGACCCGGACCGGTATGGACCACCGGGCAGATCTGCTTGCAAAGGAAGACTTGACCAGCGGCAGCAGTCATGGCGGCCTCTTTGTTATCGGCTCCTATGTTGAAAAAACCAGCCAGCAGGTAATGGCGCTATTTGCAAGGACCGACATTACAACCATTGAAGTTCGGGTGAGTGATCTGCTCGATCCTGCCAATAACAGGGTGGAGACAACCCGCGTTGCCGAAGAAACATCGGCAGCTCTCACCGAGGGCAAGGATACCGCCGTCTTCACCAGCAGGGAACTGATAGTTCGGCAAGGATGCCGAATCCAGCCTCAAAATCGGCAGGACGGTAAGCAACGGACTTATCGAGATCGTCCAGCAGATTCGTATCCAACCGCGATACCTGGTCGCCAAGGGCGGTATTACCTCCAGTGATATTGCCATCAAAGGACTTGGAGTCAGGCGGGCCATGGTCATCGGCCAGGTTCTTCCCGGTGTTCCCGCCTGGCGGTTGGGACACGAGACGCGATATCCCGGCATGACATATATCGTTTTTCCTGGAAATGTCGGGGAGAGCGACGCCCTGGTAAGTATTCAGCAGAATCTGAAATGACCCTTTTAAATTTCGCCAAAAACGCATCGGCATTATCAAAAATTATTAACAGGAACAGGAGACTACCGTGAAACATACCGTTAAGACGATCCAGAAGATGAGAGATGACAAACAAATAATCACCATGCTCACTGCCTATGACTACCCCACCGCCAAAAAGGTTAACGATGCCGGGATCGACATGATCCTTGTCGGTGATTCCTGTGCGATGGTGGTGCATGGTCATCCCAATACCCTGACGGCCACCATGGACATGATGATTCTGCACTGCGGTGCGGTTGCCAGGGCCTGCGGCCGCACCATGGTCGTTGCGGATATGCCTTTCGGCTCTTTCCAGTACGGAGTCGAGGAGACCATGCGCAACGCCGCCCGGTTTGTCACCGAGCTGCAGTGGATGGGGTAAAATTCGAGGCCACCCACAATCACATTGAAAAAACCAAGGCCGTCGTGGAGATGGGCATCGCCGTTGTCGGTCACGTCGGTCTTCATCCCCAGGCCGTAGGTGCGCTGGGCGGCATGAAGGTGCAGGGCAAGGATGTTGAAACCGCTCGAAAAGTTGTCTCCGAGGCCTTGGCCCTCCAGGATGCAGGCGTTTTTGCCATCATCTTTGAGGCAGTGCCGGCCAAGCTTTCCGCCTATGTCACCCGGAAGCTGAAGGTTCCGACAATCAGCATCGGTGGCGGTCCGGGCTGCTCCGGTCAGCTTCTGGTCACCCCGGACGTGCTCGGTCTTTATGACAGATTCACACCGTCATTTGCCAAAAAATATCAGGATGTCGGCACACTGATGCTGAACACCTTCAAGCAATATGCGGAAGAGGTTCGTAGCGGCGCCTTCCCCGGAGAGGAGCATAGCTACAAGATGTCCGACGAAGTCCTTGCAACCATTGAGAAGGAATTCGGCAAGGCGTAAACAAAAAAACTGCTTTGTGGCAGGGAATCTCCCCTGCCACTCTTCTTCTCCCATATCTCCCAGTATCGCCCCAGGACAACCGAAACGCTTGTCGGATCGCAATAGATCCAGATCAAGTTCCGACAGATAGTCAAGATCTCGGGCGCATATAATCGTAATTTTCTTCGCAAAAACAATCTGATATCACAGACTTTCCATTAATAACTTATGAATTGATGTACGTCCCCTTATATACGTCCCCGTATATATAAATAGCTATATAATAGCTAAACAAAATTTTTATTGACAAGCGTATAATATTTCATGTATTGCTTTTAACAAATAAATAGGATTCAATAAATATGGGAATCCACGAAAGAAAAGAGCGCGAAAAAGAAAGAAGGCGGCAGCAGATCATGGTTGCGGCCAAGCGCGTATTTTCCGCCAATGGATTTAATAAATCCACGATGGAAGATATTGCCCGCGAGGCCGAGCTGAGCCCCGGAACCATCTACCTGTATTTCCGAAACAAGGACGAACTCTATGCGTCCCTGTCTTTGCGGATTCTTCAATACCTCAATATCCGCCTGAAGCATGTCGTCAACCGCAAAGGGCTTGAGCCCGAAGAATATGTCGAGGCGCTCAAGCAGGCCATGTACGATGTCTATGAATTCGACCCCTTGATCGTGATCAACATGTTTCAACTTCAATCCAGTGAAACGGTAAAAAATCTTTCTCCCGAACTTCTTGGTGAAATTGTCGACCTGTCAAAAAGCTCCCTCGGAATCATGGCCGACATTTTTGAAAAAGGCATTAAAAAAGGGGTGTTTATCAACCACCATCCCCAGGCCCTGGCGGATACGCTGTGGGGAATGTTTTCCGGACTGATTCTCTGGGAAGAAAGCAAAAAACTGTTCAATGAAAAAAAGGATCATTTAAAGCCAACCCTGGAAATCGCGTTTGAGCTGTTTACACGCGGTATCCGACAATATGGAAGTCCGGCTCTTGTGAATGAAGTTTCACGACCCGTCTCTCAATAACCCTTTTTTTAGCAGGAGGATCAGACTCATGGCAGACAAAGAGAATCTGGAAACATCAGAAGCCCAAATTGCCGTCCACTGGCAGGAAGAAGAGTATTATTATCCGTCATCGAAATTCATTGCCCAGGCCAACATGACGGATCCGGCCATCTATGACCGGTTCAGCCTGGACAATTTTCCCAACTGTTACAAGGAGTATGCGGATCTGCTGACCTGGGACGAATACTGGCACACCATGCTCGATACCAGCGATGCCCCCTGCTGGAAATGGTTTGTCGGCGGCAAAATCAATGCCAGCTTCAACTGTGTGGATCGACATCTGGCAAAAAACAAAAACAAAACCGCCATTCATTTTGTGTCCGAGCTGGAGCAGGAAAAAATCGATCACATCACCTACCAGGAGCTGTATGTCCGGGTCAACGAAATGGCGGCACTGCTTCAGGACTTCTGTGGATTGAAAGCCGGAGACCGCGTCACGCTTCATCTGCCCATGACCCCGGAACTTCCCATCACCATGCTGGCCCTGGCCCGCCTGGGCGTGATTCATTCTCAGGTGTTCGGCGGATTCAGCGGCAAGGCCGCCGCAGACCGGGTGGTTGATTCCGGAAGTGATGTCCTGATCACGATAGACGCCTATTACCGGGGCGGACATCTGATCGATCATAAGGAAAAGGCCGAAATTTCCGCAGCAGAGGCTAAAAAAGAAGGCCAGCCCCTGAAAAAGATTCTGGTATGGCAGCGGTATCCGGGCAAATATTCCTCCCCGACGCCCATGGTCGAAGGCCGGGATTATTTTGTGAACGACCTTTTGAAAAACTACTACGGCAAGCGCATCGCTCCTGTTTCCATGCCTGCAGAAGCCCCGCTGTTTCTGATGTACACCAGCGGTACGACCGGCAAACCCAAGGGCTGCCAGCACAGCACCGGCGGATATCTGGCCTATGTCACCGGAACATCCAAATATGTTCAGGATATTCATCCCGAGGATGTTTATTGGTGCATGGCCGATATCGGATGGATCACCGGTCATTCCTATATCGTGTACGGCCCGCTGGCCCTGGGCGCCTCCACGGTCATCTTTGAGGGCATTCCCAATTATCCGGATGCCGGTAGACCCTGGCGGATCGCCCAGGATCTGGATGTCAATATTTTCCATACCGCCCCGACCACCATTCGCGCCCTGCGCAAAATCGGCCCGGATGAACCCAAAAAATACAATTATCACTTCAAGCATATGACCACCGTGGGCGAGCCCATCGAGCCTGCGGTCTGGAAGTGGTATCACAAGGAAGTCGGCAAGGGCGAGGCCATTATCGTGGATACCTGGTGGCAGACCGAAACCGGCGGTTTTCTGTGCAGCACCCTGCCTGCCATCAAACCCATGAAACCGGGAAGCGCGGGTCCGGGAATGCCGGGTATTCACCCGATTATTTACGATGAGGACGGCAATGAGCTGCCGGAAGGCTGTGGAAAGGCCGGAAACATCTGCATCCAGAACCCCTGGCCGGGCGGATTTCAGACCATCTGGGGAGATCGGGCCCGCTTTGTCCGCCAGTATTACGAAAGATACTGCAAAGACCCGAACAGCAAAGACTGGAGAGACTGGCCGTATCTGACCGGGGATGCCGCTGTCAATGGGCCGGACGGATATTACCGGATTCTGGGCCGGATTGACGATGTCATCAACGTTTCGGGTCATCGACTGGGAACCAAGGAGCTGGAATCCGCGGCCATGACCGTGGTGGAAGTCGCCGAAGCCGCAGTCGTACCGGTTTCCGACGAAATCAAGGGCGTCGTTCCGGATCTGTATGTGGCCTTGAAACCCGGTTTCACCGCCAGCAAGGAAATAGAAGATAAAATCATCAAAGCCCTTGTTGTGGAGATCGGGCCCATTGCCAAACCCAGAAAGGTCTGGATTGTGCCCGATATGCCCAAAACCCGTTCCGGCAAGATCATGCGGCGGGTCCTGGGCGCCATTTCCAACAAGAAGGACGTGGGCGATGTCATGACCCTGGCCAATCCGGAAATCGTCGAGGCGATTCAGGTCATGGTGCAGAAATAAGTAATGAACCGGCAACCCGACAGGACGGTGTCAATCGGCTCTGTCGGGTTACAGCCATTCAACATTAACAATTATGAACGAGGTTTTCATGAACGTGAATTACAGATTATTTCTGGTTGGATTTCTGACATGGATGTGGCTGTCGGCTTCCGTTTTTGCAGGATCTCTGGCTGCCCCTGAACTGGATGTTCCCAAAGACAAGGCCAAGAATCAGGTTATGACAACGCTTTTGAAATGGAAAGCGGTTCCAGGCGCCAAAGGATATCGGATTTTTGTGGCTTCTTCCGCAGAAATCCTGAAAAATCTGGCACCAGGCGCAGCCTGCAAGGATTGCTTTGTGGATGAAAAATCCGATGTTCCGACCTATAAGATTCCACCCAAACGATTCAAAAAAGATATTCAGTATTTCTGGACGGTTCGGGCTGTCAGTGATGCCGAGGAAGGTCCGAATGCAGAGATTCGATTCTATACCATGGCTTCGACATTTTTCATGGATATGGATTGATGGCTGGAAATAAATGACCCTGGATTCCGGCAAATCACGGATCAGAGTCCGGGACAGACTGCCGGAATCCAGGCTGATGGCAAAACCGGATTCCGGGTCAAGCCCGGAATGATGGTGGCCGGAGGCAGGAAAAATCAACAGTTGTCAGGGATTCTGCAGATGCACGATCGGGGTGATAATCATCTCGATAAAGAAAAACCCCACCAGCCCGATAACGACTACCATCAGAACGATTATATAAATCCGGTTGAACTTGCTTGTCCGGTTATCCTTTGCATCATAAAAAACCTGTTTGCCGCAGGCGCGGCACCAGTTGGAACGCTGCTGACTGACAAACGTATTGCCGCAACTACAGGTCAGCTCTTTGGGGGGAAACGGGTTGGTCACGGATTCAACTCCTTTGTGAAACGGATTGGTCACGGATTTAACTCCTTTTCGGTATCATCAACTTTCTCTGGTTTCTGTTCTTTGAAAAGCGGATTGTCAATTTTTTGGGGTTCATGTTCTTTGAAAAACCGGGTTGTCTCATCAATCATAAGATAATAGATGCTGTAGCCGAAGAGAATCACATTCAGCAGGGCGTGTGCGCTTAACGCAGGCGATTTGATTCCCAGTGCAGACAGGCGGATGATCAGAAAAAACAGGTTGATGCCGATAATCCCGACATTGAAGAAAATACACAGCTTTCTGGCCCAGGGTTTGATTTTGAACACACAGTAGCAAATACCCAGACCCACAACCAGCACACGAAGGACAGTCGCCTGTGTGAATCTTCCGGGAAACGACCATTCGATATGCGCGATAAAAGCTGCGATGGACAGCCATCCCCCCAGAAGAAAACCCAGCGCATTACGGACAGCAGGCGGATATTCAAAAAAAAGCAACAATCGGTTCATCATGATGTTCTTACCTCTTGATGTGATGGTTGTGTCCTGAACAGCAGTGAAGGACGAATGCCTTCTAATAGGCATGGATTAAAAAATTATCAAGGTTTATTCAACTGAATGGATTTTTTTATTGACAATAATATTAAAAAAATTTTACAAAACAATAACAAATAAATTAAATTCACTTAATATAGGCCAATCTTGTTTTCGCTCTCATTGCCATTGCAGTTCGGGATTCATGAGACAAAATTCCAGTTACATCCAATTACATTAATGAACATACGATGAATAAATTACAAAGGAGGTGGTGGAGAAGCATTTAAATCATGTGACAATTGGCCCGTTCGGCCATTTCGGCCGGTCAACCTTTTGCAGGCAGAGTAATTCAAGGAGGATAATGTATGAGTGCTGTTACATGGGTTTATCTATTGCTGGGTCTTTATATTGTTTATTCGTTCTACGAAGGCATGAAGGGCTTTTTCAAAGAAAAAACCGCGGCCGGATATGCCATCGGCGGACGGTCCGTCCCTTTCATCGCCTTTCTCATGGCTGCAACTGCGGCCTCCTTCAGCGGCTGGACATTCATCGGCCATCCGGGTCTTATCTGGCGGGATGGTCTGGCCTATGCCTTTGCCTCGTTTTATGTACTCACCATTCCCATTACCGGTACATTTTTCGCCAAACGGCAATGGCTCCTGGGCAAACGCTATGGGTTCGTAACGCCCGGTGACATGTATGCCTATTATTACAAAAGCGAGCCTCTCCGTTATCTGGTGGTTTTGACCGCTGTTCTTTATTCGATTTTTTATTCCGCGGTTCAGTTGATGGCAGCCGGTGCGCTCTTCAACGTTATCACGGGTGTCGATTTTGTCACCGGTGCATTGTTTCTGGCAGCCATCGTCTGGTTTTATGTGGTCACCGGCGGCATGAAAGCCGGCGCCTATGTCGGCGTGCTGCAGTTCGTTCTTCTGGTCGGCGGCATCATTATTCTGGGCGTTTATGTTATTAATCAGCCCCAGTTTGGCGGTTGGAGCGGATTTTCCGCCTCCCTGGCCAAACTCGACCCGAAGTTTCTGACGGTTCCCGATGTCATGACCTTTGGACTGGGTAAAAAAGGCGCGGCGTCCTGGACAGCCGTGATGATTCTGACCTACATGTTCGCCCTGATGGGCATTCAGTCCTCACCGGCATTCACCATGACATTTTTCGGCATCAAATCCCCGAAACCCCTTAGCCTGGCAGCAGACCTTCATGTCCACATTCGTGGTCGGTTTCGCCCTGTTCTATTTTACCGCGTTTCAGGGCATGGGCGGAAAAGTTCTGGAAGTGGCAGGTGTTGAGGCTTTTAAAGGCATGTCAGACAGGACCCTTGTTCCACTTCTGATCGAGCAGTTTCTGCCGCCGTTCATGATCGGTCTGGTCTTCATGGGCGCTATCGCCGCCATCCATTCCACGGCAGCCCCCTACATCAACACGGGCGGATCCATTCTGCTTCGCGATGTCTACTGGCGCCTGATCCGGAATCAGCAGGCCGGCGATGCGGAACAGATCTGGGTGAACCGTATTCTGACCACGGTACTGACCATTTCAGCCCTGTATGTGGGCATCAATTCCAAGGCGGCCCTGGTTATTCTGGGAGCTCTGGCCACGGCATTCGGGTTTGTGATGTACGTCCTTTTGATCGGCGTGTGCTGGGGCGTCAAATTCCCCAGGGTCGGCGCTGTTCTTGGCGTTGCCGCCGGCATGCTCGCGGTGTATCTGACCTATGCCGTATGGCCCAACCCCTTGTCCATGCACTGCGCGTTCTGGGGGACGTTTGTGGGGCTGATCGTTGCCTTTATCTGCAGGGGTCTTGGCATCAAGGATGATCAGGAAACCATCGACCGGCAGGCGGAAATCCGTCAGTGGCTGGACAGCGTGGACGCACCGTCCGCAAGCGCGGTCCAATGGCGCAGCGTCATGAAGTTCGCCGTACCGCTGTGGTATTTCTTTGCCATTGGCCCTGCCTGTATTCTTGGCAACACCGCATTTAAATTTGCGGGTTTTCCGCCGCTGTGGTCCTGGCAGATCGCCTGGTGGACAATCGGCATCGTCATGATGTGGGCATTGTGCTTTAAAGCAGAATTTTCCACCACCAACGACACGCAGATCGCACGGGCGGAAAAGGAACAAAACATCGTGGTCAAGGAATAACCGAAATGGTTATGCTCTCAACGGAATCAACTGTGCTTTTTTGCAAGACGTGCGATCATGTAGATTTTGACTAAGGAGGTCATTATGAAATTAGAGGATAAATGGTTGATCGGGATTGTTGCTTTTATTATCCTGTTTACATCGTCTTTTGGCATGGGCATGTGGGGATAAATCCCATTTATATAATTTTTGATTAACGTGTTTAAAACCGGGGCGGAAGCGATTCCGCCCTTTATTTGTGTGAGAGGAGGAATGCTTGATGACCAATCCGTATGTAGCGGCGTTTACCCAATCGATCAACGACCCGGACACTTTCTGGGCCGGGCCGGCCAATGACTGCCACTGGTATAAAAAATGGGACAAGGTGCTGGACGACTCGAACAAGCCTTTTTACCGCTGGTTTACCGGCGGCATCATGAATACCTGCTACAATGCACTGGATTTTCATGTTGAAAACGGCCGCGGCAATCAGCCTGCCCTGATTTATGACAGCCCGGTTACAGACACCATCAAAACCTACACCTATTCCCAGCTTCGGGATGAAGTGGCCTTGTTTGCCGGCGTACTGGACAGCCTGGGCGCCAAAAAAGGCGATCGGGTGATCATCTATTTGCCCATGGTTCCGGAAGCCGCCATTGCCATGCTGGCCTGTGCGCGGCTGGGAGTGGTTCATTCCGTGGTATTCGGCGGGTTTGCGCCCAACGAACTGGCCACCCGGATCAACGATGCCAAACCCAAAATCATGATTACCGCATCCTGCGGTATCGAGGTCAAGCGGGTCATCCCCTACAAACCCCTTCTGGATCAGGCGATTGAAATGGCCGCCAGCAAACCGGAGCACTGCATCATTTTGCAGCGGCCCATGGAAAAAGCGGCCCTCATCCCCGGCCGGGATCTGGACTGGAATGAAATGATGGCAAAGGCCAAACCGGCGGACTGTGTGCCGGTGGCTGCGACGGACCCGCTGTATATTCTGTATACATCCGGAACAACCGGCATCCCCAAAGGCGTTGTGCGGGACAACGGCGGCCATATGGTGGCGCTGAAATGGACCATGAAGGCCATCTACAATGTGGAGGCAGGCGATGTGTACTGGGCCGCATCCGATGTCGGATGGGTGGTCGGGCATTCCTATATCGTTTATGCCCCGCTTTTAAAAGGCTGCACCACGGTTTTTTATGAAGGCAAACCCGTGGGAACACCGGATGCCGGAGCCTTCTGGCGGGTGATCTCTCAGCACAAGGTCAAGGCCATGTTTACGGCGCCCACTGCGTTCCGGGCCATCAAACGGGAAGATCCGGAAGCCAAGCTGATGAAAGGGTACGATCTGTCCTGTTTCAAAACACTGTTTCTGGCAGGCGAACGCTCGGACCCGGATACCCTGAAATGGGCGGAAAACAATATCGGCGTTCCGGTAATCGATCACTGGTGGCAGACCGAAACCGGATGGGCCATTGCCGCCAACTGCATGGGGCTGCATCAGTATCCGGTGATTCACGGATCACCGACAGTTCCGGCTCCCGGCATGAATGTTCAGGTGGTGGATGCCAACTGCAATCCGATCAAGGCCGGAGACATCGGCGCGCTGGTGGTCAAGCTGCCGCTGCCGCCCGGAACCCTGCCCACGCTGTGGAACAACGATGCCGGATACATCAAATCCTATCTTGAGGAATTTCCCGGGTTTTACAAGACAGCCGACGCCGGATATATTGATGAAAACGGCTATGTCTATGTCATGTCCCGAACCGATGACATCATCAATGTGGCCGGTCACCGGCTTTCGACGGGCGCGATGGAGGAAATTCTCTCGGATCATCAGGCTGTGGCCGAATGCGCGGTTCTTGGCGTGGAGGATTCCCTGAAAGGCCAGGTTCCGGTGGGCTTTATCGTTTTAAAAGCCGGTATCACAACAGACCCGAACCAGATTATCAAGGAAGTGGTTCAGATGGTCCGGGACAGGATCGGGGCCGTTGCGTCTTTTAAAATCGCCACCGTGGTCAAACGGCTGCCCAAAACCCGGTCCGGAAAGATTCTTCGCGGCACCATTCAGAAAATTGCGGACAACAAGGAATACAAAATGCCCGCAACCATCGATGACCCGGCAATTCTGGGGGAAATCGAGGAGGCCCTGGTCAAAATCGGGTTATGCCGCCGGCCGGAAATAAGTATCAATCACGTATTCCGGGTCGAAGCCCGGGAATGACAATGTTATAACCTCAACCGGTGCAGCGTGCTGCACCGGTTGTTTATTCTGGAACCGATTCATTTGGACTCTCACAAAAAATTCTGGCTGTTTGTCGCCCTTTCCGCGACAGTTACCGCTGCGGTGTTTATCACCCTTGCCGGCCTGTTCTGGAGCCAGTTTACCCCGGATGAGCAGAATCAGCTTATCGAACTGGTTCACCAGCACATGGTGTATGTTGTCGCCATGATCGTCATGTTCATCGGCGGATGGATCGTGTGGCTGGATGCGGTGTTATACACCTATGTCCTTCCCACCGTTCAGATTGCCGATGAAACACTGGTGATCTATACGGTCAACCCGTCCCACCGGATTAAAATCGATGCCAGCAGAGACATGAACCGGCTGGTTGCTCTGATCAACGAAGGCGCTGAACGCTATGAAGCCCTGAATGCCGGCGTATCGGAAAAAATCCGCCAGGTTCGTCAGGAAATCGAGCAGGACAAAAATGTTCTGGCAGCCATTGTGGAGCAATTGCCCGAAGGGGTGGTCATCTGCAATCCGTTTGGATCGATTCTGCTTTATAATCAAAAAGCTCAGGAGGTGTTGACGGTTCCGGAAAATACCTGTGACTATCCCAATCCCGAAACCCTGAGCGGACCGTTTCTGGGATTGGGCCGGAGTATTACCAGTGTCATAGACCCGGTTCAAATCGATCGCGCCGTGACCGAAATGTCTGGAAAACTCAATGATCCTGAAGATCATCCGGTTTCTTTTTTTTCCATTACCGGCCCGATGGGAAATCTGCTTGAGTGTCGAGATGGTTCCGATTCTGGAATATCGCAAGCAATTGGCAGGTTTTATTCTCATCATCCATGATCTGACCCAGGCATTGACCCTGGAGGCCAGACGGACGGTCATGCAGATGCTTTCCGGTTTTCAAAGCGGACTGGACGATATCCGTTCATCGGTTGAAACCCTGCTGGCGCATTCCCAGATTGATTCATTCCAGCACAATCAGATGTTGAAGCTGATCCATGACAACACGCTTCGCATGAAGGACATGATCGAATCCTCCTGCGCAACGCCCAGTGATTTTCAAACCATTTCACCCATAACCCTGATCGATTCCAGCCGGCCGGAATTTTATGATTTTGATTTGTTCAACCGGCCCGAAGCCAGCCTTGAGCTTCAGGAAAACCTGCTGACCAACATCACCTATACGGTATTCGACACGGAAACCACCGGGCTTGACCCCCGAACAGATGAAATCATCTCGATAGGCGCGGTTCGAATCGTCAACAACAAGCTGCTTCATGACGATGTCTTCAACATTCTGGTCGATCCAAAGCGGTCCCTGAGCATGCGAATCCATCAAAATTCACGGCATTCAACCCGAAATGCTGAAAGGCCAGCCCACCATCGATGTTGCTTTGTCCAAATTTATACGGTATTGCGAAAACACGGTTCTGATCGGGCATAATGCGGCCTTTGACATGCGCATGTTTCAAGTCAAGGAACCCGTCACCGGCATCCGGTTTACACAGCCGGTACTGGATACCTTGTTTTTGTCTGCGGTGCTGCATCCCGCACACCGGTATCACAGCCTGGGAACCATTGCCGAACGCCTGGGGCTTTGCATCCGGGGCAGACATACCGCGATTGGCGATGCAATGGCCACCGCGGAGATTTTTCTGAAATTTCTGCCGCTTCTGGCCAGAAAAAATATTCTGACATTGAAGGATGCGATTCTGGCATCGCAGAAAACCGATTATGCCAAAGTACGGTATTAACGGGGAAGGTGTCATTTTCATATATGTGGGCGAATGCCCGATTCATACCTGTTAACAGTGACATCAGGATTGGCGATGGGAACTCCTTATTTTTCAACCGCACCCGATTCAGATGTATCTGTCACGATGGATAGCCAGACAGTTGCCTGGCTGTCGCGGATCCAGCCGTTTGGATCTCTGCCGGAATCCGAACTGGAAAAAATTATTCAAGCCATGCACGTTGAGGTGATTCCAGCAAGGAACGATCATGTTCCTTCAGGGCCGGTCGCAGGTAGAAAACCTTTACATCGTCAAAAGCGGGTCTCTGGAGCTTCACGATCAGCAGTCGTGTGAAAAGTATCAGAAAAGCGTCCTGAAGGAAGGGGAAATTTTTGCCCCCCAGTGCGAGCAATTTCTGCAGGATCTCGCCAAACAGAAAAGCGTCCTGAAGGAAGGGGAAATTTTTGGCGGCATCTCCCTGCTGCTGAATGCGGGCATTGCAGACAAAACGGCCAAGGCGACACGGGATTCGACATTTTATGTTATTCCGGGCCAGGTGTTTCTGGATATCTGCAATCGTCATCCGGTTGTCTCCAAATTTTTTGTCGATACGTTCAGCCAGAAGATGACGGATGCCTCCTATGCCGCCATGATTGTCTCCGAGCAGGCCGAACAGTTTCTGCTGAACACAGTCCCTTTTTCTTTTCTGCCGGAATCCGAGATCGCCGGAATTGCCTCGGAGCTGTCCGTTGTCTATTCACCCGAAGGATCAAATCGTATTCACCCAGGGCATCTCCCGTATCGATGCGCTGTATATCATTCAGAAAGGTGCGGCCGAACGCTATTTTGAGGAAAGCAATCATATCACGCTGCATGACCAGATCAGCGAAGGCAGTCTCTTTGGCGGCATCTCCATGCTGCTGAACAACTCCATTTCCATCCGCTCCCTCAAAACCACGGAAGACACCCATTTTTACACGTGGCCCAGACAGCGGTTTCTGGATGTCTGCAATCGGTTCGAATCCTTCAGCGAGTATTTTACCGACACCTTTGGAAAGCGGATGCTGGACCGTTCCTATGCATCCATCGTGGCCCGGACGATTCATCCCCGCGAGGAATCCCTTCAATACCTCAACCAGTCGATCGAAGACCTTTATCAGCGGGACATCGTTTTCTGCCTGATGGATATGACCATTCAAGCCGCCGCGGAACTGATGACCCGTCACCGCTGCAGCAGCATTCTGGTTAAAAATAGCGCAGGGGGATTTCATTGGAATCGTTACTGACAACGATCTGCGGCAAGAAGGTGATTGCCACGGGATTGAGCATACTGGAGCCGATTTCCGCCATTATGTCCACCCCGCTGCGAAGCATTTCTCAAAAAGCCCTGGTATTCGAGGCATTGATGTCCATGATGCAGGAGAACGTGAAACACATGGCGGTTATCGGTCCAAACGATTCGGTTGTGGGAGTCATCACGAACAAGGACATTCTGGTCTCTCAGGGCCAGTCTCCGCTGTTCCTGATCCGGGAAATTCAATCTTCCGACAGCCTTGACGAAATTTCCCATCTGCAAGCAGCAATTGCCCGCGGTCGTTCAGAATCTGATTCGAAACGGGGCAAAAGCCAAAAACCTGACCCGGCTGATCACGACCGTTTCCGACACGATTCTGGTCAAACTGCTTGACATGGCCATCGCAAGAATCGGACAGCCGCCCTGCCGGTTCGCGTTCATGGTCATGGGCAGCGAGGGGAGAATGGAGCAGACCCTGAAAACGGACCAGGACAATGCCATTATTTATGAAGACCCTTCCGAATCGTCCGCGGAAGAAGTCCGCGCGTATTTCATGGCTTTGGCGGAAACGGTCTGCACCTGGCTGGATCAGGTCGGGTATGATTTCTGCAAAGGGGACGTCATGGCCAAGAACCCCAAGTGGTGTCAACCGGTCTCGGTCTGGAAACAGTATTTTTCAAACTGGACCCATCAGGCAGAGGCGGAAGATCTGCTGCAGGCCAGTATCTTTTTCGACTTCCGGGGCGGATATGGCGACATGGCCATTGTCAGCGATCTTCGCCAGTATTTGATGAGATACGCTGCTCGGGATGGGCCGGATTTTTTCGGCATATGACCGAAAACGCCCTGTATTTCAAGTCGCCGCTTGGCTTTTTTCGTAATTTTATCGTGGAGTCCAAGGGAGAGTATCGGGATTCCTTTGACATTAAAAGCGCGATGATGCCGATTATCGACATCATCCGCATCTATTCGCTGAAATACGGGATTGCCGAAACCAACACACCCGAGCGGATGCTGCAGTTGTATTACAAGAAAAAACTGACATGGGATACTTACAGCGAGCTGGAACATGCCTATGGATTTCTGATGCAGCTCCGGTTTTCCCGTCAGGTGAATGCTGTCCTGATTGACAAAACCGGACCGAACAATTATGTCAATCCCAAGAAACTGACGCGAATCGAGCAGACCATGTTGAAAGAAATATTTGCCCGAATCGACAAGATGCAGAAACACATCAGTTTTGAATTTACGGGATCATGATCAACCTTATCTGTTTCGGAAGAAGATGGGGATGGGATTGGTTTACGAATTCAATGCAGCCCGTCGCATACGGCAATCATTTGATCCAGGAGACAGCCTGGCCCTGGCGAAAGTCTGTATGAAAATCCAGGCAGTCGAGCAGGCACTGATCCAGGCGTCCAGGCCTTATCTGAATAGATGCCTGAACGGATGTCAGGGGTTGTGCTGCCGCAATGTTTACCTGGATGAAATCATCGGCATGGAAGATTTTTTATATATCCTGAGCCTGATGCCCGACCTTGACGCTGAAATCGAAAAGCGGCTGAAACATTTGAAATGCCTGTTCACCGCGGATTGCATTTTTCTTGAAAACAGCAGGGGACCCTGCATCTTTCCCGCCGACATCCGCCCCGAGATATGCATCACCAGCTTCTGTACGGAAACCCCCAATGCCTCGCGGCAAATAGGCGCTGTGAAGTGGGACTTTCAGAAGCTGGCCTGGTTTGTCCGGATGCGCAGGACGCGCGCTTTTTTCAGGGGCAAGCCATCGCAGTGAAGTCCGCAAGATTTTCATCCGCTTTTTTCATATTATACCCGCCAATTCTTGATGACCTCGTAATAAATCCCGAACATCGTCACTCCGGCGAACGCCGGAGTCCAGAGATATCTGTTAGGTCAAACGCCGAAATTGTGGTCATGGCCGTTTACGATTTCATTTTGTTTAATATGTTAACAGCGTGCTGTATAAAATATTAACAACACGATTTGACTTAATTATATGAATTATCTTCAGAATTTTTATTATTCTGAAGGAATTTATTTAATGTATAATTTTTGAACAATATGATCCCCTATTCAAACGCAATCGATTATTTTCCTGCCTGTCTGGGAATGTTGTAACTATCTGTTGTTATGTTATTATATTCTATGCCATAAGTTTTTCTTCTCATCTGGCATGGATATTGCTTAACATTAACCCGATAAATGTAGGGGTTCGTGTATTTGGCCTTGATCATCGTTTCGGCAAGGCATTTGTCTGTGCCTGCCCACCATCAGGCAATCACAGGCAGAATCGCAATTGACGCCAGAAGCAGTTCATAACCCAAAGGAGGCGGTATGGCACAGGCAGTAAAAAACAAAGGCTGGATCGTAACATTCGCAGGAATTGGTATTAACCTTGCACTTGGTATTCTCTACACATGGAGTATTTTCAAGGGTTCCATAGCAAAATCAATTGAGGCAAAAGATGGTATTTTCAGCTGGAGTGCGGCGCAGATGAATGACCCCTACTCGGTGTGCTGTCTTTGTTTTGCATTCTCAATGATCCTTGCCGGCAAGTGCCAGGATAAGATCGGGCCGCGCATAACCGCTTTTATCGGCGGCATTCTCGTAGCGATGGGATTGCTATTGTGCTCACAGAGCAACAGTTACGCAGCATGGGTTCTGGGTTTCGGCGTGCTGGCAGGCGCGGGATTCGGATTCGGCTATTCCGCGGCAACGCCGCCGGCCCTGAAATGGTTCCCTCCGGCAAAAACCGGTTTGATCGCAGGGCTGGTGGTGTCAGGCTTTGGCCTTGCATCAGTTTATATTGCGCCTCTGTCTGAGTATCTCTTAAACAGCATCGGCATCAATAAATCCATGATGGTGTTTGGCTTTGCATTTCTGTTTGTGGTGTGCGGACTTTCCCTGCTGCTGATTAATCCTCCGAAGGGCTATGTGCCTGAAGCAGCAACACAGAATAAAAAGGGAGCGGTTAAAAAAAGTCACACTGAGCGTTGATGCCACTCCCCGGGAAATGCTGAAATCAGCCAATTTTTATGTGCTCTGGTTTATCTATTTCATCGGTTCCGGCGTGGGCCTGATGGTTATCAGCAGCATTGCCGGCATGGCCAAGAAGAGCATGCCCAATGCAGCATTTCTGGCAGTGGCCATCATGGCGGTGGGAAACGCCGGCGGTCGCATTATCGCCGGAATATTATCCGACAAAATCGGGAGAAATTATACGCTGCTGCTGATGCTTCTGTTGCAGGCAGCGCTGATGCTTGCCGCCATTTCGCTGGTCGGGTCAGCGCACTCGAGCGCGGTCCTGATGCTCTTGCTGGCAACGTTTATCGGATTCAGCTATGGGTCAAACCTGTCCCTGTTTCCGTCTTTCACCAAGGATCTATGGGGACTCAAGTCGTTCGGCTTGAACTATGGAATCCTGTTCTCGGCCTGGGGTGCCGGCGGTTTTGTCATGAGCAGGGTATCCCAGATGATGCTGACAGCCACCGGCAGCTTCAACTCGGCTTTTATACTGGCCGCGATGATGCTCATCGTGGGGGCCGGGCTGACCTTCGCCATCAAGACATCCAGGCCTGCTGTCGTTATTCCCGCAGGCGTCATATTCGAGCCCCATCTGGGGTTCACCATGGCTGACGGTGGTGAAAAAATTAAAAACGGATAAGTGAAACTCACTTCAATCCGATGGCCTCACGGCAGTTTGAACAAAGCTCGCACGATTTCTGATCTATGTCCTCCACATAAGTGGATGCGTTAAGCGCGCAGCCTGGCTGAGCGCAATGGAGCAGTCCGAAGGTATGCCCCAGCTCATGCACGGCCTCCTTCAGCAGCCGGTCTTGCATCAGGCCGTTGTCCTCCGGCAGGCCGTAAAACTGGTTCTTGAGCCGGTGCAGCGAAACCACCGCCCCGATGCCGTCAAGTTGTGCTTCGCCGAAAACAAAGGTGAGAATGGGAATAAAAAGGTCCACGGCGGTAATCCCCAGGATTTTATACGCATCCGCAGGGAGGGGACGCAATCAGCTGCCGCAGGATAAGAGAGGCGTAATACTGCCTTCTGAGGGGATCGAAAGTCCCCGGCAGGTCGATTTTAAATGAGCTGCATTTCGTCCTGATGCCGAAGGCGCGCTCAACACAGCGCTTAAGCGCTTCAAGACAGCCGGTACTGTGCAGATGAATGGGAACAAGGTAGATATAGGACATAAGCACGGCGCAAAGGTAAAATCATTTTTTTAACTTGTACTTTTCTATTTTATTATACAGTGTCAGGCGGCTGATCTTGAGGATTGCCGCTGCCTGAGCGACCTTGCCGCCGGTGCGGCCCAGAATGTTTCGGATATGATTTTTTTCCACTGTTTCCAGGGTTTCGTCGCTTAAAGGTTCCGAAGACGGATGGAAGGGGAAAGACAAATCGCTTATTTCAATGCGCGGTCCCCGCGCGCCCACCATCGCCCGTTCAATAACATTGCGCAGTTCTCTGATATTCCCCGGCCAGTTGTATTTCATAAGCATATCCAGTGTTTCCGGAGAGATGTCGGTGACATTTTTGTTCATCGCCTGGGAATACTTATTCATAAAAAAACGCGCGATCAGGGGAACATCCGATTTTCGCTCGCGCAGCGGCGGCAGGGTTATCGAAAAAACATTAAGCCGGTAGTACAGGTCTTCGCGAAAGCTGCCTTCCCTGACCGCCTTTTCCAGATCCTTGTTGGTCGCGCAGATTATCCTGAAATCAACGCTGATAAGCTTGTCTCCGCCCAACCGGGTGAACTGCCGCGATTCAATGACCCGCAGCAGGTCCATTTGCATCTTCTCCCCGATATTGCCGATCTCATCCAAAAAGAGAGTTCCCTTGTCGGCCATCTCCAGCTTGCCCCGCCTGCGGTACAGCGCCCCGGTGAAAGCTCCCTTTTCATGGCCGAAGAGTTCGCTTTCCAGCAGACCTTCGGTATAAGCGCCGCAATTGATGGTGATAATGGGAAAATACCTGCGGTTGCTGTTGCTGTGGATGGCTAGGGCGATCAGTTCCTTGCCGGTTCCGCTTTCACCGCGGATCATGACGGTTGAATCGGTCTGCGCGACCGTGGCAACCTTCTCCATGACTTTTTTAATCCCCGTACTTTCTCCCACAATTTCATCCGAAAAGGATATTTCCTCAAGCTGCTGGCGCAGCTTCAGGTTTTCCGTAAGCAGGCGCCGCTGCTGTACGGCGTTTCTGATCAGATGGCTCATATCATCAGGGTCGATGGGTTTGACGATATAATCAAACGCGCCCTCTTTCAGGGCCTGGATGCTGGTATCAACCGAGGCAAAAGCAGTGATGACAATCGTTATGATGTCCTTATCAATCTTTTTGATTCGCCGCTGCAGTTCCAGCCCGTCCATTCCCGGCATTTTGATATCGAGCAGAACAATATCCCACACATCGTCCTGAAGTTTTTTCAGAGCGACAGTTGCGTCACCGGCCGTATCTACCCGGTAGCCGTCAAGAATGAACCATTTATAAAGGGCATCCCGTACCGAAGCTTCATCATCTACAATCAGTATGCCAATGTCGGCTGGTTTCATCGTGCAAAGCTCCTTTGTTTCGTCTGGTTGGCAAGGGTCTGCTGTTTGCGGGGCAGGGTGATCATAAATTCGGTACCCGCACCCACTTGCGAATCCACGCTGATGGCGCCGCCGTGCCGCTGAACAATGCCGTAAACCACTGCCAGACCCAGCCCCAAGCTCTTGTTGGATTCTTTTGTCGAGAAAAAAGGCTCAAATATTTGCGGCAGTTCGTCAGGGGGAATCCCCGCTCCAAAATCCTTCAGCATGATCCGGACACAGGCCGGATCATGACAGTCTGTAGAGACGATAATGACTCCTTCGGGAGGAGAGGATTCGATGGCATTCACAATCATGGCGATAAGGATTTGCTGAATGGCTCCCGGATCGCACTGGATCACATCATCCCCCTGGCCCAACGCTTTCCTGAGCTCCAGGTTTTTCATCCGGACGCTGTGATCAATTACTTTCAAGCTTACATCAATTATTTCATTGAGATGAGCATCTTTCACTTCCCCTGAAGCCCGTTTTGCAAACAGCATCAGATTCTTGACGATGTTACCGCAGCGCTTGGCCTCTGCAGCGATAAAAGAGAGATTTGCATTGATCTCCGCGACGATTGCAGGGTCATCGGTCGCTTTGCTCAGATATCGGGATGAAAGCTTGGCATAGGATAGAATCCCGGAAAGCGGATTATTGATTTCATGGGCGACCATTGCCGAAAGCTTTCCCAGGGAAGCCATTTTTTCTGCAAAAAACAGGCTGGCCTGGGTTTTTTTAAGCTCCTCTTCTTCAGCCCACAGCTGTTTCTGGGTGCGGTAGCTCTGACGGATAATGATGGCCAGCAGCAGAAGCATCAGCAGCAGAATAACCCCTGAAATCTTCGTGACGGAACGTATCAGCAGGGTGATTTCCGCCTGAACATCACCAATGTAAATCCCGGTGCCGATGATCCAGCCCCACGGCGCGAACCCCTTCACATAGGATATTTTTGGCACAACGAGATTTTTATTGTCGCGGTCCTGCCACATATAGTCGACATAGCCGGAACCGTCTTTCTTCACCACGCTGACAAATTCCACAAAAACCCGTTTGCCGTTCGGGTCCTGGTAGTCGCTTAAATCCGAGCCGTTCAAGTCGGTGCGGTACGGGTGGATGACCATGCGCGGGTGCATGTCGTTGATCCAGAAGTAGTCCTTCATCTTCTGGCCGTATTGCAGGTTGCGGATCTGGTCAATGGCCTGCTTCTGTGCCTGCTCCCTGGTCAGCACACCCAATCGCTCATCATTCTCCAGCTTTGCCAGAATGTTCCAGGCCGAATTGGTCAGCTCGCGGATCATCTCCCGCTTGCGGTCCATGCTGTTTTTTTCAATGGTAGGAATGATAAACATAAACAGCGCCAGGATAAAAAGCGCAATGGTAAGGCCGGTAGGAAGAATAATCCTCAGGCCAAAGGATTTCCAGTGAAATGGAAGCTGCCGGGCTGTCATGAGGTCCTGAAAAACTGCTGCTTTAGAAGATTGCCGTTCGTACTGCCATGTTGTTCCGCAGCAGTGACATAGAAGACAATCCGGGTGCCTGCACCATCAGGCGGTCGCGGACAAACTGAATTGTATCAATATGCTAAAAGCACCACCGTGTCAATGATCTGTGATATGCGCTCATAACAGCATAAGGTTACCCTATAAAATAAATCTTGACAAATTGATTTTATAGATATTATAATTGAATCGTATTTAACGGGCTGTTTATTTGGAGCAATGCTTAAAGAAGAGCAGCGAAAGCTGTGTCAAAAAACAGTTACATGTTTATGTAAAGGGGAAGAAAGAATAGATTATTTGTTTGAGAATTTTTTTGGGTGCTGACTGCGCCTTTTCATTCAACAGACAATAATTAATTTTTTTCGGGTCTGGGAACATCGTATTCCCAGAGGTTAGAATGATAGTCGGGCCGCTATCACGATTAATTCGTGATAGCGGCTTTTTTATTTAGGACATCGGGGTTTCCGAATAACCGGATTCCTGAAATTTGAAAGGAGGCAATATATGGGATTCAGAATAACAGATCTGTTTGTTCCAAGGCACATGCATAAAAATCCGGAATACCGCAAGGAAGGCATAGAGATGCTGAAAGACCCAGCCGTTCTGGCCAAAATGGCGGAAATAGATGTTGATGAAGGTGTTCGCCAGGCTGCTGCAAAAAGGCTATCGACATTAAAAGAAAGCGTTTCCTGATATTTTCTGCTGTGCTTTTTCATTCGCAAATCTTTTTCGGCCTGATTTTTTGAGAACACCAACATTTCCAGAAACGCACCAATTCTGGGGTTTCCAGACGCCATCTGCTACATGGTTGGCACGTTGGCTTCACTGAAGAAGCGCCGCCATAATTGTGTCCTCATTCGCCCGTCCTGCTCATGGGTTTTTTCGAATTCCCGTAAGTGACGGGCGCCTGTTCTTCATTATCATTCCCTTTTCTTGTTATTTAAATTTCTGTTGACACAACAAACCTTCACAAGGTACAAAAATATACTTATGATTTGGCATTAATATGTAATCCATGATGACCTGGATGACTTGTTTTGCTCCATTTTTTGTTCATAACCATTTTCTAATTATCAATCTTAACAAACGCGGAGGTTTCAAATGAAAAAAGGTATGGCATGGATGATGGCAGCTGCCCTGATGGTAGCTCTGGTTGCAGCCCCGGCGCCGGCAGCCGATCGGGTCTTTTTTGCGATTGCCACCGGCGGCACCGGCGGCACCTACTACCCCCTGGGCGGCATGCTGGCCCAGTTATTGTCCAACACGGTTACCATTGACGGGAAAAAGCTCTCCGCCACCGCCGAAACCAGCAACGCCTCGGTCGCCAACGCCACGCTTCTGGGTCGTGCCGAGATCGAGTCCGCTTTTGTCGCAGCCGATATTCTGGATGCCGGATACAAGGGCATCAAACAGTTTGACGGCAAGAAAATGACCAACCTGCGCGCCCTGGGATCTTTGTATCCTGAAACCGTTCAGATCGTGGTGCGCGCCGGCGCCAAGATCAATTCTTTTGCCGATATCAAGGGAAAAACCGTATCTTCGGGCTCGCCCGGTTCCGGACAATGGCAGCTTCTGGGCGACCTCCTGGAGGCCCATGGCCTTAAACGGGAAGATGTCAAGGAAGACTACTCCTCTTTTGCCCAGTCGGTTGAGAAAATCAAGGACGGAAATCTTGACGCCAGCCTGATCACTGCCGGCGCCCCCACAGCCTCAATCACCGAACTGGCCAATGCCCATGACATCAAGATTCTGCCCCTGGCCGGCCCCGGCATCGACAAGCTGCAGTCCGTATCCCCCTACTACGCCAAGGCAATACTGCGGAGCCAACACTTACAAGGGCCAGACCGCCGATGTCCCCACCATCGCCGTACGCGCCATCTGGGCCACCCACGACAAGCTGGACAATGAAATGGCCTACCAGCTCACCAAGGCCCTTTATGAAAATACAGAGACCCTTGGCAAGGTGCATGTCATGGGAAAACAAATCAGCCTGCAGACGGCCCTGGAGTCGATTTCCATTCCCCTGCATCCCGGCTCTGAACGTTATTTCAAGGAAAAGGGACTGATTAAATAAATGCTTTTCCGGGTCGCAGCCATGCTGGTCGTTTTTCTGGCTGCCTGCGGCCCTTTTATTCCGCATTCGTATTCACAATGCCGGCATTCGCTGGTCATTCGCCAGTTTCCCGCCCGAAATACATTGGCCCGCTATTGCATACCCCGGGACGGCTGCTTTTCGCTATCCTTTATTCACTCTGTTTCCCTGACACCTGTTCGTGACGATTACCGGATCGAAGCAGACCGCATCGTGCAGGTGGCGGAGACATTTCAAACCCATGAAGCCGGGCTGCCGTCTCTGGAACAGGAAGCCGACGCCCTGGGGTGGGAATGGCAGGACGGGCAGTTTCTGCTTCACATGCGCCGCCAGATCCCTCATCTGGTGATGCGCACGGACCGGCAATACCGTAACCGCCTGCACCTGGCAGACCGAACCATCGATCTGAACCAGTGGGACGATCAGGCCCTTGAATTGAGCATCGAAAAACACAGCGATAATCATGATCCACTTTTCAATAAAGAGAACACGCCATGACCAATGAAAAACATCCCGAAACCGACTTGATTCCGGAATCCCAAACGATTCCGGAGGTCAGCGAAGCGGAAATCGAAGCCATCATCAAGAAGTATGACGCCGAATCCAATTTCCGCGACCTCACCGGCATCACCGCCGCCATCGCCAAGGTGGCATGCATCTGCCTGAGCCTGTTCCATGTCTATACCGCCGGATTCGGCCTTCTGAACGAAGTGGCCCATCGCACGGTCCATCTCTCATTTGTACTGGGATTGGTCTTTCTGATTTTTCCCCGGCGCCGCAATTATGGACAGATATCCGCCTGGGTCTTCGGCCTGGGGTATTCCATCCTTTATCTCTTTCTCACCTGGCAGCTCATCCAGCGCATGACGGGTCAGTTGCCGCCCTGGGCGGATGTGGCGCTGTACGGGGTCATCGGGCTTCTCTGTTTGACCGCCCTGCCCCTGGAAAAACTTCAAGGCTTCGGGGACCGGCTGTCCATCCTCGACTGGCCGCTGGCGCTTGCCGGAACCGGCATATCCCTTTATCTCGTGGTTTTCTTCAAAAGCATTTTCGTCGATAATATCGGTTTTCCGCAGCCGGCAGAGTTCATCATGGGACTTCTGGCCATTGTCATGGTGACCGAAGCCGCCCGCAGGACCATGGGAGAGACGCTGCCCCTGGTGGGCGCCCTGGCCCTGCTCTATGGCATGCTCGGCCCCCATCTGCCGAGCATGCTGGCCCATCGCGGCTATGACATTATCCGCATCGTTCAGCATCTTTATCTGGGAACAGAGGGCATCTACGGCGTGGCCGTGGGGGTTGTGGCCACATACGTCTTTCATTTCGTGCTGTTCGGCGTGCTGGCACAGGCATCGGGACTGGGCCAGCTTTTCATCGATCTGGCCACCATGCTGGCCGGCCGTTTTGTCGGCGGCCCCGCAAAAGTATCGGTCGTTTCCAGCGGTTTTTTCGGCATGATCTCCGGCTCGCCCATTGCAAACACCGTCACCACCGGGGCCTTTACCATCCCCATGATGAAGAAGCGCGGGTTTTCCGCAACCTATGCCGGCGCGGTGGAAGCCTCCGCATCCTGCGGCGGCCAGGTGACGCCGCCCATCATGGGCGCCTCTGCCTTTGTCATGTCCGAGATGCTGGGCATTCCCTACAACGAGCTTATTTTTATCGCCATTGTTCCGGCTTTTTTTCACTATCTGGCGGCCCTGCTCATGGTTCACCTGGAAGCCAAGCGACTGGGCCTGGAAGGCCTGAGGCCGGATGAAATCCCCACTTTTGCCCATACCATGAAGCGCTCCTGGCACCTGATGATTCCGCTGACCGTCATGGTCACCCTTCTGATCATGCAGTTTACCCCTTATCTGGCCGCTTTCTGGGGAATCATTCTGACCGTGGTCTGTTCCTATATTCCCCTGGTCATGAAACGTCTTGGCTTTTCCGGACTGGATGACAGGAACACGCTGACCCCCGCCAAAATTATCCATGGACTGGAAAACGGCGCCCGGTCCGCCCTTGGCATCGGCGCGGCATGCGCCTGCGTCGGTTTTATTTTGGGGGTTATCACACTTACCGGCATGGGCTTCAAGTTTTCCGGCGCGGTGCTGCAGATGTCCAGCTACCTGGGAACATCTGGTCTCGAGTCTGACGCCTTTTGACCTCATCACCGCAAAATCGGCATCTCTTTTCTTCGGGCTGATCATGGTGGCCATTGCCTGTATTCTGATGGGAACGGGCATTCCCACAACGCCCACTTACATCATTCTGGCCTCCATTGCCGGACCCGCCCTGCTGGATATGAACGTGCCGCTGCTGGCCACCCATTTCTTCGTCTTCTATTACGGCGTTCTGGCGGATGTCACCCCGCCCGTGGCGCTGGCCGCTTATGCCGGAGCCGGTATCGCGCGAGCAGATCCCATGAAGACCGGCGTCATCGCCTTCAAGCTCTCCATGGGCAAGGGACTGGTGCCGTTCATGTTCGTTTATGCTCCCAGCATGCTGTTTCTCAATTTCACCTGGACCGAGTTCAGCATTGCCATGGCCAGCGGAATTCTCGGCATATTCGCCTTGTCCGTGGCATTCACCGGCCATTTCGTAAGAACCACCCGGTTCTGGGAAAATGCCCTGCTGTGTATCTGCGGCTTGTTTCTGGTGGGAAACTACCTGCCGCTCATACTCTTTGGCGCGACGATGGTTTCCTTGTTGCTGTTTCGGATATACGTGACCGGAAAACGTCAGGAGGAGGCGCTGGTGTCGGCATGACGTGCTGTCAGGGCCGACACTGAGGCGTTAGGGTCGGGACGTTTAGGCCACAACCGTGATAAGGCTGGATCCGCCCGGCCCTTTTTCCAGGCGGATCTGGGTGGGGATTTCCTCGGCCAGCCGTTTGACGTGCGATACGATGCCGACCGTCTTGCCGTTGGCCCGAAGGCCCTTGAGGGCGGACATGACTTTGTAGAGCATCTCGTCGTCCAGGACGCCGAAGCCTTCATCCAGAAAAAGGGATTCGATCTTGCGATGCTTTCCGGCCATGTCCGAGAGCCCCAGGGCAAGGCAAAGACTCACCAGGAACGATTCGCCGCCCGAAAGCGTCTTCACGGACCGCAGCGCCCTTGCCTGAAGGGCGTCTTCGATGTACAGACCCAGGCCATTCTCTCTGGCCGGTTTCAGGGTATAGCGGCCGCTGCTCAGCGCGGTCAGATGTCGGTTGGTTTCTTCCATGAGCTGCTTCAGCAGGAGCTGTTGCAGTTTTCCGCCGGATTCATGATCGCTGCTCCCTTCAATGCTGCGCTGCACGTCCATGGCTTCGGCATATGCCTTTTCCTGAACGGCGATGGCCTGAAGCAGTTCGCGATACTCGCGCTCCGCCTGCCGATGCTGCTCCAGAGTGCGTTCAAATCCGTCGATATCCTGCTACAGTGCTTTTTGACGCTTGACGGCATCGGAGATTTTCCAACGGACCGTATCGAGAGAATCCTGCGTGGCGTGTTTGGGCCGGAGCGCTGCCAGCGCTTCGCGCGCCGCTGTCAAGGCCCCCTCGGCGCCGGCCAGGCGGCTCATGAGCTCCTGTTCGCCCTGAAGGATCGCCAGTCCGTCCCGAATGTCGTTCAACGCGCCGAAACCCGCGGCACTGGATTGCTCCAGAAGGTCCCGCTCCGTAAGCTCCGCCTCTGATAGGGTTTGCCGCGCCTGGTCAGCCAACCGCTGCAAGGATTCCCGCTCTGCCGAAAGACCGTGGCGAAGGGGGGCAACTTCCGTGGTCAGGGACTGCTCTTCGGCATTGAGTCTTTCCACCTGGCTTTCCATCGCCCGTCGCTCGCGGGCAAGATCCAGGGCGCCGTATCGGGCCTGGCGATCGGCCTTGAGTTCATTCAGCCGGCTCTGGATGGTTTGGCTTTCCGCGGACAGATGCTGTGTCTCCGCTTCAAGCCGCTGAAGCACTTCGGAGTCGTCCTTGCGCCGTGTTTGGAGCAAGTGCAGTTCATCCGCAGCCGCCGTCTGCTCCCGGCGCTTCCGGCAGTACATTTCCGATCGTTCCCGGAGTCGCTCCACCGGCAATTTCTCGCCGCCCGGGTCCGGCAGCGGTTCCTGCCAGCGCTGCAGGCGGCCTGAAAGCGCCGAGCGGACCGAATTCCTCGTTCTCACCCAGCCGGGTCAAGTCGTCATCAATCTGAGCCAGCGCCTTTTGACAAGGTTCATGCTGATCCCGCGCCAGACTCCAGCAGTTTCTCCCGCTTGGAGAGTTTTTCCAGCTTCCGCCCCAGGGCGCGATCCGTCCATTTCGCCCGCCATACATACCACCAGGTGCTGAACGCATTCGGGATCGGGCACTCCGTATTTCCTTGCGGACGCGTGCGGATGCTCTCAGAAGGCGGGTCTATCTGGCCGAAAGCCCATTCCTCACCTGCCACCCCGCATGCACTGGCCCATTCCTGTTGCAGTTCCTCCAGGTTTTTGACGCGCGCCTGAATCGCCAGGTCTTTGGTCTGAAAGGACTCGAGTTCAAGATTGCAGAGAACGGATTTTCTCCTCACCCTCTCCAATGGTTCGATCCAGTTCAGTAAAATCGATTCCCTCCTTTTCCAGAAAGGGATGGTCCGATGCGCCGCAAAGGGGGCAGGGTTCTCCTGTCTGCAGCGAGCTTCTGTAGGAATCGAACCGGCGAATGGTGTCGCGCTGCCGGATCTGCCCTTCCAGGGCCTTCAGGCGGGATCGTTCCAGGGAGATGGATTGCGTCAGCGCCGCCATCCGGGTGTGGTTTTCCGCCAGTTCTTCCGGAACGTTTCTGAAAGCAGCAGCCTTCCGGCCGATGCGGATAAGGGCCTTGCAGGCTGCCAGTTTTTTTATGCCATGGTCAATGCCGACTTTCAGGCTGTCTTCAGTTTCTCCATCGAATACAGCCAGCAGGCGTCCATCCCGATCGGCTTTGCGGTCTCTCAGCCGGTCGGCCTTAAGCCGGGCCTTTTGGAAGGCGGCTTCGGCATGCCGGAATGCCCTGGCCGCACGCCCTTCGGCCTTGAGCGCATCGCCCCTCGCATTACTGCTTTTCTCCTTCTGTTGACGAATTGCAATAAACCGCGTCAGAAGAGATTCCATGGCCGGGTATCTCCGCCTCCAGGCTTTCCTCCGCCTGCGTGCGCTTCGAGCCACTGCAGAAGCTCCTGGTTCCGTCCGTCCAGGCCTCTTGCCTTTTCTTCCAGATCCGATTGCTTGCGGTTCGTATCCCGCTGCTCCCGGCCCATGGCTTCAAGGCGGGAGACCGTCTCCAGAAAACGCTCCCCTGTTGCGGCAATGTCGCGATCCAGGCGTCGCGGCCTCGATAAAATCCCCGGTTCGCGCCGCCAGACGCTCCCGAGCCGCTTCAAGTTCTCCGCGAATCCGGCCAAGCCGCTCCTCCAGCTCCCTGATCCGTTGCTCCCGGGCCGGAATCTGCGCTTCCAGGTTCACGACTTCCTCCTGGATCGCCTCTGACTCTTGCCTTCAGCGTCTCCACCTGTGTCAGGGCTTCATGGTAAAGTCCGGCCGGTCGAGCTTCTTCCAGCTGCTGAAGATTTTTCTGAACCTCGGCATACTGCGTCTTCCGCCAAACGGAGCGCCTCGGCAGCATCCTGCTCGGCCATGGGCTCCCGCTCCACCCGTTCCAGCCAGGCTTCCTGGTCCCGAAGTACTTCCAGGTCCCGGTCAATTTCCCGGATATCTTCCCGCGCCTGTTCCATGGACTGACGGATTTCATCAAGATCGGGCCCTGTCCGGCGTCTGGAATCCGGCCGCATCCTCCTTGAGCCGATGCAGCCGGTCGGTTTCACGCTCGGCCCGCGTTCGGATGGATTCTTCCATTTCCCGGATGATCTCCGGGCCGATGATTTTCTCAAGAATTTCCGCGCGTTCGTTTTCCAGAGCATTCAGAAATGCAGAAAACTCGCCTTGTGCAAGAAGAATGGAACGGCAGAAGCGCTTGAAATCGAGCCCTGTCAACTCGGCAATGCGGTTTCGAACCGGAATGGATCGGCTTTCCAGCAGGGTTTTTTCACCGTTCAGGGAAAAAAGCGACATTTCGACAGGCTCGGTATTTTCACCGGCCTTTTGCACGGACCACCTGCTGCAATAGCGATGGTCCATCACCGAAAAAGTCACTTCTGCAAAGGATTCATTCTGCTGCAGGTTCAGGATGCTCTGTCTCGGGGTTTCTCAGGCGCGCCGTCTCGCCGTAAAGTCCAAGGGTAATCGCATCCAGGATGGAGGATTTGCCCGAACCATTGGGGCCCACTATGGCAAAGAGCCCCGTGTCGGAGATCGGAGACCGGTCGAAGCAGATTTCCCATTCCCCGGCCAGCGAGTTGATGTTCTTGAATTTGACGCCCAGTATCTTCATGATGGTTTTCCTTGGGTGACAGCATTCCCTTGGCTCGACCCCAGACGCGATTTATACCTGACAAGATAAAATCTGGTTGCTCTGCCTGTTTTAGCCCAGAATCAGGCGCTGGGGGTCGCATTTTTCCCGCAGTATTTTCAGCTCGAAATCGGTTGGCGGCGCCACTTCCGTTGCCCGCGACACGTCGATGTCAAAGCCCATGTTGTCCAGAATCCGGCGCGGCGTAATGCCGGGGAAAAAGCCGGTCAGATACATCTCCTTGGTGACGTCATCAAAGCCCATGGTCGCCATGTTGGTAATGACGGACTGCGGCCCGCCGTCGGGAAGCCCTGCTTTTTTACGGCCTTCGCGGCCCGTCCAGCCAGCCGGCGCTGGTGATGTAATCCACCTTGGGGACAAATTTTCGCTTTTCATGCTGCATGAATGTGATGGTTCTGCCCACGAACGAGGCCACATCGCAGGCCCCGCCGCTTCCGGAAAATCGGACCTTGGGTTTGAAATAATCCCCGATGGCCGTTGAATTCAGGTTTCCGAACCTGTCAATCTGGGCAGCGCCCATGATGCCGACAACATGAGGGCCTGTAATCCGGTTCTGCATGGTGGCAAAGGCATCGGCCAGGTTGCCGTTCACCGATGTCCAGAACATCACCCTGGGGTCTGCCACGGCCAGCGGGACTTCTTCCAGAAGGGAGTCGATGGCGCCGGTTTCAAAAAAAATGACGCTGTTCGGGGCGCAGATGTGCTTGGCGGCCATGGCAGCCAACATGGAAATGCCAGTGCCGCAGAAGACAATATCGCCGTCCTTGATCTGCCCGCGCCGCGGCAATGGTCATCAATTCTTTTAAGGTATAATCCGGCATATCGGCTCTCCCTATCTCCTGTCCAGTCCCACGGCATAGCCGGTTCTGGGATCAGCCTTGATGGCATTCAGCTGCCTGTTTCCGATCTTGTCCAGAAGCCCCTGATGATCGGTTACGCCATGGACGAATTCTTCGAGATAGGCGCTGTAGCGGCCATCGTCTTCGGCGCTTCTGCGGTAGGCATTGAGATAGGCCGGATCATAATCGTAATAACGGTAACAGGCCGTGGGATAGGCGCCGTGGGGCACATGGACAACGGCATCCACGCAGAAAGAGGGAATCTGGTTCTGGTCCGGACCGGCCTTAAGGAAATCGGACGCCACCAGCTCCTCGCAGGTGACGATCACGTGCCTGGCGCATTTGGCCTGCTCGACATCGGAAAAGGTCAGACCCTCCATGCGCACGGTGCCTTCCCGGTCCGCCTTCTGAACGTGAATGATGGTGACATCGCAGTTGATGGCCGGAACCAGGACGAGTTTCGGGGCATTTCCCCAGGACCCGAAGGGATTGTCCATGACCTGAAGCTTCTGGTCCGGAAGCCGGGAATCTTCTTCCCGCATCTGGCTTGAAAATCCCCATTTTTCGATGATATCGGTTCCCAGAGACGAGCGGGTGGGCAGAAACGGCACGCCCATGGCGCCGGCCATGAACCTTAACGTCATCTGGTAATTGGAATAATCTTCGATGACAATGGCGCCGGACTGGGCGGCTTTTTTAAACCGGATGCAGGTCGGGGCAAAGCGGCCGCTTCCGGCATAGGCAATCTCCAGCCGGGACACGCATCCGGCGCCGATCAGCTCGTCCACGCCCTGGCCGTTGGAGTGGGCATAGACATGGATGTTGTTGATTTTCTGACGGATGATTTCATAAACGGCCGCCATCGGATTCCGGTTGACTGTAAATCCGCCGATGGACAGATGGCAGCCGCTGTAGACAAATTTTTTTACAGCCGCTGAAAGGCTGGTTGTTTTATCCTGACTGATGTTCATGGGTTTTTGGATCCATTGAGATCCTGAACGATTTTGATTCCCAGATCCAGGGCCTTTCGGTTCATTTCCAGAAAGCTGGGGGGAATGCGGGTTTCCAGCACGCGGATGATGGATTCGGGCTTGACCAGCTCGGTGATGGCGAGCACCGCTCCCAGCATGCAGATGTTAAAGACGATGGGCTTTTTGATTGCCTCCATCACCGCCTGGTACATGCCCAGCTCTACCTGCCGGGCATCCACCTTGCGCTCGGTCTTCACAAATCGGGTATCCGTGATCAGCGTGCCGCCGGGCCGGATGATGGGATAGAACTTGTTGTAGGCCTCCTGGGTCAGACAGACCAAAACATTGGGCTGGGTGACCTTGGGAAAATAAATCTGTGAATCCGCAATGATCACATCCGTGCGGGTGGAGCCGCCTCTGGCCTCCGGCCCGTAGGACTGGGACTGTACGGCTACCAGATCTTCGTACAGCACTGCGGCTTCGGCAAGGATAATGGCCGCGGTAATCACACCCTGGCCCCCGGAGCCTGAAAAAACCATTCTGCATCTTTCCATGGTTAACGCCCTTTCCCTATTGCCTCTTTCTGTGCGCGTGCGATGATTTTATCATACTCGCCGCAGTACTCCGGCAGCTCCTTTCGAACAAAAACACCCCGCTCGATCAGCTCCGGATTCGCCGCCTTGGCTTTTGAACCCATGGGCGTCGTCACATCCTTCATCCGCTTCATCATGTCCACGGCCCCGCCTTCCTTGTTCTTTCTGCCGAAATACGTGGGGCACTGGGACATGACCTCCACAACGGAAAAGCCCTTGTGCTGCATGGCCTCCTGAAGAATGTCGGCAACCTGCTGAACATGATAGGTGGTGGTGCGCGCCACAAATGTTGCGCCAGCTGCCTTTGCCAGCTCCACGATATCAAAGCCCTGATCAATATTGCTGTAGGGGGCGGTTGTTGCGGAAATGCCATATCCGGAAAGCGGCGAATACTGGCCGCCGGTCATCCCGTAGATCCGGTTGTTCATCACAACGGCCGTCATGTCGATGTTGCGCCGGGCCGCATGAATAAAATGGTTGCCGCCGATGGCCAGTGCATCCCCGTCTCCCATGGGAACAATCAGTTGAAGCTCCGGCCGGCTCATCTTGACACCGGTGGCAAAGGCAAGGGCCCGCCCGTGAACCGTATGAAGGGTGTGGAAATCCACATATCCGGAAATTCGCGAGGAACACCCGATCCCGGAGACCATGACGATGTCGTTCTTGTTGAGCCCCATGTTTTCGATGGCCCTGAGCATGGCGTTCAGCACCACGCCGTGCCCGCATCCCGGGCACCACATATGCGGGAAGAATCTCTCCCGGATGTAATCTTTTATCGCCATTATATCCCCTTTCCCTGTATGAGCCGCAGAATGTTTCGAATGTCCGTGGGATTGATAAAGACCCCGTCCATCCGGTTGGCCAGAAACACCCGTTCCGGGCGGTCCACGGCCAGTTTGACCTGCTGAAGCACCTGGCCCATGTTCATTTCCACCACCACGATCGTCTTTGCGGCCCGGCATCTTTCCCGGACAATATGATCGGGAAACGGCCACAGGGTCTGAAGCTCCAGAAGTCCCAGCCGCTCCCCGCGCTTTCTGCGGTTCTCAACCACGTGAAGGCTGGATCTGGCAGAAGACCCGTATGAAATCAGAATGCAGTCCGCATCCTCCAGGTAATACTCCCGGGTCCGTGCGATCTCTGCGGCGTTGTTTTGAATCTTATCGATCAGATGCCGCATCAGCCCGTGAACCACCTGGGGGTTGCCCGAGGGAAAGCCCCACATGTCGTGCGCCAGGCCCGTCACGTTGTAGCGGTGAACCCCCCCGAAATCCGACATGGGAAGCCGGCCGTCCTCACGGGGCAGATAAGGGTGATAGTCCACACCGCTCTTTACCGCCGTACGAAGCCGCTCCACCAGGGGCAGTTCGCCTTTTTCCGGAATCTCAAGCCGCTCCCGCATGTGCCCCACGACTTCATCAAAGAGCAGAATGACCGGCGTGCGGTAGGTTTCGGCCAGATTGAAGGCATCCACGGTCACGGCAAACACGTCCTGATGGTTGGATGCAGTCAGGGTGATGATGGCATGGTCCCCATGCGTGCCCCACCTGGCCTGATTCACATCCCCCTGGCTGACATGGGTGGGAAGTCCGGTGGATGGCCCCCCCCGCTGCACGTTAACGATCACAGAGGGGATCTCCGCCATGATGGCATAGCCAAGGGCTTCCTGCATCAGGGAAAAACCGGGGCCGCTGGTTGCGGTCATGACCTTGCTGCCGGTTAGGGACGCACCGATAATGGCGCACATGGAGGCAATCTCATCTTCCATCTGAATGAATTTGCCGCCGATTTGCGGCAGCCGAAAGGCCAGATGCTCGGCGATTTCCGTGGAAGGGGTGATGGGGTAGCCTGCAAAAAAATCCAGCCCCGCATAGAGGGCTGCTTCCACACATACCTCGTTGCCTTGAATAAATTTTATACTTTTGCTCATATCTTCGCCCTATTCTTCTGTAAGAATTTCGATGGCCAGATCCGGACACCTGAGTTCGCAGAGCCGGCAACAGATACAGTCCTCGGGCCGAGCCGCAACCGCCTTCTCCAGATCATCCAGTTCCAGAACCTTTTTGGGGCAGAATTCAACGCAGATCCCGCATCCCTTGCACCAGTCGCGGTTAATGACGTGTTGTTTCAGTTTGGGTTTTCCCATTCATCCTTCCTTCATGTCATGGCGAATATCAATCAGCAATCCCTGCCTTCGAGAAAGGCAGAGGCCGATCCGTTATTGTCGGAAAAGGGCGGGACCGAGAGCTTTTTCAACAGGATAGCCATCTTAAATCCCCCCTGACCCCCGCTTATTTCGAAGCAGGGTATCATCTTTACGTTTACACAGTAGTAATTTTTACCAATGAAGTCAATAAAAAGGAGCTTCCTTAAGGTTAAAATTGCCGTTGACCTTCATGGCCACCTCAGGGTAAAAGATGCATAAGAACAGCAACAATCGGATATCGCCGGGATGAAAACCTCTGCGATACCCGGCAACCCCGCAGGTGATTACGTTGAAACAAATGATGAAAATAACCCTTGTTTACGGCTTGATCCTGATATCGGTTTCAGCTTTCTGGTATGCCGTCGGCCATCCGCGGCTGGTAAGGGAGCCGGCTCTGAGCGCCCATCATCAACTGCAGAGCGTGTCCTACGCGCCGTTTGAAAAAAATCAGTCGCCGCTGGATATCGGCCTGAAGGGGCTGACCATTTCTGACCGGAGATTAGATGAGGATCTGGCCATTCTCTCTCGCCGGTTTACCGGTATCCGTACCTATTCCGTCGCCGGACTGGAAGCAGTGCCGGTTTTTGCCGAAAAATACGGATTGAAGGTCTTGCTGGGCGCCTGGATCGGTGGTGATCCGGTTCTCAACCAAAAAGAACTGACAAAAGTCATTGATATAGCCAGACGTTTCCCATCCAGCATACGCGGAATTGTGGTGGGAAACGAAGTGCTGCTGCGCCGTGAAGTCACCGGGCCCCAGCTTGTCGAATATATCCGCCAGGTCAAGTCCGCCCTGCCGGATATACCGGTTACTTATGCCGATGTCTGGGAGTTCTGGCTCAAACACCCGGAGGTGGCGCCGGCCACAGATTTTGTGATGATCCACATTCTGCCCTACTGGGAAGATGATCCGGTTTCCATCGATAAAGCCATGGACCACGTCCTGAAAATTCGCCAAGAGCTTGCCCGGAAAATTCCGGACAGGGAAATTGTCATCGGAGAAACCGGATGGCCCTCGGAAGGACGCATGCGTGAAGGCGCGCTTCCCAGCCGTGAAAATCAGGCGCGGTTCATGCGCGGCTTCGTCGCCCTGGCAGAGCAGCAACACTGGCAGTACAATCTGATCGAGGCATTTGACCAGCCGTGGAAACGCGCCAAAGAAGGCGCCGTGGGGGGGTATTGGGGACTGTACGACACGGACCGGGTCAATAAAACGGTGTTTTCCGGCCCGATTTCGAATTTTCCGAACTGGCTGGCATTGTTCTCTCTGTCCGCGGGCATTGTCCTGCTCACCCTGTTTATCGCGGGCCGCCGCCCCGGCATGAGCGGGTTTCAATGGCTGAAATTTTCGGGTGTTGCGGCTGCGGGCGCTGTTCTGATCGTGATGCAGGGCCATCAGTTTTGGATCATTTCGCGTAACGGATGGGAACACCTCTGGGCTGCCATGGTTCTCGGGCAGGCGGCCATCGTCTATTTTCTGGCACTATCCGCCATTGCTTTCAAATTCACGCCAAAACTCCTCAGCCTGAAAACCTCCATGGATTTGCTGCGGAGCCGGTCCTGCCCAATGTCTGACGACATCAGTTTGAAGACACCGGACAGCGGACGGTTTTTCCCCCCAATCGTTCTTCGGCATCTGCCATCTGTGATTTCCATCAATCGCCTGGCCGTGATCGCCTTTGCATTGATTGCCGTGCTGAGCCTGTTTTTTGATGCCCGCTACCGCAGCTTCAACAACTGCGGGTTTATCATTCCCGCCCTTGGCTATGTCTGGTTCTCTCGTAAAGCGGGCCTGCCTGTTCAACCGGGCGGACTCGAACGGCTCTGCGCTTTAACGCTGGTCATCGCAGCCCTGGGGGTATTCTACATAGAAACGCCGCTTAACTGGCAGGCCGATATCTGGGTGGGCATCTGCCTGCTGCTGGCATATCCACTTTGGCACGAGGGAAGAACCGGCTCGCTTCGTCCCCTGCTTGCCTATGGCATGCTGCTGGTTGTGGCATATGCGGCTTTTGCGGTCATGCGCTTCGGCTTTCTGGATTCAAATGTGATTACGATCCTGTGTGCGGAAAAACCCGCCGGAATCTTATGTCTGATTCAATCCATGCTGGGAAAGTTGATGTACAATCAGGTCTTTGGATTGACGAGCATGGTCCTTGCCGGGCTTGCCATCTGGCGGAACACCGTGTGGCTGTGCATGCTTGCGATGATCGCAAGCCTGGCAGGCTTTGCGCTCTACAATGTCGGAATGGGCGCCATTGCCTTTGTTCTGGCAGGTCTCACGCTGGCGCATAAAAGACTCGCAATGGATCAGTCGTTACAATAGATAACAACCGAGTTCCACGGCTTCAGGAAATGCGCCGGGTAAAGCGTTCCGGTCCCGAGACGATCGGCTGGCCCACTTCTCTGGCAATGGCCCGGAGCATGCCGCTGAAAATCATTTCGTGAAACGGGTACAGCAGATACCAGTAGAGAATTCCCATCAAACCTCTGGGCATAAACCGGGAAAGGAGTTGAAGCTGCGTGAGTCCATCAGGCCGCGGGGTCAACCGAATCTCCAGAATCGCATCTCCGGGGGTCTTCATTTCAGCCAGCAACGTCAAACGATGCGGCGAATCAATTTCCAGAACCCGCCAGAAATCGAGGGCATCGCCGGTATACAGCCGGGATGCGCTGCGCCGGCCTCTTCGTAAGCCCACTCCTCCGGACAGCCTGTCTATAAGTCCGCGAACCTGCCATAAAAACGAGGCATAATACCATCCGTTTTTTCCGCCAATCCGGCTTATCGGGGTCCAGACCTGCTCGATCGAGGCATTCAGGACGACCCTGAATCCACATTGCATCTCGGTTCCGCCGGCATATGCCGCATCACCGCAATAGGCCCATTCCGGCGGCAGAAGCAACCCGGCATCCATCCAGCAGGTATCCATCCGGTCCTGAGTCAAGCGCTCCAGCGCCAGCCGGATGCTCTCCCGGCAGCAAAGGAGTTCCTGCGGAATGATCGTCCGGATCCGATTTTCGCTGCAGACCACGGGTGTGCTGAGACCCTGGGCCAGGGGAACGGCAATGGACGACGGCACGGGAGTAACCAGGTGGATCCAGTACGCGCTCAAGCTCGGTGTAAAAAAAGGAACCGGGATCACCCATCGCTTGGGAAGACCGGCCGCATCGGAATAGATATCCATGATCTGCCGGTAATTCAGCACGTCAGGCCCCCCGATGTCATAAATCCGCCCGCTGGTTTCGGGATGTTCGAGACATCCTATCAGATAGCCCAGGACATTTCGAATGGCAATGGGCTGGCAGGGGGTGAATACCCAGCTGGGAGTGATCATGACCGGAAGGCGCTCCACAAGATATCGCAGAATCTCAAACGATGCGCTTCCAGAGCCCAGAATCATTGCCGCACGAAGGATGGTGCAGGGAACCGCGCCGGATTGGAGAATGTCGCCCACTTCATGGCGGGATTGCAGATGTTTGCTCAAGGCGGCGCTGTGAATGTCGCCGAGACCGCTCAAGTAAATGATGCGCTCCAAGCCGGCTTCGGTTGCGGCCGCGGACATGTTAAGAGCGGACTTGCGGTCTGCTTCGGCAAAATACCGCTTCTTGGCAACCATGGAATGAACCAGATAATACGCCGCACCGCAGCCAGATGCCGCTTTTTTAAGCGAATCCAGATCCAGCATATCCCCCTGAATCATCTCCAAGTGGGGATGAACGGACCAGGGACGCGACCGGAGCTTTGCTAGGGATCTGGCAAGCGCTCTAACCCTGTAGCCGGATTCCAGCATCAGGGGAATCAGGCGGCCACCGACATAACCGGTTGCACCGGTCACCAGAACAGGCTTTGAAATCATTCCGCCACTCTCCTTTGATAGTTTCGAAAAAAACCAATATCTGCGTTGAACTTCATCCTGCGAAACCTGCGCATTTTTAAATTATGCATACCCGTCTACCGCGTCAAGCATTTTTTAAAAACGGCGCACTGACAAATTACATATTTGTAACCACTATTCCCTGAAATACGACAATATTGTATTGTTGGAATTTTCATTTAAACCATTCCGATATTTTAACTTTCTGAAATGTATATTTATAATGCATGTTATGGACGATGGCACGCAAGTTGCTTTATACTTTTAACAATATAAACGATTGTTCTATCTGATTTCAGGTGGTTATTCCAATGCCCGATAATGCATCATTGATATTGAAACAAAAACGAGAACGACTGATCTCTGGTTTTAAGGGAAATTCTCAGAATTTCATGAGCGAGCATACGGGTATGCTGGATAATTATTTTCAGACCTGTTACGAAACCAGCCTGGTCGGCCCTGAAATTCGCATCGAAAAAAATCCTTATGCCATTATCGCCCTGGGCGGGTACGGCAGAAAAGAGCAATGCGTCCACTCGGACGTGGATCTGCTGTTTCTGTTTGAAAACACCGTTCCGGCTAAGACAGAAGCATTGATTCAGGAAATGGTGTATCCGCTCTGGGACGTGGGTCTGGATGTGGGTCATGCCACCCGCTCGGTTGCGGAATGTGCCGAGATTTGCAGAACCGACATTGAAACGTTTACGGCGCATCTCGATGCCCGTTTTGTCTGCGGCATGTCTCCGCTTTACTCCCGGCTGATGAGCCACCTTCGGGAAAGCATCATTCAAAACCAATCTGCCGACCTCATTACCTGGCTGATTCAGACCAATGCCATCCGGCACAAGCATTTCGGGGATTCTGCCTATCTGCTTGAACCCAATTTGAAAGAAGGAAGGGGGGGGCTCAGAGATTATCATACCATTCGATGGATCGCCAAAATCAAATCCGATATTCGAACCCGGCGTGATCTGGAATATTACGGTTATTTTTCCAGCGATGAATTCCTGTCGCTATCCCGGGCACTGACCTTTATCTGGCATGTCAGAAACCATCTTCACCGGCTGGCAGGCAGAAAATGCGACCAGCTTTATACGGAATACCAGCCAAAGCTGGCCAGGATACTGGATATTCATTCAACAAAAGGACAGTCGCCGGTAGAAAGCATGCTGGGAAAAATTCAGGGCGAAATGGAGTTTTTAAATCAGCAACTGCAGATGTTTCTCTATGAACTGTCGCATGATACCGGTTCACACCGAAAACGCAGATCCATCCAGCGAACGCGGAACCCGAATCTGGAAATCCGCAAAGGTGCCATTAATTTTGCATCTTCCGAGGCCATTCCCGCCGCGCCGTTGTTGCTGATGCAGATTTTTGAGGAATGCGCCCGATTTCAGCTTCCGCTGTCCGCCGAAGCCAAGCGGCTGGTAAAGGAATTCCAGTATCTGGCGGATGAGACATTCATCTCTTCGAAACGGGTTGTCAAATTGTTTGAAAAGCTGTTGATGTCCCGGCCCGGCAGGGTCAATGCCCTGGATGAAATGCTGTCATCGGGTTTTCTTGTCCGGATTCTTCCGGAATTCGAGGGAATTGTTCACCGGGTTCAGTACGATGACTATCACCTGTTTCCGGTGGACAAGCATTCCCTGCATGTGGTGCAGACCCTGAAAAAATTCGCACTTCCGGAAGATTCCAGTGAATGCCAGCTTTGCGGACATCTCTATCAGGAGCTTGCCACTCCCAAATGGCTGCTGTGGGCAGGCCTGCTGCATGATATCGGCAAGGGCGGGGCCGGAAACGACCATGCGAAACGGGGAGCAGTCATTGCCGCCGGCCTTCTGGCCCAGAAGGGATATCGGCGCAAGGACATCGAAACCGTCTGTTTTTTAATCGAGGAGCATCTGTTTCTCATCAAGCTTGCCACACGCCGGGATATCAATGACGAGGAAACCGCAATTTTTTGCGCCCGCAAAATCAAAGACGTTCCCCGGCTGAAAATGCTGTATCTGCTGACCGTGGCGGATTCCATTTCCACCGGGCCAAAGGCATGGAACGAATGGACAGCGGCACTGTTGAGGGATTTTTTTCTCAAGGTCTTGAATATTCTTGAAAAAGGTGAGCTTGCCAGCCACGAGGCAGTTGACACCGTCGAAAAGAAAAAAGAGCAGGTCGTGTATTCCGCAAAAACCCAGAAGGCCGCCAGAGAACTGGACACGCTGTTTAATGTCATGTCTCCGCGATACCTGCTCTATTCATCGCCCCAGGACATTGTCTCTCACATTCAACTTTACAAACAGCTGAAAGATGAGGCATTTGTCTGGACAATTGATGACACCCCTGAAGCGGGAACCCGAATGGTCACCATCTGCGCCAAAGACCGGCCCGGCCTCTTTTCCAAAATCGCAGGGGTTTTTACCCTCAACGGCCTTGATATTCTGGACGCCCAGATATTTACCTGGCGCAATAACATTGCCCTTGATCTTTTTAATGTCAAACCCCCGCTGGACCATTTGTTTGAGAACGAAAAATGGGAGCGTACCGGGGAACACCTTCAGGCGGCTCTGACCGGGAATCTGGATCTGGCACTGGCACTGAAAGAAAAAATGGAAGCGTACCGGACGGATAAAATACGGGCTTCTGAAAGACCCCACCGCGTTGTCATTGACAATCGCAGTTCCAGCTTTTTCACCATCATCGAAGTCTTTTCCAGAGATTTTCCGGGCCTGCTGTTTGGCATTACGGATGCCCTGTTCCGGTGCAAGCTGGATGTCTGGGTTGCCAAGATCGCCACAAAGGTGGATCAGGTGGTGGATGTGTTTTATGTCAGGGATTTTGACGGACAGAAAGTGGATTCCGCTGACCAGGTGTCGGCAATTCAGGCGGTCATCACGGATGTTCTGCAGGGATCGCAACATAAGGAGAGTGCACCGTGAAAAAAATTGAGGCAATCATCAAGCCGTTTAAACTCGACGATGTCAAGGAAGCCCTGAATGAAATCGGGATTCAGGGAATGACCATATCCGAAGTCAAGGGATATGGCCGCCAGAAAGGACACAAGGAAATCTACCGCGGAGCCGAGTATGTCGTTGACTTCATCCCCAAAATCAAAATTGAAGTCATCGTCGACTCCGCCATGGTGGATCAGGTGGTGGAAAAAATCAGAGCATCGGCCAATACCGGAAAGCTTGGCGATGGAAAAATCTTTGTGTTTCCCGTGGAACAGGTCATTCGCGTGCGGACCGGAGAACGGGGAAAGGACGCGATTTAAGGTTAATGCATAATCATCATAACACTATCATCATTGGAGGCGTATTCGCATGAAACCAAGTGAAGTATTGGCAATGGCAAAGGAAAATGGCGTAAAAATTGTTGATCTGCGGTTTATGGACTTTCCGGGGATCTGGCAACACATCAGCGTACCTATCAAGCAGCTTGAAGAATCCAGCTTTGAAGAAGGATTCGGATTTGACGGATCCAGCATTCGCGGATGGCAGCCCATCAACGCCAGCGACATGCTGATGATACCCGATCCCAGCTCCGCTAAAATTGATCCGTTTTTTAAAGTACCGACCCTGGTGCTCATCTGTGACATCAAAGATCCGATCACCTTTGAATCCTATTCCCGTGATCCCCGCTTCATCGCCAGAAAGGCCGAGAATTACCTCAAATCCACGGGCATCGGCGACACGGCTTATATCGGGCCGGAGGCCGAATTTTTCATTTTTGACGACATCCGGTTTGAATCCGCGCAGAATCGGGCATTTTATGAAATCGATTCCATTGAGGGCGCCTGGAACACCGGCAGAGACGAAGGCCCCAACCTGGGCTACAAACCCCGGTACAAGGAGGCTTATTTTCCGGTTCCCCCCATGGATAAATTCCAGGACCTGAGAACGGAAATGCTCCTGGTGCTTGAAGGACTCGGAATCGATATCGAAGCCCAGCATCACGAGGTGGCCACCGGGGGTCAGGCTGAAATCGACATGCGCTTCAAACCCCTTCTGGAAATGGCCGATCAACTGGTATGGTTTAAATATGTATTAAAGAATGTGGCGCAAAAGGCCGGCCATACGGTTACCTTCATGCCCAAACCGCTTTACGGCGACAACGGCAGCGGCATGCACACCCATCTCAGCATCTGGAAAGAAGGCAAGCCGCTGTTTGCCGGCGATCAGTATGCCGGTGTTTCTCAGATGGCGCTGTATGCCATCGGCGGCATCCTGAAGCACACCAAAGCCTTATGCGCATTCACCAACCCCACGACCAATTCCTATAAACGACTGGTTCCGGGCTTTGAAGCACCGGTGAATCTGGCCTATTCCAGCCGGAACCGAAGCGCTGCCATTCGAATTCCCATGTATTCATCCTCGCCAAAAGCCAAGCGCATTGAATTCCGCACCCCGGATCCTTCCTGCAACGGGTACCTGGCATTTTCCGCAATCTGCATGGCGGCGATTGACGGCATTCAGAATAAAATGGATCCGGGTGATCCGCTGGACAAGAACATCTACGATCTGCCGCCCGAAGAATTGGCCAATGTACCTTCTGCACCGGGTTCCCTGGAAGAAGCTCTGGCTGCTTTAAAGGCGGATCACGAATTTTTACTGAAAGGCGACGTATTCACCAAGGATGTCATCGATATGTGGATCGAATACAAAACCGATGCCGAGATCAATCCGGTCAAGCTTCGGCCCCATCCCCATGAATTTTCTCTGTACTACGACATTTAATTTTCACGAATAGCCAACCTTCCGCTTCCAAAGCCCCTCTTTGCAGGGGCTTTGGAACCCCGCTTTTTTGATTCCTTTCTTGCAAATCCTTGCCGTTCTGTATAATAATGACAGGATTGTATCACCACGAAATGGCGGCATCGGGCGAGGGAAAATCAATACGGATGGAACAGTATTTAAGAGAATACGGATATTTAGCGCTTTTTATCGGAACATTTCTGGAAGGCGAAACCATCTTGATCATCGCTGCGTATCTGGCGAGCAAGGGGATGCTGAATATCTATCTGGTCATGCTCTCGGCAGTATCCGGAACCATCCTGGGCGATCAAACCTATTTTTATATCGGCCGGATACAGGGAATATCGTTTATCCAGAAAAGACCCACTTTAAAGAAAAAATGGATCAGAATCAGTGCGCTGATCAAAAGGCGGGAAAACATCATCATTTTGGGATACCGATTCGTTTACGGATTCAGAAATATAACTCCCTTTGCACTGGGCATTTTAAATGTCAGTCCGATAAAGTATTTAATACTGAATTTCTTCGCCGCCATCGGTCTGGGCAATATCCTTCAGTTGCCTGGGATATATGTTCGGCGCCATGATCAGCAGCGATATTGAAACATATGAAAAAGTATTTGCCCTGGGAATTCTTATCATTGCAGTTTTGGCCGCATTTATATACTGGCTGAAGAAGAGAATTAAAAATGAACCGATACTCCCCTTTTGAAGACAATCAGAAAAATTCCATGTGGTGAAATCTTTCCCCGGAATATCTGAAACAATGGCCAAGGCCCGGCTTTTGTTTTTTTCTTGAATAAAAGGCAGCAAACTGTGTTTGGAACCCTTGTCAACACCCTGGCCATTGCAGCAGGAAGCCTTCTCGGACTGGCTTTCAGAGGCGGAATTCCGCTCCACTACCAGCAGACCGTGATTCAGGCCATCGGACTGGCCGTTGTTCTGGTCGGCATGACCAGCGCGCTGAAAACCCAGGATATTCTGGTGGTCATCTTCAGTCTGGCCATTGGAAGCCTTGTGGGAGAATGGCTCCGGATTGAGGCGCGGCTGAATCAGCTGGGCAATTGGCTGGAAAATAAATGTGCGCAATCCGAAGGGGGAATCGCCAAGGGATTTGTTACCGCCAGCCTGATTTATTGCGTCGGCTCCATGGCCATTGTGGGTTCCATGGAAAGCGGGCTTACCGGAAACCATCAGACCTTATATGCCAAGTCTGTTTTAGACGGCATATCCGCCATTATTTTTGCGTCAACTTTTGGTGTCGGCGTATTGTTTTCCGCGATATCGGTGGGGGTTTATCAGGGAATTCTCACCCTGTCGGCGGTTTTTATGAAACCGTTCCTGATTCCGACGGTTGTGGACCAGATGTCGTGCGGTCGGCGGAATACTCATCATGGCCATTGGGTTCAACCTGCTTGAAATCAAAAACATTCGCGTTGCCAACATGCTTCCTGCCATCTTCATGCCCCTTGTCTATTACATGATACAGCAGATGATCCTGTAACAGCAGCGCATAAAAGCAGAAAAATATGAACTTCCTGCAATCGCCATTTTGATGGCAAATGCAGGTGTTCAGGATGATTACTTACAGGGCATCCATGCCCTTTTCGCCGGTTCTGACGCGAACAACCTGCTCTATGGGAAGCACAAAGATTTTTCCGTCGCCGATTTTCCCGGAATTGGCTGAAATTCTGATCTTTTCAATAACCTGCTCCACCATTGTTTCGGCCACAACGACTTCAATTTTAATCTTCGGTATAAAATCAACGACATACTCGGCTCCTCGGTATATTTCCTTATGCCCTTTCTGGCGGCCATATCCTTTAACCTCGGAAATGGTCATGCCCTGAATGCCCAGCTCGTTTAATGCCTCTTTGACATCGTCCAGCTTGAATGGCTTGATGATTGCTTCGATTTTTTTCATTACACCCTCCCTTTGTTTTTATAAAAGCATTATTGTATAAAATTTTCACAAATGATCCCCTCTTTTTCACAGGAGGGAAGCTATCATTTTGTATCCGGGAATGCCCGATTCATGATCACTTCCTATGAAATCACAATTTCAAACGCTCTTTCCCCGTGCTGGGAGTTGTCCAGACCGGCGATTTCATCATCTCTTTCAACCCGCAACCCCTGGGTTGCCAGACGGGTAATGCCGATGACGATCAGCGTGCCGACTGCCGTAAACGCAGCTGTCGCGGCAATGGAAATGATCTGAATCAAAAGCTGCTTGGGATTACCGTAAAGAAGGCCGACGCCGTTGGGATTAACAGCCGGATTGGCAAAAATACCGGTTGCCAGTGCGCCCCAGAGACCGCACATGCCGTGAACCCCAAAAGCGTCCAGGGAGTCGTCATACCCCATTTTATGCTTTAATTTGGACACGCAGATAAATCCCAAAACTCCGGCAACCAGTCCGATGACCAGTGCAGCCGATAAATCCACGAATCCTGCCGCGGGCGTAATGGAAACCAGCCCTGCCACGATTCCGGAAGCAATCCCCAGAACCGTCGGCTTTCGGGTGATGTACCATTCCGTGAACATCCATGAAATGGCGCCCATTGCAGCCGATGTGTTGGTGACCAGAAACGCCGACCCGGCCAGGCCGTCCGCAGCCAGCTGGCTGCCGGCATTGAATCCAAACCATCCAAACCACAGAAGCGCAGCACCCAGTCCTGTCAGGGCAATGCTGGAGGGAAACATGGTTTCCTTACCATATCCGATTCGCTTTCCGACAACAAGAGAAAGGACCAGCCCTGCCACCCCTGCATTGATGTGTACCACATTTCCGCCGGCAAAATCCAGGGCGCCCATTTTGGCCATCCATCCGCCACCCCACACCCAGTGAGCTATCGGGCAGTAAATAAAGACAATCCACAACGTCGTAAACAGGAGCCAGGAGGAAAATTTCATCCGGTCCACAATGGAACCCAATACCAGCGCAACGGTGATTCCGGCAAATGTCATCTGAAACAGCACAAATACATATGTTGGAATCGTTCCTGAAAGGCTTTTTACGGTAATGTTATTCAAAAATGTATAGTCCAGCCCGCCGATAATTCCGCCGATGTCCGGTCCAAATGCCAGGGTATATCCAATGACCACCCAGATCACACTGGCCAGACAATAAGACATAAATGTCATTGCAAAGGTATTCAGCAAATTTTTATAACGCGACATGCCGCCATAAAACAGCGCAAGCCCCGCAGGGGTCATCATCATGACCAGCGCCGTGGATACGATCATCCATGCAGTGTCACCTGAATTTAAAGTGGCTTCTTCTGCAAAGGCTGAAGATACCGGGGACAGGGACAGCAACAGGGTTAAAGCGGTTAATTTCTCTTTCAGTTTCATTCGTGATCTCCTTTGTAAACATAATATGAAGTTGATGGCGGTGTTTTTTTCGTTCTGTTTTGAAACACAGCAATATATGTGCCATATAATCAATTATAAATAAATACAGATTATTGATAACTTTTAAATAAAAAAATATTTCTTTCATACAATACATATTTGTAATATCAAACCGAACAAAAACATATATGTATAATATTTCACTGCGATCGCTCCATCGGCAACAATTATTGCCGTAATCCACCGTGGGTTCAGCATCCATGAAATACAGGCGCCTGAACAGGCATTCAGCGCGGATTGGCTTTGGCGTTCGCCATTTTCAGACGCGCAGGGGTCGATTGAATATCTTTGCTTGATTTTAATGAAGGCGCAAATTATGATTCAGGTGTTTAAAACAGTTTTTATGAATTGATTGTTTTTTTGAATACAAGCAACCAGGCGTAATCCATGACCATTCGTGAGAAATTTGAAAAACGGGAGAAGAGCTTTTTATCTCCTTTCGGCTGTTTGAGTTCAGAATCCCGTGGCAGGGAGCGGCATAGAAGACCCATGTCCCATTCGTACGGCGTTTCAGGTGGATCGGGACCGGATCGTCTATTCCAATGCCTTCCGGCGGCTTAAATACAAAACTCAGGTTTTTCTGGCCCCTCTGGGGGATTATTACCGGACCCGACTGACGCATACGCTTGAAGTGGCCCAGATCGCCCGAAACATTTCCCGCGCCATGCTGCTGAATGAGGACTTGACCGAAGCCATTGCCCTGGGTCATGACCTGGGGCACCCGCCTTTTGGGCATAGCGGAGAAAAAACCCTTCAGGAAATATATTCGCCGGATTTTTATCATAACGAACAAAGCGTCCGGGTTGTTGAAGTGCTTGAAAACAAGGGACTGGGGCTGAATCTGACCTATGAGGTTCGAAACGGAATTCTAAAGCATTCCAAGGGATTCGGAAAAATCATTCCGGATGACCCCCTGGAACTTGCCTCCACGTTTGAAGGAAGAATCGTACGCATCGCGGATATCATTGCATATCTGAATCACGATCTGGATGATGCCATCCGAAGCGGCGTCATTACCATCGAACAGGTTCCCGAATCCTGTACGCGGATTATCGGCCGAACCCATTCCCAGCGGGCAACAACCATGATCCGGGACCTGGTGTTTTCCAGCGAGGTTCGAAATGGGGACCTGATATTAAAAATGAGCCAGGAGGTCAGCGCTGCCATGAATACGCTGCGGACATTTCTGTATGATAATGTCTACCGCTCCCCTCAGGTTCACAATGAATTTGTCAAGGCAAAGAAAATCCTGACCGAACTCTATGAATGTTTGTTAAACCGGCCGGATATATTCAAAAAAGAACTCAGTGCCGTGGAAATGTCCTGGTTTAATTACAGCGATCTGTCCCATGAGCGGTCGGTCTGTGATTTTATCGCCAGCATGACCGATCGGTGCGCCCTGACCTTATATGAAAAAATATTTTTCCCTTCGCCACTGATCTGATGGAAGCCTATGGATTTTAAACAAACCGGTGAAGCATAAGCCCTATCTGGACAGATTGGCGGCAATATTCCGGAAAATGGATGAACGCTATGACGAGACCGCCGGCAAGTATGGGTTTGTTTGTTCCGGGTGTGAGGACAGTTGCTGCAAAACGCGGTTTTATCACCACACCCTGATAGAATATTTCTATTTGAAGAGCGGACTTGAATCCCTGACTTCAAAAGACCGGATGATGTTTCATTCCAGGGCGTTGGATGTGAATTCGAAATGGGAAACACCATTTCGCGCCTGCTCCTGGCGTGATGTGTCCGCTGAACGAGTCAGGCCGGTGCCGCCTGTATGCGCACCGTCCCATGATCTGCAGGCTTCACGGAATCCCCCATGAACTGAATCATCCCTCAAAGGGCAGGGCCAAAGGCCCGGGCTGCGACGAATTTGTCATTCAATGCGGCAAAAAACCCTATATCCCTTTTGACCGGACCCCTCTGTACCTTGAACTGGCTGATCTGGAGAAAGCTTTTCGGCAGAAGACGGGGCTGAGCATCAAAATGAAGATGACGCATCGCAGAAATGATAGTTGACTGCCGGGAATAGAACTATCGAAATCTCAGCATTTAATATTGTTTCTTAAAAACTGCTTGCTTTTTAAAATTTTTTCTATATATGACTTTATTGAAGTCAATGCTGACTTCTGCTGAAACGGGTCGACATCTCAATGACGAGATGCCACGGGTTTTCCGGATAATCATCCATCGAAAAACCCCCGACCTGTTCAGATCCCTGGACCAACGCTGATCCTGCCAGATTCCATTCACCGACGAAATTAATCAGACATACTTAACCGGCACTGCTTTGCCCTGTTTACGGAGGGTGTGGCTGCGCGGTTATTTTTTTGAGTTATCCAAGGCGCATTTTGCCCGGGAGCCATCCTTTTTTCTGGGGCCGGGGTGTTTTGCGTTTCTGTTCAGCGGTAAGGAGTATCGATGAAACCTGAGATTGTGATTTATTGTTGCGCCAATTCCTCGGCGATTTCCGAAGAAGATGCGGAAAAAATCATTCCCGAAGATCAGGCTGTGCTTCGGATTTCCCGGCTGCCCTGTTCCGGACGCACGGATGTGCTCTATCTGCTGCGGACCATCGAAACAGGGGCAACCCTGGCGATGGTCGTGGGTTGCCCGGAAGGCCAGTGTCAGTTTCTGGAAGGAAATCTGCGGGCCAGAATGCGGGTGCGTTACGCCAACCGGTTGCTGGCTGAAGCGGGGCTGGGGGAAGAACGTATTCAAATGGTCAATATCGCCCCCGGCGATGAAACATCCTTTGCCGCCGCGCTTCGGGAAGCGGTCGCAAAAGCCCGGAAATCGGTTCGTGGAGGTAGACAGAATGCCCAAAAAATATCATATCAAACCGACCCCTGCTGCGCCGCACTTTATTCCCGTCGGCCGGTCGGGAATCATCGATTTTGAAGAGGACTGCCTGAAATGCACGACCTGTGTCAAAAAGCGCTGCCTCTATGACGTGTATAAGAATCGCGCCTACGACGCGCAAACCCTGGTGGATTCCATCGATCACCAGTGCAAGAATTGTTTCAGTTGCATTCAGAATTGTCCCCGCGGCGTGCTCTCCAAGACGATCAACCCGGAGTTTCTCAGGATGGGCGATGCCTACTGGAAACCGGATATCATCCACAACACCTGGTTTCAGGCCGAGACCGGCAAGATCCCGGTGTCCGGCGCCGGATATCGCGGTCCTTTCAGCGGTCCGGGGTTTGACGCCATGTGGACGGACATGTCGGAAATCGTCCGGCCCACCCGCGACGGCATTCACGGCCGCGAATACATCAGCACCGGCATCGATGTGGGAAGAAAACAGCACCACCTGGAATTCGACGCATCCGGCAGGGTTGCGTCTGGAAATGTCCCCTTTGGTGGAAGTTCCCCTTCCGGTGATCTTCAATGTGCTTCCGTTCGGAAATCTGGGAAAGGGAATGATTCTGTCCATGGCCGAAGCTGCACAGGCAAATCGGCACCCTGATGTATGTGACCCCGGAAACATACGGTGCGTTCCTGAAACCCTTCAAGGCCCAGCTCATTCCCCTGCTGCCGGCAGAAGGATTCGATTTGAATGCGGAAATCCTTGAGGGCGTGAAAATGGTCGAGCTGTTCTATGCTCCCGATGTCTGGCAGCGCGTTCAGCAACTGAAAGAGCGCTATCCGCAGCTTGTGGTTTCCGTCCGCCTTCCCATCAACCCTGAAGCCAGAGACCATTGCCGCGGATCTGGCACGCGCCGGGGCGGAAGTGATTCATCTCTTTGCCGATTACCAGGGAAACGAATTCGTTGAAGGCGATGCGCCGCGCTTTGTCAAGGACGCCCTGCGAGACATTCATACCCATCTGGTGAATGAATCCTTCCGGGATCAGGTCACCTTGATCGTCAGCGGCGGAATCGCTCTGGCAGAGCATTTGCCCAAAGCCATCATCTGCGGTGCGGACGGGGCGGCCATTGACCTGCCGCTGCTGATCGCCATGGAGTGCCGCGTGTGCAAACGCTGCGTGGCTGGAAAATCCTGTCCTGTAAAACTGCAGAACCTCGATCCCGAATATGGCAGCCAGCGCGTGGTGAATCTGATGTGCAGCTGGTGGAGTCAACTCATCGAGTTGATGGGCGCCATGGGCATCCGGGATGTGCGCCGGGTACGGGGCGAAGCCGGCCGGGCCATGTTCTTCGAAGACCTGGAAAGAGACACTTTCGGCGCCATCTTTGGCGCACAACCGGTTAACAGGCAATAGGCTATGGGCTTTGCTCATAACCTATAACCCATAGCCAAACACTTATTGCCCATTAACCTTTTTTATAAGGAGTATTCAGACCGTGAAGGCAGAGATCAAAAGAACAGCTTCACGATTTCGTCATACCATCGGTAAATACAGGGTTCAGCGCGGAAAACAGTGCAAAAGCTGTTCCGGTTGCGTGGTTACCTGTCCGCATGGCGTGCATTTCAAGGCGGGAACCCGCATGGCAACGCCCAGGGATTATCTCTGCGTCGGGCCGGATGCTGTGCAAGAGCCGGGACTGCTTCTGCGTGGAGAAATGCCCCAACCAGGCCCTGAAGGTGACGATCAACCCCCAGATAAAGGCTCTTGGCGATTTTCGCTGGACAGCGGATCTGCTCATGAGCACCTGGTATCAGGCCGAGACCGGCGAACTTCCCGATGTGGACCTGGAATACCGGACCGGCAATTCCGGGGGCGGGTTTGACAAGCTGCGGTTTCGCTTTCCCGAAACACCCCCGCAGGCCATCCCTGCCGATGAGATCGATACCAGCATCGAGCTGAACAAGCGCGGGGACAACAGCCATCGCATCACCATCGCCATCCCCATGTATCAGGGCGGCATGTCGTTCGGTTCGGTCAGCGACAGCACCATGGTGTCCCGGGCCAGAGCCGCCATGCTCTGGAACACTTTCGGGTGCACCGGGGAAGGGGGATATCCGGAGTTTCTCTACCCCTTTGACAATCAGATGATCACCCAGGTGGCCACCGGACTTTTCGGCGTCAAGGAAGAGACCATCCAGCGGGTGCGCATCGTCGAGTTCAAGTATGCCCAGGGCGCCAAACCCGGCCTGGGCGGACATCTTCTGGGAGACAAGGTGACCGAGAAGGTGGCCAAAATGCGCGAGGCCGTCAAGGGCAGCGCCCTCTTTTCCCCGTTTCCGTTCCACAGCGTTTATTCGGTGGAAGATCACAAGAAGCATGTGGACTGGATCAAGGCCATGAATCCCAAAGCCCTGGTGTCGGTCAAGGTGTCCACCCCGGCGGACGTGGACATGGTGGCCATCGGCAGCTACTACGCCGGCGCCCACATCGTGCATCTGGACGGCAGCTACGGCGGCACCGGCGCGGCGCCGGACATCGCCAAAAAGAACATTGCCATGCCCATTGAATACGCCATTCCCAAGGTGCATCGGTTTCTGGTGGAAGAAGGCGTGCGCGACAAGGTGACACTGATCGCCAGCGGCGGCATTCGAACGGCCCACGATGTCCTGAAGGCCATCGCCCTGGGCGCGGACGGCGTGGTGGAGGGAACTGCCGGCATGGTGGCGCTGGAATGCACGCGCTGCAGCTCCTGCGAAAGCGGCCGCGGCTGCCCGCGCGGCATCGCCACCACCGATCCGGAACTGGCCGAGTTGATCACGGTGGACTGGGGCGCCCAGCGGGTATACAACCTGTATGCGTCCTGGCGCAAACAGATCGTCGGCGTCCTCCAGCAGCTTGGCATGCACAGCATTCGCGAGCTGGTCGGCAGAACCGATTGCCTGCGCCATCTGGATTATAACTGATGGCAAACTGACAAGAATTGGCGCAAATCCATTCTCGCATAACTCCTTTACTTGATTTTATGTATCGAATTGGAGACATTCAATGAGTACAACCAGCAAAGCGCTTTCTGCTGCTGAAAGGATACTGGCTTCCCGGGGGCGGATGATCGCGGAATATCCCCCGCTTTCCGGCGTCAAGGTGGAGGAAGAAGGGGGCTGCGGAGTTACGGGTTTTGCCTGTTCCATTCCCGTGGGCGGCAAGCACATTTTCGAGCCTTCCAGACAGATGCACAACCGCGGCAACGGCAAGGGCGGCGGCATCGCCGCCGTGGGTTTTGTGCCGGAAGCCCTGGGGGTTTCACAGGAAATCCTGGACAGCCACTACATGCTTCAGGTCGCCTTGATCGATCCGCAGGACAAGGCGGCCGCAAAGGCGGTTGAAGACCAGTTCATCCTTCCCTGGCTGGACATTGCCAAGTCGGAAAAAATTCCCACGGTAGCGGACTTTCGCGACATTCCGGGTCTGGACGTGCGGCCTCCGGATGTGATGCGCTATTTCGTACGCGTGAAAAAAGACGTGCTGCGGGACTTCACGGCAAAAAACCACTTCGAGAACTTCAGGCCGGGCCGGGCCGAAGACGAATTCATGTGCCAGAACGCTTTCAAGCTCAACACCCGGTTTTATTCCACACTGGGCGACAAAAAAGCCTTTGTCATGTCCCACGGCAAGAACATGATGATTTTAAAAATCGTGGGCTATGCCGAGCTGGTGGCCAGCTATTACCAGCTGGAAGAATTCAAGTCCCACATCTGGATTGCCCATCAGCGCTATCCGACCAAGGGCCGCGTCTGGCATCCGGGCGGCGCTCACCCGTTCAGCGGCATGCATGAAGCCCTGGTTCACAACGGGGATTTTGCCAATTACCACTCGGTCTGCGAATATCTCAAACAGCGCAACTTCTTTCCCCTGTTTCACACGGACACGGAAGCCTCCGTTCTGATGCTGGATCTGCTGAACCGGGTATACGAGTATCCCCTGGAATATATCATCGAGGCCCTGGCCCCGACCACGGAATCCGATTTCGATCAGCTTCCGCAGGACAAACAAAAGATTTACCGGGCGATTCAGGCGGCCCACATTCACGGCTCGCCGGACGGTCCCTGGTTCTTCATCATTGCCAGAAATGATCCGTATCAGAAAATGTTCCAGTTGATCGGCATTACCGACACGGCCATGCTGCGGCCTCAGGTGTTCGCGCTTCAGGACGGGGAGGTCCAGATCGGGCTGGTCTGCTCGGAAAAGCAGGCCATTGACGCCACACTCGACAGCCTGGCCAAGGAAGATCCGCGCTTTTGTCCGGTGTGCGACAAATACTGGAACGCCCGCGGCGGCAGCCATACGGATGGCGGGACCTTTGTCTTTACCGTCAAGCCTGAAAATGGGGCCATGCGCTTGAACTGTTCCGATAAGTTCGGAAATGTGCAGACCCTTTCCGGAAACCGGAAAAACTGCGATGCAACCGCGGCAATCACCGTGCCGTCACAGGAGCCGGAAATCACCCGCACCCTTGAACTTCTGTTCAGCCAGTGCCGGGCTGGAGACATGTTTGCATATCTGGCCGGCAATATTCCGGTCTGGGATTACAACACCTTGCGCTGGGCCTGTGCGCAGATTGTCCGGTCCGCGGCCGGCAGCGATACCCACAAGGCAACGGCGATCGAAGTCCTGACGCTTTTGAATGACCGCCGGTTTGCCATGGGCGACAAGAAACGTGCCTGGATGTTGTGGATCGTTCGCGGCAGTCTGCGCGAAATCTTCGGCGCCACCCCGGACTTTGATCGGCCGCCGGGAGGCCGTTATCGTTACATTGATTTCAAAACCCGGGAATTATTGCGGGCTCCCCAGGCCGGCGAAGAAATTCTGGTGGTTTATACCCGGGAGTTTGAGCCCGAAGGCGACGACTGTGATGCGCGTCTGCTCTGCGAAGCCTATTTCAAGGGCTGGAAACGCTTCATTGTTTACGGCTACCGCGGCCAGCGCTTTACCGGAAACGGATTCGGGCCAAACACCCAGGATGTGCGCATCGATGTCTACGGAAGTTCCGGAGACTATCTGGCCTCCGGCATCGACGGCATGGAAATCTATGTTCACGGCAATGCCCAGGACCAGCTCGGCCAGATCCTGAAGGACGGAAAACTGGCGGTGTTCGGCGATGTGGGCCAGACCTTCATGTACGGCGCCAAGGGCGGCGCGGTCTATGTGATGGGAAACGCCGCGGGACGTCCCCTCATCAATGCCGTGGGACGTCCGCGCGTGGTGATCAACGGCACGGCCCTTGACTACCTGGCGGAATCCTTCATGGCCGGAGATCCCCATAACGGCGGCGGTTTTGTGATTCTAAACGGCATGGCGTTTTCAGATGACGGCAGCCTGAAGGAACTGCCCACGCCTTATCCGGGCTCCAACCTCTTTTCACTGGCATCCGGAGGCGCCATTTTTGCGCGCGACCCCCACCGCAGGCTTTTGGAAGATCAGCTGAACGGCGGCGAGTTTGCGGAATTCACGGACGCGGACTGGAATCTGATTCTGCCGTATCTGGAAGAAAACGAGCGGCTTTTCGGCATTTCCATTGAAAAGGATATTCTCTCCGTTAATGGCAAATTGCGAAAGCCGTCGGAAGTCTATCGCAGAGTCAAGGCCGTGCAGCTCACGGTGCTTACCGGCGTGCAGAAACAGTCCGATCCGGCGCTTGAAATGGCTGCCGATATATGAGGATAAGCCGAAGGCAAAAGGCTTATTGCCTTCAGTCTTCGGTCTTCAGCCTAATAATTTAAACGAGGTGTTAAAATGATCGTAGCGGAACGAAAACCATTTGATGAAATCAAAACCATGCTTGCCGGTTGCCGGAAGATTTTTATTCTGGGCTGCGATACCTGCGTGAGCGTTTGCATGGCAGGCGGCAAAAAAGAAGTCGGGCTTCTGGCTTCCCAGCTTCGCATGAGTTTCAAAAAGGACGGCAAGGACATTCAAATCGATGAAGACACGGTGGAGCGCCAGTGCAACCGCGAATACATGGAGCTTGTGCTGAACAAGCTTCAGGATTATGAGCTCGTGGTTTCGATGGCTTGCGGCGCAGGGGTCCAGCTTCTATCGGATCTCTCGGAGCCGCTGCAGATTCTTGCCGGGCGTCAATACGCGCTTTATCGGCATGACCCCGAAGGACGGCACCTGGGAAGAGCGCTGCCGGGCCTGCGGGGATTGCGTTCTGGGGGAAACCGGCGGCATCTGTCCGGTCACGGTCTGCGCCAAGGGCATTTTAAACGGTCCCTGCGGCGGCACCGATCACGGCAAATGCGAAGTGGATAAGGATAAAGACTGCGCCTGGACCCTGATCTATCGGCGCCTTGAGAAAATGGGCAAACTCGATAATATCCGGAAGGATTTTCCGCCGCGCAACCACCGGGTCCAGAGTCATCCGGCAAAACAGGTGCACGAAGTTTACAAAGGAGAATAAGAGATGGCTGTTTCGTTCAAAGACGCACTTCAATCCGGGGATTTCATTGTCACCGCGGAAGTCGGCCCGCCCAAGGGAACCGATATCGCGGAGATGAAAGCGCACATTTCGCTGCTGAAAGACAAGGTTCACGGTCTCAACATGACGGACAATCAGAGTTCTGTGATGCGCCTGTCCTCTCTGGTGGGCTGCCACATCATCAAGGAAATGGGCGGTGTGCCCATCCTGCAGATGACCGGAAGGGACCGCAACCGCATGGCCCTTCAGTCGGACCTCTTGAGCGCCAGCGTGCTGGGGATCGATACGGTGTTGTGCCTGACCGGAGATCACATCGGCCTGGGGGATCACAAGGAAGCCAAGCCGGTTCATGACCTGGAATCGCTTCAGATCCTAAAAGCCATCAGGACCCTGGAATCCGGTAAGGATCTGGGGGGAAATCCGCTGACAGGCGCGCCGAAATTCTGCGCCGGGGCCGTGGTCACCCCGGAGGCGGACCCCATTGAGCCGCAACTGATGAAGTTTGAAAAAAAAGTCCGGGCAGGCGCGGAATTCTTCCAGACCCAGGCGGTTTACGACCTGGATGCGTTTAAGCGCTTTATGGATTATGCCGGTAAATTCGATGTAAAGATTCTGGCAGGGATCGTTCTGCTGACATCCGCACGCATGGCAACTTACATGAACCAGAACGTGGCCGGCATATCCGTGCCGGAGAGCCTGGTTGCGGAAATGGCCGGCGCTCCCAAGGGCGGGGCACTGCAGAAGGGAATCGAAATCGCCGGCCGGATGATCCGCAAAATCAAGGAAGAAGGCATTGCCCACGGCGTTCACATCATGGCCATCGGCAAGGAAACCGCGGTGCCCGACATCCTTCAGGCCGCAAATTTATAGACCTATGTGCAGCAGGAACTGCCTGGTCAAACGATTTTTTGGCAGCAACGCTGCAAAATTTATTGAATTTCGTAGATGATTTTTTTTTCAAGGCCAAAATAAGCACGCAAAGAGGGAAAGACCGATAAAAAGGCTTTCCCTCTTTGCGTTCCTGCATTGCCCTGTGATTGAGGAGGGACTCAACCTCTGACATAATCACATGACACATCAAATTGACTCAAATAATGCGTTTAAAATGCAGCAGACAACGTTACCCCGCCATAAAAAAAACTGGAATGATCGCTGATACTGGTTGCGGTTATGTAATCATCGGCGGTTCCGGAAAGCGGAAACGAATAGGCGATCATGGGTTTTACGGAAACATATTCGCCAAAGGGTATCGTCAACCCGGCCGAAACCAGTCCGTTGTGAAACGCTCTGTATTTGGTTTCAGGATCCTTGACTTCTGAAAAATCACTGTCGTCGGAATGATAATACCCTGCGGATGCAGCCAGATCCAGGGTGATTTTATCGACGATCTCCTGTGAATGCGAAATGCCTAAACTCACATACCAGGCCGGCAAATGAGCGATTTCCCGGTAAACGGAAAGGGTGGGATTTAAAATTGTATTGAGGGTTGCGGAGACAAACAGCTCCTGAGAATCCTGAATGCCGTCCAGCGCATAATAGATCAGCCCGCCGCCCAATTTTACCGGACCCAGGTCCTTTGCGTAAGCAAACGTCAGATCCGTTTCGTTGTATTTCGCTTCATTGCTTTCAGAGCCATCAACGGCAATGGTTTTTTTATTTGTATCCAGATTCCCCCAGACATTAAAACTAAACCCATTATAGGCCAGTGTGGCGGATGGCTGAACCACCACACTGTTATGGCTCAGCTCAAACCCTCGCCAGATGTACTGGCTGAAAACACCCAAATCCAGTGCTGCCGTTGGTTTGGTTTCATCTGCCGCCAGTACGGCCGCATGGCTGGTAAAAATGACAGCCACCACCACAATGCAGGCCCAAATACGTCGATTTCTCTTCATGCTTCTTCCTCCCTTTTTTGATGATTCTTAATATAAATTAATAAAACCCTCTCCAACCTCTTTCTCCAGCACTTGATCCATTTTAAAACCTGTCTATTATATCCAGGACAAATGACCGTGATTCGGTCCGTTAGCGGACGAATTCCGGATCATCAACCTTCATAACCCGCTCCACAAAGAACACGCTGATGCACAGGATGATGCCGGCGATGGCGCCGATAATCACCGCTGAAACCGAATTTACAAATGCGCAGGGTGCCGTGATCGCAACAAGTCCGGCAAGAAAACCATTTGCAATCATGGATATATCCGGTTTGCCGTAGCGAACCCACATATAAGCCATGGCTGAAAATGCTGCTGCTGCGGACGCCAGCATGGTGTTCACGGCCACAACTGCGATTCTCAGATCGCCGCCGGCCAGCGAAGATCCCGCATTGAATCCGAACCACCCGAAAGCAAGGATGAAACATCCAGTCAGTGCCATGGGAATGTGATGCCCCGGCAGGGCGTTTGGCGTGCCAACAGCATAGACCACGAAATTCATTGCCATGGTGTGGCCGGCATTCTTGGCCTGCGTGAAGCCCGTTTCCGCAAGGGCAAATCCGGCCTGCATGAACATGACCAGAAAGCCGCAGAAAAGCATCCAGACCATGTTGATGGCGATCCGGTTATGACCGACCACGTCCGCCAGTTTAACGGCAAGGGGTTCACTGGCCGCAAAGTTTTTCATGTCTTCCGCAGTCGGGGCTCCCGCGGTTGCGCCAATCACATCGGCCACGCCTCCGGTGCGGTCCGGGATCCGGCGCCACCTGAACAACCGGTGCCAGTCTCTTCCGCGATCAGAAATGACGGGGTGCTGCAAAAACCGATAAAAACAAGCAGAAGCATTATGATCACTGTTTTCAATTCATTATTCTTTTTCATGTGAGTCTCCTTTTATGCTCCATATGAAAAACTTAACTTTACAACGTGATAGCTCGTGATAAGCAATTTAAGTGCCAATAGATAACATGCTGTATATTAGACCTATTCACAATAGACCACAAATCACGTAATTACATTTATGTTTAATTATATCCAATTATAACATAAATGTATTATTAGAAAAATGTCGCGAGCTCCGGTCAAGGTTTTTTGGGGATGGGAATGAGGAAATAACAGCCCGTGAACGGGGAAGACTCGGCGGCTCAGAGCCGGAAACTGGAGCGTTTCTGTTCTGATTTAGCCGCGAGGACGTGTGCATCGGAGTGTAAATGACGCACCCGACTGGAGCTCATGCGTGATGCCCTGTATTTGACCCATGGGGTGGGCAGCGGTTTTTCAGAAAAATGAAGCTGTATATTAATAAGTCCTTGCGGACAGGTGAAAACCCAGAAGCGATACCTTCCAGGCCGGACAGCAACCGTTACTGGATGTTTGATGAATTGACGATTTTCTCGACAATCACCTTGGTGATCATATAGGTCGGCTTGATCCCTTCGTCTCCCATGCTGCCGGATGCCAGGGTCTGGCCGCTGAGCAGGGGATTGTCCGAGGCGTAATAGGCATACCGAAGCTTGATGTCCGGGGAGATGTGTCCCCGGATGATGGCCGCGCTGATGGCCCGCTGATAATGGCCCCCCTCCATTTCAAGACCGATCGCCTTCCAGCTTGTGGTCTGAAATTTTTCCAGAACATCCCGGTTCTGAAGGGACGTGCCCAGAACCGTAACGATGGGCCCGACATAAACATTCACGGAATCATCGAAATCGGTTTTTTCCAGATCATTTTGAACCAGGTAATTGTGGGGAGTTCCTTCCATCACGTGGGCTGTCGGCAGCATGATATCGCCTTTGGTTCCCGGAAGAATGCCGGCCTTTCCCATGATGGATATGGAGCAAACCTGAATGCCGGGCTTCTGATGAAACTGAGACAGGAGTTCATCCATGACTTCATAAGCCTGGGTGCCAAAGGCATAATCGATGACCAGAAGAACCGGCTGGCTGTTTTTCAGGTTCTCCCGCTCCAGGTGAAGTTCGGGATGAAACATCAACTGGTCGATCTTGGCCATATCGATAATCTGGGAATGAATCAGCATTTCCGAGGTGTCCGGCACATCATGAAACCCGTTTGCAGCCGCATGTTCCCTGATCATTTCGCCTTTGTCCCGAGAGGTTTGCAGAAACCGGTAAAGATCTCCGTCAGGTTTCTCCGGACTGTTGCCGCAGACCGCGGCATATCCATAGAGCAGATTCACCACGCTGTGCATGTTGGCGCTGATAATGTGCAGGGGCCGGTTCTGCAGCCCGATTTCGCAGAGTTTGTTCTTGATGTTCAAAGCCCATTGGGGCCCGTAGCGATGATGGCCGATCATGCTCTGAAGGGCAGGCGTGAAATAAATCACAAGCTCATCGTCCCGGCAGGCGTTTTCCCGTTCAACACGTTTTCCCAGACGATAGATAATCTGAAACAGGCTGCTGTTGCATCCGCAGGATTTGCGGTTTTCATCCAGATAAACATAGGTGTCCTTGGTCTCCTGATAGGTTCTTCCCAGGAAAATACTCAGGTTCCAGATGGCCTGATCAAGCTGCCTGTCGGTGAGCGTGTCTTCCCGGGAAGAAATGCGCTCTAGATCCTTCCAGCCGCTGGTGTATTCTCCGCCGGGTTCCTTCATCCGGTTGTAAATTTTTCCCGCCTCGATGTTCAAAAATGTGATGTGGGTCAGAACATCGTATATCTCGCTGAGGCCGGTGGTAATCACAAAACACATTTCATTTTCGCTGACCCGGTAGGACAGACGGCGGCGCTTGTTCGGCTGAATTTTTTCAAAGGAAGTGTGTTCAAAGACTTCGTGAGCGGTCAGAATGATCCGGGTGCATTCTTCAATCCCCCTGGGGAGGCGGTCCAGAATGTATTCCAGGCCCTTGATCTCGATGCTGCGCGGATCATTCATGGTGCCATAGATTTCCGGGCTCAGATCCCGAAGCGCCGCTTCCAGCGTTTGACCGGATATGCCGGAGGGCTTGTAATTGCCGCGTATGATCATGGCATCGGCAATGACTTTAAAAGCCCGAATGGCCAGCCTTCCCTTGTGCGCTCTGCTGAAAGATTCCACCTGTCTCTCCTTTTTGATCGGCTCACTCAGTTTTACCGAGAGCGCGTGAGCGCGTGAAATGGTTCCGCCCTCACGACTTCACGCGCTTACGTTTTTTACGATGTTTAAATCGCGCTGGCGCCGCCATCCACCATCAGCACCTGGCCGGTGATGAACCGCGCCGCATCGGAACATAAAAAGAGCACGGGATAGACCACATCCAGGGGCTCGGCAAGCCTTCCCATGGGAATGGTTTTGACAATCTGATCGTGAAGGTTTGCATCCGACCAGAACATCTGGCTGAACCGGGTTTTCACCATACAGGGAGAAACGGCATTGACCTGAATATCCGGCGCCAGCTCCTGGGCCAGAACCCGCGTCATCATTTCAATGCCGGCCTTGGCGATGCCATATACGCCCATGGCAGGTGCGGACCTTCTTGCCGCAATGGAAGAAATACTGACGATTTTACCGCTTTTCTGACTTCTCATGATCTGTCCGGCTTTGCGGGAGCATAAAAACGCGGCATTCAGATTGGAGTCGATGATTTTCTGCCACATGGCAGGGTCTGCATCGACCACGGTGGTGATCAGGTTCATGCCCACATTGTTGATCAGGACATCGATTCTTCCAAACACATCCAGTGTCCGCTGAAACAGCATATCCACATCCTCGGCTTTGGCTGCGTGGGCCTGAACCGCCAGCAGCCGGTTTCCGGCATCCAGCAGAGCGACCGCAGCATCCAGCCCTTCCTGTTTTCTGCCGCAGATGGTCACCTTGGCCCCCTGCTCCAGAAGCATTTTTGCCATTTCCAGTCCGATTCCCCGGCTGCCGCCGGTAACCATCACGCTTTTGTCTTCAAGGCCAAAAGATATGCCGCTCATGAATTGCCCTTTCACAGAATGTTTGTTGTCTGTTGATACCGCGCCCTTACCAGCTGACAGCCATGACTTTTCGGCCACACCGAAGCATGAAAGCGCGATTAACTTTCCCTTTTTGTTTCTATTAAGAGAACCGCTTTCGGGTGTCAATAGGAATCCCTAAAAATAAATTATTGACTATGTTCTGATTGGAATGCTAACGATACATGCATAACGTGCGGAATTTTTGAGAGTATAGAATATATTTCGTTATGAAAGATCGCCGAGTTCAGCCTCTTCTCAGAGGCGTCGGCAACGCCCTCACCCATTACGATCCGAAGCAGATACCCTGCATTCGGTTTTTTTCATCGGCAACTTGAATCTGCGGGAGAAACGGGCACTTCCCCTCTCCACCCACACGCGGTGGCACCTGCCTTCAACTTCGGCCCGGCCCGCAATATGCCAACATGGCGCTGAGAATCCTCTGTTTTTTTGAATCCGATCGCAACGCCGGTTGGCGCTCCTGAAATAATATATGCTGG
>CAVPHN010000013.1:0-67660 GCA_963704205.1 uncultured delta proteobacterium
TGTCCCAATCGACCATTCTCCCATGCCAAGTCACCAAATTGATCCAGAATCCGCTCCAGCAATTGCCTGACCTCCGGTTTGCAGGCATCCGTGCTGATGCAGAGCGCCTCAGGTACATGCAGGCCAAGGCTTTGCATCCTGGCCAGGGCAAAGCCCTTTCCGCCGACCCGGGATCGGTCCCTTCGTGTGATTTCATGGAGAGAGATGGCCAGTTTCATGGTCTGATGTGGACCTCCACAACGCTCTGAAAGCGAGTGACCACGAAATAAGTCCGGACACGAATCTTGCAGAAGGCACAGGTGGGCGAATGGACAAAGTCACTCAGATGGGGATGTTTGGCAAGGTATTGTTCCAGCGCGCGCTCCCTCTCGCGGGGATCTACCTCCTCGGCCGTGCCGGTTGCGGTTGCAGCCATGGCCCAGCGGAAGTCGGATGCTTTGTTGGATCGATTATCCACGAGCACCGCCACCCGCGAATCTCCCGATAGGTTGGCATATTTGCGCGTGGACCGGGTGGTGGCGAAATAGAGAGACTTCAGGTCGTCGCTGGAGGCAAAGGCTACCAGGCTGGCATAAGGCTGACCCTGGTTCTGGGTGGCCAGAACGGCCAGAAGTTGGGAGCGCAATAGCTTTCTGAGGTCCCGCTTGACTTTGCTGAGATCCTTATCCATGAGATCCTTTCCGTGAATTGTTTTTCAATTGCGTCATGTAGTAAAAGAAATTCCATTTCATAGCCGCACTATAGATGATTCTGACGGGTATGTCATCAGCGTTTTAGGGAGAACTAGGAATTGACATCCGCACGGGTCTTCAACGGACTGGAAATATTGCCGACGGATATCATTTCATGCAAAGAAAGAAATTGTTTTGGTGTGTGTCACACGCCATCCGATGATTGGGAACCAGTGGCTAATCAATGCACTTGACAAAAACAGTTCAACCATTACGTTTAAAAATATAACATTAATTTACTTAATTACAGTCTCATCTGAAATATATTTGTTAATCATGGTTTAAGAAGCAATCACACGACACCATCAACAGCAATCAAAGGAGACTGGTATGAAAGTAAATGATTATTGCAAGAATGTTGAGCAGGAACTGACGGTATGGAAGGCAAGGCTCTATGATGCAAATCGAAAGATTGAGGCATTGCCGAGCAACGTAAAACAGCAAATACTTGGCCACATGGGCGCTTTGAACATGATCGTTGCCGACATGGAAGAGCGAATTGAAAAACTTTCAAATGAATGTCCGACTGAGTGGAGCCCCATTAAAAAAGAGATCGACGGGGGACATATGGACATGAGAAGCAAATACGAAGAAACCATGTCGCTGATCGGCAAAGCTGCACCTGTATCCATTGCCGGTTGATAGAAAACAGATTTCACCTGCGTCGGATATCCGTTTGAAATGATGCGATCATGACCGTTTATGTGTAAGAGGCAGCCGTTGATTCGGATGCCTCTTTTTTTTCGGTCCCATGCAGTTATAACAGCAGGGCTTGGAGATCAACCCGGCATATTCAGGGCAAATACGATATCTTTACTCATGATGCGTGTAATCTTCCCATTTTGAGCTGATCAAAGTGGCCGGCAGACTGTCTGTTAACAATCAACCGATGGATACACCACCCACCTCCTAAATCGCAACTTATGTATATAATTCGATGAGATGACGCATAAACCTGATAATCCGGAAAATGACCGTTCAGTATAGGCCATGATACCCATGGCCCCCGAGCGAGGAGATGTCCGATGCGCTTTGGTCTGTGCTGCCTTTTCAAAAAAGAACCGGTTTCGTTTCGTACGACCACCGCAAAAGGATTGCTGTCGCTCCATCGCGACCGGCAACTGCAGAAGGTCTCTGAAATCTGCTTCCACAACGCGAGCAACCTGTATCTGGCGATTGAAACCGTCCATCGTCTTAACATTGGGGCATTTCGGATCATGTCGCCGCTTTTCCCGCGCATGACGCATCCGGATGTGGGTTACCGGATAGAGGATCTGCCGGATGCGGCAGAGATCATGCAGCAGCTTGAGAAAACCAGGGTATTTGCCCGCCATAACGATATCCGGCTTAGCTTTCACCCCGACCAATTTGTCGTATTGTCATCTGCCAAGCCGCATGTGGTAAAGAATTCCATCCGTGAACTCGAATATCAGGGGCTGCTGGCCGAGGCAGTGGGGGCGGACGTTATCAATATTCATGCAGGTGGCGTGTATGGGGATAAATTCCAGGCATTGCAGCGCTTGAAGGCTGTTATTGATGATCTGCCGGGAGCCGTCAGAACAAGGTTGACGATAGAAAACGATGATGTCAGCTATACGCCGAGGGATCTGTTGTCCTTCTGTGATCGGCTTTCGCTGCCGCTGGTGTATGACGTCCACCATCATCGCTGTAATCCGGATGGCTTGTCTGTTGAAGAGGCGACTACGCTGGCGGAAAACATCTGGCAGGCCCTTGGACGGGAGCAGTACTGCCACATCTCCTCGCCCCGCAACGGGTGGCAAGGGGATGATCCGAAACCACATGCCGACTATATTGAGCCATCCGATTTTCCGGCATGCTGGCTGGGGCGTGAGATGACGGTTGATTTGGAGGCCAAGGCCAAGGAGTTGGCGGTAGTCCGGCTGATGACCGAGCTCAAAAGGGACTGTCTTTAAAAAGGTCTCATGGATCTTATGCACGGCATCCATGGCTGTTCAAAGTTCCTCAATGAGCCCGTCCATATGGATAAATGTCCTTGACAGCATATATGGCGGGTGCTAACGAAAACGAACAGTTATGATTTTCTTGTCATCTCGACAGGCCGGGCATTGTCCGCAATCTCAACCCCTATCCGCGGCGGATTTTCGGCCGTGATCGGTTTGAAGGATAGACGGCCTTCAGGAAAGTCCACAAATTGGAAACGCCAATGGGCACCCCGTATCTGACCATTCTTCTAATCGTCCTGATGTATATGACCGGCTGGTTTCTTCTGGCCCTGTGGCGGCGCCGCAATGACCTGGCCGATATCGCCTGGGGCGGCGGATTCATTGTGGCGGCCTTGACGGCCGGCATGCTCCAAACCGGGGCAACGCCCCGCGCCCTGGCTGGTGGTCACTGCTGGTGATCCTCTGGGGATTGCGGCTGGCGGTTCACATCGGCCTTCGCAATCTGGGAAAAGGCGAGGATGACCGGTACCGGAAATGGCGGGAGGAGTGGGGAAAACACTGGCTCCTTCGATCTTTTCTCCAGGTCTTTCTGCTTCAGGGGTTTCCTGATTTACCTGATTTCCCTTCCGGTCATCCGATATGATTCTGGCGGAGCCGAGCGGCTGGACCTGGCTCGACGCGCTCGGCCTGGCCGTCTGGATCATCGGATTTTTTTTCGAAGCGGTGGGGGATTTCCAGTTGGCCCAATTCAAGAAAGATCCGGCCAACCGGGGGAAAATTATCCAGCAGGGACTCTGGCGCTATTCGCGGCACCCCAATTATTTCGGGGAAGTCACCCTGTGGTGGGGGATCTACCTGATGGCCCTGTCCGTGCCGGGGGGCTGGATGACGATTATCGGGCCCCTGACCATAACCTTTCTGATTCTCAAGGTTTCGGGCATTCCGTTGCTCGAAAAAAAATATGCCGACAACGCGGCATTTCAGGAATACGCCCGGCGCACCAGTGTTTTTTTCCCGCTTCCGCCTCGAAAGGATGGATAAAACCCATGTGGCACAGCATCAAAATATATCTGATTCTGATCCCCCTGTTTTTTTTCATGGACTACCTCTGGCTCGGAAAAATCATGGGCGGGTTTTACAAACAGGAACTGGGGCTCCTGGCCCGAAGGGCCGGGGAAGACCTCGATCCCCTGATCTGGGCCGCCTGTATCGTCTATCTTCTCATTCCCCTGGGGATCATCCTCTTTGCCCTTCCCCATGTGTCCCAGGCGAACCTGCCCGGATCGTCCCTCTTTCTGGGGGTTCATTTACGGGGTCGTCCTTTACGGGATCTATGACATGACCAACCTGGCCATGCTGGCCGGATGGTCTCTGAAGCTGTCCCTGATCGATATGCTATGGGGTGGCATGATCTGCGCCGTATCCACCACCCTTGCGGCTTACCTGGACCGGTGGCTGGCATGAGCTTGTCTGAAGGATCTTTCGAAGGCATACCGCTTGCGTCGGGCCGCTTCGAGACCGCGAGCACCCGGAAGGCGGTGGCCCGATGAAAATCGCCGTTATCGGTACGGGCATCTCGGGCCTTACGGCCGCCTATCTGCTGCATCGGGACTTTGACCTCACCGTCTATGAGGCCAACGGGTATGTGGGCGGACACACCCACACCGTTGATGTGGATCTGCCGGAAGGCCGTTATGCGGTGGACACCGGTTTCATCGTCTTTAACGAGAGGACCTATCCGAATTTCTGCCGGATACTGGATCGGTTGGGGGTGGAGTCCCAGCCCAGCCGGATGACCTTCAGCGTCAAATGCGAAAAAACGGGGCTGGAATACAATTCCCACAACCTCAACACCTTCTTCGCCCAGCGAAAAAATCTGGTTTCGCCTTCTTTCTGGCGGATGATTCTGGAAATTTTTCGTTTTCGGAGCCGATTCGATCACTATCTGGATATTTCGGATCAGGAGGTTCCCCTGCTGCGCATCCTCCGGGATCAGGGTTTCTCATCGCGTTTCATTGAACACTTTATCATCCCCCTGGGGTCCTCGCTTTGGTCGGCCGACCCGAAACGTTTCGGCGAATTTCCGTTGCAGACTTTTGTCCGCTTCTTTAAGAATCACGGATTCCTTGACATCCGCAATCCCTTTCCCTGGCGGGTCATCCGCGGCGGGTCCAAGCGATACGTGGAAAAATTGACGGCCGGTTTCGCCGACCGGATCCGGACGAATACGCCGGTAACCGGTATCCGAAGGTTCGAGGACCGGGTGGAGGTAACCGACTGCAACGGAGAGGTGGATCGCTATGACCAGGTCATTCTGGCAGTCCATTCCGACCAGGCCCTGGCCTTGCTGAAGGATGTCACCCCGGCGGAAAGGGATATCCTGGGCGCCATCCCCTACCAGGAGAACGATACGGTGCTGCACACCGACGCCCGCATCCTGCCCGAGCGGCGGTGGATCTGGGCCAGTTGGAACTACCTGATCCCCAGGGAAATGAAAAACCGGGCCGTCCTGACGTATGACATGAATATCCTGCAGACCCTGCAGGCTTCCCGGGAATTCTGCGTGACCCTCAACGCGCTCCGAGGCCATCGATCCCGCAGCGATCAAGGCCCGTTTTATCTACCACCACCCCGTTTTTACGACCCGGGCGCCCGAAGTCCAGAAACGCCACGCAGAGATCAGCGGGATACACCGGACCCACTACTGCGGCGCCTACTGGGGTTACGGCTTTCACGAGGACGGGGTCAACAGCGCCCTGCAGGTGGCCCGCTGGTTCGGAAAGGAGCTGTAGCGCGTGCAAAGCTGTATTTATGTCGGACACATACGCCACCGGCGGTTTCTGCCAATAGAGAACAGCTTCCGGTACGCGCTTTTCCTGGTTTATGCCGATTTGTCTGAAATGGAGCAGGCATTCCGGGTCAGCCCCTTCTGGTCCGTAAACCGCTTCAATCTGGCCTGTTTCCATAGAAAAGACCACTTCGGCGATCCCCGGGAACCGCTCGAAACGGCGGTCCGGTCCCTGGTGGCGTCGAAAACGGGGAAAAGACCTTCCGGCCCGATCCGGATGCTCTCCCATTTCCGGTACTTCGGCCACTGCTTCAACCCGGCGTCCTTTTATTACTGCTATAATCCGGAAGGCACCCTTCTGGAGACCATCGTGGTCGAAATCCATAACACCCCCTGGGGGGAGATCCACTGTTACGTTCTGAATGAATCCCGGAGCCTGGCCGGTCCGCCCTACCAGCGGCACGCACTCGATAAGGAATTCCACGTTTCCCCGTTCATGGATATGGACATGCACTACGACTGGCGTTTTCGTCAGCCGGGAGAAACGGTCAGTGTGCATATGGAAAGCTTCCGGGAAAACAAAAAGTACTTCGATGCCACCTTGACCCTTCGGCGCCTTGAAATCACCGGGGCGCTTTTGAACCGGGTGCTTTTGACATACCCGATGATGACCCTGAAAGTGTCAACAATGATCTATTGGCAGGCCCTGCGCCTCTGGCTCAAGAAGGCGCCATTTTATACACACCCTGAAAAAAGGCTGAAGGGGAGCTCAACCCATGAAACAATCCGTTGCTGAACAGAGAATACCTTCAATCTGGTCCAGTGAAAAACCGCTGGTCGACCGGCTGGCTCGCCGGCTGCTGCTCCGGCGCCTGGCGAACCTGAAAACCGGATATCTAACCCTGGTGGATGGCAATGAGCGGTTTACCTTTGGGGATTCCGAAGGACCGGCGGATCTCCGGGCAACGATTACGGTATCCGACCGTCGGTTTTACCGCAGCCTTGTTTTCGGGGGCAGTATCGGGGCCGGGGAAGCCTATATGGCGGATTACTGGCGCTGCGACAATTTGACTGCCCTGACCCGTTTGATTGTTCTGAACGAACGGGTGCTTCTCGAGGTCGATGGCGGTCTGGCCTTGCTGGCCGCACCGCTTCGCAAACTCTATCACTGGAGAAACAAGAACACCCGGCAGGGAAGCCGCGGCAACATCGAGGCCCATTACGACATCGGCAACGACCTGTACGCCCTGTTTCTCGATGAGACCATGACCTACTCCTGCGGGATCTTCGATCTTCCCGAGTCCACCCTGGCAGAGGCTTCGATCGCCAAGTATGATCGCATCTGCCGAAAGCTGGCATTAAAGGAAACCGACCACCTGCTGGAAATCGGGACGGGCTGGGGAGGATTTTCCCTGTACGCTGCTTCCCGCTACGGCTGCCGGGTGACCACCACCACCATATCCCCGGCCCAGTACGACTGGGCCAAAGAGCGTATCCGGGAGCAGGGCCTGGAGGGACGCATCCGGCTCCTGTTTACGGACTACCGGGACCTCAGCGGGACCTACGACAAGCTCGCCTCGATCGAAATGATCGAGGCGGTGGGCCACCACTATCTGGAGACCTTTTTCCGGCAGTGCGCCCGCCTGCTGAAAGCGGACGGCGTCATGGCCCTCCAGGCCATCACCATCGCCGACCAGAAATATGAAGCCCACAAGCGGGACGTCGATTTCATCAAACGCTACATCTTTCCGGGCAGCACGCTGACCTCGGTCACCGCGCTGTGTCAAACCGCCACCCGAACCACGGACCTGCGCCTTTTTCATCTGGAAGACATCACCCCGCACTACGCCCGGACGCTCCGGGAGTGGCGGGCAACGGTTCTTTTCGAATCTGGAAAAAGTCCGGGCCCTGGGATACCCGGAGCAGTTCGTCCGCATGTGGGAGTATTATCTGTGTTACTGCGAGGGCGCTTTCATCGAGCGTTATGTCGGCGATGTTCAGGCCCTGTTCGTCAAACCCGGTTGCCGGCGGAAGACTGTTTACGGGGATTGAAGCAGATCGTTTCCAAAGGTTCGTTTTTTGACGATGGCCGGAATCCAGGAACTTTAGCAGATGAAAAAAATAATCAACTTTGTCGGCTTTCAAGCTGCCTGGATGGCGGCGGTTTTCGGAGCGGCGGGGGGAAATTTCTGGATCGGTCCCGTTGTCCTGCTGGCTCTGGCTGGCCGTTTCATGTGTATTCGTCGGGCCGTCCGAAGCGCGAAATCCAGATTGCCCTGATCTCGCTTTTGACAGGGCTGTTGATCGATTCCCTCCTGATAGGCGTCGGGGCTTATATCCCGCAGGGCTTAATCGGAGCATGGACATTGACCCCACCCTGGATGCTGGCCCTGTGGATCAATTTTGGAACCGTGGTGAACGGCAGCCTGTCCTGGCTCCGGGGGCGATACTGGCTGGGGACTTTTTTAGGCGCCTGGGGAGGGCCTGCGGCCTATTACTCGGGCCACCGGTTGGGGGCGTTGACGTTTCAACCGCCGATGATGATCCATCTGGTTATTCTGGGAATAGCCTGGGCTGTCGCCGTGCCCCTTCTGTTTTTTCTGGCTGAGAAAATCGATAAATAAACGATCACCGCTGACACAAGCGTTAATGGCCCACCCACCAAACTTCGCCGCCCCTGAACCCCCTCAATTCGGAGCAGACCATAAAGATATATCCGCAGGCATCCTGTCGGCGGCATCACAGATCCGGCGGTGGATCGGCGAGGTTTTCAACCCAGCGAAGTGGGAAGCCGTCAAACCCGTGTTCAGAACCTATCAGCGCCCCCAGAATCGCCCCGCGGCCGGCGTTGTCGCCCCCGAGATTGGTGTTGGCGATAAGCGCCTCTTCCGGGTCGTCATGATATTTCAGCGCCACGTAAACGACGGCTGGAACAGCGAACTCCACATAACAGGCCGTGCTCAGTCGCCGGCCCACGACCATCTCGTCCGCTTCGGACAGCCATTTCATAAACGGATGCCCCACCAGCGGATTCTTCTGGGCGGCAATTTGAGCTGCAACCGCCTCCCGCAGCGGGGTCCCTGCAAGCACCGCGAGCAATAGATCAACGACCAATGTTGCTGCCGTCCGCATTTGCACTCCGGGATGTGTAAGGGCAAGATGTTCAAGAGCCGCTTTTCTGGCAAGGGCAGGCTGATTTCGGTAAAAAACCACGATGGGAACGATGCCGACTATGCCGCCGATGTGCTTTTCCGCTGCACCGCATTTCTCCGGAGGCAGTCCCTTTGCGTAGTTGTTGAAAAAATTCCGGTGGCATTCCTCGATATAAGTGTCCCGGTGGCTTCCGGGCGTCGTCATGAAGGCGATGTATCTTTGGAGAAAATCGGCAGAAGCGTATCCGCCGTTTTCCATCAGCGAATCCATGAGAAGGCGGCTGATCTTGACGTTCAGCGTATTTTCGCCTGCCTTGAGGAACTGATGGTAATGAATATTTTTTTTGCCCCAGTATTTAGCCTGATCGTGGAGAATTTCTCCTTTCACATTCTGCGCCCGATAGTCTGATCGCCAAAGAATGCTGTCCGGATGATCTTTCCGGGGGGAGAGGAAATCCGTCACCCGGCCGTAGTCCCGAAAAAGCGCCCCGCGATCATAGTACCAGTGAACCGGCATTGCCAGCGCATCGCCAATACACATTCCGAAGAGCGCGCCTCGAACCTTCGAAATATCCTGATGCCTGTCTTCGTTCATGCAGCCGTCCTAGATTCGGGAATGCTTCCTCCCGTAAAGGGTTCAGGTCGCCGGAGAGCCCTTCCGGCGGGCCTGTTATTTCTATCTGAAGATGTCGATAAAAAAACGATCACCGCTGACCAAAGCGGTAATGGCCTACCCACCATTCTTCACCGCCCCTGAACCCCCACAATTCTGAGCAGGCCATAAAGAATATCCGCCACCGCTGGAACCAGCGTTTTTCATTCCCCGACCCGTAAACCTCACTTAGAATGGAAAAGACCGCATCGCGGTTCCGATCCAGGTTCCGAAGCCAGGCCTCGGCGGTTTTCTGGTAATGCCGGCCAGACACCACCCAGTGTTTCTCCAGCTTCAGATCGTCCTGGAAATAGAGGAGCAGGTCGTCCGAAGGCATCATCCCGGCGGTAAAGAAATACTGGCCCATCCAGTCGTCTTCTCCTTCGGATTCGTAGAGATAGGCATATTCCCGATGGCAGAAAATATGGATAAATACCTTCCCATCCGGCTTCAGCCAGGAAGAAAAGCGGCGGAGTATTTCCCGGTAATTCCGCAGGTGTTCGAACATCTCGATGGAGAGAATCCGGTCAAATGACTGCCGGGGATCAAGGGCGTCGATATCGGTCGTCCTGACGTCAACCGAAGTCAGATGCCTTGCCCGGCACCGGCCTTCGATGAAATTTCGTTGGGGCGCCGAATTGGATACCGCCACCACCCGGCAACGGGGGAAGCGTTCGGCAATGTAAAGAGACAAGGCTCCCCAGCCGCACCCGGCATCGAGAATGCTCTGGCCGTCCGCAATGCCGGCCCGGTGGCAGGTCTCCGCCAGCATGGCTTCCTCGGCCGCGTTGAGGGTCTGAACCGAATCCGTCCAGAGGCCGCAACTGTATTTCATCCGATTTCCCATAATCCATTGGAAAAAGTCCGGCGGCAGCTCGTAATGCTGCTCCCTGGGCTTTTCCGGTTGAAGAACGATGGGGCTTCGCTTCAGGCCCTCGATGAAGTCGTTCTTCTTTTTCTGCCGGAATTCCGCCGAGCCGGCTTCTTCCAGGCGCAGTCTTTTCCGGTTCAGCAGGTCGATTCCCCGGCGGATGGCTTCATCGGGGATCAGGCCGGATTCGGCTAACCGGATCAACCCCCGGTTCATTATTTCTTATCCACAATCTTGATATCCCCGGCATAACGACCTACCGTGGCGCTGTCGACGCAATGCTCCAGTTCCTCGGAAGTCAGCTCCTTCGGGTTTCTTAATGCCTTCAGAGGACAGACAAATTCCTCGCCGCTGCTGTCCTTGACCCTTACAAACAGTTCTCCCTGATCGAATTCTCCCATGAGCGTCTCCTTGATTTTAATGGTCTTTTAATCTAAAGCGATAAGAACTTCCTTTTTCACAATAGCACCTTCGCGACTATATGAAGAAGGGTCTAGTGTGTCAAGAAGGTTTTGGCCCCAATATTTGAGGTGCGTAGCCTCCCCTTTTTGGGCGGATACGCGTTTGTCGCAGCAAGGATACCATCCGCCATACTCTGGCAGACAAAAAAAATGCATCACCCAGATATGAACCTCTATGATGAGTGAGCGGAGTTACGCATATGTTATCGTTTGAACCTGGCTCTGGTTCAACGTTGCGAGGGGAATGCGAATGCATAGGCTCTCCCGGGTAAGGTTTAGTCAACCGCCCGGTAGTGTATCTTCCCAATTAGAGGGAGAGGCACGAGTCAAGTTATTTTTCAGGTGGTGTCAATCCGTACTGAGCGGTAAGCGCCTTTGCGATCTTCCTCCCCCATCGCCTTCTGTCATCACCCGATCAGTAAGCCATTGTGATATCCTGCAAGCCCCCCTGCTCTGTACCCGCCGCATGTTACCGGTATTTGTGGCCAGCCTCTTTAGGTCGATAACAGATCTTTCCCTGGCCGTATAATTATCGCACAATAGAAAATACCTTCGCCATCGGATACTTTTATCTTGGATTTGTACCAGATTTTCATGGATCTCAATATTTTTCAGAGGGATCAATGTCGGAAAATCTTTCAGCCAGAAGATATTCTTGTTGACTTAACATGCTGATATTCATACAGGGTAATATCTGAATTTCTTGTGTCCATTGTTCTTAAACAGGTCAGAACCGCTTGGAATTTACACAATCACTTTGGAGGGGGAAAGATGAGTCAAAAAATGGATCTGAAGGTATTCAGGGATTTGAGCTATGGGCTATAATAGTTACATCTCGAAACGGTGACAGATTGAATGGCCAGATCATCAATACTGCCATTCAGGTAACATCAGATCCAGCACGGGTGGCCGTAATCATCAACAAGAAAAACCTCACCCATGAATTTATACAAGGGAGAAGAGCAAGTGGAGAGTAAATGGCCTCAAGAGATTATAAGAAAACCATCAAAAAGATAAACCGGGAACCGTGTTTCTTCTCCCAGCCGTTAGGTCACACGGAGTAGAGCCTCATGAAATATCCTCAGAGAATCATAATCTGGTGGACAGACTGGCGTTGACAGGGCAGGACTTTATGCTACCATGGAAGTCGGGTTGCCCGTTGGCGGATATGTCCCGATCGGGAAAGCGGGAGGGAAACTTCTGATTCCATCATGAACAGAAGACGACATGCAAGTTGGTTGGCGAAAAGTTTCTGCTGCTTTCTGGTGCGTGTTGTGCGCAGTTTCAGACGCAATAAGGGGTTCTTGCTGGCTGGCGCTGTCGCTTATTACACATTGTTGTCCATTGTTCCCCTATCGATTCTCGCCCCCATTGTGCTGGCGAATTTTATAGATGAGCAACAGTTGATGCAAACTTTGTCAACGTATCTGGGAATGATGATTCCCGGCTATTCGGCCACTTTAATTATACAGGTACAGGCTTTTCTTGAACATCGTCATGTTATAGGCATCATCGGTTTTCTAGGAATGCTGTTCTTCAGCTCCCTTGCCTTTTCGATGCTTGAAAACGCCATGCAGGTGATTTTTTTTCAACGGGACAAAAAGCATCGCCGCTACTTTCTCATCTCCGCAATTATTCCCTATGTGTATATCATTGTGACGGGGTTCGGTATCGGGCTTGTGTCGTTTATTGTCGGTGCGATCGAGACACTGGAAAGCAGGCATTTGTCAATTCTCGGCTGGAGTTTGAACCTTGACGGCTCTACCGGGGTGGCGCTGTATGTCCTGGGGATAATGGGTGAGGTGCTGATACTCACATCCATCTATCTGGTGATGCCCGGGGTGCGGGTCAGGGTCCGTTACGCGCTCATCGGCGGAATTACCGCTGCGGTATTATGGGAGATTACCCGACGGGTGCTGATCTGGTATTACGCAGCCATATCCATCGTGAATGTCATCTATGGTTCCATCGCCACAACGGTTGTGGCCCTTCTCAGTATTGAGGTTGTGGCAGTAATCCTGCTGCTTGGCGCCCAGGTCATTGCAGAGCTGGAGCGCAACCCTGACAAATCGGCCGGTGAGGAACACATCGGATTTGGGATATGAAGTTTTGACCATGAACATGGGGGCTTTTCTTTATTCTCTATAACATCTGCTTTTTAAATGCGCCCGCGGTTGAGGTGGTAGGCAATTTATGGACACTTTCTTAAGGCAGAATGTCGTTTCACTCCGGAACCAGCTCATGCTCCTCAAGAAACTCTATGGTTCCATCTGGATTCTTGCGTAACAGGGTCCACCGCGCCTTCAATAACGCTTCAAATCTCATCCAAATATTTAATCACACCTGTTGCCTATTGTCAGAAACGCCTCAAGTTTTGCCTTCTTTCGACCGATATTGAACGCATGGGGGTTGTCGTCAAATCTCCTGTCTGCCGTGAGGTTTCGCCCAAGGTTCACAACCAAAACCAGAAACGGCCGAAGAAAGCAGCCTACTGGGTAAGACGATGGGCTGAGATCAACAGAAGCCTTTGCGAGGCAGATCCTGAGCACATAGAACCGAATCTTGTTCTGGATGCATCGGACTATGTCCATCAGTGGCTTTCGAGCGAAACCGTACTGACCAAAAAAATGAGGGGATTTTAGGACCAGCAATGGATCAACCGGATGTAGGTGCCGAAAGGCGGAGCAGGAGGGATAGACGGTCGAAGCGCTGGCCGGGGATTAAGTATTTTTTATTCGGTGGCCACCGCAAATCCACTCGCCGGGGAGGCGACCAAAAGGAGTTCATTTACGTCGATCAATACCACCCCTGGCTATTGGTGGCTATTCTGCTGGTGGTGATCCTCAGCATTTCCGACGGGCTTTTCACTCTTCATCTCATCGAGCGGGGCGCCTACGAAGTTAACCCCGTCATGGCCTGGTTCCTTAACCTTGGAACTTGGCCTTTCATGATTGCCAAGTTTCTCTTTACATGCGGCGCAATTTTGATCTTGCTCGTATTTCACAATGTTTATTTTCACCCTCTACGCCTTAAGGTGAAAATCCTAATACCCATCTTCGCGGCTGTGTTTGTCGGGGTGATATCCTGGCAGGTTTTTCTAAATCATTTAATGAAATAGCCTGCTGGAAACCGCGCATAGGATAGCCCGATAATACGGCTCTGATGCCCTTGCTGATTCGGAAGCACACGATTCCGCGCAACAATCCCTGCGGTGGTCCCCAAAAACTGGACGATGTGAGGTGAACGTCATGGCTTCGACAAAAAAAACTCTTTGGTTGCTCCGAGAACGGGTTTAGATTCCAACTTTAATCGAATCTCCGGCGGATTCAATCATTAAAAAGAATACAGCACAGATCGACTCAGCAGCATGCAACACCCGGATGGGTGCCACGAAGATAGCCGCTCAGCGCTTCGAGTTTTGGATCGCTATTGCCATCTTTCCAGAGAAGTCAGAGGCAGTGATGTAGGGAAGCTGTTTCCGCAGCGGTGAAGCTTTTAAAGATGCTCGTTCCCTGCGGCGTTCGTCCGACCGGCGATTCTTCTTCGGCGTCATCGTTCACTGTAGCGGGAAAATGTCCGTCATGTGGGGCAACTGCGTGGCTTCGATGAGTTGATGCTGAAAATCCGGTTCCAACGTCAGTTCGATATAGGTCACGCTTTTGCATATCCGGTCGGCCTCCAGCCGTTTTTTTCGATCCAGCAGGACGATGCGGCACCCGTCTCCGGCGGCATTGCCCACACAGGTGACGGTTTCAAGCGGCGCGTCCGGAAACATCCCCATCACAAGCGCCAGCCTTCGGTCTACATGGGTGCCGAAGGCGCCGGCGATTTTCACCTGGTCGACCGTTGAAAGATTCAGCCTGCGCATCATGAGCTTGCATCCGGTGTAGATGGACGCCTTGGCCAGCTGAATCTGGCGGATGTCCTTCTGGGTGATGACGATGTCTTTGGCGATAATGGTTTCGCTGGCCCAGGCCAGAACGAACTCCTTGATGCCGGTTTCCGGATTTTCCCTGAACCGCGCAGTGCGCCGGGCATCGGCACTGAACGCACCGCTTTTGCCGACAATGCCGGCCAGAAAAAGCTGAGCCAGAACATCCAGAATGCCGGAACCGCAGATTCCCCGGGTTTTCATGGCTTCGGGAGCCGAATAGCTTCGCCAGGCATCCCGTCCGATGACTTTGTAGTCCACTTCATGGGTATCCGGATCGATGGCCACCCTTTCGATGGCGCCGGGAGCCGCCCGCATGCCGAATTCGATCTGGGCGCCTTCCAGTGCCGGACCCGTGGCGCAGGAAGAACAGAGCAACTGCTCCCTGTTGCCCAAAACCAGCTCACCGTTGGTGCCGATATCGATGATGAGCTGGAGTTCGTCGCGCAGGTGGGGCTCTTCGGCCAGAATGACGCCGATGTTGTCTCCGCCGACATAACCCGCCGTATTGGGAAGAAAGAAGACATTGGCCGATGAATTGACGCGAAGACCCAAATCCCTGGCTTTGACATCCAGGCTGTGATGAACAACGGGCGTAAAGGGGATGGACCCAAGCGGTTCGGGATCTAGCTGGAGCAGAATGTGATGCATGGCCGTATTGCATCCGATGGTGACATCCAGAATATCTTCCCGGGAAATGCGGGCCGATTCGCCGGGACCGGGGTTCTCAGCGCCGGGCAACGTCCCTTCCCCGCCGCACAGGGCCTGCTCGACCAGCTGGTTCAGGGCGCTTACCAGATCGGCGCTCATTCGCTCAAGGCCTCCGGGATTGCCCATATGATAGGTGATTCGCGAAACCACGTCTTCGCCGTACCGGACCTGGGGATTCATCATGGACAGGGTGTCCAGCACCTTTCCCGTGTTCAGGTCGCAGAGGTAGGCGGCAAGGGTGGTGGTTCCGATGTCGATGGCCAGTCCATAGCCTGTAGCATGCCTTCCGGGACTGAAACGGACGATTTCCCGATCCATCCAGATGCTGGCGGTGATCTTCCAGTCTCCGCCTCTGAGCGAGCGGGGAAGACTGCGCAATGCAAAAATGTCGCAACTCAGCGCACTCAGGCCATGCTGATTTTCCAACGCTTCCAGAACCCGCTCAAGATCGGCGGTTGAATCCTCCAGGCTCGGTTCCTTCACCGCGATGAAGTAATGTTTGATGGCGGGATCCAGATCGATTTGAATCTGTCTTGCGGCCTTACTCACTACCTGTTTGCCGGCACGGGAGGCTTCAGGAACAAATACCAGCAGATCGCCCTGCACGGTGGCGACACACCCCAGACGGTAACCGGCCTGTTTTTCTTCCGCGCCGATACTGGCGCTCTCCGAATCCTGCCAGGCCCCGGCATGGAAGGCCCTGGATTCAATGCCGTATTTTTCGAATTCGCCCTCTTCTATCCGGATTTTGCACTTTCCGCAAACCTGCGTTTCACCGCAGGGCGCTTCAATATCCACACCCAGAAGCCTGGATGCCTCCACCACCGATATCCCCAGGGGAACCGCCCCTCTTCTTCCCGAGGGCTGAAATATGACCATCGCCGTTTGCAAGTCCGCCTCCCTTCAGCATCCGTCCTTTTTCGAATTATCCCCCTTGTACGCTCCACTGACACGGGGATTCCCTGACACTTCCTCGTAACTTCCGGAATGTATATACAAACCATTTCACTTGTTTCTTGTCAATACGAAACCGGCCTTGTGCCCACATAAGGATCACAACCTTCGCAGGTTGTTTGAAATTCTTTGATGATCAACACGGGAATGATGTGCAGGAGACACGATTCAATCGATGCAGCCTGTGTTTATTCTTGACAATATTACACGGCCAAATTATTTGTGAACAAAAACTGTATATACAACAAAACCTTTTTCAAAATAAACAGCGACTGAAGTCAAAGAAAGTTCAATGTAACCTATTGACTTAAAACCCGACTTTTTTATATAACAATACTATTGGCGGAAATATCCGTTTACTGACAAGATTCAACGGAACTTGTTTTTCATCGGACGCTCCGGATGGCACTCGACGACCGTTGCCTTTCAGACAGGCAACCGAAATAATGGAAACTGCTGAATGAACAGCCTGTCCCAGAAAGCAAAGCATAAAATCCGGTTTTTCCGCAACCCCTCACCCCTCGTTGATGTTCTTAAATATCTGGCAGTCATTCTGGCCGTCATCTGGCTGATCAGTGCCGGAACCGAAAGCCTCGGATACTACTGGCAGTGGTACCGCGTTCCGCGGTACATCTTTACTTTCGAGGACGGACATCTGGCTGCCGGCCCCCTGATCCAGGGCTTGATGGTCACCTTTCAGATCTCCGGCATCAGCCTGCTGCTTTCCTTTGCATTCGGGCTGACGACAGCCTTGTTCCGGCTGTCCGACTCCCATGCGGCCCGTTTTCTGGCGCGCTTCTATCTGGAGATAATCCGCAACACACCGCTGATGGTTCAGCTTTTTTTTATTTATTTTGTCCTGGGCCCTGTCCTGGGGATCGATCGGTTTTTTTCCGCCGTGCTGGCCCTCAGCCTTTTTGAAGGGGCCTATGCCTCGGAAATTTTTCGCGCCGGAATCGTGTCCATTCAAAAAGGACAATGGGAAGCCGCTTACAGCCTGGGACTCAGCAGGTTCGACACCTATCGCTGCATTATTCTGCCCCAGGCCATCCGCCGGATCCTGCCGCCCCTGACCAGCCAGGGAATATCCCTGATCAAGGACTCGGCCCTGGTCAGCATCATCGCCGTTTACGACCTGACCATGCAGGGTCAGGTCATTATCTCTGAAACTTTCCTGACTTTCGAGCTCTGGTTTACGATTGCCGCCATTTACCTGGCCGTAACCGTGACGCTGTCGGTTCTGGTCAATTTCCTGGAGGATCACCTCAGCGTTCAGGCATAGCCCTCAAGAAGGAGTATTTCGAATGCAGGATAAACAGTTCGGCGATTACATCATCACCGTGGAAAATATCAGCAAAACGTTCTCCAACGGCGTCGTGGCCCTGAGTGATTTCACCACGCACATCCGGCGCAGCGAAGTGGTCGTGGTCATCGGACCTTCGGGATCGGGCAAATCCACATTCCTGCGCTGCCTGAACGGCCTTGAGGACATCGACAGCGGTTCCATCGTGGTTGACGGCATTCCGCTGGACGACAACAGGAAAAACAGACTCGAGATTCGAAAAGAAGTCGGCATGGTCTTTCAGCAGTTCAATCTTTTTCCGCACATGACCGTCCGCGACAACATCAATCTGGCCCAGCAACTGGTCCGGAAAAAAACCAGGGCAGAGGCCACGGAAATGACCATGGATCTGCTGCGTAAAGTCAACATCACGGAGAAAGCCGATGCCTTTCCAGCCCAGTTGAGCGGCGGCCAGCAGCAGCGGGTCGCCATTGCGCGGGCCCTTGCCATGATGCCCAAGGTCATGCTCTTTGACGAGGCCACCAGCGCTCTGGATCCGGAGATGATCGGCGAGGTGCTGGAAGTCATGAAAACGCTGGCCAGAGAAGGGATGACCATGGTGGTGGTCACGCATGAAATGGGCTTTGCCCGCGAGGTGAGCGACTGGGTCATTTTCATGGAAAACGGTAAAATCGTGGAAGGGGGGACGGCCGAGCATTTTTTCAACCATCCCCAGGAAGAACGGACCCGGGTCTTTCTCAGCCAGATTCTGGCTTGAATTTTAGAGGATATGCCATTTTGAGGAAAAAGCCGAAATTTACGCTGCTGGATGCCGTCATTATGCTGGCTGTTACTGCCGTTTTAGGCTATATCAGCTACCGCATTACCGTCGGTCTGCATTATAAATGGAACTGGGGCGCCATTCCCCAGTACCTGTTCCGCATCGACGAAAACGGCAACTGGACGACAAATCTATTGATGCAGGGCCTTTTTACGACAATTCGGCTCAGCTTCTGGGCAACCCTGCTGGCCACGATTCTGGGGACTGTTGCCGGCTTTTTCCGCATCAGCAAGAGCCTTTTCAAACGCCTGCTGGGCCGAACTTTCGTTGAGCTGATACGAAACACCCCGCCCCTGGTGCTGATCTTTATCTTTTATTTTTTCGTCAGCGATCAGATCATGCCGATTCTGGGCGTGGATGACTTTGCCAGAAACGCCTCTGAGCGCACGCAAGGCGTTATGACATTTTTGTTTGCGCCGCCGCGTTTTTTCACGGCTTTTATATCAGCCACGGTAACCGTGGCGATTTTCGAGGCAGCCTATATCACGGAAATCGTCCGGGCCGGAATTCAGTCCATCGAGAAAGGTCAGTTCGAGGCATCCCATGCCCTGGGATTGTCCTGGCGGCAGAAAATGCAGCATGTCATCCTGCCCCAGGCCATTCAAAGAATCCTGCCCCCGCTGGCCGGTCAATTTATCTCCACCATCAAGGATTCCGCCATTGTTTCGGTGATTTCGATCCCGGAACTCTGCTTTCAGGGAATGGAACTGATGGCCGCCACCTACCTGGTCTTTGAATGCTGGATCACCATCACGGTTCTTTACCTGATCCTGACCCTCAGCCTGTCGCTGGCGGTGGAACGTCTGGAAATTTTCATGAGAAGGAGCACAGCCTGATTAATGAACGTCAAACACCAAAAGGAGGCATTATGAGAATCAAATCGTCATTGTGAAGTCCGTTATCACGCTTTTCCTGGTCGTCTGTTTTGTTTCACCCGCACTTGCCGGAGACGTGCAGAACAAGCTCATTGCCGAAAGCACGATAGAACAGGTGATGAAACGCGGCGTACTGAAAGTGGGAATGTCCACATTTGTTCCCTGGGCCATGAACGACAAAACCGGTCAACTCGTCGGCTTTGAAATCGATGTGGCCAAAAGACTGGCAGCCGATCTCGGCGTCAAGGTCGAATTTGTGCCGACCAAATGGGCAGGCATTATTCCGGCCCTTCTGACCGGCAAATTCGATGTGATCATCGGCGGCATGGGAATTCGGCCGGACCGGAACCAGAAGGTCAATTTCAGCATTCCCTATGATTACTCCGGGCAGGCCATTGTCGCACATAAACAACTTGCGGCCGGATTTAAAAGCATCGAAGACTTTAATAAACCGGAAGTGACGATCGCAGCAAGGCTGGGCTCCACATCCGTGGTTGCGGCCAAAAAATTCATGCCCAAAGCAAAGCTGACGCTTTTTGATGACGAATCCCAGGCTTACCAGGAAGTGATCAACGGCAAAGCCCATGCGATGGTGGGCTCTGCCCCGACACCGGCATTCCAGGCTCTGAAATACCCGGATGCCCTTTTCATCCCCATTGAAGGGACGTTTACCAAAGAGCCCAACGGTTTTGCCGTCCGCAAAGGCGACTATGACACCATCAACTATTTCAACAACTGGATTACCGTAGTTGCGGCCGAGGGCTGGCTGAAAGACATCAAGCACTACTGGTTCGAAACCAAGGACTGGGAATCGTCAATTCAGTAATATCATCTGATCTGCAATCTGCGCTTTCGTCTGGTTTCCAGGCAGCTGCTTGGAAACCCGGACGAAAGCCGTCAAAGTCAGTTTTGCCCGGAGATTTTTCAGCCTGCCGCCTGCTCCAGCTTTTCAATGCGCACCGGCACGGCTTTCAGCAGGGGAAAACCGCTGATGGGATCATTGATGTGATCAAAGGTGACAAAGTTGATGCGCCAGTCTTCCCATCCGTGATAGACTTCGATGACTCCCCGGAGCAGTTCCGCCCTGTGGACAATCCTGGCTTCGATGACCAGGGAGCCGGTTTCCGATACAATCCGGACCTGTTCCCTGTTTGCAATCCCCAGCACTGCAGCGTCATCCGGATGAATTTCGACCTCTGCCTTTGAATGCACCCTTCTGAACCGCTCGATGTTTTGATGCCGGGAATGGTAAAAAAGCGTCTTTCTGGCTCCGGTCGTCAGCAGCAGCGGATAATCCTTGTTTTTATGGCGCTGGTGATAAGGCGGCACATACTCGGGAATTTCGGACAGCCCCCGTTTTTTCAGATAGGAAGAGGCAAACTCAACCTTGCCGGATGGCGTAGGCAAAGGTCGGGTCCGGTATTTCCGATAACGCATGGGTTTGTACTGGATTCCTTCGGGATGGGCCCGCAGTGCTTCCAGTCCGATTCCGGACGGCTCCAGAATATAGCGGTTCACCTCGGTTTCGTTTTCCCACGGAAAATAGCGCTCCCCGAATCCCAACCGCCGGGCCAGGTCTTTCCAGAGCATGTATTCATCACACACTCCGGATATCTGGGCAACCCGTGCCGTCAGATAAACGCGCTGATGCTTGTGGTTGACATGCACTTCGGAGCGTTCCAGATAGGAGGCGGCCGGCAGAATGTAATGCGCAAGCCGGGCGGTCCGGGTCATGAACAGGTCGTTGACCACCAGAAGATCCAGGCAGGCCAGGGCCTCTTCGACTTTACGCGTGTTGGGATTGGTCACCGCAGGGTTGGCGGCGGTGACGATGAGTCCTTTCAGGGGGTATTCGCCGCGGCCAAGCATAAAGTCCATGGCCGTCATGGTATGGCATTCCTTGCGAATGTCATAGAGTGCCGGAAATAAATCCGCGCCGATCGGCTTTTCTTTTTCAAGCGGCAGTTCCTCATACAGGGTCAGGTCGCGCCGGTCCAGGGTTTCCGGCCATCCGAACCCGCACTCGATGTCCAGCGCCCCGCAGAGACAGGACAGGATGGCCAGCGCGCGAATGTTGTTCACGCCGTTTTCATGGTGTTCCAAACCGGCGCCGACATAAATGCTTATATTTGGCCGGTTTTTAATAATTAGCTCGGCCATTTGAATCACCACGTCCGCATAGACCCCGGTCATTTCCTCAACGGCCTGCGGGGTGAAAGCTTGGGCGTATGCGGCGATTTTTTCCATACCGATACAGTAACGCTCGACAAAAGGCTGATCATAGCCGCCTGTCCGGACAAGTTCACGAATCAGGCCCCAGGCCAGAGCGCCATCGGTTCCCGGAACGGGCTGCGCGAAAATATCCGCGTAGCAGGCAATGGGATTCAGGCGCGGGTCCACAACCACGAGATTGGCCCCCCTGGCTCTGGCATCCGCAAATTCGGCCATGAACGGCGGATGACACACCGGCGGATTGGTTCCAAAAAGAAGGATCAACCCGGCGCTGGAATAGTCCGGAAAAGGATTCCAGAAACCGGCAACCAGATAATGCCCCAGATACCGGCTGTTGAAGCAAGCCGAATCATTGGAAAAGTAATTCGGCGTTCCAAAGGCATGTGCAAAGCGGCGCACATATTCCTCCTGCTGCTGAAATCCGACGGCCTCGCCCTTCCACACGCCGACAGAACGGGCGCCAAAACCGTCCTTGATACGCATCAGTTTTTCGGCAATTTCATCCAGGGCCTGATCCCGGCTTATTTCGATGAAATCGCCATTTGCCTGCCGCTTCAAAGGCTTTAGAATCCGGTCCGGATGATAGAACACATCCAGTCCGGCATAGCCGCGCGGACAGATCCGCCCCTGATTCACGGGGTTTCCCTCAGCCGGCGTGATGTCCGTCAACACACCGTCTTTAATGTGAACATCGATGCCGCAGCGGGTATCGCACATTCGGCACAGGGTTCTCACCAATCCGTTTTCACAAGCTGTATTAACCTTCATCTATAACATCCTTGCCCCACGGGACAGCCCTGATGCCAAGCCTTATATCCGTCCGCTTGCGTTTCAGTTCCGCCAGTTCATTGATACTGCCGAAATGAAGGGCCTTGGCCATGCAGACATCCACGCACCGGGGATGGCCGCCGCACAAATCGCATTTGGATGCCACGCGCTGCATGCCATCGAGCTGAACGCTGCCGAAGGGACAGGCCACCACGCACATGCCACAGCCGATACACCGGTTTTTGTCAACCACCACGGCATGGGTCAGGGCATCCCGGCTGAGGGCGCCATATGGACACACTTTCATGCACATGGCCACTTCACACTGCCGGCACGTGACGGTAAATATACGTCTCAGGTCCAAGTCCACATGGACAAAGATATTGGCAGCATGGCCCTGATGGGCCTCTGCCTGATGAAAAAAACAGACCCGCTCGCAGCTAAGGCATGCAATGCACCGGTCGATTTCAATAAAAACAACGTTCATGACGTTTCCTGTGAAGCATAAAGACTGATGAACTCGTAAACTTTCATGACATAGTTCATGTCGCAACCCGATCATAAAATTCTCAGCGCCGTCATTCCGGTATTAACGAGAGATGTCAAATTCAGGGTGCCGACGGCGTTTTCGACCGCCTGCAACAGGGTTCCGGACCGGATCAGCGACACCATGGCATTAATGTCAGTCGCCAGCACCCGGTCCTCGTCCAGAAACGGGATTACTTCCCGGATCACCCGGTACGCCACGCGGGTCCCCTCTCCTGCCGCAAGATCCTGATTTTCGGTCAGCAGATCATACGCCTGTGCCGCGCACAGCATTTCCACCGCCAGCACATGCTCGACATTGTCCAGAATCTCCCGGCACTGGCGGATGGCGATGGTTCCCATGGAAACGTGATCCTCCTTGTTGGCGGATGTGGGAATCGAATCCACGCAGGCAGGATGCGCCAGAACCTTGTTTTCCGAGACCAGGGCCGCGGCCATGTACTGGGCAATCATGAATCCGGAATTCAGTCCGCCGTTCTTTACCAGAAAAGCCGGCAACTCGCTGAGCTGCGGGTTGACCAGCCGCTCGATCCGCCTTTCGGAGACATTTCCCAGCTCTGCGATTCCCATGGACAGGTAGTCGGCGGCCATGGCAATGGGCTGTCCGTGGAAGTTGCCGCCCAGACGGATCTCTTCGGTGTCCGTAAAAATCAGGGGATTGGTGGTGGTCGAATTGATTTCGATGCTCACGACATTTCCGGCGTGAATCACGGCATCCTTGCTGGCCCCGTGAATCTGGGGAGAGCATCTTAATGTATATGCATCCTGCACCCTGGCGCAACCCTGGTGGGAAAGAATGATCCGGCTGTTGTCGGTCAGCCGCAGCATGTTCCGGGCCGAGGCAATCTGCCCGGGATGGGGCCGCACCAGATGAATCCGGGGGTCAAACTCGGAACTGCTTCCCATGAGCACCTCAAGGCTCATGGCGCAGGCAACGTCCGCCAGTTTCGCCAGGCGCACCGCATCGTGAACCACCAGGGCCGCAATGCCGGTCATCACCTGGGTGCCGTTGATCAGGGCCAGCCCTTCGCCTGCCTCCAGGAACAAGCGGCGAAAGGCCGACCTTCTCAAGGGCACGGGCACCGCTCATGCGCTCACCCTGAAAAAAAGCCTCTCCCATGCCGATCAGGACCAGGCCGAGATGGGCTGTCGGCGCCAGATCACCGCTGGCGCCCACCGAACCCTTTTCCGGAATCACCGGCGTTACGCCGCTATTCAGAAGCGTCACAAGATGACCGAGGGTCTGGTTGGTGCAGGCGGAGTATCCCATGTAAAGGTCGTGGAGCCGAATGGCCATGATCGCACGAACCACATCTTCGGGCAAAGGATCTCCGACACCCGCGGCATGACTCATGAGAATCTTTTGCTGCAGGACGCGCGTATCTGCCGCGGATATCGTGACATTGCACAAGGCTCCAAAGCCTGTTGTGATGCCGTAGATCACCTTTTCTTCCCGGACCCACCTGGCAATGAGACCCGCCGCTTTTTCAACACGTGCTTTACCCTCCGGGGAGACGCTGACCGCAACCCTGCCACGGGAGACGGCAACCACGTCATCGATGGATATTTTTTCTTTGTCAATACTGATAGGCTGCATTTTCTGCGCTGTTTCCTTGCAAGCGCATCATGGAGATCAACCGAGCGCTGAATCCACTTTCTGCTCGACCGCATCAATGGATGCCTTGATACTGGTTAAAATCCGGTTCACTTCCGAACGGCAGTTTGCCACAAAAACCGGATCTGCGATCCCTGCCAGGTTGATGCGCACGTTGTAGGCCGCTGCGTATGCCGCCGTTCGAACCAGTTGGGCGGCTGTGCCGGCATCGGTAATGCAGTTGGCGTTTCCTTTTTCCACCGCCTCTTTAACATTATCGGCCAGTTTCAAGGTATTCTTTAATGTTTCCAGAGGAACCTCGGCGGCCTTCCGGTTGGCCAGTTCAATGGCCGTTTTTCGAGCCGCCTTTTCTTCCGCAGTATCCCTGGGCAGCCGCATGGCGGCAACTACCTGATTGTAGGCCTCGGTATCCGCGTCCATCAGCACAATAAAGCGCTCGGCAAGCGGATCCGCCTGTTGAATCAGGTGTTCCATGGCCTGCCAGCCGGCGCGGTATTTTTCCTTGCCATGCGTCAGCCTGGCCACCATGGCGCAAAGGGCCGCGCTCAGCCCGCCGCAAAGGGCCGCAACGCTTCCGCCCCCGGGCGCCGGCGATACCGATGCCAGTTCCCTGACAAATTCAGACACGGCTAAATCTGCAAGTTTCATCGGGTATTCCTTTCAATATTTATTTTTTCGCCTTTTTTATAGACCGCTGCAACCGGTGAAACTCCGGCATGATAGGCCAGAATGGCCGGGGACTCGCCGTCCAGAATCAGAAAATCCGCCTGCTTGCCCTTATCCAGGCTGCCGACACGATCGGCCATGCCGACACTGTAGGCGGCATTCAAGGTGGCGGCGCTCAAGGCCTCTTCAGGCGTCAGCTTCATGTTCATCACCGAAAGGCCGAACACAAAGGGCATGGACTCGGTAAAGCAGGACCCGGGATTGCAGTCCGTTGCAATGGCCACCGGAACGCCGGCTGCGATCATGTCCCTTGCCCTGGCATAGGGTTTTTGCAGGCTGTAGGCGGTTCCGGGCAACAGAACGGCAAGGGTTCCCGATGTTGCCAGGCGATTGATGTTGGCATCGCTTGCCGCCAGCAGATGCTCGGCGGAAACGGCCCGCAATTCGGCGGCAAGCCCTGCCCCGCCCATGTCGTGGACCTCATCGGCGTGAATTTTTAACCCGAGCCCTGCAGAACCCGCTGCCGATAAAATCCTGCGGCTTTGATCCACCGAAAATACGCCGACTTCGCAGAACACATCGCAATAGCGGGCAATGCCCTGACGGCTGACCGCCGGAATCATCTCCGCAATCAGAAGATCGACATACTCCTCCGGCGCCTTCCGGTATTCTTCCGGAACCGCATGGCCGCCCATAAACGTGGCCACCACGTCCAGCGGGGTCTGACGGTTGACCCGGTCAATGACCGAAAGCATTTTCAGCTCGGTTTCGGTATTCAATCCGTAACCGCTCTTGATTTCAAGGGTTGTGGTCCCAAACCGCAGGGCGGACAATGCGTTTTCCAGTGTCACCGCTAATAGACTGTCTTCGGATGTCTTCCGGACGGCATTCACCGAGGAGAGGATGCCGCCGCCGGCCTTCAGAATATCCAGATACGATGTACCCTTCAGCCGAAGCCCGAATTCGGCTTCCCGTCTGACGGCAAAGCACATGTGGGTATGCGGGTCAACAAACCCCGGAATAACGCATCTTCCCCCGCAGTCCACTTCCGCATCGATCTGCCTGGGCTGAATACCCGCCAGCACTTCAGCCTCGGTTCCAATGTGCGCGATCAGTCCGTCACAAACCAGCAGGGCTCCCTGGTTCAGGGTGCGCACCCGGCCCTGGAATTTGCCTGCCGATGGCACGCCGCTGTCCACTGGCGTAAATATATGCGCATTTCGGAAGAGTTTACGAATCACCGCTGTCTCCCATCATCTCCAGAAGGCGAAGCTCGATCACCTGGCGGGTGTCAAAGCCGGCGATCTGCATGTAATACTCGGTGCTGTTTAATAAAGCCGCGGCCGGCACCATGCCGTACACCTCGGTTTCAACGATTTCCACGCCCCAGCGCCGGGCCTCCATGCGCACAAACTCCTGAACCCGGTAGAGCGGATTTTTCTCGTGATCCACGATATTCAGGCTGACCTGAACCATGCCGCGGTCGGCAAGCGGAAGCCCGATGCCTTTGACGTGGCTGAAGCCGCCGCCGGATGCGCGCGCCGCATGGGCAATGGCTTTTGCCACCTTTAGATCGCTGGTGTTCAGGTTGACGTTAAAGGCCACCAGAAACGGACGGGCGCCGATGACCGTGGCCCCCGCACTGGGATGGAGAGAAGGCGGGCCCACATCCGGATGCCGCTCCGGTCGATTGACCTCGATTTTCAAAACCTCGTACTGGCCTTTTCGAATCACCTCCAGCTTTTTTCGCTCCGGATTTCGGGCCGCTTCTTCATAAAAATAGACGGGAATACCGGTTTCCGCATGAAAGCGGTTGCCGAATTCATGGGAAAGATCCACGCATTCGGCCATGGTGATGGCTTTTATCGGTGTAAACGGAATCACATCCACGGCCCCGATTCGCGGATGTCCGCCCTGGTGCTTTTCCATATCGATATGCTGAGCAGCCACCTTGGCGGCCTCGATCAGGGCGTCCTGAATCGGATCGGGCTCCCCGACCAGGCTGATGACCAGGCGGTTATGATCCTTATCCGCGCGGTCATCAAAGAGATAACAGCCTTTCTTGTTCCGGAAACAGCCCACAATGGCATCAATCACCTCCGGCCTCCGGCCTTCGCTGAAATTGGGAACACATTCAATCAATGTCTTTGACATATATTTTTATCCTTTTTCTTTAAACTGCGAATCCACCAGCGAATGAATCAAATCTTCATCCGGCACATAGGGAATCGTTATGTGATCGCCGGTCGGGTTGTTTGCATTGTATTCCATGGCAACCGACATGGCATTGGGGTTTCGGGCCCAGTTGCGGCGGGCCACCCCCCCCATCACATCCCAGGACAGGGCCGAGCGGATAATGTCGTCCACCCGCAGGCTGCCGTCCAGAACAAGACCGAATCCGCCGTTGATGGCCTTGCCGATGCCCGTGCCGCCCGCCGTTATGAAGCGCCACAAGCGACATGCCCCGGGCGCAGTTGCCTGCAAAGCAGTGGGTTGCCATGTCCGCCGCCACGTTGCTGCCGTCCCGGATATTGGCGGTCTCCCGGAAAGGAGAATCCGTTCCGCCCGGATCATGGTGATCGCGGCCGATCATGATGGGTCCGACTTCGCCGCTTCGAACCATTTTGTTGAAGGCAAGGGCGATATCCACCCGGCCCCTGGCATCCTGATAGAGAATTCTGGCCTGGGTTCCCACCACGAGTTGATTTTTCTGGGCATCCCGGATCCAGTTGTAATTGTCCCGGTCTTCGCTGCGCCGGCCCGGATCGATGCAGGCCATGGCCGCCCGGTCGGTCCTGACCAGATCCTGCGGATTTCCGCTGAGGCATACCCATCGGAACGGGCCGTATCCATAGTCAAAAATCGGCCCCATGATATCCTCGAAATACGAGGGAAAAATGAACCCATCCTTGGTGTCCTTCTTGTTGCGGGCGATTTCCGTAACCCCGGCATCGAAAACCGCCTTCATGAAGGCATTGCCGTAATCAAAGAAATAGACGCCGCGATCCACCAGGATCCTGATGAGCTCGTAATGGCGGCGAAGGCTTTTGTCCACCAGCGCGCAGAATGCTTTTCGGTCGTTTGTCAGAAGGGCTGTCCGCTCCGCAAAAGTCAGGCCCTGGGGACAATACCCGCCGCTATGGGCCACATGACAGGAGGTCTGGTCGGACAACAGATCGATCGCTATGTTTTCCGCCACGGCATATTCCAGCAGATCCACCACGTTTCCGTAAAAAGCGATGGAAAGCGGCTCTTTCGATTTTCTGGCTGCAAGAGCCCAGTCAAAGACCTGCTTTCATGTCGGATGACGTTTTTTGGACCCAGCCCTGATCGAGCCGGGTCTGGATCCGGGAGGCATCGACTTCGGCCACGATTGAAACCGCACCGGCGATCTCCGCAGCCTTGGGCTGTGCGCCGCTCATGCCGCCAAGGCCGGAGGAGACAAACAGGATGCCTTTCAGATCCCCGTCCTTTGATGCATGACACTTCAGGCGGCCTGCGTTCAGCAGCGTGTTGTAGGTGCCGTGCACAATGCCCTGCGGGCCGATGTACATCCATCCGCCGGCCGTCATCTGCCCATAGCTGGACACCCCCATCTGGGCCGCAACCTCCCAGTCGTCCTCGTTGTCATACACGCCCACCAGAAGGCCGTTGGTGATGATGACCCGCGGGTTGTCCGGCTGCGACGCGGAACAGCCCCAGCGGATGACCGGAGGCCATGACCAGGGTCTGGTCTTCGGTAAGAATCTCCAGATATTTTTTGATCAGCCGGTACTGCATCCAGTTCTGGCATACGCTTCCGGTTTCCCCGTAGGTCACCAGTTCATACGGGTAAAGCGCCACATCAAAATCCAGGTTGTTGTCGATCATGACCTGAAATGCCTTGCCGGCCAGGCACCGGCCCTTGTAGGCATCCACGGGCCTTGCCTGAATGGCTCCGGACGGACGGAAGCGGTAGCCGTAAATCCGACCCCGGGTCATCAGCTCGTTTAAAAATTCCGGAGCCAGAACCGCGTGATGGGCTTGCGGGACATAGCGAAGCGCATTTTTCAACGCAACCCGGCTCTGCTCCCTTGTCAGACGGAAACCGCGATCCGGCGCCCGCCGGATTCCCTTCACAAAATCCGGCATTTCAGGCAGTTCCGGGTCCAACTTAATCGTCATGGCATTGAAGATATCGTCATTGCTGATCATACTCGCCCCTTTCACATTCCTGCGGCCAAGCTGTATATACAACACTTACCGCATTTAAATCCAGCACATTTGGACTGTCAAGGAAAAAAATACCCCTCGACATCGATCCAAATCCCATGTATAAAAACCACGTTAGAAAGTCGTGACACAGTGGCAAGGTGCGATCCCGAAGGCGCCCGAATCGACTTTATTCAATCCCAAGCGAACCGAATGACGCCAAAAGCTCCTAAATACGAAACCATCAAGCAGTTCCTGATTCACGGCATCTCTTCGCGCACCTTCACAGATGCCATTCCGTCGGAAAACCAGCTTGCGGAAAGATTCGGGGTGAGCCGGATGACGGCCAGAAGGGCGCTGGATGAACTCGAAAGAGACGGCGCCGTCGAGCGCTTTCCGGGCAAGGGAACCTTTGTCCGGAAGACCCAGCATTATACCCGCGGCTTTTTTCGGGTACGGCCGTTTCGCAAATGGGCGGAAGACATCAATGTCACCCTGACTACCCGGGTCCTGGAAGCAAATCTCATCGATCCGCCCAAGAATATTGCAGAGAAACTGCAAACCAACGGCCAAATCGTTCTTCTTCGGATTTTGAATTTATTTAACGACAAGCCGGTTCGCTATGCCGTCCGATACCTCGTCGCCGACACGTGCGCCGGCATTCTTTGGGAAAATCTCGAGCAGGAATCGATCCACGACATCCTGATCAACAAATACCGCCTGCCCCTGACCAAAATGAGCCAGAGCATGACCGCCGTCGGTCTTTCGGCCAAACTTGCCCGTCTCTTCAATGCGGAACCCGGCTATCCCGTATTTTATTTTCAGCGCCTGACCTTTTCCTTCGATACGCCCGTCACCTATGTGGAATACTACATGCGTGGCGAGATGGCCTTTGACGACACCTTCACCCCCCAGCTGGACCACGCGGATTTTTCTTCCCCAGCTTGAATCCTTATGAATTCCCAACGAAAACTTCCGCAAAACGTGAATCACCACGGGCCTGACGGAAAGATCGTTTATCGCCGGCATCGGCTCGCCGTCTGCGATTTCCTGCCGTAAGCCTGAGCAGCCTCCTGCCGACACGAAGAAGCTTCTTGAGGTTGTGCTCAGAGTAAGGCATGTGTACTTCTGCAAGTCCCACTGATGTCACGGTAAAATGCCGATACGGAGTTGATTCCAGCTGTTCAAAGTCATGCCGGAGCCCTGGCTTTTTTATTCGATCCTGGTGCATTTTTAGGATGGGATTCCGACTCAAGTGAAGAATAAAATGGATCAACTATCGGGCTCGGTTATTTATGAACCAGTCCATTAGCTTATTAAAATCAGGGGGATCTTCCTCTGCGGCGGCCCTTGGTTTTTGCGTTTTAAGTCGGCCGGAGGATCGGATGCCTCCTCGCCTTGCCTCGCTTTAACCGTTTTCTGATCGGTAGTATCAACTGGTTTGGGAACGACCATGGGAAGTGAGTCGCGCTCAGTCGCAACGCCTCCCAAGGTTTTCGGCAAGCCGGCAGCCGGTGCCACTGAGGAGGGCTGGGATTCTGATGCTGGCGCGAAGCTCGATGTTGGTTGAGGATCTATTTTGACATCATGCGACACCGGAGTGTTGACGGATGATGCCGCACCGTCAGGATGGACAACACCACCCTGACTGCCGGCATTGAAGCCCGGAGATAGTTTGCTGTTCTTCATCCTGGGAAATTCCGTGATTCGGATCATGATGAGGCCAGCGATAACCAAGAATAATATTGCCAGGGAAGCGCAAGTCATAACCCATTTCACGGACACCCTGCTCGGCTTACCTTCGAGGTCGGCTATTACCCCTTTGACCACTTTTAACGGAACCGGTTTCTTACCAAGCTCAGAACCGGAAACCAGCGCGTTATCACATATGATGTTGATTTTTCGCGGGATACCCATCGAGTGTTTTACGATGAGTCTCAGGGCCGCAGGTGTAAAAATGGTCTTTTCCTTACCTTGCAATCCGGCCTTGACCAGTCGGTACCGTATATAGCTGAGACTCTCTTCAGGAGTCAGCTCGGCAATTTTCACCCGGGCTTCGATGCGCCGCTGAATCTGTTTGAGTTCTTGCAGCTTCAGCTTTGCTTCCAACTCCGAATGACCGATAAGAAATATTTGCAGGAGTTTGCCTTGGGAAGTTTCCAGGTTTAAAAGCCTTGCAAGCTCTTCCAGCGTATTGATTGACATGTTCTGCGCTTCGTCGACCACCAGAACCACATCCCGTTTCTGTTTTTGTTCTTCTAGCAGGAACGGTAAAACGTCATCCAACAGCTCGGCGACATCATCTGAATGCCCCTCCAAACCAAGTTCTGCGAAGATCATGTTCATCAGAACACCAAAAGTCACGCGGGAATTCAGAACGTATATTGTCTTGATTTGCTGCTGCCGGCAGTGTTCCAAAAAAACGCGAACAATAATGGTCTTTCCAACGCCGGCTTCTCCGGTAAGGACGACAAATCCCTTGCGCTGCTCAACGCCTTGGACCATCAATGCAAGAGCCTCATTGTGGGTCAGGCTGGGGTAAAGAAAATCGGGATCAGGCGTAATGTGAAAGGGTTCTTCCTTGAGTCCGTAGAATTTCAGATTCATTGGATGCACTTGCCGTTTCTCTTGCTGAAATACACCGGGCCATTGACAGCCGTTTTACTCGGGGTGCCAAAAAGTTACAAAGATTCTTTAACCACGCGCCATACAGGGTTCTCATTCGGAGATTGTTTGCTTTTATCGGCAGCGGGGTTCCCCAGATACTTCCGGACACAGCCGTATTGCTCCCAGCCCTTCAAGGAATAATTGAAGTCCACGTTTTTCCATTTGGGATGACCATGCTGAATCAGCCAATCCAGATTTTTCGAAACCAACATGGCGAATTTCCCCACAGAATCACAATTAATGGATTTAAAGTCAAAAGAAACCAGAACCGCCTTAACCGCTGCAGTGTTGACTGCCTGCTTCTGCCACCGGTATGTATTCAGGGGAATCTCCCCCTTGGGATAGAACTCCAAAATATTCTTATGAGTGATTGGAATCAGCGCCAATCCATCCTTTTCTGTCACATCATCGGCAAACAATTTTACAGGATAACCTGCCACGTAAAACATCGCATCGATTTTTCCAGCCTTTAACTGAGACAGTGCTTCATCTCGCCCTATGGTGAGCATTTCCAGAGGGCTTATTTCGGATAGCTCGAACAGGAGTTTAGCCGTAAGATAGGTGCCGCTTCCTTCCTCTCCAACAGCCACTCTTTTGTCTGCAAGTCCATCAAAATCGACGATTCCGCTCCGGCCCAACAGATGGACTTCTTCATTGTACAAAGGGAAAACCATCTTGATCTTCTTGGCTATCCTCTTGAGCTCAGCATCTGATTGCAGCCTGGCAACAAAAGCGAGAACATCAGACTGAACGATCCCCATTTGGATTCCGGGTCTTTTGTAAACAGCATAGATATTTTCAATGGAACCATTGGATGGATATATGTTTAAAGAAATCCCATTGTTTGCCATGAGTTCCTTTAGATTCAAACCAAATTGATAATATGTACCTTTCTCGCCCCCGGTGATTATCCCCAACTCACCCGCAATGCACGCATTTAAAGGGATCACATTAATTGCAAGAATTATTAAACAGGCCTTGAATATTTTGCACATGACACTCCTCCCCCCTAAGGATTATTTCAAATTGCCAATTCGTTTTACCGGAAAATAATCTGAGTATAAGATAGTGTCAGAACGGAAGACCCAGGTTTCAATAAAGAATTTGAAACAATGACCATAAACCAAAAAGTCATAATACTCAAAACTGTGTAGATATTCTGCAGGTGTCAGTATTGAATATCTTTTTTTATGCGTCACAAATTCAACAAAACTGATTTTAACCAAGTATGAAATTTATCCTGTTAAGTCAATAACTAATTTTTGTTTGACAAACCCGTTTCCCTCATTCTGAGTAATGTCGGCTGACTATGAATTACTCTCTGAATGATAGGATATCTAAAACCGCGACAAACGATTCTATCCATATACATCAATGTATTAACGGCTAAGACGCGCATTCCCATTTTGACTGGATTATCGTTTGATCATGTGGTAACAAGTTGCGATGTTTAAACCGTTGTTTAAGAGGAGGCTCATTTGAAAATCATTATCGTCGGCGCCGGTGAGGTCGGATTTCATACGGCCCAGAGGCTGACCATCGAAAACAAAGAGGTGGTGGTAATCGACAAACAGCCGGAAGCGCTAAAACGCTTTGTTGACCTGCTGGATGTTCAGACCATCTGCGGTTCGGGAAGCAGTCCCCGTGTTCTGGAAGCGGCCGGCGTCGCCGGTGCGGAAATGTTTCTGGCCGTAACCGACAGCGATGAAACGAATCTGGTCGCCTGTCTGTTTGCGGAAACCATCGGTCCGGGAATTAAAAAGCTGGCGCGAATTCGGGATGAAGATTATTTCCACTTCAAACCCGAATTGACACCGCAATTGCTGAATATCGACAACATCGTCAATCCGGACAGCGAGCTGATTAAATCCGTCATGCATTCTCTGGCTGTTCCCGGAGCTGAACATATCAGTGAATTCGCCGATGGCAACATCAAGCTGATTGGTTTTCGAATTGAAAAGGACAGCCCGGTAATCGGTATTCGACTTATCGATTTGCGAAAAAAAATCGGTGACCTTCGATTTATAGTTGCCGCAATATTTCGAAATGAGCGTCTGATCATCCCTTTTGGCAACGACAAAGTCAAGGCCTACGATCTGGTCTATTTCGTGTGTGAAACAAAGGAATTGAAGCCGGTTTTAAAATTATTCGGCAGCCGGACCGAACAGGTTCATAACATCCTGATTGTCGGCGGCGGCAATATCGGTCTTAAAATAGCTCAGGAGATTGAAAAGCGGCCCTATCATCTTCGCATCATCGAAGCCAACCGGGAGCGATGTCAGTTTCTTGCGGAAAAACTGGACAGTGCAATTGTTCTTCACGGCGATGGAACGGATAAAACCCTTTTAGAGGAAGAAAATATTCAGGATATGGACATGGTCATTTCCTTGACCGGAAATGAAGAGGCCAATTTTCTGACATCTCTTCTCGTAAAAAACATGGGCGCCAAAAGAACCATGACGCGAATCAACAAATTCGCGTATATGCCGATTATCAGCGATATCGGGTTGGGCAATATCCTCAGTCCAAGGCTTTCAGCGATTAACAGCATTGTTCAGCATGTCAGGCGCGGAAAAATCCTGTCATCGGTTTCACTCAAGGGTGAAGATGCGGAAGTCCTGGAAGCGGTTGCACTGGAAACCTCCGGCATCGTGGGAACCCCCCTGAAAGAGTTAAATTTCCCCAAAGGAGCCATCGTCCTTGCGGTGACACATGGAAGCACGTGTATCATTCCGGACGGCAGCACGGTGATCCAGGCAAACGACCGCGTCGTGATATTATCAACCAGACAGAATATTCCGAGAGTCGAACGAGAACTTATGGTCAAGCTGGAGTACATTTAAATGCGATGGCATTATGTGATGCGATCCGTGGGAGCGATATCGGTTTGTATCAGCCTGACCATGCTGTTTCCACTGGCTTTCTCTTTGTATTATGACGATGGAAGCGCATGGCCTCTGATTCAGTCCATGGCAATTGCCCTGAGCGTGGGATCGGCGATATTTCTCTTTTTCCGCCGCTTCAATCAGCCCTATATGAGCCACCGCAATGCCATTGCCATCGTCACCTTCGGGTGGATTGCCGCTACCGTGATCGGCGCCCTTCCCTTTTTATTATCCGGGACATTCGACACATTTACCGATTGCATATTTGAATCCATTTCCGGCTTCAGCACCACCGGTTCATCGGTTCTGGCCGATATCGAACGGGTTCCCAGGGGAATTCTCATGTGGCGAAGCCTGACACACTGGCTGGGTGGCATGGGAATCATTGTTCTTTCCTTGGCCATTCTGCCCTTTCTCGGACTGGGAGGCATGCAGCTTTACAGGGCAGAGGCGCCTGGGCCATCCCCGGACAAACTGACCCCCCGAATACGGGATACAGCCTCGGCTCTCTGGAAGGTATACCTTGTGTTTACGTTTGTGATGATCATTCTGCTGATGTTTGGCGGTATGGATATTTTCGACGCTATCTGCCACACGTTCGGCACGCTGGCAACGGGCGGATTTTCCACACGGAATTTATCGATTGCCTATTACAACAGCGCCTATATCGATGCTGTCATCACCATATTCATGCTGCTGTCCGGAATTAATTTTTCGCTGCACTTTCAAATGCTTTCCGGCAAACCCAGGTTCCTGTTCACCGATCCGGAGCTTCGGTTTTTTGTATCGGTCGTTTCGGTTTTGATTCTGGTGACCACATTTTCGCTGTATCAAACGTCCTATCCCAGCTTGAGTCAGTCATTCCGGCATGCCGCATTTCAGGTTGCGTCCATTATCACCACAACCGGATATGCCACGGCGGATTTTGAAATCTGGCCGGTCCTTCCGCAGTGCATTCTGCTGTTCTGCATGTTTCTGGGATCCTGTGCCGGATCGACCGGCGGCGGAATGAAATGCATGCGCATCATGCTGCTTTTAAAACACAGCTATCTGGAATTGTTCCGGATGATCCATCCCCACGCCATTACGCAACTCAAATTCGGAAAAAGGCTTGTAACCGAAGATATCGTCAAAGGCGTCTGGGGGTTTTTCATCATTTACCTCGGGCTGTTCATTTTGGCCTCATTGCTGCTGACAGCGATGAAAATCGATCTGGTCACCTCTTTTTCGGCTGTCGCTGCCTGTATCGGAAACATCGGCCCCGGCCTGGGAAATGTCGGCCCGAGAGAGCATTTCGGTCATCTTCCCCTTGCGGCCAAATGGGTGTTAAGCTTTTGCATGCTTCTGGGCAGACTGGAAATCTATACGGTCATTATCCTGTTCGTTCCGGAATTCTGGCGGAAATAATGAGGGTGTTTCCGATCAATCAATACCCAGATAGGCCTTTTGCACCATTTCATTTTGTTTCAGGCTGGCTGCCGTGTCGCTGACGACAATCTCGCCGTTCTGGAGCACATAGCCCCGGTGCGCAATGGAAAGGGCCATCAGCGCATTTTGTTCCACCAGCAGGATTGTTGTGCCCTTCTCGTTCAAGGCTTTGATGATATCAAAGATCAGCTCCACAAGAAGCGGGGAAAGCCCCATGGAAGGCTCGTCGAGCATCAGAAGACGCGGATTCAACATCAGTCCGCGGGCAATGGCGAGCATCTGTTGTTCGCCGCCCGAAAGTGTGCCGCCATACTGGCTGATCCGTTCTTTAAGTCGCGGAAACATCTCGAAACCGTATGCCATCCGGCGCTCGATCTCCTCCGGGTCATCCAGAGTGAACGCACCCATCTCCAGATTCTCCTTGACGGTCAGTTTCGGAAAAATCCCCCGGCCCTCAGGCACATGCCCGAGACCTGCAAGGACGATGGAATGCGGTTTCATCTGGGAGATGTCCTTGCCGCCAAGCAGAATCTTGCCCTGCTTGGGGTGTATTAACCCGGAGATGGTGCGAAGGGTGGTGCTCTTGCCGGCGCCGTTCGAGCCGATCAGCGTCACGATCTCGCCCTCGTTGACCTCGACCGAGATACCTTTAAGGGCATGGATATGGCCATAGAAGCTGTGGATGTCATGAAGGGATAAGAGGCTCATGCGTTCTTCTCCTCATGTTGCCCGGCGACTGCGCCGCGCCCGAGATAAGCCTCGATGACCTGGGTGTTGGAACGGATCTCATCCGGAGTCCCTTCGGCAATTTTTTCACCGTGATCCATTACGCATATCTGCTCCGAGATATTCATGACCACGCGCATATCGTGTTCGATGAGAAGAATCGTGATGCCCTTTTCATCCCGGATACGCCGAAACAGACGGGTGACATCCTCGGTTTCCTGCGGGTTCATGCCGGCGGCCGGTTCGTCCAGAAGCAGCATGAGCGGATCGGCGGCCAGGGCGCGGGCAATCTCCAGACGGCGCTGGCCGCCATAGGGCAGATTCTTGGCAAGCTCATTGCCGACCCCCTGAAGGCCCACGTACGTCATCAGTTCTTCAGCTTTTTGTTCCGATTCTCTTTCTTCTTTTTTGAAAAAAGGCAGGTGAAAGAGGGTGTCGAGGGGCGATTGCTTCAAGTGAACATGCATGCCCACCAGAATATTTTCGATGACTGACATATTGCCGAAAAGACGAATATTCTGGAAAGTGCGTGCTATCCCGCGTGATGCTATCTGGTCGGGCCGCAGCCCATTCAAAGGTCTGCCGTTGAAGGTGATCTGGCCTTCATCGGGGTTGTAGATACCGGTCAACGTATTGAAAAATGTGGTCTTTCCGGCTCCGTTCGGGCCGATGATGCTGACAATCCGGCCCGATTCCAGCTTGAAGTTGACCTGGTTGACGGCGGTCAGACCGCCGAAATTTTTCACGATGTTGATTGTTTCAAGCAGTGCCATGGTTCTCCTCGCCTTATTCCTCGCCCTCGGCTTCGTCGGAAGCAAGCTCGCGTTTACGGCGCTGGGACGGAATCAGACCCGCCGGACGAAAGATCATCATCAGGATCAGAATCAACCCGAACAGCAGGCGCTGATATTTGGCCGGGTCCAGCTGGGTGGACAGATCGGCCCAGGCAAAGTTGATGATTGGAATGACTGCATCGCTCTGGCGAAGCTGACTCAAATGCAAAGAAAGGCCTTGGAGGACCTGCAGGTTCAGGATGGTGACCGTGGCTGCACCAAGGATTACGCCGGGGATGCTGCCCGAACCCCCCAGGATAACCATCGACAGAACGCCGATAGACTGCATGAATGAAAATGATTCCGGACTGATGAAGGTACGGCTTCCCGCCAGCAGGACACCCATGACCCCGGCAAAAGAGGCGCCGACCGCAAACGCTGCCAGCTTCATTTTGACCAGCGGAATACCCATTGCAATCGCCGCAGTCTCGTCTTCTCGGATCGCGGTCCAGGCCCGGCCGATTTTCGAGTCGTCAAGACGCCGGGTCACAAAGACAATGACGATGATAACCGCCAGTGCCAGCAGGTAGAACATGACGTTATACATATCGGCGGGGCTGACTTCATGCCCGACGACGCCGCCGAACAGCTTGTTGAAGCCGTCAACAGCCGCCTGCGGCATGGTCGGTCGCTGAATCGGGGTGATCCCCTGCGGACCGTTGGTGAAATTGAGCGGCTTGTCAAGGTTGTTTGCCAGAACGCGGATGACTTCTCCAAAGCCCAGGGTCACGATGGCCAGGTAGTCGCCGCGCAGCCGCAGGACCGGTGTGCCAAGCAGAATACCGGTCAGCGCCGCAACAAATATCGCTGCGAACATGAACAGATAAAAGGCATCTCCCGGCAGCAGAAAAGGCAGATTGGGCGGCTGGGTTCCCGGTGCGAAGGGCAGCACATAATACTGCTGGGAACCGAAAAACGCCCACAGATAGGCCCCGACAGCATAGAATGCCACGTATCCCAGATCGAGCAGACCGGCAAAACCGACCACGATATTCAAGCCCAGCGCAAGGGCCGCAAACACGCTGATCTGAAAGATAACCTCCAGGTAGAAGATATTGCGGACACCCACCACCGGAAAAATAAACAGGGTCAGGACCACACCGACAATCAGTTTGAAGCGGCGATCCGCCTTGAAATAATAAAGCGTGAAAAAAGAGGTGATCAACACCAGAAAGGCCAGATTCGAGCGTGGGCTGGTATAGACAAGGCCGGTACCCAGAATCATATGGGCCAGTATGATGATATGCGGATATATCCCCTGTTCCAGTCTTTTTATGATGTCTGTTAAAAATATCGGGACCATCTGCTCCTCCTTAGGCCTTCTGGGCCACATTTGCACCCATGAGCCCCTGCGGGCGGAAGATGAGCACCAGAATCAGGATGCTGAAGGCAAAGATATCCTTGTATTCGGAGCCGGCCGCACCCATGGTGAAAACACCCATATAGGAACCTGCAAAGGTTTCCAGCATACCGAGAACAATGCCGCCTAGCAGTGCCCCTGTCATGTTGCCGATACCCCCCAGGACAGCGGCGGTGAAGGCTTTCAGGCCGGGGAAAAAACCGACAAACGGGTCGATCCGGGTAAATTTCAGGGCATATAAAACACCCGCGGCCCCGCCCAGCATACCGCCGACCAGAAAGGTCAGCGAGATGATCCGGTTCACATCGATACCCATCAGGCTGGCGGTGGGATGATCCTGAGCAACGGCGCGGATGGCCTTGCCGATCTTGGTCGCGTTGACCAGGTAGTTCAGCGCCACCAGCATCAGCACCGCCGAGACGATGACAATGATTGATTTGATTGACATGCCCAGGGTGATCGGGGTTGTCCCCATGGTCATTTTGGCAAGAATCACGCGACTGTCGAAATTTCCAAAGGTTGGAAAAATCCTGTTGAACTGTCCGGTTGTCAGGCTTTCCACGAGGCGGATGACATCCTGAAGCAGAAAAGAGACACCGATCGCCGAGATCAGCGGTACCAGGCGTGATGCATGACGCAGGGGTCGATAAGCCACGCGTTCCACGGCAACTGCCAGCCCGCCGGCTGCCAACATGCCCCCCAGGATGGCCAGGACCAGATAAATATAGGCCATCAGCAGAGAGGCGTCGGCCAGGATCCCGAATTTATCCAGCGCAATCAGGATTTCAACGCCGACAAACGCACCGACAGCGAAGATTTCACTGTGCGCGAAATTAATAAATTCCAGAACACCATAGACCATGGTATAGCCAAGGGCGATGGCGGCATAGACAAAGCCGATCGTCAGTCCATCAATCGCAACCTGGGGCAGATTGACAAGGGTATAGGTATAGAGCGACACGTTCAGCCGTTCGAAAAGCGTCTGTCCGACCACGGTCCTGTCCAGAATCAATGCGAGAACCAGTGCAATGGCTGACAGAAAGACCGTGCTGCCCAGTGAGAAAAAAATCAGCTGCCCCAGTGGACGCAGCAGCTCACGGACGTTGATTGATTTAAGAAACCGTTTCATATGTGAACCCGATAAAAAATCTTCCGGACCCTCATCAAAGGGCCCGGAAGAAATGTGCCTGGGAAGGATTATTTCGGAGGAGCGATGTCAAGGGTCTCGACAACTGGGTTATCACTCCATTTTGCGGGAGAAGGAGAGGCGACTTTAATCACGAAATATTTGGCGATCGTTGGATCGCCGATACTGTTAAAAGTGAATTTGCCGGTGATACCCGAGTAATCCTTCAAATCGCGGATCGCCTTGGTGACGGCCGCACGGGTCGGGAGCTTGTTGCCGTTAGCCTTGGCGGCAGCCTCGATGGCCTTCAGGCAGATGCCCATGGAGTCATAACCCTGGGCGGCAAAAGGCTGCGGCGCTGCATTGTATTTGGCTTTGAAGTCAGCGACAAATTTGGCGGTGCCGGGGTAAATTGATGCAGGGCCGGATACGGTGGAGTAAAATGTCCCGCCACCGTCAAGCAGGGTCTGCCCACCGATCTTGACGGCATCGGAGGAGTCAAAACCATCATCGCTCAGGAACATGCCCATATACCCTTTCTCACGGGCCTGTTTGAACAGAACCGCAGCCTGGGAATACATGCCGCCGAAGTATACCAAATCGGGATTGCCGGCAAGGATCGGAGAGAGCAGGGAATCGAAATTCGCCTTCTCTTCGGTGCCTTCAAAACCAAGAAGTTTCATGCCCTTTTCCTGGGCTCTTTGTTTGAAGAACTCTGCAATGCCCTGTCCGTAAGCAGTCTTGTCGTGGACGACAAAGACGCTTTTAACTTTTTTTCCAGCGGCAAAGTCGGCGCCGACAACACCCTGGACGTCGTCACGACCGACGATTCGGTTGACTTCCATATATCCGCGGGTGGTGACTTTCGGGTTGGTGTTTGCAGGAGAGACATTGGCCAGACCGGAGGTGTGATAGACCTCGGATGACGGGATCTGGACGCCGGAATTATAGTGCCCGACGATGGCCAGGATAGCCGGATCGGAGACGATACGCTTGGCGTTGGCAACGCCGGCATCGGGATTGGCCTGGTCATCGAACGGAGCCAGCTCAACTTTGAATCCCATCTTGGCCAATGGTGCGCTCATTTGTTCAAGAGCCATCTCGGCGCCGCGTTTGATATCAACACCGACGACTGACTGGTCGCCGGAAAGCGGTGACTGGGTGGCGATCTTGATGATCTGATCGGCAGCGGCGACAGGGCCGCTGACGGCCATATACTGCGGCGATTAGTAACGAAAGAACAACCAATAAGCGTTTAGTCATACTCATTCCTCCTTTGAAATCAGTTAGTCGGTTCGTGCACAAACATCCCAATAATGCTTCGAGCAAGTAACGTTCCTGGAAAAAGATGCTTACCCATTCGCCTCGAAAAAGTCAAGTATAGTATATCTTTTGCCGAGATATTTTTTGATGACTGTTCAATAAATTTCTTTGAATCATTTATTCAGCTGGTAAATTCGGAGCTGTTCTGTAAAACTGCAACAATCTGCTCTCCCACCGCATCGACCTGCCAGGGTTTGATTCCCTCAATGGCGAAAAGTTCCTCGGCATGTTGCGGGTTTTTCAGAGAAATGGCCGTAATGAGCACATTGTTGCACAAAAGACCCGGTTCGATCTCCAGATAGGCTGCCGCGGATTCGCGCCATTTTTTCAGTACCGCTATCCGGGCGGAAATCTGTGCATCCGGAACCGGTTCATGGCTTCGGGGATAAACAGGCAGGATTGAGGGATCAATCTCCATGGCTGTTTGAATGGTATTCAGCAGCTGCTGGCCGTAACGATTAAGCTGTTTGATGCTTAGCGCCTCAAGCCCTTTCAGATGGTTCATGTCCCGGGGTTTTTCGATTGCCAGTTTCAGCAGCACATGGTTATGAATGACCTGATAAAGGGGCCTGTCGATTTTTTGGGCAACGGACCCCCGGAATTCCAGAAGGGCTTCCAGAACCGCAAGAGACCTTCTGCCCAGACGGCCCGCACCCTTGAATTTCAGAAAACGGGGATCGTCATTGGCAGTGGGGGCCCGGACAAGGCTCTGAATGTCGCATTCCTGAAGAAACCAGTCCAGGCGGCCGGTCTCTATCAGTCTTTCTTCAAGCTTTTTAGACAATTCATTCAGATAAATGGCGTCTTGAGAGGCATACGCCAGCATATCCTCAGGCAGGGGTCTTTGGGACCAGTCTTTTTTCTGAAATTTCTTTTCAAGACGGATATTGTAAAAAAGATTCAAGACAGCATCGAGCCCGGTAAACTGCATTCCCAGAAAACGACATGCCAGTTGGGTATCAAAAAGATTGTTCACCTCGATGGAAAAATCTTTGTAAAGGCAGCGAATGTCATAATCCGACCCGTGAAACACTTTTCGAATATCGTGATTGGAAAAAAACGGCTTGAGAGGAGAAAGGCCCCCCGTCTGAAGCGGATCCACCAGAAAACACGCTCCAGGGGTTGCGATCTGAACCAGACAGACTTTTTCCTGATAGTGAAACAAAGAGTCGGCTTCGAGGTCAACGCCCACGGTGTCTTCTTTCTCCAAGATGCCGGCTGTTGTTTCCAGGTCCTGATGGGTCGTAATAAGTTGATAAGGTGTTTTCGTGAATGGATAAATCGTCTTTTTCCTTTGTTAAACTTCTACATTAATTTCAAAGCACCTTTGCATCGACAAAGCGAATCATGAAAGCAGTTTTTCAAGTCATACAAGCCCTATAAGCCCTATAAGCCGTTTTTGGGCAGCTCTTTGACGCTGCACTCGACAGTGATTTTTTCCTTGAATCCCGGCGCCACCTTCAGCGATGCAGGGCTTAACGCCAGATTGACAATGACTGTTCTGGAAGACTGAATCGATTCCAGGGGAATTTTTTCGGTATAGACTGTGGTGATATTTTTCAATAGCTGTCTTCCGCCGATGATCTGTACGACGCTCGGCTCTATTGTGACTTTCTCCATTCTTATGTTTTCCGGTAGTTTTCCGGTCCAGTCCACCTGAATCGGCAGTTCTTTTTTATCCGGAACATCCAGGGAGACATCCACAACCGTCGGATAAAAGCTTTTAATAAAAATGCCGGGCGGCAGCGAAATATTTTCATTGGTGATGGTATAAATGTTCTTCCCGACAACCGATTTGCCCAGATCAATTTTTACCCGCAAATTGTCCGGACGAAGCGTTCTGATCAACGGACCTGAACCGCCAAGTTGAATTTTGATGCTGTTGACGGAAGCATCCAGGATTTCCATGCCGGGATTGCGGTTCATGTACTCTATCGGTATTTCAAATGTGACCAGGGTGTCCAATCCTCGGGTAATCGTAAGCCACACACTGGTAATCAAAATAACGGCAACCAATGCGGCAACGCGAATCTCGATTTTTTCCTTTTTCTGGGTGGACGGATCTTTGATTACCAACCCCAGGTGCTCCTGAAGATGTTTTTCCAGGTCGTCTTTTTTCAACACCGGCGTAATCGTTGAACCTTTCACGACCAGAACGGTTCCGCGTTCCTCGGAAACCACCACGATCAGTGAATCCGTGGATTCAGCCAGCCCCACTGCAGCCCGGTGCCGCGTTCCATAATAGGTAGGCAGTTCCTGACGGTGAGACAACGGAAGAATGACCCCGACTTCATGAATCCGATCGCCTTCGATGATGATGGCCCCATCGTGAACCGGATTGTCTTCCCAGAAAATACTGGTGATCATTTCCTTGGAAATTGCGCCATCCCAGGGGATGCCGTTTTGAATCATCTCGTTGATGTCTTCCTTGCCAGGGAAAACAATCAAAGCGCCGATTCGCTTTCTGGCCAGATCCATGACACTGTCTGCGATAATCTGAACGGGAGTATGAAAGGACTTCTGGGGGAGCCCCCAAAACAAGGTCTTGATGTTCTTGACCTGAAGAACACTCCGGATTTCGTTTCGAAATACGACAATGATAACCAGCGCAGCAACGGCTGTAATACCCTGAATGACCCAGCTGGTCACAATCAGGCCGATTGCAACGGCAAGGCGCTGAAAGATCCATAAGAAAGCCAGACCGACAAGTATTCGAAACGCATTGGTGATTCTGAAAATAACATAAAAGCGGAAGAGGATATAACTGTTCAAGGTGATATCCACAACATCCTGCCATCGAATACTTTGAAGAAAAATCAGAAAACCGTCCATAACCCTTATTCCGTAACGCTGAATCGAAGAATCTGAAGAATTCGACCTTCCGAATCGGTGATTTCTACCCGCCAGGGACCTTTATCCGATTCCCGAAGCTGAATGGCGCTGTAAGTTGTCCAACGGGGCGGCTGAAGCAAAAGCTTAATTTTTGTGCTCAGATTGTCCCGGTTGTACCAGTTGTGCGTAATGACCGTCTTTTCGGGTACAGGATCGAACAGGGTATAGCAGAAAACCCTGCCGATTCCGATGGAAAACACAACCCCTTCGTATAGCGGTTGTCGATCCTGAACATCCTCGCACATGACCGCGGAGGTTAAGATCGGCTTATCCAAAGCAGCGGCCACGATCAGGCCGTTTTTTTCACAAAAGGCGCCAAGACACAGAAGGATTGCAGCACCCCCCAGAGCCATCTTCCATTTTTGAAAATTCACCATATTGACTCCATAGATTATTGAACAAATTTGATAGATTCATAAAAGGACATAAAATCATAGGCTGTTCCGCTTTTCAAATGAGAGAAACATTTTCACGGTAAATAGAGTAAACGAAAGCAGCCTAAATATCAATTGCAAAACTGGACGCATTTACATATCATCTTCCAAGATCGCACCAATAGCCTCAAAGGCCGGGGCTGGACCATCGCAAACATCTCTGTCCCTGCTGCAAACGGTAACCGGCTGCATTCAATATTTTATTAACCCTATGCGTGATGGATTTTTATGACCAATAACAGCACAACCTTTGATTTTCATACCGTCATAGACCGCCGCAACACCGCCAGTCTGAAATGGGACAGGTACAAGGGCCGGGATATTCTTCCCTTGTGGGTGGCGGACATGGATTTTAAATCCCCGCCGGCAGTCCTCAAGGCCCTTAAAGACCGGGTTGAACATGGCGTTTTCGGCTACGCCGTTGCGCCGGAAGCCCTCATTGATACTACCGTTTCCATGCTTTTTAAGCAGTACGGATGGCAGGTTCATCCGGATTGGCTGGTCTGGCTTCCCGGACTTGTCACCGGTTTGAACGTCACCTGCAGGGCTGTCGGGGATCCCGGCGATGATGTCATCACCGCCATTCCGGTATATCCCCCGTTTTTATCGGCGCCGCTTCATTTTCAGCGGAATGTTGTCTCGGTTCCTATGGAATACCGCGATGAAAAATGGGGATTTGATTTTGAGGGGCTGGAAAAAGCCATCACTCCGAAAACCCGGCTGTTTATGCTCTGCAATCCCCACAATCCGGTCGGAAGGGTGTTTACCCGGGATGAACTGGTTAAAATCGCCGCAATCTGTGAAAAACACGATCTGATCGTGTGCTCCGATGAAATTCATTGCGGAATGATCCTGGACCCGGATAAATTTCATATCCCTTTTGCCAAATTGGGAAAAGAGATTCAGGACCGGACGATCACCCTGATGGCGCCCAGCAAAACCTACAACATTGCCGGACTGGGATGTTCCTTTGCGGTCATTTCGAATGCGGATATCCGCCTGCGCTTTGTTCAGGCCATGGCCGGCATTGTACCCCGTGTCAATGTTCTGGCCAACACCGCGGCCCTGGCTGCCTATCAGGATACCAGCCAGTGGCTGAGGCAGCTTTTGGACTGCCTGAGAGAAAACAGAGACCGGGTGTTCTCGGCAGTATCGCAGATGAAAGGGCTTTCCATTTACCATGCGGAAGCCACTTATCTTTCCTGGATCGATGCGCGAAAATCCGGGCTGGCGGATCCGGCGGCTTTTTTTGAAAATGCCGGTGTCGGTCTGTCTGATGGCGCGGAATTCGGCACCCCCGGATTTCTGCGGCTTAATTTCGGATGTCCCCGGTCCACCCTGGATGAAGCGCTGAGGCGAATGAAATCGGCGCTCAGCAATCCGTAATCCACTTGTCATTGACTTAAGGCACGACAAATTCCCTCCTTTGGAATTGGTGGGCCAGGGGGGATTCGGGTAATCAACCGACAGTCAAGGATTTAAAGTCCATGCAGTTTGATACGCTTATTGTGAACGGAATTCTCGTTACGGTAAATCCGGATTTTGAGATCATCGAAAACGGATGGGTGGGCATCCAGGACGGGAAAATCGTCAAGGCGCAACCGCACCGCCCTGGTTTTTTGCTCCCCGGCGCAATAGAAACCGTAGACGCCAATGGCGGCATCGTGATGCCGGGACTGGTGAACACCCATACCCATCTTCCCATGACCCTGTTTCGCGGCCTGACCGATGACCTTCCGCTGATGACATGGCTTAATGATCATATTTTCCCTGCAGAAGCCACTTTCATACAGCCGGAGTCGGTTTACACGGGAACGCTTCTGGCCTGCGCCGAACTGCTGCTGTCCGGAACCACAACCTGCTGCGACGGCTATTTTTACGAACATTTTTCCGCACAGGCTGTTTCACTGTCCGGATTAAGGGCAATCCTGGGCCAGGGCGTGATCGACTATCCGGCGCCGGGTGTTCCGGACCCATCCCAAAACACCTCGGCTGCAAGGGATTTCATTCATTACTGGCAAAATGTGAATCCGCTGATTCAGCCTTCCATTTTCTGCCATTCTCCCTATACCTGCTCGGACAAGACCCTTCGAAATGCAAAGGAGATTGCCCTTTCCACCGGTTCGCTGTTTCAGATTCACATTGCCGAAACCCGGTCCGAATACGAGTTGATAAAAGACCGTCACCACATGAGCCCCAGTTGCCTATCTTGACAGCCTGGACATTCTGGATTCCCGGACCCTGCTGGTCCATGCGATCTGGCTGGATGATGCGGATATCGACATTGTCGCCCGGTCGGGCGCCGCCATCTCCCATGCTCCGGAAAGCGCCATGAAACTGGGATCAGGCATTGCAAGGATTCCTGAATTGATAAAGGCAAATATTTGTGTGGGACTGGGAACCGATGGCTGCGCCAGCAACAACAATCAGGACATGTTTCAGGAAATGGATGTCGCCGCCAAACTGCACAAGGTCTCAACCCTGAATCCTCAGGCCATGAATTCCCGAATTGTCCTTGAACTGGCCACCATCGGCGGCGCCAGGGCCATCGGCCTGGACCGGACCATCGGCTCTCTTGAACCGGGAAAACAGGCGGACATCCTCATTCTGGATATACATGCCCCGCACCTGACGCCCCTGTATCACCCGGAATCCCATATCGTGTATTCGGCAAAGGGATCGGATGTGCGCGATGTGATGATCGGCGGGAAATGGCGGGTAAAAAGCCGCGAGCTTGTTTCCCTGAATCTGGACGAAATTCTCGATCAGGCCCGGGCCGAAGGAAAACGCATTCAAGAATGGAGAACCCACCGTGAAACGACATGACATCATCCCTTACGCCAGGGGAGACAAACCCGTTGACCTGCTTCTGACCCATGCAAAAATCATCAATGTTTTTTCCGGCGAAATTACCGAAGGCAGCATTGCCATTGCCGGCGGATGGATCGTCGGCATCGGGGATTATCAAGCCGCGGAGGTCAGGGATTTATCCGGCCGTTTTATCGCTCCGGGCTTTATCGATCCCCATGTTCATATTGAAAGTTCCATGGCCTGCGTATCTCAGTTCGCCCGTGCCGTTGTTCCGCACGGCACGACCACCGTCGTGGCCGATCCCCACGAGATCGCAAATGTTCTGGGCGTTCTGGGCATTGAATACATGCTGAAATCCGGCCAGAATCAGCCCATGAACGTCTATTATACCCTGTCCTCCTGCGTTCCGGCTACCCGCATGGAAACATCGGGGGCAAGGCTTGAAGCGGTTGACCTGATTCCCTTGATGAGCCACGGCAGAATTGTGGCGCTGGCCGAAATGATGAATTATCCCGGGGTGATTCACGGCGACCCGGACGTTCTTTCAAAAATCAACCTGGCCAGACAATACCGCAAGCCCGTGGATGGTCACAGCCCCGGCCTTTCGGGAAAAGAGCTGAATGCCTATATCGCCTCCGGCATATCCAGCGATCATGAATGCACCACCGCGCATGAAGCCCGTGAAAAACTGATGGCCGGCATGCACATCTTCATCCGCCAGGGAACAGGCGCCCGGAACCTTCAGGATCTGTTGCCGCTCGTCACCCCGCGGACTTCTCATCGCATGATGTGGTGCACGGATGATCGCGACCCCCATGATCTGCTGATCGAAGGCCACATTGATTCCATGGTTCGCGAATCCATCGCATCCGGCATTGACCCGATTCAGGCCATTCAAATGGCGACCCTGAACCCGGCTGAATATTTCGGGCTTGATCACCTCGGCGCCATTGCTCCGGGCAGACAGGCGGATCTTGTGGTGTTTTCCGATCTGAATGCCCCGGTGATCGAGCAGGTGTATTGCAAAGGCGTCAGCGTTGCCGAAAACGGCGCCATGTCGCCCGACATCCCTGTTCCGGAGACGCTGGCGCTTCCACGTTCCATGAGAGTCACCCTCAAAACGCTTGATTTTTCAATTCCCCTGGCCGGAGACCGCATTCGGGTTATCGAAATCGTTCCGAATCAGCTGATCACGGAATCGATGCGCGTAGCGCCAACCGTATTCGAAAATGCCGCGATCTCCGACCCCGACCGGGATATTCTGAAGATCGCCGCCGTTGAGCGGCATACCGGCTCGGGAAATATCGGAAAAGGCTTTGTCAAGGGCTTCGGACTCAAGCAGGGGGCCATTGCTTCCAGCGTTGCGCATGATTCCCACAACATCATCGTGGTGGGAACAACCGATGAGGACATGAAGGCTGCGGTAAAAGCGGTTGTCATGATGGGAGGCGGCCTGGCCGTCGTATCCGGCGGCATGCCCATTGCCAAGCTTTCCCTTCCCATCGCCGGCCTGATGTCCCCGGAACCGGTTCATGTCATACGGGACCAACTCGATCGCCTGCTGGCCTGCGCCCGTGGAAATCGGCTCAACCCTTCAAAACCCGTTCATGACGCTCTCGTTTTTGTCACTGCCGGTCATCCCCGAGCTGAAGATCACCGACAAGGGGCTGGTGGATGTTACGCGGTTTGAAATCGTGCCTTTGTTTGAGTGACGGGGGAAATGGCATGAATTGTCTTCTCTATTACAGGTGTAAACCCTTCCCTGCCAACCGGCAATCCTGTTCTTGCGGCCAGCCGCAGTTCGTTCGCCCCCCGGGCAGTGATAAACCTACGCGCTCTCCACGGAATTTTCCCACTTGCTCAGTGCGGCCCGAGCCACAATCAATTTTTTGTATATCCTGGCCAGCTTATCCGCGTCGCCTTTCCTGGATGCTTTAAACAGATCTCCCTCAAGCTCCGCGACTTCGAGGCGGATGTAATAGTCCAGCATTTCTTTCAGATGCGCCAGAACGATCTTGCCCGTCAGGAGGGGATGGTTATTGGTGACATTCGCATCCGGAAACTGCAATCCGTGCTCCAGTTCCACCTCCAGGCCCTGCTGAAACCACTCAACCGGAATCTGCAGCGCTTCAGATCCAACGGCGGACTGAATGATTCCGGCTTCTTCGACCTGCACCTTTGTTTCGGTCAATTTGGTCCAGTCCCGGATGCCAAGCTCCTGACACGCACGCACAACTTCTTCTTTTGAAATAAAATCTGCAATAGCCATATTCCCTCCTGATTCGCCATCGTTATAATTGTTCTGTTTAGAAATCAACTTTTCATGTGTAACTACAGAATTGCTGAAATTTGTCAAAGTATTTTACATGAAATCTGATAGGATCTAAAATAAAGCTTGGCAAATCGTAAGCGATGTGCGATTATGACAAGTTACCATTTATTCGACACCTGCCACAGGGGAGAAAAAACGATAATCAGATTCTCACCGGGTTTCTTACCCAACGGTGGCCTTCACCGGCTCAGTCCCCCGTTTACCAAAATATCCTGCCGGATTGTTTGAGTGGCACCGCATATCCATGCAGGCTGTCCTCAGAAAGCGTACGTGTAACAATAATGAGTTTTACCCCTTTTAATCTTCACCCCAGTCTTATGAAAGGTGTTGCCGATCTCGGTTTCACCAGCCCCACACCCATTCAGCGAGACGGCATTCCGCCGGCTCTGGAAGGCCGCAATGTTCTTGCTTGCGCGATGACGGGCAGCGGAAAAACCGCAGCCTTCGCACTTCCGATTTTACAGCGCCTGATGGGCGCAAAACGCGGCGGCACTCGCGCGCTGGTCCTTGCTCCCACGCGGGAACTCGCAGCCCAGATTGTCGAGGTTTTCAACGATCTGGCAAAGCATACGCAGATCAAGGCCGCAGCCATATACGGCGGGGTCGGAATGGATCCCCAGGAACGCGCCCTTCGCCGCGGCGTGGATATCATCGTGGCCTGTCCGGGCCGCCTGCTCGATCATATGCAGTATTCCTATGCCAATTTTTCAGGACTTGAAGTCCTGGTGCTCGATGAGGCCGATCGCATGCTCGATATGGGCTTTCTGCCGGACATTCGCCGGATACTCAAACAACTGCCGCCGATTGACCAGACCCTCTTTTTTTCAGCCACGCTGCCTGCTGCCATTAACGAACTGTCCAAGCAAATGCTGAAGAATCCCGTGAATCTGAACGTCGAGCGTCCTTCCGCACCGGCTACGGGCGTTGCGCAGGCGATTTTCCCGGTCCGCCAGGATCTTAAATCCGCGTTGCTGCTGGAATTGCTGCGGGGAGACGGAATCCAGAACGCACTGGTTTTTACGCGCACCAAACACCGGGCCAACCGCCTGGCCGATTTTCTGGACCGGCACGGCGTTGCCTGTGACCGCGTTCACGGCAACCGCAGCCAGGCCCAGCGCACACAGGCCATGACCGATTTCAAGAACGGCCGTTCCCGGGTTCTGGTCGCCACCGATGTTGCCGCGCGCGGCATCGACATCGAGGCATTGTCTCATGTCGTCAACTTCGATGTCCCCCACATTCCCGATGACTACATTCACCGGGTCGGACGTACTGCAAGGGCCGGAGCCACCGGCGAGGCATTCACCTTCGTCTCTCCGGAGGAACAAGGCGAATTGCGGGCGATCGAGCGGGCAGTTGCAAAACGCCTGCCCACGCGGACCCTGACCGGTTTCAATTACTCGGTCAAGACCGCCGAAATCCTTGAGATTCCGCTCGGCGAACGTATTGCGGCGATCCGCGCCCGCAAAGCCGAAGAACGGGCCAGGGCAAAGGTCAAGGCAGAGCGAAATGCCCAATCGCCGTCCAGTCGATCGGCAACCCGGCCTGAAGGAAGCGCCCGGCCCTTCATCCCCGAGTTCTTCAAGAAGTTCTTCAAGAAGCTACGGGGCGCCAGGGAAAAGTTCCGGAGGCAGTCGTCCGCCGGCGCGATCTTTTTCCCATGGAAGCCGGCAGAGACGTCCGCAATAGGATGAGTTTTTCAGCGTTGACTTGACTCTTAAGTGAGCAATGATGCGCCTTATGATTCGAATCCTTCTGACTGCTGCAGGATTATACCTGGCCTATGCAGGCCTGGTGTTTTTCCTGCAGCGATCCATGATCTTCCCCCGCTTTGTGATTCCGCCATTTACCGATCCGGTAAGGCCCCAGGGTGCGGAAGTTCTTACGATCCACACCGGAGAGGAAACCGTTGAGGCCTGGTTTATTCCGGCCGATGCGGCATTTTCAGGCCCCTGTCCCGCTGTAATCTTTGCTCACGGCAACGCCGAACTGATCGACTTCTGGCCGGAATATTTAAAGCCATTGTCGCAAAACGGCATTCATCTTCTGCTGGTGGAATACCCCGGCTACGGCCGCTCCAAAGGCCGGCCTTCCGAAAAAAGCATCACCCGCACGCTTACCGCGGCATACGATCAACTGGTTGCCAGAAATACGGTGGACCCCGGCAGAATCATTTTATTCGGCCGCTCCATCGGCGGGGGCGCAATCTGCAGTCTGGCAAAAGAGCGCCCATCCGCAGGGCTGATCCTGCTGTCCACTTTCACGAGCATCCGCTCTTTTGCCCCGCGATACGGCCTTTTTCCCTTTATGATCCGTGACCCCATGGACAATATTGGGGTTTTAAAGGAATACCGCCGGCCGGCACTGATTCTTCACGGAAAACAGCGATGACCTCATTCCCTTTACCCATGCAAAAGCGCTTGCATCGGTTTCCCAAAACGCCAGGCTCATCGCCTATGACTGCGGCCACAACGACTGCCCACCGGACTGGAACGTTTTCTGGAAGGATGTGTTTGCTTTTCTGCAGGAACACGGTATGATGAAACCGTCTGGAACGTTATTGAATTAGCGCTATTTTATCTGGAAACCCGCATGATCATTTTTGATGGAACTTACCGATGGAAGGCGCCGATGACTCCCTCTTCGCGCGCTTTTCGAAAAAAATGGGAAATGTCCTGCGACCTGAAAGTCATTGATCTTTCTCTGTCTCAGCCCGATGTCACCCATCTGAAACGCTATGTGGTCGTGGCCTCGGAAACAACACCCGGGCCCATGAAAACGAGCGTCGCAGATACAATGGGCATGCGGATATTCAGGGATTTTAAGCTGAACCGACACAATGTACTTGTGGATTGAAGGACGCTGGAACCATTTCGATTCCCTGGAAGTCGCCATCTTTTCGCCGGATCCTGGACCCGGAATGGAAACCCGCTACCGGATCTCCTGGCGCCCCATCCTTGCCAACGAACTCCTTTTAATCCGCGCATTTCTTCCCGGGAGTTTTTTCGAGCCCCGGGAAGCCACTATCCATCCCATCAAAGGATAAGGGAGAAAATGTACTTCATCCGGAACACGTCGTCAGGCCATTTTATTTCTGGTTCTGACGGCCATACTCTGGAGCAGCAGCGGCCTGCTGGTCAAGCTCATTTCCTGGCAACCTTTATCGATTCTGAGCGGCCGCAGCATCCTGTCAACCGCCGTGTTCTGGATCTTTCTGCAACGCCCTACCCGGTTTCGCTGGACGCGTCTGCAGATTGTGGGCGCTTTCGGTTATGTTGGCGCACAGCTTTTTTTCATCATGGCAACCAAACTGACAACCGCAGCCAACGCCATTTTCCTGCAGTACACGCTTCCGGTTTATATCGTTCTTTTTGGATACTGGTTTTTAAACGAACGTCCTCAGCGTGCGGACTGGATATCGCTGGTTGTCATATTCACCGGACTTTTTCTTTTCTTTGGAGATGATCTGAATTTTGAAGGTGTTACCGGAAATATTCTGGCGATCGCAAGCGGCATGTCTATGGCGGTTCTGATGCTCTGCATGCGAAAGCAAAAAGACGGAACGCCCGCCAACACCATTTTACTGGGAAACATTATTGGCGCCGTGATCGGCCTGCCGTTTGTGTTTCAGGAAAGTTTTTCATTGCCAAACCTTGGCATCATTGCCTATCTTGGTATCTTTCAGATCGGGCTGTCGTTTGTTTTGTATTCGATTGCAATCAAGCAGGTGCAGGCCCTTGAATCGTCCCTCATTTTAACCCTCGAGCCTATTTTGAATCCGCTCTGGGTGTTTCTGGTCATCGGAGAGACGCCAGGGAAACTGGCCCTGATCGGCGGCATGTTCGTGATCGGAGCAGTCACTGTCCGTGCGCTTGTCAGTGCACGGACAACCGTAACCTGACCCCGACCCTATCTGGCAATCATGGCGCGCATCATGTCCGCGGCGTTTTCCGCATGATCCGAAATGCCGCCCATGTACTGCACCAGCTTGGTCAGATGAAATGCCGATGTCGGATTGTCAAATTCGTAGGACAGAAAATCCGATTTGAGTTTTCGCTCGACAATATCCGACTGGCTTTCAAAGTGCCGAATGGCGTGAACCGCGTCCTTGACTTCTTTTCGATGATTTTCTGAAAAACTGCGAAAATACTGATCCGCAATCACAACCAGAGGCAGGACGGATTTTAATACATCCCCGACTTTTTCCACCATCAGCAGCAGGTCATCCACGAATTCATCCGGAACATGTGTTTTGCGGTAAGACAGCCAGTGCATGCCGTTCTGCGTGCTGTCCAGGACCTTGTCCTGTTCCCGGAGATACCACAGAATCTGGAACTTATCCATGGGAAGCAGTATCCCCCGGGGCATGTGACCCCGGATGTTTCGCTTGATGGTATCGCCCTGATGCTCGATGACCGTGATCTGATTGTGGTAGTATTCGAATTCTTCGGCTGAATCGTCCAGATACGACAGAAATGCCTGCTGAAAAACAGGCGCCACATCCCGGATCAGTTCCGCATGTTTGATCAGACCTTCGAACGGGGACTGGCGAAACAATCTTAACAACGCCGTACGCATATAGCTATCTCCCTTGATTATAAAAAGATCGCTTCAAGAATCTTGAAAATCACAATGGTGGGTATGGCCGAAAGCGGAAGCGTAACGATCCAGTAGATCGTAATCTTCCATACAACACTGAAATCCACCGCGCCCATTCCGCCGGAAAGCCCCACACCGATGACGGCTCCCACTGCCGCATGCGTGGTTGAAACCGGAAACCCCAGTTTGGATGCGATCAGAACAGAAGTGGCTGTTCCAAAATCAACGGCAAAACCGCGCGTGTTATTGAGAACCGTAATCTTACAGCCGATGGTTTCAATGACCCGATATCCCCAGGTAAACACTCCCAGCGCAATGAAAAGCCCGCCACCGGCCAGAAGGAACATGGGAACTTCGGCGGTCGGGGCAATGGTCCCGGTCTGATAGATAAAATAAATCCCGGCCAGAGGGCCGATGGCATTGGCCACGTCATTGGCCCCATGGGCCAGGGACACATAACAGGCGGTAAAGACCTGAAGCCGCCTGAAAATCTCTTCCACGCCCGCTGCTTCAATCTTCTTGATGGTTTTTTGCATCCAGAGCTTGAATAAATATCCCAATATGACGCTGCATATCAATGAAAATATCACAACGGTCCCGATATCAATCCCCATGCGTTTTCCAAGAGGGGTTTTGGCGATAAAGGAAACCATGACAATGAAAAAAGTGGCGCCGGAAAACACCGGTGCCCAGCGCAGGGCAGCCAGAAATGTCTGCGGTTTTCTCAAAATGAGTTTTCGGATCGTAATGAAAACCAGATAGGCCAAAAGTGCCGCAAAGACAGGTGAGATAATCCAGCTGAGAAAGATGGGAATGATCTTGAGCCAGTATATGGCCTTAAAGCCGCCTGCAACGACCCCAAAGCCGACCACGGCGCCGACGATGGCATGCGTGGTGGATACCGGCAGGCTTTTCCAGGTAGCCACAAACACCCAGAAGGCTGCGGCAAAAAGAGAAGCCAGCATCCCCAGCATCATCACATTCGGATCACTGACAAACTCCGTTTTGATAATGTCGTTACAGATGGTTGACGTGACATGGGAGCCGATGAACGTTGCGCCGACAAAATCGAGAATTCCCCCGATCACAACGGCCTGTCTGAGCGTAATGGCCTTGGCTGCAACCGGGCACGCCATGCCGTTGGCGATATCATTGGCGCCGATGTTCCAGGCCATGTAGATTCCGGCCAGTATGCCCAAAAAAAGTATGATTCCCGACATGAAAATCTCCTGAATTAGTTCAGTTGGCTCGGCAAAATATCACTAGCAACCGCTTTTCTTTGTTTGCAGCGGATATAATGCGAACAGGAATATTTGTCAACCTAATCTCTTTTCAGGGACATGCCTGAACAAACAGGATTATTCATAGTCATAAATCAGCACGCGGGACCAGTAGCGGACCGAACTGCCCGACAAACGCCTGGTGAAGCGGATGGACCTGGTAGGCATCATGATCCTGGACCGTATCAAACAACACGGTCAGCGCAAAAGAATAGGAATTGTCAATGACGGGCCGGTCCCCGGTTTTGGCAGGGGCTCCGATATACACCCCCCGAGTGGATTCGATTGCCTTTAGGGATTCGAGCCCTTGGCGGAATTCGGACCGCTGAGCGTCTGTAAGATCATCTTTAAGCCAGAAAACAACAATGTGTGACAGCATAAAACCTCCTTAACCGTGAAAATTGAATCCCCCCTTTGGAAAAAAAGGGAGCGGTTGAACGATATCATAAGGATATCATCAAAGCACAGAACCCCGTTATCCCGATCAGGAAAAGCCAGTCGGATCTGACGGACTTTAACGCCAGTGGACGACTGTTTTCCGGCGAATAGCATCTGGCCTCCATGGCATCCGCCAGCCGATCCGCGGTCTCCAGGGTGCGGCAGAGCAGCGGAAGCGAAAATTTGACGGTCCGGTAAATCGGATTTTTTCGATTCTGAATACACCGGCATTGCTGGGCCGCTGAAGTTTCCCTGGCCTGTTCCAAGATAACCGGCAGAAATCGCACCATCAGGCTCATCATGGTCGCCGCCTGTTTTCCGGGCATTCCGGGAAAAGGTCTGCAGAACCACTCGACAGCCGTGCGGATAGCTGGATGGACTGCTGGTGGTCATCCATAAAATGCCCAAAAAAGTCAAAATGATCAGGCGCCAGCATATCATAAGCCCCTCAACAGCGCCTTTCGGGTCCATTGAAATCAATGTGCCGGCAAGAGCCGGAAAAAAAGGAAACGGTCAAGGCACGGGCCAGAAAAACGATCAGCAGCAAAAAACCAAGATAACGAAGATGGCGGATGAGCGATAGTATCGGAAATCGAACGGATATCCAGAGCACCAGGCACAGAATCGAAAGAAATATCAGGCCGGTGGCATCCGCCTTAAGAACGACAATGCTCAGAAGGGCCATGCAGGCCATTTTGAAGCGGACATCCATATTTTTTAATGTTATCATCCGTAAAGAGCTTCCATTCGACAGGTACAGGGCATTTTTACGCCCGCGCATTTCAACATCGCGAATCACGTTTTCAAATAAACCGTCTTTTACGATTGATCCGTTTTTCATCAGGATCAACCGGCCGGCATGCCCCATAGTCTTGTCCAGATCATGGGTTGAAAGAATGATGGTCTTGCCTGCCTGGTGCAGGTCAACGATCTGGGAGAGTACCTGAAGCATGCCGGAATAGTCCAGGTTGGCAAAAGGTTCATCCAGAACCAGCACCTGGGGTTCCATTGCCAGAATTCCGGCAATGGCCAGACGGCGTTTTTCTCCTCCGGAAAGCCTGTGGGGCTTCTGGTCAGCCAGATGCTTCCAGACCGACCGCAGACAAAGCAGACGTCACCCGCCGGCGCACCTCAGCGGGACTCAGGCACAAGTTTTCCGGCCCGAACGCCACATCTTCATAAACCGTTTCGCCGACAATTTGACTGTCCGCATCCTGAAAAACCAGGCCCACCATCTGGCGCGCCCTCAGGATATCCGCAGACACCGAAATCCCGTCCAGTTTCACATCTCCGGTATCCGGCGTCAGGAGCCCGTTCAGATGCCTGAAAAGCGTGGTTTTGCCGGAGCCGTTATGTCCGGCAACCACGACAAATTCCCCTTTTAAAATCTTCAGGGAAATATCGTCAATCCCGAGGCCACCGTCTGAAAACCGGTGACTGAGATGCGAAACCTCGATAATGGGATTGCTTAAAGAGATCATGTGCGGATGATATTCTTTCAATACCCTGGCAATGGGAACAGCAGCGGCAATTTTAAGCGCATCCCCCGGCAAAAACGGATACAGCCCTGCGGTCAGGGCCTTTGACCAGGCCATGCCCGTCACCGCCTTCAACCAGGGAACCCCGCAGGCATAGACGATCAGCGCGCCGGCGATCATGGCCATAACGGAAAACAAAGGTTTTTTCGGCAATTTTTCGGAGAGGATGCCAATGACAAATACCGCAGGCAGATACCCCAGCAGATACCCGCCGGTTGGCCCTGCCAGCTTGGCGATTCCGCCGGTTCCGCCTGCAAATATCGGAAGCCCCAGCGCGCCGGTCAACAGATAAATGGCAACGCTCCATACCCCCCATCTGCAGCCCAGAAGAAGCCCCGCCAAAAAAACGAATAAATTCTGAAGGGCAATGGGAACCGGTCCGATGGGAATCGCCAGAAACGCGCCGGCTGCCGTCAGCGCCGCAAACAAAGACGCATAGACCATCATTCGAAGTTGGCTTGTTGATTTCATGGGAATCTTTCTTAATCTTCGTTCATGCAGTCGCCGTAAAGAACCTTCTTGTGTGAACCATCCGGCAACTCCAGAATCAGCGCCCCGGTGGAATCGATATCCAGAGCAAGACCCGTGGATGTTTCCAGCGGGGTAATCACCGAAACGCGCCGTCCAAGCGTGCAGTTCAATTGTTTCCATTCCGGAATGGTTTTCTCCAGATTGTCATCCGATTCGACGAGATAGGCTTGAAGTTCATCCAGAAACCGCGCCAGAATCTCTTTCCGTGAAACCGGTTTTCCCAGAAGCTGTTTTAGAGAGCAGGCATTGGGCTCATACGCTGTCGGGTCGTTGTTCACATTGATTCCGATCCCGACAGTGATAAACGAGACCATTTCAGCCTCGGCTTCCATTTCGGAGAGCATTCCCGATAGTTTTTTGCCGTCAACGAGAATATCATTCGGCCATTTGACAGCGGCATTCAACCCGGTCAGCCTCCGGACCGTCCGGCAAAGCGCCAGAGATGCCGCAAAATTGACCCGGAAACACCATTGGAGCGGAATGCCGGGCCGAAGAATCAAGGTAAAATAGAGTCCGCCGTCGTTCGAATGCCAGGTGCGCCTCAGCCTGCCCCGACCGCTGGTTTGCCGCCCTGCGATCACAACGCTGAAATGGGAAGCTCCCTTCCTGGCCATTTCTCTTGCGATATCCATTGTGGAAGATACTTCGGGGAAATAATGAATCAGCCCTTCTTGCTGCGGAAATTCCCAGGGAAACGGCGTGTCCGGCGAGCTGAGAAGCTGATACCCCCTGGGGGTTGCTTCAATTTCATATCCACATTCCTGAAGCTTTTGAATATGCTTCCACACCGATACCCGAGAAATCCCGAGAGCTGCGCTCAGGGTTTCTCCGGATACTATGTCTTGTGTGGATCGGAACATGCCGAGGATTTGGGATTTCATAGAGGTGATCAATTTTCGTTAACCATAATATTTATCAGGTTAACGAAAAATGGGGGATACGTCAACCCATTTATCTAAGGGACTTGGAATCGGAATGATTTTGACATCAGAAAAACGACTGTTTGAAAATTATCACAAAAATTGTGGTACCGCCAGTAATACATCTTACGGGTGTTCGAATAACGTGACAGCATATTGAGAGGAAGAGCAATTTATCCCCTTCCAGGGGTTATTCTATAGCCGGCCCCTCAGGGGTCGGCTTTTTACTTTTTTGGGACCACCGTCTTTTGCATTCTTTCGGATGTACGTAACAAAATGGCAATTGACTCATAAGGGCATACAAGCCATTATCTTCCTGTTATTTCAAGAAAAACAGGAAGGAGGCTATTATGGCCACAAACAGATTGTCATTAGAAACCCAGAAATATTTAACTGCAATTCCCCAACAAATTCCCACCAAGGGCTTCAACTACTCACAAAATCATACCTGCTTGATTCCGGATAATCAAGCAGCAAGTTATCTGGCACCCATTCTAATTGTCAAACAAACCAGCCAATTAAAAGACAGATTCAACTCATTGTCCAAAGATGGGCTCTCCAGGATATTATTGAAACTCTGGCAGATAGAGGTTCCTGGGAAAGACCATGTGGAGAGCTATCTGCGGGATCAATACCGCCGCAATTTCAGACTCAATAGCATTAAGAATATGTTGAATGCCATTGCCTCCTTCCTTGTGTTGGTGCAGCAGGGCGGTAAGAATTGTCTTGAAGAAATAACCAGGGCTGATCTGGGAGCATTCATTGAACATATGCAAGACCGGGGATTAAAGGCTTCTACGGTCAGAACCAGGTTGGAATCATTGAAAGGTTTCATCCGATATCAGGTTGAAAAAGGTGTCATTTCATCTGACGTGCTTTTAAGAAGGATGATCATCAAGGTTCCTGATGCATTACCAAAGGCCATGGAAATGGAGGATGAAGCAAAGCTGCTTTCAGTTATAGACGATATTCGAAATCGCGCAATGATTGTACTGCTTTTGAGAACCGGAATGAGAATCGGAGAGTTATTGAACACACAGGTTGGCGACGTAAATCTGGTGGAACGCAAGATAGAGATATGGGAGGCGCAGAAGAGCCGAGTCGGCAGGGTAGTTTATTTTAGCGACGATGCCCGTGATGCTTTAAAAGCCTGGTATCACCAAAGGGATCCGCAAAAGCCGTTCGTTTTTTATGGGATGGGACGCGACACATTGACATACGCCGGAGCCCGGGTCATGTTCTGCAAGTATCTGGAAAAAGCAAATCTCTCACACAAAGGTTATACGCTGCATTGTTTGCGGCACACCAATGCCAGTTCTCTTTTAAACGCCGGGATACCCCTTGAGTGTCTCAGGGAGTTGTTGGGCCATCACTCTGTAGAAGCCACCAGGCGTTATGCCAGGCTGACAAACAGGACAAGAGAGAAAGAGTATTTCAAAGCGATGGGTAAAATAGAGCGAGGGGAAATCGATGGCTACTACAAACTTGATCTTGAATTACAGGAGATTCTTGAAAAGAAAAAATTACTCTCACAGAACGGTAAGAAACTATATGAACAATCTTAAGCATTTTACAGAGTGGCTATCGGTAACGATTGAAACAGCCGGAAACGAACAGATCCTTTATTTTATTGATCATTTACGGGCTAAGAGATTGAAGCCCAAAACAATAAACTGCTATCTGCAAAGCATCAGGGGCTTTTATGATTATCTGTACGATGAGGAAAATGTGCGGATACTCAATCCGGTCAAAAGGGGCTATGCCCTCAGAGAGTCCCAGCCGTTGCCGAAATATTTAAAGGATCATGAAATAGAAAGGCTCTTTGAGGGTATAACCAACCCGCGTGACCTGGCTATTTTCAAATTGATGCTTCGATGCGGCTTGAGGGTCGAGGAGGTTGCAAATCTGGCTCTTGATGATGTGTATCTCAAGCGCCGATTTATACATGTTAAAAATGGCAAGGGCAGTAAAGATAGAGTTGTTTTTATCAGCAATGATGCCATAATTGACTTGGTTGCGTATTTTGAAAAAAGACCATCCGGCAAAGCGAAAAAGCTTTTTCTGGTTGAAAAAGGCACCTGCCGAGGCAAACCCATATCCATCCGTGGCATTCAAAAACGGATGGAATATTATGCAAAAAAAGCCAAACTGAAAACATCCTGCCATCATCTGAGGCATACAATGGCTACGCAGTTGTTGAATGCTGATATGGATCTGGTAAGTATCCAGGATCTGCTGGGGCATACAAGAATTAAAACCACAGAAAGGTACGCAAAAGTGTCCAATGTAAAGGTGATGCGGGATTATTTTAAAGCCATAGAATCGGTGATGCAGCGACCAGCAGCGCCCGGGTAATCGTTTAGAGCCTGAATAAGAAAAAGACTTATGGGGACTCTGTGTTCCCCAAGCCATAGAGCTGATAAGAAAGGAATTCTGACAGTTATAATGGGGGGCTTGCCCCCCAAACCCCCTGGGAAATAACGCATGGGGCGGGAGTGGTTGTTTCCAGCCATCCCTACGCCGGCTTTTTGGGGGCCACTCCGGGATGGCTGGAAACAACAGGCACGTCCGGAGAAACTTTCCAATTTATGATAGGACAAATATTCGCTTGTTACTGGTTGTTAAAGTTTTGACGCTTTCAATTTTAATTCGGAAAGGAGGGAATTTTTTGCAGTAAAAACATATTTTGATGCTGATCCGACAACCTGAATAAAAGATTTGACAGCCCCAAACGAATGGAACACCAATAATAGATACAACATACTGATATAAATAGAATTAACAGGATATGTGTTACGTACAGGCATTGGTATCCATGAGAAAATCATACTGAGAATATTTCACCTTTGGTCGAGTAGACCGGGGCCTTCCGTGGCTATAGGCTGAAGTTTGTATTCTCAGTTTGCCGCCTGGTTTCCCGGCGGTGCCACAAGATCTCAGCCATACCTTCAGTTGTTCCCCGGTCCCTCTGCAGGTAGGGTCGAGAACTGGCGCGCCGGTTTAGGTCGAAGTTTGTGTTCCCTGTTGTCTCGCTCTTTCGTTTGCGAGTGTCACAACATCTCGTCCATGCCACGTTTCCAGTCCCCGCCTCGTCAAACCCAACATGTGGATTTCCCACATTGGGCTTTCCTGTTAACTTCATTTGAAGATTTATGTGACCGATCCGCGGCAGCACTTTCGTGATGTACACTGATCAGAACCTCATCAGGCCTTACTCCACCTGTTCCATCTGTTCTTAGCCTTCCTCTTCAAATAAATCTCTCCGCTCAGATCTTGCAGACTAATGGACGGTTTTATCATTTCGCCCCTGCCTCACCGTGTTGCTCAAGACTGTTAACAGCAGGGTTCCTTTGCTCCCCGGACATTACCCCGGTTCAACGCTAATACGAACCCATCCGCCACCCTCTCATCTTTCGGCTCATTTCCCGGTGTTAACGGTTATAGGACCTACCTTGCTCCAGAGATTTCTCTCTGGGACGAGGAGGGCTTCTCCAGTTGCCAGTATGTCCTTGCTACCATGCTGTCGCTACCACCCCGCCGGAATGAACGAACGTTTCAGTAGTTTTCGGCTGTTCATGCTGCCTTCGCCCTACGCTAAAGGCTCGACTTCCGGGGCTTCGCACTTTCGAGGCTACCTATACGTTCACTTTCGTTACGGCCTGGTAACTCGCTCACCATCCCTCAAGATGGCTTTGTCAATGGGCTTCAGATATCTTGGTTTCCCTCATATCTGCCATTCACGCTACAGGGCTTCTGACTTTTACCCTGACAGGACTGTCTCCTGCTGAACATACCAGCCTTTGCTGGACACACAACCGGACAAGCGGATTTCCCATACATCCGGCTCTTCGGTCAATTATTCAGATAGCCTCTAAACTACGATGTGGACTCAGGTCTTTGCGGATATTCGTTCTCGGCCACCCGACCCATTTGAGTGCCTGCATAAAGCCTTTCCAGGTGTAGGACCTGCGCTGGCTTTTGCGGTTAATCCACTTAAACAGGATTCTCGTTGCATAATGCCGATAGGTAGAGCACATCTTCGAGTTATCCGTTATGGCGTAATAGTTCAGATGCCCTTCAATGCGGACCTTGGCCCGCCGCAGCATCTCCCCTTTCCTCAGAACAGACCTGCTTTTGCGTACCCAATCGGTAAACCCTCTCAGGCTCAGTGCGAACTTCTTGCGACTCGTGCGACGCTTTACCCTGAAGTTCCTTTTCCTGGTCTTCCCACAATAGTGTGTAAAACCCAGAAAGGTGAACTCCTCTGGCTTTTGGCCCCGCTTCTGCGCCTCCGCACGCGCAAATCGCCCAAATTCAATGCAGCGCGTCTTTTCCTCGGCTACCTTCAGGCCAAAACCCTCCAACCTGTCATTGAGCCGATTCTTGAAATGCTCCGCCTCTCCTTTGTGCTGAAAACAGGCCAGAAAATCGTCGGCGAAACGAAAATAGTACGCCTCACCCTGGCACTGCTTCTTGATTCTACGGCTGAACCACAGGTCCAGCACGTAGTGCAGGTAAATGTTCGACAGCAGTGGCGAAAGTATCGAACCTTGGGGAGTGCCCTTTTCACTGGCCTGAACCAGCCCGGCTTCCATGATTCCACCCTTCAGCATACGGCTGATCAGCCGCAGTATGCGAGGGTCCCCAATACGGTGTTCCAGAAACTTCAGCGTCCAGTTGTGTGACACTTCGTCGAAAAAACTGCGAATGTCTGATTCCACAACATGGCTCACCCGCCTCTGTTGGATGGTCCGCCCCAGCATATCCAAACATGAATGCTGGCTACGTCCAGGCCGGTACCCATAGCTGCTGTCCTCGAAAATTTCCTCGTAGATCGGCTCCAAAACCCGTTTGACCGCCAGTTCAACTATCTTGTCTTCAAAACAGCTGATTCCCAGTGGCCGCCCCTTTTCACTGCCCGGTTTGGGAATATAGCTCCTGCGTCTGGGCTGGGGGTGATAACCCATACGCTTCAACCGGTCAGACAGGCCCTGAAGGTTCTCTTCGAGATCCTCTCCGTACTGCTCCTTGGTTACGCCGTCCACACCGACGGCTTTGTCTCCGTCAAGCGCTTCGTAGCAGGAACGCAGGTTGTCCAGATCCGTCACATGGTGATACAATGATGTGAATACCAGACCCGGTTGTTTGCGCGCCTTTTCTCTTATCCGTGTCAGGTCAGTGCTCACCGATTCTCACTCTTTGCATAGTGTCGATGTTTTCCCCTTTCACGGGCAATTGACCGTGGAGACCTTCGCTCAGCGGGAATTAGCCGCTTCATCGCTAAACCATTGCGGTCATACCGGTCTCCATCCCTCGCATCGGCGCCTTTTGGCCGCCTCCTTTTACGTTGGTCGGCCATACTCGGTTACTATCCCTTCGATCAGGGATGATTCGCCAAGGGCCTTTGGGTTATTTTCCGATGCTCGCCTGGTTACTCCATCGTCGTTGTCATGCTCGATGCTGTCTGCGACCCCGGGGTGTCGGTCGGCACTCGTCTTTAACGCACCTTCCGTTTTGCCTGCGCCTGTTATCAAGGGATCGGCACTTTCCCAAAAATTTGCATTTCTCGGGGCTATGTGTCAGATTCAGGGCATACACCCTTCACCTCGCTTGACTCGTGCACCTCCCTTTAACTAGGGCAGATACACTACCGGGCGGTTGACTAAACCTTACCCGGGAGGGCCTATGCTTTCGCATTCCCCTCGCAACGTTGAACCAGAGCCAGGTTCAAACGATAACATATGGTTGAGAATGGTAGTTGATGAATTTGGTTGAAAGTGCTGAACAAAGAAACAACAGATGGGTTTGTCAGGGAGGCCCCATAAAGCCAGAGAACCCCCCTGTTTTACGCTGTTATTCCGTTATCGGTTCCTCTTCATCGAGGAAGATCATATCAGTTGCCGCACCACCCGGTCCTTCCTGCGACAGATCTACAATATCCGTAACTGCTCAGGTCTTTTTTTAATTCACTTCATTTTTTACGGGACTAACGTTTTAGAATATGCTATAGCCCTTTGACATGAATGAAATCATCACATGTCAGGGCAAGGCCATCAAGAAATCAGATCTTCTTTGGCTGCAAGAAGTAGTTGATAGTCATCCGAACTGGAGTCGGCACCGGATCACAAAACTGATATGTGATCATTGGAACTGGCGGACTCAGACCGGTCAACTGAAGACTTTCGCCGCCCGGAGCATGATCGACAAGCTCGAACATAGAGGATACATCGATTTGCCTCCTGTACGCACCACGCTTCGGCGTGCTCTGCGACCCCCGTTTACGGATGAATTTGTTCCCCCGATTTTCCATCCTATTTCAGAAAAGCTTAAGGATCTGACGCCTCTTAGCATTCATATTCCAACGGCTTGTTCATATGAAGATGCCTGTTTCGGATATTATCTGAACCAATACCATTATCTTGGTTTTCATCGAACCGTAGGGCAAAATCTGAAACTTATCATCAAAGATCGTTTTAGTCGTGACATTGCTTGTCTACTTTTCGGTTCCGCCGCTTGGCTTACGGCTGATAGGGATACGTTCATCGGATGGATGCCGCAGATGCGTTGCCGCAACATCAACCTGATAACCAACAATACCCGGTTTTTGATCTTTCCCTGGGTACAAGTGCCGCATCTTGCCAGTCATATTCTGGGTCTGGTTACACGTCGCCTTCAAACATACTGGATAAAAAAATACAACCATTCCATTTATCTGGTTGAGACTTTTGTCGAACAACAGCGCTTTGCCGGCACCTGTTACAAGGCTGCCAACTGGATTCGGGTTGGTCAGACCAAGGGGCGATCAAGACAGGAACGTCACGGTAAACAGGTTGTTCCGATCAAGGATGTTTATCTTTATCCATTGAGTCGCCGTTTCCGACAGGCGCTGTGCGGAGAAGCTTTATGATATTCACCTATCTGGAGACTCTCGATCTGATCGAATATGGCCGCGAGGCGCTATTGAAGATCAACTTGCATCTTCAGCAACAGGTGACGCTTTTAACAGCACGCGTAGCCGAACTGGAACAGAAAGTCAACAAAAACAGCCGCAACAGCAGCAAACCACCCTCTTCTGATGGGCTGGCTAAACCCAAACCTAAAAGCCTGCGCAAGCGTTCCAAGAAAAAAACCGGCGGCCAAAAAGGGCATAAAGGCCACAACCTGAAACAGGTCGAAAAACCAGATCATGTTGTTCCTCTGTCTGTAACCTCTTGCTCCTGTTGTGCTGACCTCACTCATGTACCGGTTGCCGGCTATATCAACCGACAGGTTTTTGAACTGCCGCAGCCCAAACTTGAAGTCACCGAATACAGAGGTGAGATCAAACTTTGCCCTAAATGTGGCTTAACCAATAGTGCCTCATTTCCGGAAAATGTCAATTCTCCTGCCCAATATGGGCCAAGGCTCCGAGGGCTGTTGGCCTACTTACATAATCAACAGCTCATTCCTCCCAACCGTATCTCTCAGATGATGAATGATCTTTATAACGCTCCCGTCAGCGAGGCCACTGTCTTTGATGCCTCCGTCGAAGTTATGATAACCTTGCTCCATTCGAGACAGCAGTTGTGGAAGCTCTTGGCAAATCCTCCATTCTCAATGTCGATGAAAGCGGCGTCCGTACTAGCGGCAAACTCCACTGGCTGCACACTGCAAGCACAAAAACGTTAACCTTCTTCGGTATCCATGAAAAACGTGGTACTGAGGCCATGGATCATTTCAATATCTTGCCAAATTTTTGTGGGCGTCTCATTCATGATTTCTGGAAACCTTATCTCCATATAACTGCAAACACGGTTTGTGCAATGCTCACCACCTACGGGAACTTACTTTCCTGTTTGAGCAGCAGGATCAAGCATGGGCAAAAAATATGTTCGACCTGCTATTGGCCATGAATGATTTTGTCTCTAAGCAAAGTGAACAGTTAACGGCAAAACATAAAAAACCGTGGATCAAAAAATACCGAGATCTCTTGCCCAAGGATGGAAAGGCAACCCTCTTTCAGATCCGCCAAAAAAAAGAAACGAGGCAGGCCCAAAAAGACCAAAGCTCAAAATCTACTCCCCGTCTCGGTGAGCATGACTCCTCTGTGCTTGCTTTCCTTCATGACATAAATGTTCCATTTTCAAACAACCTAGCCGAACAAGATATTCGAATGATCAAAGTTCGCTTGAAAATATCAGGATGTTTCCGCACAATACAAGGGGCAAAATACTTCGCCCGAATAAGAAGCTATCTTTCTACAGCAAGAAAACAGGCTTGTAATATCCTCAATGCCATTACCGATGCTATCGTAGGGCAACCACTCATTCCCTCCATATCCCAGTAGTTCTCAATTGACCTGTGTA